>CAVOGS010000005.1:0-21837 GCA_963695575.1 uncultured Chloroflexia bacterium
ATTAACAAAACGGATCCCTGAGTCCCTGAAGGGACTCAATCCCTGTTGTATAGTGGCATTGGGGGATATATATGCCACTGAAAGAGACCAATCTAATCCCAGGATATTATTTTCACATCTATAATCGAGCCGTCGAAGGCAACTTACTTTTCAGAGAAACAAAAAATTATGAGTTCTTTTTATCCAAGATAAAAAAGTACCTGACGCCTGGCTCAGATATTCTGTCTTATTGTCTAATGCCAAACCATTATCACCTTCTAGTAAAGATAAGAGAAGGAAGATTTTCTGATTCAATGCATAAACTGGCTCTCTCATATGTCGTATCATTTAATAAGACATATCAACGGAAAGGCCATCTTTTTCAAGGCTCCTTCCAAAGAATCCTGGTTAAAAATTTAAACTATCTCATTCATTTATCTCATTACATCCACAGCAACCCTGTTAATGGAAATCTTGTCTGGGATCCTTCAAAATGGGAATATTCAAGTGTAAAAGAATACATCGGGCAGAGACCCATAGATTTTATTAATCCATCGAAAATTTTTGATCTGGTCTTAGAGGACATATCTTCTACGCTAGCAGAACAGCAGATTGCTTATCATCGATCATTATTATCATGGCTGAAAGAAAATCAGAACAAAAAAAGGGACTGAGTCCTTTGTAAGGACTCAGTCCCTGAACAGCTCCGGGAGCTGATGGTGTCCATTTAATAGACATCGTCCCTTTTCCACCAGGTTAGACTAAACAACCTCATTGGCCCTTAAAGCTGTAAATTTCAAGCCATGCTCTGCAACATCAACCTGGATAGTATCTCCCCCTTCAAAATCACCAGATAGAATCGCCAGCGCCAGGGGATCCTGAATTTCCTTCTGGATCGACCGTTTTAAGGGCCGAGCTCCATAATCGGGATCAAATCCCTCGTCGGCCAGATATTGTTTGGCTTCGGGGCTGATATCCAGCGTATAACCGCGGGCCTGAAGCAGGTCTTGCACCCGTTTAAGCTGAATGCCGACAATTTCCAAGATCTGCTCGCGGTTGAGAGAGTGAAAAAGGACAATCTCATCCACCCGGTTTAGAAATTCGGGCCGGAACACTTCCTTCAACGCTTTTAACGTGATCTCCCCAGCCTCTTTCTCATCCACACCTTGCGACCAAACCTGGCTGCCCACATTGCTGGTCATGATCACAACAGCATTTCGAAAATCTACCGTCCTGCCCTGGCCGTCGGTTAACCTGCCATCATCCAGGAGCTGCAATAACGTATTAAAAACATCCTGGTGGGCTTTTTCAATTTCATCAAATAGAATGACACTATACGGACGCCTGCGGACCGCTTCAGTAAGCTGACCTCCTTCCCCGTATCCGACATATCCTGGAGGTGATCCGATCAAGCGAGAGACAGTGTGTTTTTCCTGGTATTCACTCATATCAATCCGGATCATGGCGTCCTGGCTGTCAAACATGAATTCTGCCAGGGCGCGGGCGAGTTCTGTTTTCCCCACACCGGTTGGACCGATGAAAATGAATGAACCGATCGGCCGGTTTGGATCCTGAATACCAGCCCGAGACCTCCGCACAGCGTTAGCAACTGCTTTTATTGCGTCATCCTGACCAATCACACGCTGGTGCAAGCGATCTTCCATCTGGATCAATTTTTGGGTCTCACTCTCCATCAAACGTGAGACAGGGATACCGGTCCAGCGTGAAATAACACCAGCAATTTCCTCTACATCCACTTCTTCTTTCAGCATGGCTCCATCGGCCTGAACCTCACCAAGGCGGTCTTCTTTCTGTTTAAGTTTCTCTTCCAGATCCCTGAGTGTGCCGTACTGCAGTCTTGCGACGCGCTCCAGATCCGCTTCACGCTCTGCCTTTTCGATCTCTATCCGGGTCTGATCGATCTCCTTTTTTACATCGCGGACCTCACCAATGACCTCCTTTTCTGTCATCCAACGGCTTTGCAACCCCTGCTGTTCTTCCTTCAGGTTGGCTAGATCTTCTTTTAAGGTCTCCAGCCGAGTACGTGAGGATTTATCGGTCTCTTTCTTAAGGGCTTGCTGTTCGATCTCCAACTGCATGATTTGGCGATCCACTTCATCCAGGGCCCTGGGTTTTGAATCGATTTCTGTCCTTAGGCGGGCAGCCGCTTCATCGATCAGGTCAATTGCTTTATCCGGCAGCTGGCGATCAGCAATATAACGATTGGATAAAGTTGCCGCTGCGATAGTGGCTGGATCTGTGATCCGCACACCATGATGGATCTCATAACGTTCTTTTAATCCCCTTAATATACTGATGGTTGATTCCACGCTGGGTTCTTCTATCAGCAGCGGTTGAAAGCGCCTTTCCAGGGCAGCATCTGTCTCAATATATTTATGGTATTCGTCCAGGGTTGTAGCGCCGATCAAGTGAAGTTCTCCCCGGGCCAGCATAGGTTTTAACATATTACCGGCATCCATGGCGCCTTCAGCTGCGCCCGCGCCAACAACTGTATGCATTTCGTCAATAAACAACAGAATTTCGCCAGCAGCGGAGGTGATCTCCTTCAGAACAGCTTTCAGACGTTCCTCGAATTCGCCCCGGTATTTTGCTCCTGCAATCAAGGCGCCCATATCAAGCTGGATCAAGCGTTTCCGTTTTAAACCTTCCGGTACATCCCCGTTGACGATGCGCTGGGCCAATCCCTCAACGATGGCTGTTTTTCCCGTGCCTGGTTCACCGATCAGCGCCGGATTATTTTTCGTCCGGCGCGAGAGAATCTGGATCAACCGCCGGGTTTCCTCATCGCGACCGATGACCGGATCCAGCTTGCCCCGACGGGCAAGATCGGTCAGGTCCCGGCCATATTTTTCCATGGCCTGGTAGGTGCTCTCGGGGTCCTGACTCGACACCCTCTGATTTCCACGAATCTCTTTCAGCGCATCCAGAACTGCATCTTTGGTCAGGCCAAAACCTTTCAGACGTTTTCCTTCCTCGCTTTCAATTAAAGCCAGCAGAATATGTTCTGTGGACACATATTCATCCCCCATGCCTTTAGCATGACGTTCTGCATCCGAGAGAACATCGGCGGTTTTCCGGTTCAAACCCACCTGCAAATTACCGCCATAAACCTTGGGGCGGTCCGATAGTTCCTTCCAGATCTCTTGTTTAATCCCATCTATGCTTCCTGATATACGCCTGACAACTGCGCTAACAGTGCCCTCATTCTCATCGAGCAGAGCATACAGTAGATGAGCAGGTGCAACTTCCTGATGGTTATGGTCTTCTGCCAGGCGCTGGGCCCGCAGTATGGCTTGTTGGGATTTTGATGTATATTTCTCTAGATTCATTTTTCACCTCTACATTTCTCCCCCACGAAGCTGACAACCCGCCTCGGGGTTGATTTCATCTTTAATTATAGAATCCGACTCTTTGAAATTGATTAGAGATTTATTAATGAAAGGTATAAAAAGTGGAAGGGTAGCGGAGCGAACTTCAAGCCTTAACTGACAATAACTTCAAATTCCCCATCACTCACACGCACCTGCAGGTGTTCCCCTGTGCTGGCCTGACTTACCTGGTACACCGTCGCGCCATCTTCCGTTGTTAGCATGGCATAACCGCGTTTAAGGATCGCCTCCGGATTCAAAGCAGCCAATCGGGATTGGTAGGCGAGGCACAGATCCCGGGAAGATTTAATGGTCATTCCCAAACTTCTGTTCACCCTGCCGGATAATTCATCCAAACGCTGGCGGCCATTGTTGATCTGAGCCAATGGGGAAAGGCGCTCGATCTGGGTTGAAAAACCTTCCATCTTCCACCGCTGATCTGAGATCTTATTCTGCGCAGAGCGGGCTAAGCGGGTCTGGAATTCCCCCAACCCGAGCCGCAGGTCTGCTTGATTCGGGACCGCTAATTCAGCGGCGGCTGTTGGTGTTGGCGCGCGCAGGTCAGCGACAAAATCCGTGATCGTAAAATCGGTTTCGTGCCCCACCCCGCTGATCACCGGTACGGGAGACGCAGCCAGCGTGCGGGCAACTTTTTCATCGTTAAAGGCCCACAGATCTTCAATCGATCCTCCCCCTCTTCCGATCAGGATCAGATCCGGTTCCAGGCGGTACAGTCGCTCCAGGGCAGCGCAGATCTCCTTAGGCGCGCTGTCTCCCTGCACTGAGGTCGGGGACAGGAGGATCTTCACCAACGGGAAACGCCGGGTTAGGGTATCTTTCATATCCTGGAAAGCTGCCCCCGAGGGAGAGGTGACGATGCCGATCCGCATTGGCCAGGGGGGCAGTTGGCGCTTGCGGGCAGGATCAAATAACCCTTCACTCTCCAGCTGCGTTTTCAATCGCTGGAATTCCTGGAATAAGGCGCCTTCTCCCCTGGGCCGCAAATAATCAACGTACAGCTGATATTGGCCGCTTTTTTCATAGACACCCAAAACACCATGGGCTTCAATTTCGAGGCCATCCCGGAGCGGCGCTTCGACCTGCAGGGCCCGGTTTTTCCACATCACACATCTTAAAGAGGAAGTCTGGTCTTTCAGCGTGAAGTACAAATGACCCGAGGCAGGCCGGGAGAGATTGGAAATCTCGCCTGCGACCCAAAGATCCTGCAGGTTGGCATCCGCCTCCAAAAGCCCTTTCAGATAGGCATTTACTTCCGTTATCGACCAGAAGCGTGAAAATTCCGGATCTACCGGTATTGAGAACATAGAGCAAGTATACTGGCAGACTGGGCTTGCAACAAGTTTCGATAGGCACCCCCAAGGGGGATATTCTTCCTTGCCGGCGTATCCAGGCCTTCCCCCATCGGGTTACCCGGGGTAAGAACTTGACCCCCTGTGATAAAATTTTTTTATCATGGAAATATCCGATCCTATTAAGGACATTCTCAATTCCGTACCGGATCAACCCGGCTGCTACCTTATGAAAGATCAGGCCGGCAAGGTGATCTATATCGGCAAGGCCATCAACCTGCGCCATCGGGTGCGGTCCTATTTCCATGCCAGCGCCCAAAAACACCCCCGCACCAGTCAGATGGTTGCCCATATCCGTGATATCGAATGGATCATCGTTAAATCCGAACTGGAAGCCCTGATCCTGGAAATGAACCTGATCAAAGAATACCAGCCCCATTATAATGTTCAGCTTAAGGACGACAAACGTTATCCTTATATCAAGATCCATTGGGCAGACCCTTTTCCAAAGGTCAGCGTTACCCGTAAAGTTGAAAAAGATGGATCGCGATATTACGGGCCCTACATCAATGTTTGGGCTGTCAACCAGACCCTGGATCTACTGCGCAAGATCTTCCCTTACCTGACCTGCAACCGGACCATTACAGGCGATGATCAGCGCGCCTGCCTGTATTATGACATCCAGCTCTGCACTGCTCCCTGCATTGGCAGGATCAGCCAGAAAGAGTACCGGGAAATGATCAAAGAACTGGGCGCATTTTTAAATGGCAGAACCGAGAACATCATCACCCGCCTGGAAGCGGAGATGCGCCAGGCTTCTACGGACTTAAAATACGAACGGGCTGCACAGCTCCGGGATACCCTGGACGCCATCCAGCGCATCGTAGAGGAACAGCGCATCATCTCCACCCGTTTCACAGATTCCGATGTGATTGCCCTGGCTGATCTTGATAACGATGCCTGCATCCAGGTATTTTTCATCCGGGGAGGAAAACTGACCGGGCGGGAATATTTCCTGGTGGAGGATATCGATAAAACAGCCGATAAAGACCTGCTGACTGAGGTCATCAAACAGTTTTATGATCAGGCGCCATCCATCCCGCCCGAAATCCTGCTGCCCCGGGAGATCGAAGAAGCCAAGATCATTCACCAATGGTTAAAAAGCCAGAGAGGCGGTAAAAAAGTGGAGCTGATCGTTCCCCGGCGGGGAGAAAAGAAGAAGCTGGTCGCCATGGCAGCGGAAAATGCAGCCTCCATGTTATCTGCCCTCAAAAACCAGGAAGATTCCGAACGGGAAAGAGCTGAAGGCGCTCTGACCGATCTGCAATCCCATCTCAACCTCAGCGCCCCTCCCATGAGAATAGAATGTTATGACATATCCAACACCCAGGGCACCGCTTTGGTAGGCAGTATGGTGGTTTTCCTGGACGGGCGCCCGGAGAATTCCCATTACCGCCACTTTAATATCCGCACCGTCCAGGGGCCGGATGATTACGCCAGCATGGATGAGGTGTTAAGGCGCCGTTTCCAGCGCCTGGTTTTTGCCAGCGAAGAAGGACAGAAACCCGGTGCGAAACCCGATCGTTCCTTCAGCGCCCTGCCCGATCTGATCCTGGTCGATGGGGGAAAGGGTCAGCTGAACCGGGCAGTAGCGGTACTGGAAGAATTCGATCTATTGGATACCATTCCCATTGCAGGATTGGCTAAAAAACATGAGGAGGTTTACCTACCCGGTGAAAATTATCCAGTATCTTTTGATAAAGATTCCCCCGGGCTGCATTTACTGCAGCGCTCCCGGGACGAAGCCCACCGTTTTGCAATCACGGCCCACAGAAAACGCCGTTCCAAGCAGGGTTTGGCATCCAGCCTGGAAAAAATACCCGGCGTAGGACCATCCAGACGACAGGAATTATTGAAGAAATTCCATACAATTCAGAATATCCGGGACGCGAGCCTGGAAGAACTCTCTCAAACACCAAAAATAACTCTCAAAATCGCTCAATCCATTAAAAAGCACTTGGAATAATTGGCCTTCGTGCTACAATGAGCAAGAATTGAGATCAAAAAACATATCAGGAGCCTTATGTCAAGAAATAAACGCCAAATGCGAACACAGAAAGTCATCATGAGCATCATCGGTATTTTCATTATCCTTGCTATGATCCTCTCCATGGTTCGCTTCTAAGATCTCAATCGATTTCCCTCCATTACAATTCAAATAAGGAGCTGGGTATGGTTAAGAACAGATCCACTCTCTGGTACTGCGCCTTGATCGTAGGCTGGGGTTTTGACGTCCTATATTGGAAAAAACCACTCGGGATTTCCTTTGCCATCCATGTTGTGCTGCTGCTGGGTCTCTTGATCTTCCTGTCTAAAAAAGAAGGAAAAGCCCTGTCGCCCAAAAGCATACCCCTGGTAGGACTGGCGCTGCTTTTCAGCGTGCTGGGATTCCTGCGGGCCGAACCCTTTACACGCACCCTGAATCACCTGCTCTCGCTGGGATTCCTGGGATTATTGATCCTGTCCTATCAAGGTGGGCGTTGGAAGGAATATAACCTGAGTGATTATATCGTTGGGGGTTTCCGGTTATTCACCAGTGCCATTGGCCTGCCTTTTAAATTGATAACTGAAAGTAAAGAGCAAAAGGCAGAAAGTGAAGATAGTGAAAAAGTTAAAGGTGCGGGCTGGAAAAAAGCCGCACCCTACCTGCGGGGCATACTTTTGGCGCTGCCTGTTGTCGCTGTTCTGGCAGCCCTTTTATCCGAGGCCGATCCGATCTTCTCCAACTGGCTGGGGGATCTGATCGAACTGCTGCGGCTAGAAAAATTACCCGAATATATTTTGCGTTTGGCCTTGATAGGGTTATGGACCTTCCTGCTGGCCGGGTTGATGCTGCACTCGCTGCATAAAAGCCGGGAGGAAAAGCTGGTTGGTTTGGACCAGTCCTGGCCGCCCCGCTTCCTGGGATTCACTGAGACCAGCATAATTATGGGAGCAGTCAACCTGCTGTTCTTTGCTTTTGTAAGCATCCAATTCAGGTATTTCTTTGGGGGTGAGAAGAACATCTCTCTGGATGGTTATACCTATTCAGAATACGCCCGGCGTGGTTTTGGCGAGCTGCTGGCAGTGGCCTTTTTTACGCTCTTTATCATTATGGTGCTGAGCAGCATCACCATCAGGAAAGAGAAAAAGGATCGGGTGGTATTTTCGGCCCAAACCGGTTTAATGACAGCCTTCATGGGTGTGATCCTGGTCTCTTCTTTGCAGCGGCTGGCGCTTTATGAAGCAGCCTATGGATTCACCCGCTTAAGGACCTATTCCCACCTGTGCGTGATCTGGATCGCGATCCTGTTCCTGGCCATCCTGATCCTTGAGGTCCTGGGAAAACATCGCTATTTCACCCTGGTCACCCTGGTATCAGTGGCGGGATTTGTGCTGACCATGAATGCCGTGAATATCGACAGTTTTATCATCAAACAAAACCTGCAGCGCCTGTCTGACGAGGATGCGGCCTTGGATACATATCATCTGAATACCCTGTCAGATGACGGCATCCCTGCCCTGATCGCCCAGGCCAATGATCAAAGAATATCGCCTCCTGACAAGCAAGTCATCCAGGCCATCCTGGCCTGCCGGGCAGATACCTATGCCGCCCAAGAACGGGGCTGGTTAAGCTTCACCCTGCCGCGGATGAGGGCTGAAAAAGCCCTTGAGGAAAACAAATCCCTATGGGAGGATGTCAAATTGATGGAAACAGATTGGGGCGTAAAATACACCCAAATCGATGGGGAGGAATTCTACTGCGCCAATTATGGATGGGATTAGAAATCCCTGGACTCAAAAACTGGCTGATGAACATCAGCCAGTTTTGTTTTTAATTATGGTACTGGGTATTTTTTGGATCTATTTAGCTTGTAGCCAGGCAAGTCCTATCCTGTAAACAGCCTCAGCTGGTTTTTATCACAGCGCAGCTCCTTCACCCGGGGAGCTGATTGATTGGCACATTCCAGGGCTAATTTTTGATCGAGGGCAAACTCCCGCTCCAGGGCCACCCGCACAAAAGCAGATTTGGTGACTCCAGAATCTTTCGCTGCCCTGGACAGGCGGTGATTGAGGGAGTCGCTGAGGTGGATCTGGATCTTCCGTGATCGTCCACTAGTAGGGATCGTCATCTCAAACCCCTTTCCGGACAGGCATCGCCAGGCCAGCAGATTGGGATGCGCGGTATTCCTCGATCCAGTGATCGGTCCTTAAGCGCAGGAAATCCTCATGATTCCAATCCGTGCAGCGCCATTTGCCGCGCTCTTTTTTATGATAGGTATGGACCATACAAACCGGGCACCAGGAGAATTTCAGATTTTCTTCATTTTTCTTCATCATGACCTCTTTGATAAGACCGGGTTGGCAGCGGAGTGTAAAAGCAGCACTCCTGTAATCGTCCTAGGTGCAAGAACTATGCCGTTTTTTCGATACGGCCCCCATATCTATGGGTTCATTACCTGGTAGATGCCAGTGATGGGATATAACTGTCTGTTAAAGATGTAAGGCGTAAGGAGTAAGTAGTAGAAGTAAGTAGTAAGTAGTAATAGTGAAGTGAATTAGATGCGGATATATGCAGGGATCAGAGTGAGCCGTCTTCGTCCTACGTCTTCGATCGGGGCGCAGGCGATCCCCGTCCCGTCGCGAGCGCATGCGAGCATCCGGTCTCCCGTCTCGGTCTGGCGCCCAGGCCATTCGTCCGCCGTCTCCGGTCGGGCGCAGAGCGCCTTATCCCCGTCCTCCGTCGTGAGCGCAGGGAGCAACCTGTCCAGGGCGAAGCCCCACCTGTCGCAGGCCCAGCCTGCCCCGGTCTCTTTTCCCGGTCGCGGGGCAGCGATGCAGCCCGTCCGCGGGTGGTTCAGGTGCCTCCCGTAAGCTGTTGACTAGCCCCCACCCGCATGATAAAATCCTACTCGCAAGTGGGCGTGTAGCTCAATGGTAGAGCAGTGGCCTTTTAAGCCATTGGTTGGGGGTTCGAGTCCCTCCACGCTCACAGAGAAAAACCCCTCTACAATGAGGGGTTTTTGCATGTAACTACCAATGATCGGGGGAAAAGCGGTGCAGATCCGGTGCATATGGGAGAGGCATAGCAGCCGGGATTGAGTGCCAATTACTTAAGATACTCAAAAATATCATCAATATGATTATTGATTGTAGAGAAATGCCCTCCATCATCTACTTCAATCAAATCGGCATTGGGCAATTCTTCAGATAAATACCTGCCCATCCCTATCGGAACTTGTTGATCATATTTGCCATACCATAATTTGACTTCTTTTAGGATATCTCGTAATTGAAATTGCCAATCACTGACATACAAATGCCATTCCCATGCATCTCCAGCTACACCGTTGCGGTGCGCTTCTTTGGTTGATTCAGCAAATATCCTGATGACCTCAGGCCGTTCTTCGATCAGTGTTACATCTGGAAAGGGCAAGGCCTGCTTCATGCGCTTCATCATTTGTTCTTCATCGCTATAAAAACCCGCCATTTGCTTCAGGAGAAAACGATTTATTTTCGGGAATTTCTTTGCTGTTATAAATATGATTTTTACTGGAGGCCACATTCCGCGAAATTTATCCGGCATTTCTGGTGAAGATGTCCCACTCACAATCGCGGCTTTGTTCACTCTACCTGGTATTTGATATATCGTCGCCAGCACATGGGGGCCACCCCCCGATAGACCAAACACCGAAAACATGCCAATGCCTAAAGTATCGGCTAATTCAACAACATCATTGGGCCAATCAAGGAGCTGACGATTGGGGTGAAAGGACGATAATCCAAATCCTGGACGATCCGGAACAATTAATCGGACACTATTCCTGTAGGCAGATTCATCGAACCACATTCCTTCCAAACGCGAACTATTACCACCACTAAAATACAGCACCGGATTCCCTTCTTTTGGTCCATATTCTGCAAATCCAAGCGTTCGACCATCACTAAGCTGTATGGTTTGGTTTTGTCTGTTTTTTTCCATATTGATATTCTTCCTCAGCTGCTCTATGATACTCAACCTATTTTTCTCGGTCCAAATGAACCGCTAATTTCCGTCATTCAACATTATTGATGCTTTTTTTATTCACCCAGACCATCCGTCTTGCTCCAAAAACCCCCACTATTATCCCAGCAAGAAGTAATTCTACGCCAAAATTAATCCACCGCCCTTGACTGGTAACCCAATATGGTATCAGCCCTCCAAAAACATTCCAGACTGCGTGGAGGAGAATTGCCAAAAAAACATTCCGGTTCGTGTTGTTATAGATCCAGGTAAAGAAGATTGCGCCTACCATTTGTTTGATGATAAATTCAAATACAGGAATAACCTCCTGTGTAGTACCGTTCATGAAATGCAAGGGTAAATGCCATAATCCCCACAGCAATCCCAGAACAAGGCTGGCCGTCAAGGCATTAAAACGATCCTGCAACCGATCGAGAGCAAAACCCCTCCAGCCATATTCTTCAGGGAGTGCCTGGGTGACAAATAAAATTAACAGCACTGGAAAAAACATGGCTATCGGAAAACCCTGGTATTCCCAAAGTATTTTTCCACCAAAAAGATTAATCCCTAGAATCGTCAAACCTGAACTAATCACTGGCAACAGGAAAACAACAATTAACCATTTTTTATCAAAATTAAAATCCCATCCCCGTTTCCAAAGAGCTTTGATGCCTTCCCACCCACCACTTTTATAGGTAAGCACAAATGCGGCAAGAAATGGTCCCAAAACTGCGAAAGGACTCAATTTTAGTAGGCCAGGTGATATTTGGGCCAGACCATTATCCATTAACACCCGTGGTAATTGGAATAACCAGGAGATCCCAAAAGAGATCAAAAAGAATAGTACAAGGTTTTTAGTGTTTGAGGGAAGATTTTTCTCTGAGGTCATTTTTCCATCCACGAATGAGTTTTCCATTAGATTGCCTAATTAGTATGCATATTTCTGGAATAATTAGAATCTCAGCACAGAAATTACAGCGCATCAAAAATTGGCTGCTGTAACAATCTATGCGCCTGATTGACCATTCAAGTCCTCGTTGAACTGACTCGCATTGATCGTTGATTGTCCAATTTTAGGGGAATCAAATTCCCGGTCAGGTCCAGTTTGGTTTTTCTGCATTTAAATCACATAAAAGGATCTTTTTTAATTTTTCAATAACCAAAAAATGCGATCATAAGATAGTACATAATGAATTAAAATCATTACTGCGAACACCCAACCAGCAGAAACTCGCTGGCTGGCAATCAGTGCGATCGTTGCCAGCGTGAAAAACGATAATTCTAGCAGGAGCCGGATTATCCCCGGTGTGGGTACCGGCGAATTTCCTGAGCGACTCGGATCATCAAGAACGGCAAATGTCCCCCACATTACAGCTGCCACCAAAGGTAATCCAATTACCCAGAGCCAACGTACTGGACCTTCATGCTGGGTCCATCCCCAGTACCCCATGGCACCCAGTGCCGAGAGTTCCAAAATAAATCGAAGTGCTAAATTAAGTGGGTGTGATCCCATTATTAAATTTCCTATTTGTTATCCATCGTTTATAACCCACAACATTATTTAATATTTATCATACATATAATGTTAATAAGATACATATACTATAATAGACGGTCTTCGACCGCCGACCGAAGATGGAAGACCGGGGAGGCTTTGCCTCTGACCGGAAATTCTTTATAATCTCAAACTTTCAGGAATACTCTACCGGTCTTTTAATCCAATGGTTTAGCTCGCTAGTACTCTAAAGAGTATGATATTCGAGTCCCTCCCCGTCTCGCAGGCAAAAACCTCTCCAAGGAGGGGTTTTTGCCTGGGCGGTGAGCTGATCGTCCACAGTAAAACACTTATTCGTGTTGGAATTCCCCATCAATCATAAAGCAGGACTACTGTAGTTGAAATCCTGGAGATGGAATTTTTAATCCTCCCGGGGAGTAGAAAATCAAAAAGACCGCAGCCAATGCTGCAGTCTTTTTGTGATTAGTTTTAAAGGTAGTGTCGATGGCCTCTGGACAACCTTCCCATTAAGAATGAAATAGCAACTAAGGCACCTTTTTAAGTTTGATATCATCCAGGATTTGACTCTGGGCGCTAAGCCCGGCCTCATCCGTCGCTTCCAGATAGTATTCCAGGATTGCTGAATTGATATCTTGATACCCCTTAATACTGCGAGCATCGAGGGTCCCTTCCCACATGTTGCCTGACGTATTGATCAGGGAGGTGTTATACCACTGGTTTTTTCCTTGCAGGTGATAGATCAGATAGGCAGAGCTGAGCGGGTTTTCTCCATCAATCTGTGCTTTGATTGTGATTTGCTTTTGGGGGTTATCTCCCCAATAAAATTCTGTATGGGATATTGTTATGCTTGCGATATATGGCGGTGATGGCAGGTAGGTAATCTCCGCGGGCTGGCAAACAGGAGAAACGGTTTGCCCTGATATCCAGCAGGGCTGGGTTTGATCTGGCACCTGGACGGCCCACCAGGTCTGATCAAGATTGGTCCCCACAACAGATAGATTATCACCTTCCAGCAGGTAAATAACAGGAAGATGATAGGTGGTCGGGCCTAAGCGGCAGGCTGCGTTCATAATGATTTCTGCTGCCGGTATGCACTCAGCGGCAGTGACCTCACCGATATAAACGACTGCTTGGGCTTCGGGTCCCCATCTGCCATCTGTATCCTGGGCCCGAACACTTAACAAGTAAGTACCCGGTTCCGTTGGATTCCAAAGATATTTCAGGGTTGCCAGTTTCTTCGAGGTGTCTGGATTTGACAGGGTTTCAACCACCTGATCATTGATGCTTAGTTCTCCCTTGGCGATGCTTTCCTGATCGCTGATGTGGTAGACGATCTCATAGGGATCAAGTGGTAAATAACTCTCGTTGAGAGGAGCATCAATCCAGGCCTGCGGTTGGGCATCTCCGACGATGTAGGCCTGATCCGACTTTACCTGGCCAGGTGGGCTGCAGCTGGAGAATAACAGTACCAATATTGTCATCCTGAGAACGATATGTTTTTTCATGGTAAGGCCTCGTTTGATGAAACCGAAAGTTCAACACCTGCATCTTCAAAGACAAGTAGAATTAAGGGCCTGCTGGATTATCGAAATCCCAGATATCGCTGCCGCCCTCATTGCAAGGCACCCAGCTTTGGGTGCTGTCTTCACTATAACAATACTCGGCTGCCTCCAGATGTGATCTGCCCTGGTAGAACAAATATTGGCTGTGGGCTGTGCGAATACAACCTTGATTATATTGATTATGGATTTGCTTTAAGCTGACCGGGATATCGATCGATTGACCGGGTTCTAACCAGGGAATCTCAACCTGGACAGTCTCGAAAAGGGGTTCTTCCATTGGTGAGTCTCCAAAAGCGCCATAACCCCTATTGGCATTACTGTTTGGGTCCTGTGGATTTGGCAAATCGTTCACAGTCAGATTATCCTGGTAGGTACAAAAATCTGCGTATTCACCGATCCGGCTGTCGTTAAACCCGTCAACAGTTACTTTGAGCTGGGTTTTTCCTTTCAGTTCCTCGCTGGCATTGATCGATTCGGGTGTGTCTTTGCGGGTCACCCGTACCATTACAAATCCGGGGAAATTCCCCGAACCTGGTGAGGCATGGACAATAGTAGGCGGCGCAAAACAGATCGGAAAATAACCGTAATGATCGGCAAGATCATAACAGCCGGGCTGACCGTATTTATAGGCTTCCTCCCTGGCAAAGTGTTCGTTAAGCAGGGCGCCGATTTGATCCTCGCAGTAATCCCCGCACAGGTATTCGATGCCTTCCAGATCACTGACAGAAGATAATTCACTCGTTAACACCATCGTCACACCACGCGCAGCCGCTTCGTCAGAGTTTGGCAGGTTGGCCGGTATGCCAGTATAGTACGTAACGGCATAATCGACCCCTTTCTTGACAGCATCCTTGCATCTCTGGCTGTCATCACAGAAAGGTATTGTCTTTGTTATGCCATCGGCAACTTTTTGCTTGCCTTCATGGTATCCGTTAACGATCAGATCCCAGGCTGCTCCCACCATCGCCAAAAATCCGGAATCTTCGCAGTCCATATTTACGCCACATTCAACATACGTGAGCGGGCAAACTTCTTGACCTGGCGAATAATGTCCACTGGGGTCTTCATCGATGATCACACAGGCCCATTTGGTGCGAATTTCATAGGCAGGAGGTTGGTAGGTATCCTCCAATATTTCAATCTCATACATGCTGGGAACTTTGGATGCCAATGGTGGCGCATCAGGGTCTTCATATTGGGTCAGATGATGCATATACACCGTATTGGAAATATCATTAAATCCGCTCTCTTCCATCACGGACAAAACCCGGACAGCCAATTGAAAGGGCTCACCCTGGGGATAATCTGCAGCAAAATCGGGGTACTGGTAATTATCACCTGGATGTCCTGAGTAGGGCGGTATTTTTGGGGCGCCTTCAGGATATAAAAATTTCTCGAGATCAAGCAGGTAGGTACCCTGATTGCCTCCCACAAAGCCCTCCTGAGGCGTTGAGTAGTAACAAATTTTTAACAGGGTTGGGTTTGAATCTGTCAGGCCGGGGCCGTAAAATTCATTGGCAAGAGCCAGGCAAATTTTATCAGTTTCTGAAAGCGCGCTGGTTTGCCAGCGGATTTCATATTTCTGCTCATTTAACGGGATCAAAAAATCCGGCAGAATGTTCATCTCAAACACCCAATCTCCAACACCCCCATCCGTGCAGCCACCTTCCCCTTCAACAGAACAAACGCTTAATACAGTGCGGTGGACATAACGATCCAGGTCTCCCACATAGACCAGTTCTCCACCCTGCCAGCCCCAAATCTCCAGGTGGACATTCATATCCGTAAATTGCCTTAATTCCACCAGACTATCCAGGTAAAGGTCCAGATTAAATTTAACGCCTGACCCGGGTAAAAACATGCGGTCACCTTCGGGCACACGAATGGCTTGGGAATCGTTGATCTGGAGATACAGGTAGGCGGTATCTACATTAAAGGGCAGCACCAGATCACCCAGCTCATCAATCTTTGGATCTGTAGCCAATCCAAAACGACCACTTATACAATTGGTTTGATCTAACAGGAAGGATATCGGCGTGCCAGCACTTTCACCGTAAACATTAAAAGTGGCAGCGTAATAACTCACTACGCCATATTGATCGGGATCCTCAATTTTCCAGATCTCACTATCTTGATTGGATGCCCCATATGGCGGCAGCGTTACGATCCTCTCGAACTCGCCACCTTCCCGGGAACGGTATATGAAATAGCCATCTTCGAAATCAGCATATGTCAGATAGTGGAGAGATAAATCTACTGTACAGCCATTAACATGGCCGACGATTTCAGGCGCTGGCGGTATATAACCCTCTTCACCAGCAAGCCCTGATGGACTTGATTGTTCGGGGTCTGCCTGGGTTAATCCCTCGTCAGAAGCAGCAGACCCGATAGAATCCTTTAAGCTGGAATTCTTTATGAAAAATTTTATGTCATTGATGAAATTCCATTTGGGAGGATTTTTTGATTCCATATCTGAGACTGGGAGAGTTTCTGTCTCAGCTGGCATATCGCCCAGGGGTCCGTATCCGGGAATCAGATTTGGATTCTTAACCGGGTCAGATGCGGTAGGAATCATGAGCTGGCTGCCGGGTATCAGGGCCAGGATTGGATCAAGGTCAGGGTTGGCTTGCTGGATTTCTTCCAGCTCAAGACCTGTTTCTTGAGAGATATTTTCCCAGGTCTGCCCATCCTCAACTGGAAAACTTAAACCGTTTTTGGAGGGGGGACCTGCTTCTATTAATACAGCCTGGGATATGCCTGTGTTACCAGATGCATCCAGGGCCCGCGCCACCAGGATAAAAGTACCAGGGAGGCCCGGCTGCCACTCCCAGAGGGTGAGAAGCTGCTGATTTGTCGGTTTGTCTTTGATTGGTTGGGTGTCGTACAACGTACCATTGACAAATAATTCAACGCTGGTGACAGGCTCACCAGCTTTGAGGGCGATTTGAATTGGAATGGCAACATTGAGCGGCCAGACTGTTTTATGATCGGGATGTGTGATCCGCACCTGGATAGGTGTTGAACCAGGTGGTAGTTGCTCAGCCAGGGATGGAATCTGCCGGAATCCATAATAGGCGGCAAAAACCAGTGCGGCTAGAATTGCGATTCCAATCAAGGCAATCATTAACCGTTTTTTTGTTGTTGTCATGCCATTTCTCCTTCGATGACAGGCAGCGCTGGATGGCAAATATCGTCAATTTTCAATTTGGTAGGCGTTCTTAACCTGCCCGCATTATTTGTACCACTCTTTGAGGCAGCGAGGTTGATAGAATTGGGGGGGGATCATGATTGCTTCTGGCACTGGCGGGGGATATCTTCCAATATCATTAAGAATCAGATTGCTGCTTATCTCTTGGTATATGCTTTTTATATATCCATTCTTCGTGTTATTGCGGTGCAAATCCGGGCAGACTGGGCCTGCGACCGGGGACGGGGGACGGAAGACCGGAGCAGAATGCACCTGCAAGTGATCTGGAATTGTAAAACCCGATTATTAGCATAAAACTTCACCGCCAAATGGTTTAGCTAATTTAGAACTCTGATGAGCAAGATATTCGAGTCCCTCCTTCTCACAGACAAAAATCCCTCAAGGATATGTGGGATTTCAATTTGAATACTGGATTTCCTTCTATTCAGGTTTGGAGGCAAAGCAGATCAAGCAGCGGGGAACCGGAGGCTGCTTGACACTGGCAGCTATGTTATGTACACTGGGGATTGGAGATTTGTGTTTTGAGGTTTGATCAGCATATAATATATAAAGATCTATCAAATTTGTACTCAAACTAACAGACTGGTAAATGGAAAAAAATGAGCGGACAGGATTATGATCGAGTGATCGCCCAGGAAAAGAAAGTCCTTGCTTCAATCCAAGAGCATTGTGAAAATATCATTCCTGAATTTAAAGAAATCATAGCGTTGTACATCAACGATTGGTCCATTGAACTCATGAAAGCCCATTGGACAGCCAAACCGGAGATCATTAAAAATCTTGGTCCCCAAAAGTCACAGGATATGAAAAAGGAATTCAAAGGGATTCTCGCATCATTGCCAGAAGCCGCAAATAAGCGCCTTAATGACCCTCAGATCTGGCTTCACCGGATAGAGATACCTCAATTTGAACTGACAGACCTTTCCTATTCCTACTACCTGGAAAAAAGATCAAAAAAATATATCAACCTGGCTATCAGGGAATTAATCGGCCTGGTTGGCGCTTTGCTGATCAAATATGGCTTCATAGAGGTTGAGAATGACTATGATTGGGAAATGACATCCGGTGATATTCCCCGCTACACCTATGATCTCCCGACCAGAGGAATTGAACATTACCAGCATCTAAACAAGCTCATGGAGCGCTATAAGAATCTCTTGATCGAATATGTCTATGCTTCTCAGAATCTCTGGAAAGCAGAACAGGCCAAAACAGCGGCTGAAGGTAATTAATTTCGGGATCAAGCCTGGATCTAACCAATAAATAACAGCGTCCTTTTAAACCCTTCATTCAGCTTTTTTAGCTCGAGTCCCACCCGTCTCATAGAGAAAAAAACCACCTAAAAAAGGTGGTTTTTTGTTTTCATATACTTGCCTAGTGCTTTTTTCCTGACCTTTTTTACGCCCGACTATCCGGATCTCCCAATCCTTTTTATTCCAAAAAACCTAATAATCATGTATGGTTTTGATTTATTTATTTTCGATGTGTCCAGACCAGACCCAGCCGTTAATATCTTCGGTCCAGCTATGCCTTCTGGCCAGGATCCAATACCCGCTCCCACTCGCTCCGGGAGGGGGTGCACCATTCTTGCGTTGGGATTGGGTATATACTGATTCGTCGACTGCCAGGGTATAGACTACACTTCCGCCTCGGTCTGGAAGATCGCTATATAGTGATGTTTCTGTAGTGGCCTTGGCCACGGTAGGGATATTCTCACAATTCCCGTGCGTAGACACCTCTCCCTTTTTTACATGAAAACTGGGCCCGGAGGAACCAAAAGAAGTGAAATAACCACTTTCACTTTGATAGAGGACGACAAGGGTGGACGATGGAGTCAGGGTATGTAATGTTTCCATGAACTCAAAATCAGCATACCCGTTGATCTCATTCAAAGGGGTGAAAAAACACAGCGGGAAATCCCACACTTCACGTTCATCATATTTGGTCAGGCAGTCGTTACCCACGCTAGTGAGCGCTATCTGCCGGTAATCCACCCAACCCAGGGGCTGATTATTTTCAAGAAGCAAGGTAAAGGTCGGTTTGGTGATCACAGCCGGGTATGATTTCCCCGGCTCCATGGTTGGCAACACATGGTATGGATCAATAAAAGGCGCCGTGAAGATCCTGACTCCCGTTTCAGCAGCGGTTAAGTTGCAATCCGGAAGGCTGGCTGTGTTCCAATCGGTAGTTGGACTGGCAGCAAGAGAAACTGGCGTGGGTTCAATCGACCCGGTCGCAGTAAATGTCGCGGTATGCGTAGGTGTGATCGTGGGGCTGGTGGTTGGTGAGGGTGTGATGCTGAATGTCGCTGCGGCAGTAGGCGGGATCTCAGTCCATGTAGGAGGAAAAACGACCTTGGTCCTGGTTGGCGCAGGTGTGTTTGAAGGTGAGGCGGCAAACAGATCCAGGGGAGCGCAGCCACCCAATGTGATCAAGATCAGAATAAACAATATCCAGCATGGTGATCCAACTCGTGAGAAGACGCGATCACGTTTCAGGATCCTGACTTCTTTATATATATCCATATCCCACTCCATATCTGAAACTCACACTGTCCTTTATGATTTACTATAACAAATTATTACTCGCAACGTCATCCGATTGAGTATTGGCACGACCGATCAGGAATAGGGCGGGGGTAAGCAGCAGGCCTGATGTGGAGATCGCTGCCACCACCGAGACCAGTTTGGCGATCAAACCCACGCCTGGCCCTCCAGCAATCTGGCCAATGGCATCCACCTGTCCAGAGATCGATAACACCGTGGCCCGGGTCTCGGAGTCCAGGTTCTGGTTCACCCAGGCGGTATACATGGGTTCAGTGAGCGTCCTTAAGACCGAGATCAGGAGGTATATGGCCAGGGTAAGCCCCAAGTAGGGTGAGACGGCGAAACCGATCAGACCTACAGAGATCGCACCCGTGACCAGGAGCATCGCCCTGCCAATAGCCAGGGGCTGGCTGGTATCAAGGCGTTTTTCCATAAAACGTATGGCCAAAATCGATGCCACCGTGCTGACTGCCCGCAAAGCAGCAAAAAAGGCGACCTGGGATCCGGCAAATATCCCGGAAATTTCAAAGTTGTCGATGAGATGTTTGACCCAAAGGCGGTCAAACCCTTCACTGTATAGACCAAAAAAGAGTCCTATGCCAAGGACCGAAATCAAGCGGGGGCGGGAACGTACGGCGCTGATCCCTTCTTTAAAGGTAAAAACCATCTGGTCCCAGGTATTGCGGTCTTCCCGGGGAGTTGGTTTAAAACCGGTTTCGGGCATGGTGAAGATCAAGACGATCCCCATCAGCACCAAACCCAATCCACCCCAGCGAATGGGAAAAGCCACGTTCTCTCCACCGACAAGGACAGCCAACCCTATACCGGCCAGTGAGGCATAAAGGCCGATTCGCGTGGCGCGCAGAAAAAGTTGATTGGCTTTTTCTTCGCCGATCTCATCGCTGATCCAGGCTTCTTCCGCACCACTGGTGAATGTATACCCCAGTCCCCAGATCACCTGGGCGATCAGGATAGGGAAAAAAGCCGGAAAGAACCCCATCAGGATAAATCCCAGGCCCATCAATATATAACCGATAATGATGGACAATTTGCGGGAATAGACATCAGCAATGATGCCCGTGGGGACCTCAAATACAAATGCGGACACTTCCAGGGCAGTCCCGATGAGGACAAGCTGAAGGGGCGATAAACCCGCATCCGTGACCTGGTACAAAGAAAATGCCACAAAGATCATCGGGAAAAAGATCGAGGCGGCTATTTCAATGAAAAGATAGATATGGGTTGGATTAAAGTTTCGTTTCATGGTTCAGCAATTATAAGAGCCTGGACAAGTTTAAAAAAAATCCTATGCCTGCAAATCCTTAGGGATCAATCAACTGATTATCAATCTGTCCTTAGTATAATCGGTATTATATTTCCAATGATTCCGGTGTATTCCTGGGACTGTTCTATAAAGATCAAAATATCCTTGCTCTTGTTTTTGGTATACTCAGGACAAATCCCCACCAGGTATCACCCGGGGGGTTTAACCGCCTCCATGTCTACTTGATTTCAATAAAAATAAAATAGGACAGATAATGAATAAAAAACGCAAGATCCTGCTGATTGGATTGGTAATTATCGTGGCCGCCCTGGTTGCTGGAACCCTATGGCTGGCCTCCCCCAGGCCGGCACTTCCAGCAGCCCTTCAGGCTCTCAAGAGCGACGAACTGGTGGAAGTCACTTTCGACCCCTGGATCACTTTCAAACCTTCCAGCAAACCCACCACCGGATTGATCTTTTACCCCGGCGGCCGGGTGGACGCCCGGGCTTACGCCGTGATATTAAGGGCAATCGCGGCCGATGGCTACCTGGTGGTTCTTCCCGAGATGCCTCTTGACCTGGCAGTCCTTAATGCCGATATTGCCGATCAGATCATTGAGGCTTATCCCGGAATCGACACCTGGGTCATCGGAGGGCACTCGCTGGGCGGCTCGATGGCCTCCCAATATGCCTCAAACAACCCCGAAAAGATCCAGGGTTTGATTATGTGGGGTTCCTATCCGGTAGATAATTCAGATCTAACCGGAGGAGATATCCAGGTTCTGCTGATCTACGGCAGCCTGGATACCGGATCAAATGATCCCGTGATCGAGGAGAAAAAGGTCTTGCTGCCGGATTCAACCACCTATATTCGCATTGCAGGCGGCAACCATCATCAGTTCGGGGATTATCAGGACGATTCAAATGATCCCCTGCCCACCATTTCCAGGGTAGACCAGCAGGATCTGACCATCCAGGGTACATTGGATCTGCTAAAGACTATTTCACCTTGAGGCAGCAA
>CAVOGS010000006.1:0-44559 GCA_963695575.1 uncultured Chloroflexia bacterium
AGGTTATAAAAGAAAAACCGTTTGAGAATTTCGGGATCGTTGATACACCTTATCTGGAAGATGAAGAGAATGAAACGAAAACTGAAGTTGTAGATCCTTATGCTTCGGTAACAATTCATGATGATCCTGTTGAAGTAGATGGACGAGCCTGGTACGTCATTCACTGTTATTCTGGCAACGAGGATAAAGTCCGCCACAATATTCTGCAGCGGATCAAGGTCCATGAGTATGGACAACCTGATATTATTGATGTTGTTGTCCCAACGGAAGACGAAGTTAATGTCAAAACGGTGAACGTCAGACAGTTGAAAAGAAGGTTTTCCCGGGATATGCTACTGGTTTATATGGTACTGACAAAGAGGGACGCCTGGTATCTGGTGCGAAACACACTCAGTGTAACCGGTATATTCGGAATGGGTGACCGACCCCACGGCACTCCAGCCCGAAGAGGTTGCCCCATTCTGAAGCGAATGGAATCTGAAATCACCGCGCATCAATGTCACTTTCCGGACTGGCGAACGGGTCGGGTTCGTGGATCAGACCTTTTGAAGATTTTTACGGTAAAGTATCAGAAATAGACATGGAACGGGCAACAGTCCGGGTCATGGTTAATTTCTTCGGCCGGGAAACCCCGGTTGAATTGGATTTCCTCCAGGTGGAGGAAGCCTAGTAAATTTAAATTTGTGGGAGGATAAATATCCGCTAATACCACAAAGGAGATTATTGTGTCGAAAAAAGTAAAAGCAAACGTAAGATTACAGATTGAAGCAGGCAAGGCAAATCCTGCCCCGCCCATTGGTCCTGCTCTGGCAGCACACGGCATCAACTTGATGGCCTTCTGCAAGGAATATAACGCCAGAACTTCAGACCGCACGGGAGATATCATCCCTGCTGATATCACCATTTTCACGGATGGATCCTTTAAATTCGTTCTGCGCACTTCCCCTGCATCGATCCTGTTGAAAAAAGCAGCTGGTATCGATAAAGGATCAGCAGAGCCCAATCGTGAAATAGTGGCTGAGATCACCCGGGAACAGCTTCGGGAAATCGCTCAGACCAAGATGAAAGATCTCAATGCTAATGATATCGAAAGTGCTATGCGCCAGATCGAAGGTACCGCAAAACAGATGGGAATCAAGATAAAGAGATAATTTCTGGTGGGAGGATATTAGATTATCCGCTAAAACCACAAGGAGAATTGAATGGCAAAACACGGAAAAAAGTATACCGAAGCATTTGAGAAAGTCGATCGCGATAACAAATACACCCCCCTGGAAGCTATCACGATGGCAAAGGAACTTTCCTATGCTAAATTTGATGAGACAGTAGAGCTTCATGTGCGTTTGGGTGTTGATCCCCGGCACGCTGACCAGATCGTCCGCGACCTGGTGAACCTGCCCCATGGACTTGGAAAAACAGTTAGAGTTTTGGTTTTCGCCCAGGGCGAGGATGCCCAGGCAGCCCGCGATGCAGGTGCCGATTACATCGCCGACGGCGATGATATGGTCAATAAGATCAAGGGCGGCTGGTTCGATTTTGATGTTGTGATCGCCACCCCGAATATGATGGGAAAAGTCGGCGTGCTTGGTCCGGTACTGGGACCCAGGGGCATGATGCCGAACCCCAAAGCTGGAACCATGATCCCCGGTGAAGATCTGCCGCGGGCGATCGAAGAATCCAAATCCGGCAGGATCGAGTACAGGGTTGATAAAACAGCCAATATTCATGTGCCGATTGGAAAGGTATCCTTCACAGCTGAGCAATTACATGATAATATGAGTGCTCTTATGGAGTCGTTGGTGGGCAACCGTCCTCCGTCGACCAAAGGTCAGTATGTCAGGAAAGTAGTTCTGGCAACGAGCATGGGTCCCGGCATCATCGTGGATCCGATACTGGCAGCAGAAATGGAAACTGATTAATTTTTCATTTCTTAAATTTGTAAATAACAAAATACTTGTTTACCAGAGACAGCTGGCGTTTTAACTAAAAACTTAATCTCCAGCCCAGGTAAAGCTAAATAATCTCAGGATTATCCAAAGTCTTTATCTGCTGGTTAGATAAAGACTTTTTGTTATCTAAGCAGTACTGAACCCGATTTGAAGGAGGTGAAATACTTTGGCTATTTCAAAGCAGCAAAAGGAAGAACTCGTAGAGCAGTACAAAAAATGGCTTGCCGAGAGTGATGGATTAGTCTTGGCCAACTACCGTAATTTGTCTGTCAAGGATATCAGCGATCTCCGAAAGGAAATTCGCGAATCCGGCGGCGAGTTCCATGTTATCAAAAACACGCTGGCTAAAAGGGCATTCGAAGAGAGCGGCAGGGAATTCAAGGAAGGTATCTTTAGCGGACCTACCGCCCTGGGTGTTTCTTATGATAATCCCACCGGTCTTGCCAAGGTCCTGAAGAACTTTGCTAAGGATCAAGAACTGATCGAGATCAAAAGTGGTTATCTGGCAGATCGCCTGATGACCGCGGAAGAGGTTATCGCTATGGCAGATCTACCATCCATGGTAGAAATGCGAGCCATGCTGCTCAGCACCATTGCAGCCCCGGCATCACAACTCGTCCGCACCCTGGCAGAACCCGGCCGATCATTGGCCGCAGTGCTCAAAGCACGTTCAGAACAAGAGCCAGTAGCGTAATACTAGAAATAAGAATCACGGATTAATTGCCGTTATAAGGAGAAAAAAATGGCTGATATCAAAAAAATCAAAGAAGAACTGGATAAACTTACTGTTCTTGAAGCAGCAGAATTAGTAAAAATGCTGGAAGAAGAATGGGGCGTTTCCGCTGCTGCCCCGGTAGCTGTTGCTGCCGCAGCCGCAGGTGGCGATGCAGGTGAGGATGCTGAAGCCAAAAGTGAATTCGACGTTGTCATCAAAGACACCGGACCAAAGAAAATCGAAGTCATTAAGGCTATTCGCGCAATCACCAGCCTGGGTCTGAAAGATGCCAAAGATATGGCAGAAGCTCCAGATTCCAAGGTGCTCGAAGCTGCTGGCAAAGAAGCCGCAGAAGATGCAAAGAAACAATTGGAGGAAGCTGGCGCAACTGTTGTGCTTGCTTAATCAATCAAACGGGTTCAGAAAGGCTGCCCCGGGATTATTCCCTGGGCAGCCTTTTGCTTTTGAAATATTGAGCAGGAAACCGTTTCTTTATTTTAAATTACCGCTGACTCTCTCTCGCCTTCCGGCACAAAGATGCTCCCCCGCTGTTCAGCCATTCCTGCAGCCGATCGCTGTGATCCAGACCATTTTGGGCATCCTTATAGATCCTTAAACCCCAATAAACATAACGGATAGTCTCATCTGGCCAGTCTTCCTCGGGAAGGGACGCCCCGTAAATACCGCCGTTATATCCGGCCAAAGCCAGGCGGGAATTACCGCCAGCTTCGCGAGCTTGGCGGAGGTAATTTAATCCTCTTTTTGCATTGATATTGGGCTGGAATGGGTTTTCGCCTTCCTGGAAATGATAAGGCATCACCTGGAACAGGCCTCTGGCACCCGCAGAAGACTCGGCCAGTAAATAACCACAGGATTCGATCTGCATTACGGTAGCCACTAAATTGGGATCCAGCTGGTACTCTTCGCTCCAAACCAGGATCTGTTCCTCCCAGGCCTGCACCTCAGGAGTGAATAAGGGAGATATGCCTGCTTTCATCCTGCTTCCTCCTCAGCTAGAAAGGGCAGGGGATTCGGCCTGTACAATATCGATCTTATTTATCCCAAAAACCAGTAATAAACAGACCAGCACTACTGCAAAAGGCGGGATAAAAAAACGACGCAGGCAGCCTGAAGAACTGGAAGAGGCTGCCTGCGCGTAGGAGGAGTCAGGAGAAGAAAACATGTTTCTATTTAGTGATGTTCTCTACCCTGGGCGGAAAGCGGCTGGTAGGACGGCTCCCGCTGGGGAGTTCTCACAGCTGATTTGGGCGCCGGACGATAACCGGAATTTGAATTATCTTTGCGGCTGGACACGGGAGCTTTGCGAGCTGAAGGGGCAAAATCCACCCGCAGCTGGTCCCTGCCAAAATAACGTTCACCGGCAATCGAAAACAGGCCGATGATCAGGACCCGTAAAAGCCAGATCATCACCGCCACGAAGATCGGCACAATCTTGAGCAGGGTCTGGCGGGCGATGACC
The DNA here is from genome assembly GCA_963695575.1 of uncultured Chloroflexia bacterium. Classification (GTDB taxonomy): domain Bacteria; phylum Chloroflexota; class Anaerolineae; order Anaerolineales; family UBA11858; genus B10-G9. Next base: position 4,145 of record CAVOGS010000006.1, read on the forward strand.
GCATTCCCCAAAGTCTCATGGTTGGCTATAGCGATCGAAACACCCCACCAGGTTAATAAAGCGTTCATGGTGGCTGCGATCAACCAGGCGGCAAACAGGTACCAGCTTTCAGTCTGTTCCCCGATCTTTCCTTCTGGTGTGAATAAACGGGCGATACCGGCAAAATCGATCCCGCAAAAAGCGATCGCCAGGATCGTGGCCCAGCGCACACCCCAGAACTTCAGGCCACCGAGCAGATCGGTGAGCGCAAAATCGGTGGTGCTGTAATTGAAGATCTCAAAAGCGACCAGGGCAGTGATGATCAAAAGACCAAAAATGACCCCGCGTTTGACTTGAACTCGTTCCGGTATAAAAGGAATGCTGTTGGCTGACATGATGTACCTCCTGAGTAGTAAAAAGAGTAGAACAACTGTTCTGTTGTTTTAATATAGAACATATATTCTAATTTGTCAAGAGCTGTTCAAAACATTTTCTGCTAAAATAAAATGTACTTGTCCTCTGGAAAAAAATTTATGAAAAGACTCTGGTCTCCCTGGCGTATGGAATATATCCAACACTCAACCCCAAAAGATGAATGCCCTTTTTGTACTGCGTTAACAAGCTCTACACCTTCGGATCATTTCCTGGTCCACAAAGGGGAGAAGGCTTTTGTGATCCTGAACCGCTACCCTTATACCACTGGACATCTATTGATCCTGCCCCTCGAACATAGGGAAAATATGACTGAACTGGAACCGGAGACCAGGGCTGAGATGATGGAATTGATCAATTATGCCCTGAGTGTCCTGGAGACAATTTATCATCCTGAAGGATTTAATATCGGGTTGAATATGGGGGAAGCAGCCGGCGCCGGGATTCCAAAACACCTGCATTGGCATATTGTTCCCCGCTGGGCAGGGGATACCAATTATATGACCGCGGTAGGAGAGATCAGGGTGATGCCGGAAACTTTGCAGGACAGCTATCAAAAGATCAAAACAGCCTGGTAGAGAATAATTGGAGGGAGAGCAGATAAAATGGAAAAAATCTTTGTAGTCGGCGCAGGTACGATGGGAAATGGGATCGCTCAGACAGCTGCGGTAGCTGGTTTCCAGGTCACAATGATGGACGTGGATGCCACCCAGTTGGAAAAGGCCCAGGCAGTGATTGCCCAATCTGTTGACAAGTTATTCCAAAAAGAAAGGATCTCTGCAGAATCAAAAGAAAATGCCCTGGGCATTCAAACGACCCTGTCCTATGAGGGCATTGAAGGCGCTGAGCTGGTCATTGAAGCGGCGACAGAATATTACCCGGTCAAAGAGAAGATCTTTAAAGAGATGGACCAAAACGCTCCGCCAGATGCGATCTTGGCTTCAAATACCTCCTCGATCAGCCTGACCAAACTGGCCGCTGCAACCAGCCGGCCCGACAAAGTGATCGGCATGCACTTTATGAACCCGGTGCCCTTGATGAAATTGGTGGAAGTGATCCGCGGCCTGGACACTTCAGATCAGACGACCAAATCTGTGATGGATGCAGCCATTAAGATGGGCAAAGTTCCGGTGGAGTCCGCCGATTCTCCGGGTTTTATTTCCAACCGGATCTTATGCCCGATGTTAAATGAAGCGGTATTTGCCCTCCAGGAAGGTGTTGGTACGGCAGAGGCCATCGATGAAGTGATGAAATTGGGCATGAACCATCCCCTGGGACCGCTGGCATTGGCGGACCTGATCGGCCTGGATGTGGTTTTATCAGTTATGGAAGTGCTGCAGGGTGATTTGGGTGAGGATAAATACCGGCCGGCATATTTACTTCGTAAAATGGTGGCTGCCGGACATCTGGGAAGAAAGACCGGGAGGGGTTTTTATTCCTACGAATGATGTTTCCTCCAAAGAGGAGGGGAAATGGGTTTTAACATTTACGAAATGAGCATTGATGATTACCAGCTGATCTACAGCCTGTGGGAAATGAGCGAAAATATAGGGCTCAGCAAAGCCGACTCTCATCACAGCATTGAGGTATTCCTGGAAAGGAATCCGGGCATGAGCTTCACAGCCTGGGTAGATGGCAAGATTGTGGGCACGGTATTATGCGGCCATGACGGTCGGCGGGGTTATATACACCATTTAATGGTGCATCCCGATTACCGCCGCCAGGGCCTGGGCCATTCGCTCGTCAGCCGCTGCATGTTCGCCCTGACAAGGATAGGCATCCAAAAGTGCCACCTCTTTATTTTTGAGGATAATGAAGGCGGCCAAAAATTCTGGGAAAGCCTGGGCTGGACCAAACGAGTTGAGCTGACGATGATGTCCCAGATGCTCTTGGAGTGATCAAGAGCGATAGGGGCATTGAAAAGGACTTATAGAAGAAGACCTCGGAGGTTGATCTAACCTCTGAGGTCTATTTATGTTTACAACTGGGCAGGGTGGGTTTTTTAGGAGAACAGCTTGTCGATGACCTTGGCGATCTGATCGATCAGGTCGCTAGGCCGAGAATTGGATTCCATTACGGTTCTCACCAGGCGATAGTTCTCAGCCTGTCGTAACATTTCTTCTTTTTTAGTCTGGTAGTCATTTAGGTTTGCAGTATACATGATTTTCTCCGTTTGATCTTTATATGCTTGGTTAGCGATTGACTTCAGCGAGGGTCAACAGACCTCGGCCGGAAAGGATCAAAAGCCTGCCAAAGGCATTTTGGATCCGCGAGATCAGGTCGTTATGAGTCTCAACTATCCTGGTCAAGCGGTAGGTCTGAGCCTGTTGGATTAATTCTTCGTGCCGGATCTGGTAATCTGCAAAATTTGCTGTAAACATGACTTTCTCCTAGTTTTGATTGATTATTGATTACAGTATATCAAAAAAATTAAGTTTGTCAAGAGTAAAAGTAAGAAAAATCAAGTTAAATATTAATAATATTAATATTTTGAGAGGATTCCTTCTGTTTCTACGGGAAAAAGGGTGAGAATAGGGCTTTTTTGGGGTTGGGCTGGATGTGAAAAAAGGGATTTTTTATGGTTATCTGCTCAAAATGATCACCTACTCTTCCCGGAGAGGCATAAAAAACGCCCACGGATGGGTGTAGGAGCAAAGTTGGTTCATTAAAATGACAGCTAGATTTAGGTATTTAAGATAAAAAACTTCCGAAGGCTTCAGGCGACAGCTTATTATTACTGTCCTTGTAAAGACTTCGGAAGTTTGTTTTCCAAAACGGGCGATCCAGCGGGTCGCCCCCAATTTTCTAACTCGGATTTTCTTCCCCGTCTCCCGGTCTTATTTTTTTACAATGCAATAAAAATATTGATCAGCACTGCAATTCCGCTGAAGGCCAGGAATCCACCGCTGAAGACGCTGGCTGCTATTTTGCCCCGCTTTTTGCGGTTTTTGATCATGCCAAAAATATGCACGATCCCATTCCCGATGGCGAGGATAGCAGGCAGGAAGGCCACGTAATAGCCCCAATTATATTTGAGCTGAATGACAAAGAGGGGGAAGTAATATAAAAAAACCAGGAAGGAGGCCACCATCAGATACTTTTCCTGCGATCCGATTTCATTGTAGGCCTCATATTTGATTTCTTCAAAGATATGCAGGGTCTGGAAGAATAACATCACCAGATAAGCAGCCATGAAGGGATCTTTAAACATGGGTTTCTCCTCGTCTTTCCTGAAGGTCAGCTGAGCAGCTTCTGAAGGATCTCCCGCACAGCTTGAGGATCGGCTTTGCCGCCTGATTCGGCCATCACCTGGCCGATCAACCAGCCGATCACGCCGCCCTTGCCGGATTTATACTGCTCTACCTGGTCAGGGTTAACAGCTATGATTTCCTGGCAGATGGTTTCGATCGCTCCGCTGTCAGTCAGCTGGGCCAGCCCTTCTTCCTCAACAATGACACCGGGATCTTTCTCAAGTTGCTGAACCTTTTGCACCAGGTCCTTGCCGGTGCTGGTATTGATCGCCCCCTTATCCACCAATTTGATGATCTGAGCCAGTTTGTCTGGGGTCAGGAATAACTCGTCGATCGTTAAACCCAGCTCGTTCACCAATCCAAGCAGGTCATTGATCAGCCAATTGGCAGCAGTTTTGGGCTTTCCGCCGTATTTATCCAGCAGATCTTCAAAATAATCGGATAAGGCCCGGTCGCTGGTCAGCAGCTGGGCTTCCTTGATCGATAACTGAAAATCATCAATGAATCGGTTTTCCCGTTCCGGGGGCAGTTCCGGCAGGCTGTTTAACAACTCCTGAATCTTATGCTCGTCCAGGGTGACAGCCAGCAGGTCCGGTTCCTTGAAGTAGCGGTAGTCGGCTTCGGTTTCCTTGGAGCGCATCTTGGAAAGGGTTTTAGTTTCCTCATTCCAATCCAGTGTCCAGGATTCGATCACCCCGCCGGCTTCGACTTCCTTGATCTGACGGCTGACCTCGGCATTGATGGCTTCCCGGCCGTGTTCGATCGAGTTCATATTTTTGATCTCGGTTTTGGGGTTGAGGATCTCAGCGCCTTTTTCTCGAATGGAGACATTGGCGTCAAAGCGCATTTTTCCTTTTTCCATGTCAGCATCCGAGACACCGATCCAGCGGGCCAACTTTCTCAGGTAGCGGATAAAATCTGCTGCCTCATCGGCTGAGCGCAGGTCGGGGCCGGTGACCATTTCCACCAGGGGAACGCCGCAGCGGTTGAAATCCAACAGCCGGCGGCCAGGTTTGTGAATGGTTTTTCCAGCATCTTCTTCAATATGCAGTTTTTCGATCCCCACATGGCGGAGCTCTCCGTCTGCCAGGGGCAGGTCCACGTAACCACCCTTGCCGATCGCGATGTCGTATTGAGAGATCTGATAGCCCTTGGGCAGATCAGGATAAAAATAGTTTTTGCGGTCAAAATAGGAAACCGGCAGGACTTCCGAATGTAAAGCGCTGGCCAACAGGGCGCCTTTTTCGATCACGGCCTGGTTAGGAACGGGCAAAACGCCTGGCTGACCGGTGCAGACCGGGCAGATATTGGTATTGGGAGGATCCCCCCAGGAATCGGCTTTGCAGGCGCAAAAGATCTTGCTGTTAGTGTTCAGTTGAATGTGTATCTCTAGTCCGATGACGGTTTCGTATTGGGTCATAATACTTCCTGCTGACATATTTTTCTCATTCCCCTTTTTTACCACATTTTATATGATTACCGGGGGCTGTTTTTTCTGGTTCTGTACCTGATATTATACATGGAGTATAATCATGATATGAAGAAATCCACCTTGATCCTGGCTATGGTCAGCTTGGTTGTGGTTGGCGGTTTGGCTTTATCGCTGCCGCTGAGTGCGCCTGTTATGGCGGCGCCAAACCCCCAGATGACTAATTTCCCCACCCCCACACCGGGGTCGGACGGCAGGATCATATATGTTGTGCAGGAAGGGGATACCCTGTGGCGTATTGCTGCGGTAGCGGGTATCGACGTGGCTGATCTGCGCGATTTGAACTTCCTGGATGCGGATGACATCGTTTTTGTGGGCATGCAGCTTTTCCTGGGGTTAGGAGGACCGGCTGGAGAACAGCCTACCCCGGCGCCAGTGGCAACAGAATTTGCAACAGAACCCACTGTTACATCTATACCAGGCAACGGCACCTTATGCGTTTTGCTTTTTGAGGACCTGAACGGAGATTCCATGCGCCAGGAAGAAGAGATCAGCCTGGCGGGCGGCGCGATCAATATCAGCAACCGCGATGGCTCGATTTCGATCACCGAGGATACACAGGTCCATGACCCGGAATCTGAGACACTGGACTATTTCTGCAAAGAAACACTGATAGAAGGGGATTACAACGTCAGTGTGGCCATCCCGGAAGGATATAACCCAACCACCTCACTGAATTATCCAATTACCCTCGAGCAGGGTGACATCACCTACCTGACCTTCGGGGCTCAAGCCGGCTCGGTGGTGATTAATGAAAATGATCCCCTGCCTGAGAGCACCGGCAGCACGCCGCTGCTGGGAATTATGGGTGCCCTTCTGCTGCTGGGCGGGATCGGATTGGGTGTATATTCGGTTTGGTTCAGAAGGAAGTAATATGATCGGGACGGCGTCCTGTTAAAGGACTTCGTCCCTCTGACAGGAGGTCGCTGCGCTCCCGACGGAAGACGGAAGACCGAATTAAACACAAACTCCCGGAGTTTTTCAGAATCCGGGAGTCTTTTTTATCGCGTGACTATTATCAATCACTATAATTATATCTATTTACTAATTACTGCTTACTTCTTCATAAATTCCCTGGTATTTTGGGACAGTTCCAGCGTACTCATTTAGGAAAGCTTCCAGCCTGAAGGATCCAAGGGGTGTTTTTCTTGGTTTTGACCGGGTTCTGGAGAGTACTTCCTTTCCAACAGGAAATCAACGATGCCTAAATTGATACCCAGATCATCGGCGGTCTGCCACAGATCTTCCGGGGTAGTTCCATTTTCTTCGCAGTACGTCTGCACTGCCTGACGTTCCACCGGGATCGGCATGCTAAAAGCGCTCTGAAGCCAGTATGAGATCCCTTCCCTGAGTTCGGATTCCGGGATGAAGCTGCCCGAAAAAGCCTTAACCAGCTCGTCCCGGATGACTTCCCCATAGTGGCGGAAGATCCTGTGGACCTTGCCGGCATAAGCATCCTTGATCACGACAGCGACCTGGGCAAGCAAACTGGACGCCCGGATTGTGTCTCCCTCTGTAAAGCCAGCCCCGAGCAGAACCTCGGAGAACGATTTTAAATTATCCGGGGATTCTCCCTCCATAGCCGCCAGCTGCTCCAGATCCAGAAGGCCAATATCGCGCAGTATGGTCACCGCTGAGCGGGCTTTCTCTGGATCTTTGCCAGAAAGCTGCCGTAGAAGGCAGAAAACCAGATGTTCCCAGCGGTCCGTTTCATACACCCAGGTCCGGGTGGGTAGTTCCAGGGCATATTCATTGACAAGTTTTTTTAGATCTGTTTCTATTCCCATACTTCTGCTCCACAATAATCAGGTATTATCCACTAAGTAACTGGCAAAATCGATATTTTAATTCTACACAAAAGCAATCCAGTCGCTGATTACAATATTGAAATGTAGGAGATGAAGGACGGACAGAAACCCTGGGAGGGCCGTTTATCGGTTTGTCATTGCGAGGATGCAGCGCATCCGAAGCAATCTGTATTAACTCAAAATGGGAAAGAGAATTGACAATCAAAAGGATAAATGGGCAATTATTTTAAGATGCTGATTATCTGTTCGCAAATATGATGTTGCCTGAAGGTTTTAGTTCAGATTGCTTCCCTTCGCCTCCGCTCAGGACAGGCTGTTGGTCGCCTCGCAATGACAGCAGAATTTTAATCCCCCGTCCCCCGTCCCCGTCAGGTTCTTCGTGCTTCTCCCCCGTCCTCCGTCCTCGGTCGGGCGCGACGCGCCCATCCCGTCAGGCGCTTCAGCGCCTATTCATACCCTTTCGGATGACTCTGATGCCACTCCCACGCGCTCGCAATAATGTCCGCCAGCGCCGGCACCTCCGGCTCCCAGCCCAATTCCTTTTTGATCTTCTCTGAGGATGCCACCAGCCTGGGGCTGTCGCCCGGCCTGCGGGGTGTCTCTTCGGCGGGGATGGGGTGGCCGGTGACCAGACGGGCGGTCTCGATCACTTCCCGGACCGAGTAGCCTTTCCCGTTGCCCAGGTTGTAGACCAGCTTCTCTTCCTGATCCAGAGCGTCCAGGGCCAGGAGGTGAGCGGATACCAGGTCGGCGATGTGAATGTAATCCCGGATGCAGGTGCCGTCCGGGGTGGGGTAGTCCGCCCCGTAGATCTTGATCTTGTCACGCTGGCCCAGTGGGACCTGGAGCACGAGCGGGATCAAATGGCTTTCTGGTTGGTGGGCCTCACCCTGGTCCGGCAGGGCGCCGGCGGCGTTAAAGTAGCGCAGAGCCGCGTAATGTAGACCGAAGATCTCGCGGTAGAACTCCAGGACCTCTTCGATCATCAATTTGGTGTGGCCGTACACGTTCACCGGCCCCAGAGGGGAATTTTCGCTGAGCGGCTCGTCGCTGGACTGATAAACCGCAGCCGTGGAGGATAATACGAATCTCTTCACCCCGGCCTTGGTGGCAGCGTCGATCAGGTTGACAGAGTTCATCAGGTTGTTTTGATAGAATTTGGGGGGATTTTTCATGCTTTCCCCGGCCTCGATGAAAGCCGCGAAGTGCATCACGGCATCGAACTGATCGGTTGCCAGGGCAGCGGATATATCCTTGGGGTTTCCCAGGTCTCCCTGGATGAAAGTCGCCCCTTCTGGGACCGCTTTTTGATAGCCCGTCACCAGCGAATCGTAGACCATCACCCCGTGGCCAGCTTCTAAAAGTTTGCGCACCGCCATCGATCCAATATAGCCTGCCCCGCCTGTGAGAAAGATTTTCATAGTGATTCCTTATCTTTGAAGGTTCACCAATAGTCTACCATTATTATGGGTTTATAATTATATTGTTACTGATGGGGGCGTCGAAGGCGGAGGGTGTGTTCCCTTTGCGGTATTTTCAATTTTCTATTTACTATTTTCAATCAAATAAAGAGACCATTGGGGAGACCTGGGCAGGATAGGATTGGCTCTGTGCGGATCGATAGCCGGGGCTTAACACTTGGCTGGCGATCTATGGTTCAGATAAATACAGTTATCATAATATAAGAAGATATATATTTAATAACGAGGAATTATCATGAAAAGATGCCCATTTTGTGCTGAAAAAATCAGAAAACAGGCAATTGTTTGCAGATATTCCGGTCACGAACAACCAATGAAAGATACCTTGGATAAGTCAGAACCTCACACCAAGAAATTATTGACCTCGCTTATGAGAAATTGGTTGATTATTTCATCCATTATCACTGGGATATCAGGAGGATTATATTTACTTAGTGTAATATATGCCCTTACTTCTGGTGATCTCAATTGGGACATTTTCCAACCTGTGGTTTTATTTGTAATTTCGGTAGGAATAATTTACTATCAATGGTATTTTGGCAAAAAGGCGAAAAGGAATATGCTTTTTTAATAAGCATACTTCCAATCTTAATTCTTTGGTGGGTAATACCTTTTTTCTTTTTAGTGATTTTGGCCTATTCTTAAACTGGCTTACAAATAGCTATTCGAAGATATCTTTATCTAAATTTCATAAAGACCAAATATCTTCCAGGATCTTTGGAGTTGCATTCAGAGATTAGATTATTATCAAGTCTGCCATTTATCGCAGTTATTTTTATTCAAGTATGTATGTTTAATTGATTTATCAATTTGAATTATTATTGGATCCATTATTAAGGAAATATATCCGAGCAGGAATAAAGCCGTTATCCGCCAGGTCGCAGGTTTAAATCCTGCCGGGCCCAAATCTTTGGAGTGAAGGGTGCTTGTGTTCCTCACCCCTCTGGCCCTGCCCAGATTGTTATCTGGATTCCTGGAAATCAATTACAATTCAATGAGAGTCGACATGTTGCCTAAGAGGTGATATATGACAACAAGATCCCGGGGATTGGTATTTTTCCTGATCATAATTCTGGTCATTCCCATAATTTCCTGTTCCTCACAGGAACCCGGCTCTGAAGGGGCGCAAGAGCAATCCCCCTCCGAATCAGGAGAGGATCTACCTGAAGTCACAGGAGATGAAATTGAGATCCTGGAAACAGCTACCTATCAGGATGAATTTGGATACTGGCACCTTCACGGATTGCTGACCAATACTGCAGATTATCCGGTGGGCGGTTTTGCCCTCGAAGTTCAAATTGGGGGATCGCAGGTGATTGAGGCCTATTCAGATGGTGCATTCGGAATTGCGCCTGGTGCTACCCAACCTTTTACTGCTCGTTTGCCGCTGACTGTTACCCAAGTGGATGATCTTGAAATAATAGTCCTCAACCTCCAAAGGATATCGTTAAAACCGGTTCAGATGGAGATTGTCCAGTCCAGGTTAAGCGCAGCTGAAAATGGCCTTATCACGCTCGTGGGGGAAGTGCAAAATACCAGCAGCTCACCCGGGCTGATCTATTCTGCCAGGTCTGGACTTTATACACAGGATGGCACGCTTTTCACCACGGCGTCCTGCCAGATCTGCCCTGGATATCTGCCCCCTGGAGAAAAAGCCCCCGTCCAATTCCTGTTTTATGGTCACCCAGCCAATGTTGATTTTGGAGATCACGAGATCTTTGTAGCCGCAGACAAAGCATCTTCTGTTGAGGGGCTGACAATTGATTTTGGTGAACTTGTCCATACTTATACCGACCCGGCGGGCGGATTTCATGTCTTGGGCGAACTTCAGAACAAAGCTGATATGATTCTGACACTTGCCCTGACAGGTACTTTTTATGACCAAAATGGGGAGATTCTTGGCGCTTCCGCATATACCCTGCCGGCCGATATTTTGCCCGGTGAAACATCCCCCTATGCTTTGATCATTGACAATCCCGGTGAACCCGTTGCGGATTGGTCGATCCGAATTGAATTGGCTCGCACAAGGGAAAGGAGAACCCAGGTATATCCCCTGGCCAATACCGGGGGCGTGATTGAAAAAGATCAGTATCAGTGGTCAGTTGCTGGAAGTACTGTGAATGACAGTGACCAGACATTGCGGTTGGTGACTGTTGTGGTTGGATTAAGAGAAACAGGAACCGGTAAGTTGGTTGGCCTGACCCACCAGATCCTGGCAGGGGAAATCCCACCTGGCGAATCAGTTGATTACAACGTCATTATCAACCCGGACCCTGCTATTGATCCTGAAGTACTGGAAGAGTTTGTGATACTTACTGGGGAATAACCGGATAATTAACGTGGAATTCACAACCCAGCGGATCCTGTCCAACTGATATATGGTAGGTGACCACTGTCAGGTGAACGGGCATACCCATCGCCCTTGCGCCACTGGATCCCAATCCCCATGCCCTATCCCAGGGGATATACACCGTGGCCCCTGGGTGAGCGGCGGCAGGCCAGGTATCTCCATAACAGCCAATCAGGGGCCCGCAGCCTATGCTCCACCCCGGATACCAGATCTCATCTATTTTCAAGTTGATCGAGCAATCGGGAGGTGGCGCGATGGTTCCCTCTACCCACCAGTGAACAGGCCATCCGGCCTGGACGGTGATTGGTCCTTGCCTGGCAGTTCCCGATGCAGTAGTGAATGACTGTCCCTGGAATTTTGCCGCACCCGTTGAATCAAAACCGTTGATCCACATCGTGAGCTGGACAGGATTCCATGTAAATTTTACCGTGCTTGCCCCTGATCCTCCAGATGCTTCGCCCCAGATGATCAATTCTACAAAACCGATAGAACTCGCCCCGTAATCCATCTCCGGTGCAGCATTGACTATTTCTGGTTCACTCTGCAATCCCAACAGAGTCAATGAGAGCAGGACGATAACGATTTTAAGGATGATGTTTCTGACCCCGGTCGTTAACATATTTTCTCCTGGATAAGATCAGTTGAGGAACTCCATTTTCAGTATACACCAACTTTGAACCACAGATGACTTGTTAAGTGGTGTTTGGTTAATTTGCTTTTCGTTTTTCCCAGCCAGGTCGCAGGTTCGAATCCTGCCGGGCCCACTTCGAGGATGGAGGGTACTTGTTTTAATCGCAGGTGCTCTTTTTTGTTTAAGGAGGACGGCAACGGGAATGTAAGGAGTAGTTTTGTAAGGGGTAAGGCGAATAGGGGACTGGAAGATCGAGGTTATTCGCGAGGATTATGATGTGGTAAAAATCAAATCGCTTTACGCCTTACACTTTACGGCTTTTCCCGCCACCGTAGGGCAGGTTCGAATAGATCCCTCGGTCCATAACCTCGGGATTGCGCGATAGGCGATTTGATATCGCCCTCGCACTAATGCCGGGCCCACAATAAACCCTTAAATATAGGCCAATTCGTACCTCGGAATGCCTGTTTTTTTGTTTAGAACCATTTTCCTTATAATATGGATTGGAGGTTGATGAGAAACCCAAATATTTGGATAAAAATGGGAGTATACTTATTGCGACACGAAATCCCAGTCTAGGATCACACCGTATCCTGATTATTAAATCATTACAGTATGTGAAAAATAACCCCAGTTTTTCTCAAGGAGAATCAATGAAAAGAACCCTTCCCTTGTTGAGCATGTTTTGCCTGTTGATTGCAGTAAGCGCTTGTACACTAATGCCGGGGAATGATCCTTCCTTTCAATCACAAGTTCCTACCGATGTACAGGTTGAACAGGTCGAGGAAGCCCCGCTCCCTTTTCTCGGCATCTGGTTCAGCGAAGACCGCACCAGTCAGTTGATTATCACCAAAACGCATGCCTATTACCATGAATTCCCGAGCAATCGTGAAGTATATGCGGAGGTTGTATCCATAGACCTGGTAGAGAACACCATTAACCTGCGCATGAATAACATCCTCCACTCCGGCAAGCAGATGGGCTTTGACAGTCCGATGATCACTGTGCAGTTCAAGGTCTCCGATGAGACCATGCAGTTCTGGTTGAGCAGACTGACGGTCTCAAACGCCGATCAACCAGTGCTCTATCTTCATGACGAAGTGCTCAATCCCTAATTCGATTCGATGCTAGCATCGAATATACCGCCAGATAGTAGATTGAATATTAATTGAATCGGATTGTTTTAACAAACTTCCTTGTATTGGCCCGCTGTACATAAAGTTTCTATTCAATTATTCATGATGTAGCCCAATAGGAATAGAGCCATTATCCGCCAGGTCGTAGGTTCGAATCCGATCAGAGTTCAAAAATTCATCATTTCCCGGTGCAATATCCGGTGCATAACGGATATAAACAATATACAGGATATACACTAATATACAGGGTTTACCCCCATATTTCCCTCTAAAATCCAATTCTCTCGATGGAACGATCAACTAGCAGTGGCCTTTTAAGCCATTGGTTGGTCTGTCTCTTTGATCATTTTCCAGGTTTTATTCTTTATAATTTGTTTAGAATGATACTGAGATAGTACTTGGGGCTGGTCCAGGTAGCATAAGACCTACATCGGAGGATACAGGATTGAATGCAGTCAAACATACAGAAACCTTCAGGATCCATCAGCCGGCAGAGATCCTGTTTCCCCTTTTCAGTGCCGAGGGGGAAAAGTTATGGGTCCCCGGGTGGGAGTATACAAATATCTCAGGCTCTGAAGAGATCCACGAGGATTTTATATTCTTAACAAGGGGTCACGATCATACATCGACCGCTGGGGACACGATCTGGTTGGTAAAACGCTATGATCCCGAATCTTATTTTGTGCAGTTTTACCGCGTGGAGCCGGGGCAGAAGGTCGGCCTGGTCAGTGTCCGCTGTCTGGAGATCGATCACAATATCACCGATGTGCAAGTGAGCTACGAATATACGGCTCTAACTGAAATAGGGGTTCAATTCATTGAGACATTCACTCCAGACCATTACAAAAAATTCATCGCTGAGTGGAAGACCCACCTGGACCATTATTTTAAGTCTATTCATTGATCAGTTTTGTATTTGAAGGTTCTTCAAAATAATGGAATACCCTGCTGATATCCTGGGATTCATCAACAAGAATTTTGAACCAGATCAAGTGACCGATGTGCTATCTTTACTTGCCCGGGCAGTTCTGCATGACGGAAAAGCTCCCGGGCATCGGGTTCTGCGCTGCGCCTTATTTGCAGGCCGCTCTGATATGGAAAAACTTGCATATCAGATAAATTTGATTTCGATTGATTATCGCGATGTGATCGTCGCCGGAGAATATGAACTCAGGGAGGGGGATCTGGTACGAGTTCGTGATCTGTCAATACAATTTCCGTTGGATAATTGATTGTTACTACTTAGGATATGAGCCCGTTTCAAAACCTCAGGCAGATCAGGAAAAATGGATTTGACGCTTAATCAGCAGAGAGATAGTCACTCTGCTCTGTTCTGGAAGTTCAGATTGAGTTCTTTGACAACAAATTAGTCCTGATCAAGATTGAATTGGGGGATAAAAAAAGAGGATAGTCTTACCCATTACTGGTAAGACTATCCCATGATTATGCTTATTACTCATTAAGGATGCGAGGAATCAACCAAAAACCGTTGGCGTCCTCTGGGTAGTTATTCGAGACAATTGTGCGCAGAATGAATTGAACCTGCTCACCTGCCAGGGGGGACAAGTCAACATCGATCCTGGTAATTCCTCCGCCATAGAGTTCCTTCCAGGTCCCGAGGGTCATATTCGGCCCTGTACCGGTGTTATATAATAATTTAAAAGTTACATTGCAATTTGTATTTCCATTAATACACCCTACCCGAGCCCTGAAATGATCTCCATCCTGAATAAGATACGGGGGGTATTTCCCGGAGATGGCTCCTTCGATCTTTAGATAAGGGTGTACCCATAGTCCGGGTAGATCTGAAACACCCGTTTCTATCGAGGGGTTCGGATCCAGAAGAACAAAACCATTTGTCCGGCTTGGTGTTGCCTGACAGGGGATTGTTTCTCCCTCGCTGTTCCACCAGCTGGCATCGCAGTAGTTCAATAAAAAGTCGTAAGGAATGCCTTTGGTGATATTCAGGACTGTCGCTCTGGATATGAGCGGTTGATCCGCTGCCGGGCCAAGGCCGAAAGTCTGGCCAGATTTGTTCTCCAGCATCCAGGCGCCCTGGTAAACCCCGGGGAGTTGGGGAGCTGTCTGGCTGAGTTCTACTGTTATTGTTTTACCGGGACTAACAGGATTTGGAATAGGTATAGTCACCTGAGTAGTCATCGCTGTTCCACTGACGTAAACCAGGTTGTAATCTTTGTTCCAGGTTGTGGTCCCTATGTTTTGGATGATCCAAATCTTTGTAAACAGTTTTTTAGGAGCAAAATAACCACCATTTACTGGTACAACATTTTTAATCAATTTCGCTTGATCTTCCGGCCTGATAGTTGCTTCCGGTGTTGCCTGAACTGTTGGAGTTTGTGTTTCTGTAGGTGCCTGGGTCTCGGCTGGCAGCTCAGTCTCTGTTGGTATGGTTGTTTCCGTTTCCGACGGCATGATTTCCAAGGTAGGAGTCATTGAAACCTGAGCGGTTTGAATGATTTCAGTAGCTGGTGGGGGGGTTATAGTACTGGACGGAGGATTTATAGCGCCATTAGGGTTTCCTTGTTGGTCTTGACCGGGCCATGAAAAACCAATAAAAAATGCCCCCAGCGCAATCACAGAAACAAGTAAAATCCCGATGATGATTACTCCGTTATTGATAGTCAATTCCTGCTTGAAAATGTTATTCGGTTTCATCAGTTTGGTTCCTTTTCACTACTTCTACTGCTAATTTTCTTAGTTTGAGGTTGCTAGTCGATCTTTATAATATCCAATGAAATTGGTTTTCCAGGGTTCTAGAAATCCATGTTAATTGGATAATTCCTGATCCGGATCTTTCTGGACAGCAATCGTAAAAAAAGAACCATTGCTTCAGCTCCCAGAAGGGCAGTAATTATTGAATGTAAGATAAGCCTCGGTCTAACCATTATTTCCTTCCCTATTTAGTGCTTTCTTTGAGGTGGTAGCGTTGAACCATTAATCATTCAAGGGATATTATCGCTGATAGGTGTTCAATTATTGTCCTAGAAGGTATTCAATGAGGTTCAAATGATATACTATCTGTATAAAATTCTACACATATGGTTTTGGGCTGCCAGGCAGGTATAATCGCTATCCTGAACTGCGGCAGCTATGATGAACCAAATAAAGCCTGCAAACACCGCCGCTCATACATTCCAGGCAATAAAGGATATTCATACATGGGAAGCTGATTGCCCTCAGGGTAATTTGGTTGTAATTCGTCCATTAACTCTGGCTAAGAATATTCTTCCCCCTACTTAAACCAGTCACAATAGTGGCGCTAAAATCTTGAACGTGTTCGGATTTACACCAAGTCAATGAAAATTAGACCGATTTAATAGCTAAATATTACCGGTCTTGAACAATCATTTTTTACAATTGTTATATCTTGCCATGTATTTTTTAACCAAGGTATATACAATGACTGAATTATGTCCTGTTTGTAAATCTAGATTGGATTTAGAGAATCCATTGAGAATCAATCAATCAATCATCTGCTCCAATTGCGGTTTAGAGTTAGAAGTAATTTGGCTCTATCCTCTTGAACTTGCTAAAGTGCTCAGTTACAACCCTGATCCCTCGAGGCAGAAAGAAGAATTCAAGAAAGGATCTGCAAAATAGTAATCCAGCTCCTCCTGGGCCACACCGAAAAATAAATACCTTTCCAGGTATTTTTGGTGTGTTTATATGTTTGTTTGTCAACTATGTTTAGAAGGGAAAACACAAAATGAAAAAACGACTCCTGACAATATTTGGTTTGATCCTGATCAGCAGTATCGGGTTAACCGCATGTTCGTTCAAAACCGAAAGTTCTACGCCAACGTTAAGTATAGAAGAAGTGCAGACTCAGGCTGTAGCTACATTCGCTTCCGATTTAACGCAGACAGCCTTGGCTTTACCGACCAGTACTCAGACGCCAACAAATACCAGCACTCCCACGGAAACCAATACGCCTGTCCCAACCCAGGCAACGGCCACAAGCGTTCTTCCCACTAATTCTTGTTTCTCCCTGGCTTTTCTTTCTGATGTGACTATCCCGGATAACACGGAGATGGCACCTGGAGAGAAATTCACAAAAACCTGGCAGGTTAGAAATAACGGGTCGTGTGTTTGGGAAGCCGGGTTTAAACTAACATTCTCAGGAGGAAATTCACTGGGAGGCGCAAGCCTGATCCTCACCAAGGCAGTCGGTCCAAATACAACAACCAATTTGTCTATTTTTATGACAGCCCCAAGCACGGCTGGAAATTACCAGAGCAACTGGAGAATGTCAGATTCCGCTGGAGCATTCTTTGGTGATGAAATGTATGCCGTCATTAAAGTCACCGGCAGTACAGCAACCCCAACCAAATCTTCCTCATCTTCTACGCTAACACCCACTTTAGCAGCAACACTTGAGGTAACCCCCACAGAAACACCTGCGCCATAAATGAATTGGTGGTTGTTTCCTCTCCATGGGATATTGCCCTAGAGATTGAAGATCTTATAGTGAGGTACAAGATTTTGTTTTAATGTACCTCACACAAGATCAGGTATTCAACAGTAGACCTGAAATTAGGAATTGCGGGAAAAGATCATGGCACTAAAACCCAAAGATAGTACGGCTCAAACTAATCTTGACCGCTTGCTGACTATCGATAAAAAAGTGGTTCTATACTTATTAATAATAGTAGGTATCTATTGGTTAACGAGTCTTTATCGAGCAGTTATCAGCTCACTGGTTTTGGGTATTTTATTGGCTTACCTACTGCAGCCCATCGTTAATTTCCTGGCAAAGAAGATCCATCTCAATTCCAAATTATCTGTCTGGATTGTGTTTTTAAGTTTTATCTCCTTGATTATCTTAGTCACCCGTTTAGGCGCACCGATACTTTTTAAGCAAATAGGTATTCTTACAAATGATTTCCAGGTGATATCGGATGAGTTGATCGCCTTGCAGCCTACATTGGATGTGTTAGTTGATTTTGATTTGCCCCTGGCAGAAATTATTCCTGAATTGGAGAATGAGATCCGCCAGTTTTTAGTTCCTACCAGACTTTTTCGGATGCTGCTTTCGGCCACTGATAATATTGTCTGGATTATGGTCACTCTTATGACCTGTTTCTATTTATTATTGGACCATTCGAAATTAATCAAGTGGATCTATCGAATCACACCTGCTACTGCTAGAAATAATGTCCAGCATATTCTTGAAGAAATTGATTTGGTTTGGAAAACCTATCTGCGGGGACAATTCTCTATGATGGTATTAATAGGCCTTTTATCCGGGTTGGGTGGTGTCGCCGTGGGTCTAAAAAACGCCCTTATTATTGGCTTGATAGCTGGGATATTGGAACTGATACCCTCCCTTGGGCCGACAATTGCCACATTTATTGCCGGAATGAGCGCCTGGACCCAAGGATCATTAACTCTCAATATTTCTAATTTTTGGTTTGCGATCATCGTTTGTGCGATTTTTATAGTCATTCAAATCCTTGAAAATACAATCCTCATCCCCAGGGTGATGAGTAAACGCATGAGTATTCATCCAGCCCTTATTTTCATTGCTATTGTCAGCACTTTATCATTATTCGGTGTCCTTGCAGGATTAATCGTAATCCCAGTTATTGGATCCATTGTTGTGATTATCAACTATTCTTTTGAGCAGGTCAATGAAAATGCTGGGGAATGAATTCTTATCAATCAATCATAAGAATGAACTCCTGGACAACCCCACTGGTCTTTCGGTTGAGGGTGGCAGCAGCCTGGCTATTTCCACTTGGAATGTATTTCTGGATCCAAAAGCAGGGATGGATAAAAGGTTCCTTTCTGATCTTGGGTTATAAATTTCATCAAATATTGTGTATAAAAAAATGAACAAACTTTGTGATTTAACTACAATTTTAAACTTTAGAAAACACATACCTATCACATTGGAATTATATAATTAATTCAAATGAGCAATTTCCTCGGAGGTAGAGATGGAGTACGGGATCTGCCCAAATTGTGAAAAAAAAGTGATCTTCGAAAAAGATCCAGAATTTGGGCTCCATGTTCTATGTGAAACGTGTCAAACCGAATCAGTGATAACCTGGCTGAATCCTATCGAACTGGAACTTATTGATTTTGAAGAATTCCAGACAGATGAGGAGTTCGAGGAGTTCGAGGAGTTTGAGGATTACGAAAATAATGAGCAGTATGGGAAATTCGCGGATGAGTCAGAAGTCGAAACATTTCAAAAAATAAAAAAAAGGAATACTAAAGGAGGTTACAATGGCAGCCGGCAAACCCAAGAAAACTAATAAAAAAACCACCAGTTCAGTTGGAAAAAAGAAAAAATAGTAAACATATAGCCAGGATTTCTCTGGTAGTATAAAGTGTTTTATAGAGCGACCAAAAATAAAATTTTGGTCGCTCTATAGTTTAAAAGAAATCAAATTTCGATTGTTAACAATCTGCTTAAATCTCTAATAAACCTACTTCCTGGAATATAATGAAACTAGTTGTAATACTCGCAGCATTAAATTAAGTATTATTGGGAGGATGTTTAAATGCAAGCCTTATTATTCGCATTTCACCCAGAAGAATCCGCCATTCTGGCTGTCCTTTTAAAACAGGCAGGGTTTGAAGTGCATATGGCTAAACAACTTAAACCATTTAATGACAATTGGCCTGAACAGCCCCTTGATTTAATTTGCCTGGTTCTGGATCAGGACTACGAAAAGGAGATCAGCGCCATCAAGCAGCTGCGGGGACATACTGTCGTCCCGATGGTTTTGATCATAGAACCAATTTCGGAAGATGGCGAAATCGCCTTAATCGAGGCAGGCGTAGACTTAATCATCACCCGGCCATTTGGACTCAGATTGTTGATAACCAGGATCAGAGCATTACTCAGGCGGACGTCCGGTGTACCATTCCACAGCCTTCCAGCCATGACAAAAGGAGCATTGTTATTGGATCCAGGTAATCGAACGGTTAAGGTTGGCGAATCGGAACCGAATAAATTAACCCAGTTAGAATTCAGGCTTTTGTATGTGCTCATAACCCATGCAGGGCAGATCATTCCTACTGATAACATAGTTGAACACGTTTGGGGATATAGTGGAGAAGAAAATCGCGAATTGGTGCGGGGGTTGGTACAAAGACTACGATCCAAAGTGGAAATTGATAAAAGTAACCCTACCTATATATTAACGGAAAGAGGTATCGGCTATTATTTTAGCGCTGAAGAGTAGCAGTGCAAAAAACCAGCATTTCTTCCAGTTATAGAGCATCAATTGATTATTGGGCAATTAGTAAAAATCTGGCTCATCACCCAAAAATGATTTCTCCCGCTGCAATTTAGGTGAGGCTGTGCCCCCGCCGGAGGAGGGGAGACGGAAGACCGTGTTCAAGCTTAAGGTGTAAGGAGTAAAGCTCCAGGACAGGAAGTTTTTTAGATACTTTCAAAGAGATTTCCGGTTGTTCGAAACCTAATCGACTTACGATTAACTACTTACTATTCACTTCTCACTACTTACGCCTTACAAATCCAGCATGTTACAATCCCCTTAAATGACGACCATTCCCTGTAGTACCTAAAATATTAATAAAATTAATACCCAGGAGAAATCATGCCCCTCGACCCTCAAGCCATTCGCGGTCACTTTCCCGCATTAAAACGCCAGGCGATCTACCTGGATAACCCGGCCGGCACCCAGATCGTTCAAAAATCCCTCGACCGGATCACAGACTATCTGGTTAACACCAACGCCAACCACGAAGGGGTCTTTGCCACCAGCCGCGAGTCGGATGCTGTGATCGAAGAGGCCCGCCAGGCTGCAGCGGATTTCCTCAACGCCCCCCGGCCGGAAGAGATCACCTTCGGCCCCAACATGACCAGCCTGACACTCAATCTCAGCCGTTCCCTGGCCAGGACCCTGGAAGAGGGCGATACCATTGCCGTCACCCGCCTGGATCATGATGCCAATATCACTCCCTGGACCCTGATCGCGGCTGATAGAGGCTGCCAGGTGGCCTGGGTCGATTTTGACGTCGAAGACGGACGGCTCCAGATGGATTCGTATCAAGAAGCCCTCGCTAAAAAACCAAAACTGGTGGCTCTGGGATATGCCTCCAACGCCCTGGGCACGATCAATCCGGTTAAGCAGATGACTGAAATGGCCCATCAGGCCGGGGCCCTGGTTTATGTTGATGCGGTCCAGTACGCGCCTCACGGACCGATCGATGTTCAGGACCTGGATGTGGATTTCCTGGCCTGTTCGGCTTATAAGTTCTACGGACCCCATATCGGGATCCTCTACGGCCGCTACGATCTGCTGGATGAATTGATGGCCTATAAAGTGCGCCCGGCATCAGATAAGCTGCCCTGGAAGTTCGAGACCGGCACACCCAATTTTGAAGGCATCGCCGGAGTTTTAGGTGCGCTGGAGTATTTTGCCTGGCTTGGAACCGAGTACGGCGGGGAATATAAAACCCGTTTTGAGGGAGATTACAAAGGGCCAGGCACTTCATCTCAAACAAGGGCTGGCTGCAGTCCAGGACTATGAATATCAGCTCTCCCTTAAACTGCTTCAAACCCTGTCCGACGTGCCCGGCCTGCGAATTTACGGTCTGGATGACCCAGCGGATGTAGAGGAAAGGGTCCCCACCTTTGCAGTGAACCTGGAAGGAATACATCCCCAGAAGCTCGCCAAGCTGCTGGACGAACGGGATATCTATGTCTGGGACGGCAATTACTACGCCATTTGCGCCACAGAACGGCTGGGCGTGGAAGATACAGGCGGTATGGTGCGCATTGGGGCTGCTCATTACAACACCCTGGAGGAGATCGACCGCCTGGGAGAAGCCCTGCTGGAGATCAGCAGGCTTTGATTGTGACCGGAGACCGAAGATGGAGGACGGGGTTTGCTTAATATTTAATTCCCGATTTTTGATAAACTTAGATTATCGAACATCGCTGATTAACAGATTTCATTGAGGAGAAAGATGGATAAAAAATCAACCAGCTCGTTTTTTATCATTTCGCCGATCCTGATCCTGATCATCACCCAGGCCACTGCAATACTCTTTGGAAGATATCTGGATACCCTGGTATATATTCCCATTATCCTGATCTACTGGGCTGCCCTTGCTTTTATCCTGTATAAATACGGCACTGATAATATCAAAACCTGGCTTCAGAAACCGCAAGGACATTGGATCTGGATCGTTATCGCAGTTTTGGTCGGTTTTTCATCCCTGCCTTTATTCCTGCAGCATTACCAGGTGCTCAGGAACCTGTCTATATTAATTCCTACCGTTATTTTCTTTCTGATCAATCCCTGGCTGGAAGAGTTCTACTGGCGGGGAATGTTGATCGACGTCACCGCAACATGGCCTGGCTGGGTTTCCATTCTGTATTCCACAACTCTGTTCACGATCTGGCATTCTGCCTTCGCCTGGTACTCCGTTGGCGCCAGAGAAATTCCTTTTTACATTGCTGTAATGGTCCTGGGTTTGGTTATGGCCCTGATCTATAAAAATACCAAAAGCGTCCGGCTGGCGGTGATCTCGCATATGATGATCAATATTCTCAACCTGAGCATCCCCACCTTATTGAATATGATAGAGTTCTAGGAATATTTGGAATGCTGTACGTTCCGATCCGGGGACGGGGATTACTGAATCCCAATCCACTTACTATTTACTATTTACTTTTCCTTGGTATCCATCAAAAAGAGCGGCTTTCGCCGCTCTTTTTGTTTTAATCCAGATCCATTCTCAGAACATCTAATTATTTTTCAGGGGTAAATACAATAATCAGGACCGCCAACTGCCGGATTGGTCCCACTTACACTATGCCGCTTCGACAGGAGGCTTTGTTTGTATATGATCTGGGATTTGTACATCTAGTGTGTCTTGTGGATCATCACAGCGTCCAAGTGTATATGTCTGCGTAATACAATTTTCCACTTCGGAACTAAAAACGTTGTAGGTACAAAGTGCATGCTGCAAGTCCTGATAAAGGGCTGTCTCAATAAGCTGAACATTTCCAAACCCCGGAGGGCAGGGCAGATAGGAAGCAGAAGAACCAGGTGAGTCCGGGCTGGGCGCTGCAAAGCTGGCTGTGCAGCAATCCTTATCGGCATCATACCAATATCCCTTGGGGCATTCTTGGCTTGGAACCCCGATCTTAACGCAGATATCACCAACCGGATCGTAGAAATACCCGGCCGGGCAGGCGCCTCCTGGAGCAGGATTCCCTTGGTATACACAGGAGGGAGGATTATTGTTATCCAGGGCATAACAATTTTCACAACCAAATTGTACAGATTCCACGCTGACGCTTGGTGTGCAGGTGGCGCAGATCTCAAATGAGACCGAAGCTCCCTCGGGACCAAAACAGCCTAATGGATCAGTCCCATCGATACATACAACACCCTGGTTGGAGGTCCAGGATTTTACATAGACATCGTCTGCACCCACAGCCGCGATACTGAGATCAAGGCCGCCTTGTTGGATGGATTGATTGGCACAGTACTGCGTAATGGAACTTCCAATATCAGTGAAACAGGTCCCTTCATCAAAATCCGGAAGCTGAG
This sequence comes from uncultured Chloroflexia bacterium, assembly GCA_963695575.1. Classification (GTDB taxonomy): domain Bacteria; phylum Chloroflexota; class Anaerolineae; order Anaerolineales; family UBA11858; genus B10-G9. The sequence continues at coordinate 27,267 of CAVOGS010000006.1, forward strand.
GATCACCTGGAGGTGGTGGTCCCGGCACCCAGGGAGCTGGTTCGCCAGGTACATACGCTGTCTGGATACAAGGGCTTCCGAACGTTTTTGGTTCTGCCCCCTGGAGGACGCAGCGGAAACCCAGGTCGGTGCGGTAACTTTCGGGTTCCAGGTAATAGAGCAGAGCTGAAGGGATCAGCTCCTCGGTGCTTTTATAATCGGAGCCGCGCACCGAACGTTCTGTTCCGTCTGGCGGGCCGGCCGGAGGTTCATCAGGCAGCTGGGCTATGATGTCGTACTCATACAGATCGTAGGCCCATTCGAAAGTATTGCCTGCCAGATCAAAGGCTTGATAGTAACTTCTCCCATCCAGGTATTCATAGACTTTGGTGATGGCCGGGTCTTCACATTCCCCATAGTTGAGCAGATCACAGGTTGGATCATCCTCGCCCCAGGGATAAGTGTTCGATTCGGGTCCGCGGGCGGCTTTTTCCCATTCGGCTTGGGTGGGCAGCCTGCCATTCATCCATTCGCAATAGGTATTGGCTTGTTCCCAGGTCACTCCCGTAACAGGATTATCTTTGACTTTCATGTCATTTAGATCTGGATAGGGTTCTTCGGAAGCCGGTGGTGTGCAGGCTCCTGTAGCCACACACTGTCGGTACTGTCCGTTGGTGACATTAAACATGTAGATCCAGTAGTCGTCCACAAAGACCTCGTGGACCATGTTGTTTTCATACTGGTTATCTCCCAGAGTGACTTCCCCCGCGGGTACAAAGACAATATAGCCTTCGTCGTACCATTTCATAGCGGTGCCCGCTTGCAGCAGATCCTCGATGCCCGCTTCGACGGGCTCAGCGACTTCCTCAGGAGGGTCCGTAGGTTGAGGTTCAATGGCTGGTATTGTTGTAGGATCATCCGGAGGCAGCGTAATGACAGCATCTTGCCCGCAAGCAGAGAGCAATAACAGGACGATGATAAGAAGATAGAGCAGGTTGAATCGGCTTTTTTTCATGATGTCTCTTACCTCCCAATTGACCCCTTTTGGATAAACGATACTCTTTTCATTATACAAATTTAGAATGCAATTGCAAGTTTTTAGGACTGGAACGCTCTGCGTTCCGACCGAAGACCGGCGACGGAAGACCGGGTTATGCAGGCTTTGCCTGCGACCGAAGACGGAGGACGGAGGAAGAAGGATCGGGTTATGAAGGCTTTGGCAGTAACCGGGGACGGAAGATGGAGGACCGGGTACAAATTACAAATGTAAAGAATTAAGCGACTGAGTTTCAGAATAAGAAGGCTCTAGTTGATCACCCCCAGGGAGTTCCTTGTCGGCTGTCCATCTAATCGCCTTACATCTTACACCATACACCTCACACCTCACACCTTACTCCTTACTCCTTACTACTTACTCCTTACTCCTTACTCCTTACACCTTACGCCTTACATTACCATCGTGTTACAATCCCATTAAATGAACACAAAATACATCCAAACGCTGATTCTTACCATAATAATGACAGCTGCGCTGACAGGCTGCAACCTGCCCTTCGGCACCGCGCCGCCAGAGCCTCCCCTGCCAGCCACTCAGGACCTCAACAATCTGGCGACCCTGACGCAGCAGGCCATTGAACACGCCATCCAGGAAACGCAAACGGCGCCGACCATCACTTCTTCCCCCACGATCACGCTAACGCAGCTCCCACCCGAGACCATCAGCCCGACAAATACACCTCTTTTTGCCTCTTCTGCGGAGATCAAGTTCAAACCTGGCGGCACGATCGCTTACCAAAAAGGGACCATTCGAGCTGGGGAACAGATCAGCTTCACCCTCGGGGCTGGCCAGGGTCAGACCCTGATCGCAGTGCTATCTTCAACCGAGAACCAGGCCTATTTTGAGATCAAGGAGCTCGAAGGAGGGGATGTTCTGGTGCCATTCTCTGACCAGGCCTCATCAGTCCAAACTAAACTGCCCTGGACCGGGGATTATCAGATCACCCTCACCAGCCCGGTGGACCTGGAATTCTTCTTTTCCGTGGAGGTGCCCGCCAATCTGGTGGTCTCGCCCGGTATGGGAGCGTCTGTGGTCAGTGGAACTATTGATGTGCTGGATGCCTTCCATCCTGACGTTTTCACCCGGGTCCGCTACCTGATGGGGCTCCAGGCTGGCAGCCTTTTAAACGTTCAGCTCAGTTCATCGAACTTGTCGGGATTGTCCCTGGCACTGATCGGGGCGGATGACGGCCAACCTTTCCTGCGCCATGAGGTGCAGTCGAATGCGATCAATGATTTTTCCATTCCTGTTTCACAGGGTTATTATCTTGATGTTTATTCGGTTTCCGGAGATTCGGAGACGTTTTCGCTCACAATTCGGGTGGAGTAGGGGGGAGCCATTGGTAAGGGACCGAAGATAGAACACCGGCCCTTCGACTACCTCCTCGGCTGCGCTCGAAGTCCACTCAGGACTGGAATAAAGAGACCGGGAGATCAGAGAGTATCAGACACAGACTTCCGAAGTCTTGGAGAGAGTAGTATGTATAACTGCTCCCCAAAAGACTTCGGAATTTTTATATCGATTTACTTCTTACTACTTACTATTTACTGCTTCCGGCATCGAATATGCAGAAAATAGGCCACAACCTGGTTAGGGATCGTCTGTGGTCAAAGGAAATATCCCTGGCATCAACACTTTTTTGATAAACAAAAAGTGTTATAGTCGAGCAGCAGGTTTCTTAACTACAAGTTTCACAATACACTTTTGGATTGGTGTAGAATGGTGTTAGCTCAAGAATTCTAAAAATCTAGATTGGGCCATTGAGTTTGGGATCATGGCCTGGGTTTGGTATGGATTGTTTTCCCTTTGATTAAATTCAGTCAGATGTGATCACACCTAATAGAAATAAGACCTGTTCTCAGGTAACATTCCAACTATTTATTAGTTTAATAAAGGAAAGGATTATGGAAGAAAACCACGAACCAAATCAGCGCATGTACCGGCAGTCTTCCCCGATGTGGATGGGATTGATCTTTATCATTGGCGGTGGAGTAGTTATGCTCAATCAATTTGACATTCTGCCCTTCGAGTTGAACTGGTGGGCTTTGTTCATTCTATTGCCAGCGGCTGGATTCCTGAATGGAGCCTATCAGCGCTTTGTATCCAACGATAAACAGCTTTCACCGGACATTCTCTTTCCAGGATTCATGGGCATTTTTTTAGCATTCCTGTCTGTCAGCCTATTGCTCGGATCCGCTTGGAACATAAATTGGGGTAATCTCTGGCCCATTATGTTGATCCTGGTCGGGGTGGGAATGATGTTTAATCGAAATCAACAGGAGTAAATGGAAGCCTTGAATCGGAGAACATGTGAAGGGCAGCAGATATGGCCTGGAACTGAAGACCGATTATAGAGCTGGTTTCAGTGGGGGTCATACTAGGATCTCACTCAGGAAAAGGTCCTGGATAAAAGTGCGCAGCAAATTTTTACCACTCTCAGTATAGGAGAGTGGTTTTTTATAAATATTGTAAGTTGGAAAACTCAAGCTAGCGTAGATCAGTAGCTAGATTCCGGCCAATCCCCCATGAGACGGCTTGGGCCCCAATCAAAAAATTCATTTCCTTCTTTCATGATTTCAAGTTTCTTATTTGCGCTTTCAGAGTCTTCTTCCCAGAATTTATCCATTTTATCAAAAGCTGCATAGGACTCAATCTCCTGCCAGATTTCTATTGTGTATTCGCCGCCCAATCCGAACTGGCCTGCGTAACACCGTAGAGATTTTGTCCAGGGGTCAGCTAAAATATCCGGGGCAGCCTTTTCCTTCCACCATTTAATGGCTTCAACATATTTCCCGGCTTTGACTTTTCCCTGGCCCACCCAGTAGAGTTTGTATTTTTCCATCTGATTCCTCCTAAATGTAATATGAAATTAAACACACCGCTGGAAATCACAGCGGTGGTCGATGGTTTTTGTAATGAATTGGTGGATATTGATTTTATTTTATGTTGGTTCTTTCATCATAGCATAGAGGCTTCCAGTTGACAATAAACCCCATTTTAGACGGTTGCATTTTGAGCATAAGATCAGAACACTGATTACTAATCTATTTTCTCTTTTCTCTTTCTCCTCATTCCCAATATTTTAGGCCGCTCTCCACCAATCCTGCCCTTCGATGAGTTCGAGTTCATCCAGCTGAGCCTGGATCAAGGGTGCCGCGGAACGGGCCCTGACCGCAGTCAGCAGGATAGGATTTTCCCACTGATTCCAAAGCCCCGGCAGCTCATCCACCCCGATGATCGGCTTTCCGCGCCGGGTATTGCCGATCTTCTTCTGGTCCACTTCGACAAAGGCAGCCAGCGGCAGCCCTTCGCGGACCAGATGTTTGCTGATCCGCCTGCCGGTCATGCCAGCGCCCCAGATAAATACAGCGTCCCGGCCTTTTGCGGGACCCCTGGCAATGTAATGAGCCTTGGCCCTCAAGAAGTTTTCTACCGAATACCGTGAATCCGTATGTGTTAATCGGTCTGGATGTTCGCGCCATTCCAGCAGCACCTCGGGGACTTTCGCAAACCGGGCCCCGGCGAGGTAAAAACGCAGCCACAGGTCATAGTCCTCGGGCCAGCCGTTATCCTGGTAGCCGCCCAGTTTTTTGATCCATTCTCTGCGGAAGGCGGCGCAAGGGTTGGCGATCGGGCTTTCAACAAAGATCTCGCGGGTGATGTCCTCATGTGTGAGCAGGGAATTCAGCCAGTCATAATAGAGCTGAAAACCTTCCCCAACCTGGTCCTCAGGAAATCCTTTGACCAAAGATCCAACTACGGCGACTTCCGGATTATCTATCAAATAGTCACGCTGAAGTTCGATCCGCCGGGGGTGGCACAGATCGTCAGCGTCCATCCGGACGATGATCTGCCCCCGGCAGGAAGCCAGACCAAGGTTGGCAGTCTCGATCACACCGCTGTGTTTTTTGGGAAGATACATAAAACGGGGATCGTCCCGGCTCCAGTTTTTCAGTATGTCAGGTGTATCATCGCTGGAGCCGTCATCAACACAGATGACTTCGAAATCTTGATAGGTTTGGTTTTGGAGGGAAATTAAAGTATGCTTGAGGGTTTTGGAGGCGTTATAACAGGGCAGCAAAACAGAAACGTCAGGCATGCCTCACTCGTCTGAATGCAGGATCTGACCTGCCAGCTGGTTGAGGGCTTTTTGGTCTTCTACCGGCGTCTGGCTGCTTTCCCAGTACTGCGCCAGCAGCTCTTCCGGGGTCAATGAGCCGATAGCCCGGTCCTTGGGGAGCCGGATGCGGGGTTCGTATTGAGGCTGTTTCAGGAAATGGAATTCGAAACTTTCCTTGACCAGCTCCCGGATGGCTTTTTCATCGATCAAGGGGTCCCAGGCCCGGGGGTATTCCAACACCAGGCGGGTCACAGAACCTTCCAGTTTTTTCTCTGAGGGCAGGGCTTTTTTTATCTGATCGGTGATAGCCTCGCTGGAATGTAGCTTCAAAAATACGTCGATAAAGGGACGGATATTTTCCAGTCGGCGCCAGTCCAGCTCCGTTTTTCCTTTTTTTACATCGGCGATCAGGAAATATTTATCATCGGCCGCTTCACCAAAATTCACTCTTTCGATCGATCCGGGATAGATCACAGGGGGGTGGTTCTTATCGTTGAGGTTTTGGTTTTTATGGATATGGCCCAGGGCGGTGTAATCCAGCCGGGGATCGCAGGTAATGGATTTGGGAAGGATAAAGTCGTTCCCAAGGCTGACAGATCGTTCAGCGCCGTAGGTGGCGCCTTCCACGGAAGCATGGGCGGCGAGCATAGTTGGAAACTCCGGGTCCGCCTTTTCCAACCAGCTATCGATATCCTTGGAGATCTTCTCTTCCATGGCCTGGTAGAGCTGTTCTGTATCTCTGGTTTTCAGGTCCAGCTCTGCTGCCATGCTGGAGCGGGAGATCCAGGGCAGGGCGATCAACTGTAAATCCAGGGTTTTGCCTTCCGGACAGAGTTTATTGAGATCCTCAGCGGAGTAGAACCCCGGCTGGTCGATGATCAAGACATGCGGCACCTGCAGGGTGTTAAACTCGGTCAGGGCATGAGCCCGGCCGGCTGCTGGGGAGATATCATGATTGCCTACCAGTAAAATGGTGGGGATACCGGCTTCACTCAGCCGCATGATCCGCTGGCCCCATTCCCTCTGGAAAGTCGGGGCTGGATTTTGGTCCTTATATGCATCTCCGGCAAATAATACAACATCCACTTTTTCAGAGATGGCGGTTTCGATGATCTCATCCAGCGACATCAGGAAATCCAGGATGCGTAAAGGTAAGCCGCTGGCCGGATCCCTGCGTCCGTAATTGGCGATATCGATATGAGCGTCGGCAAAGTGGAGGATTCTGGGCATATCTTACTCGAAGATTAAATTATTGATCTGGTACACTCCGGCGTCAAAATTGGGATTAAGCCAGACGGATTGGTAGAGATCCTGTTTGGCCTGGGCTTTGTTTCCCAGGGCGTAATGAGCCAGTCCCCGCCAGTACAGGCTTTCTTCCAGGGTATCATCGTCAATGGTCTCAAAGGTGAAGTTGGCCAGGTTGATCACATCCTGATAGCGGCCGCTGAAATAATAGGCTTGATAGGGAGAGGTCTGGTACCAGGTGATGCGGTAGGGCCGGGTGGTATCGTCATCGCTCAGATCGCCGTAGATCTGGTAAGCCTGGTCAAATGCCTCCCCGGCGTCCAGGTAGTTTTCCATTTTCACCAGGCTGGTGCCTTTGTTGAACCAGGCGAAGAACAGGTCCACGCCGCTCAGGGTCTGGATCTCTTGCTCGGCGATCTCAAGAGCGTTTTGGTAGGACCAGGAGGGGTCTGCCCAGGGACCTAACAGGTTAAAAACCTCTTCCTGGCGTTCGGGCGGGTAGATAACCATGAAGATGTAATCAAAACTGCGCCAACCTTCCAGGTAGGTTTGGTAGTCTACCCGAATATTATTCCCGGGTTTCAGGTAGGCATCCTGAACTACAAATTCTCCAGTTCCTTCATCGTAGCCGGTGGTGAATAAATAGTGGCCCAACCAGGCGGTCTTTCCAGTGTAATCTTCTTCGTAATAACCTTTTTCTACCAATACCGGGTAGCCGTTAGCGATTAGCTTCTTTAACAGCTCCATATCCCCGCCGTAGCGGGCCACGATATGGAATGCTGTCTCTTCTGCTACAAAGTCGATCATTTCTGAGGGCATGACGTTTTTATCGTGCCTGCCTTGCTGAATGAAATCCAGCTCCGGGTCGTTGATACCGGGTTTCACAACCCGGGCGATATCATCCCGGTCCCCGGGCCAGCCCCAGAAATTGAGTGCCATGGCCAGGTTGGCGGGTCCGCAGTAATTCCAGCGTTCATGCTGATCGACGTAGACCACGCCGTCCAGGATCGCCTGTTCGGGCAGGGGAGTGGAAGTTTGATCAGCGGTTTGGTCAGTGGGAAGAGCGGTGGGGATTTCGATAGTGGGTTCTTCAGTGGCCGGCACAATAGCTATGTTGGGTGTTGCCAGCGGGGTTTCTGCTAACGGGACAAAGACAGCTTCGTCCGGAGGATTGAAAGTATAGGATAGGCGTGTTTTTAGATTTTGGATCCGCGGAGACAGTCGATCTTTCACAAAAGGGATTTGATAGATCAGCGCTGCCAGCAGGATCAGGAGGGGGATCAGGAGTAAAATTCGAGCCCTGGAAGGTATTTTCATGATGAGCAGATTATAACATTTCCTGCAGAAGGGATTCTTGAAACATACTTCCGAGGTCTTCAAGGGAGCCCTATATCAGGCGGACTCTGGAAAGACATCGGAGGTTTACGCTCTGCTTCGCCCGTCATCCGTCCCCCGTCGGGAGCGCAGCGACCTCCGGTCAAAGGACGTCAGTCCTTATTTAATGGATCCTCTGGATTATGATCCAAAACCTGGCGGGCCTGGGGTCCGTCTTTGGCGGGGCCGATAATACCTTCGGCGGCCATGGTATCGATCAGGCGGGCTGCCCGGGTGTAGCCGATCCGCAGACGGCGCTGGAGCATGGAAATTGAGGCTCGATCCTCGGCTCGCACGATCTGAACCGCTTCGTCGTAGATAGGATCGAATTCAGTTTCCTCTGACATATCCTCCCACATTTCCTTCTGTTTGAGGGGGATGGCGGGCATCTTGGCGTCCGGTTCTCCGGTGGCGCTGGTGCCGCCGATAGGTCCTTTGATCTGGGCACCCAGGAAGCGCCAGTATTTCACTAATTTATCAATTTCGGCATCCGATACAAATACACCTTGTAAACGCACAGGCGCCGCGGCGTCAGGGGCCTGGAAGAGCATGTCTCCCCGTCCTAACAGGGTTTCGGCGCCAGGTTGATCGAGGATCACGCGGCTGTCAACGCCGGAGGCGGTGGCAAAGGCGATCCGGGCCGGGAAGTTGGCTTTAATGAGGCCAGTCACCACATTGGTGGAGGGGCGCTGGGTTGAGATGATCAAATGGATGCCTGTGGCCCGCGCCAGCTGGGCCAGCCGGGTGATGGCTTTTTCGGTTTCGGCGGGCGCCAGCATCATCAGGTCAGCCAGCTCATCAATGATCACTACCAGGTAGGGCAGTTTGGTGCCGCCTGCCTGGATGGTTTTTTGATTGAAGTCAATGATATGCCGGGCGCCGGCTTCTGAGAATTTATGATAACGTTGGTCCATCTCGCGAGATACCCACTGCAACACACCTACTACCCGTTCAAGGTCTACAACGACAGGCGCCAGCAGATGAGGGATGCCGTCGTATCCGGAGAGTTCTACCCGTTTGGGGTCAACCATGATCATGCGCAGGTCTTCGGGTGTGTTGTGGAGCAGGAAACAGGAAATCAGGGAGTTGACACAGACTGATTTACCAGAGCCGGTTGTCCCGGCCACCAGAAGGTGGGGCATGTCAGCCAGGTCCGCAGCAATGGCTTTGCCGGATACATCCCGTCCCAGTGCAAAACGAAGAGGACTTTTTTTCTTTTTAAAATTCGGACTTTGAATGGCGTCCCGCAGCGCCACCAGGGAGATCTCTTCGTTGGGAACTTCTATGCCAATATAACCTTTCCCGGGAACTGGTGCTTCCATGCGAATGCGCTTGGCAGCCATAGCGAGAGCCAGGTCGTCAGCCAGGCTGGTGATCTTGCTGACCCGGACACGCCGTTTTTGGCCCCGGACTTCTACAAAATCCGGTTCCACGCCAAATTGGGTGATGGTGGGTCCGCGATTGATCTCTATGACATGTCCGGGGGATCCAAAGGACTCCAGGGTTTCCTCGATGACCTTGGCCCGATGTTTATCAAATGCCTCATCAGGTTCGATATCCACGCCCACATTGAGAATATCTGGCACATGGGGTAAGACCCAATTCAGGTTCGGGATCGGATCATTGAATAAAGATTGGGCCTCGGTTGTTTTGTCAGTCATTTTTTGAGGAGGCGCTGTTTTTAGATCCGGGACAGCGATCCGCTGAGGGGGAGGTGTGTATATTGGAGCCGGTTTTTCACGGGGTGGATATAATTTCAGATAGAGGTTCTTGATCGCTTTTAATAATCCCGGCACCCATGAAAAAAGTTCTAAGACGGGGATGTTCAATGTCAGGGAGAGGCTGATCAGGATCCAGGCAAAAAGGGCGATAGCCGTACCGGCAATGCCGAAGGTGGACTGCATGGGCGCCAGGATGTAGACCCCGATGAAGCCGCCTCCGATACCGTTGGAAGCGATATATTTAGAGGCCAAAAAATCCAGCGGGAAGGTGAAGAACTGCATCGTTGTCAGCCCGGCCAGATATAACAAACTGATGCCGGCAATTTGTTCAGGGGAGATTTTTGGCGCGCCTTCCAGTTTTCGAAGCAGGATCAGGATCCCTCCTCCCAACAGCAGGATAGGAAGAAAATAGGATCCCCAACCAAAACCCTTCCGGATCAAAATATAAAGATCGGTCAGCAATTGGGAGCTGCGGCTGGAGAACAGGATGATCGCAGATAATAAACCTGCTGCGGACATCATCATCCCGGTCAGAGTTCAGATTGCGCTCCGGGGAGGGATTCGCCACTGTTTTAGGCTTGGGTTTTGATTTGGATTTCGATTTTGGAGTGCTTTTTTTGCGTGCCTGGGCCATATATTTTGCCATCCTGGGGTGCTTTTGGAATTATAGCATGATTGTCCAGCAACAGCTCCCGCAGGAGCGCCAGCTCGTGGGGTCACGGTATCGTGAGAGCTGACTCTCTACCTCGAGCTTCTGAAAATTAACCCCGTCCCCCGTCATCGGTCCCCCGTCTTATCCTTCATGCGGTAAAATTAGGGTCAGTTATTTATTAAAGTTGAGGAAAACTTGTTTGAAATTGTATTCCTGGGCACATCTGCCTCTGCTCCCTCGATGAACCGGGGACTAACATCACAGGTGGTTTTAAAGGGAGAACACCGCTTTTTGATCGACGCTGGAGAAGGCACGCAGCGCCAGATCCTGCAATCCGGGCTTGGTTTTAAGCGCCTGGACCGCATCCTGATCACGCACGGGCACCTGGACCATATTCTGGGCCTGGGGGGATTGATTTCCACTTTTGTGCGCTGGGAAGCAATGGACAAGATCCTGGTCGCTGCCGGAAAGTCTGCTTTGGGACGTATTAAAGACCTGATCTTTGGTGTGGTGTTGAAAGGTAATTATCCCCCGGTAGAGATCACGCTCCAGGCACTGGAAACCGGATTATTATTTGATGAGGGCGATTTTACAGTTCACACCTTCCCTGTTTATCACCGCACCCCGGATTGTTTTGGGTTCCTTTTTGAAGAGATCTCCCGGCGGCCGTTTTTACCCGAAAAAGCAGATATATTAAAGATCCCGCCCGGACCCTGGCGAGGTCAGTTGGTCAGCGGACAGGAAGTTACCCTGCCAGATGGACGGCTGATCAGCCCTGAGATGGTACTGGGAGAGCTGCAGCCTGGCACAAAGCTGGTCCATGTTGGTGATTCCGGCCGAACGGATAACCTGTTAGAGTTTGCCCGGGATGCCGATGCCCTGGTGATCGAAGCCACTTACCTGGAATCTGAACGGGACCTGGCTGAACAGTTTGGCCATTTGACAGCCAAACAGGGCGCGGAATTGGCACTTGAGGCCGGCGTGGGTGCCTTGATTTTGACCCATATCTCCCGCCGTTATCACGCTGAGCAAGTTCTCGAAGAAGCCCGGGCTGTGTTTCCGAATGTCTATGTCGCAAGGGATTTTGACCGCTTTCAGATCAAACGGGGAGAGGTTGAAAAAGTATAAATAAGGTATTGTTGGGTTTACTGAGAAGCCAGTATAAAATCCACGATCAATTTTGCCTGGGCTTCTTTCCCCTTATTATTAAAATGGAATCCATCTTCTTTATAATACTCTGGATGTTCCAGCATTCCTTGATAGAGATCATTGATCAAAAAATCATTCTTTCCCAATATCTCTAACGCGGCTTGATTTCTGAGAGTGACATCTTGGTTCAATTTTCCAAGATAATCCAGGTTTTCCTCATGTCTCACCGGTGTGGTCAGACACCAGATAAATAATGATTCTGGAGCATGTTCATTCAAAAGTCCAACTAAGGATTTAAGGCCATTTTGATACTCATTAATCGAATAATCCCACCCGTGTAGGCCGTTATTAACTTGAATGATCTCAAAATTATAGCGTTTAAGGATTGTTGTTAATTCTGTCTGAAGATCTGGATTATTGATAAATTTGGATGTAACATAATAGGCCAGGTAATATTCATCTGATAGGCTTTCCTTAACCAGGTTGTAATACCCATCGGTGATCGAGTCTCCCACAAAGAGGATCCTTGGTTTGTCCGATTGATTGGCATTTTCAATCCAAATCTTGCTCCAATCATTGTTTTCCAATTTCACCTCTGTTAGATCGATTTTCTCCTCGACAGGTTTTAGGGTTTGGGTAGCTTGTGTTTCTGAACAGCTACTGCAGAGTATGATGGGAATGATCAGCAGAATACTTAATCTTAATAGTTTATTCATCGCTATCCTGAAATTTGTTCTGGTTTGTGAATCGACCATCCGTATTCATTCCGGATGTATACTGGAATGATTATACATGGATTTTATGAGCGCTTAAGGCTTTCTGAATAGCGTATAGTCAGGTGAAAGAGCTGGATCGGAGGGATAGGCCACCCCACGGTTTGATATTTCTATTTGATTTCGATTGATTCCACCAGTCGTCAGAAAAGTTTCCAGATTCGCCTGATCGACCCGGGCATAATCATTTTTCCAGTTCGCTGGATCTGTGATGTTGACCAGATTGGGGAAACCAGTGATTCTCAACCAGTTCAGATCTTCATCAAAGGCTATGATCTCGCGGGCATAAAACCTTTCCGTCTGGGCGGCGTCTGACAGGGTGGCGATATATTCCAGACCCTGGAAGTTCCCCAGGTTTACCTCAGCTACACGGATGGTGAGCGATCGGGTTGTTGTGATCGATCCGCCATCCTCCATCTCCAGCAATCCCAGATAAGAATCTATCCAGCCGCTGTTGACGAAATCATCCCAGGTTCTGCCGGATGTGTTGGGATTGTACTCGATCAATACATAGTAGGAATCAGGAATTGTGGTGATCTGCTCGGTCCGGTCTGTTCCATAGGGGTAGACCTGGTCGGATCCAACCTCGATGCGCAAGGCGCCTTCTGTTTCGTAAACCTCGGGGCCGAACCAGCCGGTTGGGTAGAGAAAGCGGAATCCAACGGTTTCATTAATATATTCTGACCAATCTCCGAAAGGGTTTTGTGTCGCTTCTGGTGTTGGCGTGGGATCTGTCCCTTTTTCGATTGTTGCTGTTGGGGCAGGTAGATTTTCATCTGTAATGTCCGGAGCGGCTGCTGAGCAGGCGCCCAAAAACAAGCTGATGATCAGGATTGTGATTAGCAGCCATATAGAGGGGGGCAATTTGAGTATTCGCTTGATAGACATCAATAACTCCAAAACTGATATAGGAAACTAGCAACCCGTATCATAACATAACACCCCTTGTTACAGAAGGACACCGCGGGAGGGTTTTCCAGGGTTGAAATAAATTCTGGAGGGGGATTTATCAAATTAAACGAGGAAACTGTTTCCTCCGAGGAAACAGTTTCCTTGATAAGAGGATGCGTGATCCTGAGTTGGGAAAAACTTAAGTAGTTTATAAGATTTTTAAAGACATGGAATTATGAGGATCACGCATCCTGAATTAGTTCTTAAACGCAAATGTCCCATACCAGATCAAAAAACCTGCATGCATCACTATCGTAGCCCAACCCATGGCGTTGAATATTCCCGCCAACTGGGCCAGCACTAAAAAGACCGTGGACGCCAGCCAATACAGGAAGAGGCTGCGCACGGTGGCTGTTTGCAGATCGGTACTTTTACTTTTGCGGGCATACCATAACAGGGTGCAGAATGCCAGCAGGGCAGAGCCGAACATCCGGGCCAGGGATATGGCAAAGGGGCTGGGTTCTACCCCAAAAGTGCCAAACAGAGTCCCGGGAGCGATGATGAATCCCAGGGCAAAGATCAGCTCCACGACAAAGGTGACAGTGAACAAGGTTTGCATAATAAACTCCTTTGAATGAATGGTAAACAGGACCTTGTGAACAAAGGGGATTTATTTTTGTATTGAAACGATCAAGGGGATACCATTAAATAATTGAGGTGAGCTGTCTTGATGCCGTTGATGCATTTCCCCCTGGGTTGATGAATTTATTGATCTCAATAAATTCAGTATAGCATACCTTTTTCAGGCAGATGACTAAGGATGCAGAATTCTAAGATACTACGTTTTTCTCAGCTTCTTTTGATCCTGTAATAACCCGAACCCATCAGGATCCTGCATCCTTCTCTTCTCTCAGGATGAATGATAAATAACGTTGGGAATTTTATTTTGTTGATTTTTGTAATGTGGTTCCAGCTATTAAAAATTACATCCAGTTGGAAGAGGTGATTCTTTCTCAACACCTGGAGCGAAATCTGGGGGTAGTTCCACTGCTATAAAACCTGTGTTGGGGGTTCCTTTCAGGCTCACTCCTCCATATCCAGCCTCATTCATATGAGCTCTGACGATCACAATAGTGTCCGCTCCGATATTAACTGGACCTCCAGAACGGGTAAATGGTTGGTCGTTTACGTGGCTGTGCAAAAGGATCCGGCGGTAGATCAAATTTCCGTCCTCATCCAGGATCTCCCACCAGTCTGCATACTGCTCACAGCCTGTATCTGGACTTAAAACCTCCGCAGAGAACTGATATTGATTTGGGCTTCCGCTGACATCCACGGAAATGACATCTGCCGCGATTTTTTCACCATCAATCACTATATCCTGCCCTTCAACCTCACCTTTCACCTCCGCTGTCGGTTGCAGCTCGCTTTTTTCATCTTCAGCTGTTTTTTCTGGTGAAGGGGATACGATCGGGAGTATTGGGATTGGGATGTCTTTGTCTGGGATTGTGGTGTCAGTACCTGAGCAGCTGACCAGGAACAGCACAGCAGTCAGGGCGAAAATGAGCATTATTGATCGGTCCTTAACCATGAGTTTGGTCCTTATCCAATCGGGAAACTTCTTTCACTTTTTGATAGGCAGGGTTATGGTTTAGACTGAAAGATCGGGGGATTTCTTACTTTTCTCTCATGCCTAATGCAGGTGGATTCTCCCAGTCGATCGGACCTTCTTCAAAACTGTATTTCAGGCGCGGTAAAACGATTTCACCCCAGGCGCGGATGAAATAATCGAAGGCCTGGTCCCATTCACCGTTTTCTCCCCAGCCGTCATGAATCAGGTGGACTACTGTTTCTTTTTTGGATTTTTCTTCCAGGTAGATAACTACATGGGTCATTTGACCCCGGATTTCGGGCAGGCTGGGTGGGGCATTCCAGGTGAAAGAAAGCATAGTTTCGGGTTGGATGGCCAGGAAGATCATACCTTCACCACCTTGTTCCCCGGGAGCAGCATCCTGATTGAAGTACATTTCATAGGCGCCGCCGGGTTTCAGCTGGATCTTACATGCTGGGGCGAAGAATGTCCTGGCTCCCTCTTCTGTGGTCCAGGCTTGCCATACTTCACTCAGAGATGCGGGTACAGAAAGTTGGAAGGAAATTTGTTTGTTCATGTTTTTTGCCTTTTTCGTGGGGATTGGTATCAGTATAGCATAAGGGGGGGTTGGAAGCAGTAGAAGGTATTCTGTTCCATTTTGTATGCGATTTTCTTGAAGAAGATCGATATTTTAATGTACAATAAGTAGGGGGGTATTCAATGACATTATATTCGTGACGGTTGCCATGATGCTCACTGACGGGAGGATCTGCCATGTTAAACCCCAGGAAGAATATCCAGATCGGCCTCTTTTTGGTTTTTATCTGCCTGGCTGGAGTTCTTTTTCTCTCTGCCTGTAACTATCCGGGTTTGCCCGGGGAAGACCTGGTTCCCGTGGATGAGATTGGAACGCCGCTGGTACCTGATAATCCGGGGGAGCCGGGTGATTCCGTAGGGAGTGGAATTGTTGCCTCTGCGGGAGATGATCCAGCCCAGGGAGGGACTTCTGGAGAGGATGCCGGCGGGACCGGTTCTGAAGGTCCACTCAAACCAGTTGGTTTTGTGAATTACGGCGATTTTGACGCCACAGTTCGGCCATATGTGTATTACCCACTTGGAAACACAGAGCCAGTAATGAGCTCAAATGCATCTACGGTATCTGCAGCTAACGACGGTGTGGGAGATTGGCCCAACACCAGCCGTTTTCTTTCCCTTCCGATGGGGGCTTACAGCTGGTGTATAGACTGGACGCCCGGGGATGTCGATCAAGATGGGGATTTTGATTATTTCCACTATATCCAGGATGATCCAACCATCCTGGATGAGAACGATAGCGATGTGATTGAATCTGCCGAGGAGGTTGCCATCAGTGCCCCGCCGTCCGCGGGCAGGATCGAGGATGGAAAGTGTGCCCCAGCCCCGGTCAGAACTGCCTGCACCGGTTCACGGACAGTCCAGGTCTATACTAATCCGGGCTGGGTCATCTCCAGTGACCTGAGGCCAGAAGTGATCGCTCATGCCAATCAGGGTGATTTCCCGCCCCCGGCTGGCATCACGATTACAAGCGGAGGTGGATACGCGCTGCAAAAAGCCTGGGTCTTATACGAGGCGGGACATTTCCTGGAAGCAACAACCAGTGATCTTTATTCTGCTATTGGGGTTCAACCCCATGGAGAGAGCATCATTGGTTGGGCCAGGGTTTTATTTGATGGCGTGGAGGTCTGGCGGGGTGATACTTCGAGCTACTGGCATGACGCGGATGCCTATTTACATGCAGTCTACATTGAGGTGAGCTGCTTTCCTCCCGGCACCCATACCCTCCGGATCGAAGCCCTCGGTGTGGAGGGCAGCGGCGGCGCCTTGGGTAGTGGGGGCAGGATTGATGTGCCCATAGCTTATTTTGGATTCAGGGAATAAAATCCGTTTCTGCCAGTCATTGAAAACATGGCTGCAGCCATTAAGATCCTGAGCAGCTAGTGGTGAAACCCGCCCTCACCCGGCAGGTTCTTGGAGATCAGGTCTATCGTTTCCTGGTGATCTGCCTGCATTTGAGTATCCATCAGTATAAATTTATATTTATTTTGAAATACTTACTAGGCTGAAAACAGTTCTGATTTCTTCTGGTATACGGCGCGGCTGCCCGGTATTTGCATCCACAAATACCCAATCTGTTTCTCCCTCTACTAACAACTTTCCGTCGGATGTTCGGAAAAAACGATAATTCCTCAATGACCGCACCCGGCGAATATTTTCCACCCAGGTTTGAACTTCGATTTCCTCCTTTGCAAAAGCCGGGAGGAAATATTCAATTTTATGTTCCCTTACAACCCATGTGGCCCCAAGATTTTGTGTGGGAGCTGTCCCACCGATAAAATCATAGTGTTTCCGGGCAATATCCTGCATCCACTGAACATACATGACATTATTAACATGGCCGTTTTCATCCAGCGCGCTTTCTTGGATTATGATCTGATCGACAAAGATCGGATTACCAACTGAATTTTCCATTCGCCACCACTTTTATTGTCTAAAATTTTCTCTTGATAATAAAGGATGAAAGGTTATAAACCGCCATTTAAAAGTAGAAGATCCACCCAGGCAGCGTTTTATCCGATATTGGCATGTCTTTCGCTCACGTCCTGGAAGCTTTGACCGCTGATCTCGAAGCAACTCAGCAACTACCGCATCCAGGGTGATCAATAGTGACATTTCAAACAAGGTTCCATTTAAGATCTTGCTCT
>CAVOGS010000007.1:0-67930 GCA_963695575.1 uncultured Chloroflexia bacterium
TAGACTGGTTGAAGACCTTTAACCAGAGGATCAGGCGTTCTTCTGATAAGAATTCCTATCAGATCCAATAATTTGATATTATTAAAAATAAATAGTAGTAGAAAAAATTCCTAACCCTGAAAATATTTGGAGATAAAGTGATGTATTTATTGGAAATATTCTGTCAAACAGAGCAGAGAGAACAAGTGTTGGACACCTTACATCGGGCAGGTGTGGATATGATAGGCAACTACGACCATTGTTGGGCGATTGGTTCAGTGACTGGTTCACATCGGGCCCTGGAGGGATCAAATCCGGTCTTTGGATCATCTGGTGAAGTGGAAAGCTATCCGCTCTCAAAAATTGAGATCAATGTTGATGGTGATCAGGTGGCATCGATTGTCAAACAGCTGAAGGAATTTTTGGGTTGGGAAGAACCTTTGGTTAACGTCATCAAGTTATATAACGATGAATTTGACTTCTAAATCAGGGGACTTTTAACATCATACTAATCAGGTGGTTCAAAACCCGGGGCAGTAACAATCCAAATTGGAAAAAGGTGTTATCCGCCACCGGAGGGCAGGCTGCAGGCTGTTCCCTTGATCTTTGACCTCAGGATTGGACGATGAGCGATCAGAATACGCCCTCGCCCTTAGATCCTGCCGGGCCTATATTTGATATATACTAGGCCTTTTTAATACCCAAAAGAGACGCAACTTACATACGGCGTCTCTTTTGGTGTTGTCAGATCCATAAACAATCAATTCAGGTTAGTCTTCTTTCCCCGTGATGAGCATTTGCATACCTGGCAGACAGAGCACAATTACTAATATTGTGCTTAATATGGGGGCTGGTAGAAACATGGAGAAACGCCGGGCTTCAATCACATGATTGATTCCCATTGGGTATCCACCGATGATCGACATGGTACCGGCGAAGATTCCCACCGGAATCGCCCATGATTTTTGCTTGATTGCCCCAAAAATGAATATCGCCCAGGCTGCTGCTCCCCACCAATTAACTTGCTGCGCTATGACATAGAATCCATTCCAGAAAGTAGTTGAGTTTTGAACAAAAACTTCCGCCGGTTGGAAAGTAGTCTGGAATTTAGAAATCGGAGCCACACCGTCTATAAAAGTCAGCACATATGCCAACCCTGCTGTAAAAGTCAGCCCGATCACTTTGTTATTGACACCACCGATTAAGAGCATGCCAAACCAAACAACAGCAGCCAGCAGGAAAACCCAGAGCGTGGGGGTTGGTAGTCCGCTATCTGCAGCCGGGATCATGGGGAAGAATCCGGCCAGCAGGAGAATTGTGCCAGCAACCGCTCCCCAAAACCAGGCCCAATCCTGTTTTTTAATGAATCCCCAAAATACAGCGGCAGAGAGTGCGCCAGCAGCAGTTCCCAGCCAGCCGAGCACTGTGTAAACAATTCGCACTGTATTACTCTCTTCCCATTGGCCAGCATTATAGTGGGTATGGATGACAGTGTTATATGTGTCAGCCAGGAAATAAAGTGTCAGAACTCCTGCCAGGAAGCCAACGATGGATAGAAGTGCGCCGAGCTTGTAATTGTTTTTCATTTATTATTCTCCTCAGTGTTTGCGTTAAACAAAAACATAGTGCGAGTTTTTGTTAATGAACGAGATCCAATACATGTGTAAAATAACACATTGATGTCCAGCAAGATTTGCTTTAACGCAACATGTAAAAAAGGTATTTGGGAAAGAGTGCTGCCTGGTAGATTTGACATGGCTTATTCATGGGCTAACAACATATCCTGCTCAATCCTGAATATATTTAATTAGTTTATCCTCAAATTTTTATTTGGATTATGATAGAGGATGTTATTAAAACCCATGGAGGATCTATTGTGAATCAAAATGACACTGTGGAACAACATGCTCTCGGCCAATCCCTACTGCTGCATCTTCTACCGGGTGTCCTGACCGCCGGAGGCTATTTTGCCTTGATCCCATTATTCCGCCAGTGGGGATATCCCTCAATGATGGCATTCATGTGCGCTGTGGTCGTGATCTTAATACCCGCTGAGTTGGGTTATCTGCTATATCAAGGCAAAAAGAAAAATGGACGTTTCTCCTTAAGCGGCGTGGTGTCTTATCGGTCATCGATACCGATCCAGCAGTACTTTCTGTGGGTTCCAGCATTGGTTGTGCTGATGGGCATTATCTTTATGCCGCTGAAACCTGTCGATGCTTTCCTACAACAAAAACTCTTTGCCTGGGTTCCTGTGTTGGACAGCGGCTTAAATGCGGGGTATTCGAAGGAAGCCTTGATTATCACCACCGCGATGTTAGCAATTTTCGGAGCGGTGATTGCGCCTACAGTGGAAGAGTTCTACTTCCGGGGTTATCTGCTGCCGAGGATGGGATACGCAGGAAAGTGGGCTCCTCTATTTCATACTTTTTTATTTGGCCTCTATCATGTCTGGACACCGTGGATGTTCCTGACGCGCACGCTGGGCATGCTACCCATCACGTATGCAGTGCAGCGGAAAAATTTGAATCTGGCGATTATTGTCCATATCTTGGTCAATACCTTAGACGTCATCACCGCTGTCAGTTTTATTATAGGTCTGAGCAGGATTGCTTGAACCCGCCACCAATTGTATGTTTCGCCCTGCTCGCTCAATGATAGGCATCTAGGGTTGTGCGGTTTCCACCACCGAAGGGCAGGTTCTCCCCCCGGTCCTTGCCCTTGGGATTCAAAACGAATAGCAATTTTATCCTGCCAGCGCGAGATCCAGCGGCAGGCGCAGATAGGTGAGTAAATGGTGACCGGAAAAAACCTTCGCTTTTCATTCCTGGCCTAGATTTTAAACTGCGTCTGATAGAGCTCTTGATATAAACCCCCAGCTTTCAACAGCATTTCATGGGTTCCCTGCTGGACCAAACGTCCTTTTTCAAAAACAAGGATCCTGTCCGCAGCCAGAATTGTAGAAAGTCTGTGAGCGATAACCAGGCTGGTTCGTTCCTTCATGATCTTTTTCATGGCACCCTGGATCAATTCCTCCGATAGGGAATCCAGGCTTGAGGTAGCTTCATCCAGGATCAGGATCCTGGGGTCTCTCAATACTACCCGGGCGATAGCAACCCGCTGCCTTTCACCGCCACTGAGCCTGTATCCTCGTTCTCCGACAACAGTGTCATATTTATCCGGTAATCCCTGAATGAAACTGTCAATATTCGCTACCCGGGCAGCCTTGACCATTTGCCCCTCTGTTGCCTCGGGATTGGCATAGAGCAGATTTGCCCGGATGGTATCGTAGAACAGGAATGTTTCCTGGGTGACCATGCCGATGTTCTTTGTCAGGGATCTTAAACTCACGTCCTTGATATCCAGTCCATCGATCAGGATCCTTCCGCTGGAAGGGTCATACAACCGGGGCAGCAGATAGGTCGCGGTAGTTTTTCCTGCGCCGCTGGGGCCAACCAGGGCAGTCAGTTCACCCGGCTTGATCTCAAAATTGATCTCCTCAAGCGCCCAGGCCTGCTCAACCTGTTCAGGTGTTTCACTTGTTTCAGAACGCTCGATACCGCGCTTTAGGTGGGCCATTCCATCTGATCGCCAGGAAATCCTGGCTATATCGTCCAATCCAACTTTGTCTGTGCCCGAATCCTGGTACCTGAAACTGACATTTTCGAACTGGATCGAACCAGAGACCTCTCCTAAATCCCTGGCCAGCGGGTTTTCTACGATCTCCAGCGGCAGATCCAGGACTTCAAAAACCCTCTCAAAACTGACCATGCTTTCCACAAATTGAACCTGGGCGTTTGTCAATGCCATTAAAGGTCCATACACGCCGGCCAGATAGGTTCCAAAGGCCACGATCGTCCCAATCGTAAATTCACCCCGCAGCACAAGGTGCCCGCCTACCCAGAACACGATTGCAGAACCAACCGCACTGACGACGCTGAGCAGCATAAAAAACCAGTACCCCACCACAGCGGATCGAATGCCAATATCCCTGACCTCCTTGGCATGAATTTTAAATCTCTCTCCCTCGCTGTCTTCCCTGCCGAAGAGCTTTACCAGCAATGCACCGCTGACATTCAGGGTCTCGTTCATGGTGGCATTCATCTCGGCATTATTTTCCAGGGATTTTCTGCGCAGATTTCTAAGGATCTTTCCAACTCTCCTGGCCGGAATTAAAAATAAGGGAAGAATGGCCAGCCCCAATAATGTCAAGCGCCATTCCAGGGCGATCATGATGCTCAAAGTTGCTACCAGGGTGACAAAATTGGAGACGATGGTTACCAGGGTATTGCTGATCGCCTGCTGAGCGCCGATGACGTCGTTGTTCAACCTCGACATCAATTCCCCGGTTCTTGTTTCTGTAAAAAAGCGCAGTGACATGCGCTGCAGATGATTGTAGAGCGTCAGGCGAAGATCGAATATCACTCCCTCTCCTACAGAAGCATTTAGCCTGCGCTGCCAGACACCGATCACACCATTAATGACGGGAATTCCCACCATGCCCAGGGCTAACCAGTTGATGCGAGAGAAATTCTTTTCGGGAATGGCCACATCGATCAAGTCCCGGTATAGCAGGGGGGAGATCAAACTTATACCAGAAATTATCAGGATAGTCGCCAGCAAGGCTGCTACCTGCCGCCAGTACGGCTGGGCAAATTTCCAGGCTTTATTAACTAGCTCCCGGTTGATTGCCGGTCGTTCTTTTTGATCATCATGCGATATATATGAAAACCATCCACCGGAATGCATACCCATTTTGTTCTCCTTGATTGGAGGAGGTGATTTCACCAGAGTGTTGATTAATCAAATCCTACCTGCATCCTAACCCAAAACAACTCACTTGCGGATTAAGCCTAAAGATATTTACAGATATCTTATTATGGAAGAATTAAACAACAGCTCAATTCGCCAAATTGCATATTCGATATAATGGGCACGACGTGATAGAATAAATGTCATTATTCTCACCTATATCATTAATAACTTGAATGTTTAAGAATCAATCGGCTCTCGTTAAATTGTATAAAGAAGGTTTTGGCATAAATCCTTACCCGATTGATTAGATCAAACAAAAAGAAAGGAATAACTATGGCTCACCCACTTGTAACGCAGCTCCGTTTTGCACGCAGTGAATTCGCCCGTTGTTTAGAGGGCATTTCGGACGAAGATTCCCGAAAGCGTCTCTTGCCAATGAACTGCATCAGCTGGATGGTTGGACATCTGGCTGCCCAGGAACAGGAGTATTTTGTGTTTTTTCCCGGGGGAGAAGTACCTCATCCCCAATTAAATATCTCCCACGGATACGGCCAACCCGCAGTCACTCCGCCGCTGGCTGAGATGTGGCAGGTCTGGGGGGATATAACAGCGGCAGCAGATACATTCCTGGATACGGTCACTGCAGATCAACTTGATGTTTTTTTGGAACAGGATTCAACGGCGGTTGGGGATTCCCTATTTGCTTACGGGCAGGTAAATGATGACATGCTAGCCAAAAAGAGTGTCCAATCAAGAGAAAACATTGGCACCAGGATCTTGCGGACCACCTATCATTACTTTTTTCATACTGGTGAGGCCCATGCCATACGCCAGCAGTTAGGACACTCCGACCTGCCCTATTTCGTAGGGGAAATGCCAGATAACTTGTTTCAGGAATGATATTTTTTTATCAACCGGATGATGAGTAGTAGAGAGACTTCTAATAATAAAGGAAATTTATGAATAAAAAATGGATTACCCGTACAGCCGTATTGCTTTTTGTTGTATTCCTCAGCCAAAGCTGCAGTGGAGCTTCTGAGGTGTTGGAAGCTACCAGTTTACCAACCGAAATGGATCCTCCCCCCGCAGCGACATCTACGTCGATTCCACCAACCCAGACGCCGATTCCGCCAACTCCTACTCCGACGCAGGGAAGCCATCAGTGCTGGGAATGTACAGCGCCTGGTAACCAGCTGGGACTTTTTCCATCCCGGACGACAGCTTCAGGACAGTTGCTATTTCTCCGGACGGAGAGCGTATAGCAGCTGGAACCGGCCAAAATTTGGAGAGTCCAGATCAGAAACTGCGCTTGTGGGATGCTGTCAGCGGTGAACTGCTGGCAGAGTCCGAAAAACTGAATACCATCATCTGGGATCTTGTTTACCATCCTGCTGGAAGCTTGCTGGCAGTTGGCCTGGATAATGGTCTGGTGCAGATGCGCAATCCCCTGGATCTAAGCCTGGTCCAGCAGTATTATCTCCCGGGACCGGTGAATAGTTTGAGTATCTCTCCTGACGGCACAAAATTGGCTGCCGGCGTGGCAGATAATGGAAGTGGGACGGTTTATATCCTTGATCTGGCCAGCGGGGAAAACCTGCTGAGCTTCTGGGCTCACCCGTACAGTGTGGCTGATATGGATTTTTCTCCTGATGGACGCCTGTTGGCGACCGGCGCGGTGGATCGAATGGTTAAGGTTTGGAATAGCTCGACAGGTGCGCTGCTCCAGAGCCTGCCCCTGGAAGGCCAGGGAACTACAGTTGAATTTTCCCATGACGGGGGTTTGCTGGCTTCTGGTTACTGCGACAATTCCGAGAATTATGTTTGCCTGGAGGCGAGTGTTGTCTTGTGGTCCACAACTACCTGGAGCCCATTCCAATATCTGTATGGTTGTGGGGATTGGTGTGAAGGCCTGGCTTATTCAGATGCCGATGACCTGATAGTTGGGGTTGATAGAAATGGATCCATGACTTTTTGGCGGGTGAGCGATGGCTGGATCGAGTCCTCGGTTCAGCTCTCTAATTTCGGGGCAAGTGCTGTAGCGATCTCCAACGATGGGTTTCTACTGGCAGCAGCCGCCAACGATCTTGTGAGTGCCTGGGAAATTGAACAGTAAACGCCCAATTTACTAATTGAAGGGTGCTTGTGTTAACACAAGCACCCTTTTTTGTTTGATCAGAGCGGATATGGGAATGGTGGGCTTGCTTTCGTTAGGGGTATGGCGAATAAGTGTGGGAGGATCGTGGTTAATCGGCAGGCTTATGATGCAGCTAGCAAGACTCCTTTGAAACGCGATGTTTGTTGTCTCCTGGAATTGTTGTTAAAAAAAACTTTAAGTTCTGGTGATAAATTTTGCATCAGCATTGATTTTAGAGTAGTATAAGTGTAGGCAACATTCCCAAAGAAGGATAGAACCTGATCCTTTTCCCTGCTACATCATAAAAATTCACTTTAACCGTATATTTCCTAACTTTTTAGGAAGGGAGAGCAAAGATGGATAATGAAAAAAAATGTCCCGTAACAGGCAGGACAGGCAGACCCATTGCTGGTGGCGGCACATCAAACCGGGACTGGTGGCCGAACCAGTTAAACCTCAAGATCCTGCATCAACATTCACACCTGGGCAATCCCCTGGGTGAAGCGTTCAACTACGCCGAGGAATTCAAGAAACTTGATCTGGCGGCTTTGAAGAAAGACCTCTACGCCTTGATGACAGACTCGCAAGATTGGTGGCCGGCTGATTATGGTCACTACGGAGGTCTTTTCATCCGCATGTCCTGGCACAGCGCCGGCACGTACCGCACCGGTGACGGTCGGGGAGGTGGCGGGTCCGGAAATCAGCGTTTTGCGCCCCTTAACAGCTGGCCTGATAACGTCAACCTCGACAAAGCGCGCCGATTATTATTGCCGATCAAGCTGAAATACGGCAGGAAAATTTCCTGGGCTGACCTGTTGATCCTGGCCGGCAACTGTGCTTTGGAGTCGATGGGCTTTAAGACCTTCGGCTTCGCTGGCGGCCGCGAAGATATCTGGGAGCCGGAAGAGGATATTTATTGGGGTGCTGAAGATGAATGGCTGGCTACCAGCGACAAGCCCAAAAGCCGCTACAGCGGTGACCGTGATTTGGAGGATCCACTGGCCGCCGTGCAGATGGGCCTGATCTATGTCAACCCGGAAGGCCCGGACGGCAACCCCGACCCGGTCGCCTCCGGCCTTGACGTTCGGGAGACTTTTGCCCGGATGGCGATGAACGATGAAGAGACTGTTGCCCTGGTTGCTGGCGGACATACTTTTGGCAAGAGCCATGGTGCCGGCGATGCTGCCCTGGTTGGTCCGGAACCGGAAGCGGCCGGTATTGAAGAACAAGGCCTGGGCTGGAAAAGCAGCTTTGGCAGCGGCAAGGGCGGAGATACCATCAGCAGCGGCATCGAGGGCGCCTGGAAGCCGAACCCGACCCAATGGGATATGGGTTATTTTAAGGTGCTATTTAAATATGAATGGGAGCTGGTCAAAAGCCCGGCCGGCGCCCATCAGTGGCTGGCCAAGGACGTTGCTGAAGAGGACATGGTGGTGGATGCCCACGACCCGTCCAAGAAACACAGGCCGATGATGACCACCGCGGACCTTTCCCTGCGCTATGACCCGGTCTATGAACCGATCGCGCGCCGCTATCAGCAGAACCCCGAGGAATTTGCGGATGCCTTTGCCAGGGCCTGGTTTAAGCTGACCCATCGGGATATGGGCCCCTATTCACGTTATCTCGGCCCGGAGGTCCCGGCCGAAAAATTGATTTGGCAGGACCCGGTGCCCCCAGTTGATCATGAGCTGATCGGCGAGAAGGACATCGCAGATCTGAAGGCAAAGATCCTTGCTTCCGGACTGACAGTCTCCCAATTGGTCTCTACGGCCTGGGCTTCTGCATCCACATTCCGCGGTTCTGATAAACGGGGTGGGGCAAACGGCGCGCGAATCCGTCTCGCACCGCAGAAGGATTGGGAAGTAAACCAGCCAGCCCAGCTGAAAAAGGTGCTGCAGACCCTTGAGGGAATCCAAAAGGAGTTCAACAGCGCCCAAAATGGTGGCAAGATGGTTTCGCTGGCCGACTTGATTGTCCTGGGTGGAAACGCAGCTGTCGAAAAAGCTGCCGAGAATGCCGGACACGATGTTACCGTTCCCTTCAGTCCGGGGCGCATGGATGCGTCACAGGATCAAACCGACCTGGAATCATTCGCCGTACTAGAACCAAACGCGGACGGGTTCCGAAACTATCTTAAAACCAAATTCACTGTATCGGCAGAGGAACTTCTGATTGATCGTGCCCAACTCCTGACGTTAACGGCTCCAGAGATGACGGTGCTTGTAGGCGGTTTGCGTGTCTTGAATGCCAACTACGGAGGTTCTAAAAACGGTGTCTTCACCAAACGGGAAGAGACGCTCACTAATGATTTCTTTGTAAATCTGCTTGACATGAACACCACCTGGAAGGCAGCCTCGGAAGATGATGACATTTTCGAGGGATATGATCGGGCAACAGGCAAACTAAAGTGGTCCGGTACCCGGGTTGACCTTATCTTCGGTTCAAACTCCCAACTCAGGGCTTTGGCGGAAGTCTATGCAAGTGGGGATGCAGATGAAAAATTCCTGCATGATTTTGTGGCGGTGTGGAATAAGGTTATGAACCTTGACCGCTTCGACCTCGCTTGATCGATAGAGACCAGCCAGGAGGTGCCGCAAGCGGCACCTCCTTTATTTCAGATAATTTATAGGTGAATAGAATGATTACTGATATAAATGAATTTTTCAATCAAACAAATAAATGGCAGGAAGCGTATCAGAAATTAAGAATGATCGTTCTTGATTGTCAGCTGGATGAAGAATTAAAATGGGGTAAACCTACTTACACGTTTCAGGGAAAAAATATCGTTTTAATCCATGGATTTAAAGAATATTGTGCGCTTTTGTTTATGAAAGGTGTCTTGTTAAAAGATCCCGATAATATTCTGATCCAACAAACAGAAAACGTCCAGGCGGCGCGCCAGATTCGTTTCACTGATATACGAGAGATAGTTGAGATGGAACCCATCTTAAAAGCCTATATTTCTGAAGCTATTGAAGTTGAAAAAGCCGGCTTGACAGTGGATTATAAAAAGAATACAGAATTCATAATTCCTGAAGAATTCCAGAATAAATTAGATGAAAACCCGGCTTTGAAAACAGCCTTTGAAGCGCTGACACCAGGACGGCAAAGAGCTTACCTTCTTCATTTTTCTGGGCCCAAACAATCTAAAACCCGGGAGTCAAGGGTTGAAAAATGGACGCCGTATATTCTGAATGGAAAGGGTTTAAATGATCGCTGATTTCGATCTAGACAAGGGCAACCGAACAGTACTGCCTGCCGTTTTTCCTGCCCTGTCACAGCCTCGGATCCTGGATGGTATAGTGAGCCTAATCAAGCTATGATAAGAGTTGTTATAAGTGCCAGGGCAGGATAAATACTCAACATGGTTTAACTTGCACAAACTTTTGATTTATTGTCCAGTGCATCTAATTGGTGGGCTGTAAAGTTGTGTTTTGGCTGATCTGTGATTCCAATCTTGATAGAAGTAGATAAGGTATATCACAATGGATAAACCAACAAACCTTGCCTTTTCCGATGAAGCCACATTTAATTTTCTTCAAGGTGTTGTCCTTTTCCCGATACTCGCCATAATCTCCCTTTTTGTAGTTGTACTGGTTACCACCGATGCCACCCTGGCTGAACTTGGATTGTCATTCTTTGCTATGGGAGGGGTGCCGGTCATAATTGTGGGTATTTTTGGATCAGTTGCTTTGGGTCATAGGATCAGTGAGATCCGGGCGATCAACCGCATGTTTGCGGGAGAAATCTGGGAATGCTGGCAATTTTCATCCTCAGAATGGAGTGAGAAGGTGGAAGGTGTCTGCAACCTGATCAACCCCAAAGTTGAAGGCTTGGAAGCCTACATGGCAGTGATAAACAGTTCAATCTTTGGAGCAGTAGTAGCAATTATCATGGACATCATTGTGTTCTTTGCGGTCAAAGACCCAGTGGTGAAAAAGGGATTGTGGATCACTTCCGGTATAGTGTTCCTGTTTTTTGTAGGCGCTGGTCTTTTTGAACCCATGGTAGAAAAAATTAAGGCAAATCGCTACCGCCGTAAGGCCTTAAAATTCCCTGAACCGCGTGTTTGGTTTGGACCTAATGATGTCTATCACGAAGCTCTGGGCCACACCTCCCTGAAGGAGCTGCATAAGGTCACTGATCAGACCAGATCCCGCAAAGCGATCCAGTTCACAGTTGTGGTTTCG
Organism: uncultured Chloroflexia bacterium; assembly: GCA_963695575.1. GTDB lineage: Bacteria > Chloroflexota > Anaerolineae > Anaerolineales > UBA11858 > B10-G9. The sequence continues at coordinate 11,059 of CAVOGS010000007.1, forward strand.
TCGGATTCATACGACGATTTGGCGAAACTGCGCTTTCCAGTGCCGTCAGGGTCTGAAGAGCGAGCTGCCAGTCTGGTACTGCGCTACCGCCATGAACGTTTACAATCCCGATCTTATTGAACTTTTCTCCGCCTGCAGTACTTTCGGCCCAGTCCAAATTCCACCGGATTTGGATCTAGCGGCCGCAAATTGGGTCTTAGGGACAGAGAATCGCTTATCGGTTAGGGGAGAGAGTAACAAACTCACCAGCTTATGATTTTTATCTGGGAGCAGATGGGATTGGGATGGAATACCTGAATTGCAACTTCGTTCAAATATCTACAGTTCCACTGCCGTGGTTGAAGGATACTTGTGTTTCAGGCAGGTATCCTTTATTCTTTAATTACGGAACATGATCATAATAGAGGTTTTATCGGTAATTAGTACCAGAGTAGAGGCTGTCAATCTGGAATGAATGCCCCTCACTGAGCCAGATGAGTGAGTTGATATGTTCTATTATTGGTATGTACTGAGTATAAGGAGCGATAGGTATGTACGAAGATAACTTGAAAATATACGATGAATTGGTTGCCAAATGCCCGAGATTTGAACGAAAAGGAAAAACCATGCCTTATACATCTGCCAATGGATACATGTTTTCACTGCTGAATAAAGCTGGTGAGATTGGAATAAGGTTTTCCAAAAAAATCCAGGAAAAATACATTGAAGAATTTGATTCGACAATCTTCAAATCGTACAATTCGATCATGCGTGGTTATGTATTAATCCCTGAAAAAATGCTTGAAGATCTGGAGAACATCGCGGAATATTTGAACGAGAGTTATGATTATGTGATGAGCCTCGAACCAAAATAAACCAATATGCCCCTTGTTGAAAGCTTGTGTGTTTCGCAAATATCCTTTATTGTTTAAGGATAGCGGTCGAAAGAAAGGTTGCAGTAGTTTAGGATGATGCAAGACGATTAAGGGATTGGAAGATCGGTATTATTGGCTAGAATTTAAATAAGCTGGACCAAATCGCGTTGCGCTTTTGGTTTAATGATTTATCTGGAAGCGATCATGTTTTCCTAACCGTTGCAGGGTAGAAGTGCAATACGGTTTATTTGAACTATAATTTTATAATCCAGTATCAATCCGAGGGAGGATTAAATGAAACCGAAACGGTCCTTTTTTCCAATTTTAGCCATGTTGGCCATTCTGGCAGCAATTTTAGCCTGTAATTCACCGGTTCAATCAGTTTCTGCCCCGGTGGACGATCGTGCCATTGAAACAGCCATTGCCCAAACTTTGACCAGCGCAGATGGTGATCTGGTCAGCGCAGAAGCGGATGAGTCCGCAGGCCGCCACGCCTGAGCCCGAGGTAGTAAATACTGAAACTCCGCCTACACCGACCATTGAGCACCTGGTCCGGCCCGGCGAACCTGGCCAGGCCAATACCTGGGTCACCGATAATTCGACCAAGGGAAATGCGGCAGCCAGGGAATCCGGGGCTGATCAATTTAATATCAATATACTGGAACGCCCTTTTACATCCCAGGTGATGGATTATCAGGCCCATCTTGACCTGACCAGGGTCAATCTCCATTTTTCTTCTCCCTGGGTTTATGTCACGTTTGTGTTGGAAGGTCCACCACCGGCAGATTCCACCGCTGTTTATGCCCTGGAAGTAGACCTGGAGAGTGACGGCCGAGGTGATTGGCTGATGCTTGGACAGGTGCCGGCTGGCAATGAATGGACCACTGAGGCCGCCCAGGCTTTCCAGGATCTAAATGGTGACGTAGGGGGTTTTTCACCCATGAACGCCGAAATTCCGGACGCCCGCTGGGACGGGTACGAAACCCTGGAATTTGAGGATGGGGTTGGTTCAGATCCGGATGCAGTCTGGATCCGGCGCGATCCCGGCAACCCCAATCAGGTGCAGTTGGCTATTAAGTACAGCCTGATCGGCAATGATCCTACCTTTGCTTTTGGGGGTTGGGCTGATGAGGGGCTTAAGGATCCTGGTGCTTTCGACTATAACGATTCCATGACCCACGATCAGGCAGGCTCTCCCTTCTCTGGCAGCAGCAAATACCCCATCAAGGAATTAGCGTCAGTGGACAGTACCTGCCGCTGGACCTACGGCTACACACCCACTACAAGTTTCCCGGGGCTTTGTCCCCTACCAGCATCACCAACCCCAACGCCGCTGCCTGGGAATATCTCGGGTGGTGTATATAATGACATGAACGGCAATGGTATCCGGAACAGCGGTGAACCAGGTATATCCAATGTCACCATCAGGCTTGGTTCGGGGGCTTGCGGCTCTTCCGGCCTGGCAAATACTACAACCGCGGGGAACGGCAGTTTTTCATTTAATAATGTGCCCGCTGGGACTTACTGTGTTTCAGTCGTGATTGACACATCCTGCGGTGCTTGGCTGCCAACCGGAGCGACCCAACGAACCATAACATTAGGCCCTGGTGAAAACCTGCTGGTTGTCTGGTTTGGCTATGCGGCTCATGTATGTTAGAGAAAATAATTCCAGTTTACAGAGCAATGATGTAAGCCTGGAAATATTCCCTTGAGCCGAACCAAAGACCTGTTGACTACCGCCAGGTCATGAGCATGTTCTGCCCAGCTCATTCTTAATATCGACAGGGTGCTTGATTTATTTTCAAGTACCCTGTTTGTTCTACTTATTCCGCATAGCCTGCAAGGACGCGGTTTCCCAAGAGAACCGTATCTTAATATGTAATATATAGTTAATAATAATATAGTATATTAACTATTATTCATTGGTTATCAATTATCAGTTATCTGGGAGGTTAATAATGGTTTCTTTTACATCTATTAATTGGCTGGCTGTTGTAGTGGGCACCATCTTGTCGATGGCCCTGGGTGCCCTGTGGTACGGTCCGCTTTTTGGCCAGTACTGGCTGAAGTTGATCGGCAAGACCGAAGAAGAGCTCGAGTCCAACCCGGTCATGTATATCAAGACCGCAGTGGCTGCATTGATTAGCATGTTGGCCCTGAACCTGGTAGTGGTCTCATTTGGGGCAACGGATATACTTTCGGGCCTGCTAGCGGGGGGATTCATCTTCCTGGGAATTGGCGCGACCACAACATTTGTTTACACTAATTTCGAAGGACCCTCTGAGAAAGTCTGGTTTCTTTATGTTGTTTATCACCTGCTGGTCTACCTGATCATGGGTGCCGTGTTTGCCATCTGGTAAATATCATGGCTGAACTGAAGACCCAGAAAAACGATGCCAGCATAGAAGATTTCCTGCAAGGGGTGGAAAATAATACCCGCCGGGAGAACAGTTTTGAGGTCCTGGACCTGATGCGGGAAATCACCGGAGACCAGGGGTCAATGTGGGGTCCAAGCATTGTCGGTTTTGGGGATTTTAGCTACACCAACACCACAAATAAGGACTACAAGTGGTTCAAAACTGGTTTCTCTCCTCGCAAGCAGAGTATGACCCTGTACATTATGGATGGATTTGAGTCCTATCATGAGATTTTGTCCAGACTGGGAAAATATAAAACAGGAAAATCCTGTTTGTATATCAATAAGCTGGCCGATGTGGACCGGGATGTGCTGCGGGAGCTGATCCAGGCATCAGTTGATTATCTGGAAACTGCATTTCCGACCGGGGACGGAAGACGGGGGACGGGATAGAGGAATTCATTCCCAGTTTAATCAAAAGGGCGGCCCAGAGGGTCGCCCTTTTTAGATATCTTTGATCAACTGAGCCGTTTATTCGTTATCTTCTGCATCCCCGCGGCGTTTAAAGGCAGCTGAAAATACGATTCCCACTCCCACACCAACTCCGATGCCAACGGCGATATTATCCAGAGCCACAGCCAATGCGATGCCAACACCTAAACCCACCAAGAACCCTGCAGCATTAAATTTCATCTTGTTCATAAATACCCTTCTATTTACCTTCTAACGATACCCTGCTGCCAGGCGTAAACAGCTGCCTGGGTGCGGTCCGCCAGGTGGAGTTTGCTGAGAATGTTGCTGACATGGCCCTTCACAGTGTTGACTGAGATCACCAGGCTTTCGGCGATTTCGCTGTTGGACTGTCCTTTGGCAATCAGCTTCAGAACTTCCATTTCCCTATCTGTGAGTTCGGTATAGGGATTTAATTCTTCCCTGTTAGCACCATGCAGTTCTTGAATGACCCTGGAGGCGACCCTGGGATGCAGAGTGGCCTCGCCTTGGGAAGCGCGGCGGAGGGCATCGGCTAGTTCATCCATTTTGACATCCTTGAGAATATAAGATATGGCTCCAGCTTGCAAAGCCGGGAATATGTATTCATCCTGATGATAGGAGGTTAAAACCACGATCTTGGTCCTGGGGCTGACAGCTTTAACCTGGCGAGTAGCCTCCACTCCATCCATTTTGGCCATCACCAGGTCCATCAAGACCACATCAGGGACAGTTTTTTGGACCAGATTAACAGCTTCTGTGCCCGATTTTGCTTCCCCGACAACTTCGAAGTCAGGCTGTGATGCGAGGAAGGCGCTAACACCGCTCCGAACAACCTCGTGGTCATCTACTAATAAAACAGTGATAGGTAATGACATATTGATACCTCCTCTCAGGGGAGAGAATTAATTGGCGCTTGAACGAATATTTGCGTTCCAGCTCCTGGCTGGCTGATTATCTTCATATTTCCGTTGATCAAGTCGATTCGTTCCTGAATGGATTTCAAACCAATCCCATATGATTGCTCTGCAGGTACAAATCCTATCCCGTCATCTTCAATATTGACCTGGATATCAGTTTGGCTGTAAGAGATGTTGATTTCTGCCCTTTTTGCGAAACTATGGCGGGCGACATTGGAGATAGCACCCTGTAAGATCCGGTAGAGGGTCTGCTCGATTTCCAATGGAATTGTCCGTTCACCTGTGACGCGGACCAGGATGGGAATACCGAGCATATTTTCTGTTTCAGCGGCTAACTGGCGAGTTGCCTTTACAAGGCCCTCCCCTTTAAGTGCGGCGGGCCGCAGTTCGTGGATCAAGTCAGTTAATTCCCTGCGAACTTCATCCACCAACCGCTCTGCTTCAATAAGATTGGTTACTGCGCTGTCAGGATCCCTTTGATAGAGGGAGTGGGCTGCGGCTAATTGGGCAGAGGCAGCGAATGCTTGCTGTTTTACACTGTCATGCAGTTCCCGGGCCAGGCGGTTGCGTTCTTCCATGATGGAGATTTCCTGCCGCTCATCCAGCAGATTGTCCATCTGCACAGCCATATTATTGAGTGTGTGGCCCAGTTCTGCCAGTTCATCCCGGTTGTGATCATCCACCAAAACGGTGAAGTTCCCCTGGCTCCAGGCCCGGGCAGAGGTGGTTACCATGTCCAATCGGGACGTCAAAAATTTTGCTGTCAGGAAACCGAAGATAATGCCGAACAATCCGGCCAGCCCGGTTGTTGCGATCAGGATCAGGAGAATCTGGCGGGAAATTTGCTCCCATTGAAGGATTTCCGTGATCCTTGATTTATGTTGAAATGCAAGAAACCCCACAGTCTTAAGGGGGTTTTCCTCATCTGGTATCGGAACCACACCAATGATGACATTCTCCTCTTTTCTCTGGACCAGGGTATCGTAATTTCTGGATCCGTAAATGGCACGTTGAAATGAGCCTGCCAGGCCGGGAATTATCTCCGGATCGAAAGTATCCCCGGCCTTGGTGTTTTCCACTAGGCTGTGAGGAATGGAATCGATAATATTGCCTTCTGTATCGAGATAGATAATTGAGAGAATATTGGTGTTGCTGGCATTAATGATGAAATTACCGATCTCGATTGGTTTGATATCAACAACGGTAGCGGAAAAACCACCCAGGAATTGGGCCAGTCCCAGCTTATCTGGAGGTGATGAAGAAAGAAATCGGCTGCCGATCGATATATACTCACCCAGCGAGATGTCGAGCCTGTTAATGTCAAGTTTTTCAGCCAGACGCTGTTCGTCGAAGTTGACAACTTCCGCTACTGAGAGCGCATCGATGATTTCTTCCTTGGAGACTCTAGCTTCTGATACAACCCAGATGGAGAGGCCCATGATCCCGATGATCTCGGCCATCACCAAGGCGATAATCGTTACGCCGAAGTAACTGAAAGTTAATCTCCAGCGAAGTCGACTGAATTGATCTAAAAAAGTTGACCAGAATTTGACCATAACTATACTATACGCTAGCCACCCGGTAGGGGCAAGATAGATAATATCGTGAACATATCATAGCAAAACACTTGAATACAGACAATCTCAGCAGGTGTTGTCTTGCACCATCCTTGAGGATGGGGGAAAAATCATCCGTTAGGGGCTTCAAAAAGACTGAGATATTGACTATCATCCATACCAGAAAAGAAACTACTCATTCTTTTCTTCTTCTTCCTGAAATGAGATGGACTGAGTTATGGTCAGTCCATCTCATTCGTTATTAGATGATCCCTTTCTCGGATATGGCATTCTAATCACCCATCAGATGCGCTTCCAGAGTGTTATACAAAGATTATCCTTCCGCAGGATATGTTCCCGGTGTTAATGGATTACCATCAAGACGGGTAATAAAATCACCCCGGCGGCAACCGGGGTGAAGCTAAGAGAAGCAATCAGTTCTGGGCAGAACATTTTTGCCTTCTTATATTTAAGTATACCAACTTTCAGATTTAAAGAGAATAGTTTTATTACCTTTTGGAAATTCATGCCAAATAATAATGTTTAACAAGGAGGTGATACCCGACCAGACTGTAAAAGAAGATTATATATGTATCTGTCTAACCTTATGCTAAGAGGAGAAAATCAAGATGCAGAAAAAATTCCTGACCATTGTGTCAATCATGATCCTGGGCAGCCTGCTATTATCTGCTTGTGGACCTAAGGTAAAAGAAGGTTCCGTAGCAGCCGGAGAAGGCCTGGTTACATGGCATGGATATGATGATACTGACATTCCAACCCTGGATCCGCAGTTGGGTGAGGATGTGGTTTCCATTAACTACATCGAGAACCTGTTTGTCCATCTGACAAATTATGACCTTGTCACCGCTGACATTGTCCCAGAGGCGGCAACCTCTTGGGAGATCAGTGAAGATGGCCTGATTTACACCTTCAATCTGCGCACAGACATTCCATGGGTGAAACACAATCCCGAGACTGGAGAAGTGAAACAGGAAGTGGACCCTGATGGCAACCCGCTGTTTGTGACAGCAGAGGATTTTGTTTATGGTATTAAACGGGCCTGCAACCCCAACACGGGATCCTACTACTCCGGTATCATCGGCGGCGTGATCAAGGGCTGCGGGGATGTATATAATATTGAAGACCCTGAAAATATTCCCCAGGAAATGATTGATGCCATTGGTGTCTCAGCGCCTGACGCCAAAACCCTGGTGATCGAACTTCCCCAGCCAGCAGCATACTTCCTATCCATGAGTCCGATGTGGACCATTGCGGCAACACCGTCATGGGCCATCGAAGAACATGGTGATGAGTGGATCGAGGCTGGGAATATCGTAACCAATGGCCGCTTTGTTTTAAACGCGTGGGAACATGGTGTATCACGCCGCATTCTTCGCAACCCGCTTATGCCTGAAGATATGCAGGGCACCGGCAACCTGGATGCGCTGGAAGTTAACGTGGTTCCTGATGTCTCCACGGGTTATGCTCTCTGGCTCAATAACCAGATAGAAATATCTGGCATCCCTGACGGTGAGCTGCAGGTCCATCTGGTTGATTTTGAGGATGAGACCATTCAGACCCCGACCTTGGGTGTGTTTTATATCGCGTTTCGCCAGTCAAAAGCGCCTTTCGACAATGTGCATGTTCGCCGGGCCTTCTCGGCTGCCTATGACCGGGTTGCCCATGTGAATGTTGTTGAACAGAATCAGGGATTGCCCATGACCCACTTCGCTCCTCCTGGTATCTTTGGCGCTCCCCCCATTTCCGAGGTAGGAATTTCCTTTGATCCGGAATACGCCAGGGAGCAGTTAGCTCTGGGCGGATACCCGGACTGTGAAGGGTTCCCCCAGGTGACTTTGCTGGGATACTCCGGTGAACATACCTTAAACTGGATCGAATTTGCCCAGGCTCAATGGGAAGAGAACCTCGGTTGTTCTGCAGATTTAATCCAAATCGAACAACAGACATTTGCGGACCTGTTGATCGCCACAAAAACAGAGGACGAGGAAGCGCCCCATATGTGGACGCTGGCCTGGGGCCCAGACTATGCTGACGAGAACAACTGGGTCGGTGATGTGCTGGACTGCAATATTGAAGTCCGCATGCACCGCACCTGCGGCGAAGTTGATGATCTGGTTGAGCAGGCTCGTTTTGAGTCCGATCCCGCAATCCGGAAAGAACTCTACCGGGAGATCGAAGATATGTACTTCGGTTATGAGGGTGAAATTCCCTTCTTCCCGATCTATGTGGAGATCGCTTATGTTGCTGAACATTCCTGGGTTGACCGGGATGTAGCTCTGTTTGGCGGTGAGCAGTATTATAACTGGAGCATCGATCAGGCAGCTCAACTGGCTGCGCAGCAATAGGATCTTGTTGTCTTGAATGAAAAAAGCGCAATCCGGATGGGTTGCGCTTTTTTTAATTCATTAGTCCTGGGTTCAGCGAAGAATCTACAATACGATCCCTTGTAGAAGGTTTTGATCAAAATAAAGTGGTCATGGTCAGGACGTCAGATTCAATGTTCTGGGGGGAGATATCAGCCCTCGATAATCATTTTCCAGCTCCCCGGGTGACCTGCTTCTGATAACTTATTACTTGCGTTTCTTTATTATTGCCTACAGAGTTGTTATTAACCTTGAAAAGTCCCACTCCTACCTTAATGGTTCTGTTAGGAGAGCTGGAAATTAAATTTATCAAGATGCGGATTGAGTATAATATGTTTGCATCAAATTCAATCCCAGCAAGATTCTGATTAATACAGTTTTCTCTTGCGGCTGGGGGAATTTGAAGGACATGTTAGAATTATCAATACTGGACATCAGGTATTTATCAGTTTCATTTTTTAAGTTTTAGATATCCTCGTGTGAAAAAGGAATGCTCATGAGGATGTACTGTTGTCTCAGTTAGTGAAGGTTTAATAGAGGAGAAAATCAGGTGGTCCAGTATTCAATTTTATTCGCGGATGGGGATCCAAATGTCACCCAGCGTTTTTCAGGAACGTTAAGGGCAAATGGATTCGATACCGTGAGCACGACTTCCGGGATAGAAGCCCTGGGGTTGTATAAAAGTGGATCACAGGATCTTGTTATCACCGATCTGGGACTGTCAGAAATGGATGGCATGACGCTCCTGGAAGAGTTGATGAATTATGATCCAACCGTCAAAGTGATTATCACTACAGCAAATGCTGATAAGGACGTAATCACCCGGGCGTTCAGGATGGGTGTGCTTGATGTTCTGGAAAAACCGCTTGACCCTGAGTTATTAATTTCCAAGAGCAGAGAATTTTTGGCACGGGAAGATCGAGCGCTGGAAGGGAATTTGAAGATGATGAGTCTTGCAAGCATCATTCAAATCAATTGCGAAGAACGCAACCAGGCTCAATTATCACTCAATCACCTCGGAAAGGATGGGGCCATTTTCTTCAATGATGGAGAAATGGTCCATGCAGAAGCGGGTGATTTGATTGGTGATGAGGCAATCTATGCTCTCTTAAGCTGGGAAGATGGCACTTTTAAACTGAGAATGGGGGCACGACCGGGATTGATAACCATTAATAAAAAATGGTCTGGCCTGCTGATGGAAGGAATGAGACGGATCGATGAGTCAAACGCTGACTGGATACCGGATTGGGAAGATGATAGCAGTCCTGCAGAAGAAATACAGAGCAATGAACTGCAAGAGAGAATTGTAAAAGCAATCATTTCCAATCGTGATGTGACCAGCGCCGTATTGTATTCTAATACTGGTACACTAATTGCCCAAGAGAATAACAGCGATCCAGAGAGCGAAATAGCCCTTGGGGAGCAGCTGGCGGAAAAAGCAGGTAGTATTGGTGATTTTCTAGATGGTGGAGATCTGATACGAATCGTAGTAACAGGATCTGAAAAACGATTTTATCTACAGCAGCAGGAAGATGATATGCTGCTTTTGTCCCTGACAAAACGATCTTCTGCTGAAACCGTATATGAGTCTGTACAGACGATCTATAAGCGCTACCAAGGGTCCTGACCACGGGAGTTCGAAATGATATTTCCTAAAAGAGATTCGGTTTATCAAAATTTGAACACATCATTCACTAATTTTGGAGAACTGCTTGTTGATCTAAAGGAGAACAGCTTTACTGGTGTTGTCCAGGTCAGCTATTGGGAGTATGACGGCATCTTGCTGTTGGATAGTGGGAATATTATCAATGCGATAGAAGAAATTAAGGGGACTATAATAACCGGACAGAGGGCGGTAAAGACTGTTACCGAAAAAGCTAAAGAGAAGGACGGTGCCATCAGTGTTTTCTCTCAAAATGGCGAAATGATCACTATGTTAGCCAGTGTGGCAAAAAGTGAGATCATTTACGAGAACTTAAGCACTGAATTTACCAGCCTTGATGCACTTGTAACTAAACTTAAGAGTGAAGATCACACGGGGTATATTGAAATTATTTTTGAAGGATCTGACCAGCGAGGATACATTTTCCTGCTCTCGGGCCGGGTTATTGAAGCGCTGCTGATCATTCGTGGAGAAGAAGTCTCTGGATCAACAGTTATCCAGAGGATCCTGGAATTAACATTATCAGCTGGAGCTGTTTTTAGTGTCTACAAGGCGGCACTTGAGGAAGCTTTATCAGAGAGCGAAATGATTAAGGTGAATTTTAACCTGCCGCAGCTGCTTGAAGTCTGGAGTGCCGTAATTCGAGGTGCAGAGTCGGCAGCTGGATCATTGCTGGGAAAAGAAGAATTTCTGAACACTTTCAAGGACACATTGATCGCCAAGGCTGATGTTTATCCGTTCCTGGATCCATTCGCTGCGAAATTCCAATACAAAGATGGTCAAGTAACCTTTACCGGAGAAGTAAATAAGAATTTCAGCCATGCAATTGGTGACAGTTTATGGACTACGATCGAGACTTTGGCCGATAAGGCCGCTCTTGACGAGAAGGATTTGTTCAGCGCGGTTCGCAAAACAATGGATGAGGTAAAGGTAAATTATCAAGACCAAATTGGTAGATTTAATATATCCGGGATCCTGCCAGACTTGTTTTTATAACTGAAGCTGCTTATGAAAGATGGATTGAATGAAATTAATGAATTGATCGGGACCTGGGGGAGCCTGATCTGCAATAACCAGGGAGAGATCATCCAGAGCTTAACTCCAGCTGGATTGAACAAATCCTCCCTTGAAAATATTAACCGCAATGTGATCAGCATGTTCACCACTGCAGGTGATTCCATGCAAGGTATATCAGAAGTTGTAATTCATTATTCTCAGAAGAAATTATTTGTAGTGGACCTGGAAAAGGCATTTTTGGTTGTGATCTGCACCCCGAGTATTGATATCTCTTTATTGAGGATGGTAGTAAATGTAGTTTTGACTCGCTGGGAAGGTGATTCGAAGGTCAAGAAAGAATTGGAAAAGCGATTCGTGGAACGGATGTAGATAATCATCTGGCATATACTTACAGTATATAAAGAGGCATTATTTTTTATTGAGATTTAGGAGTTTAATTATGGCTGAAGGATTAAGAGGCAATCTTAAACAACTCTCTCTGCTGGACATTCTGAGAATGCTCAGCACTGGAAGTCGATCCGGTCTGTTGGAAATCACCCAGGCTGGTAAGTCCGGAGAGATTTATCTTGAGATGGGCAATATCGTGCATGCTGTAACAGGTACTCAGATCGGCGATAGCGGGGTTTATACCTTGATGGGTTGGATGGAAGGGGATTTTATCTTTACACCAAATGTCCCTGCTCCAGAGAAATCAATCTTTACTCCCTCTGACCAACTCTTGTTGGAAGCAGCTCGCCAGGCGGAACAATGGGATGATATAAAGGGTATTATCTCATCCACAGATGCTGTTTTTAATATATCGCCATCTGGTTCAGCCAATACAGTAAGTCTAAAACCACTTGAATGGCAGGTCCTTGCTCAGATAAACGGAGAGCGATCGGTTATTGAAATTGGTGAAATTCTCGGACTGCATGAATTTGAAGTGGCCAAGATCGTATACAGCCTGACAATCGCGGGGTTGATGCATGAAATAACAGATGCAAAAGCTACGTACCGTGATATTGTAGATGAGACATTCTTTATAAATCTATCAGATGCCTTTATAGATGTTATGGGCCCTATGGGTCCGGTGATTATCGATGATGAGATTCGGATGCTCGGAGAAGATCGGACCGCCTTTCCACAGGATAAAGCGGCTGAACTTGTTGAACGAGTCAGCTTGGAGATAAGCGACAACGCCAAAAGAGCACAATTTCAAAAACAAATGGTTGCATTTCTAAAGGGTTAACCACACATTCTGGTTTATGGAAACACGCTGACTCTCTCGTGTGATCCAGATACGTAAGGAGAAAAACAATGTTATTAAAAAACATACAACGAGGTTTGATCTTATTTGGCGTTATCGTTTTAGTGCTGGTGGTGACTGCATTCTTTAGTGCTGCAAATCTGAACCGCTCAACAAATTTAACTATCGACCTTATCGGCTTGCAGGAAGTTGCCCAGGCATCAGATAATATTTCCGAAATGTTGGATGAAGAACGGATCTCAATTGGTCAATATCCGCTCTCAGGTAATGAGGAAACTCTAACCAGGATCAGTCTGGCCCAGGAATCTTACGATCAGAACTGGAATTTAATTGTAAATAACCTTGGTGACCAGCAACCTCAATTAATCGCCGATATTGAATCTACCCGGGGAACGTATAAGGCAATGCTTGATGAAATTATTTCGGAATACCAGAGTAATCCGGCAGATAATCAATCCGCTAACATTTTAAAGGATGCTATCAACTATTACCTGCAGAATTTGAGTCCCAAATATGCTGATCTTATCGAACCTGAATTGGCTGAACTATCACGTCTGACGGAGATTGAACGAGCAAACGCCCGGACTAACTCTTTTGTCGCCCAAACGGTTCTTGTACTGAGTGTTATCGTGGGAATCGCCGTCATATTTGTTGTCATCTCAGCGACGATCTTCAGTAGACGTTTGTTGAAGTCCATAACAGAAATTATCAATGCAGCCAACGCAATCAGCAGGGGTGATCTGGATGTACCTATAGCGGTAAACCAGACTGGTGAAATTGGTGATCTCGCTAAAGCAATCGATCGAATGAGAACAAGCCTGAAAGCTGCCATAGAGCGGCTCAGGCGCTAAGCTGCCCCGCTGTTGAGGATATGAAATTTGCTGATACGATAAATCACTGCCCAAAGATCAAAATCTTAAGCGTATTGGCAGGAAAGAGAGGAACAACAATATGAATCAAGGTTTGTATGTACCCGAAGAAATGCTGGATCGGATTGAATATATTCTTTGTCATCTGGCTGAAAAAGCTCATACGGACAGCATTGTTCTGGCAGATATCAGCGGCCAGGTAATCGCAATCAACGGCATTATGGATGAAGGCACTCCTGATGTGGTGGCTGCCCTGGCAGCCGGGGATGTTGCCGCAATGGCAGAATTATCCAAGCGCATTGGCGAGAATGATCCTCATGGTTCTTTTTTCCATGAGGGTGAATCTAAAAGCATCTACCTGCATAATATCGCCGGTAGTTTCATCTTGATCGTTATTTATAGAGCAGAAACGCCTATTGGGTTGGTTCGTTTGTTTGCCAAACGTGCGGTGGAACAGCTGCTGCCTCTTACGGAAGAATTTGAAATGACCGTTGGCCCGCCATCCTCGTACGCGCCGGATGATTTTAGCAAGGGCATCACCCAGGAATTGGAAGATACTTTCCCTGAAAACTAGCAGGATACTTTTTAAAGTATGTTTATAAATTGGAAATTAAGAGAAATCAATCTAAAAATCGTATATTATGGTCCCTCATTAAGTGGGAAAACCTCTTCCCTGGAATATATTCATTCCAGGACCCATCCAGACCGAAGAGGTGAGTTGATCTCGCTTAAAACACGGGAAGACCGCACCCTGTATTTTGATTACATGCAGTTCCAAATGGGTGAAATCAGCGGTTTAAAACCCCGGTTTAATATCTATACGGTACCGGGTCAAGTATATTATCGCGGGACCCGCAAATTAGTATTAAAAGGTGTGGATGGCATCGTTTTTGTGGCTGATTCACAGATCAACCGATTGGGAGAAAATGTGGATGCCATAAAAGACCTCTATGAGGATCTGGAAGAGCTGGGTTTTGATACCAATGATGTTCCATTGGTCCTGCAGTGTAATAAACGAGACTTGCCGGGAATTGTACCTATTGAAACTCTCAAGCATCATTTAGGCCTGAACGGAATTCCAACATTTGGAAGTGTTGCAGTTGATGGTGTTGGCGTCCTGGATGGCTTAAAATCAATTGTCAACAGAGTTGTAACAAATGCCAGAGGGAAAATCAATCCAAATCCTGCTTAGGAGAACCAAGTGACTGATAAAGGGCCCCGGGATGGGGGATATACTCCTCAATCGTTTAATGAGATTTTACAGGAAATGAATGCCGATGGGGGTTTCATCCGTTCGGTGTTGGCGACTTCAGATGGTTTTTCCATAGCCTCGGCACCTACCAGTCCTGACCATGAATTGGCCAGCGCTATGATAGCCCTATTGCAGCAGGTGAGTTTGGAAACCCAGGATAACCTGGGTTTGGCTCCTGTTGATGAAGTTACAATCCGGACCAAAGAGCATAGCTATCTGGTCTGTCGGACAATCTCCACAGGTGATGATTGTCTATCTTTATGTGCTCTTGTGCCCCCGGGTCGTGCCTACCGCCGGGCAACCAACCAGGCTGTGAGAAAGATCCAGCTTATTATTGAAGAGTGATACATTAGAGCTCGTGGATAAAAAAGGAGGCCAGATCATGATCTGGCCTCCTTTTTAGTTTTGCATGTCTCCCTTAAAAGCCAGAGAAATTCGCATCGAATCTGGATTAGAAATCCAGTGTTATCCGAGTATGATATAAATACTCACACAGATTAAGAGGCAGGCAAATACCGGGGAAGTTCCCGGGATGAGGGAAATTAAAATTCTTTAGGGGTTTGGAAAAGAGATTATTGATAAGTTGGGAGGGTACGATGGTCGACACTAAATTTGAACAGATAAAAAAGTTATTAAGCAGCTCTAAATCGGAAGATATCCATCAGGGTTTAGTATTGATCCGGGAGGGTCTTCCCGAGATCACCGAAGATGCCGCTCGTTCTCTATTTGAGATGGTCTCGGCCCTGTTTTATATCGACTTGCTGGATCACCCGGAGCATGCCTATGTTTTGGATGAAGCGGTTGGACTTGTGGCCGATTTTGGAGAATTTGTGGTGCCGATCTTGCTGAATAACCTGGACGCCGGGGATATGAAAGCTCAGTTAACAATTGGCCACGCTTTTGGACGGGTTGGAGAACCTGCCTTGGAACCGCTTCTGGAATCCTTCAAATGTGAAGAAAGTGATGAATGCCGGATCTTCCTGGTTTATGCTATGGGCAAGATCCATTCACCCAGAGTAATCGAGGCTTTTGAGCAGGTCTTGATGGCTGCAAAGTCTGAGAACCTCGAACTTCGTGACACAGCTATCCGCGCCCTGGGAAGTTTTGTGGAAGTGATCAAACCTGCTGATCTCCCGCAGGAATACAAAAAAGACATGCTGGAAGCGATCCGGGTCAACCTGGCTGATTCCAGCGCAGGGGTGCGTTCCAAAGCCATCCGCAGCTACGGCAAACTGGCTCGTCATGGACACCTCGATAAAGAAGAGCTCCTGAAATGTAAAGAGACCTGCGAATTGCTGCTTGGTGTAGATGATCAGTATGACTGGGACCGGGCATATATTGTCCGCAAAGAAGCCCAGGAAGCACTGGATTGTCTGGAAGGATGTGAGGACGCGTAAGAGAAAGAAAGTCGTAAGGTGTAAATCGATAGGGATCCAGAATATGGAAAATGCAGGGGCGACGCACCGGGTCGCCCCTATTTTTTATTTCAGAAGCCTGCCAGCTGTCATACTGAAATCGCGGGCGCCGCAGGTGGGGAATCCATAATGGCTTTGAGTAGTTCAAGTCATATCTGTCTGCGTTTGATCTTTGATTGGATCCTTAACTGCGTTCAAGCTGAAATATTCGTAGGTAAACTAAATTCGGGAGAGCAGGTGCTCTCCCTCGAACGATGTAGAGGAGGAAATAGTTTCCTTTCTATCCGCTAGAATCGTTTAGAATATTAGTATTCATTCAATCAAGGAAGGATTTAATGTATTTAAAGAAATCCAGGATAACTCTCATAATAGCCCTCTTGATCTCCCTCTCCCTGGCCTGTGTGGTCACGGGAAAAGAACAAACATCAGAGAGCAGTTCTGAAGACACCATTGCCACCTCGGTGGCGGCCACGGTTGCTGCTAATCAGGCTGATGATTCTTCCGCAGATACGCTCCCACCCACCCAGCACCCAACGGTGACGGCAGGTCCAAAAGATCCAAATTTCAATTATGCTGGAGTCAGTTTTTATTTTAATCAACTCCTGGCAGACGATATCACAGCGGGTGTTACCCCCGGATATTACGAGGAAAACAATCCCTGGTGGAGTATGCCGGAACATCGGGAATACCTTTTTAATAACTGGGCTCTGTCAGGCACATTTCATGCCCCAATTATCAGGGTTTACCCGGCAGCTGATTTCCGGGCTATCAATGAGAATGTGGACAACGGTCTCGATGCCTTGCAGGTTGCCCTGGACACCCACCCTGCGGACCATGTTGGATTGGCGGTTTCGGATATGTTTAACGCGGGACAGCTTTATCAATCCAATGTGAAATATCTTGATTTCCAGAATGGCCGGGGTGCTCGCTGGCTGGCTCAATACGGACAGGCCTATTACAGCGTGGGCTGGCCTTACTTGTTTTATACCTATCAGGGTTTAACAAATGATGGCAAGTATTACATCAGCATCATCTTTCCAGTCAATCACCCTTATTTACCACACCCCGAAATGGTAAACATGGAAGAAATATACGAGGATTATGGCGCCTATCGGGATGGAATTGTGGCCCAGCTGGAAAGTGAAAGCGAGAATACCTTTGTGCCATCACTGGTGCTGCTGGATGAGCTTGTGGCGTCCCTGACAGTGCTTGATCAGTAAAACCTCATCCCAAAATAGGTCATCCTGAGCCCGAGCAAATGCGAGGGAGAAGGATCCACAATTAGTTCAACCAGATAGAGTCAAAACTCTCTATGTTTGATCTCCTAATGGATCCTTCTCTACGTTCAGGATGACATATCGGTGGGACAATTAAGTTCGAGAGAGCTGGCGCTTTCCAAGAGCAGGATGCGGGTTCCTTAAAGGAACCCGCATCCTATTTAAAGACTGGATATCCAATCTCTTCCATACATCCTGAATCCGGCTCAACCCAGGGATTTTGTGCGAGGACATTAGATATGATTAAATAACTCTTTTTTACCTATGTAAATACCATATCCAAAATATTCATCCAAATCAGGGGGTATTAACCCTTCCTTACCGATCGATTTCAGGAATTCCCGATAATTGGGATCGCGCAGGTATAACAAGAATGCCTGGGCCAGGGAACCCATAAAGCCGCCCCATCCGTAGCGGTCCAGGATGCCGCGGGATTCCTCGCGGGTGCTGATGGTGCTGGTGCGCTGGAAAATATCCACCAGTCCGGCATCTTCAAGCAATTTGACCCATTCCCCGGACTGAAGGGGGGTGACATTAGCGCCCAGGTCCTGTGAAGCCCAGGCCATAATCTCTTCCGGAACGGGTGTTTTTAACCAGGTACCTTCATTAAGACCGATGAATCCTCCGGGTTTTGTGACCCGGACATATTCCTGGATGGCTTTGTTCTTATCTGCGGGGAAAGCGGTGACCGATTCGGTGATCACCACGTTATATGAATCGTCTTCAAAAGGCAGTGTCATGGCGTCCGCTTGCTGGAATTCCACCAGGTCAGACAGTTTCAAGCGTTTGGCACGCTCCCGTGAGCGTGCGACCATGCGGGGATTGATATCCACTCCCATCACCCGGCAGCCCATGCAGCGGGCCAGGTGGCAGGACGTCACACCCACACCGCAGCCTACGTCCAGCACATAACTGAGCGGTGTGATGCGTGTGCGATCAATCAGCTCCTTGGTGGCTTCCTGTCCACCGAGGTGTTTGGTGAGCCCGATCTGGGCCGCAAAATCGAAAAATTTGTCTGTGTGTTCCATGTGTGGATATGATAGAGCAGGGGGGTGCTTTCGACAAGATGCGGGAGGGTGGTTTTGAAGTAGTTAGGTAGTACTGGTTGTATAGTAGTAAATAGTAGATAGTAAATAGTAAGTAGAAAGTAGAAAGTAGTACATTGATTGGCAAGCAGTTAGAGGTTTTTAGATCCCTGCCGGTTGTCAGAGCGAGGTGGGAGGGTGGTCACATGCCGGAGAAAATAGAAGAAGGAGAACCGGCGTGGCTTATCTGGCATTCGTCTAGCTAAGGAATCCGGCTTTTAATATGGGAAAAAACTGTAACAATTAGGGAGTATGATTCGTTATACTAGTAGGAAGTGAACAAAGTAAAATTTCCACAAACCGGGAGGAAAAAATGAGATCCCCCGCCAAGCAATTATTTCTTATGCTGATCATCATCGCTCTAGTGTTGTGTGCCTGCAGCACAGAAGGTGGCCTGTCCGGGGAGGATCTGGAAGATCTTGAGGACGCGGATCTGGAGGACCTGGATCCTCTTGAGGTCGAGAACAGTATTGCCGAAGATGGCCAGGCCGTGGTGTATTATCACTACCAGATGATACACGAACATATAAATTTCAATATTGAGACGGAGCTCCCGATCACTTTTTATCAGAACAGCGCAGGAAATTGGGTGGCGGACGCGATGGGGGCCACGGATGTTGTTTTGAAAATGATGGTGGGCGGGACAGAAGCTGGCCAATGCCAGGCTATTTGCAATATCCCTTTGCACTTGGTCGGGGATGGGAAGATCGCTCCCACTTCAGATACGCAATGTAAACTTCCGATGAGTTTCCAATTTGTTGCCCAGGAAGATTGGATCTTTGAAGGCGACTGCCCCGATGAAGTTGCAGCCACGATCGATTGCGCAGCCTTGAGCGTAGTGATGACCGATCCAGGAGTGTACACATTTACTCCGGCCAAATCTTATTTTCTGCTCCAGAAGACCTCAGAAGTCACACAGGAAGCCACACTTAAGGTATTAAATATGCCCATTGGAATTGGTAAATCGTGTGGGTGGTGATCTTAAGTGTGATGTAAATCGTAAGTAGTAAGTCGATAGGGATGACGAAAGTGATGTGTAGTCATCAGTCCAGCATGTCATTAAGAGGTTTCGGGGCAACCGAAAAAATCTGGATCAATACCAGCGATTATCAATAACATTATTTAAAATAAATCAGCGAATGGATTTATTCCTCAGGAATTTACCATAAAGAAATAAGATCTCAGATTACTATTGTCCAGATTGCTTCGTCCACCTCGGCTGTGCTCGGTGTCCTCGCACATGACAAGCTAGATTAGGATTTGTTATCCGGAGCGTAGTGAAGGATCCATCAAGTGATCGAATGGAAATGGTGAGGTCTTGTTACGATGATGTGAATATGGATCCTTCCCCTTCACTTTGTTTCGGGTCAGGATGACAAATAAGAATTAACAAAAAAGGGAGAGCGCCAGCTCTCCCTCACACTTGATTATACATTGGTTTGGCGATTGGTGACTCAGTTGTCCTCAATATTTAAGGACAGGCCTCGCGATAGGCATCCAGTTCGCGGTTCTTGAGGATTAAACTGAAACCCATTTCCCTGGCGAGGGGACAGATGTCCGCGAGAACGATACCTGTGTCAGTGTACTCCGCGGCAAATACGGGTTTCCCGGCCTGGATAAAGGGCAGCATCTCTTCACACCAATCCTGATCAAAACAATCTTCAGTAAGTGCCCAATCAAAATGAGGCAGCAGATCAAGAACCTGTTCAGGATCGTTTTTCAAGCCGATTGAAAGCCCCCGGAGATGGGCTTCTTCTGCCAGCCAGATATTAAATGCCAACTGATCTTCATAACTGAGCGGAAAACCTGTGTTGTTAGTATAGGCATCGATATTGTCGGGTTCCACTCCTACAAATCCCTTGGCAGCACACTCGTCAAGGCGGTTACGCAGGATGGGTGCGAGCAGATCAATCTGGCGGATATCCAACCATTTCTCTCCTGGCCAACCCTGATATTTCTTCCCCAGATACCTCCGAGGGGAACATATCAGCGTCCGGGCGCCAATCCTCCCAACTTCCAGCGCTAAGGTAACAAACGGCAACCCGACCATCTGCTTTGAGATTTATTAATAGATCAGGTTTGGTCTCGAACAGATCCAGATCATACAGATCTACATCGAAGGAGAGCTCACTTTCTCCGTCGAGCTGCCACTGCCAGGTAGTGTTCACTTCGGGCCGCCACCAATCGCTCTCACTTACTGTTGTGGGTGGGAGTGGATTTTCTCCTGGGGGCGTCTTTCCAATTGGAGTTGGGGATTTCCAATCATCAGCTCTTGCCCCACTGCCAGGAAGCAAGCTGCAGCTGGCAGCCAGGAAGATCATCATTACTGCGAGAAATATTTTCTTCACTTTCATGATTTCCCGGAGAAGGTCTAGTCCTTCAGCTTAATGGCAGGTTTTTTCTTTTTCGCTGATTTGCTTTTCCCTTTACCGGGTTTGAACACCAGGCCGATCCCGGCGGGAATCAGTAATAAGACAACCAGCCCCGCCATGATAGCCCCGAAGAACAGCATCGGTACCGGTTCTGATACTTCCGGAACCAAACCGCCGGGGTTGTAGGTGATGGATTCTTCCTCGGCCTCTGTCGTTGTATTGGAGGTATCAGCCAGGCTAACCGAGAGCGCCCGATTGACCCCATCACGCAGGTTTGAGGGGGAGGTGTACGTCAGCTGGTATTCACTCTTAAAGGCGACAGCATAAGATTGATAAATTTCACTCAGGCTCTCCTGATCATTGGCGTAGGCGTATACACCGCCGGCATTTTCAGCCAGGTAGGTGAGCGCTTCTTCGTCAATGGCCGAATACTCCCCCAGGTCCTGATCCGGGTCGCCCAGCCCGATCGTGGAGATCGATAAACCAGCTGGGCCGATACCTTCTAAAACGGATTCGGGCGTGGATTGACTTAAGGTATCCAACCCGTCGGTGATGGCCACGATTGATTTCCTGCCCTTGACCTCACTTAGGATATTAATGGCTTCGAGCAGCGCATCATACATAACAGTATCTTCATCGGCTTCTAAACCGTCGATGGCGCTCAGGATCAAGTTTCGATCAGTGGTGATCTCCTGCACATAAAAGATCTCGGTATGAAAGGCTAACAAACCAATCCTGTCTGTTGGCCGGAGCTGTTCAACAAATACCCGGGCTGCTGCCTTGGCAGCTTCAAGTTTCCCGGCATAGAGCATGCTGCCTGAAATGTCCATGGCTAACAGCGTGGTGAATGGATCGATCTGCCCGACCCCTTCCACCTGATCCAGTGGAATTTCCAGCTCGTTTTCCATCAGCCTGATCCGGGATGGATCCACACCAACCGGTTCGCCATCACCATCCGTAACCGTGACGTAAACGGTGACTTTGGGGAAGTCCGTGGTATCGATCTGAGTGATACGGATATGGGTTTCATCTGCCTGGTGATAGGGGCTGAATCCAGTCAGGGTTAGCAGGGAAACCAGGATAAGTAAAACATGGATGATCTTAGCTTTCCTCATGGTTATTTCCTCTCGTGATAAACCAGTTCAGTATTGCCAACTTTGATCACCTGGTTTTTGCGTAAACTAGTTATTTCGATCTTCTTACCGTTAACAAAGGTGCCGCTCAGGCTGAGGTCTTTGAGGTTAAAGTGGCTGTCTTCTCCCTTTAGCAGCGCATGCTGGGGATCGACATCCGGGTCAGGCAAAACGATATCGGATTTCAGCGGGCTGCTGCCGATAAAAGCAGAAGGACCATTTTTCTTGACGAATTTATCCAGGATGAACTCTGAGCCTTTCATTTTTCCACTGGTTACTTCCAGCCAGACCCGGGAAAGCAGCAGGACAATCAGGGCGATGAAGATCCCGACTGAAGCGCCCATCAAGGTGAGTCCGATGGCTTTGCCGTACAGGGGATTCTGGAATAAAGAACCGATACTTTCCAGGACGACTCCGCCCAATAGACCTCCGATGGCTCCACCCAGAGCGGGTTTCCAGGCTTCACTACCGCTGGTGATGGCAAATGCAGTCCCGATCAAAAGGCCAAAAACAGCCCAGCCAATCGCCCTGCCCAGTAATCCTCCACCAATAAACTGGAATAATGCTTCAGCAATTGGCAGGCCAATCGCTCCACCTATCAGTCCCAGGCCGCCGCTGAAAAGGCCGGATTTCAGGACCTGGAGCAGGTTTCTTGAATTCAGCCCTTCAGATAGTCCAATCAAGGCGCCAATACTCAGGCCAATCAATCCGCCTACAACGATCTCGCTGAGATAGATATTTGACCAAAAGGATAAACCAACTACGTTGCTGGCCTGCCAGCCAATCAATCCTCCCATGGCGCCCAGGACGGCATAATAATAGAGCCTTGTCAATCTACTCATTTTCCATCACTCCCTCTGATCCAGTAAGTTCTTCTGTCATATTGGTCCAGCGTACAATACTGCAATATCTTTCCGGGACCAATTCATGGAATCCGGAATAAAGCTTGGCATCCAGATTTCCATCTTTATCCCTGATAAAATACCCGGCTGTATGGCTGTGCGGTTCGATTACCAGGGCAACCTGCCAGTGATGCGGGAAAAAAGAATTGTGCAAAAACAGGTCGTGATTGGATAAAAACACGCTCATTTTTGGATGGGTGTGATACCATCCCACCAATTCTTTATCCGGGAATTTCTCTTCCATGATCTCAAACATTGCCAGTTGGCTATCTTGCGTAAAGGTTAAATATGCACTGCCGCGCCGGGTATGAAGGGCGGGCAAACACCTCTCAACAACGATGAATTCTTCACCTGTGTCCTGATCTTTTCTCCAGTTACCGATCAACCATCCGCCAATTTCGTTATCCATATCGCTCTGGGCATGGACATTTGCCCTGACGTACGCTTTTTGGGTCATAAATACAGCGATACCCGGTTGGCCGGGATGAGCTTGTTCGATGTTGGAGCGCCAGTGCCGGGATTGTTTAAAGGGGATATAACCCGGCTGGGGGGTTGGTGTCTCTATCGGCAGTAAACGGATATTGGCGGTAGTCATAATAAATAATTCCGGGAGTGGGGCTGTTTTTCGCCCCACGCCATCTCAACCTGCTGTTACATCTGCGGTCATAACGATCTGGTCATTTTCGGGCACACCGGCTTCCGCCAATGTCTCTTCTTCCTGAAGTTCCCTTCCCAGCGCTTTGCTGTCCAGGCGGTAGCCCATCGGTCGTCCGTCCGGTCCGGTGGTGGGAAGTTCCAGGGATGTGGTCAATTCCGGGATCAATTCCTTTACTTCAACATCATCCGGAACTTCGGCAGTGCGGGTCCCTCCAGAGGGGAGTACAAGTGTGACAGTAATGTCAGCCATGGTATTACCTCCAATTGCATATTCTTATTTGATAAGGTTACTGATAATGACAATAAGTGGTTATTTCAATTTGATCTTCGGTTTTATGGCAGTTTCTTTTTTCAATTTGACCCGTTCGGGGCGCAGAAGCTCGCGAGTATCCACTGGAAAAACGTCGGGATGCTCCTGGCGGTATTTCCGGCTCCAACGGGCTGCCTCGGGATCCCAGGGAAAGGGCGGTTTGGTGGGATCGTCGTGATAATTCTTGTACTGCACCATCTCGCCGATCATGATCACCAGGCGATCTAAAGAGCGGCTGGCTGTCCACCAGGCGGCATCCACACAGACGGAGCCGTTATGATGATTGATATTGGGGTGCCAGACGGGGGTCAGCCACTGCATGCCCGGCCAGCGCTGGGGGTATTGATTATGCAGGTAGATCTCCACCTGGTGTTTGCTGCCCATTTTTGGCTGGCCGTTTTTGTCGACTCCGACAATGCCTTTGCATTTATAGGTAACGATATACCTTTCCGGGGCCATACCTTTTATGGTCGATGTAGTTTTGAATTCGATCAAGTCGCTTTGGGCTGCCAGATCCTGCATGCGTTTGTGATCGGCTTTCAGGCGGCGCATCCTGGGGCTCTGGTCCAGAGAGATCCGGGCACTGCCCGCGCCACCGGCAGTGATATCGGCCGTTAACACGAGGCGGTCCTCAGCGGGTACACCGGCATCTGTCAGGGTCTCGTACTCCTGAAGTTCACGCCCCAGGGCTTTGCTGTCGAGGCGGTAGCCCATCGGCCGGCCGTCGGGTCCGACTGTAGGCAGCCCCAGCAAGGATGTCATTTCTGCCAGCAGGTCGCGGATGATCACGTCATCAGGGATCTCTGCTTTGCGGGCCCCTCCATTTGGGAGCACAATTGTTACATCAATTTCTGGCATAAGGTTCTCCTCTTGGTCCTAATTTATTCGTGAGAATGAGGAATCTGGCAAGCGCCGGTGATCCCCCAGCAATCCGCATGATGGCGGGTTTTGCAGATGGGACAGATCTTCACCCCGCGAGGATCATGATCCAGGACTGGGTCCAGGCAGTAGGGGCAGGTGTGTTCTATTTCGCCAACAAATTTGATCTCTTTTTTGACTTTCTTCCTGGACCTGGTGGTTTTCTTTTTTATGGTTGACCCTGGCGCTGCAGCCATTTTATTTGGGGCTGCTTTTTTCGCGTTTGTTTTCGGGACAGTTTTCGTTATTTTCTTCGCGGCTGTTTTCTTCACAGTCGTTTTTTGATTTGTCTTCGATGGGGCGACTTTTAAGGCTGTGGTTTTCTTCTTTGCCCCTGATCCATTATTCTTCGAATTTCCTTTAGCTGCCTTTGGCCTGTTTTTTTTGTTTACTGCAGGAGCCGCTGAAGGTTTAATGTCAGGCCTGCGTACAGGACTGGAGATCTGAGGAGATGATGCCGAGATGGGTGGGTCCAAAACCGCGGAAGGCGGTCTGAAAGCCACCAGGACCAATACAGCACCAAAAGCATGCAAATCCCAATTGGATCAGGCCCTGCCAATCGGGGAAATTATTCGATCGGAAAAACAGGTTGATGCCCAGGAAACCAGCTGAAAGTAAATAAAGCACAGCCAGGCTCAGGGCTGTGGTTAAAAGCGATACCAGCAGTTTAAGGAACAGGGTATACCCTTTTAAGAAACGGCGGGCGGAATATCCTGCCAGTAATTCCAACCAGGATCACGATCGAATATTTTAAGAGGGTGATATCAACAGCCTGGCGGAACAGGATGGCCAACAGCAATACCATGCTGCTCAAGACAGTTTGCAGGGCAAGAATAAATATCTTCCCTATAACTGAGTTGATGATCTTGTCCGGTAAGGTTGAATCAGCCATAGTTAAAACCGTGTCTAGATGCCCTTTCAGGCAGGTCAGTCCTTGAGTTTGATTTTGCCAGCAGCGGGATTTTTACCAGGGATTTTGATTTTGACTTTTTCACCGATCTTAATGCGGTCTCGCAGCGGCACCTCGCCGGTTGTGTCTTCAAAATCACTAAAATGAAGCGTTTCCTTCAGGTCGCCGGTTAATTCATAAAAGCGGTATTCCTGACTATTTCTAGCTCTCAGGATATGCAAGGCAGGGATGCCTATACTGGCCAGGGTGTGGTGTAAAAAGGGTTCTTCACCCGTGATCAGGTGAGTCATTTTCACTTCACGCATCTCCCCGCAGTTGGGACAGTGGGCTGCTTCAAAACTCACCTCAGACATGGGTTTGATGGTATTTTCTGCTTTGCTGCAGCTGGCACATACCAATTCCAGAACAATTTCCTGATCCAATTCGATCACGGCCTCGTCGCCCAGGTCAATTTTAATGATTTTCAGCAGTTCTTGAATGGTTGCGGTTTCAGCCCGAAGCGGCAGTTCAGTGATATCCCCATAAATCCAGTGGCTTTCACAATCCTCTTGATGGGTATAAGCAGTGGTGTGCATGTGGTTGGTCAGGCCGTTGTAGTGGATGACCTTGCCGGCTTCTACATCCATATCATGGATCAGCTTCAGGGCTTCCTGGGACTGCATGGCGCCGATGATGGAAGCGATGGTTGGGGTGGTGGGCACCTTGCCGAGCAGGATGTTCTGGCGGGCTAAAAGGGGGCAGGAGTAGCGCACAGCCAGATCGCGCCGGGCCTGTTCCGTTAAGGTGCATTCATAACAAGCACCTTTGCCCGGGACAAAAACCCGGACCAGGCCCAATAATTCCTGAATGGCGCCATCGACCCAGGGTTTTCCCATCCAGTGGGAAAAACGGTTGATGGCCAGGCGGGCTTCCCGGTTATCCAGGCAGCCGATCACCACATCCATCCGCCGGACGATACCCAGTCCCAGTTCGGTTGTGACATCCCCGTGCAGATACTGGATCCTGGTTTGAGGATTGAGCTCCTTGGCGCGAGCGGCAACCACCTGGGATTTTTTACGTTTGGTATCCGTCTCCCGGAAAAGAACCGACCGGCTGAGATTGGCTGCTTCGATGGTATCAAAGTCGATCACCAGGATCTGGCCGACACCCATCAAGGTCAGGTTCTTGACAACTTCGTTGCCCAGTGCGCCTGCTCCCACAACCAGCACTTTGGCGTCAGCGACCTTGTCGCGGTCCCACCAGGAAATGAAATCGAAGGTCCCCAAACGGTCTTCTTTGAGGTTGGGAATCTTTAGTGGTTTTTCCTTGGCAACCGGCAAACGCCGTGGTCCGGGAGGGGGTTCCCCTTCTTTGGCAGCTTTTTTATGGATGGTGACTTTAGTTTCAAATTGGGCCAATTCGCGGGCTTTCACAGCGACAGAGCCTTCGATAGGGCGTACAAACCATCCCACGCCGGGCCGGGCTTCGATCAGCTTATGTTCAGCCAGGATCTTCAGGGCTTCCCGTAAACTGGAGCGGCTGACGTCCAGCTGTTCTCCCAGATCTCGTTCGGAGGGCAGCTGGTGATTGGGTGGGAATTCTCCCTCAAGGATCAAGGCTGCAATCTTGCCGGCCACGATCTCGGAGAGTGATTTTTGTAAAACAGGCTGAATTTTCATAGGTTGCTCTGGTATGCTGGTCTGACCAATATACCAGTTTTATAACAAATTGCTGGCTTGTTGTCAACGGTGAAAATGGAGGTGTAAGGGGAAAAGAGTAAAGTGTAAGGCGAAAAAGGGCAGTAGATATCCAAATCTTTGATTGGAATAAGGTTCTAATTATAGTTGGGATACTGTCGAGATTGCTTCGCATGCTGCCCATGCTCGCAATGACAGCCCAGAGTTTGTTATTGCGAGCAGCGAACGCAGTGAGAACCCTGCCCTGAGCGAAGTCGAAGGGCGGCAATCTGTGCTGATTCGGGACTGACCCTAACAGGGTGCTTAGCAAAGTCCTGTATATGGGCTGGCGCCGAACGTCGGCGCAGGCCGACGTTTAAGGGATCTACAATCCAAATCTCTGAGTGGAAAAAATTATTAATCATAGTTGGGATATTATTGAGATTGCTTCGGATACTGCGTATCCTCGCAATGACAGCCCGGAGTTTGTCATTGCGAGGAGCGAACGCAGTGAGAACCCTGCCCTGAGCGAAGTCGAAGGGCGGCAATCCGTATATAATTTTGTGTTTCACGGAGCCGCATGCTATTATAAATAGAGAGCTAACCACTGGAGGTTGATATGTTAGAAAAAGTCTATGACCATATTATTATGGATATCAAACAGAACACCCGCACCGATACGATCTTCATCATCGTGGCCTTGTTCCTAAATTTTTTGTCCCTGGCCATCAATTCCGGGATAGCAAACGACGACGGCCCGGCAGCTACCTGGGCCATGATCACCTTTATCATCCTGGTGGTTGTGGTGAATCTGGTGGTAATTTTTGGCCTGCTGAAAGGCAAGGATACGCGTAATAAGTTGATCAACGGCCTGCTCAAGATGTACAAGGATCAGAATGTGGATCAGTATTATGATTCCTCCATCATCAGCAATTACGATAAGCGCTACCTGCTGTTCATCCTGGCCGTGATCTCAACGGGACTGACAGCGATCGTGATTCCGTTGATCCTCAAGTTCCTGGACTGATTTTCAAGGAGGGACTGACGCCGACAGCCGACCTTCGTCGTCGTTTGATGACCCTACACTTTGAGGTTTGCTTCGACGAATCTGTATCCCATCAATGACAGTCCCAGTTATGTCATTCTGAGCAGAGCGAAGAATCCATATGGAGTTAAAACAAAAAGGGGGATGGGCTTGTATTGGCGATCTGAATATGGATCCTTCCACCTCCTCCTCCTCTACGTTCGGAGTCGATGTCAGGATGACAGACATGGGGGATTAAGGGTAATAATCCGGAAGCTCAAGTGGGATCGGCAGCTTGCGCTCTTATCCAGGTACGGGAGAGCTGGTCCTTCGGCAAGCTCAGGATAGGCTGCTCTCCCACGAGCTTAAAAACTAGGCCAAACCTTTGGGTATAATATTTTCATATTTAGGATCATAACCATGACCAAAAACGCTCAACTCGTAACTGAAGTCCGAAAAGCCATCGAACACCGGGCAACCTGGATGTATTTACTGCTCAAAGAAGCCCGCGAAAGAGGACTGGATTGGGATGATTTTGGCCGGGCGGCGATCAGGGCCACGGGCGGAATCCATGGGCAGCTAAAGATGGACAAGATGAAGAATCCTGACAGCATGGAAGAGTTCCAGACTGTATTCGCTGGAGAGACCAGCCGGAAAGTGTTTGAAATGGAGGTCGTGGCCGCTGATGAAGAAAAATATCATCTGGACTTTCACTACTGTCCCCTGGTAAGTGCCTGGGAAAAACTGGGAGCGTCCCCGGAAGATATCCAACATCTATGTGATATTGCCATGGACGGAGATCGAGGCATGGCCAGTCAGTTCCCGGAGTTCGAATTTACGTTGGGGCATACCATCGCGGAAGGGGGTTCCATTTGTCAAATCAGATTTGACAAACGAAGTAAGTAGTAAATAGTAAGTAGTAAATAGACTATGGGTCAGTAAGAGAAGATTGCAGGGGCGACGCATGGCGTCGCCCTTTTTTATTTGTCATTCTGACATTGACCCGGAGGGAAACCGAGGGGGAAATGGAAGAATCCATAAAATGCTCAACTCCATAGGCGATGGACTTGAAAAGGTGATCTGAATATGGATCCTTCCACCTCCTCCTCATCTACGTTCGGAGTTGGTGTCAGGATGACACTGTTTATTTACTGGGCTTTAGGTTATAGTCCCCGTCTTCCGTCCCCGGTCATCGGTCTTCCGTCGGGTGCATGAGCACCCATCCGGTCTGAAACGCAGCATCTCGCTCCGGTCAGGAGCGCAGCTCCTCTACTCCGGTAAAAAGGTCAGCTCAACGGTCATGCCCCAGCGCAGGTCGGGGTGGCTTTCATCCAGGCTGATGGTGACGGTATACAGGATATCGCCGGACTGGGTGGTGAAGGACTGCCCGATCTTTTCCACGCGGCCCATCAGAAGTTCTTCCTGGCAGGGCATCGGGAACGATCTCAACCACCTGGCCAGGGAAGATCTTTACAACTTCCAGCTCGGTCAGGTCGCTGGTTTCAATTTTTAACTCACTCAGGTCAGCCAGCTGGGCGGCCCGGTACTCAGGGCCAATAAACTGGCCGGGATCGATATTAATATCTGTTAATGTTCCGGCATAGGGGGCTTTAAGGATGAAATCATCCAGCACCTTTTGAGAAGCAGCCAGGCCAGCCTCGGCGGCAGCAAGGCGGGATTCCAGGAGGACTTTTTGATCGAGGTCAAATCCTTCTTCGAGGTACATTTCATAGTCCCTGAGCGCTTCGGCTTCGGCAGCCAGGGCGGCATCCAGATCTGCCCGCGGGCCGTCGATCTCCCACAGGGCTTCTTCCAGATCGCGCTGGGCCTGGTTGTAATCTTCCCGGGCATCATCCAAATCGTCCTCGGCTGACTGCCTGGCATAGTTGGTATCATCCACATCCTGGTATTTATCCCATTCTTCCAGGGCGTCATCCAGGTCGCTTTCACGATCGCGGACCTCTATCCGGGCATCATCAACCCGGTCTTCCAGGTAATCCAGATCGAGGTCTTCCCATTCCTGTTCGGCTTCTCCTCTTAATGTCTGGGCGTCCTGGTAAGCCTGCCAGGCCCGGGCGCCAGCCAGATCTGTGGTCCGGTTGAAATCATCGTAGGCCTGGCGGGCCAGGACCAATTCCAGTTCAGCCGCTGCTGCCCCGGCCTGGGCGGCCTCACTGCCGTCAAGGCGGATCAGATCCTGATCCCTGGCTACCTGATCTCCTTCCTCTACCAGGATCTCCGCAACCTTGCCCTGGACGGAAAAATTCAGCCAGCTGGATTGGATGGGAAGCAGGTGCCCTTCAGCAATCACATAGTTGGTGGAGACACTTTCCTCCCTCAGCGGAGTGGGCGTTTCTTCCGCCCCGCAAGCACTTAATACCAGGACGATCAGCAGGCTAACGGCCAAGATCAAATAACGTTTTTTTGTTTTCATATTTTTATCCTTTTTAGTGGCAGGTAATAACAGCTGCCTTATTCATAAGCTAAAACTTCACGAATGGTCAGCCGCGCCGCGCTGCGGGCGGGCAGAACACTGGCCAGGGAGGAGAGCACAATCACCAATCCCAGCCAGATCAAATATCCCAGCGGTGTAAAGATCACTGTAATCGGGGTGGCAAAAACAGCGTTGCTGACAATAGCAGAAAGCAAATAGGTAAAGGGCACGGCCAGGATCATTCCCAATCCAAATGAGATCAGGCCGATCAATAGACCTTCGATGATCACCATGCGGATGATCTCCATGTCGGTGGCTCCGATGGCACGCATGATGCCGATCTCCCTGGTCCGCTCCAATACATTCATGCTCATGGTTCCGGTC
The DNA here is from genome assembly GCA_963695575.1 of uncultured Chloroflexia bacterium. Classification (GTDB taxonomy): domain Bacteria; phylum Chloroflexota; class Anaerolineae; order Anaerolineales; family UBA11858; genus B10-G9. Next base: position 42,141 of record CAVOGS010000007.1, read on the forward strand.
AGCCCCATGGAGCCTACTGTGGCTGTCAGCAGAGCCATAATCAACAGGAAGGTGATCAGGATATCGAGGCTTTCCGATGCCTTATCGAGGGTTGAGAGCCCGGGAGTGGCCTCCTGGACCTGGAAACCCTGCTCCCGGAAATAGACGTCCAGCTCTTTGGCCATCATCCCCTGGTATTCCCGGTCATGCTGATCTGTCACGATCCGGTATGAGAAGGAGCGGTTGGCCAGGTTCTGTTCCCGGGAAATATATTCATAGGGCGCGTAGGCGATGGTGCCTTCCAGTCCGATGAACTTAAAGACGCCCACCACTTCCCAGCGCTCCTCTTTGCCCTGGAATTTAACCGGAATGGTATCGCCTGATTTTAAGGAAGGATAATAATCGTAAATACCTTCACTGACGGCCATTTTTTTCTGATCATCCGCCTTTGATCCAGCGGCCTTCCACCATCATTGAGTTTACCAGGGCGCTCCCAGCTGGAGGTGCCAGGATGCTGATATTCTCGGCTGTGGAGCCATCCGGGAAGAGGATCTCTGTCGTGGAATAGGTCCAGCCTTCGACATGGATGATACGCGGGTCCTGGTAGGCGTACTGCTTGATCTCTTCCAGCCTGTAGGGCCGTTCCAGATCGAGGGTGACATCGGCCAGGAAATAATTGCCAATATTTTCCACATAATCATGCAGAGAGACCCGGACATTAAAGACGGAAATGAAAATGGCCCCGCCCATGGTCAGGGTGAAAAGGGTCAGCAGCAGCCGGCCCTTCTGGCGGAAGGTGTTTCGGAGGGAGATCAGCAGCTGGCGGGGGAGCCGGATGCCCCGATCTGCCAGGGCCCGGGTGGTATTAAGCTGGAACTGTTCAAATCGTGATTCGCGATCCTTGCCTGATGGATCCTTCCCGCTGGAAGCCCGGGTCTGGTCCCCATCCAATGCTTTCTGAACGGTCACTTTCGAGCCCCGGATCACGGGAACAAATCCGGCAATCAGGGGAACCAGCATGCCCACCGCTACCTGGAGCACAAAGGAAAAAGGAACAATACGGTAGCCCAGCAGGGAAAATCCCATTTTGGTGGCTATATACTGAGACAGGGCATAGGCTCCCTGGCCTCCGGCCGGGACGGCGATCAAGAGCGACAATAAACCAAAGACCAGCAGCATCACCAGGTACATGCGGAAGATGATCTGGTCCTGACCGCCGATCAGCTTCATGACCCCGATGTGGCGCAGGTGCTGGTTGAGCAGGGCGCTGAGGGTGTTGGCGATCAGGGAACTGGACAGAAAAACGATCAAGACACCCAGGGCCATCAGAATGCCCAGGACGGCGTTAATGGTGGATTCCAGGGGGTGTTCATGGGTTTTAGAGCGGAAGCTCCGGCCCACGGTGGATCCGTTCTTTTCGATCTTCTCGGTCAGGTCGGCCAGGACAGCCCGAATGTGTTCGTCATCATCCTGCCCGGTCTCGACGGTGGCAAAGAGCCGGTTGAAGATATCCGGTTCCTCAAAGAATTTCAAGGTGTCATTGGTGATATAAGCCAGGGGCGGGGAAAGGAAATCGATCGCCCCGGTGGAGGAATCCTGAACGATCCCCACCACCAGGATCTCCTTAATACTTCCATCCGAGAGCTGGATTTCCAGCATTTCCCCGGGATCGATCTTAATGTCTTCCAGGACATCCTTTTCCAGCAGGATCTGGTTCTTACCCGGCTCTGCCAGGCCGCTGATGGGCTCCAGCAGGTTGATCTGGTTTTCCTGGAAGCTTTCCAGGGCCACTACATCCACGGTGGTCCATTTGCTGTCTCCTGCCCCGCGGACGCGGATGTTAAAGACCCGGCGGGCCTCGGCTTCTTTAATGCCCTCAAAATTGCGAACGGTATGCAGCAGGTCCTGGTCGAAATCACTCAGGCGGATCTCCATATTGGAAGGATTGTTGGATGCGTAGCTCACTCCCATATCTTCAGAGATGATCACATAGGCCCCGGCGATGACACCGATAGCAAAGACACCCACCGCGATGGATAAAACCACCAGGATGGTGCGGAATTTGTTATCGATCAGATCTGAAATTACTTTTCGCCAGCGGGGGCGCATATTCACTCCTGTACGTCCTGGATCCGGCTTGAGCCTGATCCAAATAATCCTCTCTTTTTGCCCTTGTTCATTTGCTGATTCTCTTTTAAACGCTTCTGGACAATGCGGCAGATGGCTTCCTCAGTGAGAGGGGATTGGTCCATCAGCCATTGAAAATCCGCCCGAGGGAGGGCTAAGAGTTCCACCGGGCCTTCATCGGAGGCCCTCACGCTGGCGATGGCCTTGCCGCCCTCAAGCAGCGAGATCTCGCCAAAAAAATCGTTCTTCTTCAAGGAGGTGATCACCAGGTCATCCCGGAAACGCCCCTGGAGCACGATCTCGACCTGGCCGCTCTGGATCATATAAAAATTTTCCACGCGATTGCGCTGCTCGAGGATGGTTGCCCCGGGCTGATAATACAGGGCCTCAACCCGATGGCTCAGTTCCATCATCAGCGGATGGGTCAAGAGCGGCAGGGCCTGGGCGATGGTCTCATTCACCAGCTCGCCATCGGAGATAAAGATTGTCCGGGAAGCCCGTTCGGTCATCGAAGGATCATGAGTGACCATCAGGATGGTTTTCCCTCGCCGGGAAAGCTCTTCAAAGAGATCGATAATCTTTCCGGCAGAACGGGAATCCAGGTTGCCGGTGGGTTCATCGGCCACCAGGATAGGAGCATCAGTGGCCAGGGCGCGGGCAATGGCCGCGCTTTGCTGCTGTCCCCGCGAGACGGCTCGGGGGAGCTGCTGGGCCTGGTCTTCCAAACCAACCAGGGCTAATAATTCGAGTGCTTTTTTGGGCCGCTGATCGATCTCATACATGCCCACATAATCCATGGGCAGCATCACGTTTTCGAGCAGGTTAAGCATGGGCAGGAGCTGGAAGAACTGGAAAACGATACCCAGGTTGCGCCCCCGCCACAGGGAGCGCTGGCTTTCGCTGAGAGAATAGATATCCTTGCCATCAACCAGGACCTGGCCGCCAGTGGGGTGGTCAATGCCAGTGAGCATATTCAGCAGGGTCGATTTACCGCTGCCGGACTTGCCGATCAGAGCCGCAAATTCACCCTGTTCCAGGGTAAGGTCAATGCCCCGCAGGGCAGTGAAACCGCCTGCAGTGGTCTGGTAGGTTTTCTGCACACCAAACATCTGGATCAAGCCCTCGTTCTGACCCGCGGGAAAGCTGCCGGACGGAATTTTCATGACTCGCTCCCCTCTCCGACCAGCTGGCCATCGGCTATTTGAATGTGCCGCGAGAAACGGGGTAAAAGCCCCTGATCATGGGTGACCATAATAATGGTGCGGTTGTCCCCAATCAATTGCTGGAAAAGGTTAAAAATATGATCTGCGGTGACGGAATCCAGGCTGCCAGTAGGCTCATCAGCCACCAGCAGGGGAGGGTCGTTGGCCAGGGCGCGGGCGATAGCCACACGCTGCTGCTGTCCCCCGGAGATCTGGGAGGGGTATTTGTCGACATGTTCACTGAGCTCGACCATCTCCAATAATTCCAGGGCCCGCTCCCGGCTTTTGCGGGGGTGGTACAGCCCGCTGAGGTCCATAGGCATGACCACGTTCTGAACCAGGGTGAGCATGGGCAGGAGCTGGAAGGACTGGTAGATCACACCCAGATTGCGTCCGCGCCAGAGCGTGATCTCGTTTTCGCTCAATTCAGTCAGGTTGACAGAGGTGCCATTTGTAAAAGCTTTCACCTGGCCGGCGCTGGCCTGGTCGACCCCGGTGATCATATTCAGCAGGGTCGATTTGCCGGCTCCGGATTTACCAACCACACCCAGGAATTCCCCGCGATAGATATCGAGGTCGATACCTTGCAGAGCAGGGAATGAACCTGCTTTGGTGAGGTAGTTCTTCACCACACCGCGCAGTTCGATCAGGGGGGATTTAGGGTCAGTCATTTTGGTTCAGTTTCCATAACATAGACATATTTTTCCGGCTGTCAGCCCGCCTGGGTCATCACCAGCCAGGTGGGTTTGATGATCATTTCTGTGAAGATCTCTCCCATTTTCTGGGGAGTGTGTTTGAGGTCGTTCTCCAGCCACCAGCGCATCAGCGAAAAAGTGGAGGTGATGATATGGTTGGCGGCCACACCGGCGGGGATATTCTCCTGGGGCAGGCCGGAGAGGATCAGTTCGGTTTTTTGGCAGGCCCCGGTCATGACCGGTTCGAGCAAAAATCGCAGACCATCGTCCAGCAGCAGGAAGCGAAAGACCTTGGTATTGTCCTGGATGTGCTGGAACAGGGTATCCCCGATCTGGTGGAAAAAAACCACCGGGTCCTGGATCAAATCCCCGGTAAGGGGCAGGTCAAGGATCTCGTAAAATTGGTCCAGCCGGTCCTGGGCCACACTGATCAAAAGCTCATCCAGCCCGGTATAGTGCCGGAAGTAGGTCCGGTAGCCAATATCAGCCCGGCGGGTGACGTCCTGGATGGTGATATTCTTGTAGCCCTTTTCCATGGCTTCGGCGATTAAGGCTTCACCGAGCAGTTTTTGGGTCCGGCGGACCCGTTTATCCTGTGTCATGTGAGTGGCACCTTCAATGCATTATGGCAGTCAATGGGTCATAATTCTAGTACGAATGCTGGCAGAGGGTCAAGGTGCTGGGGATCATATCGGGCATACAAGATTGTCAGGGTGGATGTGACGGGAGTCATTTTGGTGGATGCTGCGCATCCGACGGGAGACGGGAACGGACGCGTTGCGTCCGGACGGGAGACGGAAGACGCGGGGACGGAGGGCAAACTGGGACCGGGGGAGTGGGGACGGAGGACGGAAGATATATTTCTTTTTTCATTCTTGTGAGTAGGTTTTTGATGCCTTATACTTTTATTATAAAGGTCCAATACACACACGGAGAGGTGTTATGCTGAAAACAAGACCCCCTCTGGCCTTAATGATCTCCAGCCTGGCCTGCATGAATTCCGAGGTCCATCTGGTTGTGACCCAGGATGAGAACCAGCCAGGAAATTTTGAAGATGAGGTTTCGAATTAATGGATAATCAGCCAATGTGGTATATGAAAATTCTTTATTCAAATTTGATCCCGGATTGGATTCTGCGGCCGGTATTAAGCTGGACCACGGGACAGAAGATCCGCCAGCTGGAGCGCATGCCCCAGGGGCAAGCGGAAGACCGCCGCCGGGCGCTGCTGGAGAAATTTGACCAGAGCCCGATCGCGATCGTTCCCCATCTGCCCAATCTCCAGCATTATGAAGTACCGCCGGCCTTTTTCCAGCTGGTGCTCGGCAAACGCCTTAAATACAGCTGCTGCTGGTGGGAGAATCCAGATACCAATTTGGATCAGGCTGAAGAAGCCATGCTGGATCTCACCTGCCGCCGGGCCGGGATGGAAAACGGTCTCAAGGTGCTTGATCTGGGCTGCGGCTGGGGGTCCTTGAGCCTCTGGATCGCAGAACATTATCCTGCCTGCCAGATCACGGCGGTCAGCAATTCCCGCGACCAGATCGAGTTCATCAACCAGCAAGCCAACCAGAGAGGATATTCGAATCTGGAAGCGCGGGTGGTGGATGTCAACCAGCTCGAAAACACCCTGCAGGGCAGCTTTGACCGGGTGTTCTCGATCGAGATGTTCGAACATATGAAAAACTACCGCCGGCTGATGAAAATCATCAGTGATCTGTTGTCCCCCAACGGCCGGCTCTTTGTGCATCATTTCAGCCATCGGTCTTTCTGTTATGAATATGAAACAGACCCGAGCGGGGGCTGGATGGCCCAGACCTTTTTTACAGGCGGGACTATGCCCTCAGACGACTTGCTGCTCCATTTCCAGGAGGACCTGGCGCTGGAGGACCACTGGCGCGTGGGCGGTACCCACTACCAGCGCACCCTGCGAGCCTGGCTGGAGAAGATGGATGCTTCTGAACAGGCCGTCAAGAAGGTTCTGGCAGATACTTATGGTCCGGAAAATATCCGGCAGTGGTGGGTGAACTGGCGTTTGTTTTTCCTGGCCTGCGAAATGACCTGGGCCCATCGGGGCGGGCGCGAATACCTTGTTTCCCATTATCTGTTTAAGAAACGTCCCTGATCGGGTGATGGGGGAGACCGTAAAAAAACGGTTTTTTTTATCACAGCAGTTGGGTTTTGTTATAAATCAGGTGTAAGGCTCACTTAACCCAGGGCGTCTACATTCCATGAAATTAAAAAAATGGATTTTACTCCCAGTAATTTTTTTACTTTTGATCTCTCTGTCTGCCTGCGGCGGTCAGGCACCGACTGAACAGGTATCACGTGCACCCACAATCACAACCCTTGAAGCAACTGCAGATCAACTGGAAATTAGCCCCTCACAGGAAGGGTATGATCTCGGCCTGACCTACCAGCAGGCTGATGGCAACCGGCTGGTCTCAGGACAGGGCCAGATTCTGGACGCCGATCCGATCATGATCGAGTTGGGTGGCGAGATCCAATGGCTGGTTGGCCTGCGTTATGGGAGCGGATCTTTGTGGACCGCAGTACTGGCGGACGGCACGATCGAGAGCTACACGGTTCAGGATGGAGAGGTTAAAAGTTATGATATCGGCCGGGGAGCGCTTCCTCCCGGTATGCCGCCCCTGATCCTGGCCCAGGAAGGTGAACTCTATCTCAACCCACCTCCAGCATTCGGAAACCTCAGATCTGACTCATCCGGTCAGCCCTCGATCCTGAATCCGGCCGGGTGCTGTTTATCACCAACGAGGGAGACCTTGTTTTATGGGAACAGGGAACTGAAATCGGCCGACTGGATGTTAATGCCCTGCCGGATGCCCGGCTGATCGATGATGAATATGGAAGGCTTTTATTCCTGTCCGATCCCACAACGCGTTATGATCACGGTGTATTGGGGGACAATCTGGAAGCGGCCTCGATCTACCCTGGTGGAGACCGACCCGGTCTTAAAGGTGATCAACAGGATCGAGATCCCGGCTCCAGCTGTGGTCGAAGGCATCGCCCCAATTTGGGTTGACCTGAATGGTGATGGAGAACGGGAGATCCTGGTCACGGTAAGTGATAATGATATTGGCGCCAGATTGATTCTTTATAATGAAGCGGGCCAAATCCTGGCTGAGGGTCCAGCTGCCGGACAGGCGTACCGCTGGCGCCATCAGCTGGCGATTGCCCCGCTGGGGCCGGAGGGCCAAATGCTGATTATGGATGTTTTACGTCCCCATCTGGATGCTACCCTGGAGTTCTTCAGCTGGGAGGGGGATAGATTGGTATTACAAGCAGAGCTTCCCGGTTTCAGCAGCCACCGTATCGGCTCCCGCAACCTGGACATGGCCCTGGTGGGCGACCTGGATGGAGATGGGAGTCTGGAAGTAGTAGTGCCGGGTCTGGGGCAGGAAACCCTGCATGGAATTGGGTATCTGGCTGGAAAAGCAGAAATCTTGTGGACAGTCCCACTGGACGGACGATTGACCAGCAACCTGGCTGGCGTCAAGCTGGCCGATGGGTCGCTGGTCCTTGGGGCGGGTGTGGGGGAATCGTTATTTGTTTGGGAGTAAGAGAGGGCTGCTCCGCAGCCCGACCGGGACGGAGGACCGATGACCGGTTCAGTATTCTTTCGTCCACTTTCCATTCCCGGTCGAGCCCGTAGGGCTCATCCTGTCGCGGCGCCAGCCGCAGCCCATCCCCCGTCGGGCGCGAAGCGCCCTTCTTATTCCCCTCTTTGGGCCTGATAGGTCCAGATCACAAAGCAGGGAGGTGAGTTCCACAGGCCGGCGGCGATGGTGAATTCACCACCTTCGCTTGCAGCAGGAACCTTGAAAGTCCAGCTGCCTGTGGAGGTCCCATCAAAGTTAGGGGCCCAGGGATAATAGGAAAGCACGGGATCGAGTGTCCGATCTCCCACGTTGTACTGGAAGATTAATCCCCCTCCGGCACTTCCCTCATTGACCGAGCCGGAGTGGCTGGCAGAGGCTCGAAGGTCTATTTCCTCTCCGGGGACAAGCTGGGAAGGGGGTTGGTCGTAGCTGGCTGTCAGGGTGATGTTGTGGTAGGTGTAGCCGTGGTCAACACTCACGTCCGTATAGGAAAAACTTCCCGCAGAACAGTTGTATGTCAGGGACTTACCTTCAAAGCGGGCTTCGGTGAAATAATCGGGATCCGGCCCGCCGCCGCGGAAGGAGGTTTTGGCCTGATTTGGGTTCTCCGCCGTGTCGGACAGGACCCAGACATACTCTGCTGCCGGGGAGGTGGCTTGTGGTTCAGAGGTCTCCGCATCCACTGATTCTGCCGTTGGTGAATCGGCCGTTGGACTCAGATCCGCAGCTTCCTCAACCAGGGCGGTCATATCGATCACAGCGCAAGCCGGGATCTCACTGGGTTCGTCTGCTTCATATTCGGCCGGTTCCATCTGCAGTTTGAAGACCACCCGGCGCATTTGCTCTACCCGGGCCGCACAGCGGGCAGATATATTGCCCAGCAGGATGGCCTTGGCCCGATCCCTGAAATCTCCTCCCCGGCCGTGTTTGGCAATGACCATATCGACGATCTGATTGATAGTTGGGTTGTCAGATTCTTCTCCTGTGACCAGGGAGATAACAACATCCTTTGTAGTCTGGCTGGCGGTGGGCCGGTAGCCCTGATCTTGCAAGCCGCTGACCAGGTCGCCCAGAGCGCCGAGCTCCTCCTGGACCTGGATCAGTCCGGATTCGATCTCCGCGGTAGGTTTGTTAATAAAATCCGAAATATTGGATCCTGCTCTCTGAATAGCCTTACCGAAATTACCGCCGATCATGCCCCCGGCAATGGTCATCCGGTCGGCAATGCGCTTGACTTTAGCGATATCTTCCAGGAAGCCTCCCCCATTGCCTCCCAATTTATCCAGGGCTGAATCGAGAAATCCCTGGGAGGAGTTGATGCCTTTGCCCATCGCGCCCAGGAGCTCGGTGGCTGGTGTTGAGGCCAGCATGCGGCTGGTGATCTCATCCTGGATGGCATCGATAAATTCGGTGCGGGCGGCTTTCTTCTCTGATTCTGCGAACTCATTCATCCAGCCCCGCTCCTGCTCGATGAGGGCAACAACCTTGGTTAAGGCTGCCATTCGGGTTGGGTGAAGTTCCTTATTTAATAATTCCCCATCCAGGAGCTGGCGGCTGGCGGTCGCATGCAGGGCGTCATAATATTCTGCTTTATCCTTGATGAAGCTGTTGGCCGTCCGGTAGGTCTTATTGCGGTTGATCCAGCTGGTGATGATCCCGATAAAGGGAATTGGACCCCCGCCGCCAGCCTGGGCGGGTTCAACATTTATCACGAGCGCTGCTGGCAGAATCAGGGAAAGGATCAGGATCAGACGCCAAAATAAATGAGGGAGGGATCTTGGCTGTTTTTTCATGGCGTTTCCTCAATGATCAGATTGTCAAAGAATACGGTATCCGGCACCTCATAGGCAGCCAGGCTGAGTCCAAAATAGCCCGGGTTAATGACGTCATTTTCCCGCAGCAGGGCAACCGAGACGTCATCAAGGAAGATGAAAATCTCTTCCCCGCGGCCGACCACGGCCAGGTGGTAGACCCCGCCGGGATCTACAAATTCGGGGGGTATGTCGATCAGGTCCCAACGCTTCCACTCTGTCTCGTGGAAGACTGCCAGGACCAGGTTTTCCTCGACGGGCGCAACCCCGATATAGATGTAATGATCCATGCCTTCCGAGGGGTCTTCCCCGCGGAAGATGACACCGGCCTTGGTTCCGGTACCGGGATTTTGGAAGGTGATGTCGACCTGGAGGGAAAAATCAGCCAGGCTGAAATTCTCGTAATAGGCTACCAGCAGCGCCTGGGGATAGAGCGTTGTGAACTGTCCCTGGCCGCTGATATTCTCCAGGGTCATGAAATCCTCGCTTGCGTTGGGAATCGCAAGGGGCGCCGCTGATTCAAAAAGATCCTGCAATGAGGAGGGTGACTCAGCTGCTTCTGCAGTCGGGGAGATTTCCGGGATCTGTTCCGGCGGAGTATCAACCAGGGGAATGCCGTCGGGATCCGGGCTGAGGATGACTGTCTCGACATAGACCAGTTGATCATTTTCAAAAGCCAGTAGGATCTGGTCCCCGGCCAATGCCAGGCTGCCTTCCAGATCCAGGGCCTCGAGGTCGATCTCAAGCAGTTCCTGGTCCCAGAGCAGGTTTTGAACATCAGCAGCGCTCATGCCGGCCTGGAACTGCCCCGGTTCATAAAAATGGGCGTAAATCGATCCATCCGGGACCGGCTCCAGATCGATGGTCCACAGCAGCTCGCCGTCGATGAACTCAAATAGGGTGTTGAAATCGAAATAGGACCAGGTCTCCCAGCGTACGGTCTGACCTTCGAGCTCCTGAAATTTCAGGGTAAAGGCATCGGGAGGCCCCATTTCCTCGAAGACAGTGGAGCGGTTGTCCAGGGGTTCGATCTCGAGGGCTTCCTCCAGTGTCATCTCATCCTTGCCTGCGCTGCTGCCGATCCGGTTAAGTAAATTGCAGCCTAAAAGGGGGATAATAATGAAAATCAGGATGAGGGGGAAAAATTTGCGAAGAGAAGGTGGGGCAGTTTTGTATGTCACAAGCGCCTCCGGGGTATGGTACTTAAATTTATACCATTTTTTAGAGGGGATGGAGGGGAAAAATGATGGGAAGTATGAGACTGGAGAGGAGAGACGGGATCTTCGCTGCGCGAAGGACGGAGGACCGGGGACAGTATCTTCACTTCGTTCAGGACGGAAGACCGGAGACCGGGGATAGAGAAACGTGGACCGAATACTGACTCTAAAGGTCATCGATTCCGTCTCCCGTCCTCGGTCGAGCCCGCAGGGCTCTATCCGGTCGCGGCGCAAGCTGCATTTGGTCTTCGGTCAGATGCGCAGCATCTTTCCCGTCCTCCGTCGGGAGCGTAGCTCCCATCCGGTCTATCTCGGCGGTCCGATCACCAGGCGGTCGATCTCCAGGGTGCCGGGGCCGGTCTTGGACAACCTGAAATAACCTGTGGGGGAATAGCCTGGATTGAGGCCGTCTAGCAGGGTTTCTCCATCTACGGTAACGCTGAGGATGCCTTGTTTTTGGGTCAGGACCAGGTTGTGCCACCTGCTATCAAGAACCAGGGACTGGGTGGAAATGTATTCAGGGTTGGCGCCAGCAGGCAGCCAGTCCAGTGAAAGTTCAGCACGGGAGAAATTCAGTTGATATTGACCTTGCGGGGAGATATTAAAATCGACAGCTGCTCCGCCGGATCCAACCCGTAAAAGCAGGATCAGGCTGAATTCCTGCCAATCCCCCGCTATCTCCAAGATTTCATCCGCCTTGCTGACAGATAAGATACCAGCAGTGGCGCTCCATCCCGGACCCGGGTTAAAGCCTTCAGGCATCCCGTCATTAAATTCTTCCAGCAGATAGGGAGAATCTGAGAAATCCTCTTCCAGTTGGAACTCGGCCGTTGGCGGGGGTGCGAGGGTGGTTAAGGGAGATTCAATATCACCCTGGGTTGCGGCAGAAAAGTTGCAGGCCAGGATGGCTGACCCCAGCAGGATCCCCGTAAGACCAGCAGAAAATGGTTGTTTTTTCATCATTATCCCCCCTAGTGAAGGGCCTGGTTGATAAAGTTATTGCCTGGATCGGGATCATGTATAGGATCCCCGGCTTTAGACCTGACAGGAAACCTGATACCAATGGGTCAGCAGATTGATGCTGCCTGTCTGGGTTGTGAGCTTGAATGTCTGGCGGCTTTGAGCGTTCAGGTTCAATACTGCCATCTGCTCCAGGTCCTTGATGGTGGTTGAGCTGCCATCCGTCCGGGAAACCTGGGTGGCCTCGCAGCTGACAGTGGCCTCTGTCTGCTTGATCACGTCCGGCCCGCCATTTTCGACCGTGACAAACAGGCCCCCCGATCCATCCGAGCGAACGGAAACGATTTTCAGATCAGCGTTAAGAGGATCAGGGATGATCTGCGGCCCTGAGACGCTCCAGGTTAATGTCTTTTTGTTATTGGCCGAGATCTGGATCCCTGAAACCTGTCCCATCCAGTTCCAACTGTAATGGTATAGCTGTATTGGGCGGGGTCGAGTTTGTCCCAGGTCCAGATAGAATAATCCCTTTGGGACCCATTTTTGAGTTGATCTCCGTGGTCCTGAGACGGTACCGGGTGTTCCGCTAGAGGCCGGGATCATCCCCCTGGATGGTGGTTGTGAACTTTAAATTGTGCTGTTCTGAGATCTTCCGGGCCCTGATTTAGGACCCTGATGGTCAGCTTCCCGTCCGGATCGAGATAGACCCCGGTCAGGGCCAGATCTGAATTGGTGTCATATTGCTGGCTGGGTCCGGATCCGATCGGGTCGAGTGGGACGGTATTATCCGGCAGGACCGGCTGCCCCGCTGGCTGGGTTTTGGGCATAAAGGTCGACACAGATCTCAACCTTGGATTTGGCATCCCCATTATATGTGGCAATATAGGCATCACAATAGTAGTCTTCCAACCTAGCAGGAGCGTCCTGCATTTTGGCCAGCAGCCCATCGACCATATCGGGGCTGAAGGAGATCGTGCCCTGGTAGCGGGCAACCACATCATTATCACTGCCGGAATCATAATCCCAGATGGTGGACTCGATGACATATTCAGTATTTTGGCCCTCGATCAGCCGCAGGGGCAGGATGATGCTGGTGGGGTTGAGCTCTTTGGCGGTTGCGGCAGGGCCGGCCAGATGATTCAGGTTATAGGTACCGCAGCGGACTTCCTGGTGAAATACCTCCCCCGTTAAAATGTTTGATGATGCTCGTACCCTTAACCTCATTGGCCTGACCCCGGTTGAAGACTTCATTGACAGCGATATGGAAGAAAGTTTGAACAGTATCACAACGATTATTGCGATTGAGGGAGTCATTCACCCATCCAAACTGGACCTGATTCAAAATCCACCACTGCATATAAGGTGGCAGGGATGTCTGCTGGTCGGTCAGCTGGTTGCTGGGCAGATGATTGTCGGTCAACGATGATTGGCGACCAGGCTGACCTTGACCGTTCCGTTCCGCAAAAACCAGGTACCTGGATCTCGGCGGTCCTGGCAGCCGGATCGTTGATCTGCTGATAGGGGATCCCGTTGATCAGGACTGTAAATCCGGTTAGTTTTTCCTTAGAAGTTGGAGGCGGCAGCCACTCCCAGACAGGTGTACGTTTGTCTCCCTGATCAAGGTAGTTCAAGGCGTCCATGGGATCAAGGCCGACATCACTCAGGCTGGCGGTTTTTTCCATTGAGATCAAGATGGGGGATGGGATGCCGGGATCAGGAGCTGCAAACGGCACCAGCTCCCCGGCGGTTAAATTCAAGACAAGGCCGATCTCAAAGTTCGGCCCAGTAAGGGGAACCCGGGATCCATCCCATTGGTTGGTCGGAATGGCCTGATTAAAAGTGCCCAGTTTGGACAGGCTCGCGCCAGCCCAGCCCCAGCATTCCCCCTGGACCTTTAGGTCCTGGCTGGAAACCGGTAATTTATAACTGCGGGCGGCCAGCGGGATGGATGTCAGGTCCCCGACGCCGCCAGTGAGGGGGATGAACTGGTCCTGGCCGGCCGGCAGCCGGACTTCAGGATTGTCCAGGATCGAAACATAACAATAGGCCCGGTCGTACTGGGAAGGCGCTGTTAAATCAACCGCTTCCACAGTCAAAAAACCACCCAGCTGGTTGGGGCAGGGAGCCATTAACCGAGACAAATGCCTGATTGCTGGGCTGGGCGCCGGCAAAATTATAGGCTTCCACCCAGTAGACATAATCACCGCTTCCCAGGGCAGGAATTTCGACCTGCACCGGCCCGGTGCCATCGGCAGCTTTGATCAGGGCGGCCACCCGGGGGCTTAATCCCAGGCCGGTTACCCAGACCTGGAAACCAGCTTCCACCTCGCCGGTATCCTGCCAGGTCAAGCTCAGGCTGCAGTCGGTTGCACTGGCCTGGAAGTCCGTTGGCGCAGGAGGAGGTCCAAATACCTTGGCCGGAAACATCTGCAGGGGCGGATTGGCGCCCGGCAGAAGCTTGATCAGATCCAGGATAGTGGGATTCCCAGTTGGCTGGGCGGGATTTCCTGCCGGCGGGCTGCCGTCCTCAGGCGGGATTGGGATCGCAATCGTTGTTCCCGGGGAAGCCTCGCTGCCTAAACCTGGATTATATGGGAGAACAGCGGCCAGATCCGTGTCATTGGCTGCCAGGGTTTCATCCAGCGTATCCCCTGCCTGGACCTGCACCAGGCTGAAGGGACCTTCTCCAACGAAGGCCAGGGATCCCTCAGCTATGACTGGTAAACTCTGACCGATTAAATTATAGGTATCTACGGCGCGCACGAATAACAAATGGCTGCCTTTTGTCAGGGTCTGGTTGAAGCTGACCTGGACAGGAGAGGCCTGGCCGGGATCGGGGTTGAAATAGGTTTGGGCCAGCTGGCCGTCCAGCCACAGTTCCAGGTGATGGATAGGCTGGTCCCCGGAAGCGATGGCCGTGATCTCGATCAGCTCCAGGGGTGTGGTCAGTTCTTCCGGCCCCGGGCCGGTAATGAGAACGCTGGGACCAACAGAGGGCAGCGGGCCCGCGGGTTGAGTGAAATAGACCACCCCGGTCGCAAGACCGAGCAGGAACACTAGTGCCACAACAATCCATATCCATGTCAGGCGCCTTTTAGGCATGAAATCCTCCTGATGAAACCTATCCGGGGTTTTCTATTCCCGGGTCTATTCAATGCAGTTTTGGACCGTAACAGACGGAGCGGCTGCCGAGCTGGTATTCCCGGTATTGTCCCAGGCCTGGACGGTGATGGTCATCGTGCCCACGCTGCTGACCGGGCCGATCAGGCCCTGGTAGGTGCCCCCGCCGCTGTGTGTAAGTGAAATCGAACCACTTTCCCCGCCAACACTCCAGAGGGCGCTGGCAGAACTGACCCCAAGATTATCCGTGATCGAGGCCTGGACCATGGTGGTGCGGGAATAGGCTGCACATCCCGATCCAGCGGTGAGGATCAGATCTGGTGAACTGCTTAAGCTGGAGATCTGGGGAGCCGTGGTATCGGGCGTCGGTGTGTCCGTCAGTTGCGGTGTGACCGTGATTGGTGGGGGTGGTGGCACGATCTCCGGCAGGGAGTCCAGCAGTGAGGGTCCAATATCCAGCTGGTTGGCAGCGATCCAGCAGATGGAGCCTGTTTGGGGCATTTTTACCTGGATCCAGGAACTGTCAGCCAATCTGCCGAGCGCTGGGGCTGTCTCTTCCAGCAGCAAATAAGCGCTGATCTCAAATAGACCATCCGGGCCCTGGCGGCAAGCAGTATTCGCTTTAGCAGTGACCTGATCGGAAACAGGTGGAACTGTCTCTTCCGGGGCTGAGGTGGGTGTGATGACCTCAACCTGGGCCGTGCTGGGATCGGTGATGGTCAGATCCACCCGGGCTCCGGGGCCGCGGTTGCCCTGGCTGTCGATGGCCTCGACCCGCAGGGTATATTCCCCTGGTCCGGGCGGCAGCCATTCCCAGGCAGCTTCACCCAACCGCCCGCCGCCAGCGGACACGGTTTGCAGCAGCTCATCAGCGAGGAAGATCTCAAAACTGGCCACGCCGTCACTGTCAGAGGCATGGGCCGTTAAGGGTACAGGTTGGAGAGGAAATTCGGATCCATTGAGAGGTTGATCGATCCAGGCTGAAGGGCCGGAGGATGGGGATGCACAGGCGCTGAGCAAGAGGACAAGAATCAGGATTGACCACGAAATTCGCTTATTTTCCATGATGTAAGTCTCCTTGAAAGCATTCTTCCGGGGAATAATATTCCCTTATTTTAATGTAAAGAGCGATTTTGGGGTTTAGTACATTTATTCACATGGGAAGCACGCGGAGCGTGCTGACCGGGGACGGGAAGGATGCTGTGCAACCGACCTGTCCCGTCCCCGGTCGAACCCAAAGGGTTTCCTCTGGCAGGACCCTAGCTACCAACCCGCTTTCATAATAAAAGAGCCACATTTCTGTGGCTCTTTTTTGTTGACTGAACAGGCTGGTGGCGGCAGGGTGATCTTCAATTGTCGGGGGTCATTTATCCGTGCAGTAGGACGGGGTCGCGGCCCCGACCCTGCTTTCGGGAATTACCCATTTGCAGCCGGATTCTTTGCAGGTAGTCTGGTTTTTAAAATCGGCGCACTCCAGTTCCGGTTCTGGTTCGGGACAGGGGGGTGGGGGATCAAAGAAGGGCAGGTCCACAGTGAACAGTAAGTTGCCCGGGATCTCAGCCAGAGCCTGATCAATCTGGACTGCAGGCAGATAAACAAAGCAGGACTCACCCCCATAGGAGGCCATCTTCCACTCGGTGTTCCGGTCGCGGGCCGTTATGGGCAGGATTTCTCCCCGCCCGATGACTCCCAGCGGGTCGCAGATCAGTTCCAGCCCTACACGGCACCAGGTTTGTTCGGGCATGGGATACCAGAGCATGGGCTCCTCGTATTCGTCCCAGCCAAAATGCAGGATGACATCCTGGGTGCCAGGGCCGAGGGTAACGGTTTTTGAGGCGACCAGGTCAGTGGTGAAGGGATCGGTCCAGATCCCGTTGTTCAGGTCTGGGTAGAAGGGAGCGCCGTTTTGCGTCACTGTCTGGTTCTTACTCATAGAGACACAGTAAGTGCCCGGCGCCAGGACGTGGAAATATTCATCAACCAACTCATAGTCAAATTTCATTTGATCGAGTCCGGTAGAGGGGCAGGGTCCAGCGCCCAGGTCCACGGTGTAGTTCCAGACATACCAGTCGCCGGTATTATATTGTCCGTCACCGTAAATGCGGTTGTCTTCCTGGTTCAGGGCGCAGCCCGGGTTGAGGACCGTGCTGCTTGTGTTGAGATCCCCTGTCTGATCGCAGATGTCCTGGTAGAGTCTGATATTGATGCGGGCAGCGTCGTCAGAGATGTACTGGTTCTGCCAGCAGCTATTGTCCTCGACCCAGTGGAATTGGAAGGCATCCGACCAGGGTCCGACGGTGCTACCCACCCGGGCAGCTACCCGCCAGAACAGCGAGGAGCAGTTGGGGAAGGTCTCAGAGAGGTGCATGAAGTAGAGTTCGGTGGTTGTTCCCGAAAGCACGATATCGGTGAAGCCAGCGTCAGTGGCGAACTGGTAGTCGTAGAACTCCGGCAGGCATCCACCGGGGTAGCTCCACTGAAAATCCTGGGGACCGGAGTGATTAATCCAGTTGTCATTTTCTGGATTCCCTCCTATTGCCAGGGGAACTTCTAATTCAGGTGGGACAAGGGTGCTTCCCGTGCAGACAGGACCCGTATAAAAGAAATCATACTCAGACCAGGGGCCGATATAATCACCGCTTTCCTGGGGATCGTAGTCATTCCGGGCCTGCATCTTCCAGCTGTATTCCTTCCCCGGTTCCAGCAGTCCTCCGAGAAGGGTATAGGAAGAGACATCCCCATCCAGGATCCGGTCGTGGCTGTCGTATCCCCAGGGTTTATTCTCCTTGATGTACATGTGGAAATTGTCCGGCTCGCAGCTGTCGCTGCCGTGCCATTCAAAGGTGGGATTAAGAGAGGTCACCAGCACATGGCCGATAGGACTGTCCTGAAGCACTTCATAGACCGAGACCCCCGCGTTGCTGCATTTGCAGCCCGACAGCAGCAGGGCAATAAGGAATCCCATAACCAGAAAGAATTTTTGCCTCTTCATGATACTCTCCTTAGTGTGACTTGATCTGTTCGGGAGCAGGGTCCGGATTTGTTTACACCAGGGTGGCTTTGTTATTTGGATACCAGGAATCACCTGGTTGTCCCGTTAATTGGTCTGATCCCATTCTATATATAGAACGGGATTCAATCTATTTTTGTTACACCATTAAAGGGGGCCAGCAAGGAGGGAATCCCGATCGAATGCGGGATTTATCTTTATCATAGCATGGTTTTGGCTGGTTTATCCAGGCCAGAGGTGGAGAGACCGGGAAGAAGAGACCGGACGTGAGACGGGAAGCATGCTGCGCATCGGACCGAAGACCGGGGACCGAATCTTCGCTGCGCGAAGGACGGGTTTGAACGCCCATCCCGTCTCCCGTCCTCCGTCGGGCGCCCTTCGGTACCCTCAGGCCAGGCTCCGTGCCCATCCTGTCTTTGCGAGGAGTGAACGGAGTGAACGACGTGGCAATCTGTACAGAATCGGGGTGAACTCTTGATGAATTGGAAAACCTTTTCAATACCTTGTCCGCCCTGGCATGAATGCCAGGGCTAATAACAACGCCCCTGCGGGGCTATTGCATCCACTCGATAAGATTTGTGAAGAACTTAGATTTAACCAGCCCCCGGTTTAACCGTTCGGCGAATGTGGCATTAGATTCAGATTAATTATCTTCGCTGCGTTCAGGACAGGCTCCGCACCCATCCTCTGCCATCTTTACAACGGTGTTAGAAAGTTCCTTCGAGATCTCCTGAAGGATATAATTCTCCCATGCGATCTGACCATTCAACCCCAGGGCGAAAAAGAAACTCAAATTCCACCACGAAAATACTGGGACTGATCCTGCTTGGATTGGTTGTGGTATTGGCTGGATTAGTAGGGGCTGTGATGATAATCAATCGCATCGCAGAGCCGCTGGTTAGTGATCCCTCCCCGACCGGGATTTCAGTTGCAGCCGATACTCCCTCACAGACCGAGGGATCCCCTTCCACACAAAGCCTCTGAAGAAGAACTTCCCCCGGAGTTAACCGGACAAACGGGCAGAACCTATGGCTTTGAATACAGCTGCCAATCTTATTCCCTTTCCCTGCCGATATTTGACAGCCTGTATGATTATTTTGCAGCTACAGATAAATCATTTTATTATCAGGGATCACTGCCGCCTGACTGGCAGGAAGAATATTATCTGCAATTCCTGGAATCTGAGTATGATCTGGAAGCCATCAGCAGCCTTGTGGCAGCTGTTGCTGGTAGTCTGAACACAAGTGATGATGAATTGGTGATGGCCTTAACCAGCCTGGTCCAGAACCTGACCTATGACTGTGAAAAACTGTTCAGTTATGAATACCAGGATGGAGAGGGATTTGAAACCAATTTCCCGTATGAAACATTATATTTGCAGGAGGGTGTTTGTGGTGACAGCTCGATCTTGCTGGGGAAAATACTGGGGGAAGTAGGATATGGAAGCGCGTTTCTGCTGTATAACCAGAATAATCATATGGCGCTGGGCATCCAATGTCCTGTTGAAGTTGCCACCTATCTCAAAGATGGGGTTGGGTACTGTTATATTGAAACAACGGGACCGTTCAGGATTGGCGTTAAACCCACCACCCTGGCCGGGCAGGATTTCAGTGAAGAACCTCAGATCATCCCTATCTCGGACGGTAAATCATTTACACCGGATGGTTTCTTTAGCGGAAGAGCTGGAGCGGGATGTCCTGACCTATGGCGAGTTCATTCGCCAATTAGCTACCTGTCAGGAAATTTCCCTGTACAAGGACGTCAGCGACAGGGAAACGGGTCTCGGTTTTAAAATTAGCTGCCATCGATCAGAAGAAAGTGCAGCTGGATGCGGCTGATCTGATTTATCAAGGTGAACTGCAGAAATATAATGAGATGGGGTGTAAGGGTTCACTTCCCCAGGACAAATATGACCTGTGTGTTGCCCAGGAAAATATCCTAAATCAGAAAGTCGCCATTTTTAATGATGTAGTGGCAGAATATAATCAGCTGCTCGATGAGTATCGATCAATTTATGACCAGTACGCGAGTTCATTTGATGCCTTTGAAGCTGTGATGCAAAGTTCCAGGCAGGGCTGTGCGGTTGTGATTGCTGAGAGCCTGGACAAACAGGAAGAGGTGGACGCTGTTGATCAGTGATCTTTGCTGCGCCCATCCGTCTCCGGTTCCGGTCATGGCGTTCCCCGTCGGGCGCAAAGCGCCCCTTACTAGTCCATAGGATCTGGACCTGGTCATTAAAGGCCCAATACCCCGAGACGAAGGACGGCTTCTTCTCATTGGGCGTGGGGTAATACCAGACCGCATTGGGTAAATCCTTTCCGGACACTTCCAGATCGAAGTACTTTGCAAGGCCTCTTCCAGGAACATTCTTCACAATAGTCGCTGGAGGACAAGTATTCCAGCTTGACTGTATCCTGGGGAAAATAGTGTTTGCCTTCCACTACCAGGGTTTGTTTCGCTTCTGCGATAATTTCTTGATTCCAAATTGCTTTCATTTTTTCAAGTGGATTTCAGGATGACAAATAAATCAACCTGTCTGCCTAGGTCAGGGGCAGAGGCTTGCTAGTCCTTGACTGTTTTAGGTCCTACCCGAAGAGGAGATTTAAGGCGTAAGATATACCAGACCGCATTGGTAAATACCACGGATCACTCAGAGTAGTCATTGCAGGAATCTCAAATAGACGCTGGGAGGTTTCCAATTTAACTGATCCTGGACAGTGGTGCTTCGCAAATTTCTTGCTTTGCGGGCTGTCTCCAAATGCCATCACCTAACTGCTTTTCATTTTCTTAATAACTCTGATGCCTGTAGACGGTCTGAGGCACTCTGTGGTCGAATCCAGGGACGACTAAGTAGTGTCATTCGATCTCTGTCATCGGTCACGAATCAGCTCAATATGTCATTGCGAGGAGTCCGAAGGGACGACGTGGCAATCTCGCTTCGATACTACTTTTCAGCTTCCAAAGTTAGATCAAGCCAATCTGGATTGAGCTTGGAAATTAGTTCAACTTTTTTAATCCGCGATCCTGCCTTGATCTCCTTCTCTCTAGTAATTGCAGTTCTGACGTCTCCATGGACTTCATAGTAGACCAGTTTTCTCATTTTGTACTTCTGGGAAAACTGACCTCCTTCTCCCTGTTTATGCTGCTGAACACGCCTGAATAAATTATTTGTAATTCCAGTATACAGGGTTGTATTGTGCAGATTGGTCAGGATATAGACAAAATATTTTTTCTCCCCCATAGGTCCATCATAAAATAGGATGTTATCGCTGTCTACAGGCGAGATTGCCGCGTCCCCCTCGTGGGACTCGGGGTCCTCGCAATGACAGGCTGGACTAGTCGGGGGTTGTTTATCTTCGCTGCGCTCAGGACGGAGGACGGAAGACGGACGACCGAATAAGTCTTCCGTCAGATGTCCTTTGGTTCCTCGGGACAGGTTCCGCTTCAACCTGTCATTGCGAGGAGTGAGCGCAGCGGAAGCCAGCCCTGAGTGAAGTCGAAGGGCGGCAATCTGGATTGAATCGGGAATGACCCTTACAGGGTGCTTCGCAAATTCCTCTTTGTGGGCTGTCGCCGAGCGTCCACCTCCGTGGACGCTTAATGTCTTGATATTTCAAATCCCTGAGCACTTCGCTGCGCTCAGTATAAACTCTGCCGAAGGACGCAGACGAAGGGCCGGTCTCCTTTCCTCCGTCTTCCGTCAGACCTCGGAGAGGTCGTCCGGTCAGGCGCGCAGCGCATCCCCCCGTCAATCCTCGTAAGAAAACCTCCCTCACCCTCGTCTACCTACATGTAAGTTTTCAACCTTAAAACAATCAACGATTGAGTGAGGGTAATTCAGCATGAGAAAGGCTTTCTATCAAATTATTTATCAAACTTCATAGCTTCTTTTACAAACTGAGCGGCGGCAGATTCGGGGGCAAAATGGGAGCAGAATCAGATCCTGTTGCTGACCACCACAGGGCGTAAAAGCGGCCTGGAATTCACCACCCCGCTGGTGTATATGGATCATGAGGATGGCTATTTGATCATTGCTTCCAATGGAGGGAATACCAATCATCCCCAGTGGTACTTCAACCTGAAAAGTGAACCCCAGGTCCGGATTCAGATCAAGGACCAGGCCCTGAGCGCCCGGGCCGAGATCTTGGATGAGTCAGCCCGGGCCCCGATCTGGGAAAGAGTTGTTGCCCAGGCCCCCCAATACGGGGAGTATGAAAAAAGAACCGACCGTCTGATCCCGGTGGTCTGGCTGCGGCCGGGCCTTTAACTTCATGGTCTGATCTTTCACAGAGCGCAGCAATAAAATGAAAAATTTGAGGTATTTATTATGTCACTAACAAAAAGAAACTTCCTATTGATGATCGTAATTGTAGCTGTACTCTCTGCTCTCGGGGGCGGCCTGGCGGGAGGATTGTTGGTCTCACAATGGCAGCCCATCTCCCTTGCGGAATCACAGGATGTAGTAGACGCTGGGCTGACTGAGCCCTCTGCTCTTGCCAATGAAGAAAACACCTTTGTGGTGGTTGATACCAATATCGAGACATCGATCACGGGTGTGGTTCAGCAGGTAGGTCCGGCTGTTGTCACAGTGCTGGGAACTGTGGATCTGACCACAGAAGGCGGGGAAACATCCCCGTCTGAGGTCAGTGGAAGCGGGGTTTTTATCACCGGGGATGGATATCTGATCACCAATGAGCATGTGGTTGATGGCGCCAGGAATTTCCGGGTTGTCCTGCAGGATGGCCGGGTACTGGATGCCAGCCTGATCGGCAGTGATGTTTTTTCGGACCTGGCTGTGCTGAAAACGGAAGAACCGTCCCCTGCGTTTGCGACGTTGGGAAACTCAGATTTGCTGGATCCTGGTGAAACCGTGGTTGCCATCGGATCACCCCTGGGAATGTTCATGAATTCGGTCACAGCAGGCGTCGTCAGTGGTGTGGGCCGATCCATCAACAGCGGCCGGGGATATGTGATCGAAGATCTGATCCAGACTGATGCAGCTATCAATCAGGGCAACTCAGGCGGCCCGCTGGTCAATCTGGTCGGGGAAGTGATCGGGATCAACAACCTTGTCGTTCGCGGCAGCGGCAGAGGGTCAGTCGCACAAGGATTGGGATTTGCCATCCCCTCCAACACAGTCCAGGCCGTTGCCAACCAGATCATTGAGACAGGAGATTTTCTCCGTCCCTATCTAGGTGTGCAGTGGCAGCCCATCAATCCTGGTATATCCCGCACCTATAATCTGCCAGCAGATTGGGGGGTCTATGTGTCTGGTGTGCAGCAGGGTGGTCCGGCAGCAGAGGCTGGCGTCCGGGAAAATGATATCATCATCCGGGTGGGAGATATTGTTCTGGGTGCAGAGGATCCCTTTATCAATGTGCTTTATGAATACCATCCTGGTGATAAGCTCCAGATCGGATTGTTAAGGGATGGCGAAGAAATCACTCTCGAGCTCGTCGCAGGAGGTTCGTGAGATTCAGCGCTTTGGGCGCGAACGGGAAGGGTTGCCTGAAAACTTCGTCCCAAGTATTAAATAACCCAGGTGTAAAGGAATCCCTTGAGAGAGGGATTTTTTTTGTGTGATATATCAACGTTCTGTTCCCTGCGTTCAGCATAAACTTCATCGAAGGGCGGCAATCTCGGGTATAAACGGGTATCAAATCCATCTCTTCCCCGGGATGGGTAGGGTCAGGGGATAGGTTCCTGCCGGTACATCTACAGCAAAAGTTCGAAGGCAAAGCGTCCGTGGCTGTCGGGCTGCAAGCGGCTAGCGTGAGGAGCAGGGTGGAGATCATAAGGATCGGCCATCGATAGCTGCCTGGAATATGCCCCCTTTTGAGCCTTGTTATTGATTTTTATCTGCCATCCAATACTATCCCCGGGTACACAAAACGAACCCCATGAGGACTCATCGTCTTTTTTCAACCTATAAAGTGGTAAGTTGTTTTGAACTACCTCCCGTTTGACCTTCATCAAGTTGATAATATTTATAAATTATATAGTATAAATATATGAATTGATGAGTTCTGCCTATTGACTGACTCCCATTTATCAAGAAAAGCTACCTGGTGCAGCTTTGGCCGGGAACAAACTCGAAGGGTTTATCCCTCCAACTGCCATTCTTTCAGACCAAATAGTTTAGACCATCGGACAAATAAAAGGAAATTCATTATGAGAAAAACAACGCTAGCAGAAAAGTTCCAATACTGGTTTGACCGGACCATGACCAAAGGGGCTTTTTCCCAAATTAGCTGGCTGGCATTGATCGCTCTGGTGATCACCTTGATCTCTGCCCTGACTGTCTGGCTGATTGGTGTTGGAAGCCAGGCCAACCTGATTGAGCAGGGTTGGGAATTTTTAATGTTAATGCTCGAGACAGGTGATTTTAATGTTGGGCATTGGATTTATCGCCTGGCGAACCTGGTGATTGTTTTTACCAGTATTTTTGTGTTAAGCAGCTTGATCGGTATTATCACCACCGGAATTGGTGTCAAACTTGAAGATCTTCGCAAGGGCAGGTCAAAAGTGATCGAAAGGAACCACACTGTGATCCTGGGATGGTCCCCGCAGATCTTTCAGGTCATCTCCGAGCTGGTAGCGGGAAATCAGAATCAAAAGGGGGCCTGTATTGTGGTCCTGGCTGACCGGGATAAGGTCCAGATGGAAGATGAAATAGGCGCTACAGGAAGGATCCGCCTGGTTTGCAGGCGGGGGAACCCTATGAATATGAGTGACCTGGAACTGGTCAATTTAAATGACAGCAAATCAGTCATCATTCTTTCACCCCAGGAAAGAAATCCGGACATTGCGGTCATTAAAATTCTGCTGGCTATCACCAAACATCAGAAAAGAAGGACTGAACCCTACCATATTGTGACAGAGATCATTGAGGAGAAGAATTATGAGGTTGCCAGGGTCATCGCGGGAGGTGAAGTCGAGCTGGTCAGCGCCAGAAGTTTTATCGGACGGATCGCCGCTCAAGCCTGCAGGCAGTCCGGGCTGTCCATCGTTTATCAGGAACTTCTGAATTTTTCCGGGGATGAGATCTATATAAAAGAAGCGGCTGCGCTGATCGGAAAAACCTATCATGAAACCCTGTTTATGTATCAGGATTCGGCCGTGATCGGGTTCAAACCCTTGAATGGCGATCCGATCATCAACCCCAGGATGGAGACAATCATCAAGGAGGGAGATCAGATCATCTTCATCTCAAAGGACGATGACACGATCAAAACAAGCTCTCGCAGCGATTTTGCAATCCAGTCTGACATGATCAAAAAAAGCGCTGTTTCCCAATCTCGGATTGAAAATACCCTGATCCTGGGCTGGAACAGCATGGCCTGGACCATTGTCAGCCAGCTGGATCACTACGTGAAAAGCGGATCAACAGTGGATTTGTTCGCCCGGGATGATATACCTTCAGTGTATCTGGACAAGTTTCAAGGATCTGGACCGGTTAGTCTGTTCCTATACCAGGGCTGATACATCCGATCGGGCAACCCTGGAAAAGCTGGACCTGGAAGGTTATGACCATGTCATCCTGCTGCCCTATTCGGATTCTCTGCCGGCACAGGAAGCAGACGCCATCACCCTGATCAGCCTGCTGCATTTAAGGGACCTGGCAAACATCCACGGATATTCATTTTCTATCGTCAGTGAGCTGTTGGATATTCAGAACCAGGAACTTGCTGAATTGGCCAAATCGGATGATTTTATTGTCAGTGATCGCTTGATCAGCCTGGTTCTGGTGCAGATCTCTGAAAATAAGGATCTCAGCCCGGTGTTTAAGAGTCTGTTCGCTCCTAAAGGATCAGAAACTATCTTAAACCGGTCACAGATTACCTGGAGATAGGGGATCAAAAAGGGCAGGTAGATTTTTATACCCTGCTGGAAGCTGCCAGCAGAAGGGGCGAGACGGCGATAGGTTATAGAAAGAACAGGATAGCATTCAGCCCGGAGCAGGCCTATGGAATAAAATCAATCCCCGGAAATCAGAAAAAAATCGAGTATGGTGAGGCCTGATCATCTAATTGTATTTGTGCTGAAAGGAATAG
>CAVOGS010000008.1:0-159690 GCA_963695575.1 uncultured Chloroflexia bacterium
ATGATTATTTCTCCAGTAAGGATGAGATCATTCTTTTACTGCTGGATGAACCCCTGGCAGAAGTAAGGTTCCGAGCGGAAGAGATCGAAGCTGAGCCTGGAACGGCTGCAGAACGATTAACTCAAATCCTGGAAATGCACCTGGATGTGCTGCTGCGGGATAAAGCATTTATTTTCAAATTAAGTTTTGAATTTCAAAGGCTTCCGCTGGATGTCCAGGTCCGGCATGAGACAAAACGCCAGACTTACCAACAGCTTTTGAGGGAGTTGATCCAGAAAGGGATCGAGGAAGGAAGTTTTCGCCAAGTTGATCCGGACCTGACAGTAAAAATCCTGCTCTCGATCCTCAGTTCAGTGATCCTTACCTCGCGGCCCACAGGAACTCCTTTGGAGATGTTAAATGAAGGTCTTGACCTGATATTCAGGGGACTGGAAGAAAACTAATAACTAATTCAGTGAAGGAATAAAAGATCATGAATTCAACAGATAATTCAATCTACCGCAGAAGGATCTCTCCCCTGGAGGACATGTTCCTGCATGCGCCTTATGCGATCGTGACCATGACGGCCCGTATCAAAGGCTCTGTTTCGAAAGAAATACTCCAGAAGGCGGTCATCAAGGTCCAGGCCAGGCACACCAATCTCCGCCTAAAGGTGGAATATGATGATCAGGGAGATCCCTGGTTCACATCGCAGGATGTTCAGACCATCCCGGTAGAGAGCATTCCCCGGGAAACTGATCAGGATTGGATGGATATCATTCACCTGCAGCGTCAAATTCCCTTTGATTTTGAAGTCCGACCAGCGATCCGCTTCTTTTTAGTGCAATCTCCCGCGGTCTCGGAGCTGGTGATCTTTTGCCATCATTTAATTTGCGACGGACTTTCTCTGGCTTACCTGGCCCGGGATATCCTGACTGTACTGGGAAATCCCGAATCGGAGCTGGAAGTTTTACCAGACCCCCAACCGATCGATCGGGATAATCTGCCGCCAGGCGTGAAAATGAACGGCCTGGTGAAATATGTTGTTGATCGTATCAATAAGGACTGGGGGGAGCAGAGGATTAATTTTGACGATGAGGATTATCGGGCTTTAACAAAGGCATACTGGGCTGCCTTCAACCATAAGATGTCCCTTCTGGAATTCAGTGAGCAGCAAACCGCATCCCTGGTGAATAAATGCAAGGCAGAAGGGGTCACGGTGAACTCAGCCCTGGCAGTCGGATTGGCTGCGGCCCAGATCGAGGTCCAGGGACTTCTTCCTTTCCATTCCAGCATCACCATCGCCGGCAGCCTGCGGGACCGCCTGGCTCAACTTGCTGGAGAGAGCATGGGCTTTTTTGTGGGAGCTGTCAGCCCGAAATTTGTTTATAAAGAGAATTTGGGATTTTGGGAGAATGCCCGCCGCTTTAATAAAAAAGTTCAACCCCTCTATACAAATAAAAACCTGTTTAAGGACCCCTTGATTTGGAGTTACCTGGATGCGGGCATCCTGGAATCCTTGAGCTTCAAGATGATAGGTGGGATGGTTGAGTCCTCCCCCCGGGCTGAAAAACTCAACTCCTTCAGTCAGCAGGAGGATGTGGTCAGTTCGATGATCAAACGAGAAAATATGGATTCCTTCGAGAACGTGCTGATCGGGACTGCGGTCACGAATCTGACCCGGATGGATTTTCCCCGTACATATGGCGAACTGGAATTGGAGCGTTTGATCATGAATCCGGGCGGCGCCTATCCGCTGGTCTTTGTAAACATCCTGGCAGGAGCAGTCACCTGCTCCGGAAAATTGAGTTTGACCCTGGAATATTGCCTGGAAAGAATTCAAACCGAAACCGTTCTAAAAATTCAGGAAAAACTATCTGCATCTGTTGCTGGGAGAATAGATAACTCAATAATAAACACCTTATCCGTCAAGGATGAAGGTGTTTATTTAAAGATCAGTGAATTTTAAAAAAGATTCTCACAGAAAGAGTTACGATCTCTATAATTCAGGCTTTATGGATAACCTTGAACTTTTCCAAAACCACCAGCATCTCTTCAGTGGGTTCTTTGCCAATCTCCTCACATTCCCTGCTGAAGAATTCCCAGTGCACCCTGCGCCAGAATTCGAGTGTTTTGTCACCTTCTCCTTCCTCAAAAGCAAACTCGGCTGAGACCTGGTTATAGGGCTGGATCTCCACCGAGGTGGTCTCGATAATACACTTTGGTTCCCCGTCCCAGTTCGTGATCACAGATAGGCCCCCGATTTCTGGTAAGTCCTCATTTTCAGCTTCGTAGCTCCAAAATAAACCTGCCGTGGCTCTTTTTTCACCCTGTAATACCAGGTCAGCACAATGATTGGCGTTTTCCTCGTCGGCGCAGAAGTAGTAGGCATCAAATTGTGTGTAGTTTGCCCGATCTTCAGGGGACAGAGAGGATAAAAAAGTATCCAGATAGGCTTTTGATCTGTGGTTCCATATACTATTTCCTTCAGGTATTGATAGGTCAGACAGATTAAAATCGCTGCTGACTATTTGGCCTGGATAATACCCTTGAGGATTGCCAGTTGCCCGGCATGATAGGCTTCATGGATAGCGTAGCCAGCCAGATTCTTCTCCCAGGGAATGTTCACCCATGGACTCCTGTAATTGCTCATCCGTGATTTCCTGGATCGACCGACAACAGTACAGTCTGGGTTTGGTCAAGAATTGTTTTCATTTCCTCAAAATGCTCAACTTTGTCACCTGCAGCAAGATTGGCTCAGCGTCTGGCAGATAAGGTTTACAGCGCTGAAAATCCCAGGGGGGATCGACCTTCAGCAAGGCCAGGACGTTGCTGCGTGAGGTGATGATATGCCCCAGGATCCAGTTGGCCGGGTTCTCACTCCCGGGAGGAGCGATCAGACTGTCCTGGTGGTTGAGGCCTTCACTTCCCTGGCTGGCAAGGAAGAAGGAATATTCGTACATAGTGACCAGCATCTTCTTGGATATCATGTCGTTTTCCATCCCTGCAAACTATTAATTCATCTGTTTCCAACTCTGTATGCTTTTGGCTTCATGACTTGCTGAGTTTGGCAGGGTTGCCTGATTCCTTCAATGCTTTTAGCTCATCCCGGTCAATCAGATAAGTTTCCAGGTAGCCGCAGTCCGTACAGGTATAACGGGCTACAGTGGAGATATTGGCATTTCTGGGTCTGGGGTAGATCTTGGTGCCAAAATCCTGGCCATACAACATGACCACTTGATCAGATCCGCATTTGGGACATTTGCCGGTGGTTTTCATGAGTGCGCTCCTTTTAAGTAGCGAACCGGTAAAAACAGGATCGAACCGAACTAACTTGAAAAAAAGGGAGCAGCTGACTCTGCTTTTCTGTCCTTTCGGTCCTGAACCTTTGCTGATATATATAAATATTATCCCCGGCAAAGACTTTGCCTTTGAGGGATGTGGGAAAATTTAGGTATGGATGGATTTGTTGAAGTTTATTATAGTATATGAGTATGACCTATTTCATTGGGAAGGAAATTGGTTTTATGAGTCTGACCAAATATATCTCCAAAACACCCTTATTCACTGAAGTGGACCAGCTGGAAAACGATCTGGCTGCCAGGCTGGATGTAATTCAGCCAACGGAGGGTTCTCCTGTTCGGTTTGATATCCTGAAAGGCAGATTGGAAAGCAGTGAGGGTGGACCGCCGGTCAGGCTGCTGCCGACCATGCTGCAATGCCTGGCGGGAATTAAAGAATCCCTGCGGAGCCTGGATGAGAACCCGACTGAACCAAAGACCGAAGCCCCCCCAGCGTTTATTGACGCACTTGAAAAAGAAGCCTTTGCCCTGGGTGCTGCCAGCATCGGTTACACCAAACTGCCGCGCCGCTGGGTTTTCAAGGATAAAGCTGTTGTCTATGACAATGCGATTGTGATATCCATGGAAATGGATCAAGACGGCATCAATAGCGCTCCCAGCATCGCTTGCATGCGAACGGTGATGGAAACCTACCGGGACCTGGGCCGTATCAATAATAGATTGGCGATATTCTTGCGTGAACGGGGGTTCGGAGCACATGCCGGCCATCCCCTGAACGGGTTGGCGCTTTATCCACCCCTGGCCCACCGGGCTGGACTGGGCTGGATGGGGTTAAATGGCCTGATCATCACTCCAGAATTTGGCCCCCGTGTGCGATTGGCGGCTGTGTTCACCAGCATCCAGAACCTGCCGGATAGTAAACCCAATCAACACGGCTGGGTGAGGGATTTCTGTGAAAGCTGCCGGATCTGCCATAAAAAATGTCCCCCGGCTGCTTTTTATGATGATCCTGTGGAACATGTTGATGGCCGGGTGACCTGCCAACTGAGGGTTCTCCAACCCGGTTTGATATCCTGAAAGGCAGGTTGGAAAGCAGCGAGGGCGGCCCGCCTGTCAGGCTGCTGCCGACCATGCTGCAGTGCCTGGCGGGTATTAAAGAATCCCTGCGGACCCTGGATGAGAACCCGGCTGAACCAAAGACCGAAGCCCGCCCAGCGTTTATTGAAGCTCTTGAAAAAGAAGCCTTCGCCCTGGGTGCTGCCAGCATCGGTTACACCAAACTGCCGCGCCGCTGGGTTTTCAAGGATAAAGCTGTTGTCTATGACAATGCGATTGTGGTATCCATGGAAATGGATAAAGACGGCATCAACAGCGCTCCCAGCATCGCCTGCATGCGAACGGTGATGGAAACCTACCGGGACCTGGGCCGCATCAATAATAGATTGGCGATATTCTTGCGTGAACGAGGGTTTGGCGCTCACGCCGGCCATCCCCTGAACGGGTTGGCGCTTTATCCACCCCTGGCCCAACTGGCAGGACTGGGCTGGATGGGGTTAAATGGCCTGATCATCACTCCGGAATTTGGCCCCCGTGTGCGCTTGGCGGCAGTCTTCACCAGCATCCAGAACCTGCCGGAAGCTGAACCCAATCAACATGGCTGGGTGAGGGATTACTGCGAAAGCTGCCGGATCTGCCACAAAAAATGTCCCCCGGGGGCTTTTTATGATGATCCTGTGGAACATGATGACGGCCGGGTGACCTATGTTAAGAATGAACTCTGTTTTCCCTATTTCAACAAGTACCACGGCTGTTCGGTGTGTGTGAAGGTCTGCCCCTTTAATAATCAGCCCTATGAGAAGATCAAAAATAAGATTTACTGAGCAGAGCTACTTTAAAATACAAACCCACTCCGTAAGAGTGGGTTTGTGTTTCGGATTCTGTTACCAATCTGATTCGAGGTTCTGGGAGGTTCCAGAAGTGTAATACACAGGCTCAAAATGATCTACGGGGGTGACAGCAATATCTATGGCGTTTGCGGTTTGGCTTGTGTAGGAGATGAAGTTTCCGTCTGGAGACCAGCGGGGAAATAACTCATCTCCTGGATCGAATGTAAATTGAGTGACCGTTCCATCCTGCTGCATGAGATAGATATTCCAATTCCCGTCACGATTGGAGTGAAATGCCAGCTGCCTGCCATCTGGAGACCAGTCAACAGCGCCTCCGCTAACCAGGTTCTCGTTATCTTGGGCAGGACCTCCCTCACTGGTCTCTGCATTGATAATATAAATCACTAAAAGGCAATTAGGCCAGCAGGTTGCAGGGTTTGGATCCTCCCTGTTGGTATGGAACGCCACATATTTGCCATCTGGAGACCAGCTCGGGAAGCGATCCATATAATCCCCTGATGAAAGCTGGCGGATTTGTGAGCTGTTTATATCTGCAATAAAGAGGTTATAGAATGTACCCGTATCGGGTTTGGACATATAGATCACCCGAGAGTTATCCGGAGCCCAGGATGGGTACATATGAGTGTAAGAATCTTGAGATACTTTTTTCAGGCCAGATCCGTCTATGTTGACCACATAGATATGGTTTGCCGTAGTCTCCAGGCATAAATCCTGTAAAAGCTACCTTGGTCCCGTCCGGCGATAGTGCAGGATACGATGCAGAGCCAAAACCCAAAGGCATGGTAAGGTTGATCGGAGATCCGGTTAACCCGGAGGGGGTGTAAAAGACCTGGGTCCAGCACGAATCCGTCTGGGAGCATTCTTCAAAATTGGGATCATCTCGATCAGAAGCAAAAACCATGGGGCTGTCGGGGTAATTCAATTCCGGGCTGGTGGTTGGGAGCTGGAGCGGGTTCGGTCGCCGGGGTAGTTTCCTGGCTGTTCTCAGCAGATGAAGATGGGTTAGTTGCAGGCAGGTTTTCCGGCGTATTGTCGACGGCGCCTGAGCGGTTTTCGGGATTGAGCAAACTGTTCAGGACCTGACTCCGGCCGATAAAGACCAAGGGGAGAGCATACGGCAGTCAAAACCAGGCCGGCGATGATTCCGATAATGATGTTCCTGCGGGAATGATTTTTTGTCCTGGCTGTTTTTTGAATAGGTTCAGCTGTGGGCTGCTGCGTGTTATCTGTAAGAGCCTTTCCACAATGGGTACAAAATTGGGCATCCTTATCCAGTGGTTTTCCGCAGTATTTACAATACATCAAATCTTTCTTCATATCTAACAATCCATATATTTTCTAAATTTGTGTATTTTAATTTCCTGATTAGTTATTCTGCTTAATCGGTCCTGTCTGACAATTAGTAAGGGCGTAAATCCAGGTTCATCGAGTAATGCCGTCAACGCTGCAGGTGGAACAAGCGGTGAAATTGTACCAGCTCGGAATGAGCTGGTCTTTGCCAGCTGCTCGCAGGGCAGCGAAATCCGCTGAAAACTCATTAGGCTTGCCATCCCTTCGATCTTCATATGGGTTAAGCACACAGATGACCACATGTTCCACCTGATCATCTAAATATCCATAAAAGTCATTACTGCCTTCAGAGATAGGATCATCAGGTCTATCTCTTTCGCCAAGGTAATAATCAAAGGATCCGCTGATCCACCCATCATCATGCAGTTTTCCTTCTCCTCTGTAGAAAATATCATAAATTAAAGTGGCGAATTTATCAGTGTAACTATCTGGGTAAAGGAGATATACATTCCAACCCTCATGCTGTTCATGATCAAGGGTAAAAGTCCGGTCTGATAGATCGACTTCCATATCGATCTCTATCTCATAACTGGTAAATGCTTCGTCAAACGAGAAATTATATTGATATAAAATTGTAGGCAGATAATGAATATTCTTTCTGCCTTTCATATTCTTCGCCACAATTGATGACCAGCTTTCCGCTGTCAGGCAGCTGTCCGAGGGGTGAGGTCAGGTGGCAGGCTCAGAGGTGGCAGATTGCAGTCCGACACCTGCTGCATCTTCCTGGTAGGATAAGGCTGCTGCGGGTCGATCTCCGATCA
Source organism: uncultured Chloroflexia bacterium (assembly GCA_963695575.1). GTDB lineage: Bacteria > Chloroflexota > Anaerolineae > Anaerolineales > UBA11858 > B10-G9. The sequence goes on from CAVOGS010000008.1 coordinate 7,300, forward strand.
GGAGAAATGCATCCGTTGCCTCAGACCCCAGAATTAAGAAACTGATCACCATCAGCAGGAATAATCCGATCCCTCCGGCGATACCGATCACAACCTGCAATCCTTTCCTGGTTTTGGCTTTGCGCCCCATGATCAGCCGCCGCAGGAACAGGTTCCCGTAAAAACCAGCCTGGAGGGCGGTTGTGAAAACAACCGGGATATATCCCAGGCTGGCGAGAAGCGGGGACCCCAGCAATCCCAGCAGCTGACTGAGTGCCAGGGATAATCCCCACAGGATTAAAAATATGATTGAATTACGGCCGATTACCTGACCATTTTCCCAATTCAGTTTGACAGCCGTACCCCGTAAATAACCCAGGAAGAGGCCAACCATGAATAATGGCAAACCCAATTCGAGATTTAACCTCATTCCCCCCAGGATGGTCAACGCTGCCAGGCTCAACAGGGATATCAAACCCGATAGAAATGTTGACAGCCCGGTGATTTTTTTGGGCTTACGGTAGTTGATCATCGCCAGAGCTGTCATCACAACTGCAAAAACACTGCCGAGAGTGCCCAGGATGATAAAAATCGTGTTCATTTACCCTCCCGGGAGATTGAATAACCAGAAAGGTCCAGCGGGCTGCTGATCGCCAGATTCCCGGCGGCCTGTCTTTCAAGCTCCTGGCTGGTTTCCAACATGTCTTTTTTGATCTCTGGATCCTCCTCCAGATCTGCCAGGGCTTCTACTATCCCGGCCGTAAATTTCAAGTCATTGGCCTCTGTCCGCAGGGAAAGATCCAGCGCCAGCGTTTCTCCCAGGTTTTCGGCCACGCCGCGGATCAATTCGTCCAGGGCCTGCAATTGATCCGGTTTATCAAACAGGGTCCTGATCCGAAAGAGGGTCTCGATCATGGTGATGTAGAGTTTGGCGGTCAGATCCAGATCGGCTGGTAGGTCAGGTATGGCAGTCAAGGTCTTGTTGATCAGCTCCATCGCTGTATGGACCTGCACGCCTCTGCCCAGGTAGTTTGCCCCTTCCGCCAGGTCACAGTGCAGGGCTGCTTTTTTGAGTTCGACCCAGGCGGCCAGCCAGGGCTGGTTTTCTGCCAGGAAGATCACTTTCGCCTGATCATAAGATGTCAGGGAGTTTTCCAGGGCGGCCTGAAATTTCTGTTGATTCTCTCCCGCTGATTCCAGCTGATCCGATATTTTTTCCAATATGGAATAGGCTGGTTCAAGCTCTGGAAGGAAATTCCTCTTTTTCTGATTACTGGCTTGTTCTTGCATGTCAACTCCGGTTGTGTTGCCTGTCTCAACGGTCGTGGAATATGGCGCGCATGGTATGGTTCCACAATTCTTTGGCTTTCTTGATTCCTTTACCCCAGGGATCGAATTGATCCACATTATCACGTTTATAGAGGTCTTTCATCTGTTGGGCTTCTCTACGAATCTCGGGAGAGGAATCCTGGCTCATTTGATCAGCCTGTTCCATTATTTTTCCATGTGTAATATTCTTGGAACCCTTCAACACAGCGTCGGGAATACCCTGGCCGACATCTGAAATAGCCTGGTTGGTTTCATCCAGTCCTTTGTTCAACCTTTGGGCTTGTTCTTGCGGCAGAAAACTGCTGACGGCGCCCTTGATGGGTTCGATCACCGTGGTATTGAAGATATCAGAAAGGACATGGGCTCCAGCCTTAAGCGCCTGGACCAGCCTGACTACACCTTCCCGCTGCTCGACCGGGAGATGATCCAGTTCACGGTCAGCATCCTTGCGCACCTCAAGTATTTTTTCTGCTCGATCCAGCCAGATGCGGGCTTTGTCCAGCTCGCCCTTTTTGAGGAAATCCTCGACTTTTTTGAGCTTGGGTGCAACATATTTTTTCCAGGTTGCTGAGTTTTTAATTTGGTCAGGAATCTTGTTTTGAAAGGATTCAAAATCTTTGTCGGGTCTGTTTCACTGCATCGTCCACATCCTGGACATCCTTTATGCCTCGCAGCAGCTGGTCCTCGCCCCCTTCCTGGACAGGTGTGCGCTCAAGCTGGAGTGGATTGTCCTTCATTTGCCGGTTCGGTAAACTCCTCGGGCAGATCCCCTTCAAGGCCGACATCCCCATCCCCAAGGTCAGCTGATAGCTGAACTTCAGCCCCGATCGGCGGCCGTTCACCGTCTTTCCAGGCCTTGATGACCTCAAACGATTTATCTACGCTGGTCCCGGCCATTTGGTTGAGCACTATCCAGCCTGCCAGGAGAGTGGTGATGGCGATCCCGCTGGCAGTCATCTGACCTGGTGTGGGTGCGGTGATGCCTTCCCCGGCCAGGAATTCTTCCAGGTCGTCATACAGCTCTGCCAGGGAAGTTCCTTCGGGTTGTTCAGTTGTCTCTGCTTTTTGGCTCCGACGGGGATGATGATTGAGGCTGCTGGTCGGATTGGGCCGGGGGCTGCTGGGCTGGTCCTGATTATCTTCACCAGCGTCGGGTTCAACAAACAGGAAAGTCGTGCTGCCGGTGCATTCGGCATCCATATAAGCTTGATCAGAGCAGACACCCATTAGTACCACGCCGTCTGCCGGGCAGTAGGAAATGATCACATCAATGATTGCTTCACCGGGTGATGAGCCAGCCGTGAGAGTCAGAACTGGAGGGAAAGCCCCTCCACCCATCGAAGTTGAAAAGGGGGGATCGATCTGACCTTTGGAAGTGTTGACACTGAGTGAATAGGTGCCGCTGGAATCGGTGGGAAGCCCGAAGCTGCAGTTGTCGTAATCCACCTCTAAAACAGTCTCGCTTTTATTATCCGCCGGCAATTCTGTGGGATAACCGCTGGCAACCCGGATCACAGCGCCGGTACTCTGGCTGTACACCAATTTGCTTCCCCACAGGGGTGATAGAAGGGCTAAACCCACAGCTACAAGTCAAAGCAGTTTTCAGGTGGATTCGGGAAGTATGGATGACCGACAAGGAAAATGATACAGGTTTTTCCGAATATTTTGTCATGGTAGCCTCAGTGTTAAATCGGAAAGTTTTTCGATGATATTTTAACTTCTTGTGAAGTATAAAACCAAGGTTTATTCTCTCAAAGTGACAAATTTCCTGAAGATAGGACAGGATAATATGTCACTCTAGTTTTATGGTTGCATAACAATGGAAAATGATCAGATTACAGAATGATATATGCTGCTGGCAGGTATGGAAGGGAATGATGAATGCAAATCAGGAAACTGTATCCTTCAAGGAAACAGTTTCCTTTCTTTTTATAAACAATAAATTTTCATACCAGCTGCATCACTGAAAAGTAATGGAAAATGGAGCCGCCGAGCACAAAAAGGTGCCAGACGGCGTGGCCGTAGGGCAGTTTTTTCCAGCGATAAAAAATGACCCCCAAAGAATAAAAGGCACCGCCAATCACCAGGAATACGATTGCCAGGGTGCCTAGCTGAAGCCCTGGTTGAAAAAACACAACCATGCCGGCCCAACCCATTAACAAATACAGCCAGACAGTCGGTTTTTCGAATTTATCGCTGAACCCCAGTTTGAGAATTAATCCCACGATCGACAAACCCCAGACGATACCAAATACAATCCATCCCAGTTTTGTTCTGCTCTGAGTCAGCAGGAATGGTGTATAGGTGCCAGCGATCAGGAAATAGATCATGGCGTGGTCCAGCCTCTGGAAGATACCTTTCCAGGGTTTGTTGGCAAATGAGTGGTAAACCGTGGAGGCCAAATACAACAGCAGCAAAGAGATTCCGAAAACCAGAAAACCTGCCAGATGCCAGCCTGTTCCCCGGTTGACCGCCCGAATAATTAAGTATAACCAGCCCGGCAATGCTCAGGGCAACCCCAATCCCGTGGGTGATGCTGTTGGCAATGATCTCGCCTTTGCTGTGTGCGTCCAAGCTGGTATCTGTTTTATAAGCCATGATAAACTCCTGTAATCATGATATATCTCTTGAAATCTTAATCTTAAATCAATCCATTGATGGTATGGTTTATTGCAATTGTCCTAGCAGATCAAAACCATAAAATAGCAGCACAAAAATAGTAATGGAAATAGACATCACTGCTCCTGTCACCTGCTGCCAGACATCATGCCCCTTGGCTGCAATGCGGGCGAATATTGTCAGTGGAATCAGGGCTGCCAGGGGGGCTGCCGCCAAGCCGAAAAAATAGAACATCGCTGCCACCGGCCCCGCCACACCTGCCGCATGTCCGCTGGCCTTATACCTCAAGATCAAGTTAAAAATGATCAAGCCCAGGGTGATGAGGGTGTAGTTGACCGCGATTGCTTCGAAGATCCGGGGTGCATTGATCAATTTCAGGACGATAAATCCGATCGGGTAGCTGATGATCATCAATATAAAACTGGCAGTGCGCTGCCTCTTAATGATCCTTGGCCCAGTCTTTCACTTTGCCGGGAATGTAGAAAAGCAAACTGGCCAGGGGGATCAGGCTGATGAAAACCAATGCCCAGCCAAACCCCGCCATGCGGTTGGGGATATCAGTGGGCAGCTTAAAGAATATGATCGTCACCAGGGCTCCGGAGAGCAGCGGCACGTTTAATAATTGGGAAAGCACTTCACCGAGGACCCGTTTGAAGCGGGATTTTGAATTCTTTTTGAGCGAGTTCATATATAATATACCTGCAGCCTGGAATCGGTCATGTTCCAGATCACTGGAAATAGAACCGGTTTTTATTTGGATTTCTTTTTCTTTTCTTTTTTCTCTTGAGGATCTTTTTGTGCTTTTTTGGGATCCTCGAGCACTTCCTTTTGATACTGTTCGAAGGTGATATCTTTCCAGAACTCAGCGGTGTCGGCGACAAAACCTGTCACCAGCTCGGCTGCTTCTGCAGTAGCCAGGGCTTCAACTCTGGGGCAGAGCTCGGTCCAGAGATTGCGGGCCAGTTCGCGGTGTTCAGGTTTGCGGTAATAATAAGCGCCAGCTGGTGGTAAAAATCACGGAAAGTGTTAAAGATCAAACCGTAGACCAGGTTATCGCAGTAGGCGATCAACATATGATGCAGTTCCCACATGCTTTCTGCGTAGGCTTCCGGCTTATCGGGAATTTTAGCGAAGCTCTCCAATAGATCCAGGATCAGGCCCGGGGCCCTGCGCACGGAAGAAGCGGTGTATTGGGGTGCCAAAAGCTGCCACATTTCCAGCAGATCAGGCACCAGGTTGGGAATAAGATCCGGATCAGCCTTAAGCAGGCCGGCCAGGATGTTCAGGTTGCCGTCCTTAAGATAATCTTTGATGCGGGTGGGTTTTCCCTGCTGGATATCCAGCCAGCCGTCGCGGCTGAGGCGCTGCATGGCCTCCCGCAGGGCAGGGCGGGCGATATCCAATTCTTTGCTGAGGGTGCGTTCACCGGGCAGGTCGGTGTTGGGCGGGAATTTTCCGCTGACGATGCCTTCGATTAAATGTCGTTCGGCCCAATCCGTGGCCCGTTCTTCTTGATGATCACTCATGACTTTCTCCTGTCTGAAAACAAAACTGGTATGACCAGTTAATTAAAAAAATAATAACACTGGTAATACCAGTTGTCAAGAATTATTATCATCACGGATTTGGATGAAAAAGCAGGGTTGGTTTCCGGGTGCTAGCCAGAGACTTTGATCAATTTTCCTGGGGAATCCACCGATCGGTGAAGTCTTCCCGGGTATAGAGCCCGGGCCTGGCGTGGTCACCTTCCTCAAAGTGAAAGTAGACCGTATCGATGCGGGGATGTTCGGTGATAGTGAAGGTGGCTTCAGCCAGGAACGCGTCTGCTCCGGTGCTGCCCATGCGCTGGGTAAGGTAACGGGCATTGATGATTTCCACCACAGCCTGATTTCCCTGCACTTTAATCAGCATCAATTTGGGAAGTCCCGGGGATTCCTGGTCCTCAGGAGTGCGGAAGCTCTCTGGGTCGAGGTCCGAGCCGTTCAGGGCGTAGATCAGCTGATCCAGGTTATCCCTGATTTGATCAATCTTATGTCCCCGCACCAGAAGGTCCTGACCGGGCTGGGAAAGGTCAGCCGTCCAGTGGTATGCGGGATTCTGGTAGTCCGGTGTGCTGGTAGGGATCAGACTGCAACCCCCGAGGGCGGCTGTCAAGATCAGGATGGTCAGGGAGATATAGTTGTATTTCATCATCTTTTGTGAAATTATCTACTCTGAATACGGCAGGGTGCTGATGAATTCGCCCACCAGATCGATGATAGCGCCTTCTTTCTCCCAGGAGGATTTTTCTACAGCAGACATAAACTATCTCCTATGAATCCAGGCAAATTATTACATCCTGATTAAGTGTACTGGGTAAATTAATCCTGAACAAGCTTCGGGGGAAGTGTTTTGGATGGTCCGTTGGATGCGGCGGATCTTTTATTGATCGGGATTTTGGCTTCTTGCAGTCACGAGGAAAAGATCTTATCTATCTGTGAGGCGCGGAAATTGAAAATTGCCTTAAGGCGAGGACCTATCCAGAAAATGTGAAGCAGATCACCCAGGGGACCGAAAGGCATTTGGTAGGTGAGCAGATCAGTCATTTCAACTCCGGAAGAGGTCTTCATAAAATGATGTTCGTGGTGCCAGATCAGATAGGGTCCAATCCGCTGTTCATCAATGAAATAGGCAGGCTTTTTAACCTGGGTTATTTCTGTCAGCCAGCGGGATTTGAAGAAAGGCATAAATTGGATCCTGTACTCAATTAATTGCCCCTGGTACATGGCTTTCTCCCCGCCATGAACGATCTGGAACTTCATATCAGGCGGAGTTAAATCATTCAAATTTTGAGGTGTGGAAAAATACTCCCAGACTTCATTCTGTGAGGCATGGATGAGCTGTCGATATTTTAATCGTCTTAACATTCCTGGATCTCCTCCAGACGAGATGGATCGATTTCCAGATACATTATAAAGAGCTTTCGGAAATAAGCAAACAGCTTTTTTATTCTATGGCTGGCGTTATGATGAAGAGGCTGGGGGTAACGCTATGATCTGAACTGTATTTATACCGAAGCTATATGGGGCAGGCCGCTCAAGTGGGAAAGCTTGACCATTAGCTCTTCTGTTAAACCCCGTAATGTGGAACGGATGTCCCGGGAGTAATTTCCCAGATCCAGGTGAGTGTACTTTTGATAACAGATCTCATCGCCGACTGTGATCTCAACGGGTATCTCTGATTTGTGCTTAAGGGGATTGAGAGAACTAACAGTAAAGGGATAGGCATGATTGGTCCCTTTGACTCCGATGGGTAGGATCGGGATGCCGGTCCGGATCGCCAGGCGCACTGGACCGGTCTCACCCCGGACGATCTCGCTTGTTCTGGCACCGTCCATTCCTCCCTCAGGGTAGATCAGGACGGAATTCCCTTCTTTTAGTTTTTCCACACCAATTTCCAGCTGGGACTGGTTGAAACTTTTGATCCTGGCATTTTTGCCCTTATTCATATTGATCGAGATCGCATCCAGGGGAACTGTCAGGGGAAAGAAGATATTGTAAAAGATATGGCTCAGAAAGAGATTGATCTTGATCTTGGTCCGGGGCGCCAGAATTGTATAAGCTATTGGAATATCCATCACGCTCTGATGGTTCATGGCGAAGATGTAGTTTTGATCGGGGTCGATCTTTTCCAGACCAGTAGACCTGGATGGAAAATTTCTTATTTATGAATCCATAGATGGGTCTCAGTTTATTTTGAAACATAACAACCACCACTAATAATTTCCAGATAGTAATACTCCGGATTGTAGACAACAGTACAGTTAACACGATTATCTGAAAATAGTTATCCCCTTATCAGATGTGCAAATCGCAATTTCCTTGTTTTTAAGTACACTATAGGATGATCCGCCATTCGAGAAAGGTTAAAATAAGCTAAAATCATACCACTATTACATCAGAGTAAGGAGTTTTCATGGCAGAACAGAGCCTTGCGGAACAAGTACAAAATGAAATTCAGAGCCTGCAATCCACACTGGGAGACCTTCATTCTTCTGTCCGGTTGACAGATATCCACGATCGGGTAGAGGATCTGGGGTCCACAGTGTCGGGATTGGATCGGAGGATCGAATCCTTAAGGCAAGGCGGGTATGCCTTTGAAAAGGAATTGGAAGGACAGGCGAAGGATCTCGCTAAAAGAGTGGAAGCTGATTGCTCCTGGACTCGAAAGGGAGATTGATAAGGAAGCCAACAACCTGGTAGAAGCCTTAAAGCCTCTTGAATCTCAGCTGAGTTTACTGGCGGGTGATCGGGGAATGCCTAAAACTCTCAGCTCGCGTGTCAAACGGTTGAAATCCCAGGTAGAATCCCTGGAAGGCAAAATAGAGGCAGTTGAGGAGAATATCCGGGGTGGTTACGATCAGTTCAGCAGTGGTGTGGAGCAGTTAAAAAGCCATCTTTATCAACTGGAATGGATGATGACCGAACTCAGCGAAGCCAGCTTTAAACTGCTGGCAACCGAGTCAGGCATTATGGCAGTTAAGGCGGTCTGGGCCAGGAAAGGCAAACAAAACAAAGATGATCCTGAAGGAGTATTGTATCTGACTGACCAGCGCATCATCTTTGAACAGAAAGAAAAAGTCGCTACCAAAAAGGTGCTTTTTGTGGCCACGGAAAAGAAGCTGGTCCAGGAGACACTCTGGCAGGTCCCGGTTGTGTTGGTTGAAGAAGTCAAACCCCGTAAAGAAGGATTCCTGAATAAAGATGATTACATCGAGCTGCGCTTCAGCAGCGGCGCTCCTTCTGATGTGGCCCATTTACATATCTGGCAGCGGGGGGACGAATGGCAAGCGCTGATCCAGCGCGCCAAAGCCAGGGAATTTGATGATAACCGGGCTATACCCATCGATCAGGAAGTGGCCGATAGAGTAAAGAACGCACCCACCAAATGCCCTTCCTGCAACGGAGCGATCAACCAGGTGATTTTAAGAGGAATGGAAAATATCAGCTGTGAATACTGTGGGGATGTGATCCGGCTATAAATGACCGTGCTCTGAAAAGAAATTTCTGCTTCTGATCCTGAACACAGGCAGCTTATGATCTGGAATCGGAATCATCCAGATCTGGATTCAGCTGGTAAAGGGTGATCTGCAGTCCCTCCGGGGACAAAACCCGGGCGTTGAGATCTCCCCAGGGAGTCAATTTTGGTTCCGCAACCAGTGCAGCGCCGAATTCCAGAGCCTTTATCAGTGCATTTTTAATATCCGGGACTTCAAAGGCGAAACGGATCTGACCGCTGACCGGGCGGCCAACCTCCAAGTCATCCACGTGTTCTGCATAACCGGGCTCAAAGATTTCCAGGGTGGCTCGACCTGCCAGGAACATTTGCCCCCGGGCTGTATCATGGGTCCATAGATCTCCGGGATCCAATCCCAGTCCGTCGCGATAGAAACGGGTTACCTGGTCAAAATCATCAACTGTCAAAACAACACGAAGTTCATTAACAGGCATGGATACCTACCTTAGATTGAGTTTGACTGGTATAGATATTGTAATCCGCGAAAAAAAAGTTTGTTAAGATTCTCTTTTATCTGGCTGGTTTGGATAAGAGCAGACCTAGTAGCAAACAAGGTCAGGTTTCTGTCAGGCATGAACTGGCAGGGCTGGTTTAGGAATTAACCATCCTCATGAAAGGGGGGATTAGGGATAAATCCCCAGTTTTTATACTATAATATCAAGGCTGTAAAATGCAAATTCGCGAATGTGATTCACTCCAAGGAGAATGAAGTAATGAAGAGCGCAGATGTCTACAAAACTATTTCCAAAAACATGCTTGCGGATGGATATTCCATCCTTTTTGATCTGGAAAGATCCCATGATACCTATTTTGTGGATGAGATCACGGGAAAGGAATATCTGGATTTTTTCACTTTTTTTGCGAGCAACGCCGTTGGATATAACCATCCCAGATTGAAAGATCCTGCCTTTTTAGAGAAATTGACCCTTTCTGCAATTCATAAACCATCCAATAGTGATATTTACACTACCCTGATGGCGGAATTTGTTGAAAAATTCAACCAGATCGTAATGACTGACTCTATGCCCCACCTGTTTTTGGTGAGCGGTGGCGCCCTGGCGGTGGAAAATGCGTTGAAGACGGCCTTCGACTGGAAGGTTCGCAAGAACTTGAGTCGGCTGGGAAACACATCTCCAAAGGATGTGGGACTTATTCACGGTTTGGGATCAAAAGTGATCCATTTTAAAGAAGCTTTCCACGGCCGCTCAGGCTATACGCTCTCTCTGACCAATACCAGCGACCCGCGCAAACATATGTACTTCCCGAAATTTGACTGGCCCAGGATCGTTAATCCCAAGCTGCGTTTTCCGACCACGGACCAGGTAATCAAGGATGTCAAGAAAATCGAAGAGATTGCCATCGCCCAGATAAAATCGGCCCTTCAGCAGTATCCGGGAGATATTGCTGCCTTGATCCTGGAGCCGATCCAGGGAGAAGGCGGCGACAATCACTTCCGTCCTGAGTTCATCCAGACTCTCCGTCAGTTGGCTGATGAACACGAATTTCTGTTGATCTTCGATGAGATCCAGAGTGGACTTGGCATTACAGGCAAGATGTGGGCAAGTGAACATTATGGTGTGGAACCGGATATCATCGCTTTTGGTAAAAAGACCCATGTTTGCGGGATCATCGCCGGCAAACGGGTTGATGAGGTTGAAAATAATGTCTTTAATGAATCCAGCAGGATCAACAGCACCTTTGGCGGCAGCCTGGTGGATATGGTGCGCTGCACCCGGATCCTGGAGATCATAGAAGAAGAGAACCTGATTAAGCATACAGCCCAGGTTGGGGATATTATGCTGGATGGTCTGGAAAACATCGCGGAAGAATCAAAAGAGGTGGTCAGCAATGTGCGCGGCAGGGGCTTAATGGTTGCTTTTGACCTGCCAGACCAGCCTAAACGAGATATTATGCTGAACAGTATGTTCGATAATGGTTTGCTGGCTATGAAATCTGGCGACCATTCGATCCGCTTCAGGGGTATGTTAGACACACCACAAGAGGCCATCAACAAGGCCCTTGAGATCATTGCTATGAGCATACCCGGATAAAGAGACCCAGATATCAAAACCAAAACGCAACCCGGGATCTTCCCGGGTTGTTTCTTAAATGGCCGCCTCCTGAGGCATAAAGAATTAATGTATACTGCACTAACCTTCATGACTGACTGGAGTTTTTATGTTCTCAAGAATTCGGCATATCTATCATGAGTTTCCACAAAGATTCTGGTTAGTTGTCCTGGTTATGTTCATCGATCGGCTGGGACATAATATCCTGTGGCCTTTTTTCACGCTCTACATCACCCAGAAATTTAATGTGGGCATGACCCAGGCCGGCCTGGTGCTGGGCACCTTCTCCGCATTTGGTTTGATCGGGAATATGATCGGCGGGGGATTAACCGATAAGTTCGGACGCAAGAGCATTATCCTGATTGGCCTGATCTTCAGCGCCCTGAGCACTTTGTCTCTGGGATTGGCGAAAGAGTTTTCGATGTTAATTCCACTGGCAGTGGGCATTGGCTTATTATCAAGGATCTCAGGACCGGCCCACAATGCAATGGTGGCCGATATTCTCCCGAAAGATAAACGTCAGGAGGGTTTTGGCATCATGCGCGTGGTTGGCAATATGACCTGGGTCATCGGTCCTGTCATCGGCGGCTTGATTGCCAGCCGGAGTTATTTCGCACTCTTTGTGATCGACGCTGTTATCAGCTGCCTGGTGGCATTCCTGTTTTTTATCGTCATCCCGGAAACCAAACCGGATACTGGACAGGAACCGGAGAGTATGTTCAAGACCTTTACTGGTTACGGCTCTGTATTCAAGGACCTGCCCTTTGTGGCTTTTTTAGTGGTTTCAATGTTGATGCTGCTCGTCTACCAGCAGATGTACAATTCCCTTTCGGTCTTCCTGCGAGATACTCATGGTATGCCTACCCAGGTATTTGGCTTGCTGATGATCGCCAGCCCGATTGTGGTGATCCTGTTCCAGTTCACAACTACCCAGCTCGTCAAAACCAGACCGCCTTTTTTAATGATGGCCCTGGGCACCTTCTTTTATATGATCGGCTTTGGTATGTTTGGTTTTGTGGCTGTCACCTGGCTTTTTGCTTTAGCCCTGGTGATCATCACCATCGGGGAAATGATCATTATGCCAATCTCAAGTGCTTTGGCAGCTAACTTTGCCCCGGAAGATAAACGGGGCCGTTATATGGCGGTGTTTGGTGTATCCTGGGGATTGCCTTCTATCATCGGTCCCAGCGCTGCTGGTTTGATCCTCGATAATTTCAATCCATTTTTGCTGTGGTACGTGGCGGCCGGGATCTCGGCTGTTGCGATCGGGGGATTTTATCTGCTGCACCTCTGGTTGGGGAAACTTGAGCTGTTTAAACCTGCCAGCCCGGAAGGCACAAGTGCAGGGGCTGGATAAGTGGCCTGGACTGTTACGAAAAAATCAGATTTTGCCTGAAACAGACCCAATTTGATATTTTTGGGCATTGGGATAAATAACCCCAAGAAAGGATTTACCTAACATAATTGTAATTTATATGGTATTCTCAGCGACTGATTATTCTATATAATTAGTCTTACCTGAAGGTAATTATTTGCCTGAAAGGAAAATCTTAAAAAAGGAGGTAAATACCATGTTATTCGCACCGAAAGAAAAAGGCCAAGGTCTCGTTGAGTATGCTCTAATTCTTGTTTTAGTTGCAGTTGTAGTGATTGTCATTCTTTCTTTACTCGGACCCGCCATCGGCAATATTTTCAGCAATATCGTTGGCAACATCTAAACGAAACATTCAGTACTAAACAAAAAACCCTGCCATCGCGGCAGGGTTTTTTGTTTATTTGTACCCATTCCCAATGCTGAAAGATTATCTCTATCCCTCCACCCGTCCCCGCTGCCAGGGCCAGGCGCCGACGGTCAGTCTGCGGATCTGGAAGAAGATCAGGGCCAGGATAAAAGTAGCCAATCCAACCCCCAGCAATATCAGAATATCGCTGGTTTGCTGGCCATTTTTAATTGCCTGCCCGGTCCCGTCCAGATAAGTATATAAAAAGAAAGGCTCAAAGGGCTCCAGCAGCGGAGTTGAGGCTGCAAGGTTGCTGCCAAAATAACTTACTACCAGGATGGTGGTGGCGATCATGGTGGCAAAACGGCGGCTGGATGTAAAAGCTGCCAGGAACAGGGAGATCATGCCCATCGCAAACACAAATGGGAAGGGGGATAAAACAGCCAAAAATACTTCCCGGCCAGTAAGGTCGGTTTCGATCTGGCCCTTGATGGCTTCAAAAACGCCCCAGGATGCTCCAGATACGATCAAGTAGATCAGGCCAGCGGAAATTGTCAATGCCAGGGCCTTGGCTGTCACAATCTGCCAGCGGGGGATGGGCAGGGTCACCAGCATTTCCAGACGTCCGTCCTCTTCCTCCCCGGCCAATGTGCCGGTCCCGTTGCCTATCACAAAGATCGAAATCACCAGGGGTAAAAGGATGATCAGGATGGAGCCGATCCAATCTCCAAAGGTGCCCAGGCTCATCCCCATAGCCGCATAAATATCCAGATCGGCCAGGCCGGCCATTTCTTCAGCCACTGAGGGGTAGATGCCAACATATACCAGGGGAAAGAAACACAAACCCAGCCCCCAGGAAATGATGGCGTTGCGCCGGAATTTCAACTCCTGGATCAATAGTCTAAACATGGCTGCCTCCCTCGTCCTTGCTGTAATAGGCCAGGAAGATCTCCTCCAGGCTGATGTTGTGGGTCTCGATATCTTTTACATTATTTTCAGCGGCGGCTTTGAGAACTGCCGGCAGATTCTCTTTGACTTCCAGGGTGATGCTGTGGTGGCTCTGTTCCAGTTCTGTCACCCCGCCGAATTTGAAGATTCCCCCCGGAGGAGGGCCGTCGAAGATCAGGGTCATGCGGTTCATGCGCTGGGCAAAGAGGTCCTCCACCCGCTGGGTTGCCACCAATTGGCCGTCGCGGATAATGCCCACCCGGTCGCAGACAGCCTGAACCTCGGAAAGGATATGGGAGGAGAAGAACACCGTCCGGCCTTCGGCCTTGGCTTCCCGGACCATCTCCAAAACCGTTTTTTGCACCAGGGGATCCAATCCTCCGGTGGGTTCGTCCAGGATCAGCAGGTCGGGTTTGCTCATCAGGGCAGCAACCACACCAACTTTCTGTTTGTTGCCGCGGGAGAATTGGCTGATCTTGCGGCTGGTATCCAGGTCCAGGCGTTCAGCCAGTTCCTTCCAGTAATCTTTTGAGCCGTTTTTTCCCCGCAGATAACCGTACATTTTGAAAAATTCACTGGCTTTCATATTGGCGTACAAAGCCAATTCGCCAGGCAAATATCCGATCCGCTTCCGTAATTCGACACCCTCTTTCTGGCAGTCCATGCCAAAAACACTGGCTTTACCGGAGGTGGGGGGGAAGACATCTAATAAAACACGCTGGGTGGTTGTTTTTCCTGCGCCGTTGGGGCCCAGGAAGCCAAACACCTCGCCTTTTTCGATGGTCAAATTGACATCTTTGATGCCGCGATGTTTGCCGTAATAAACGGTCAGATCTCGGGTTTCGATCACATTTGTCATAAGCTTGCTCCAGTTGAGGAAACTTCATTTTTAACAAAGTAGAGTATAACATGTCCCGAATCTTCAATTCTAGGACAGGGTAATATCAGGTCCTGTCTTAGAACTAATCAGACCTGGACAATCATCTTCCTGAAAGTCTAAACAACCGGCTGGCGGATCACGACCCTGCGCTTCTCGGGTGCTGTTCGCCCGGGATCGTTCAGGTAGATCTCGTGGTAGGCCCCGGAGGGTGTGAGGTTATGCTCAGTGAGGTAAACTGAATACAATTCTTCACAGATCACCCTGACCTGGTCATAATCACCAATATGCTGGATCTGGACAGACTGGCCTTCATGCAGGTCGTCCAACCTGAGTGTCTCGGGAGCAGGCCCCAGTTTCTTTTCAACTTCGGCAACTGTTTTATTGAATCTTTCCTGGCTGATCCAATCTGTGAAGACAACCATCACCCGCCAATACCAGACATCCTTATTCCCTTGAATAAAATCCTCCGGATCATCGGCCCAGAATAGATACTCCAGGGGCGGTTCGGCGAAATTCTTCCCCATGCGTTCCTTCATATAGGGTTTAATGATATGAACCATTGCGTAAAGCCATTTCGCGGCAGCTGTGACGTCAGGGCCCTCTGGATTCCCGGACCCATCGATCATGGCGTAGCGAATCTCCGGGACATCGATCAGGGTGAATTCATTTTCTGGCGGCAGGTACAATTCCTTTAAACGACTGTGAAATTTTTCTACGTCCATATTACTCTCTCCCAAATATTTTATTCAAGCCAGGTCTTGGTTTCCAGATAAGCGAGGGTTTTTCCGATCCAGTTCGCCTCGGTCTCGAGCTGATCGATGGAATATTCAAAAACCAGGTCCACAAAATCCGGCAGCGGCTGCTGACCAAAATGGATATCCTTCAACCTGATGATCTCTTCTGCCAGAGCAGCCTGGCGTGAACGCAGGGCGTCCAGGGCTTGGTCCCGGGACAGGGCGGCCATGTGGATCATGCCCAGCAGCAGGGAAGGGTAGGTGGGCTGGACGGTTTTCAGCGCAGCCAGGGTCTGATCTATCAGGACCTGCCTGCCTTTTTCCGTCAATTCGTAGCGTTTCCTGGATCTGACAGTCTCGGGGATCTGGCCCAGGATCAGCCCCTGTTTCTCTAACTTGCCAAGCACGTAATAGATCGAGGAAAATCCGATCCGGGTCCATTCCCGCATTGCCCGCTCTTTGATGAGGCCCTCCAGCTCGTAGCCGTGGCGGGGCATTTCGGCAATTAAGCCCAGGATCAATAATTCACTGTCTGAAAAGTCATTTATAGTCATATTCTAACCTTAGAATAATTTTATTCTAACATTAGAATAAAATTTGTCAAGACGACCAGTTTTCCCCTCGTAAAAGTAGAACATATGTGCTATTATTAAGCTAAGGGTAAGCCTG
Source organism: uncultured Chloroflexia bacterium (assembly GCA_963695575.1). Taxonomy (GTDB): domain Bacteria; phylum Chloroflexota; class Anaerolineae; order Anaerolineales; family UBA11858; genus B10-G9. The sequence goes on from CAVOGS010000008.1 coordinate 23,303, forward strand.
GGTTTTATCCGGGCACTTCAAAATATGACTGAAATCAAGATCTTGTTTTTTGCGGATTCTCACCTGGGATATGACCTGCCCCGCAGACCCCGGATTGAAAGGCGGCGGCGGGGAGAGGATCTATTTAAGAATTATCTGCAGGTTCTCCAATTCGCCCGCCACAAGAAAGTTGATCTGGTGGTTCATGGGGGGGACCTCTTCGATCACCCCAGGGTCAGCCCGGCTGTCATTGAAAGAGCTTATCGACCGCTGTATGAAATCGCCTGCGCCGGGATCCCTGTTTATCTGGTGCCAGGCAACCACGAACGCTCCCATCTGCCCGAACACCTCTACTTAAGCCATGAGAATATCCGGATCTTTGACCGACCTACCACCTATACTCAGCAAATAGGGGATAAAACGATCTCCCTGTCCGGCTTTCCCTTCACCCGCAAGGTCAGGGAGAATTTCCCCGACCTGCTGCGCCAAACCGGGTATCAGGACCAGGAAGCGGATTGGCGTTTTCTGTGCGCCCATCAGACCTTTGAGGGAGCCAGAGTCGGCCCGGTCGATTATGAGTTCAGGGAAGGGCCGGATACTATCCCGCCCGAATGGGTGCCGGAGGATTTTGGGGCTGTGCTTACCGGGCACATCCACAGGGCCCAGCAGCTGGATCACACTTTGAATGGAGATCAGCTGGTTGCGCCGGTGATCTACCCGGGCTCGATCGAACGCACCTCGCTTGCGGAACGTTTTGAGGACAAATCATTCCGGTTGATTAAATTGAATGGGGAGAAAGGGGAAATGATCCAGGAGCTGGAAACCCACCCCCTGCCAGCCCGGCCGATGTTGAAGGTCTCTGTCCCGGTTGAGGATGATCCCCCCGATCAGGTTTTGGCCCACATCCGGGGACGGCTCTCCCTGCTCAGTCCCGAGGCAGTGGTCAGAATTGAGCTTACAGGACGCCGGGCGGAGCAGATCCAGAATTTGATCACGGCTGCCAGCCTGCGGGCTGCTGCGCCGCAGTCGATGAATATTTCCTTTGGATTTAATCGGGAATTGCAAACAAGTACTTAAAGACCACCCTGAAAATGTGGCTATTAATTGGGCTGGTTCTAATTTCATATCAACCCAAATATCCTTTAATGGCCTTCTTCAGTTTGGCTGGTCTAAAATCATACGGTCCCAGCCCGCCGGCGTAAACAACCTTGCCATCCAGGCCGATCAAATACAGCCGGGTTGGCCAGGCGGCATAGGTTTCATTCACCTTGTCATCCATATCATCAATATAGGTTCGGACCCCGTACTGCAGGGCGGTTTCACACTCACCGGCGACAACCCTGCGCTCTTCGATGGTCTTGGGATCGTAGTGCTCCAGGGAGACCTTGGGAGCAAATTTCAACATGATCTTTTTTGTCAAGCGCCGTCCCAGCCACCAGCCGTCAACAGGATGGGCTTCGCGGATGTAGATGCTGAGAAACTGAATATCCTTATGATACTGCTGATAGATTTCCTGGATACCGACGGTACCCTTGACGTAGGGCGGTCAGGTAAAACTGCCAAAGACCAGGGCAACCGGCTTTTTCCCCCGAAAATCGGACAGCGTAACTGATTCTGTTCCTGAAGTATCCCAGAGTGTAAAATCCGGGGCCATGTCACCGGCCCTGGGGGCCAGTTTATTCAGGGCCAGCTGTTGTTTCATCAGTTTATTGCGGTAGGAAAAGATGAATTTAAGATCATCGTACAGTTCGGCGAGCACAGCCATTTGAGACTCCTTAAAAGCGTTTTACCCCGGGGTTATTTTTCGGATTATGCCACGATTTCTTCATCATAATAACGCCAGCCGCTTAATCCGGGCGTCTCCAACCCCATATGACCGAGAATGGTTTCAACCTGGGTGCGGTGTTCCGAGGCGTGATGCAGGGCCTGCAGCAGCAAGGCCTCGATCGAGATCTGGAAAGCATCCTCGCCAGATCCAACCCAGACCAGCTCCTGGCCATCGACTGAAATAGCCAGATCCAGGATGGTTTGCCCGCTGGCCGCCGCCCTTTTCCGTAACTCGGTCACTGACTGGAAGGTCTCTGGATCCCGGGGACACAAGTTTTGTTTTCCAGCCGTGATGTGGAAGATATAGCGTTCTTCGGCTTCCACGATATGTTTCAGGGTGCCCAGGATCGATCCATAGGTGCCTTTTTTTGTGTGATCCAGCTGTTCTTGGGATAATTTTTCACAGGCATCCAGAAGGCGCAGGTTGGCCCACAGGTTGTGTTTAAAAAAGATCTCCAGGGGATGGGTGTTTGTCATTTACAGCTCCAATAGTAAACTAGCGTTTTTTATTCTGAAGTTGATGTTTGGGCTGCTCCCTGAAGCGTAAATAGTTCCTGATAAACACCACCTGATGCCAGCAGTGATTCATGGCTGCCCTGTTCGATAACTTTACCACTTTCCATCACAAAAATCACATCGGCGTTCTGGATAGTAGAAAGGCGGTGGGCGATGGCGATGGTGGTGCGCCCTGCCATTAATACTTCCAGGGCTTTCTGTACGATAGCCTCGGACTCGGAATCCAGGGCAGAGGTAGCTTCATCCAGCAGCAGGATCGGCGCATCTTTGAGCAGGGCGCGGGCGATGGCAATGCGCTGGCGCTGCCCGCCGGATAATCTGGCTCCCCTCTCTCCCACCAGGGTCTGATACCCATCCGGCTGCTCAAGGATAAATTCATGGGCATGGGCCGATCTTGCTGCCGCGGTGACTTGCTCCGGGCTGGCCTCCGGCCTGCCGTATCTGATATTCTCTTCGATCGTCCCATCAAACAGATAGGCATCTTGCGGCACGTAGGCCATCAGGTCACGCAGTTCTTCAAGAGGATAAGAAGAAATGGGTTTATTGTTGACATAAGTTTTCCCATCTGAAGCTGGATAAAGGCCCAGCAGGATTTTAATGATCGTGCTCTTTCCTCCACCGCTGGGACCAACCAGGGCAGCGAACTGCCCTTCCTGGACAGAGATATTGATCTGATCCAAAAGAAGTTCTGGCGTCTTCCCGGAGAGATCTTCTCCGGTTGCGCTGTAGCTGAAATTTAAGTTTTGCATCTGGATGATTGTCTTTGAGAGGGATTCGTCAGATCCCGAGAAGGGACTTCCCTCAGGAAGCGAATGTTCTATTGGCCAGGAAAAAAGTTCAAATACCCTGGCAGAACCGGCGAGTGATTGTTGGATCCTGGTTACAAATTCGCCAAAATTGGTGAACATAAAACTGGCATTGCTTTGCAGATGGATGGCTGCTACAACGGCGCCCATGCCAACATTTCCGCTATTTAATAAATAGAGACCTAAAACAAGGGTTCCGATCGAGCGCATCCAGTTGATGAAGGTATCCACGGCTTCATAGGCGGCCTGGGTGCGGGCATGATCGATTGCTGCAGCAGCGGTCTGCTGGTTGACTACGGCATAGTGATCGTGAGTGATCTCTTCCAGATGGAACATCTTTGTCACCGAAAGGCTTTGCAGAAGATCACTTAACCGCTGGGTAAGTGTGCTTAAGGATTCCTGAATGAGGTTGCTTTTTTCACGAAGAGGTTTAGCCATCATACTGCTGTACAAGGTAGTGATCAATCCCACCACCAGGGCAAAGATCCCCAGCTGCCAACTGAGAAAAAAGATCGAGATTATTCCAACCAAACCAAGGACCAATCCAAATAATAATCCTGGAACCAAATTAGTGTAGATCTGGCCCAGCGTTTTCATGTCATTTGTGGAGCGGGAGACCAGATCGCCGCTGTGCTGCTGGTCAAAATTACTGATCGGCAGATCGACAATTTGCCGGAAGGCCTGCACCCTGGCTTTGGTGAGGGCTTTTTTCTCAAAAAGGGCGATCACATAGCGGGAGCCGATCAACAGGGGGACTCCGGTGATGAAGGTGACAGCGGCCATGATCAAAGCCCGCATCAACAAACTTTGCTGCCCGCTGACCGCAGCCTCGGTGACATCCATTTTGAGAAAGGCCAGGACCAGATTAAATGAGAATCCCAGAACAGCGGCGTTTACCAGAACCGCGATGAAGTAGATCCAGCTTTTAGGACCTAAAAGGGATAGAGTTTGGATCAGTTCCCGATCGCGAAAAGACTTAGACATGGGGGGCCTCCTCTTCAGACTGCCGCAGGTAAAGGCGTTTATAAAGGGTCTCCGATCCCATCAGCTGGTCATGGGTTCCCCTTTCTATTAAATGGCCCTGATCCAGAACCAGGATCTCATCAACATGCCTGATCGTTGAAAGGCGATGGGCAACGACTAACACGGTGCGTCCAACCATAAAACGTTCCAGGGCATCCTGAACGATTTTTTCAGATTGCGCGTCGAGAGCGGAGGTGGGCTCGTCCAGCAGCAGGATGGGCGCATCCTTGAGAATGGCCCGCGCCAGCCCGATGCGCTGCCGCTCCCCTCCGGAAAGTTTTTTGCCCCATTCACCTGCCTGGGTCTCATAGCCGTCGGGCTGCGTCATAATGAAATCATGGGCGTTGGCTTTTTTGGCTGCGGCGATGATCTCATTCTTTTCAGCCCCAAAATGCCCGTAGGCAATATTTTCGGCGATGGTGGTCGGGAAGAGATAGGTTTCTTGTGAGACCAGTGAGACTAACTGACGGGCATGCTTCAGATCAGACTGGTAGATGTCATTCCCAAAAATTTGCACTTCTCCTTGTTGAGGCCGGTAAAAACCGCACAGCAGTTTCAGGACTGTGCTTTTCCCGCAGCCGCTGGATCCTACCAGGGCAGCGACTTTTCCCTGTTCCAGTGTGAATGTGAAATCATGAAGAACGCTGTTGTCTTCAGTGTATTGGAAATCAACCGCTTGAAATGACAGGGCTGGTACTCCGGGCCTGATTTGATAGTCATGCTGGGGTCCTGTTTCGATGGGTTGGTCAAGGATCTCATAAAGACGCTCCACTGCCGGGGTTATCTCGCGCAGCTGGCGCATCCAACCCAGGGCTGTTTCCACAGGAATAAAAACCATCCAGATCAGGTAGCTGCTGGCGATCAGGGTTCCAACGCTGATATCACCTGTATAGGCCAGATAACCTCCGAACAGGGGCACGATCAGCTGAGGGAGATAACGAAGCATCAGGAAAACGGCAAATTGAATCCCGGCCCGTTTGTCGATCGACAAACCTTCCAGGCGAACATCATTTGCAATCTGCTGATATTTTTTGGTCAGTAATTTTTGGAGGTTGAAGGCCTTGATGATATATATTCCACGGATCGCGTCCTGGGTGACAGCATTCGCCCGGGCCAGGTGCTCCATTTCTTTTTGGGAATGGGCTTGCATGGGCCTGACAACCTTGTCATGGAGAATTGCTGAAAGGGGTATCAGAATGCAGGAAGCCAGCAGCAGCTTCCAGCTGAGTATTAACATATAACTGAATCCCAGCATAAAAATTACTGGCTGCGTTACCAGCTCCTGGATCCGCTGGGGGATAATGGCAATTTTGTCGATGTCGTTATTCAACCGCGAGACCAGGTCGCCGGAATGGAGGGTCTCAGTAAAGGAGAGCGGCAGCCGCTGGATATGGGCGGTGACCCTGTCCCGCAGATCCCGGATAGTGTAGTTCTGGTAGCGGCTTGATACGATCCGGCTGAAATATTTCTGAGCGATATCAACTCCCATTGCCACCAGGGCTATAATCACCAATCGGCGAAAAAGATCATTTTGCTGGGCAAGGGCGCTGTCGGTCAGCGTTTTCAGCAGATAGGTATTGATAAATTCCATGATTCCGGCAATCAGGCCGATGAACCAGATTAACCGGAGCCAAATTCTGTGGCCTTTTAAATAGGGCAGCAGGCGTCTTATTGTCTGAACTGGTGATTGAAACGAGGTTTCTTCCATAACATAACCTTCCTGGCTGAAAGTTTTCTAGATTATTTGAATAATCTGCACTTTTTATAATATTATAAACATTATATGTATAATATTGAAAAAAGCAAGGGGAAAAATCAAGAAATAATAAAAATAATCAGAATTCCGTACTTAACGTTAAAGATTCCTGAGAATCCTTTATCTGGAACTGATTCGATCCAGTTCCTATCACTGGGGGGAGTTGTTGGAAGGTCAAAAGATGAGATCGCTGGATTTTTTTTGCTGCCGGTGGGATCAGGTAGCGTGCTTCAAGGGCTGTTTCAGAGATAGAGATCGATTTATTCCGAATCTAAAGAATAATTGCTGAAAAACTCCCACATTAAAGACGTGGCGTTAATATCCTGAGTAGTAAATCCCGCGATCCAGACCGGCAGTTTTTCTCCGCCCGGCCAGGTATGTCCGGCACCCTCAATACCGTAGAAGATCACCCGGGCATTTTCCGCGCAGTCCGAATAGGATGTTCTGGTGATCTCACCCGTCAGGTGAGTTTTCTCAGGAGTGCTGGCGCAGGAATTATACTCAGCCCAGTTTTGGGCCCAATCCTCAACAAACGGAAAGACAAATTGATCATCGCGAGCGCTGGGGCCTCCCAGGTATGGGACGATCTGATCCTCCAGGCCGTGAAAAGCGATCACCGGAACTGGACGGGCAGGATGGCAGTCCTCCCGGGGATAAAGGTAAGCCCCGGCCACTCCACCGATAGCTGCGATCCGGTCGGAGAATTCACAGGCCAGCAGATCGGACATGCCGGCCCCATTGGACATGCCGTTGACATAGATGCGGCTCTTGTCTATCTTATAGGTGTTTTCGAGATCATCGATCAGATCGGAAAAGAACTGCAGCTCCAGATCCATCAAATCCCGATTGCCATCAATTGGCCGGGCGTTCCAGCGCAGCGGGAATCCGGTGCCCCGGGGGTAAACGACCAGGAATCCTTTTTCGTCTGCCAGGTCATTCCAGCCGGTCATGGATCTCTGGTGGTTGGGCCACTGCACAAATCCATGGATGCTGATCACCAGGGGAGCTGGACTCGCAGCAGTATAGGAATCGGGGATGTAGATCAGGTACTTGCGGGTCTGTCCGCTGGAAATGATCCGTCCATTGGTCCTGAATTGAGTGAACAAAAAGGTGATCGCGATCAGGATCAGCCAAAATAAAAGCAGCCCTGGGCGTTTTTTATGCCGGAGTGTGTTTTTCTCATCCATAGAAAAGCCTTTTTCTGGCCTAGAGCAGCTGCTGTGTTTGGAGTTCCCGATCCGATCTGCTGGCTGGCGCAGGTTTTTCCAGTCAATAAGATTCAAATATAGTTATAACATGGACGATCTGGGTCCTATGGTATGATTGCGCGAGCAAAGTACCTTTATCAGGAGTATTCATTCAATGAAAATTGCAATCTTTGGCGCGACAGGCAGAACTGGATTAGAACTTGTAAAACAAGGCCTTGAGAAAGGGTATGCGGTCACAGCTTTTGTGAGAGACCCTGCCCGGCTGGCGGTTGAGGATAAAAAATTATCCATTGTGATTGGTGATGTCCTTGATCCCGCCAGCGTGGATCAGGCTGTCAAAGGGCAGGATGCAGTCATCATTGCCCTGGGCGGCGGGGCGGACCTTAAGAAAACCGCAGTGCGAGCAATTGGCACGATCAACATCATCAGCGGTATGGTGAAACACAAGGTAAATCGGCTGCTGGCTGTAACGGTGATGGGTGCAGGAGAAAGCTGGGATACCCTTTCCCGAATGAACAAGATTTTCTTTGCTACTGTTTTAAAAAGCGCCCGGGATGACCATGAAGCCCAGGAGTCTGCTATCAAGGAAAGCGGATTGGATTGGACCATCGTCCGCCCCAGTGGTTTGCAGGATGGGCCGCGGACCGGTGTCTATGATTATGGGGAAATGATCCGGGCCAAAAATTCCACCATAAACCGGGCTGATGTAGCGGATCTGATCATCAAGGACCTGGAGCAAAAAGAATTGATCGGCAAGGCTGTGACAATTACAAATTAGGAAGTAAATCGCTTTCATTATTAACTAAAACCACTCTTCTATCTAAAGAGTGGTTTTGGTTTATGTGCGGATGCTGCTGGCAGAGATGAAGACTAATTACTGAAATACCCAAGAAAGATCGTTTTTTTACTGAAATACGACTTATTAGCGACTAAACTGGTCTTCATACTATGGCTCTTTGCATAACTGTATATCAAACAGGCTTGCATCTTAGGCGTTTGGACCTTATGATTAGGTTATTCCTGAATGTTATTAGCTTGATGGAAAATCAAATACAGGAGGTAAATACCATGTTATTCGCTCCAAAAGAAAAAGGCCAAGGTCTCGTCGAGTACGCTCTAATTCTTGTTTTAGTTGCAGTTGTAGTGATTGTTATTCTTTCTTTGCTCGGCCCCGCCATCGGCAATATCTTCAGCAACCTCGTCAGTAACATCTAAACGAGCCGTTTGTGTTTTAGGCGAGTGGCAGCCTGCTAAGCCATAAAAAAACCGCTATTCAATAAGGATAGCGGTTTTATTTTGCGTGGGGCGGAATTAACTTCTTCCTATTCTGAACACTTGACCGAAAGCACAAGCTGGACCTCTTCTCCGTCGATCTCAAAAACCATCACTCCTGTGCCTTCCCAGCGGGAAAGGCCTACCACAACCTCCATTTTGCCATCAGCATTTAGATCCCCAATGAATGCAAGGTTATACGTCCAGGGGAATTGATTCTCGATGGTCTCAGAATAATAATCACCGACCAGCTTTACTGTGATCACATCCGATCCAATCACTGTCCGCATTAAAACTACTGAATAATCACGCGGTTCAACATGATGACCAGAAGGTTCGGCAAATCGCGTCCCGTTGATGAAAACCTCGTCTGTACCATTGCCTTCAACGTCAACCTTCCAGATCTTATCGATCACCGGGATCGGCTGGGATGGGGCCTGCTCAATCTGCCAGGCTGTTATCGCCTGCAGATAAACTTCAAGATCGGTTGATAATTCCATAGGAATCCGCGGCAGAACAGGCCAGTCACCTGAAATCCCGACAGCACTTTCAGTGATTGAAAAAGAATTGAGGCTTAGGTAGTACTGGTCACAGATCGGCTCATAGGCTAGTTCTTGTCCTGTAATCGAACCCTGGAAATCAAAAGCGGTATAGAGTTGATACTCTGTATCAAGAGCTAGATCATCCACCACATCCGCCGGGCTGATCCAGCTGCCGTTTTGACTGCCACCGACCACTAAAAATGAATTTGGCCCACCAGCTACTCTGGCAATGATCGCGGCAGGGAGAGGGGTATTGGTAGGGGGGGAGGTTTCTTCCGGGGTGGGAGAAGGCAGGATTTCAGTTGGTGGTGGCAGTACCTGCTCTGTTGCCTCAACCACAGTTGGTGCTGCTTCAGTTGGGACGGTCTCAGCCTGAATTACAGGAAGATCCCTTTTGCCATTGTTAGCACATGATGCCAGCAGAAGAATGAGAATACATAATAACCAACGCGGTTTCATCGGGGATCTCCTTTGATTTCTTAGAAAATGTTCAGATCTAAACCAGAATTTTAATATCTGGGTAAGCTCTTGAAACTGTAGTATTTACTAACCTTCTTGATTGTAGATATCCAACCCCACAAGACCAGTCAAATACTTTCTGGAGCTAAAATAGGCCGGCCAGGATATATTTTCTTAGGAATGGAATTTTACCTTAATCCTTATCGACTGATACCTTTAGTGGTGATAATTGAATAGTCTCAAACGGCATTTCAACCCGGGCTTTATTTAATGCATTGAATACTTTTTCCCTCAGCTCAGTTCTCTTTTCCACGTGCTTTCTCTCGTCCTGGATCCAGGCCTGGAACTCTATAGCTACGTTATAGTCATTTAACTGGGTTACGATCACTCGCGCAGGGGGATCATCCATATAATCTGGATCACCCTGAATGACACCAAGCATTATTTGGCGTACTTTTTCAATATCTTCCCTGACGCCGATGGTAACTTTTATGTCCAAGCGCAAGTTTGGAAAATTTGTGTAAGATGTGACTGTTTTATTAATTATTTCGGCGTTTGGAACTGCCAGCATCTTGCCATCACTGGTAATGATACGCGTTGAACGCAAAGTGATTTCTGCTACCTTTCCATAAAAATCACCAATTTCAATTAAATCGCCGATTACAAATGGGCGGTCAAGGTAGATCAACATACCCGAGATAAGATTTGAAAATGCGTCTCTTGCGGCAAAACCTATCGTGATACCTGCAATCCCCAGGGATGCCAATAAACCAGCGGTATCTACGTTCATTGATGCCAGGGCATTAAATAATCCTGTCAGTAAAATGGTGTATTTTAATAATGTCCTAAGAAAAGCTTGTGATGTTTTATCAAGATTGGTTCTGTGTAAAAAAGCTTTCAGGAATAAACGGATGATTAACCAACCAATATAAAAAACACCAAAAATCACAAGAGCAGCGATAAAGTTTATTGCGATATCAACGATTTTTGATCCTATCAATTTTGAATCAAAAACTTCATACAAACGAACCAGGATGGCTTCCAACAAATTACTCATTTGTTTCTCCTCTTCTTTTCTTTATGGTTAACAATAGATATCCTGCCCCTTGAGGAGTGGGTCGCGAGGATGGTATGGTGGAACAGAGCAGAGCTGATAAGCTGATGGTCCAATTCGACCAAGATGATTATCATTTGATCTCTTTTCCTCAGGTAGGTAAATCATGATATTTCCTCGATCAAATCACCACATTTATCCAAATCTTTTTGATCTGAAAGAACTTTCTCCCAACAAACACACTGGATATTGTTGATTATAACCAATCATCACCGCAGCGGTTTTTAGAGATATATTTTTAGATGAAAAATCAAGATCAATAGATTTAACAGAAAAACCCATCCCAACCTCAGGTTGAGGTCAGGATGGGTCCATGACAGTGGGCGGTATTCTTACGGATTTAATCCAGGTATAGCTGGATTCGCTGCGGTAAATGATGAATATATGAATTCAACGATGTATCGCTGGGAAGTATTAGAAACTAACGATGATATTGACGGTGATGGAGTCTCAGACCCGGTTGATAATGCGCCAAACATCTATAATCCCGACCAATCTGACCTGGATGGCGATGGTGTTGGCGATGTTGCTGATCCCTGCCCTGGCGATCCGACTGATACCTGTGATCTGTCTAATTCTACTGCCGCAGTTATTGGTCCAACTGGAGGTCAATTGGTGACATCCAGCAGTGAGGTGTCTGTGAGTATTCCTGCGGGCGCGCTCGTTGATGAAGTATCGATCTCGATTACTGCTCTGGGAAGCGGATTTGAGCTCAACACCGACCTGGGATTATCAGAAGCCGTTTTTGGTGTGGATATTGGTCCTCCTGGAACAACATTCAGCAACTCCGTAACCATGGTTTTCTCCTGGCAGGATAGCAATAACGATGGTTTCGTGGATGGAACAACTATCGCCGAGGCAAATCTGTTTATTGTCAAGGACGGTTTGGCGTACACGACTCCCTGCGTATCCTATGCCGGCTGTGATCAAACCAACAATACAATTGAGTTCTCTGTTACCAGCCTCAGCGAATGGGTCCTGGCAGCACCTAAAAACTCTCCACCGACCGCAAATGTAGGCGGACCATATTATGTCAATGAGGGAAGCACTATAACTCTGGATGCTTCAGGATCAACGGATCCAGAAAACAATATAGTCGGGTTATACCTGGGATCTGGATAATGATGGAGATTATGATAATGCGGCAGGTGTCACAGCTACATTATCAGTTCCTCAGGATGGTGAATATATCATCGGGTTGCTGGTTGTGGATGGTTTTGGAGAACAGGATACCGCTGAAACGATTGTTTATGTCAGCAATGTTGCTCCAAATGTGGGAGAAATCACCGCACCTCTAGACCCTGTACAGTTGGGGAGTGAGGTGCAGGTCAGTGCGCCGTTTACTGACCCTGGAACAGATACCTGGACCGTTGCCTGGACTTGGGGTGACGGCACCAGCAGTGATGGATCCAGTAACAGACTTTGTTGCTATTGGGGCCCATACTTATCAGGAAGCTGGAGTATACACCCTCAATCTAACCATATCCGATGGTGCTGCTTCAGACTCGACCAGTTTTGAATATGTAGTAGTCTACGATCCCGATGGTGGTTTCGTGACCGGCGGGGGATGGATCCAGTCCCCTGAAGGAGCTTATACGCCTAATCCGAGCATGACCGGCAAAGCAACTTTTGGTTTTGTGTCCAAGTACAAAAAAGGAGCAGATGTACCAACTGGCAATAGTGAATTCAATTTTGCGACAGCGGATTTCCGCTTCAAGTCCACTAGCTACCAGTGGTTAGTAATTGCTGGTAGTAAAGCCATGTTCAAAGGTGCGGGGGAGATCAATGGTCAGGGTGGATACGGATTTATGATCTCTGCTCTGGATGGAGAATCCGGATAAATTCCGGGTCAAGATCAAAATCCCATCCCAACCTCACTTGAGGACTTTTATCCTCACTAGGCGGTTCGGGATGGGACCAAGACAGTGGGCGGTATTGGACTCGAATTGAATCAGGATTTCATGATATGCGACACTACAGGATCATGTTTTAGTAAGAATCCAATCATTTCTTTGGCTTATTGTGCAGTCCCGTTCCAATAATGGAATATGTCAGCCGCGGGTCAAGCGCATCTCGTAATCCGTCCCCCAGTAAATTGAAGGCAAGCACCATGATCACAATTGCAATTCCGGGGAAGATTACCAGATGTGGCGCGTGAAATATCGAATTGCGCTCAAATCCGATCATCGCTCCCCATTCCAATGCGTCTTGGTTTGGTCCGAAGCCCAGAAATGATAATGCCGCCGCGTCCATAATCGCAGATGCAACTCCCAACGTTCCTTTTACGATTAGTGGTGATAACGTGTTTGGTAGGATGCGGTTGAGAAGGATATGGAAATAACTACCGCCCAATGCCCGTGAGGCTATTACAAATTCCGTTTCCCTTAACGCAAGCACACTTGCCCTGGTGATCCGTGCAAAATGTGGGATTTGAACAACCGTAATCGCGATGAATATGTTCTTCAAACCTGGTCCCAGCAAGGCTATTACAACGAGAGTTAACAGCAAAACAGGAAATGCCAACAGCACATCCATAACCTGCATGATGGCAAAATTCCACCACCCGCCGCTGTAACCTGCTATCGCCCCAAGTAACGTTCCAATAATAATAGCCGATACAACCGTTGTTATTCCCATAAAAAGCGAAATCCGCGTCCCATAGATAATTCTGCTGAAATAATCTCGTGTCAGGCTATCCGTTCCCATGAGATGCTGCGGTTCACTTTCTGGACAGCCCAGCAGATGGATACACGGCGATGTGCGCCTCTTGATATCTTCATCCCAAATCAGCATCTTTGCTGGATCATAAGGAGCGATTTGTTTAGCGAAGACTGCAATGATAAATAAGGCGGCTAAAAGGAATATTCCTATCCGGGATGAGCGCTGCCGAAAAAGATATCGCACTGCCAGACGCCACATACTTCCGCTTTCGACCTGCGGCAGAAAATCAGCTTCGACATTTTTTATCAGGATCGGATCTTGTTTTTTCATCCGGCGCTAATCACTCCAATCTAATGCGGGGATCAAGGACAGCGTACAACAAATCGACGATTATATTCGCCAGGATAAAAGTAACCGCAATCACCAATATGATCATCTGAACGACCGGATAATCGTGGGCAATTATCGACTCAAATAACATACGACCTAAACCCGGGAAAGCATAGACCGTTTCCGTCAATACTGCACCCGACAGAAGGCCACCAATTTGCAATCCCATGATCGTAACAATGGGAAGAAGTGCATTTGGGAAACCATGTTTCGTGATAGCAGTCCGGTGTCTTAAACCTTTTGCACGAGCGCCAAGAATATAAAGTGACCCAAGCTCATCCAGCAGGCTGGACCGTGTCAAGCGGGCTATGATCGCCAAAGGAATAATACTCATCGTGACCGCTGGCAAGATCAGATGCTTGATGGTGTCTGCCAATACTTCATAGTCCAGCGTGATGATTGAATTAAAGATGTACAAGTTGGACAGAAAATCGAACACGATGAACTTTAGGGTGCCTTCGGCGGCTGTCAATTCATAAACTTCATAAAATGGAATGGTCCCTACCCCTGCGGATACCCTTCCTGATGGCGGTAACCAGAACGGCGTATCTCTAAACAGCACCGCAAATACATACATCAGTATCAGCGCCAACCAAAAAACCGGCGTTGATACTCCAAGGTTTGCCCCTATCATAGTTGCTACGTCAAAGGGTGAATTCTTTTTTATTGCCGAAATTATTCCAACTGGGATACCTATCACAACTGCGATGATAAACGCAGTCAGGCTGAGTTCTACGGTGGCCGGCAGTCGTTCTGCCAGAATCCGGATGACGGGCCGATTGTATCGAATCGAGTCCCCGAAATCTCCCCGGAGAATATCCTTCATGTAAATACCAAACTGAATCGGGATCGGTTTGTCTAACCCTTTGGCTTCAATGACCCTATCGCACATCTCTTGCGTCCCTTTTTCGGTCAGGATCATGTCACACGGGTTGCCTGGCAACAAACGCGCGAGTATAAAAGTAATGATTAGGATTCCAAAAAGTACCGGTATCGATATTAACAAACGGCGTAATGTATAAGTGCCCATCTAGTAATCTCAAGAACCCACTATTTTTATCTGGAATTTTTTTGTGCTTTGAATTCAAAGGGATCACTATGTTCTGAAATTCAGGCAACAAAGAAAAAAAATAATCCTATATTGAGTATAGCATGAGGTAATTTAGAAGGAGATTGAACAGAAAAACCCATCCCAACCTCAGTTTGAGGTTCAAGATGGGTCCATGACTGTGGGCGGTATTGGACTCGAACCAACGACCTTTGCGATGTCAACGCAACGCTCTAACCAGCTGAGCTAACCGCCCATCGAGAAAATATTATACAACTTCAACCCTGATTAGGCAATGCTTTCAGAGCTTGAGTACCCTTTCCATAAATCCCCTGACATTTTCAGCAACCACATCCGGCTGTTCCAGGGGAAGCATGTGTCCGGCTCCCCTGATCACTTCCAGCTCTGCGCTTTTAATCCCTTTTGTAAGGTCCTCGGAAAACCGGATCGGTGTCATTTTGTCCTCATCACCCACCATGATCTTGGTGGGCACCTGGACCTGACCCAATTGACCACTTTGGTCTACCAGGTCGCAGGCTCTGAAGTCGCCTGCCAGGACAGACGGCCTCAATTTTAACATTTGCTTTTTTACATTTTCAACAAGAGCTGGCTCGATCCTGGAACTAAATGACCAACCCATAATCTTATCCACAGCTGTTGGAAATCCAACCTGGGTGGCCAGCTCCTCGATCAGCGACAGATTTACCGGCAGGATTGCCCCTGTGCTCATCAGGATCATTCCACGCAGCAGCTCGGGGTGATTGATGGCTATCCATAAGGCTATCGCACCGCCCATCGAGTGGCCGCCCAGAATCACTTTGGGAAGCTCCAGTTTCCGCATCCATTCCAGGACAACCTCCCCGTAGTCGGAGATGCGCTGCAGTCCCCTGCCTTTGGATTTTCCATGACCGGGCAGGTCCGGTACATAAACCCGATAGCCGCTTAAACGCCGCAGCTGTGTAGGCCAGGAAAGATGGTCTCCTCCCGCGCCGTGGATCAGGATCAGGGTTTTTCGGTCAGGGTCTTCGGCTTGATAGGCCTGAAAATAAAGATCAGCAAGATAAGGCATAGTAGATATATTATATGGCAAAGGGCGACCCGGCGGGCCGCCCCTGGATCACTTTGCAGCTAAAACACAAAATTAGATCAATCTTAAACGGTCAGATGCATCTGGGGTCAGCGGCAGGACTACCTGGATCTGGGTCCCTTCACCGGGAATGGATTTGATGTGAAAAACACCCTGGACCAATTCCGCCCGTTCGCGCATGTTCAACATGCCCAAACTTCCGCGGTCGTCATAGTTGCCCATCACGTCATCCACCAGGAAACCAGCGCCGTCATCTTCAATTTCCAGGAAAGCCAGGTCGGACTGGAGACGCTGAACTTTGACCCAGATGTGTTCTGCTTTGGCGTGTTTTCGAGCGTTGTTAACCGCCTCTTCGGAGATGGTGAAGATCACAGTCTGAGTATTCATGTCCAGTTCATCAACCAGCTCTTTATCAGTTTCGATGATCACATGCTGTCCAAAAGTTTCCTTGGTCTTTTCAGCCATTGAATTCAGGGCTGCAATCAAACCTTCGGATTCCAATACCAGAGGCCGCAGGGTGAAAAGCATATGGCGCAGCTGCTTCGAAGTCTGGCGAGCCAGTTCTTCCGTTTGATAAAGGGCTTCACCGGCGGCTTTGACATCGCGGTTGAGCAGGTGCCTTGCCCGGCTGATCTGCATGGGAATGGCTGCCACAGTTTGGGTGGGGCCGTCATGTAAAGCCCTGGCCAGGCGGCGCTGGGCTTCGGATTGGATCTTGATGATCTGATCGCGTTCTGCTTTCAGCTCAGAGAAGAGATGGGCGTTTTGCATGGCGATCTGGGCTTGGTGCCCTACTGTGTTGATAATATCCTGGGCTGCATTGGTGAAATAACCTTCGTCCGGATGACCAAACAACATCACGCCGAAGGTATCCAGCCCTGCCCGGAGGGGAATGCCATAACCGGATTTGCAAGCCCGGAAAGAAATGAAAGATCTAAGTTCCGGATCAGCACCCAGGTTCTCGGTCAACTGTGGATCGCCGGTTTCGATGATCCGCTCCAGCATACCTTCAATGCCCGGGACACTGGTGGCCATATCCGGACGGGGCAAACCCCGGCCGTAAGCGACCTGAAGATCGGGAACGGTTACTTCTTCTTCTGAAAAGAGTAAGACTGCGCTGATCAATCTATCCGTGTTTAAGTTAGAGATCCGCAGCGCCAGGAAAGCGGCATCAAGGCTTTTTTCCAATACCCGGGAATAATTCAGGGTTACGGTAAGGTCCGTGATCAGCGCGAACATGCGCCGGATCCGTTCATCACCTTTTTTATCGTCTTTCTTTTTGGGTTTTGAGAGGGGATCCTCAGCCGTTTCCGGTTTGGGAAGCAAAAAATACGCCGCGCTTGCTCCCAAAAGCAAGGCGATCACTGCTGTCAATCCGAGGATGATCCAGAATTCTTGTACTGATACCATATTTAGCTCAGGGACCTTTTAGGTGAATCCCATATATCATAACTCAAAACAGGTAACTTTTCACCATGTCAAACTATCCTATTAGGGCAGGTTATTCATACAACTTATCAGCTGCTACTTCTTCAGCAAATAGACTTTCCAGGATCGGGATCAATTTATTGACCGCCAAGGCCCGGTGGCTTAATTCGTTCTTTTGCTCCGTGGTCAGTTCGGCCATGGTCAGACCGGTTTGCTCCAGGCGGAAGATCCTGTCATATCCAAAACCGCCCTGACCGCGTCCTTCCGGGATGATAGTACCCGGGCAGGACCCCGTGGTGACGATCGGTGATCCTTCTGGACCCACCAGGGCAACTGTACACACAAAGGACGCTTTCCAGGGCTGGGGAGTTCCCTCCAGATTCTGGATCAGATATTGGCGCCGATCTTTGTCAGTAGCATCTGGTTGGGGTGCATAACGGGCCGAAAATAATCCGGGTGCACCATCCAGGGCTTCAACTTCCAACCCTGTATCATCCGCCAGGGTCCAGATCTTGGCAGCATCCGCAAAGATAGCTGCCTTGAGAACCGCATTCTCCAGGTAGTTCAGTCCTCTTTCCCGGACATCTAGCTCCAGATCGAGGTCTTTGGGTGAAAGCAGTTCAAGATTCAATCCACTTAAAAGCGACCGCAACTCAGCCAGCTTCCCTTGATTGTTGGTCGCCAGTAATAATTTAATCATATAGTTTTCCGTCCTAATTACCCTGATTTTAGTTGATAAAAAAATCTGGTGCTTAAGAAAAACGTTAGGTTAGGTGAATGTAAGGAGCGGTCTTGCGGTAAAATTGGATTATTACTATCAAGATAGATAACCTATGCCAACCAATCTGCCTGCCGATTACTTTAATGCTGAGGAGCGCTTCCGGTCTGCCACCACGACGGAAGATAAGGTCAAATACCTGGAAGAGATGATGGGTACTATCCCCAAACATAAGGGGACCGACCATCTCAGGGCTGATCTGCGTAAAAAACTATCCAAACTAAAAACTGCTGCCTCATCAAAAAAGACCTCAAAAAAACAGGTTTCACCCTACCATATCAACAAAGAAGGAGCAGGGCAGATCATCATCATTGGCACTACCAACGTGGGTAAATCCAGCCTGGTGGCCAACCAGACAAACGCCGATCCTGAAGTATCCAACATACCATTTACTACCTGGAACCCTATGCCGGGCATGATGATGATCGATAATATTCAGGTCCAGGTGATTGACACACCACCTATCAGTGAAGAATATATTGATCCCGAGTTTCTGAATTTGATCCGCAGGGTGGATCTGTTGTTGATCATGATCGATCTGCATGCCGACCCGGTACAGCAGCTGGAATTTGTCTATCAAAAATTGCAGGAAAACCGAATCGCTCCCAAATATTTGGAAGGACAGATCGAAGTGGAGGGATTTTTGCTGCATGTGCCTACGCTGGTGGTAGTGAATAAATTCGATGACGAGGATTATGAGGAACATTACCAGATCTTCAAAGAGCTGCTGGGCCAGGACTATCCCATGGTGCCGGTCTCTGTCAAGACCGGGCATAATATCGATATACTCAAAAACACGATCTTTGAAATACTGGGCGTGATCCGGGTTTATTCCAAGGCGCCCGGAAAAGAAGTCGACAGATCAGCGCCCTTTGTGGTGGAGAATGGCATCCATCTGAATGATTTTGCGGGTAAGGTGCACAAGGATTTTCAGGAAAATCTCAAGTCAGCCAGGATCTGGGGGACCAGCGCGGACTTCCCGGGCCAGATGGTAAGCCGGGACCATGTCCTGGAGGATGAGGATATCGTGGAGCTTCAGATATAAAGGACACTGTACATCCTGACCGGGGATGGGGGACAGAAGACGGAAGAACACACTGAATTGTTATTACGAGGACCCCGGGCACTTCGCTGCGCTAAGCATAAACTCCGTCGAGGGGGACGCGGCAATCTCCTGCTAAGAACTGGATTTACCGGGCCTGCTGCGCTCTGCTCTGCTCAGTGTCGTAATCACAGGCAAGCATGATATGATTCAGTGATCATGAAACTCTCACAAAAAACCTGGATCCAAATATCAAGCACAACCCTGATCAGAACGGTCACGAATACCGGGTTCCGGATGGTATTTCCCTTCCAGCCAATGTTAATGGAAGGTTTGGGGATCAGCCTGGTGGCAATCACCCGCATGTACGCCGGCCAATCCCTGGTGGGAATCATTAGCCCGTTTTTGGCATCCGTGGCGGATACCCGGGGCCGCAGAACCGGTATGCTGGCAGGTTTGATCTTGTTTTGCCTGGGAACACTTCTGGTCAGTATCATTCCAACCAGCCTGGGTTTTTTATTCTTCCTGATCCTTTCCATGTTAGGCAAAGCGATCTTCGATCCTTCCCTGCAGGCCTTTTTCGGGGATACGATCCCCTTTGAACGTCGGGGATTTGCCCTGGGCATCACAGAAACCAGCTGGTCTTTATCCTTTTTCCTGGGTGTTCCAGCTGCAGGTTTCCTGATGAGTACATTGGGCTTACTGTCCCCCTTCCTGTTTTTGACCGTCTTAGGTGTTTTGTCCTTTCTGGCGATTTTGATTTTTATACCCGCGGATACTCCTTCCCAAAGATCTGATCAGGGCATCCTGGTGAATTTCGGGACGGTTTTGAGATCCGGTACGACGATGGCAGGGTTGACAGTGATGCTGTTGATCTGTACTGCCAATCAATTGGTAAACGTTGTCTTTGGTGTGTGGTTGAACCAATCATTTGGACTCCAGATCGCTGCTTTGGGTGGCGCATCTGCTCTGATCGGTATTGCCGAGCTGATTGGAGAAGGCGGAGTCAGCGCTTTTGCAGACCGGATCGGCACCCGAAAAGCGGTCTTTTATGGTTTGATAGCCAGTGTCATTGCCTGTGCGGTCCTTCCCCTGATTGGCGGCACAAGCCTGGGCGCCTATATCGGTCTATTCCTTTTTTATCTAACTTTTGAATTTGCGATCGTCAGCCTGATTCCCATGATGACGGGGGTGCTACCGGAAGCGCGGGGGACTGTCATGGCATTAAATATCGCCAGCGCAAACCTCGGAAGAGGCCTTGGTTCATTGATCGCGGCGCCTATTTTTTTGGGGGGATTCTGGATGAATTCCCTGGCCGCCGCAATCGTAAACCTGCTGGCGATACTTGTTTTGCGATATGTAGTTGTTCAGGACCAGAAGTAGGTTTACTCGATCGGCAGATCCTCCAGTTCTTTCACCATTCCATCGATCACATCAAATCCACCCTGCCAGAAATCCTGGCTGGCAATATCGATCCCGGATTCAGCCAGGATGGCTGCCGGGGCTTTGGAGCCACCAGCTTCCAGGATCTTGATGTAGCCTGGTTTAAAGCTGTCGCCTTCTTTTTTGTAGCGCTGATAAAGCGACAGAACCAAAAGCTGGCCAAATGCGTAGGCATAGACATAAAACGGTGTGTGATAGAAGTGTGGGATGGAGACCCATTCCCAGCGGAACTCATCACTGATCGAAACTGCATTCCCAAACTGGGTTTTGAGGTTATTCATATACATCTCGGACAGATCATCGATGATGGCACCGTCCTGGATCATTTTGTGAGCTTCGCGTTCAAAGAGGGCAAAGAATGACTGCCGCATAATGGTTGCATAGGCATCGTCTACCTGTTTGAAGAGGATATCCCGCCGTACAGCCGGGTCCTCTTCCTGGGAGAGCAGTTTATCAATTAACAACATCTCTCCAAAAGTAGAGGCATTTTCCGCCAGGGGCAGGGATGAGTGATAGGTGAAGGTGCTGTGGTCCGCTGCCAGCAGGGCGTGGATGCCATGGCCGAGTTCGTGGGCCATAGTGGCTACAGAGTCTGCGGTGCCCTGATAGTTTAATAATACCCAGGGAGAGAGGTCTTTGTCCACGGACCAGCAGAAGGCGCCGCCGCGTTTGCCTTTGCGAACTTCGGAGTCTACATGGCCGTCGGCAATGATCTTTTCTGCCAGTTCAGCAACCCGGGGGTCGAAGGTCTGGAAGGAATCCAGAACCATATCCACAGCTTCCTGGTAGGTATAGGTCTTGTCAGCCTGGGCTACGGGGGCGTAAATGTCATAACGCCGGAATTGGTCAGTTTTAAGCCAGTTCTTTTTCAGGTCGAAGAAACGCTGGAATACCGGTGCGTTTTTGACGCAGACATCCAGAAGCGCGTCTACGGCAACATCCGGAACATCGTTGCGCAGGTTGCGAACGGAGATCGGACTGGGATATTTCCGCAGATCGATATTCTCATTGGCCCAATCGCGCACTACGGTCTGATAGATTTGCCCCAGAATGGGGCCATCATCGCCATAAACTTGATAGAGTTCCTGGTAAATAGCTGCTCGCAGGTCCGGATCGTGATGGCGGGCATATACCATCAATTCACCCCGGGTCATGTCCTTCTTTTCTCCATCCACTTCTACTTTAAAAGTATAGCGATTGGTGATCGAGTCATACAGGGTGATCAGGGCGCTGAAACCGGTCACGTTTTTGATGTTAAGGATCTTTTCTTCCGATTCAGTCAGGGTGTGTGGAGTGAAGTGGCGCATTTCCTCCAGCCAGTATTTCAAATCGCCGGATGCTGCCATCAGCCGATCTGCAGTCATCTGGTCAAGTTCTTTCCACCACAGGCTGAAGAAAAGGGTCTTGTTCTGGAGACCGACCAGGAACTGCTCGATTCGGGCTTGGAGAGCCTGGGCGTCCTGATCCTGGGTATCGGAGGCGAACCATAAACCAGCAAAACCATACAGGTGGTTGCTCAGTTTTGTAATCCCTTCCAGGTCAGTAACGATCTTAAGAAAGTCACCTTCATCAATCTCAACATCCAGTTCGGGCCGCAGTTTCTCGAATGCCGTGATGGATTCTTCGAGTCCTTTCATGGCATCCTTGAATTCAGGGGCCTCATGGCCTGGAAAAAGGGCATCCAAACTCCATCGATCCTGTTTATAAGCTGCTGTCATGGGTATCTCACTTTACTAAAAATTGGGTTGTTTAATGAAATTTTTTGCTTAAGGTTTAGCGATTATACATCATCAACCGCCGAGTGTCCAAAAAAAGGTTCTTAAGGACCGGGTGTAGACCACCCGGACCGGGGGGAGCCAAGCTCCCGACCGAAGATCGAGGGGCGCAAGAGCTGATACCATTCCTTGAGCTTGTTATTTCATATTCAGTTTGGCGAAAAAATAGGATCATCTAATTTGTCATCCTGAACGAAGTGAAGGATCCATATAGCGATGGATTTCCTGTGCCATTAACTTGAGCTGAATTACTCCTCTAGTTAACAAAGCCAATATGGATTCCTCGTTTCACCCGGAATGACAATTTTGGTTAATATGCGCAAATATATTTTTGCCGCGGTCTAAGAGCCATCCCCCGCATGTTATAATTTTCGGATAGTTTTCAATCATCTTTTTGGTTGATTTTGAGGCAATTATTGATCCTGATCTAACAGGACCGCAGGAGTTATTATGACTGAAGCTTTAGATTTCCAATCCTTGATCATGGCCCTGGAAAAATTCTGGGCTGATAATGGTTGTTTGATCTGGCAGCCCTATCACACCGAGGTAGGTGCGGGGACGATGAACCCGGCCACATCTTTGCGGGTTTTAGGCCCTGAACCCTGGAATGTCGGTTATGTGGAACCCTCCATCCGGCCGGATGATGGCCGCTATGGAGAGAACCCCAACCGCTTTTACCAGCATACTCAGTACCAGGTGATCTTAAAACCTGATCCCGGCAACCCCCAGGAACTGTACCTGAAATCCCTGGAAGCGCTGGGTATCGACCCAGCGGTCCAGGATATACGATTTGTTGAGGATAACTGGAAATCACCAGCCCTGGGTGCCTGGGGTTTGGGCTGGGAAGTGTGGTTAAACGGGTTGGAAATTACCCAGTTCACCTACTTCCAGCAGTCTGGCGGACAATCCCTGGACCCGGTATCAGTTGAGCTGACTTATGGGTTGGAGCGGATTGCCATGGCTTTGCAGGGTGTGCGTGATTTTAAGAATATTCGCTGGAATGATACCTATACCTATGGGGATGTCCAGCTGCAAAGTGAACAGCAGTTTAGTAAATATGCTTTTGAGCTCGCGAATGTGGAAAATATGCGGGAAATGTACCGCCTCTACGAGGAAGAAGCAGATCGATGTCTTAAAGAGAGCCAGGTACTTCCTGCCCATGACTATGTCCTGAAATGTTCCCATATCTTTAACCTGCTTGATACCCGGGGAGCGATTGGGGTAACGGAAAGAGCGGGTTATTTCCACCGCATGCGGGACCTTTCCCGCAAGGTGGCGGATGCCTATCTGGAAGAACGCCAGCAAATGGAATTCCCCTGGCTGGACTCAGCCTCCACAGAAAGTGCTGGGGAAAAGAAGGCCTCCAGTGGGACATATCCTTCCAAACCCGCTCCCTTTATTTTGGAGATTGGCACCGAAGAACTGCCTTCTGGTGATGTTGAAGACGCCCTGGAGCAGCTGACAGAGAAGCTGCCTGCTGTTCTGAAAGAGTTAAGGCTCGAATTTGATGGATTAAAGGTACTGGCAACTCCCCGGCGCCTGGTTATCCAGATCGATAAACTGGCTGACAGGCAGGAAGATCTGGAACAGATCGTAAAAGGCCCTCCTCAAGATCGGGCTTATGATGAAAATGGAAAACCCACCCGGGCAGCAGAAGGATTTGCAGCTTCCAAAGGTGTTTCTGTAGAGGACCTGAAAATTCAAGAGATTGACGGTGGAAAATATGTTGTGGCTGTAGAGCAGAAAACCGGATTGCCGGCGCATGAAGTCCTTTCTGGTGCCCTGCCCGAGATCATCCGATCGGTTCGATTTGGACAATCCATGCGCTGGAACGATCCCGCGCTGGCATTTTCCCGACCGATCCGCTGGCTGTTGGCTCTTCACGGTGAAGCGTTTGTTGAGTTCTCATATGCGGGATTAGATTTCCAAACCCTTTACCCGGGGTCTGAGGTTCATTGATGGAGGAAAAGAAATTGCTGTTGACTCAGTTAATAGTTATAAATCCATCTTGATAAAACAAGGGATCTTGCTGGATCAGAACCAGCGCCGCCAGCGAATTAAAGGAGATCTGGATACCCTGGCTGCTAAAGTCGGCGGTGTGGTAAGTGAGGATGAGGCCTTATTAACTGAGGTGACTCATCTGGTTGAGGCCCCAACTGCTTTACTTGGTGAATTCGACTCTGCTTTTCTGGATCTACCACGTGAGGTGCTGATCTCGGTCATGAAAAAACATCAGCGTTATTTCCCGGTTGAAAAGGGTGATAAACTGCTGCCGTATTTCATCACTATTGCCAACAAACCATCCAAAGAAAATGAATACCCTGAGCTGCCTCTGATCACTGAAGGGAACGCCGATGTGATCCTGGCCCGTTTTGCGGATGCCAAATATTTTGTAAAGGCAGATCTGGCAAAGAAACTGGCCGATTATATACCGGCATTGGATCTGCTGACCTTCCAGGTTGACCTGGGTTCTATGGGAGACAAAACCAAAAGGATCCGGAAACTGGTTGATGAGCTGGCTGCTCTGCTGGATCTTTCCGGGGATGATCTTAAAACCGCCCGCCGGGCTGCTGAACTTTGCAAAGCGGACCTGGCAACCCAGATGGTTGTGGAAATGACCTCTCTGCAGGGGGTGATGGGCTATTATTATGCCAAGAATTCCGGTGAAGACGACGCCACCGCTGCTGCCATCCGGGAACATTATCACCCTGCATCAGCAGGTGATCCGGCACCCAAGACCAAAGCCGGCCTGGTAGTAGGACTGGCAGACAAGCTGGATTCGCTGGCAGGTTTATTTGCCGCCGGACTGGCGCCAACTGGCAGCAAGGATCCCTTCGCCCAGCGAAGGGCTGCGCTGGGACTTGTGGGCAACTTGATCAGTTGGAACCAGGACCTGGATTTAAAGCAGGCTCTTGACAAAGCCATCCGGGAACTACCCATCAAGATGGATGACGAAACCCGGGAAGCCTGCCTGTTATTCATCAGTGACCGTCTGCATAATTACCTCCGCGACCAGGGATATGCCCATGATGTTGTGGATGCTGTAGTGACCGCCCAGGGGCACAACCCCGCCGGTGCATTCCGGGCAGTGAAAATCCTGTCGGAACGGATCAAAACAAAGGATTGGGAACTGACCCTGGATTCATTTGCCCGCTGTGTGCGCATCACTCGCGACTTGGAAAAGATATATGCAGTTGATGGCAAACTCTTTAAGGAAGACGCAGAAATTAACTTAAATAAAATGGTGGAACAAACTGCCAAGGTGGATTTGGCCCCCGGGGATCTGGGGGGATTTTTTGAATTATTCGATCCCTTGATCCCCTTGATCACAGATTTCTTTGACAATGTGTTAGTGATGGATGAGGATCAAACCCTGCGGGAAAATCGCCTGGGGCTGCTGCAGATCATTTCCGGTTTTGCTGATGGTATCCTTGACCTGACCCGCCTGGAAGGTTTTTAGAAAAAATAACTGAAAAAAATGAACCTCAGGATCCACCCTCTGTCCTGGCGGACGAAAAGAGGGTGGATTTTTAATATAGAAGTATCATTGAGCTTGGTATAATCGTGTCTAACCCTTCTTGTCGTGGTGAAATCTATGAGCGTAACAGACGAAATCAAAGACCGTATTGATATCGTGGACTTAGTGTCCGAGAGTGTGGAAATGCGTCGCGCGGGCCGGAATTTTACCGGCTTCTGTCCCTTTCACCATAACGTGAATACTCCTTCTTTTGTCGTTTTTCCTGATACTCAAACCTGGAAATGTTTTGGCGAATGTGACGAAGGCGGCGATGTATTTAACTATGTGATGAAAAAGGAAGGCTGGGATTTCGCCGAAGCGCTTCGCAACCTGGCTGACCGAGCTGGCATAGAACTTAAACCTCTCACACCAGAAGCCAAAGAAGAGCAGGAAGAAGGGGAGCGGCTGAGGACTCTATTGGAAGAGGCGGTGGCTTTCTATCGTCATAATCTTCTGAATACAGAGGCTGGAAAAATCGCTCTGGCATATCTGGATCAGCGTGGAATCAAAGGGGAAACCATTGAAGCCTTTGGGTTGGGATTTGCTCCTAAAACCTGGGAGGCGGCTTTGCAGCACTTCCAGGCTAAAGGTTACAGCAACACAGAGATCCGGGACGCTGGCCTGGTCACAGAAAAAGAGGATGGCGGCTTGTACGATCGCTTCCGCAATCGGCTGATGATCCCCATCCGGAACAGGAATGGGAGAATGGCCGGTTTTGGTGCCCGGGTGTTGGATCCGGACGATGTGCCTAAATATCTCAATTCCCCTCAAACGCCGGTCTTTGATAAAAGCCGCTTATTATTTGGATTGGATTCTGCCCGCAAGTACATCCGTGAAATGGATCAAGTGGTGATCGTGGAAGGCTATATGGGCGTAATAGGCCCCTATCAGCATGGATTTCGTAATATTGTGGCCCAGATGGGAACTGCTTTGACTGAATATCAACTGGGAATCCTGAAAAAGTACACCGGAAAATTCATTCTCGCTCTGGATAGCGATACTGCTGGCCAAAAGGCCACGCTACGGGGTTTGAATATCGCCCGGGAAGCACTTGATCGCACACCGGAAATCGTCTTTGATGCCCGGGGATTGATTCACCAGGAGGGTCGTTTAAAAGCTGATATCCGGGTACTGAGCCTACCTCCCGGTATGGATCCGGATGACGTGACTCACCAGGATCCAGACCAGTTCCAACAGCTGATCAACGAAGCCAAACCGGTGGTTGCCCATGTGATGGCAGCCCTGGCCCAGGATCAGGATCTAAATGATCCCAAAGTAAAAAGTGATATAGCTACCCAGGTTCTGCCGCTGATTGATGATCTGCTCAATCCCATTGAACGGGATGCCTATTTCCAGCGTTTATCCCGCATGCTGGAGATCAACGAAAATACACTGGTTAGTTTTCGTCCTGAAAGGAAAAGGCGCCGCCCAGCAGCTCAGCGTGCGCCAAGAAAACCTCCCTCCAAAAGACCCATCAATCAGGAAAGTTGGCCGCCGGGAAGGGCAAGCCTACGAAAAACACTGTGTGGGTATCCTGCTGCGAGAACCGGAATTGATCTACAAGGTGGATCGGGCATTAAGCAGAGATGGATTGATCCGTTTTGATGAAAAGGATTTCCAGAATACGGATTTCCAGATCCTGGTGAAATATATCAGGGAAGCAATCAAGCAGGCAGATGAAGAGCCATGCGACTATCTCATCAACAAACTCCCCGAGGACTTCATTGAGATCGTTGATGAGCTGCTGGACTTTACCAAGGACCTGGATGCCAAGTCTGATAAGGTCCTGGATGATCTGATGAGAGCTTTTTTGAACCTGCGCAAGTGGCAAATCATCAAACAGAACGACCATTACAGGTATCTGCAGGAAAATAACCATGAAAATGGAGATTTTATTGCTTCGGAATATCAGAAAAATATCTCCCAAAATTTGCAGGAAAAGCATAAAATAGATAAAGCGATGCAACGTTATACCAGTCGGACCGCAACTTTCGATTCCTGACGAGTCGAAAGCCCATTACCAGTATGTTTAACAGCTTGCCAACCCTGACCAAATTTAGGGAGAAGGCCAATGCAGCAGGAACATACGATCCCGGAAGCTGAAGGCGCTAATCACGGTGCTGCTGTGCGCGATGATCCTGTTCAGATGTACCTGAACGACATTGGGACCATCGATCTTTTGGATGTGCATCAGGAGTTCTGGCTGGGCGCCCGTTTGCTTTCTACCAGGAGAATGGACCGCCTGAGAAGGGAACACCCCCAGGTCGAAACTGAAAACCCCAATGAAAGTGATCTATATACTGCTATTTATGATGATCTCCGGGTGAAATTTCGCAGGATCGAAGAGGATGTTAAACGCTTGAAGATGGAATGTCCCGATTGGCTCTTAATCATTAATGAGGCTCGGGCACTGCGGACTTCCTGGTTCCTGGAGCCGCCATCCTATACTCGAGAATATCTCGATAATGGCCTGTGGGGGGAAAATGAAGAATGGGGCAGTGTTGCTCGCAATATCTTCCACTTTTTTGTGGCATTCTATTCTTTCCCGGACCGGATTGCCAGCTGGCTGACGGATCACCTGGCAGAAAAGAAGAACCTGCCTACGGTAAAAAAATTCCAGGTCAGACTGCCATCAGACGAGGAACTGCAAATTGAGACTGAAGATCTCTGGAGCCGTTATTACGAAGCTTATAACGCACTCATCCGCCGCAATCTGAAACTTGTTGTCAGTGTAGCAAAACACTACATTGGGAGAGGTAACTCCTTCCTTGATCTGATCCAGGAAGGCAATGTTGGCCTTTTACGGGCCGTGTCCAAATTCGACCCGACCCGTGGTTTTAAATTCAGCACATATGCCACCTGGTGGATTCGCCAATCAGTAAGCCGCTCGATTGCTGACCAGGCCAGAACGATCCGTATCCCCGTCCATGTTTTTGAAACGGTCACTCAACTGCTGCGTATCCGCCGCCGGCTCACCCAGGAATTGGAGCACGAGCCAACCTTAAAAGAGATTGCCCTGGAAACGGACTATATGAGCGCCGCGGATAAAAAAGCCATCAAGGATATCCTTCGAGAAGAGGATACTTTACCCCCGGATCTGCTCCGGATCTGGCGTGAAGCCACCAGCAAAGTTCACCGCTACCTGCGGGCAGCGGAAGATCCCATGTCATTGGATCGCCCGGTAGGAGACGAGGAAGATAATCAGCTGGAAGATTTTATTCAGGATGAAGATGCCGCCTCCCCGATAGAAGCCACTGCAATGGAGATGATGAGAGAACAGCTTGATAAAGCACTTGATAATCTCTCAGTTCGAGAGCGGCAGGTCCTGGAATTGAGGTTTGGACTGATGGACGGTAAGGTCCATACCCTGGAAGAAGTGGGGGCATATTTTGATGTCACCCGTGAACGTATCCGCCAGATCGAGGCCACTGCTTTGCGCAAGCTGCGCAGCCCCAATGTATCCTATAAACTGGAAGATTATGTCGATTGAGGTAGATGGGGGAATGTCAATTTATGGGATGGCTTGATGATTAAGCGTTTGGGCAACTTTTTTATATTGGCAGGTTTGATCTGTTTGGCAATCTTTTTCACCTCCTCTGCTTTTATGTTTGAAGATGCCTGGTTCCTGTTAGGGGGAATTGGATTTACATCTTTCGGTTTGTTATTAAGGAGAGCTTCCTATCCCAGGAGAGAACGCCAGAAAAGAAAAAATCGCAGGCGGCGCGGGGAGAAGGATGTGGAGGATGAATAGGATACCTCCCCGCCGCCTGAGCGAAAATGGTCCTCTGTTGATATTTGCCCATGCCAATGGTTATCCACCTGAAGCGTATCGGACCTTCCTGGAACCGTTCCTTCAAAAATATCAGGTATTCTCCCTCTACCTTAGATCTTTTTGGCCCGATACTGATCCCAGTGAAATGCGGGATTGGCGGACATTCAGAGATGACTATATTCCCGAAGTTAAATCGATAATTGAGAGATCCGGGGGAAAGCAGGGCTCATTGGATCAGCTGATAGGAGTGGGCCATTCTTTGGGAGCAATGACAACACTTATGGCAGCTATTCAGGATCCTTCGCTTTTCCGTCTGCTGGTGTTGATAGAACCGGTCCTCTTTCCACGCTTAAGAGGTATAACAATGCGCCTGCTGGCGCCTTTTAAAGTACTCAACCGATTCCATCCGCTGATCCGGGGAACCTTAAGGAGGAAAACCCGGTTTGATTCCCGGGAAACCATGTACCAGAACTATCGGGTTAAACCAGTCTTCTCTGGATTATCTGATCAGGTACTGCATGATTATGTAGGTGGATTGGCTGTTGATCTTCCAGAAGGGGGTGTCGGCTTGAAATACAGCCCTGCCTGGGAAGCGCGTATTTATGAAACCGGCGGGATCGCGGACTGGATTGTATGGCGGAATCTAAATCAAGTCCAGTGCCCTGTTCTTGTCATCCGGGGAGAATTTACCTACTCTCTCTTTGACAGGGTATTTGAGCTGATGATAAGAAAATTGCCCCAGGGGGAAGCCTATACGATGTCAGGCGGAGGCCATCTTGTCCCTCTGGAACAGCCCCAAAAAACAGCTGAAGTGGTTTTAGATTTTTTGAAGAGGAATAGCTAATCGTAGAGATAGGAAACGGTTTCCTGCCTGTTTGTCATTGCGAGGAGCCTGAACGAGAGCAGGTGACGAAGCAATATGGAATCTGTTACTGGGAATACCAATTAATAAACAGCAGGTGACGAAGCAATCTGGACTATCTGCTTCTGGGATTTCCTTATATCCATTCAAATCATCGAGAACGTAGAAATCTGGCACGTTGATTGCCCGGCTGGTTAATTAAATTTTCAGTGTGATTTGATTCAGATTGCTTTGTTATGCTCGCAATGACCGACACCATCGTTGATTTGGGTTGTTTCGCTCCTGCCTCGCAATCAGCAGGGTGATTGATGCTACAATTAGGATGTTATTTTTAGGATAATCGATTGCCTATGTTTATTCTCGCTATTTCCCCGATCCTGGTAATTCTGATCCTTATGGTAGGTTTTCGATGGAAAGCCTCCCAGGCTGGTGGTTTGGGCTACCTGACTGCGCTGCTGATATCATGGATCTGGTTTGGGATTAATCTTGATACCCTGGCCTATGCCCATGCCAAAGCGGTTTTCCTGATCATGGATGTGTTATTGATCATCTGGACTGCCTTCTTGTTGTATCGGGTTGTCGCAGAAGCAGGTGGGATAGAGATTCTGAGCGAGACCCTTCCACATTTGACATCCGATAAAGGCATGCAAGCGTTGTTGATTGGCTGGATTTTTGCTTCCTTTTTGCAGGGTGTGGGCGGCTTTGGCGTACCAACAGCAGTGATTGCCCCAATCCTGGTGGGACTTGGGTTTTCACCGTTGAACGCGGTGGTGATCCCCTCCCTGGGACATACCTGGGCAGTAACCTTTGGTTCTCTGGGTGCTTCCTTTAACGCCATGATGGCTGCAACTGGCTTGGGCTGGGAAGCCCTGGCTCCAGCTGCGGGAATCTTTCTGGGTATAACCGGTTTGCTGGTAGGAATCGCGGTTGCCTGGGTGGTCGGTGGTTGGAGAACTCTTCGACGCTTATGGCTGCCTCTTTTGATCATAGCTCTGGGAATGTCCACGGCCCAATATATAACAGTGACTCTGGGACTGTGGAATATTGGGGGATTGATGGGCGGCACTGCAGGTTTGGTCATTGGCATACCTCTGGCCTGGTTCTACCGTGGAAAAACCAGCTCTATTGGAAAGATCAACTGGCGTGAGCTATTGATCTCTCTCGCAGGTTATGGTGTGCTGGTCTTTTTGACGCTGATCATTCAACTGGTCCCGCCTGTGAAGGAATTTCTCAGCCAGGTGAAATTAGGTTTCGTTTTTCCTGAAACA
This sequence comes from uncultured Chloroflexia bacterium, assembly GCA_963695575.1. GTDB lineage: Bacteria > Chloroflexota > Anaerolineae > Anaerolineales > UBA11858 > B10-G9. The sequence continues at coordinate 54,876 of CAVOGS010000008.1, forward strand.
ACCACAACTGCTGGATTTGTGGTTCCGGCCGGACCCGGCAGACAGTTATACATTTTCCGCCATGCGGGCATGATCTTGCTGATCTCTTCTCTGTCTTCTTATTTGATCTTCAAGAAAGCAGGCTGGTATAGGCAAGGGGCGCTGGGGAGGATCATCAACAGCACCGGTTCCCGTGTGATCGGCTCCAGTGTTGGCATTACTTCAATCGTTATGATGGCGGTAATCATGCAGCATGCGGGTATGACAGATACACTGGCGCAGGGGTTTTCAAAAACTATTGGTATGTTCTACCCTGTCGTTGCGCCCTGGCTGGGTGCTTTAGGGGCGGTGATGACCGGCAGTAATGCTAATTCCAACCTTGTCTTTTCAGCCTTGCAGCTCAGAACGGCTGAGATTCTGGGGCTTCCGGCGGCGATCATCCTGGCAGCCCAGACAACGGGCGGTGCGCTTGGCTCAGTGGCTGCGCCGACAAAAGTGATTGTGGGAGCGAGTACGGCTGGATTGGAAGGAAAAGAGGGAGAAATCCTGCGAAAATTACTGCCGATTATTGGAATTTTGCTGCTGGCCATCAGCTTGATCACAGCACTGGCGGTTTACCTGTTATGAAAAAGATCACGCTCTTATTGAAATCTAATCCAGCTCTGCTGTATCTGGCAATTTTCTTATTATTGATAGTGCCGGCTCTATTATTATTCCCGGCAGCTGAATCGGACTCTCAGGTAGGGATGGAAGTGCTGCTGAGTTTGGTGATTCTGGCCAATCTGGCCAGTGTGTTTTTCTAAGATCCCATGTAATTAACAACTTGTTGACTTCATCTAAGAACCAGCAACGCGGGAAATCATTTTATTTCCCGTGAATCAATTCTGTTATCAGGAAAAACTTAGATATGATTTCATCATTTAAAACCAGCTGGCAATCCCTTATATTTGTTTTTATCCAATTTTTCTGCTTGTTTTTTATTGGCCTGACCGGGCCATTATTTCCCGATTCCACCCTGCTGTTAGGAATTGAACTTCTGGGTTTGGGTCTGGGTTTCTGGGCAGTGACAGCCATGCGGGTCGGGAACTTCAATATCGCTCCTGAGCCGTTAAAATGGAGCAAATTTGTAGCGAGAGGGCCTTATCAGCTGATTCGCCATCCGATGTACCTGGCTTTACTGGTAACCACAATTCCTTTGATAATTGCTGGCTTCTCCTTCGTCCGCCTGGGAATCTGGATCATGCTGCTTGTAAACCTGATCTTGAAGATGGGATATGAAGAAAAAATGCTCCTGGTCAGATTTTCTGATTATGAGAGTTATATTGAGCGTACTGCCAGGATCCTCCCCGGCATATACTGATCCTGTAACTTGCATAAAAAACCAACTTCGACACCGTGCGCCAAACTACGACAATTTCCATCCTGATAGTATTTGAGAGAGTAGAAGACCATAATTGGTAATGTCACCAGTTATAATGGAAATTGTTGGATCTCTACGAGAAGGAATGTGATTTATGCGGGAAGTCGCCATTTTAGGTATCGGACAAGTGCCGGTTGGAGAACATTGGGATAAACGCCTGGTTGAATTAGCCGGGGATGCGGTATTTGCTGCTCTGGAAGACGCTGAACTTAAACGGGTTGAAGCGCTCTATGTAGGAAATATGATGGCCGGGCAACTGGATAAACAAAGCCACCTGGGAGCCATGATCGCCGATTGGATTGGTTTCCGCGGTATTGAAGCTATGACGGTGGAAGCTGCCTGCGCCTCTGGCGCCCTGGCATTAAGAACTGCTATGGTGGCTGTTGGATCAGGATTGGTGTCCAGTGCCCTGGCTGTTGGGGTTGAAAAGATGACTGATACTTCACCCCGGGAAACAACTGCAGCTCTGGCTACAGCTGCCAGCGCGGATTGGGAAGCTATCCATGGTGTGACATTTGTGGGCTTGAATGCCTTGATCATGCGCCGATATATGTATGAATACGGCTGGAAACATGAGGATTTTGCTCCATTTTCGATCAATGCCCATGCAAACGGAGCTAAAAATCCCAATGCTCGCTTCCAATCTCCGATAACTGAAGAAATATATAAAAATGCAACCATGATAGCGGATCCGATCAACTTGATGGACGCCTCTCCCATCGGCGATGGCGCGGCAGCCGCAATCGTGGTTCCGGCAGACCTAATCAAAGGTCAAAAAGGAAAATCGATCATTAAGATCGCCGGCTCAGCAGTGGCAACAGACAGCCTGGCTGTCCATGACCGACTTGATCCTCTCTGGCTCTCGGCGGCGGAAAAATCCGCTGCAGAAGCATACCGCCAGGCGGGAGTTGGACCGGATGGGATCGACTTTTTTGAAATTCATGATGCTTTTTCGATCATGGCCGCTCTTTCCCTGGAAGCCTGCGGTTTTGCTGAAAGAGGACAGGGACCACGGATGGCTTTGGATGGTGAAATCGCTCCGGATGGTAAACTTCCACTGTCCACCATGGGTGGACTAAAAGCCCGAGGACATCCAGTTGGCGCAACGGGGATGTACCAGATTGTGGAAACCGTCCAGCAGCTACGCGGGGAAGCCGGCCCGGCCCAGATCGATGGGGCACGGGTTGGCATGGCCCAGAATATTGGCGGCAGTGGAGCGACAATCATTACCCATATCCTCAAAGCAGAATAAGACTCCTGGATTTGAATTCTGGTGGCTGAATATACCATTTCCCCTCTCACTGAAGAAAACGCCCGGGAAATTACAACCTGGCAGTATGATCCGCCGTATGATCTGTACGATCTTGGGCCGGAGGATTTGGTCGGTTTTTTGAATCCTGACTATCGTTATCATCAGGTAATGGACCTGGATGGAACCCTGATTGGTTATTGCTGTTTTGGAATGGACGCTCAGGTGCCTGGAGGAGATTACCGGCAGAATGAACCCGTTGTTCTGGATATCGGTGTGGGGTTAAATCCGGAACTGACCGGCAAGGGGATGGGTACATTTTTTGTCAGTGTTATTCTGGAATATGGACATGCCACTTATAATCCAGATGTATTTCGTGTTACGATCGCCAGTTTTAACCAGCGCTCACTAAAAACGTTTCAGAAGCTAGGGTTTGTAATACAGGGAAGTTTTACCCGTGAACTGGTGGATATTAAATTTTACCAACTAGAAAAATCAGTCCTGGAGGAATAAGATGGAGAATTTAGCCAAGCAGTCGATCCTGAGTTATACCAAATATGATTCACCCATTGAAGAAGTTCAAGCTGAGGAATATTTGAAAGTGCTGCCCGATTGGCAGATAAACGAGAGGGATGGCATTCCACGCCTTGAAAAGAATTATGCTTTTGACGATTTTATGGAGGCGATGCAATTCGCAAACAAAGTCGCTGAAATCGCAGAGGAGGCTCACCACCACCCTGATATTCTGATCAGCTGGGGTCGTTGTACTGTGAGCTGGTGGACATTTGTTTTTAAGAAACTGCACGAGAATGATTTTATTATGGCAGCGAGGACGGAAAAATTATTCCTTGAACGGGCCAAGTAATTCGTTTCAGCTAAGGAAGGTCCGTTTTGCTATCCGGCAAACCATCGGGAAGCCAACTGGAATAGGGGGATTTAATTGATCTTAGAAATAGAGAACAGAACCATTATTTAACACCAACAAGGAATGAAAATGAAAATAGCCGACCCCAGTTTAGTTTTAGACCCCTTGATGACACCCAGCGGGGAGATCATTGCTGAAATGATTGGGAAAGCTGTTGGAGATGACAGTAATCACAGTCTGGCGAGGATCATCATTCCTCCGGGAAAATCCAGTTCGCTGCATTATCACAAGATCTCACAGGAAACCTATTTTGTCCTTAAGGGAGAAGGGAAGATGCAGGTGAATGATAAACACTTTTCGCTCTTGCCCGGGCAGGCCTGCTGGATTGAACCCGGGGAAATTCACCGAATTCAAAATGGGGGAGATACTGAGCTTGTTTTTATGGCGTTCTGTGCTCCGGCCTGGGTGCCGGAAGATTCGTTTGATGTGAGTTAAACACTTCCGAAGTCTTCAGGCGTGGTCTTTGATTTGAGTAGGTTTTTTTGACTTCGGAAGTTTGTCTCTGACTAGCTCGGTTCAGACTTCCGAAGTCAGGAAATGCCAGAATGAGGAGTGGATTGCAAAGACTTCGGAAGTGGCCGCTTACCTTCCGAAGTCTTCAGGAAGGTCTGATTGAGTAGGTGACTTCGGAAGTTTGTCTCTGACTAGTCGGTTCAGACTTCCGAGTCAGGAAGTAGTTGCGAGTCTCAACCCTTGGAAGTCATCCCCGCTTCAAGTATTACAACTAAATCAGAGCTGATATAAAACCGGGTCCCTCAATTCCTTCATATACCCTGGCGCTGGAATATTTCCAGTCAATAGCATTTTGTACTAATCCTGCGGATACTGGGTTCTGATGAATGTAAGGAATTATTCTCTTTGAGTGATCATGTCTCTTTATGTGTTTTGCTTTATAAGCTCCCTGAAAAAGGGCACCGACTCGGTCGTACCGTTTATTGATAGCTTTTGTGTATGAAATGGAAAACCGCTGCATTGATCGCGCAACAGGACATTTATTTTGAATTCGGTCATCGGTTTTAGCTGATGTTCTGTTTTTTTCAACAATTGCAACGCACATCAGAATATGATAATGGGTTGGCATTAAACAATAAGCAATGATATCCATTACTGGAACCAGGTATTGGTTCATGTTTTTAATGAAAAACACATAATTATCATCATCAAAGAAGATCTTTTCTCGATTAACCCCCCTGTTATATAAATGGTAAAAATTTCCAATCTCGAAGGTTATAAACCTCTTAACCAATATTTCCCCCAATAGTATTTCAAGATGGTTTTTTTTATGGAGTAGGCACTCGATCAACTATTATTTTATATATATCTTAAGAAGCCAATATCTCATATACCTCGAGTAATTTACTACCGAAGTCTTCAGGCGTGGTCTTTGATCTGAGTAGATTTTTTTGACTTCGGAAGTTTGTTCTCTGACTAGCTTGGTTCAGACTTCCGAAGTCAGGAAATGCCAGAATGAGGAGTGGTACTGCATTAAGACTTCGGAAGTGGACCGCTTTACCTTCCGAAGTCTTCAGGCAAGGTCTGTGATTTGAGTAGGTTTTTTTGACTTCGGAAGTTTGTCTCTGACTAGCTCGGTTCAGACTTCCGAAGTCAGGAAATGTCAGAGGGAGGCGGGTATTGCATTAAGACTTCGGAAGTGTGCCGCCTTGCCTTCCGAAGTCTTCAGGCGTGGTCTTTGATTTGGGTGGATTTTTTTGACTTCGGAAGTTTGTCTCTGACTAGCTCGGTTCAGACTTCCGAAGTCAGGAAATACCAGAATGAGGAGTGTACTGCATTAAGACTTCGGAAGTGGACCGCTTTACCTTCCGAAGTCTTCAGGAAAGGTCTGTGATTTGAGTAGGTTTTTTTGACTTCGGAAGTGTGCCGCTTTACCTTCGGAAGTTACTCCAAATCCACCAGATCATCCAGGCGCTGCAGTATGTCCTGGATGTTTTCTTCGCCCTCGATCGTCAGAATAATTGCTTTTTCGGGGCAAATTTCAACGCAGCTACCGCAGCCCCGGCAATCCGGGCTGATCTGTGCTTTCCCGTCGATAACCTGAATTGCCTCAGCAAAACAAACTCCATTTTCACAAAGTCCGCAGCCTGAGCAGTCATCAGTGATATATACTTCAACGCCTGGCATGCTGGTGATCTTGTTGCTGATCTTGGGTGTCAGATCTGTGACCACTCCCCAAAGACAGCAGCAGGGGCAGCAGTTGCAGATGGTCATAAGTTCTTCGGTTGGATTAACTCCCAGCCAGACTGAATCCAGCCGATTGCTGCCAATTGTGTGCACCAACCCGGCTTCCCGGCAGCGTTTGGCATGTTCCAGGGCTTCTTCTTTTGTTACGCGCCTTCCCAGCTTGGAGTTGATCTGTAAAACTGGTTTTCCCAGGAAGAGACAGCCCAGATCGCGGGGATAATCCTGGCAGCCTTCTCCATCACGGCAGATGCAGAAATCCATGATCCAGTGATAGGTGGATTTATTAATATAATGCTCCACAACCTGGGAGGGAATGATCAGGCTTTCCGGCCTGTCGAGTGGTTCGTTGATCTTTATGGTCTGATCTTTAGGCAGCACGTACATCTCGTCACCCCGGAAGAGCAAGTGATCAACCAGGTTGCCGATCAGAGGTACACGGGTTAATTTTGCCAATGAATAGCGAGTGGGGTAAATGAATTTGAGGAAGTTGACGAACCAGACGGGAGTACTCATGTTTTTGATTAAAGTGCCTTGTATAAATTATGGGTAAATTATATCTGAGATTGTCCTCCTTTTTATCCAGAGGTAGTAAATAGTAAGTGGTAAACAGTAAATCGTCTTACTATTTATCACTTGCTCCATAATCATAAAACGCATCCGCAGTTAAATGATTATGGTACACTGACAGCGATGGATCAAAAAACCTTAAACACCCTTGAATACCCCCGAATTCTGGCTGCCCTGGCAGTCCATTGCCACTTTAATCCCGCTCGGGAAATGGCTCTCAAACTTAAACCTTCCGCGGACCTGGATGAAGTCCGGGAATTGCAGAAAGAGACAGCTGACGCGGTAGCCCTCCTGACCATTCAGCCCGGCACAACCATCGGGGGTGCCAGGGATTTACGGCCAATCGTGGAGGATGCTCTCCGGGGCATTGTGTTGGAGCCTACCCGGCTGCTGCAAGTTAAAGATTCTCTGGTGTCTGCCCGAAGCCTTAAGAGGTTATTCCAAAAGTTTCAGGGAGAATTTCCCACCCTGGAGAGTATTTCCGAGCAGCTGCCGGATTCTTTAGGACTTGTGAGTTTAATAAGTAAAGTTATCTCAGACAAGGATGAGGTCCTGGATACTGCTTCAGAGAAGCTGGGACATATTCGCAGGGAATTAAAAACTCAGTACACCAGGCTTAAAAACCGCATGAACCAGATGTTAAAGAAGCCTGAAGTGGCTAAACACCTGCAGGAATCGATCATCACCCAGCGCAACGGCCGTTATGTCCTGCCGCTCAAAGCGGATGCCCGGACCAGTGTGCCTGGCATCGTGCATGACCAGTCCACCTCCGGGGCAACGATCTACGTTGAACCCCAGGCAATGGTGGAGGCTAATAACAAATTCCGCAAGCTGGAATTAGATGAAAGAGATGAGATCCAGCGTATCCTGGCAGAATTGACCGCCAGGGTGGCTGAACATGGGCCAGTTCTCATGGAAATGGTAGAGGTCTTGACCCGATTGGACCTGGCGTTTGCCCGGGGAAGATATGCACTAGAATTAAACGCTTTCCCGCCTATTATTCATCCATTTCCCAAAAAACAAGGCCAGGGACATCCAGGGGTTGTTTTGCGGCTGTTCGCCGCCAGGCATCCCCTTTTGGACCCCCATCAGGTAGTAGCGGTCGATATTGCCCTGGATAAAATGACCTACGCCATGATCATCACCGGACCCAACACCGGTGGAAAGACTGTCACCTTGAAAACCGCGGGATTATTGGTCTTGATGGCCCAAACAGGCATGCATATTCCGGCATCTGCATCATCTGAGATCAGCCTTTTTTCAAATATCTACGCCGATATTGGAGATGAACAATCTATTGAACAGTCCCTCTCCACTTTTTCGGGCCATATCACCAATATCATCAAGATCCTTGAAAAAGCAGACCGCCATTCGCTGGTAATCCTGGATGAATTGGGAGCGGGCACTGACCCCCAGGAAGGTGCTGCATTGGCCCGCTCATTGATGTCCAATCTTCTTGATCGAGGTATTACGACCCTGGTCACAACCCATCATCCGGATCTGAAAGCCTATGCTCACACCACTCCGGGTGTGATTAACGCGTCTGTTGAGTTTGACCTGAAAAGTTTAAGGCCGACTTACCATCTCACTATTGGCCTGCCGGGCCGCTCCAACGCCCTGGCGATTGCAAGCAGGTTGGGCCTTCCGGATGAGATCATCCAAACTGCCAGAGGGACACTCGACCCTGCCGATCTTAAGGCGGATGATCTGCTGGATGAGATCCACCGGCAGCGGAAAATGGCGCAGGATAGCCGGCTATCTGCTGAAAAAGCCCATCAGGAAGTGGAAAAATTACGCGTTCAATTGGCAGACCGGATCGTGGATATTGAGGAAGAACGCCAGGAGAATCTGGAAAAAGTCCGTCTGGATTCCCGTAAAAAACTGCAGTCTTTAAAGGATGAGCTCAAAACCATCAAGGCAGAGATCAAAAAGGATCAGGTTCCGGAAGATAAGATCGAAGAATTGGAACGAGAAAACAGAACAGGTCGAAAAGGAGATCTCCCAACCGCTGCCGGCCAGGAAAACCAAACTTGATTTGCCTATACCCAGCGGACCCATTCAAGAGGGCGACAAAGTGTATTTAAGGTCCCTGGGGAAAAAAGGGAATGTGTTATCCGTGAATGGGGATGCAGTGGAAATCCAGGTTGGAATTTTGCGGGTCCGCGCTCAAAAGTCAGACCTTGAGCATACAGCTCAGGAGGAAATTCCAGAAGTGGCAGCAGGGTATGATGCTGTGGTCCGGACTCCCACCGAGGTAGTATCACCGGGCATGGAATTGGATCTTCGCGGCCAGCAGGTGGATGAGGCTCTGGAGAACCTGGGATATTTCCTGGACAAGGCCTTTCTGGCCGGTTTGCCCTGGGCCAGGATCATTCACGGCATGGGTACTGGCAAACTCCGGAAAGCCGTTCGTGAAATTCTCAAGAATCATCCCCAGGTGAATAATTATGATCCTGGCAAAGAAGGAGAAGGGGGAGATGGGGTCACGGTGGTGAGTTTCCAGGAATAGATCAGTAATTGGGAAACTGTTTCCTGTGAGGAAATATCTTCCTTCATGATATTCTCATAATCCCTTAACAATGATTTAACAACCTGACCGTATACTTGTGTGTATTAGTAGAATTCACATACAAGGAGTTCGATCATGAAAAAAATGTTATTGGTAGTTTCACTTCTTACAGTTGCAGTACGTGGCCTTAAGTGTCGCAAGCCCTGCAATGGCATCCGAGTCACTCAAAGGTGGACCCAGAAACGGTGATCCTGAAGCATTGGGACTCAGACGTAATGCATATTTGGGAGAGCTCGGTACAGGAACTGGTATTCCAGTTAACCAAAATCTTTCCATCAATCAGGAAATTGCCATGGATGGCTTATTGGATGACATCATCCATGATAATCTGGCCAGCGAACTGGGAATTTCCCCTGAGGTTTTAGCTGAGCGAATAGCCGCCGGTGAATCCATCTATGATATTGCTATCAGTTTGGGTTTTGATGCGGCTTCATTCAGCGTGTTGATGGCTGATGTTCGGGCCGACGCCCTGGTTGAAGGTGTTGATCTTGGTCTGCTTTCCCAGGAAGAAGCCGATTGGGTGGCTTCCCGGGGTTTTGGAAATCCTGTATTTGAGAATGGGGATGACTGCAAGTAGATTATTTCTAAAAACAATTAAGGAAGCGGGATCCTATAAGGATCCCGCATTCCGATTTAATCGGGAACAAATCCCCTCTATAATCCGTCATAAGTACATAGATCATTATTATTCTTGATGGAGTGACTTATGAAAAACCATAAACGTCTAAATTTCTTTTTGCCCTTGTTAGTAGGATTCCTATTCCTGCTTCTCGCCGGCTGTTCAGTAATTGCCGCTGTAGTTCCTGGGGGCTCGGGTTCTCAGGTGCTGGAATCGAAAATGCCTCGCACTGAGGTCAATGATGCGGCGGTAGATGATGTAGAGCAATTGGCTGCAGATAACAGGGCTTTTGCACTGGATCTGTATCACCGATTGGAATCCAGAGAAGGCAACCTGTTTTACTCACCCTACAGTATTTCCTCTGCCCTGGCAATGACCTATGCTGGTGCGGAAGGTCAAACAGCCGAAGAAATGGCAGCGGTGTTCCATTTTTTGATGGAAGAAAACAGACTGCACCCGGCATTTAATGCCCTGGATCAATATCTGGAAAGCCTCGCAAAGCAGGAAATTCCGGATGATGCGGGCGAAGCATTTCAACTGAATATCGCCAATGCTATTTGGGGCCAAAAGGATTTTCATTTTGAAAGTGAGTTCCTGGATACACTGGCGGCCAATTACGGCGCAGGATTACGCCTGCTGGATTATGTCCAGTCACCTGAAGAATCCAGAGTGACCATCAATGACTGGGTCAGCGATCAGACCAGGGAAAGGATCCAGGACTTGATTCCCCAGGGAGCGATCGACAGCGATACCCGACTGGTATTGAGCAACGCCATATACTTCAAAGCTACCTGGTTGGAACCTTTTGAGGAATCTTTAACCGAGGATGGGATTTTCCACGGCCTTAATGGTCAGGAGATCAACACACCGATGATGAGCCTGGGTTCGGATGCGAGTTTCCTCTACTATCAGGGTGATGGTTTCCAGGTGGTTGATTTGCCATACCTGGGAGGCCAGGTATCCATGCTGGTGCTGGTGCCGGATCAGGGAAATTTTTATAATTTCGAGTCGGGTTTAGATTCGGCTGTGCTGGATCAGATTGTTGCTGGTTTGGCATACAGACCAATGTATTTGAATTTCCCTAAATTTGAATTCGAATCAGAAATCAGTTTAGCGCAGACTTTAGCTGAGATGGGCATGCCCAGCGCTTTTAATGATGGGGCTGATTTTTCGGGTATGACCGGACAAAAAGACCTCTTCATTTCTGATGTTTTTCATAAAGCATTTGTCAGCGTGGATGAGGAAGGCACGGAGGCAGCCGCTGCAACTGCGGTTGTGATGAGCCTGACCTCCGCCCCCGCGGATCCTCTCCGCCTGGTTGTGGATCGTCCATTCCTGTTCCTGATCAGGGATCATCAGACCAACTCAATTCTGTTTATGGGCCGGGTAGTGGAACCTTAATTATCTTATCTAAGGAAGCGGGATCCTGCCTGGATCCCGCTTCCTCCTTTTGTCTCAACGATTTTCCTTTTCCGAATCGCGAAAAAACCATAGTCGCTAATCCTTTACAAAATGTAAAGTATACTTGACATAACAGTAGAAGTATTGTAGAATGTGAGTGTCAAGTACGCTTTACATAAGGAGATTGTGGATTATGAACACCGAAGATAAAAGATCCCTTGGAAATGATGAGATCAGGACAATTATTATGACAGCCATCACTGGCGGAGCATTTGGGCTTTTATATGGTTATGGTTTTGAATTTAATCTGGTCCTTGGTGTGCTGATCGGGGCCCTGTTTGGCGTTGCGATCGGTTTCCGGATCAGTAAAAGACCACCCAGGATGGAATACCCCATGGCTATTTTCCGTCGGATTATGATGGCGGCGACCTTCCTGCTGTTAACCAGTTTTGGTTACAGCTACTTGCTTGATCAAAATCTAAACCAGGCCCAGCAGTACTGGGTAGCAGCCCTTCCCCTGCTTGGATGGACATTGTTAATTATCAGTATAGGTATGGCGATCGCGAGCCTGGATGAGATGCAGCGCCGGATCCAGACCGAAGCGATTGCGATTGGTTTTGCGGGAACAGCCATCTTTGTGGGAGGTTATGCACTTTTCCAATTCGCGGGACTTCCAGATGTAAATGTAGGGCTGGTATTGTTGGCCATGTCAGTATTCTGGCTGGCAGGAAAATTATGGACCCTGTGGAGATACCGGTGAAAAGCAGACTAAAGGTCCTAAGAGCAGAACTTGATTGGTCTCAGGCTCAACTGGCTGAAGCGTTGAGTGTTTCCCGGCAAACAATAAATGCAATTGAAACAGGGAAATATGATCCAAGTTTGCCCCTGGCTTTTAAAATGGCACAGTTATTCGAGTGTTCGATCGAGGATATTTTTATACCGGACGACGGAGAAAACTAACTAGCATTATCTTAACAAGGAAGCGGGATCCTCAAAGGATCCCGCTTCCTTTATTAATAATTTATCCTAACCTTTCAGCTCTTCTTCCGCAACTTCCGGTTCAAGTTTCTTAAAGAGCGGTTTGGGCTTATTAAACAGATGTCCAGCTTTGATATCGCTGGGCTGCCAATCGCAGCAAACTTCTCCTTCCCGGTAACGCAGGACAGTATGAGTGCCCAGGTTATCATTGATCTCTTCCGTATACTGCTCCCCGAAGAGTGGTTTGTCATACCCCAGGGTTTGATGGAGCTGTTCGCAAGTGAAGGGCAGAACCGGCGCAAAGAGGACTTTTGAAAGAATCGATCGCCCGGATGGCGGTATAGATTGTCTTCCCGGCAATTTCTTTATCTTGCTTGATCTCAAACCAGGGCGCTTTATCATCCAGGTACTTATTCACATCCCCGGCCAGGCGCATGGTTTCTGTCAGCGCTACTCGTAATTTGACCCGGTCATAAAGATCGCCAACCTCTTCGAATCCATCCTCGATGACCTTCAAGATGGCTTTATCCTCGGGCCGTAATTCACCGGGATCCGGAACAATACCATCCCAATTTTTATGAGCAAAAGCTAAAACGCGGTTGACCAGATTGCCCCAGGTGGCGACCAGCTCGTTATTATTGCGGGCAACAAATTCACTCCATTCCCAGTCCGCATCCCTGGTTTCGGGCATGTTGGCAGTCAGATAATACCGCAGCGGATCGGGATCATAGCGGGAAAGGAAGTCCAGGCCATCCACAACCCAGTTGCGGCTGCCGGAGATCTTCTTGCCTTCCATATTCAGGAACTCGTTTGCTGGAACATCATAGGGCAGTACCAATTCATGCTCGTCATCCTCGTCAAAGAGAGCCCCAAATTTATTGCCCACACCGGCCAGCTCTGCAGGCCAGATCACGGCATGGAAGGGGATGTTGTCCTTTCCGATGAAATAATAGGCCCGGCTGTCTTTGTTGTACCACCAGTCCTTCCATTTGTTCTCATCCCCTGTAATCGCCGCCCATTCGATAGCAGCGGATAGATAACCGATCACGGCTTCAAACCAGACATACAGGCGTTTTTCTTCCCATCCGGGCACGGGGACTGGCACACCCCATTTTAGATCGCGGGTGATGGCCCGACCGTGCAGGTCCTGGGCCAGGATCTGTCCCAGGGACTGGCGCAGCACATTCGGCCGCCAGTAATCTTCCCGTTGTTTCAGGAATTCCACGATTTGCGGTTGAAGTGCGCCCAGATCAAGATAAAAATGTTCGGTTTCACGCAGTTCCGGGGTTGAACCATCCATCTTGGAGCGCGGATCGATCAACCGATTGGATTCCAGCAGGCTGCCGCATTGGTCGCATTGATCGCCGCGGGCATTCTCAAAACCACAGATATAGCAGGTACCCTCCACATAGCGGTCTGGCAAAAATCGTTCCTGAGAGGTGGAATACCACTGCTTCTGGGTTTCGGCGTAAAGGTATCCCTGTTCTTTGAGGGCGCTGAACATCGTTTGAGAAACCCGGAAATGGTTCTGGGTGTGGGTGCTGGTGAAGAGGTCATAGCTTAAGCCGGATTTCTGGAAAAAGATCCAGGAATTTGGCGTGGTATTCCTTGTATACTTCTTCCGGCGTTTTATTTTCTTGATCCGCCCTGACGGTGATCGGGGTTCCGTGTGAGTCTGATCCGGAAACCATCAGCACTTTATTTCCCTGCAGCCGATGGAAGCGGGCGTAGATATCAGCCGGGAGGTAGGAACCGGTCATATTGCCAACATGAATGTCAGCGCTGGCATAAGGCCAGGCAACAGCAACCAGGATATTTCTGCTCATAATAGACTCCAATATAAAACTTAACAAAAAAAGCTGTCCGCTCTGGACAGCCTGGGATTGATTATTTTGGGTTAATCAACGATCCTTTCTCAAGCGCACGGCTGCCAGGATGAAGGACGGGCCCACTTGGCCCATACACATGGCCATCAGTATCACGGCCAGGATACACAATCAGAACAAGAAAATCCATGGTATTTCCTCTCTTAAACTTTCCCCTAGTCTATATGGCGAGGGGGGTTTTGTCAACCCTGCCACCTGCTGTTATTGATCGATCGTCCGGATGATCTTGGCGGGATTGCCTGCAACGACAACATTGGCAGGAACATCTTTTGTCACCACCGCACCTGCTCCAACAACTGATTTATCTCCGATTTTTACTCCGGGTAACAGGATGGCGCTGCCCCCGATCCAGACGCTGTCACCGATCGTAACCGGTTTTGTGATCTCATAACGTTGATTACGTGACTCTGCATCCAAAGGATGGGCGGCAGTATAGATTTGAACGCCGGGACCCAGCATGGCATGGTCTCCAATCTCGACCCGATTATTATCGATGAACATACAATTTAGATTGAGGAAGACATTATTTCCGAGATAGATGTTTTCGCCATAAATGCAGTTAAAGGGAGTCCAGATGATAACATTATTTCCGATCCTTCCCAGCATATCACTGAGCATGGTTCTCCGGTCGGCATCTGGATAAGAGAGATTGTAGGTATGGAGTTTCTTTTTCGTTTCCTGGCGGATCTGATCAAGCTCTGGATCGAGGAGGTTGTATAGTTCACCTGCCAGCATTTTTTCTTTTTCTGTTTTAGGAGACATTTCTTTATCCCTCGATAATTTCTAAATGCCGGCAACTAATCTTTGGGAAAAAACCCATAACACGGATCCTTTAAACCAGTCCTTTGGATCCTGTCTCCCCCTTTATTAAACGGCGGAGGTACAAATAAAACGAAACCCCAAAATGATAAACCGGATACAGCAGGGATAACCAAATTGCCCACTGCGGCACAGACTCAAACCACAACATTAATCCAGCCAGGAACCCAAACCAAATCAGACTCAACGATGTGTAAGCCGGGGCAGGACCGGTGATTTCCAGGTGAGATACTTCACGGGTATAAAGACCAGAACTGCAAAGGCGCCCAGCACCACTGCAGAAACCCAGGGTGCTAAATTGAGCAGGTACAGGTAGAAGATCAATAAATTCCAATAGGATGGAAATCCTGTAAAGTACCCGTCGTCTGTTTTTGCTTCTTCCCGGGAAAATCCGTACGCTGAAACCATCAGCACCACCACCAGCACGACCATTCCCAGACCTGTTACTATCCCAAATTGGTAAGCGAAAATCATGGGGATGAGTGTGTAGTTGATGTAGTCGACTATATCATCAAGTTTGCGTCCGTTGAATGTGGGGATCCAGCGTCTAACCTCCCACCGTCGTGCTAACGGGCCATCTGTGGCATCGATGAAGAGCGCTAAACCAAGCCACAGGAAAACGGTGTGGGCATTTCCGTCCAGCAAGGCCCGGAACGCTAAAAATGCGGCGATCAGTCCTGTTGCTGTGTAAAAATGCACCAGCCAGGCGCGGGTAATATTAAATCCATTTTTCATATTCCGATCCCAATTTAATGATCCAGATCTCATCTTATTAATCAAATGCAGGCATGCGCTTTATTTATCCAATCACAATGTTTGCCATAGTCCGCTATTAGTAATGGAAATCCATGGCAGGTGTGATCATAATACTTCGATCCGCCTTGCTGGATTATATTATGGATTTGCGGGCATAGGGATGAAGACTGCCTGCAGGAAAGAGGTTAACATTTCTCACTGGAATGATTGTTCATCATGGTCTGGAAATCGGTCTATTAGGGAGATGGTGAGAATCGGAGGTTCAGAGGTGATCTTGGGGTCGTCCAGAATCCCAATTAAGGTATACTAAACATACCCGCAATTGGAATTTCCGGCATTAAATTATCTATTTTATCTGCCATTATCAAGCGGGGAAATAAAGAATAATATCTATCCTGAGGAGAGATCCGTGGCTGCCCTAAAAGATATCAGGATCGTGGACATTACCCGGGCAATGGCCGGCCCCTACTGCACCATGATGTTGGGGGATTTTGGAGCGGATGTCATTAAGGTGGAACGTCCCGGGTCAGGTGACGAAAGCCGCGGCTGGGGACCTCCCTTTGTCGGGGAAGCCTATGGTCCTTATCCCGGCGAGTCAGCCTATTTTCTCTCCGCCAATCGCAACAAACGCAGCCTGACAGTCAATTTTAAAGACCCAGCCGGAATCGAGATCATTCAGAAGCTGGTCAAGGTTTCTGATGTTTTTATCGAAAATTTCCGGACCGGCGTTTTGGATAAAATGGGCTTGGGATATGATGCGTTGAACCAGGGCAATCCCGGTTTGATCTACTGTTCCGTCAGCGGTTACGGACGGACTGGTCCATACAAGGAACGTCCTGGATATGACGCCATTGTCCAGGCCGAAGGGGGCCTGATGTCTATCACCGGCCCTGTAGATGGTCCTCCTTCCCGGGTGGGCATCCCTATCATTGATATCACTTCTGGAATGTTTGCCGCATCGGCCATCCTGGCAGCCCTTTATGAGCGCCAGGAATCCGGCCTGGGACAGCATATTGACATTTCCCTGCTGGATACGCAGGCAGCTCTCCTGGCCAATGTGGCATCGAATTACCTGGTCAGCGGTGAGCCGCCCAGACGAGTAGGAAACGCCCATCCCAATATCGCACCTTATGAACCTTTCCAGGCTAAGGATAAGGGTTTTGTGCTGGGAGCGGCCAATCAGCGTCAGTGGGAAAAACTATGTGACACTATTCAAAGGCCTGATTTGAAAACCGATCCCAGGTTCCAGACCAATCAGGATCGGGTTAAAAACCGGGCTGAATTACTTCAAACCCTGAATGGGGTATTTATAGAGAAAAATGCCCAGGAATGGCTGGATCAGATCCAGGAAGCAGGATTGCCGTGTGGACCTATTAATACTGTACCGGAAGTTTTTAATCACCCCCAGCGGGAAGCCCGCGGTCTGGTCCAGGAAGTAGAGCACAGTTCTGCCGGCAAGATATCCCTGACAGGCTTTCCTTATAAATTGTCCCGCACCCCGGCTGAGATCCACCAGGCGCCGCCCCGCCTGGGCGAACATAATCAGGAGATCCTCGTTGATCTGCTGGGATACAGTCTGGCAGAGATGAATGAGATGGGGGAGAAGGGCATTATTTAATTACATTATTTGATATTTTTAGGAAGAGATTATGGCTATTATCAAAACAGAGATCAGATCCGGGGCTTATTTTGATTCTGTGATCCTGATGCAGCTGCAGCGTTCACTGGCGGAATTGCCCGGTGTGGATGATGCAGGTGTGGTGATGGGTACAGAAGCCAACCTGGATTTATTGAGGCAGACTGGTTTGCTGGTGGATGAGATCAAAGCTGCTAAAGCAGATGATCTGGTTCTGGTTGTGAAAGCCAAAGACGCCAACACTGCCCAGGAAGCGCTGGCCCAGGTGGATGAACTGGTGGCAGCCCGCCGCAGCCGGGAAGGCGCCGGAGAAGATTTCCTTCCCAAAAGCCTGGAATCAGCTGATAAAACCCTGCCGGGAACAAATTGGGTCCTGATCTCGGTTCCCGGCCGCTACGCGGCTGGTGTCTCCCGGGAAGCATTACGCCTTGGAAAACATGTTTTCCTGTATAGTGATAACGTCACTGTGGATGAAGAGATCGATCTTAAGAAAACAGGCGCTGAAAAAGGCCTGCTGGTGATGGGACCAGACTGCGGGACAGCCATCATTAACGGGATTGGGTTGGGATTTGCCAATCAAACCCGCAGGGGAACGATCGGCATGGTAGCTGCTTCAGGCACCGGCTTGCAGCAGGTGTCTGTCAGAATTCACCACCTGGGCGGGGGTCTGACCCATGCCTTGGGCACAGGCGGGAGGGACTTGTCTTCCAGGGTTGGCGGACTGACAGCCCGAATGGCCCTTGATCTATTGGATCGTGATCCAGAAACCAGCGTGATCGTTCTGGTTTCCAAACCTCCCGATAAAGAAGCCGCTGACGCCATACTTGACTACGCCAGAGGGCTTTCAAAGCCGGTGGTGGTAAACTTCATCGGTTTTCAGACCGCCCTTCAGAAAATTGATAACCTGCAATTTGTATCCACTTTTGATGAGACTGCAGCTGCGGCCGTTGCTCTGTCTGAAGGCCTGGATACCCTTAAAGAGATTAATGAAATTCAAGCTGGATGGTTTTGCTTCCGGCCAGCGTTATTTACGGGGTTTATACTCCGGTGGGACGCTGGCCTATGAGGCTCTCTTGATCCTGGACCATTATCTGCCGGGTGTGTATTCCAATGTGCCGATCAATAAAGAGTTGAAATTGGAAAATTCCCTGATCAGCCAGGAACACTGCATCGTGGACCTGGGTGAAGATGAGTTTACAGTTGGCCGTTTACATCCCATGATGGACCATGAACTGCGCCTGAACCGCCTGGAAACCGAGGCCAAAGACCCGGAGGTGGCTTTGATACTGCTGGATGTTGTTCTGGGTCACGGTTCACACCCTGACCCTGCAGCAGAGATGGCACCGGCTGTTGCAGCGGCAAAAGAAGTAGCTCACAAAGCCAATCGGAGATTGGATATTATCGTCACGCTGTCAGGCACCGATCTTGATCCCCAGGATATGACAGCCCAACAGACCGCTTTTGAAAAAGCTGGGGCGCTGGTCTTCCTGAGCAGTGACACCGCAGTACGTTATGCCGGTCGCCTGATCAGCCAATTGAACGAACTGTCTGAATCTAACCCCCCTGCCAGCTTCAAACCTGTGGATCTGGCTTCCTTGAAGGCCGATTTTGCGGCCATTAACGTGGGGCTGGAATCTTTCACGGAAAGCCTCAAAGCGCAGGAGGCTGGCGTGATCCAGGTTGATTGGAAACCTGCGGCTGGTGGGAATGCCGATCTGGCAGCCCTGTTGGAGAAGATGAAAGGATAAAGGAGAATGCTCCTATGAAAGAATTTACAGCAGCCTGTGTCCAGATTGCGATAACACCCAATCAACCTCAGCAGAATATCAAAAAATGCCTGAAGTGGTTAAAGAAGGCAGTCACGGAAAATGAAGCTGACCTGGTGGTCTTTCCGGAAACAGTAACCACAGGGTTTGATACCGGGCTGTCACTTGAAGAGCTCTGGGAATTGGTGGATGTTGTGCCTGGAAAGTTGACCGAAGAAATTCAAGCGGCAGCCAAGGAATTAGGGGTCCATGTGGTTTGGCCCACGTATCGCCGGGCAGAGCAGGAAGGCAGGATTTTAAATGCTTCGATTTTGATTGGCCCTGATGGCGAAATCATTGGAATTTATGACAAAACCCACCCTTTCCCCGGGGAACGGCGTGATATGGGTGGATGGACCGAAGTGGGGACTAAGGCCGAAGTCTACGAGACCGAGCTCGGCACTATTGGCATGATCATTTGTTATGATGGCGATTTTCCGGAATTATCCCGCCTGCTGGCTGTAAAAGGAGCTGAGATCATCGTCCGTCCCTCCGCCCTGCTGCGTTCCTATGATATCTGGTACATTACCAACTGTGCCAGGGCGTATGACAATCATGTTTATATGGTCAGTACGAATATGGTAGGTCCAGACGCGGCCAGCAACTATTATTTTGGCCACAGTATGATCGTTAATCCAATCGCCTGGCGCTTGGCCCAGGCCCGCGGCGGGGAAGAGATCATTGCCGCCAAGCTGGACCCTGATCCCCTGCGCTACATCACCTGGGGCAGTAAAAGCCTCCAGCCATTTGATCACCTCGAGGACCGCAACCTGGCCCTCTATGAAGAGATCCTGAAAGAAGCCAAGTCGAAATTCGAACCGGGAAAACGCTACACCAAAACGGATTCCTGATCTTATTACTCACTTGAACCTGGTTGAAAAGGAGCTGGGAATGGATATTGAAAAAGCAAATCAAGAAGCGGTTGAACGCATGATGGAGGCCCGCCCGGTGCTGGTTGGATTGGGCAAAGCCATCGATGTTATTCCGGGTATGAAGGAAAACCTGCTTTTACATGCCGGTCCGCCCATTACCTGGGAAAGGGCATCCGGACCGATGCGCGGCGCCATCACTGGCGCTTTGATCTTTGAGGGCAAAGCCAAGGATATGGATGAGGCTCAAAAGTTGGTGGAATCGGGAAAGATCGAGCTGGAACCCTGCCACCATCACCAGGCTGTGGGACCGATGGCAGGTGTGACCTGCCCCTCGATGTCGGTCTATATCCTGGAGAATACAACCCACGGAAATAAATCCTTTTCAAATTTGAATGAAGGTTACGGCAAGGTACTGCGCTACGGCGCCTACAGCGAAGAGGTGATCGCCAAACTGCGCTGGATGGAAGATGTCATGGCTCCTTTACTGAAAGAGGCCATAGAATCCAGCGATGGCATTGATATCCGGGCTTTATTGGCGGAATCCCTGCATATGGGTGACGAAGGCCATAACCGCAACAAGGCCGGCTCGATCCTGTTCACTGCCAAACTTGCCCCCTTGATCACCGCCGTGGCCAAGGACAATAAAGCGGCTTCTGAAGTGCTGGCATTCCTGGGTGAAAATGCGCTCAGTGTCTTGAACCCGGTCATGGCAGCCTGCAAAGCCATGTCCGATGCCAGCCACGGCATCGAAGGCAGCACGATCGTCAGTGTGATGGCCCGCAACGGCACAGATTTTGGTATTCGCATCAGTGGTCTCGGAGACCGCTGGTTCACAGCTCCAGTACCAACACCAAAGGGGCTGTACTTCCCCGGATTTACCGAAGAGGACGCCAGCGGAGATATCGGGGACAGCACGATTACCGAATCGGCTGGAATTGGCGGTTTTGCGATGGCAAGCGCTCCGGCAATCGTCAACTTCGTCAGCGGCACCCCCAAAGATGCTATCAATACTACGATGGAAATGTATGAGATCACCTATACAGAACATAAATACTTCACCATTCCTCCGCTGGATTTCAGGGGAACTCCCACCGGGATGGATTTGAGGAAGATCGTCGAAAAGAATATTACTCCTCGCATTAATACAGGTATTGCTCATAAAGAAGCTGGCATTGGACAGGTCGGGGCTGGTCTGGTCCGTCCACCCATCAGCCTTTTCCAGGAAGCCCTGATGGCTTATGCGGAGCATTATAAGATTGGATAAAAAGGGGAGGATCACAGCTTTCAACCAGGGAGGAAGTATATGGACAGAGAAAAAGTAATCAAGATGCTGGACCAGGCTAAGATGTTCGATCTTAACCAGGCTTTAAGTGTATTCACTCCGCCATTTCCGGAAGAAATGCCGCTTCAAGTGCATTTCTTCAAACGACTGACCGGCTCATTTGGCGGTGGGCAGGGCGCCAATGGACAGCTGATCGAATGGAGCAATAATACTGGAACCCACCTGGTTGGTCCGCGGGCATTCCATTCAGGAACTCGCTCGATCGCTGATATTCCGTTAACTGACCTGGCAGGAGAAGGTGTGGTTGTGGATATCTCTGAAGATGTGTCGGATTACGGGCTTTACACTCCGGAGATGATCACCTCGAAAGTGGATCTCAAAGAAGGCGATATCCTGATCATCAACACTGGATATCATAAATATGGCTGGGACCAACCCGATGTAGCCAACGAGAACGCCCAGGGCGGGATCGAAAACAAGGAATTTGGATATTACCTGCGCCACCCCGGACCCTCACCGGAATTCTTCCAGTGGGCCCTGGACTTAAAACTTAAGCTGATTGGTGTGGATTGCGGCTGTGCTGAACACCCCATGAATACAAATCTGCGTTATATGCACCCCCGTGAATTTGAAAAAGCACAAGCCGCGCTGCAAAAGACCCATGGGAAAAAATGGGATGAGCTTTTCCCCCCCGAGGAATACCATAAACTAACTCACATTACCATGCCAAAAAGTGGTCTGCTGCTGGCGGAATCGTTGGGTGGAGAGATCGATCAGCTCAGCAACCAGCGAGCCTGGATCATGGTCTTCCCCATCCCCTTCATGGAAGTGGAGTCATCCTGGAGCAGGGTGGTGGCTTTAAAAGCGCCCGAAGAATATGGAAGAGGGTGAATTTTTCAAGCTGATGGGGGAAATCCAGATGCTGGATATGACCCTGCCATTTAGCGTGCAAACCCCCCAATGGGCCAATTATGTGCCGCTGACAGTGAATTACACAAAAAGGGTTGGGGGACAGTATTTTGGATTGGGGCGTAATAACGCTCACTGCAAGGCAAGCTTCCACCTGGCAACCCATATGGATGGTGAAAAACATTTCCATGCGGCTGGATCCACGATTGGGGAAACACCTTTTGAAAAATGGTTTGGTCCCGGTGTTGTGGCGGATATATCCGAATTTGTCTCAGATACCAGTGTCTACACACCGGAAATGGTCAAAAAAGTTGTTGATGTGAAAAAAGGCGACATCCTGGTGATCAAAACCGGTTATCTGAATTACGGCTGGAACAGCCCTGACTCTGATGAGTTCCGCTATATGATCCGCCATCCAGGCCCGTCACCTGATTTTGGTGATTGGTGCATCGAGATGGATATCAAATGGCTGGCAGTAGACTGTGTGGCCATGGAACATCCCATGAATACAATCCAGCGCCTTTGGCATCCGAAGACATTTGAGGAAGCCAACCAAAAACTGATCGAACAGTACGGTGCGGGTTGGGATGAGATCTATCCCTTTGACAAGTATTATCAGGATATGCATTTGAACCTGTTCCCCAAGGGTATTATTCACGCAGAGAATCTTGGGGGTCAGCTGGCAGAGATGGAAAGCGGCCGTTATTATATTGGCTGTTTCATTCAAAAGGGGATGGAGCTGGCTTCGTGTTGGGCCCGTTTTGTGGCCTTCAAGGAACCTGAATAAAGAAGAGGAAAAAATGATCCTGGTTACCGGAGCTGCGGGAAAAACTGGTCTGGCTGTCATCAAGGGGCTTAAGGAAAACGGCGCCGCTGTGCGGGGATTGATCCATCAAGATTCCTATAGTGATCTGGTCCTGGCAGCTGGTGCGGATGAGATCCTGCATGGCGACCTGCTGAAAAAGGATGACATCAAGCGTGCCATGAAAGGCGCCAGGTCTGTGTACCATATCCCTCCCAATGTGCACCCCAGGGAAGTGGAAATTGGCGACATAGTAATCTCATCAGCACTGGAAGTGGGGATAGAGCATTTTGTCTATCATTCAGTGCTTCACCCCCAGATTGAAGCCATGCCCCACCACTGGCTGAAGTTAAGAGTGGAAGAACGATTGATCGGGTCCGGTTTATCATTCACGATCCTGCAGCCAACAGCTTATATGCAGAACATCACCTCCCAGCTGGAGAGGATCAAAGAAAGGGGAATCTATCAGGTCCCTTACCCTGTTGAAACAAATATCTGCCTGGTGGATCTGGTGGATGTTGCCCGGGTGGCTGCTATAGTGCTGGCAGATACAACTCATGATGGGGCTGTCTACCAGCTGGTTGGGACAGGGTTAACTTCTCAATTAGAAGTTGCGGCCCTGCTCAGTAAACTGTTGGGAGAGGAGATCAATGCGGAGCAGATCTCGCTGGAAGACTGGAAGGAGCAGGTAACAAAAACCGGCCTGGGATCCTATCAGATCTCTACTCTGGTGAAAATGTTCCTGCATTACCAGACTCACGGATTCTGCGGCAGCCCGACCATGTTAACCTGGCTTTTAGGCCGCCAGCCAACTTCCCTTGAAAAATGTCTCCAGAGGGAGATCTCAGGCCTGAATCTGGTCTGAAGAGAAGATCAACTATAATGGAAAAGAACAGGTGTGCATTGTTAATGGAGAGGTATTATGAAACCAGCACCCTTTAAGTATTACGCCCCCCAATCAGTTCCTGAAGTCCTGGAACTCCTTACGGAATATGGCTATGACGCCAAGGTATTGGCCGGAGGACAAAGCCTTGTCCCGATGATGAACTTCCGGCTGGTACAGCCTGCTGTCCTGGTGGATATCAATAATATCCCGGAGCTTTCCTATATTGATACCCATGAAAAAGGCATCCGGATTGGCGCCATGGTCCGTCACAGCCAGGCCGAGAAAGACTCTCTTATCAAAGAAAGAGCGCCCCTGATCTACGAAAGCATGCCCCAAATCGCCACCACACAGATCAGGAACCGGGGTACTATCGGCGGCAGTTTAGCTCATGCGGATCCTTCAGCGGAACTGGTGGTGGTATCCACAGCCCTGGAAGCAAATTTCAAGATCCAAAATCAAAAAGGTGAACGGGTGATTCCTGCCAGCGAATTTTTTGTTGGTCTGTTAATGACATGCATGGAACCTGATGATCTGCTGGTTGAGATCCAGATCCCTCCTCTGCCAGACCGCAGCGGGTGGTCACTCAAGGAAGTAGCCCGCCGGCCTCATGACTTTGCACTTGTGGGTGTGGCTGCAGTCCTTGCCCTGGATAAAAAAGGCCGCTGCTCAGAAGCGCGACTGGTATATCTCAGTGCAGGTGATGGCCCGATTTCAGCACCGGAAGCAGCGGGGATGTTGATTGGTGAGGAGATCACCCCGGAATTGATCACGGCCGCAGCGGAAAAAGCATCCGCGGATGAGATCGATCCCGGCAGCGATATTCATGCTACGGCTGATTTCCGGCGCCATCTGGCCAATGTGCTCACCCGCAGAGCTCTGGAAGAAGCGCTTCAACGAGCCAAAGGCGGAAAAGGAGACGATCATGGAAAATACATTTGAACTTTCCGTCACCGTAAATGGCAAATCCTATCAAGAAATTATTGATCCCCGGACTTTATTAAGTGATTTCCTCAGGAATGATCTGGGATTGACCGGAACTCATGTGGGCTGTGAACATGGGGTATGCGGCGCCTGTACAGTAATGCTGAACGGGGATCCGGTGCGGTCCTGCCTGATCTTCGCGCCCCAGGTCCATAACCAGGAGATTATCACTGTAGAAGGGCTGGGCACAGTGGATGATATGCATCCCCTCCAGGAAGCTTTCCGGGAAGCCCACGGCCTGCAGTGCGGTTTTTGCACACCGGGATTCCTGATCACACTGGTGCCCTGGTTGGAAGAAAATCCCAATCCAACCGAAGAGCAAATCCGGGAAGCGGTATCCGGCAATCTGTGCCGCTGCACCGGTTATCAACATATTATCGACGCTGTTAAACTGGCAGCTGAAAAGATGAACTGAGAATAGGGGGT
Source organism: uncultured Chloroflexia bacterium (assembly GCA_963695575.1). Taxonomy (GTDB): domain Bacteria; phylum Chloroflexota; class Anaerolineae; order Anaerolineales; family UBA11858; genus B10-G9. Next base: position 79,842 of record CAVOGS010000008.1, read on the forward strand.
CGGTATTTCCCTGTCAGCCTGAACAGATATCCAGACGAGGTGCTGCTGTGACTTATAAAGTAATTGGCAAACGAGTGAAACGGGTTGAAGATCCCCGGCTGCTGACCGGGGGAGCTTTATTTGTGGGTGATGTGAATTTACCCAATATGCTGCATGCGGCTTTTGTACGCAGTGATTACGCTCATGCAAGGATTAAAAGCATAGATATCAGCCAGGCAAAAGAGATTCCTGGCGTTGTAGGTGTCTATACGGCGGAAGACATGGGGGATGACTGGGAACCTGGTCCGCCCCTGGTATCGCCGCCGCCTACCCTGAAAGGTGTGATCTTTAATTCCCGCAGGCAGGTTCCCCTGGTGAAGGATAAGGTAAAACATGCTGGTGAGATCATCGCTGTTGTCGTAGCAGAAAGCAGATATATCGCTGAGGATGCGGTGGAAGAGGTCAATGTTGATTATGAACCGCTTCCGGCTGTGACAGATCTGGAAAAATGCCTTGACCCGGGACATACACTGGTCCATGATGACCTGGATACGAATCTGGCTGCCCATCTGGTGCAGAATAAAGGGGATTATGAGGCAGCTAAAAAAGATGCGGACCTGGTGTTGAAGAGGAAATTCAAATTGGACCGCGGCGCCGCGGTCGCCATGGAAAACCGCGGGATCGTGGTGGACTGGGATCAGAAGAATCAGCATTTGATGGTCTGGGATGCCACCCAGTCCCCCATCCCGATCCGCAATGGCATGGCTTCCCGTCTGGGGTTAAGAACCCACCAGGTGCGGGTGGTGGCGCCGTTTGTTGGTGGCGGATTTGGCCCCAAAATCATGATGTTCTACGCTGAGGAGATGGTTCTGCCCTGGTTGACGATGAAATTGAACCGGCCGGTGAAATGGATCGAGGACCGCAAGGAAAACTTTTACGCCACAACCCAGGAACGTGAGCAGGTCCAGGAAGTGGAAATGGCTCTCTCCAAGCAGGGACGCATCCTGGGCATCAAACAAACGATCATTCATGATACGGGAGCCTACGATCCCTACGGATTGACGATTCCCCTCAATACCCAATCCCATTCCATGGGTCCATATGATGTTAAAAACTACTCCAGTGAAGTGACAGTAGTCTTCACGAATAAGATCATCACAACCCCGGTCCGTGGTGCAGGCCGCCCCCAGGGCATTTATATCGTGGAAAGAATGCTGGATATCGCCTGTAAGGAATTGGAACTGGACCCGCGTGAGGTCCGGCGCTTGAACTTCATTCCAGCGGACGCATTCCCATACAACCATGAGATAATCGATCAGGCTTTTACAGAGCTTGTTCTGGATTCTGGTAATTACCTGCCCGCCTATGAAAAAGCTCTGGAAAAATTGGAATATGATAAATTCATCCAGGAAGAACAGCCCCGCCTGCGAGCCGAAGGGAAACATATTGGCATAGGTATTGTGCCTTTCATTGAAACGACTGGTGTAGGGCCTTATGAAGGTGCCCGGGTGGCAATTGAACCCAGCGGCAAGATCAGCGCTGCAACAGGTGTTGGCACTCAGGGGCAAAGCCATATGACTTCCTTTGCCCAGATCATCGCTGAAGAACTGAGTGTTGAAGTGGAAGATGTCAGCCTGGTATCCGGTGATACCGCAGAGATCCATTGGGGGACCGGGACCTTTGCCAGCAGGGGTGCAGTGGTCGCCGGAAATGCTGTTCTGGCCGCAGCCAGTGATGTGCGTAAGAAGGTTCTTAAGCTGGCCAGTAAAATACTTGAAACCCCGGAGGATGAACTGGAACTGGATGGCGGTCTTGTCCGGGTGGCGGATATCCCAGAACAATCCATCAGCCTGGGGGAATTGGCTGTGCTTGCCAATCCTTTCCGGGGTGCAGTGGAGCCGGGCACAGAACCCGGCCTGGAATCCACTAAGTACTTTGGTCCTGCCTATGGGGCCACTGCTTTTGGTGTGCATGGGATGATCCTGGAAGTGGATCCGGAAACAATGATGATCAAAATCCACAAATATGTCACTGTTGAAGATTGTGGGACCATGCTCAATCCGATGGTGGTTGAAGGCCAGATTCACGGCGGCGTATCAATGGGCATCGGCAACGCATATTATGAAAAACTCCATTACGATGAAAATGGTCAGCTTTTGAATGCCAGTCTGGCGGATTATCTGATCCCCACAGCGTCAGAAATGCCTCCCATGGAGGTTTACCATATGAACACCCCCGCTCCAAATAACAAATTGGGTACCAAAGGTGTTGGAGAGGCTGGGACGATCCCGGTGCCAGCTGCTTTTGCCCAAGCGCTGGAAAATGCTCTGCCGGAGTATGATCTGGAAATCACCGAAACGCCGCTCAGCCCCAATCGGCTCTTTGAGCTGCTTCACAAGAAGGAGAAATGAGATGAAAGTTGAAGGAGAACATCTGTTTAATGGCACCCGACAGCAAGTCTGGGACCTTTTTCGTGATACGGAAGTGATGGCTGCGGCGCTGCCCGGTACCAAAAAAATGGAATTGGTGGGAGAGAATACCTATGAAGCTGTCATGAACGTCCGGGTAGGACCGGTTGCTGGAGAGTTTTCCGGTCAGCTGGTGATCTCAAATGAAGATCACCCCAACAGCTATACCATGACTGTGGACGGGCAGGGAAAACCAGGCTTTTTGAAAGGGGTTGGTGATGTCATCCTCAAGGATCCGGGCGAGAATCAAACCCTGATGGAATACACGGGAGAGGTTCAGATCGGGGGAAGATTGGCTGCTGTAGGACAGCGACTGATTGACACTGTTGCAAAAAGCATTATCAGCCAGGCTTTTGAAACTCTGGATAAATCTCTGATAGAGCGGGTCAATGCTGAAGCGGAAGGCAGGGAGGCAGATTATCAACAAAGTTCTCAGAGTGATTATGCCGCATCTGTTGCTAAAGATTTAATCAAGAATGTTCTGAAGCGTCCGGATAGTGAGGAATCCTGATCAGTAAGGAGGTTGGAATCCTCCCAACTGATCTTTTAATGATGATCACCTGCCTTTGATCTGCCATTTTTCAATGTCTGATATTGACAAATTATTAGGTTTAGTTAGAATGAAGTGTGCAATGAAAAACACGATAAGACAATCAAATTTTTCAAAATGCCCAGGAGCGATTTCGCACTATCGGGCATTTTCTTTTTAATTATTGAGGGTAAGAGCCACTTTTGTGGCTCTTTTTTGTAGTACAACCCCCGGGCTCTTGAGGTAAATGGTAAAACATTACTAAATCTTAGAATCCGGGTTAATAATAGAAGGAGGGAATTATTGAAAATGTGCCTGGGAAAAGGAGGTGGCCGGATATACTGCTTTAGTCTCTACCAGTTTTTATCTTGATATATGAGTCAAAATATAATTCAAAGGAGAGAATAAATGGCAATTGCAGACCGAAAAATACCAGGTTATCTTCCCAATGAGGTTCCCCCAATCGGGAAGATGATCGTCTTAGGTTTTCAGCATGTGCTGACCATGTTCCCGGCAACCGCATTTTGTGCCTTATTGACCGGGTTCCACCTCTCAACCGTCTTATTTGTGGCAGGAATGGCGACCATCGTGGCCTTAGTCCTGGCAAAATGGCGGATCGGAAAATTCATCCCCCTGTTTTATGGATCAAGCTTCAGTTATCTGACTGCCTATCTGGCCATTACTGGCGCCCAGTGGGGCGTTCCTGCAAGCGACGAATTGATCAGCCTGATGCAGGCCGGTATTCTCGTAACTGGTGTCATCAATATCATCATCGGCTTTATCATCAAAGCTGTTGGTAAAGATGCTATTGACAAAGTCTTACCTCCAGTCGTCACTGGATCCGTTGCCTGCATCATCGGTTTTGGCCTCGGGTTCGCTGCCCTGGATATGGCTGCCGCCAACTGGCTGGTTGCAATTATCAGCCTGGTTGTCACCATTCTGCTGTCTGTTTATTTACGCGGAAAGGGATTCATAGGTATGATCCCCATCCTGCTGGGCGCAATTGCTGGATATCTGGTCTCCCTTGCCCTGGGCCAGGTTGACTTTTCCGGTGTTGCAGGAGCCAGCTGGTTTGTAGTACCGCACTTCACCTTCCCGACCTTCACTGGCGCCATGGTCGTTACGGCGATTTTCAGTATCAGCATCATGGCTATAGCCACTATCCCGGAATCCACAGCTCACCTGTACCAGATCAGTCTTTATGTTGATCGCTATGCTGAATCAGTTGGCGAAGAACCCTACAATCTCGATCAGTACATCGGATTCAACCTGATCCTGGATGGTATCGGGGACTTCATCAATGGTTTGTTTGGCTCCACGGCAGGAACCAACTACGGTGAGAATAACTCTTTGATGGCTATCACCCTCAACTACTCCGGACCAGTATTGATCATGGCCGGCGCTATTTCCATGCTGCTTGGTTTTATTGGCAAGCTGGAAGCGCTGGTTGCCACTGTCCCCCTGGCAGTCAGCGGCGGATTGGCGATCTACCTCTTTGGTGTGATCGGCATGCAGGGTATCGCTCTGATGGTTGAGAATAACGTCAGCCTCTTCAGCGCTAAAAACCTGGCTGTTGGCGCGGTGATCATGGTTGTGGGAATTGGTGGGAATATCGGCTACGCTGGCGGATTCCTCCCCATCCCCATCTTCCAGGGTGTTTTCCCCAATGGTTTACCGGCGATCGCTACCGCTGCCGTTCTGGGTATTTTGATCAATGCGATATTCTTGATCTTCCCGGCTCCGGAAGCAGCAGAACTTTAGTCTGAGAACCTTAATTTGATAAATGGGCGTCCCCTCCCAGGCGGATGCCCATTTTTTTTGACAACGGACCATCGAGAACAGGAAGTTAGTAACCCCCCGTACCCCTATAGTGAGGTGTATAATCAAAATCTACCTTTTTGGGCCCGTTTTGGGTTTAAAAAGCTGAGTTTCCCCCTAAACCAATATTTAATCGGGATCAAGAAGATAGTTTTTGTATCGGTTCAAATATATAGATCATCGTAGGACTGGCAGGAGGAATTCATATGTTGGCTCGTCCCGGATTACCAGAATTTGAATATCTTAAAGCGGAATCCTCCCAGGATGTTTTTAAATGGATGAGTGCTAAGGGAGAGGACCTTAAATTGCTGATGGGCGGGACAGATTTGTTCGTCCAGATGCGGGACAGGGGAGAAGGACCGGGGTTTTTGCTGGATATAAAAGCCCTGCCCGGTATGCAGGAGATTACATACGACAAAACAGGGGGATTAAAGATTGGGGCAGCAGTAACCCTTAATTCGCTATCCAGCCATCCCGATGTGCAAAAACACTACCAAGTGTTCTGCGAGGCAGCTGACACAGTTGGTAACTACCAGCTTCGCAACCGCGCTACTCTGGGCGGAAATATTTGCAATGCGTCACCAAGCGCAGATATGTCGCCTGCAGCTCTCGTCTATGAAGGAAAAGTGCTTCTTGAAAGTCCCCAGGGTGAAAGAGAAATACCCCTGGAGGATTTTTGGCTTGGTCCGGGAAGAACTGACTTGCGGGCAGATGAGTTTCTGAAAGCGATCCAATTCCCAATTCCACCAGGAAAAAATACAGGGCAGTATCTCAAGCTGGGCCGGACCAAGATGGGCGATCTGGCAATAGTGGGAGTAGCTGTTTTAGCCTACCTGGATGATTCAGTACCAGCGGGGATCCAGTTCAGGATCGGGATCAACTCTACAGCGCCAACAGCCTATCGAGTCCCATCCGTGGAAGAATTTCTGGCTCAAAATCCTCTTACTGATGCGATCTTGTATAAAGCCGCAGAAGACGCGATGCAGATCTCAGCCCCAATTGAAGATCAAAGGGCAACAGCTACGTATCAAAAGAAAATGGTTCGCAACCTGGTCTATAAAGGTTTAAAAGAAGTTTGGGAGAATTTGAAATAAATCTATTCTTCGATCTGAAGGGAAAATAATGGCAAAACATACCATAACTTTAATTGTCAACGGACAAAAAGAAGAACTGCTAATTAACTCCAATATGACCCTGCTGCATGTCTTGAGGGAGCAACTGGCCCTGACTGGCACTAAAAATGGATGTGAAGCGGGAGAATGTGGAGCCTGTACTGTTTTTGTAGATGGAGAGCCAGTCAATTCCTGTATGACCCTGGCCGTGGAATTGGATGGCCGGGAAATTACCACTATTGAAGGGTTGGCCAGCGGTGAAAAAATTACACCTTTACAAGAAGCTTTTGCAGATTTGAATGCGGTTCAATGTGGTTATTGCACCCCGGGTGTGTTAATGGCGGCAACAGCCCTGCTCAGGCGTAATCCAACACCGACTGCAGAGGATATCCAAAAAGCCCTGGTGGGCAATCTGTGCCGCTGCACCGGCTACCAGCGAATCATTGATGCAGTTATGGAAGCTTCCCGCAACGGAGGTGCCCGATGAAGAATTCCGGATCCGAATTGGTTGGTACGAGTGTTCGCCGCACTGATGTGATGGATAAAGTCACCGGCTGCGCTGTATTTGTGGATGATATTCAATTTGGCCCCAACCTGCTTCACAGCCGCCTGGTTCGCAGCCCCTATTCACACGCCCTGATAAAGAGCATCAATACAGAAAAAGCACAAGCGCTGCCTGGTGTCCGGGCGGTAGTCACGGGCAAGGATCTTACAGCAAAAATGGGTCTGTATTTGATCGATCGCCCCATATTCGCCTCTGACAGAGTTCGTGTTTACGGGGAACCTGTTGCCGGCGTTGTAGCGACAAGTGAGGAAATTGCAGTTCAAGCCGCCAAATTGGTTGAGGTAGAGTATGAGGTTCTGCCGGCCATCTACGACCCGGTCGAGGCCGCCCAGCCTGATGCGCCGCTGATCCACCCGGACCTGGGGGATTATTCTGTGGCCAACTTTATATTCCCTGAACCGGGAACGAATATTTCTGAAAACTTTAAAATCCGCAAAGGTGATGCTGAAGCAGCTTTTACTGATTGCGCAGCGATCGCTGAAGGCCGATTCCGCCTTCCACCCATCGAACATGTGCCGATAGAAACCCATACCTCGATCGCCTTATGGGAAAAGACCGGCCAGGTTACACTTTGGGCCAGTTCCCAGTCTCCCTTTGCCATGCGGGATATGATCGCCCAGGGATTGGATATTCCCCATAATAAACTGCGGGTGATCGCCCCCCTGGTGGGTGGAGGATTTGGAGGAAAGGCTGGTGTCACCATGGAAGCCTGCGCGGTAGTCATGGCCCAGGCAGTGGAAGGCCGGCCGGTTAAACTGCGCCTGACCCGGGAAGAGGAATTTGTGGGCACTTCTGTCCGCCAGTCCCTGGTTTCAGATATCAAAGTTGGCTGCGATAAGGACGGGGTCCTGCAAGCCATGGAGCTGACCTATTATTTCGGCGGCGGCGCATACAACGATTATGGTGTGAATATCGCCCGGGCGGCTGGATATTCCTGCACCGGCCCCTATGATGTGCCCAATGTAAAAGCTGATTCCCTCTGTGTGTATACCAACCACCCTGTCGGCAGCGCTATGCGGGGATTTGGCATGCCTGAGATCCACTGGGGACTGGAACAGATCATGGATCGCCTGGCTGAAGAAGTGGGAATGGATCCGGCAGAGTTCCGGACGCTTAACTGCGTTCGGACAGACGACGAGATCGTCTCCGGGATGAAAATGACTCCGATTGATCTGGAAGCCTGCATCGACAAGGCTAAAAAAGCCATTAAATGGGGTAAAAAAGAACAGCCAACCGGACCCAATAAAAAACGCGGTAAAGGCATAGCTATCATGTGGAAAGCGCCGGCCATGCCGCCCAATCCAGGTAGTGCCGCGGTGGTTCGCTTTAATGAAGATGCCACACTCCAGGTGGAAGTTGGCGGACAGGAAATCGGCCAGGGGGCCTTTACAGTGGCCGCCCAGATTGCTGCTGATGTGCTGGGTGTTCCCTATGAAAATGTAACTGTCTCCACACCCCTGGATACCAAGTACAGCCCTTATGAATGGCAGACTGTTGCCAGCCGGCTGACCTGGTCGATGGGCAACGCTGTTAAAGCCGCCGCAGAGGATGCCCGTTTCCAGATCCTGGAAACCGTGGCGGATGCCTGGGATGAGGATATCGAGGACCTGGATATTAAAGATGGCATCGTGATCTCATTTAAATCTGAGCGTGAACAACCCCTGGATAAGATGGTTATTTACGGCATGCCCAATGATAATTATGAAGGTTGGAAAGGAGGTCCGGTTGTGGGGCGGGGGCATTTTATGCCCACTTACGTCACCAATCTGGACCCAGAAACCGGACAGGGCACCCGGGCAGTTGTCCATTACACGGTCGGTGCCCAGGCGGTTGACCTGGAAGTGGATCTGGAAACTGGCCAGTTGGAGGTACTCAACATCGCCAGCGTTTATGATGTTGGCAAGGCTATCAACCCGGATCTGATCATGACCCAGATCGAAGGTGGCGCCGTTCACGGTATGAGCTCAGCTTATGAGGCCATTAAATTCAATCAGGATGGGGTTGTGATCAATCCCAGCTTTGTGGATTACAGGATCGCAACCATCGCAGATATTCCCCGCAAGATCCATGGAGATTACGTGGAAACGCCAATCGAGGATGGTCCCTGGGGTGCAAGGGGAGTGGGAGAACACGTAATGGTACAAACCGCGCCAGCCATTGCCAATGCGTTATATGATGCGGTTGGCATTCGTTTTTCAGATCTGCCGCTTTCAGCGGACAAGATCTACCTGGCGTTAGAAGAAAAAGAACTAGCCCAGAAAGATTAGGTCGGATATTTTAGGAAGGCAGGCACTATTATGGGCGCAAACCCTAAAAAACCAACAGGAAAGGATCTGATCTCGGAATTGAAAGCCATCCGCGAACAGGCAGCCAGCGGCGGTGGAGAGAACAAGATCCAGGCCCAACATGATAAAGGCAAAATGACTGCCCGGGAGCGGGTCCTGGCTTTACTGGATGAAGGATCGTTTCAGGAAGTTGATGCCTTGATGGCCCACCGCCATCACGAATTCGGGCTGGATAAAAAACGAATTCCCGGTGACAGCGTAGTGGTTGGATTTGGCAAAGTAGATGGACGGATGGTGGCAGTCTTTTCCCAGGATTTCACCGTGATGGGGGGCTCGTTTTCAGAAGTTCAGGGCCAAAAAGTGGCCAAGATCCTGGATCTGGCTCTGGATGCAGGTGTACCGATGATCGGATTGATGGATTCAGTAGGAGCGCGCATTCAGGAAGGGGTTTACAGTCTGGCAGCCTATTCGGAGTTATTCTGGCGCAATACCCAGGCCAGCGGCGTGATTCCCCAGATCAGCGTCATGCTTGGCCCCTGTGCCGGTGGATCGGTTTATTCTCCGGGATTAACGGATTTTGTGATCATGACTCGCGGCACCAGCCATATGTTTATCACCGGTCCTAAAGTGATCAAATCGGTCACTCATGAAGATGTGGATTTTGAATCTCTGGGTGGAGCTGGCGTCCATAGCATCAAGAGCGGTGTAGCTCATTTTGCCGCTGATTCCGAAGAAGATGCCTTGAAGGTTACCAGGCAGCTGCTCAGTTATCTGCCGGCCAATAATGCTGAACCACCGCCAACTATCTCTCCCGAAGATGATCCCTACCGGCAGGACCAGGCTTTAAATAATCTGGTCCCGACGGATACAGAAGAAGCCTATGATATGCGCCAGGTGATTGAGCGGGTTGTTGATCAGGGCAGTTTTTTCCCGGTGCACCTGGACTTTGCGCCCAATGCGCTGGTGGGGTTTGCCCGGATGCACGGCCAGGCAGTGGGAGTGATCGCCAATCAGCCCAATGCGCTGGCAGGTGTATTGGACATTGATTCTTCTGACAAGATCGCCCGTTTTATCCGTTTTTGCGATGCTTATAACTATCCATTGATCACATTTGTTGACACCCCCGGATTTTTACCCGGAGTCAATCAGGAACACGGCGGCATCATCCGCCATGGTGCCAAGATCGTTTACGCTTATTCTGAAGCCACGGTGCCCAAGATTGCGGTCATTGTGCGAAAAGCCTATGGCGGAGCCTATATTGTGTTAAGCAGTAAATACATCCGAACGGACCTGGTTTATGCCTGGCCCACAGCTGAAATTGCGGTGATGGGAGCAGACGGCGCGGTGGATGTGTTATATGGCAAGCAGATCATGGCAGCCCAGGATCCAGATCAGGCCAGAGAGGAATATGTGGCTGCTTATAAAGAGAAATTCTCAAAACCCTACCCGGCAGCGGCCAGCGGTCATGTGGATGAGGTTTTGATTCCCTCAGAGACCCGTCCGAAACTGATCGCAGCGCTGGAGCTATTGAAGAACAAACAGGGCAGCACCCGGCCGAAAAAACACGGCAATATGCCGGTATGAGAAAAACGGAGAATTATTGTGACTGAAATTGGACAGGGTTTAACATTAAGCGGGATCGGCATTTTGATCACGTTTTCCGCTTTAGGGATTCTGATCCTGTTGATCCTGGTTTTGAAAACCCTCTTCCCGGTAAAAGAAGTTGATTCATTAACTTCCCTGACGAATCAAGACCTGAAATCCGAGTACAGATCCTGACAGGCAAGATCTCCGTAAAAAAGCTGCCGGGGCAGGAGTGGCTGTTTTGTTGGGGATAAGATCATCTTCCAATCCAGGGCAGTCTGGGAAGTGAATTGGAAAAACCTGTTAGTAAATGGTGGCAGCGTGGTCTGGACCGGATCCACGGCAAGGAGTGATTATGAGCCAACGCGCTCACAAAGTCTGGGTGACAGTAGGTGGCGAAAAATTTCAGGTTGAGGTGGAAGATCTGAACCAGCGGCCTGTTGTTGCCTATGTAGAAGGCCAACGTTTTGAGATCGATATTGATCAGGTCGATCATTCTGACAATCCAAATCTTGATATCCATCAACCCGGGGCGGAGGTCCATTCGATCCCTGCTGGAACCGCGTGTGATGTTACAGCGCCAATGCCCGGGGATATTGTCTCCATCCACGTAAAGGCCGGTCAGGTGGTCAAGCCGGGTGACCCTCTCTGTGTCCTGGATGCCATGAAGATGAAAAATACCATCCATGCTCCCCAGTCGGGAACGATTGCTGAGATTTGTGTCATTGAAGGGGATTCGGTTGAGTATGGTGTGATTTTGTTCAAATTTGGATAAACCCTATGTCTACGGATATAACAGCAATATTTGAAGCTTTGACCCTTTTCTCCCTCAAGAATCTGATCATGATTCTGGTTGGGGGAATCTTGATCTTCCTGGCAGTTAAGAAGGAATACGAGCCGGTATTGCTGCTGCCAATCGGTTTTGGCGCAATTCTGGCTAATCTGCCGCTGACCGGGATCACCAATGCTGCGGAGGGCGGTTTTCTGGGTGTGTTATATCAGGCGGGCATTAAAACTGAATTATTCCCACTGCTGATATTCATTGGCATCGGGGCCATGACAGATTTTGGTCCACTGCTGGAAAATCCTAAAATGGCTTTATTAGGAGCAGCCGGCCAGGTGGGCATCTTTGGCACATTATTATTGGCCCTCAATATTGGATTTGACCTCAATGAAGCAGCCTCGATCGGCATCATAGGCGCCATTGATGGGCCTACTGCTATCTACGTCTCCAGCCGGTTGGCGCCGCACCTGCTGGGGCCGATCGCGGTGACTGCTTACAGTTATATGTCACTGGTGCCGATCATTCAGCCCCCGGTGATGCGTTTGTTAACCACGGAAAAAGAGCGCAAAGTGAAAATGCCTTATACAGAGAAGCCAGTATCCAAGACGGTGAAGATCCTCTTTCCTGTCCTGGTCACGGTGGTGATTTCCCTGCTTTCACCCAAGGCTTCTCCTTTGATCGCCACCCTGATGTTTGGCAACCTGATGAGGGAATCTGGCGTGGTGGATCGTTTGAGCAAGTCGGCCCAGAATGAAATCGCCAACGTCACCACCATTTTCCTGGGATTAACGATCGGCAGCACGATGGCAGGGGAGACCTTTATTCAGAGTGATACACTCTTGATCCTGGCCATGGGCTTGCTGGCATTTGTGCTCGATACCATGGGTGGTGTGCTGGTCGGTAAATTGATGTATATCCTGTCTGGAAAGAAATTCAATCCCCTGATCGGGGCTGCCGGTATCAGCGCCTTCCCGATGTCAGCCCGCATTGTACAGAAGATTGGCCAGGAGTATGACCTGGATAATTTCCTTTTGATGCATGCCATGGGAGCCAATACAGCTGGCCAGCTGGGCAGTGTGGTGGCTGGCGGTGTTGTGTTGATGCTGCTTTCCGGCGCTTTTTAATAGACTAACAGGGACTGAGTCCTTTCAAAGGACTCAGTCCCTAGTATAGATAAGGAGAAACTCATGAAATTAATCGATCTGACAATACCTCTTGGTGTGGGAACGCCACCCTGGCCCACCTATATCCCCCTGGAAGTAAAATATTTTAAACGCCTGGCGCCTAGTGGCGCCAATGGCATGGTCGTCACCCATTCCAACCATGTTGGCACCCACCTGGATGGGGAGATCCATTTTTATACCCCGGGCAAGGATATCGCCCAGCTGGAACTCGATTTCCTGGTCAATGATGGTGTGATCGTTGATCTAAGCGACGCAGTTGGTGATTATCAGGTTTATACAAGCAAGATGGTGGAAGATCGGGTTGAGGTTAAGGAAGGCGACATTTTGATCATCCATACCGGATACCACCACTTTGGGTGGGACCAGCCCACGGCGGATGAGATTCGCTACATGGTGAAACATCCCGGGCCAGACCAGGAGTTTGCGGATTGGGCCAAAAAGAAAAAACTGCGCTGGCTGGGTGTAGACTGCGGAAGCGCCGACCATCCCATGAACACCATTATCCGGGACTGGATGCCGCGCCAGGCCAGGGAAGCCGAAACTATTTTTCAGAAGACGTATGGAAAATCCCTGGCAGAGTTCTACGACGACAGCAAATACCAGCTGATGCATATCGATCTGTTCCCGCACGGCATCATCCATGCGGAATGTATAGGCGGAGATATCGACCTGCTGCTAAACCAGCGGGTCCAGATCGGCTTTTTCCCCTGGCGTTTTGTGGACGGCGAAGCCAGCATCGGCCGCTGTGTGGCTTTCGTGGAGGACGATCATTATGCTGAGTTGATGAAAAAGAAAGAAGCCATGAAAAAGACCAAGTTCGGCGATGTGATCAATCCTGACCATGTGGCCAGTTTGGATAAACTGAGCAAATAAGCTGCAATAACGGAAGCGGGATCCTTCAAGGATCCCGCTTCCTTCTTTAAGACAACACCAGGATCATGCCCGCCAAAACGCCAATCCCGGAAGAACTCCCCCAGGCCAGCAGATCTTGCAGATCCCCTTCTGAAATTTCACTATCTGAATAAAAGCCATCCAGCACTTTGAGAAGCCGTTCATCGGCTGCTCCTTCCGCAGCGCAGGTCAGAAGGCTGGCGCTCAGCCGGGTGGTTTTTTCCAGAGCATGCTGGATGATGATTTGATTGAGATCCTTTATGATCCTGTTCTTTCAGGATAGAGGTTCCTCTGTGGTTGAGGGCTAATAATACGCCGAGAATAAAGTCATCTCCCAGCGGGGTCAGCCCTGGTCCTAACCCTAACAGCCCTGGTTAACTGATCGGCTATATTCGTTAGATCGCCACCCTGAAGCGCGTTCTCGAATCCCAGGATTTTCTCTTTTATCCCCGGCAGGCCCACAACCGGTATTGAGTTCTTGAATAATAAAGGAAGGAAAGGGTTATCGGCGGCCAATTTTTGTGGAAAGGCTGAGAACTGCTGCTGCCTGTCCAGGAATTAACTTGCTGTCACTGGAGTCCAGGGAAGGGTGCCATAGTTCAGCATCTTCAATTGAGATGAGGTTGTTATTTTGTGGAAAGTGGATATCCCTTGGTGTGAAATGGACGGAGCTGCCGGTTTTAACATTATTCAGCCAGGACAGATCTCCTTCCAGGTTCAAGGTCAGCGGTCCGCGGTATTTCTCCAGGGAGAGGTACAGGGTCCAGTCTGCCTCAGGTTGAAGATAGATTCCCCGGGAAGAAATCCCTGAGACAAGTGCTCCGTTGGCGCGTTCTAAAACCTGCTGGGCAAAATAGCCAATGTGGCTGAAGTTTGTTTTCATAACAAGATTCCGTAGCTGAATTATAACCAGCCTGACAGACGAAGTGATGGTATTAAGTTATAATAGATTTTGATAGAAATCCAACATGTAGACGGGATTTTTCTTTTTTTAAGGGAAGATCCTGATTTGGTAAAGAATATGAGTTTAAAAAAGAACGATCCCCTGAGACTGGATGTAAGCTACCTGGTAAAGGGTTCCCCTGGTACTCATAAAGATTTTGATTTTAATTTTCCTCAGCTGAAGCTGGACGGAGGATTTGCTCCTGGTGGATATCCAGGGAGTGATTTCTGTTTCAGTCACAGAAGATGGCGTTGTTGCTGAGGGCAAGATCAAGGCTTTAACAGAGCTGTCCTGCAGCCGCTGCCTTGATCCTTACTGGCAGCCATTAAATATTGATTTCATCGAGATCTTCACATCCCATCCCGTGGATTATGCAGAGAATGATCTGGGGGAACAGCCCCTGCCTTCGGATAATTCGATCGACTTGACACCAATTATCCGTGATTACGCTTCGCTGGATATCCCTATCCGCCAGATCTGTAAACAGGAATGCAAGGGTTTGTGCCCCACCTGTGGGGCGAACCTTAAACCTAGGAAGATTGCGGCCATACGCAGGAGTCCATTGATCCGCGTTTGGCAGGTTTGAAAGCGTTGTTGGAGGAAAAGGAAGATTGACCGATTAAATAAATCCGAAGTCTTCAGGGGAATGGTTCCCTCTTACTGAACCTTTAGTTGACTTCGGATTTCTGGATGCCAGGAAAAAAACTTCCGAAGTATTTATACTGTCAGTTTACTTCAATGGACAGCTTGAATACTTCGGAAGTCTAAAAGAGAGGATGACGAAACGGTTTCCTTCAAGGAAACCGTTTCGTTTATATTATGGCAGCTCAATCTCTTCTGGATCGCCTTCCTCAAGAATCGCTTTCCATTCCTGTTCTTCGTAATCAAAATCTGCAATCTCGTCCAGGGGCAGTTTGATGTATTTGCCATGTCCTTCCACGGCGACCTCCCCGTCGGGCAGCAAGATCTCGCCCGTGCCTTCAAAGAGGCGCCGGTTTTGATTGGTTATGCGGCCAACAACCCGCAGTTCTGTGTCCAATGGGACCGGTTTTTTGTAGCGGACCTGGAAATCCACGGTCACTCCCCAGATCTCATTTTGATCGATATTCATGGCCCGGCCAATGGTCTCGTCCAGGATGGTGGCAGCCAAACCGCCATGTAATCTGCCCGGGTAGCCCTGGTGTTCCTCACAGGGAGTGAAGAGGGCGACCAGCTGGCTGCCTTCCACTTCGAAAAAGGAGGCTTTCAGTCCAGCCTGATTTTTCAGACCGCATACAAAACACATCCTGGAATTATGCTGTTTGCCGGTTACTTTTTGGGGCATGGCTTCTCCCTTGCTGATATGATCTGGGAATATTCTAACAGTTTCAGGCTAAACCCGGGGCCCTGTTTTGTTGACGGCTGAGAATGAGCGTGTTAAAATAATCTCGCTTTGCCCCCATCGTCTAGTGGCCTAGGACATAGCCCTCTCAAGGCTAAAACCGGGGTTCGAGTCCCCGTGGGGGCACCAAGGAAAATCCGCCATTTTGGCGGATTTTTTTCGTAAATAGTAAGTAGAGATTAGAGCAGAGCATGATTGACTTTGGACAATCATCAATTCTCGCAGGTCAGCTGATGAATTCTGGAAAAAGGCTGGCAATCTCGTGATATTCCTGAATGATCACTTCCCAGGTTTTATTCCCGGTGGTAATGCTTAAGTCCAGGGATCTGAGCCGATCCAGGCATTGAGATGCCTTGTTGAGGCGGTCGCTTATTTCTAATCTCTGGCTGATACCCGCGCTGATCGTGGCGATTAAACTTAACCCAGCTGCTGTTATACAAGCCATCCGCCAGCCCTCTATGCCGGAACCCAACACCGGGCCAGCTGCTGATGTCACGCCGGCGACCAGGGTGGAGGCGGCTGAAGTTGACATCCCGGTTACCAGGAGCCTGGTATTGGTTTTCCGGCGATTCTTGATGAATTTATCTGCCGCTTTCAGGCTGGTTTTTACCTTGTGAATGATTGTTTTTTGATCAACTACAGGTTGATTTGACATCTTGCCTCGATTTCTAATTTCCTGGTTAAGGTTTGTTTTGGATGACCGCCTTTATTGAAGGGCAGAAGCAGAGAGTTTTGGAATGGTTGTGTGGAAGTTTGATTTATCGGCCCGGAACGCCAGGGGTCCTGACGGTTAACTAAATGATTATTTATATCACATAAATCATAGATAAGTGCTGATTTGATCCCTGGCAGTTCCTATCGATAGGAAATCGGTCCACCGTTAAAACAAACCGGCGCCTACAATTGTAGGCGCCGGTTTGTTTATTGGACTTAAATTTAGATCATGAATTGTAGATCAGGGCACATCTGCGCAGGTGACATCACCAGTTGGCTGTCCAGGAGTAGGTGTAGGATGTCGGCAGATCACGGATATAGGCATCTGCAAATCCAGCATCAGTTGCAGCGATGACAGCAGTGCGCCGACCAGCGGGCAGTGATGGTGTTGGCTGTATCAGCGGCCAGCCAAATATCAGCTGCAGACTGCACAACTGCGCATTCAGCTACTTTGACTGCATCTTCTGCATCGGATCCTACACCACTCAGGGTGAGGGTAACAATACCAAAGAGCACTGCCAGGATGGCGATGGTGACCAGCAATTCAACTAGGGTGAAACCTTCTTCTGCTTCAAAAAATTTCTTAATACATGGTGTTTTCCTCCGAACAAAAATTTTGATAAGTTTTCCTACAAAGAAAATTTTATTTTCCTGCCAGAGGACTTATTTCCTGCTTGTGTCCCTGGCAGCTTAAGTAAAACATAAAAGCAAGTGGTTTCGCCTTACAGCGCCCTTACAGGATGCAGAAAACCTTAATATTTTGTTAGGTGATTTCCGGGATTGGGGGAAGATAAATATCAAAAAAGGGAGGAAAAGAGCAGATAACTATCAGGGGCTACAAAGTTTCCAGCGGGGTTGAGAAGGAGTTTTCGTCCCCGGCATGGGCCCTGGCAGTATCGATGGAAATGATCCCATCCTGGTAGCAGCGCTGTAAAGCTCTTTCCATGGTTTGCATACCCTGATCAACGCCGGTCTGCATTACCGTGGTCATCTGGTGGGTTTTGCCATCCCGGATAAGATTCCGGATAGCATTATTGGCGACCATCACTTCCATAACTGCCACCCTGCCGGATCCATCCAGACGCGGTAAAAGGCGCTGGGAAAGCACGGCCAATAATGTCAGAGAGAGCTGCATGCGGACCTGGTTTTGCTGATGAGGCGGGAATGAATCGACAATGCGGTCGATCGATTGTGGAGCGCTATTGGTATGCAGGGTGGACAATACCAGGTGTCCGGTTTCAGCTGCTGTAATACAGGCGGCCATGGTCTCTGGATCCCTCATCTCACCAACCAGGATGACATCCGGATCCTGCCGCAAGGCCTGGATTGCGGCGGTTGCAAAGGAATTGGTATCAGCGCCCAGCTCTCGCTGGGTGATAAAACTCTTTTGATCCTTGTAAATATATTCAATGGGGTCTTCTACCGTTACAATTCTGCGCGACTCATGCTGATTGATATAGTTGGTCATTGCGGCCAGGGAGGTTGACTTTCCGCTTCCGGTTGGACCGGTAACCAATACCAGGCCCTGTTTTTTCAGGGCCAGCTCCTTGCAGATCTCGGGCAGTCCTAACTCTTCAATCGTGGGGATAACACTGGATACTTGACGGCAGGAAAGGCAAATAGTCCCTTTTTGCAGGCTGGCGTTGATCCTGAACCTGAGACCTTCCTTGGTTTGGTGTGAAAAATCCAGTTCTTTTTTGTTTTTGAAATCAGCCTGCTGGTTTTTGGTGGTCATCGCTTGAAATGCTGCCAGGATATCCTCATCTGAAACTGGTTCGCTGTCAGCGGAAATCAAGTTTCCATTAATCCGGACCACGGGCACAGATCCAGGTTTCAGATGAAGATCCGAGGCTTTTTTCTCGTACATCAAACGGAACAGATCTGGGATATTCATCTGCCGAGACTCCTTAACCACCATGTCTATGATTTGATTGCCATACAGCATACTGATGAAACCAGCCAGCGCTAAGAAAGGACCAAAGGGGAATGGGTCCTTGGAGCCGATCTTTTTGAGTCCTAATAAAATACCAGCGATCAAACCGCCAGATATGAAAGCAAAAAATAATACGATTACGATCACGGGGAAACCGGTTGCCAATCCCAGGAAAAGGATCAGCTTAACATCCCCCATGCCCATTGCTCCAGGAACCAGCACCGAGATCAGGAATAGAACTCCAAATCCCAACAGCCCTCCGCCTAAATAGCTCAAGAAATCACCTGGATGTATGATAGGGATCATAAGCAGGCTTAAAGCGATCGCTGGATAAACCAGGATGTTCAGGACCTTTTGATGTTCCAGGTCTATAAAACCGATGATGATTAACAAAGCGCTGTACAAGCTGATCAGCAGGGTCTGCCAGCTGTATCCAAATCGGTTCCAGATCAGGAAAAAAACCAGCCCTGTGAGAATCTCCACTATCAGGACACGGAGGGGGATTCTTTCTCCACACCCCTTGCAGCGTCCCCGTAAAGCGATAAAACTGATAACAGGAATGATTTCCAGGGCGGTAAGGCGTCTCTGGCATTCAGGGCAGTGGGAGGGTGGTTTCAAGATAGAAGAACCGTCAGGCAGGCGGTCTATACAAACGTTCAAAAAACTGCCAATCAATACACCAAGAATGCTATAAAACCAGATATAGTAGTTCATTTATTACCTTTGATCGCCAGGCCAAGATTGACGGCGTATCGAAGCAAGCGGGAATTTATCGGGCAGGTCCAGGTTTGATTTGGGGGGTTTAAGAGGGTATGGGGTCCTGAGCTGGAAACGTTCTATCAGATTTGTTTTGTCTTCCAGCCGCGACTCAAGATCCGTGCTGGAAAACAACGCCCCGCAGATGTATACCGGTGTATCATCGGCCAATCGGTTCTTTTTGTTGCTTTCGTTATAATATTTTGTGGTCCGGGCCAGTTCCTGGCCCAAGAGATCCACTTTTGCTTCTCCAGTGAGCTCGCCAGTGTCGAGGGGGATGGTCCTGATCAGGACCGGAATATGATTGACAATAATGATCACATCCATGCTGTACTCTTCAAGGTTGACGATCAAAGTATTAGCCTGATTAACCAGGCGCTGCAAAGCAAGAGCTTTGATGTCCATCACCCTGGGTTTGATCTTTGCCTCCTGCAGAGCCTGCACCTGGGTATCGATAACGACCTTGGGTACTGCCAGCACATAGAGCAGGATTTGATTGTCTGATCGGGTGATTATCCGCCAGGATAGATCAGTATCTTCGATCGGGATGGCGAATTCCTGGCGGGCTTTTCTCTCAATCGTTTCGTCGAGCATCTTATCTGGAATATCCGGAATGCGCATGATCCTGTGAACTGCCCGCTGTCCAGAAACACATGTGATCAGGTTGTTCTTTGACCCTTTGGTCTCTTTGATCCCTGTCCGGATTATATTGGCAGCAGCTTTGGGGTTGTGTATCATACCCTGGCTCATTTGTTCAGGAGGTAATTTTCTGGTTTGCCAGGCGAGGACTCTTCTTTCCGCGCAAAACCAGGAATCTGATCTCATTTCCCTCAAAATTGATTGTGGTTCGTTTTTTATTAAACAAGGTAAACTCTCTCTTTTAATGTACTGATTCAGTCTGCGGCAGGGTTTATTCTCCAGCATCATCGGAAAAACCGATCAGGCTGATCTCCAGGGAACATCGGTTTTCTTCCGGCCAGATATATACTGATCTCATTGACAGACGTATCCCGGCCGCCATCTTCTAATTCCGCGATGAATTTGATGCAGTCTGCAGTCTTCCCGAAAACATCTATACTGTACTGTTTATCTACTACCTGACCAGCAAAAGTATCTACGCTGTCCGAACTTAACCAGGATATTTCCTGAAGATCCACCTGACTCTGGTTGGCTAACGCTAATCCTCTGGGGAATATAGCAAAGTGAGCTCCCAATTCAGGAAAAGACGCCTCGAGTTCAGCTGTATCTGCCTGGATCAAATCCAATTCAGCCTGCAGGTCGTCTACCTGGTCCTGATTGACTTTGATCAAACTGTTGATGTTCTCTTCCAGGGCAATCCTCTCTGTTTCCAGCTGATTGGTCGCTGCCCGCCGTTGGTAGGCGGCTCCGATCATGATCATCTGGATCACACCCAGGATCACACTGCCAATAATCGCGATTCTCATGATTGAGGTACGTCTGTTTTGGATGTCTTTCATGGCAGTTCCTCCCCGCTGGTTACCGATACAATTCTGAAACTATAGATTGGGGAGGGAGCCGAAGGGCAGAAGCTCTCCCTCGCCCGCTGGAAGGAAGGGCAATGTTTCGGATCCAGGGTCAAGGACTTGGACAAGAGAAACGATCTCCGCATTTTCCAGTCCATCCAATTGATTGAGTTCAGCATTCAAATCAATCACAACTTGATAGCTGTTAGTGTAGCCTTCAAGCTGGATCTCATTATCCTTCTGCGATAGCAGGACCCAACTGAGGCCATCAGGGGTAATCAGATTGATCTGGTTGAGGGTGTCGCTCCAGGCTGTTCCCTTCAGCTGAATACCGCCATAGGATTCCAGGATCTCGTCCCTTCTGAGATTCGCACTATCGATCTCTTCCTGGATCGCGGCCAGGGCTGAGGTATTGCTCTGGTTGATTTCCAGATTTGCCCTGGTCTTGATTAATTCTGACTGTTTTTCCTGGAATATTTTCTGGGCTTCCAGTGCGTATTGGGCTGCTGGATAGATCGAACCCATCAAAAAGAGCAGGATCAGCCAGGGAATCACGCTGATCAGTGTAAATTTTCTTTCCAGAAAACGCTGGGGGAGAATATTGATATCAAATAGGTCAATTGATCCCCTGATGAGCAGGGGGGCATTTTGATCATGGGGTTTGTCATTTCTGGGATCGTCCATAATACCTTCTTGTTTTTACTGTTGATAATCTAATCAATATCCCAAAACAGGATTGTTTTTGATAAACCATCAATTTCTAATTCTGGCATCGGTGGATACCGATCCTGCCTGGGCCTGGATATCAAAACGCGGTGGAGTGACCTCAAATTCCCAAAAATCTGTTTGATTGCCACCCCGGGTGGCAAAACCGCCCGTTGCGTGGGTGAAAACCATATCCGCGCCCCGACCTACACCTGCAGGGGCTGGAGTTAACTCAGACCAGCTGTCTGTGTTTATAGTATACCGCCAGAAGGTAGTTGTCAGTCCCTTTCAGGGCATAGATATAGTTGCCGCTGTAGTAAGCCAAACTTCCACCATTATTGACTCTGTCCGGTGCATCCTGCAGATTATTCCAGGAATCACTGGATATATTGTAGCTCCAGAAATCAGCCAGGTTTCTGCCCCGCAGGGCATAGATAAGATTGCCGCCGTTATGAGCCAGATCTGATCCATACCTTACATCACCTGGTGCATCTGTCATGTCTGTCCAATTGTCATTCGAGATTGAATAGCGCCAGAAGTTATCGGATCTTCCGCGGAAGGCGAAGATATGGTTGCCGCCTGTATAAACAAGCTCGCCACCTTCCCGGACATTATTGGGGGTGTCCTCAAGAGAGATCCAGGAGTTCGATGAGATATTATAGCGCCAGAAGTTATCCTGGTTGTTGCCCCTGAGAGCGTACAGATAATTTCCCGCATATACCAGACTGCCGCCCTGACGGACGTTCGCCGGGGCATTTGCCAGGGAATACCATTGATCATTGCTGATGCTGTAGTAGCCAAATGTTGATGTATTATCTCCCCTCAAGGCATAGATCCTATCGCCCCCGTTGTAAGCCAGGGAGCTGCCGCGTTCGATATCTGCCGGTGTTGATTGGCGGATATACCAGCTGCCAATTGGCAGGCCGGTGACACTGATGGTTGGGGTATACCCGTTCAGAGTCCCGGGAAAACTGAGAGTTTGAGGTGTTCCAAGGTTGTTGTCCACCAGGGATCGGAATGTGGGATTATTTACTACACTCCAGATACCGAATTCGATCCCGGCATCTGCGGCATACTGGGCATTCCGGGTATCCTCTGCTGACCGGCTTCCCAGGGCGCGGGAGCTGACAAAGGATAAAAATGGTGTCAGCAGCAGCGATCCAACAGCCAGGGTGATCAGGGCGGCTGGCAGTGATCTGCCGCTTTCGGAGTCTGCCTTGATCCGGGACCGCGATCCAACTCCCTCTTCCTCTGTGATGGAGGAAGATGGCGAGGAATCCTGACTGCCGGGAGTGTTTTTTGCTTAATTTCATCTTGTTCTTAACGCAAATATCAGGGTGGCTGATTTGGTTTCTGATCCGCTGGTGGAGGTGATCCCTACAGTTAATAAATGACCGCTGGCGTTAAATGTGACATCGGTTTGATTATTGATATGGCGGGCTACCTTTTGGGAGGATAGCACAGTGCCGTTTTCGATATGCTCCCTGACCAGGGCTCCGGATGCCGAGTCATAGGAATAGCGGTACTGGGTGGAAGAATCCGCCCAGCTCAGGGTGCCGTATTCTGAGCCAGATCCGGGGCTGAAGCTGGCAGATTCCAATGCATCACGGCCCAACCAGATCGTGGTCACCTGGATGTCATTGGTAACCTGAAGCAAACTGTTGCCCCAGCGGGTTGTGAGCACAAATTGGACCAGTGCGGTTGATAAAATGCTAAAAACCAGCACACTGATCGCCATGGCAACTAACATTTCAACCAGGGAAGCTCCCTTTTCGGGATTTTCGTGATTTTTTATCAGGGACTTCTTAAAGGTTGTAATCCAACTATTACTTATCATCGATCAACTTTATATTCTGCTGTTTGAACCAGGGTTGATCCCCCAGAAGTTACAGTCACGGTGATCCTCTGCAGTCCATCATTGCGCTGCGCTGATTGGAAGTTGCCGTTACCCGCATGCCAGAACTCGATGCCTACGGCGACGGAATACCCAGCCACTCCACTGACAGAGGGATAAGGAGATGCGCCTGGATCCGCCTGGTAGGAGGCATCCTTGATCAACTCCAGCTGGGAGCGGGCCAAACTTTCGGCAGTGACCTGGTCATCCACCTGACGGACCCCAAGCACACCGGTCGTCACCATTGCTACCAGGATCACAATTCCCATCCCGATGATCGCTACCGTCACCAGCTCTTCGACCAAAGTGGTACCGGATTGATCGTTATGGAAGCGGGGGAATATAAACCTGGAATTCACCGATCTCATCTGATCTGCCCTAACAGGGAGTACATGGGGAGGATAATTGAAATCGCTACAAATGCCACGATTATGCCAACAAAAATGACCATGCCTGGCTCGAGAAGATCCGTCAGCCCTTTTAAGGACCGATCGACTTCTTCCTCATAATAGGTGGCCAGGGTGATCAGCTGAGTATCCAGAGAGCCGGTCTCTTCACCTACCCGGACCACCTGGGATAACATCTTTGGGAAATAGTTGGAATGTGAAAGCGGAGTGGCTATGCCTCTGCCTTGCAGGGTATCCTGGCGCAGGTTTTCAATTTCGTGGGACATGACAACATTCTGAATGGTGTGTCCGGTTAACTCCATCGATTCCGGGAGCTGCAGTCCCGCGCTTAATAATGTGGATAGGGTCCTGCTGAAACGGGCACTATTCCCGTAGGTGGTGATCTTTCCTATCACAGGCATTTTTAAGGCTATGTGAGCCAGCTGTTTTTTTCCGTGGGGTCGTTGGAAATAAAATATACTGCCGACGATCAGAACTGCCAATCCCAGGAAAATGTATAAACGATATTCCAGGAAAAAGGTTGAGGAACTCATCAGGAACCGGGTCGGCCAGGGAAGTTCGGCTTCAAATTCGCTATAAAGCTGGAGTAAAGGGGGTAAAGTGAAATTGAACATGATCAGGACAACAGCAAAAGCAAGGCTCAGCACTACGGCTGGGTATGTCATGGCGCTGCGGATTCTGGACCGGATGGTATGTTCTTTTTCCAGATGGATTGCCAGCTGGCGAAGGACTTCGCTCAGATTACCTGTTTGTTCGCCAACTCTGATCATTTGACTGTAAATGGGAGGAAAAACCAGCTCATGTTTGGCCATCGCCGCGGAAATGGAGGAACCCTGCCTGATATCTTCCACGACCTGATGCAGTACCCGTTGGAGAGGTTTACTGTTGACTTCTTCTGCCATCAAATGCAGACCTGTAATCAGGGCTACGCCAGACTCAACCAGGTTGGCAAGCTGGTTCGAGAAAACGATAACATCTCGTTTTTTGGGGCCAAAATAGGTCGGAAACCACTTTGCTACATTAAAGGCATCCGGGATCTTCGTAAGCCGGGCAATGGTCAATCCCTGATCATAAAGCAGCCGCTCAGCAGTTTCCTCCTGTTCAACCTGCAGGATTCCCTTGCGCTCCATGCCGGTAGCATCATAGGCTAGATATCGATAAGGCATATTTACTCCTCAAGTGCTTGCCTTCTTAATTTACTTCAAGCTGGATCTATTCAACCGAATACACGTTTCGTAAGACTTCTTCCGGGGTTGTTAAGCCTTGTTTTACCTTCATCAGGCCATCTTTCAGCATGGAGACCATGCCATTTTCAATGGCGGCTGATTTGATCTCGCTGGCGCTTGCCCCGGCTGAAAACAGCTTTCTGATGTCATTATCAACAGCCAGACAGTTCAAAGACCCCGGTGCGTCCCAGGTATCCCGGTCTGATGGCAGTACGAACAGCCTTCGCCTTTTTTATAACCTTTGAGGGGTTCACCCATTTCCTTTTCGAAAATCTGGTTAATCTCCGTGCTTGGTTGAACGGCAACGCTGCAGTGGGGGCAGGACAAACGGATCAGACGCTGGGAAGCCATGCCGATGACGGATGAGTTGATCAGATAATGATCGATACCCAGATGGATCAAGCGGAATAATGTGCCTGCGGCATTATTGGCATGGATTGAGGATAAGACGAGATGGCCAGTTAACGATGCCTGTACAGCAGAACTGGCGGTTTCAGGATCCCGGATCTCACCGACCATGATCTTGTCAGGATCCAGTCGCATAACTCCCCTGAGACCAGAGGCAAAGGTGATATCTGCCGCTCTGTTCACCTGGATTTGGTTTATGCCCGCGAAGTTGTATTCAACCGGGTCTTCAATCGTCAAGATATTATAGCGGTTGCGGTCCAGTTGATTAAGGGCTGCATACAGCGTGGTTGTTTTGCCGGATCCTGTCGGGCCAGCTACCAGCATCATGCCAAATGGAGAATGGATGATACGGCGGAAATCCTCCACAATTTTACTTTGCATGCCAAGTTTTTCTAGATTGATGATGGCATCTGTACGTCCAAGGATGCGGATTGTAGCTATCTCACCCCAGGTTGTATCACTGGTCGCTACTCGGAAAAAGGTTTCCTCGCCGCTCAATCATGTCGGAAAATTGACCATCCTGAGGACGCCTGCGTTCAGCGATATTCATGCCGGCCAGGATTTTGATCCTGGAAAGGATTTGGTAATGGCTCCCTGCGGGTAAAGTCAGGGCATCGGTTAACATTCCATCAACCCGGTAGCGAACCCGGACAGAGTCGTGATCCGGAACGATATGGATATCAGAGGCTCGATCTCGGACAGCCTGTTCCAGGATCATGTCAACAGCCCTGACAACGGGATCTTCTAGGACAGCGCTGGAATCCAGATCGATATCTGCGAGGTCAATGAATCTTCAGAAAATTCTGAAACTTCTCTTTCTATTTCCTCATTGGACTTTGTAATGCAGGTCAATCGCCGACTGGATATTCATTCCAACCCCGACAGAGGGCGTAATATTCATGCCGGTTAGTGCTGATATCTCTCCCAAAACCGAGATATCGGTTGGGTCTTCCATGACTACAACCAGGGCGCCGTTTGCGATCTCAACCGGGATGAGTTGGTACCTGCGGGCAACATTTTCTGGGATTATCCTGGTTAATTCAGGATTTATCGTGACTTTGGCTCAGATCCGCAAAGGGCAAATTTAAATGGATACTGAGTGCTAATGCAAGCGATTCGGCAGTAATCCACTCTTCATCAATCAGGATTGTTCCCGATCCGGCGGGAATCGCCTGCTTTCTGCATCACAAGGACTTGATCCAGCTGTTCCTGGGTGATCAGTTTTGATTCCAGCAACACCTGTCCCAGAGTAGGTCCTGTTTCCGGTACTGGTTTTGTTTTTTGTTCAGCTATGGCAGACTCCTTTACAAGGGTGTTCTGCGTCAATTTTTTGCTATTAAGTATATTATAGGTTCAAATATCAGTTATACAATTTTGTTATACCTTGATACTGAGTCAATGATTCAATGACCCTGTGTTTTTTATTTGCCTACTACGTTAATGCAAAATGGCATAAATGGTTTCGCCTGACTTTCAGTTTTGTTATGCCAAATTTCTCCCCCATCTTAGAGAACAGGATTAAATTCATCCCCCGGGATTCATTTTTATGCCTAATTAGGGGGTGAAAACGCTCGAATTTTCACTAAAATTGCTTGATTTCTATCTGAGAATCTGTTTTTATTCATTGAGTCCCTGCACCTTACAAAATCTCCTGGGTGTTGTTCAAATGGGCAGATTTCTCCTTATAATGTAGGTACGAAAATCTACACCCAGAGTTAAATTACGGTTTAAGGAAGAAGATCATGAAACGAACTATTTATATCTCGGTAATTTTCCTGTTTCTTTTATCATCCTGCACGCTGTTGCTTCCTGCAATGATGGATGTCAGGATCGCCAGTGTGGAACATCAGGATCTTGAAACCCTGGCCATTTATCTTCGCAATGCGGAAGATGGATACCAAGTCAAGGTTGGCGACAGCATTTATGACTGCAGCAGGCTTGAAAGTGATCCTGAGATTTTAGCCTGCACTGGACCAGGGTTTGCTCCGGGAGAGGATTTGGTGATCAAATTCTATGAAGGTGATGATCCTGAACCCGTAGCAGAAC
The DNA here is from genome assembly GCA_963695575.1 of uncultured Chloroflexia bacterium. Lineage (GTDB taxonomy): Bacteria > Chloroflexota > Anaerolineae > Anaerolineales > UBA11858 > B10-G9. The sequence goes on from CAVOGS010000008.1 coordinate 106,938, forward strand.
TTACCTTTGTTACCCCTGAATATCCTGAGGATTTACTGGATACAGATGGTGATGGCGTGTCAAATGCTGATGACCTCTGCCCTGCCGATCCGAAAAAGGACGAACCAGGTGCCTGTGGTTGTGGTGCGGTTGACACGGATAGTGACAAAGATGGAACCCCCGATTGCAATGATGGTTGTCCCGGGGATCCTGATCAGGTCAGCCCTGGAGAGAATGGGTGTAAAGACGCTGATAAAGAAAATGACCCAGGTAATGATTCTGATAAAGATTCGGATCTAGATTCGGATCAAGACGGTGTTCCTGACAGCGAGGACCAATGTCTGGAGGATCCCGAGAAATCCGAACCCGGAATTTGTGGCTGCGGATCTCCAGATACCGATACGGATGGCGATGGTGTACCGGATTGTACTGACGAGTGTGTTGATAGTTTTTCCGACCCGATCGGCGACCCCTGTGACCATGATGAGGACAATGATGGCCTCCATGACTTCGCTGATTTATGTCCCCTGGATCCTGATAAAACAGCCCCCGGTTATTGCGGATGTGATTACCCGGAAACTGACAGGGATGGGGATGGAACGCCCGACTGTGCGGATTTATGCCCTGATGATCCCAAGAAGATCAAACCCGGGCAGTGTGGATGTGGGACAAAAGATAAAGATACTGATAAAGATGGGGTCGCGGACTGCAAGGATGCCTGTCCTACGGATCCAAATGATCCTGTTGGAGATCCCTGCTGTCATGATGAAGACTGGGATGGGTGTGATGACTGGATTGATGATTGTCCGTATGATCCGTTGAACAAACATCGAACCGTGCGGTCCCAGCCTTCCCTCGGTCTGTTGTTGAGATCGGTCGGGAATCTCAGATTCAATATGTGTAGTAAAAAAACAGGCCCGGAATTTCCCGGGCCTGTTTTTGATGATCAGAGCCTTCCTGGTCTATTTGAGTGCCCAGTAGACTGCTTCTGATAAATAAGCTGTAAATCCGGGGGTGTCCGTGGCCGCTACCAGGATGCCAAACCGTCCGCTTAAAAAGGTGCTGTCTTCTAGTTCAAACACCTGGTGTCCATTAATATATCCGGTTAATGTTGTGCCGCTTGTTTTGATCCCCAGGCGGTTCTCAGCGCCAGGTCCCGGGTTGATCTCTTCGCTGGTGGTCCAGGGTTTTATCATTGTATATTTTTCTTCTTCGTCTTGCCAGGTGCTGAGCCGGTAAGAACCATCACAGGATATACTGAGCAGGTAACCTTCGGTTGTTCCCTGGGCTCGAAAGATCAGCCCATAGCGGTCTTTGCCGCCGCATTCATCGCCAAAACTTCCGCTGATTTCCAGATAAAAATTATACAGATTGGGGGAGGCCAGGCTCCAGGTCTCGAAGTTATTGGCTTTTTTGGAGACCAGGATCATCTGGTTGTTTTCCACCCGGTAGCTCGATTGGGGCTCATCATAAAGAAAAAAATTCGAGCCATTGGCAAAATTGTCCCTGAACCAGGGATCACCCAGGTAAGAGATTGGATCTTCCGGATCGAGCGTGGCTGTGGGTGTGCTTGTCGGGGTTAATGTTATTGATGGGGTTAGGTAGGGATGTCTGGATTGGGCGTCCTGGTCGGCGCATTCGGATCTGCTGTCTGATAGGGTTGTTCCGGCGGGGCAATCACAAGGGGTGTTGCGGTTTGGGATGGGGCCGGAGCAGAAATCGATGCTGTCCTGGTCAGGGGTGTTTGGCTTCAGCTGCTGTGAATTACAGCCGGATAAAATAACGAGGGCCATACTCATTAGCCAAACCTTCTTCATGCTTTTCCTTCTCCCTTGTCACAGATAATGCCGGATTGACATCCTTATCAAGTTTACCTGCATCTGGTGCTGCGTCAACAGTATGGTCGAATGAGTTATTACCTTCCAGGAAAGAAATTTGAGCATGAAGTGGACACATCCAAGCTGGATGCCTGCGCGGATACCATTGCGGCTTTTAATGGGGATGAACTGCGCATGGTGCTGCCGGGTTTCCCGGGCAATCTCCATGTGAATGGATGTGGTTGAAATAGCTGTGAAGCAGCTAATTCAACCAGCTGTAAAATAAAAAAACAGTCCCGGAATTTCCCGGGACTGTTTTGTATTTAAGGAATAAACTAACGAATTGTCATTCTTCTGTGGGTACCTGGACTACTCTCGCACCCGAGGCGTGGTATTCATATAGATCGCCGCCGGCTTCAAGAGTAATGATATACCCCGGTGTCCCGACAGCTTCATAGGTTACGCCGGGTTCTGGAACACCCAGGCTGGCGTCATCAAATAATGTTTCTTTGATGCTCTTGGTAGCGATTTTCTCAATATCAACACCTGTTTTGAGGGTCAGATCAAATTTAGCCAGCATAACCAGGGACTCTGTGTCCTCGGGTAATTCAGGAGGCAGGGATTCTTCAACGGGCTGGTTATTCCCTGACAAACTGCAGGCCGATAATAGCAGGATGGAGATTAACAGGATTCCAAGTGTAAGCCAGATTCTATTTTGTTTCATAACGATTCTCCAATCTAGTAATTAAACTTAGATGCCCCTCAGGGCAATTTCCAGTATACCACCTGGTCAAGGTAGACAGTAAAGCCGGGTGTGTTATAGGCTTTGATCAATACGCCCATTCGCCCATGACTGAAAGTGCTGTCGTTGAGTTCAAAAACCTGGTGGCCGTTGATAAAACCGGTGATCTTTTCTCCCTTAACCTTGACACCCAGCCTGTTTTCCCCTCCTGGCCCTTGATTGATATAGGTGCTGGAAGTCCAACTTTTGATCACTGTATATTCGTCATCTTCACTTTCGTAAGAGCTTAATCTAAATGAACCATCACAGGATATGGTGATCAGGTATCCTTCGCTTGTGTTTGGGGCGCGGAAGATCATCCCATAGCGGTCCCTACCTGCGCACTCCTGACCAAAGGTGCCGGTGATCTCCAGGTAGAAGTTTGTTAGATCTTCCCAGGAAAGGCTCCAGGTTTCATAGCTGCTGGTCTTTTTTGCGACCATGACAAACTGGGATTCTTCAACCTGGAAACTGAATTCGGAATCGTCATATTGATAGATGATCGAACCCGCAGCAAAGGTATCTTTAACGGAGGGAACGCCAAGGGAGAGGATGGGATCCTCGGGGGCGAGAGTTGGGGGCGATTCAGCAGTGGATGTTGGAGTGATCGTGGGTTTATTTGTAGGCGTAAAGGTTGGTGTATGAGGTGGTGTATCAGTTGGTGTGAAGGATGGAGTAGTGGTTGGGGTATCAGTATTGATATTGGCAGGGTCCGGGGTGACTGTTGATAGAGATGCAACAGCCGTCAGGTCGGGGTTTTCCTTTGATTGTGGTTCCGATGTGAGAGTGGCTGCTACCAGGGTGGCAACTGTGTCAACATTTTCTGTAGTAGATTCTATTGGTTGGGGGAGACAGCCGGTTAAGAAGATAACTATCAATCCCAGAAGTATTAGCTTTTTCATGCTTTTTATCCTTCGGAATACTGCTGCTAATTTGGTATTAATTGTAACAGATGCCAGTGCCTGGCAGTCTGTCGCTAAAAATTTTCTGGTTGAGGGTTGGATTTCATGATTTTCCCCTACAACTCATTTGGATTTTCTCCGTATATTATATAATCAACTAAGAATAGTGAATATGTCTTGTTTCTGGTAGAGATAGAGATTAACGAGAGATTCTTTCCTCAAGGAGGAAAAATGGATTACGGAAAATTATTTACAAGAGCCTGGGATATTATCTGGAAGAATAAATTCCTGATTCTACTTGGTGTATTGGTAGCCCTTAGTGGGTCTTCTGGTGGAGGTGGCGGCAATCAGAGCCGTTTTGTTTTCCAGGATGGAGATATGCCCTGGAATGGAATGCCCCAATTTGATTATGGTGCTCCATTTCAGGATTTAGATCTATCAGTCCTGGCGATCGTCGGAATCGTAACCCTGGTCATCGTTCTTCTTATTGTGGGACTGGCTTTCTGGGCCGCCGGAACAATTTCCCGCGGGGGCTTGATCAGCGCCGTAAATGATATTGAATCCGAAAAACCCTCCAGTTTTTCCAGCGCTTTTCAGGCTGGCTGGAAAAAAGGTTGGCGGCTATTGGCGATCGATTTGATACCTTCCATTCCTGGTTTAGCCCTGTTTTTAGGCAGTGTGATAATATTCCTGTCCTATGGGGGTTTTGTTGAACTTATGGAAGGGGTTTGGCCCTATGCTGGTATGGGACCATTCCTGCCTCTTATTCTTCTGTCTTGTTTATTACTTCCGATCATCTTCTTCCTATCCCTGCTGGGGACTTTTGCCAACAGGGCCTGCATGCTGGAAGACCTGGGTGTGATCGCCTCCTATAAAAGAGGTTTTGAGGTCCTGGCTGAAAATATCGGGCCGGCATTGATCTTGTTTCTAATCCAGGTTGCAGCCAGTATTGGGCTATTTATTGTATTGATCATTCCTGGTTTCTTAATGGCACTATGCTGTCTGTTATGGCCTTTGTTAATCCTGGTTCAAGGAGCTGTCTCTGCTTATATAATCACATTGTGGACTCTGGCCTGGAAGGAATGGGTCGGTGGAAAGGAGTTAGTGAGTTCTACGGTGAAAGAAAAAAGTAGTAAAAAATAAGTAGAACTAGAGCTTGCAAAATATAAGGGCGACACAGTGTGTCGCCCTTATTTTTGTTTGAACCAAACAGGCTGGGATCAGTATGCTGTCTTATCCCGGGGTAGGTTCTTCTCCCCATCCATTGTGGATCTCGTTACTAAGTCGGGTGATACGGAGCTTGGAGGAAGAGGGGAGATAACAAAGGATCTGGAACCTTTACTATTGAGCTAGTATAAAATATAAGTATTGTATAAAATAGTAAATTATCTCGTCCATATTATTTTGGAAGAAGATATAGTAAAGAGCAAGAAAGGTTTCTCTAACTGAGGAGATATAACCATGAAAGTAAAAGTAGGGGATCTGGCTCCGGATTTTACCCTTCAGAGTCATCTCGACAAAGAAGTAGTATTACGTGAATACAGGGGTAAAACCACGGTGCTGGTATTTTTCCCGCAAGCATTTACACCGGTTTGAACCAGCCAAATTCCGTCTTATGAAGCAGAGTATGCTGCATTTGCGGAATTAGATGTCCAGGTTCTGGGCATAAGTGTTGATCATGTACCGGTATTAAAGGCCTGGGCTGAAAGCCTGGGGGGAATATCCTATCCCCTGATCAGTGATTTCTGGCCCCATGGTGAAATTGCTAAAAAATACGGCGCTTTCCGGGAAGATGAAGGACGATCGGAAAGAGCGATCTTCATTATTGATAAAGATGGGATCATCCAATATGTGGATATCCACGATATTGATGAACAGCCTGATAACGAAGTATTATTCCAGGAGATCCGGCGCATTCAACCAGACCACAAACCAATCAAACCTGTTGAGGAAAAGAAAACGGAAGATGAGTTGGTTTTGGAAGGGGTGGTGCTCTTTTGCAATAAATGGTGTCCCGGCTGCCGCAGGGCCCGGATCTGGTTTGAAGATAAAAAGATCGAGTTTACAGAATATGATGTCACCAGGAATCAAGCTGCTGCCCGCCAGGTGAAGGAATGGACTGGTGGAAACCTGACCACACCAACTTTCTATATTAACGGCGAAGTGGTCGTAGATTGGAAGGTCGATGAGGTCTCCCGGCTAGTGCTTTAATCCATTTCTGGTAAGTGAAAATTCCCCCCCCAAATGCAGTCATTCAGGCTACAATGGGGGGGAATTACACCAATTGAGATCCGGATCCATAACTGGATCCGGAGAAGAAATAAATTTATTCAATATCTATATAGTCAATATCTGAATAGTATGGCAAAAAAATCATCTGCACATACGCTGGAATACATTTTATTGGGTCTGATCAGAGAGGAACCCGCTCATGGGTATGCCCTGTATGAAAGGCTGAAACATACCAAAGAACTTTCGCTGATCTGGCAGGTGAAAAGAAGCAAATTATATTACCTGCTTGATAAATCAGAAAACGAAGGCTACCTTTCATCAACGACCAGCTCCCAGGGACGGTACCCGGACCGGAAGGTCTTTACCATCACAGAACACGGCAGGCAGATCCTGGAGGATTGGCTGCATACACCAGTGAAGAGCAGCCGATATGTGCGGCTGGCGTTTTTATCAAAACTTTATTTTCTGATCCACGAGGATCCCGAATCAGCCCAGGAATTAATTCAAAACCAGATTGATATTTGTTCAGGTTGGCTGGAAAATCTCCAAAAGGGACACCAATCCCTTGGATCTGGCGAATATATCAATTCTCAGGTATTTCTATTCCGGATAGGACAGATCAAAGCCATGATCGAATGGCTTAACAACTGCCGGGACAATATTCCCGGTTAAGAAATCAACAACACAAACACAGGAGAAAACCGAATGAAGAAAGTATTATTACTAAGCATAATTTTGGTAATGGCAGGCTGCAGCGTGATTCCTGGTCTGAGTAGACCAGTGGAGATCACAGACTCAACTGGACATACCGCTGTCCTGGATGGTATCCCGGAACGGATAGCGATCGCAGGCAAAGCGACCATCATGGTCCAGGATACCATCTACCTGTTTGAGGATTCAGTAGAGAAGGTTATTGCCCTGGAAAATCGAAATCAATCCGCCTTCAGTTTTTTGCCTTTAATCGATCCCAACCTTGAAGGAAAAGAGATCTTTGAAAAGAATGTTGGCCCGGAGCAGATCGCTGCTGTCCAGCCAGATTTGATCCTCATGAAGAGTTTTATGGCCGAACAATTGGGTGAACCGCTTGAATTGCTAAATCTACCTGTTTTATATCTGGACCTGGAAACCCCCCAGGCTTTTTACCAGGACATCAATACCCTGGGCCAGGTCTACGGAAAGCCGGATCGAGCTGATGAAATCATCGGTTTTTACCAGGATCGGGTTGCCCAGATTGAGGAGTTGGTATCTGGAGCGGAAGCTCCCAGTGTCTTGATCCTCCAGTATTCTGATCAGGGTGGAGAAGTGGCATTCAAAGTTCCGCCTTTTGACTGGCTGCAAACCATGTTAGTAGAAATTGCTGGTGGTTCGGTTATCTGGAAAAATATGGAAGTGAGCGGCGGCTGGGTTGTTGTAAACCTGGAGCAAATCGCTGCCTGGGACCCAGACTTGATTTTCTTGATCGATTATGCTGGAAACGCTAGCACCGTGAAGAATGACTTGATCAATAACCCGATCTGGGGCAATTTTACTGCGGTCCAAAATAACCAACTCTTTGCTTTTCCATATGACTTCTACAGCTGGGATCAGCCGGATACACGCTGGATCCTCGGACTGCAGTGGATGGCAACAAAGATCCAACCTGACCTCACCGGAGAAATCGATATTCTGGAAGAAGTGAATGCTTTTTATTCGGTTCTGTATGGAATGGATCAGGAAAAGATTGATGCAGAAGTCCTGCCAAACTTGACGGGAGATCTGCCCTGATCACTTAATCATGAAAAAAGATAAGTTTAACCGGATTCTGCTGCTTCTTGCGATAGGCATCCTGGTGGTACTGCTGGCTTCGGTCTTGATCGGCCGCTATCCCAGTCCACCGGGGATGTCTCCCCGCTTGCTTCTGGAGGACAGGTTAGCCCGCCAGCTGGTATTGAAATTAAGGCTGCCCCGTTTGCTGGCTGCCCTGCTCCTGGGAATGGTCATGGCTGCAGCTGGATCCGTTTTGCAAATGATCTTCAGGAATCCGCTTGTTGAACCGGGTTTCCTGGGTGTTTCCCAGGGAGCCGCCTTTGGCGCGGCAATTTCCATTTTGTATTTCGCCCGCCACCCATTGGTCATTGAACTGAGCGCCACATTTTTTGGTTTGTTGGCGTTGGCTGCCTCTTATTTCCTCTCTACACGAATTCGCTATGGTGGTTGGGTCCTGAGGTTGATACTTTCCGGGGTCGCTGTCTCAGCCTTGTTTTCAGCTGGTTTAGGGGTTTTGAAATATATTGCTGATCCCTTAACCGAACTGCCTGAACTTACATTTTGGCTACTGGGAGGGTTGTACAGTGTTACCTGGCGGGATCTGCTCTTTGTTCTGCCATTTGCGCTGGTTGGAATAACCGTCGTTTATGTAATGCGCTGGAGAGTGAATTTATTGTCCCTGAATGACGACACGGCTTTTTCTCTAGGTGCATCCTTGACGCGCGAACGATTGATCCTGTTAATTACGACGGTTGCAGCCGCGGCTGCTATGACAGCGATCAGTGGTGTGATCAGCTGGGTAGGATTGATTGTTCCTCATATCGCACGCCGGATATTTGGCGCCAGCGCTGAAAAATCAATCCCGACGGCAATGTTGCTGGGCGGGGCATTTACTATGATCGCTGATGACCTGGCCAGGACACTGCTTGCCGGTGAGATCCCATTGGGAATCCTGACATCTGGAATCGGAGCCGGATTATTCATTTATCTGATGATAAGTATAGGTATAAAGGTCAGGCGGGATGGATAAGATTCTTACTCTGAACGGGATCCAGGTTTAGTTATGGGCCTGAGGATCCAGTAGTTTTGGCCGATCTTTCACTGGAGATCCCGGCCGGGAAGGTCACCGCGATCCTGGGACCCAACGGCACCGGGAAAACGACCATGCTGCACATTTTGCTGGGATTATTAAAACCGGCCCGCGGAAGTGTGAAAGTAAATGGAAAAACACACAAGGAATATTCCAAACGAGAACTGAGTCAAATGATCGGTCTTGTCCCTCAATTTGAAACCATCCCATTCAACTTCTCAGTGATTGAATATGTGCTGCTTGGCAGATCACCTTACCTCAATCCCTTCCAGCTCCCTGGTGAACAGGATCTGGAAATTTCTTATCAGGCGCTAAAAAAAGCAGGAATCAGGCACCTGGCTGAAAAGCCGGTTTCTGAAATCAGCGGCGGAGAAAGGCAGCTGGTCCATATCTCACGGGTCCTGACCCAGCAAACCCGGATATTGCTTCTGGATGAACCTACTGCCCACCTTGATCTTGAAAATCAGAACAGGATCTTATCTCTCCTGAAGCGAATGGCTGCCCAGGGGGCTACTGCTGTTTTTACTACCCATGATCCTAATGCTGCTATTTTTGCTGCGGACCATTTTGTGCTTATGAATCAGGGTGATATTGCGGCTGAAGGAAATTTAAATGAAGTGATAACATCCCATAATTTGTCACTCATTTATCGTACACCCATCAGGGTGGAAGAGGTTAACGGCTATACCATGGTCGTGATGGATAAAAATGATAGTCATGGCTGAGATTGTTTTGGTCACGGGAGAGATCCAATCCGGAAAGACCAACCTGTGCCTGGATTTATATAAAAAAGCGCGAGAAGAGGGCTACTCAGTAGCAGGTCTGATCTCCCCTGCAATTTTCGAAAAGGGAGAAAAAGTCGCCATAGATGTTTTGGATCTCAAGAGCGGAATGCAAAAACGGTTAGCGGAACGAAACGCAGGACAACCAGCTGACCTAAAAACTCACCACTGGTCCTTTTTTCAAGATATTGTTAAATGGGGCAATGACAAACTCAGGCGGGCTGTTCCCTGCGATCTGTTGGTCATCGATGAATTGGGACCCCTGGAATTCCAAAGAGATCAAGGCTGGGTGAACGGGTTTTGTGCTGTCGAAAGCGGTGAATATCAGGTTGCAGTAATTGTTATCCGGCCATCCTTGATCGATGATGCAAAAAGGCGTTGGCCGTCATCCCGGATCGTTGATCTACATGCCGATCGGTTCTCTTCCCTGACAGGTAAAAGGCTTTGGAATACTCTTAAACTCGATTAGTTGGTATAAAACCCTTATTAACCTTTTTCACACAAGGTATAATATCCCTGTTGAATTTGAATTCCATGGAGGTATATTATGTTAGGCGGACTTGGTGGATGGGAACTGATTATTGTATTGGCGATTGTGGTCATAATCTTTGGTGTGGGCAGGATCGGAAAGATCGGTGGCGAATTGGGCAGCGGCATCAAGGCATTTAAAGATGGCCTGCAGGGGGATGATGAAGAAGAAACCGAAACTGAAACTGAAAAGAAACAAGAATAGATTTCTCCTATCCTGGAGGGATTTATTACGAAACGGGGTGTTAGTGATATCAATCTGACCGCTGCTTAGAAGCGGTCGTTTGATAACAGGACTACATGGTCAGAAAAGAGGGTTAAGTGGAACGATTAAAAAGATTCTGGAAATGGATCACGAAGCCATTCAGAGTGATTGGAAACTGGATCGCCAACCCATTTAAGAGAATCGCCACATTTTTCACAGAAGAACCAGAAGACGCTCCTATGGCTGAGAGTTTGCAAATGGCTTTTGAAGAGCCTGCCAGCTTCCTGGAGCATATTGGCGAATTAAGAAATCACCTGTTGCGGTCATTTGTGATTCTACTTGTTTTCGCCGTGATCGCTTTTATATTTTTGGCTCCATTGCTTGATTTTATTTCCCAGCCCATAGACGGGATGGAGCAATTAACGGCCGTGGACGTTACCGAACCGATCAGTGTAGGTATGCGGGTCGTGCTGCTGGCAGCATTTACTGCAGCCCTGCCCTTTATTGTTTTTGAGATTTTTTTGTTTGTTGGACCGGCTTTGTCTCGCAGAACCCGGTTGATCAGTTTTGTTTCTATCCCCCTTGTTGTGGTGTTCTTCTTTGGGGGGATGGCGTTTTCGTATTACCTGATACTCCCTGTGGGGTTACCGGTATTATTGAATTTTTTGGATATTTCAACCCAGATCCGGCCTTCATCCTATATCAAATTTGCTACGAACTTAATGTTCTGGTTTGGTGCCCTGTTTGAATTTCCGCTGTTGGCATACTTGTTAACCGCAATGCGCATATTAACACCAAATATTCTGATCAAAAATTGGCGAATTGCAGTGGTGGTCAGCGCTGTCCTGGCGGCGATAATCACTCCAACCATAGATCCCCTAAATATGATGCTGGTGATGATACCTTTGGTATTGTTATATGTCTTCGGCATTCTGCTTTCTTTCCTGGCTGGCGGCGGACGGGGTGGGAAGTAAGTAAGTAGTAATGAGTAAAAACTAGTAAAAAGACTGCATTTCAGTATTCAAATATCTTAGGCGAATATATAACAAGGCGACTCATTGAGTCGCCTTGTGATTTTTAAACTGAAATCAAATCTATTTACTATTTACAATTTACCACTTACTCGTTTTATTCCTTCGGAACCCAGGCGGTCACTTTTGTGCCGTTGCCTGGTGAGGAGTCTATCTGGATTCCCCCGCCTGCTTTTCGGGTCCTGCGCTGCATATTTGCCAGACCATGACCCAGGTTTGCTTTGGTTTTATCGACATTAAAACCCTGTCCATTGTCAACGATTTCCAGGTATATGTGCCCATCTTCATCCCAGAGCCTGAGATCAGCATTCTGGGCTTTAGCGTGCCGGGCCGTGTTGGAAAGAGATTCCTGGGTTATGCGGAACAAGGTCAGCGTGTTCTGGTAGTTCAGATCCACCTTGCCTTCAATTTCGTCCTGCATGCTGGCCACGATCTGGGAATTGCTTTGGAATTCCTGCAGTAAGACATCCATGTTCTCTTTGAAGCTGAGGTTTTCCTGCATCTGCCGGGGGCGCAGATCGGAAATATAAGTCCGAATATCCACAATGGTGCTGTTAATGCTATCAGTGGCATCATTCAGTTTTTCCAGGCTTTCGCCAGAATCTTCTTCCAGGATAGCTTTGACATAATCAAGGGTTAATCCCAGGGAATACAGGGATTGGATCACGCCGTCATGCAGATCCATACCAATCCGTTCTCGTTCTTCCAGCACCGCGATATGTTTGGTTTGCTGCTGGAGCTGGGCGTTCTTGATGGCTGTGCCAGCCCACATGCCGATGGCTGTCAGCAGATCCAGTTCCCGGATCGAGAATGTTCGCCCGGACTTACTGGAAAGGGCCATCACACCGACAACTTCCCGGGTAGCCTGGAGAGGAATCACTGCCTGGCTTCGGAACCCCGCTTTGATGATTGCCGGCCGCAAGATTCGCTGATCGGTTTCCAGATTTGTGACTACCAGCGCTTTATTTAAGGCAGCCGCCTTGCCAATCACGCCATCGCCGAACCGGAAAACGGTTTTTGTATAAAAAGAATCAAAATCATCTCCCCTTAACAGAGCCAGCCGTAGATCCTTCTCTCCCCGATCCTTTAAATAGATCTCCCCGGTTTCGACTTCAAGATAGGAAAGAACTTTCTTGAGCGTCAGGCTCATGATTTCTTTGACATCCCAGGAGCTGGCAATGCCCTGGGCGAGATCGTATATCAGCGTGAGGTCTTCGTACTGCTGATTGAGGGCTTCATCTTGCTCGACGATATTGGCGTAAAGCTGCGTATTGGTGATGGCGACTGCCGCATAAGCAGCCAGGGTCTTCATCAGGCGTTCATCATCCATCGTGAACTCTGAAGCCCCGATCTTATTTGTCAGGTAGATTTGCCCCAGGATCTTGTCGCCAGAGATGATGGGCACACCTAACATGGAATGCATAGCGGGGTGGTATTGAGGGAAGCCGGAATAGCGGGGATCCGTGGTGATATTCTGGATGCGGATCACCTCGTGTTTTTGCTGCAATTCACCGAGCAGGCCTTTTCCTTCCGGGGGATGCGGCATGAGATGTAATTCTTCCTCGGACATACCGGAGTGAATGAAATTCACTACCTTTCCACTTTCATCCCGGATAGCCAGAGCAGCATACTCAGCCTGGACCTGCGCTTGAGCCAATCTGACAATTCGGGTTAGCAGTGTTTCCAGGGAAAAATCACCCACCAGATCCTTGCTGGCCTGGTAAAGCGATCCTATTTGCTCTTCGAGTTCTTTTTTTGTTTTACGTTCCATAATCAAGTGTCATTTTACCTTATCAGTTCTGATATTGATAGTTTTTGCTAGTTCAGATAGCTTATCTTATCTAAAATATATAATTTTTAACCCTTCATGCTCGGGGATCGGGTCTTCATGGAAAAAAAGAACAATTCCTCACGGATCAAAGGTTTTTACAATCTGACCCTCGCCAACAGGCGCCAGAAACTGATCGATCTTGGATTTATCAACGCCGCAGACCTGGAAAATTTTAATCCCGGAACTGGCCTGTCACTCGAAATAGCTGAAAATATGATCGAAAATGTGATCGGCACTTTCAGCTTGCCGATTGGCATTGCGCTGAATTTTCAAATCAATAACCGTGATGTGCTGATACCGATGGTTGTAGAGGAGCCATCCATTGTTGCCGGAGCCTCATTTATGGCAAAATTGGCTCGGGGCGGCGGGGGATTCACAACCGAAATATCCGATCCGGTTATGATCGGCCAGATCCAAATCCTGGATGTTAAGGATCTCTCTACTGCCCGGGATAATATCCTGGAAAGAAAAGCTGAACTCTTGGAAAGTCTGGTAGATTTGGATCCGATTCTGAAAAAATTAGGCGGTGGGCCTAAAGACCTTGAGGTGCGGATCATTACCAATTCTGCCATAGGTCCTTTTTTAGTTGTTCACCTGTATCTGGATGTCCGTGATGCGATGGGAGCTAATGCAGTCAACACAGCTTGTGAAAAACTGGCCCCTGCGTTGGAAAAATTGACAGAAGGCCGGGTCCACTTGCGCATTCTAACCAACCTGGCGGATCGGCGCCTGGCCAGGGCAAAATGCATTATCCCGGTTGAGGAGTTAGCTTTTGAGGATTATTCGGGTGAGCAGGTCAGGGATGGGATCATAGAGGCCTGGGCTTTTGCTGACGCAGATTCATATCGGGCTGCCACTCATAATAAAGGCATCATGAATGGTATCGATGCGGTATTGTTGGTAACTGGAAATGATTGGCGGGCGGTTGAGGCAGGGGCGCACGCCTACGCCGCCCGCTTTGGTTTTTACCGTTCCCTGTCAACCTGGTCCAAAGACCCGGAAGGAAATCTAGAGGGTGAACTGGAGCTGCCCCTGGCGTTGGGGATCGTTGGCGGTGCAACCAGGGTACATCCTGGTGCAAAAACCGCCTTGAAATTAATGGATGTTAAAACCGCCCAGGAATTGGCTGAAATTGTGGTCTCGGTTGGCTTGGCTCAGAACCTGGCCGCACTCCGGGCTTTGGCAACGGATGGGATTCAAAGAGGGCACATGCAGCTGCATGCCCGTCAGGTAGCCATTGCGGCAGGAGCAGCAGGTGAAATGATCGATCAGCTGGCAGCTGAACTGATCAAAGAAGGCCAAGTCCGGATCGACCTGGCAGAAGAGATCCTGCATAATTGGGAAAAAAAATAACAGCAGGAAATGAAGCTTATGGAAAATAAATCAAAACCCAAGATGATGAAACCATCCCGCCCTGTAGGGATCATTGGCTATGGTGCCTATGTTCCTCGCTACCGGCTCCCGGCCAGTGAGGTTTCCCGTGTCTGGCAGGGAGGGTTACAGCTGGAGCCTATTCAAGAAAAATCCGTTCCGGGCATTGATGAGGACGTGATCACAATGTCTGTGGAGGCAGCCCGCAATGCATTACTAAGGGCTGAAATCGATCCGGAGCAGATCCGTGCTGTATGGGTTGGATCAGAATCACATCCCTATGCGGTTAAACCAACCTCCACGATCGTCGCCGAAGCGCTGGGTATCACCCCTTATACACAAGCTGCTGATTTTGAATTCGCCTGTAAAGCTGGTTCCGAGGCCATGGTAGCGGCTATGTCCCTGGTTGGTTCCGGGATGGGGGAGTACGCCCTGGCGATGGGAATGGATACCGCCCAGGCAAAACCTGGTGATGCCCTGGAATTTACAGCCGCAGCTGGTGGAGGTGCCTTTATCATTGGACCGGCAGAAGAATCATTGGCAGAGATCGAGGGTGTCGTATCGTATGTTACGGACACGCCTGATTTCTGGCGTCGGGAAAATCAGAAATATCCCGAACATGGGGGACGTTTTACCGGCCAGCCGGCTTATTTTAAGCATATTATTAATTCAGTGAGCGCTTTATTGGAAGAGCTAGATAGATCACCTGAAGAGTACGACTATGTGGTTTTCCATCAGCCCAATACTAAATTCCCCCGCCAAGTAGCTAAGGATTTGGGTTTCTCAACCTCTCAGCTAGAGACTGGTTTATTATCTCCCAGGATTGGCAATACCTATGCGGGATCTTCATTGATCGGATTAACGGCAGTTCTGGACCAGGCAAAACCGGGGAATCGGATCCTGATGGCTTCCTTTGGCTCCGGGGCTGGTTCTGATGCTATTTCTTTCAAGGTGACAGAACAGATCTTGCCAAGAAAAACAAAGGTGCTTACCACTGAGGACTATATCAACCGCCGAACGCAGATCGATTACTCGCAATATCTCCGGATGAAGGGAAAAATCACCCTAAAATGAGCTGGATAACTACTTCCGAAATCTTCAGCAGTGATTTTCTGAGAGGTGTCCTATTCCTGACTTCGGAAGTATCAGGGCGGGAAAAAAGAAATCCTTAGTCAGGTAAATAACAGAATAATTTGGCGCTTCCTTGAAGACTTCGGATTTTACTCAAAATCAAGATTGATAGTTCTTGATAGTCTCTCCCCTGTATACTGATGCCGATGTAGATGAAAAACATCGTTTACAGGAGATATTTACCCTATGGATATACCGCGCCACTGGCGATTAAACAAACAGAGATATGCCTTAACCGGCGAAATTTGCCCCCACTGCAGCGCCAAGATCTTCCCACCCCGGGATGTTTGTCCCGAATGCGGTGATGAAGCCAAAACTGAATTTGAATTCAGTGGAAAAGGCGAGGTTTACTCATTCACCGATATCTATAACGCTCCGGAAGGATATGAAGAGACGATTCCTTATACCGTTGCCCTTATTAAACTTGACTGAGGGTCCTGTTGTGACAGCCCAATTAACAGATATCGGGGATCAGGAAGTGGAAATTGGTATGCCGGTGGAAATGATCACCCGTAAGCTGCGCTCTGATGGCGATGAAAGGGGATTGCTGGTTTATGGTTATAAATTCCGACCCCTGGTCAATGCGTAAATAGTCAGATTGTCGACCTTGGCAGACAATATATCGGAAGTCTTCATGACTTCCGATTTCTGTTTAAAATAATTGGGATTGAACTTGCTCTCAAGATATTCATCCCATATCTGCTTTCTTTCCCAGCCAGGCATCTCTGGAATCACAAATCCACGTCTCTACCTTACTAATATCTATCAATAATTAATATAATTATAGTTCTGTAAGAAGCTCTGTCCTTGTCCGCAGAGCCAGAAGGATATCGCTTATGATATATCCTCGGTAGTGATAGTATGTGATCATTTTGTTTTAAGAAGATCCGGTCCTGGTGGGGCTTGGTCTATGAAGCAAGCCCCACCAGAGCCTGCAACTATTTTATTCGTTGAAAACCAAGAGGAGCCCCAAGATGTTCTGGAAGACTTTATCAGTTCAAAAGAGAATACTGCTTGTTATCAGTTTATTGATTATCGCTTCGCTGGCTTGCAGCCTGCCGCTGGTTGGTGGGCGGGGGGATTCCGCGGACACCAATCGGGAATCGGTGTCTGACCAGGATTCAGAAGACAATGCCAGTGAGGACTTGCGCTGCACACAAATGGGCTACCCCTGCACGTTTGCCGACACTTCCAGGGAGAAAATAGAACGCGGTTTGGACCTGATGGATCTGGCTGATGAGGTATTTGCCCAGGAAGGCAATGCGATTGCGGTCGCTGAGCGGCTCCTGGAAGAGAGTGATATTGCTGAGATGTATTATGATGAACGTGGAGTCTGGTACCGCGTGAAAGGCGCTCCGCCCCTGGTTTTTCTGCATCCCGAAGCCTTTGCCTATGAACTTGACGAAGAAACTGATCCGGAGCAATCCAGTCTGGCAGCTAATGTCCTGTTCAGCCCAAACCAACCGAGCGGAGATGGACCTATCGGAGAGAACCCCCCCGGCGAAAAAGCCGTTAAGAAAGCTCTCTTTGTCAATCCTATCGTCTGGCAGTTTGGATCCAGCGTTCATGATTCCGTCCGGTCCCAGCTTCTGGCGTATCCCGATTATCAATGCCCTGGCTGTATTAATTATCTTCCAGGGGATACTAATGCCAAAGACCTGATCAATGAAGAAAATCAGGCGGCAGGCCCATCATATGAGCAGTTCCTGGGTTGGAAGGAATATGATCTGATCCATGTTTTTGCCCATGGGTACCAGTTCTGCCCGGGAAAAAGCGTGTCCGCATCGGGGCTGCCTATCGTTTCCGGTGATAGGGAGAACTTCCCGGACAACACAGCCGGGGTGATCGAGGGGACCAATCTTGATGATGGGGAATGTGTGACTATGATCCAGTCCGGCCATTTTCAAACCAGGGAATACCTGCTGGAAAACCCCCGTGAGGTTGCTGGTATTGCCTGGGCCCACAAACCCGGAGACGATGTCTGGGGAGAACTGATCACCACTGATTTCTTCAGGAACGAATACCCCGGCGGGTTAGATGACACTATCCTGTTCTTTACCAGCTGTCAGCTGTTGAAGGATGAGAGTCTCGCCAATACTTTAAAAGGGACCAACACGGCAGTATTTGGATGGTCGCAGACCGTAACTGGTGACCGGGGTAAAGCCACTGCCAAGCAATTTTTCAACGAACTAATTGATAACGGCCTCAGAGCATCCGTGGCGTATGACAAGACTATCCAGTCAGAAAGCCATACGGAACATAGTGAGGACTGGCACGGTGCCGAGCTGAAAATGGTGCTGGATCAGGGTACGGATCCCCGGGGCCGGGAGGTAGTGATCCTGATGCAGCCGGTCTTCCGGGAGAAGCTGGAAGAAAATGATGCTGTCCCCGTTGATGGCGTGCCCGGTGATGGCAAAAATGATGAGCTGTTCATCTTGATCCAGGTGGATGGAGTGGATGAAGACCAGAACATAGAAGATTTTGAAATTCATCTGGCACTGGATGGAGAAGAACTTCCGGAGACCTTTAAACCTGCGGAAAAGATTGGGGATTATTCTTACCGGGCTTTTGAGATTTTGCCCCTGACATTTGACGCCGCTGAGCGGGACTTTGTGGAACTGGAGGCCTGGGTCGACCTGCCGGAAGGTGGTGACACCCGCCACTATCTGGAGAAAATTGAAATTGCTGCTTGCGGTTGGACCGGATCGGCCTCGGGCAGTAAGAGTGGAGAGCTGGAAGGAGAGATCATCTTTCCCAGCTCCAATCTCACAAGCGCTAACATCGAAGACCTTGCCCTGCTGGCGAATGAGGGCTATCTGGGACCGGACAGCGGATCCGGGATGCCTTCCCCCGCTGAATTTGCCAATCTGCCTTTCTTCGCCATCTTTGGCAGCCGGTCCCAGTTTCCCTTCATGATGTTGATCCCGGATCAAGGAGGGACTGTGATGCTTGAGAAAAGCAGTGTTGGGACTTCGGTCAGGAGGCAGCCTTCAACTTGACTGGAGAACAGCCAGGAACGATTTGAAGGCAGCTTTTCAGTTTCTGTGACCGATTTGATGACGCAGTCCGGGTACAGTGTCAAGGGAGAGATGGTCTGGCATGTGGACAGCTTCTGCAGCCTGGATGTGATCCTGGAACTGGCGGCTAACCCCCTGCCGGCAAGCCTGGCACCCTGATCCGGCCAGATCCTGATATTCTTGATTAATAAGAACACCTCCCAGGTTAAGATCATCCGGGAGGTGTTTTATTGATTGACTTCAGTTTTGCCTATGGAATGAGATAAGTATCATGAACCTCGCCCTGGGGATCGATCAGCGAGATCGTTTCTCCGGGCTGCCAGACAGGATCGGTGAGATCCAGGTATAACTCGATGGGATTGCTGTCGCCTTCTTTAGTGTAGATATTAACTGCACCCTGTCCGTGCAGATCCAGGCTGGCTACGCTGGACTTTTCCAGGATGTTGTATTCATGGTTGTTTTCATCCTTGATGGACCAACCTTGCAGTGAGATTGTATCCCCGGGTTCAGCGCCGGGACGGACCAGGCGGACATATTCCGTCGCTAAATTGCCAATCCCGCCTACCTCGCCAATCTCGATCAGCAGGTCCTGTGAGTCTTCCACGGTGTCCGATGTTGTACCTGCAGAGCTTACTTCGGCGGGTATATCACCCGAGTCAAATAAGAGGTTTTTTAACCGGGTATTCTCCCATAAGTAAAGCACACCGATGATCGTGACTGCCGAGACGACTATGTTTAGAACGACATAAAATAACAGCTTTTTCGCCTGATTCATGGGGAAAATCGCCTTTGGTATAATGATTTGAGTTGTACTTCATCATAGCATATTAACGGTTTTACGACACCATTTTTTGAGCCGGAAATAACCCAGGATAATAAGTTGCCATACCTTATCGACGGACATAATCTTATTCCCAAAATCCCTGGCCTTTCATTAAAGGATCTGGATGATGAGATCAAATTGATCCAGATCCTGCAAGGTTTCGCCAGCCAGCAGCGCACCAGGATCGAGGTCTATTTTGACCAGGCACCAGCATCCCAGGCCAGAAGCCAATCGTTTGGTTCTGTAAAGGCTCATTTTATCCGCCAGGAATCCACAGCAGATAAAGCCATGATTAAACGTTTGTCCCGCATGGGCAAAGACGCCAAGAATTGGATTGTTGTAACCTCGGATCGGGAAATTCTGGTAGAGGCCAGAAGCGCTCACAGTCAGACCTTAAGCTCAGCAGAATTTGCGGCTGAGTTGAAAAAATCTATCTTCGGAACCACAAATGAGACAGATAAACAGGATGATCCTGAGATCTCGAGCGGGGAAGTGGATTTTTGGATGGATCAATTCGGAAATCAGGAATAATAACCACCTGGAATAACCATGAAATTTCTTACAGTTGATATCGGTACAGGCACCCAGGATATATATCTTTATCAGTCAGGGTTAGCCATTGAAAATGGATTTAAACTGGTGGTCCCGTCGCCTACCATGATGGTCTTCCGCAGGATCAAGGACGCGACTAAAAAAGGGGAAGACCTGGCCCTGACCGGGCTGACCATGGGGGGAGGACCCAGCCACTGGGCAGCCAGAGACCATCTGGAAGCGGGATTTAAGCTGTATGCTACGCCGGATGCAGCCAGAACCTTTGATGATGACCTGGAGGCATTACAGGCCAGCGGGATCGAGATCATTTCTTCAGATGAAGTTAAAGCCCTGCCTTCCACAGTGCGAAGGATTTCCCTGAAGGATTTTGACTTTGATGCCATTGCAAGAGCGCTGGCAGAATTTAATGTCTCATTAGCGGATCTGGATGGAGCGGCTGTGGCGGTATTTGACCACGGCGCTGCTCCGCCAGGTTATTCTGATCGCCAATTCCGCTTTGATTATCTGGCTGAAAAATTAGATAAGATCCATGGTCCCAGGCTGCTGAGCAACCTGGCTTTTCAACGGGGAGAGATCCCGGAAAAAATGACCAGGCTCCAGGCGGTTGAAGATTCAGCTCGGGATCTGGACGCGCCGCTGCTGGTGATGGACACTGCTCCGGCAGCTGTCCTGGGAGCGACGTTGGATCCCTGTTGTTGGAGAAAGGGATCGGAAAATGATAGCCAACGTGGGAAACTTCCATACCCTGGCCTTTCGGCTGCATGAAAATCAAGTTGAGGGGGTTTTTGAACACCATACGGGATTGATCGACAGGCAGAAAATGGATAGATTGTTGAGAGAATTTGCCTCCGGGATGTTAACTCACCAGGAAGTTTTTGATGACCACGGCCACGGATCATTGATCTACGCTCAAGAATCCTTTGAATTGGGGAAAGACACTTTTGACGTTGTTATTACCGGACCACGGCGTAATCTGATGCGCGAATCTACCCTGCGGACTTATTTTGCCGCACCCTATGGGGATATGATGTTAACAGGATGTTTTGGGCTTCTGGCAGCTGCAGCGGACAAACTTCCCATGTTCGGAGAACAGATCCGGGAATCCCTTTACCCGGAATCCAGTTCCGACTCTGGAAAACCGCCCTGGGAACTCCAATAATTTCAGCCAAATAAAAAGCGAGTATTGCCTACACAGTTTTCTGACCCGAGAATAGTAACTTGATCTCCTGCGCTCAGGATCGTGTCACCGCTGGGTACGATTAACTCTCCCTTTTTCCGAACCGCCACAACCAGCAGATCTCCCGGGAATTTGATTTCCTTGAGCGGTTTGTTGAGATACTCCGGGTTGCGAATAACGATTTCGCACAGGTCCCTGGAGTCATCAGTCCGGGTCAACAGTTCATACATGGTTGGATTACGGATGATGAGGCCGAGCAGCACTGCCTGGTCAGTGGCAGCATTCAGCGGTGTTACCCCGATCTTTTCAAATCGCGGGATCTCGCCGGGGGCGGTGAGGCGGGCGACCACGTGATTGATTCCGTAGGTGTTCCTTGCTCGCTGGCAGATACGGTAGTTCTTTTCGATATCACTGAATACACAGACCAACTTGTCTGTTTTATTGAGGATCTCCTCAGTGGCAGGATCGAATTTGTCAGTTGTTGCCTGGATGGCCTGCAAGCCAGTGCGGGCAGCGCGTTCGATCCTGGCGGGATCCTCATCGATGATAATTACCGGATCGCCGTGATCCAGGATATGCTGGGCGACCTGGATTCCCAGTGGACCTCCACCCATAACGACGATAGGGAGAACTTCTTCCAATGCATCCCGCGGGATCAATTTCATAAAGAGTGGGGGAGCGATAACGACCGTTGTGATGGCGACCAGAATGATAGCTGCGTTAAAAGGCTCGCTGATGACACCAATCCGCATTCCAATCGCAGACGCGGCGATGATCAATGAAAGGCGACTGGATAGCAGGGTTCCTGCGGCAAGGGTTTGTTTCCAGCTGAAAACTCGCTTAAATATCAGCGCTGGCAGCAATTTCACCGCGGCAGCAGATACCAAAAGCAAGGGGACAAGCAGCAGAGCGCTGGGTGAACTGATCAGTGACCCCAGGTTAAAATCAACGCCCACCATTATGAAAAAGATGGGGATAAAAAAGCCATAGCCAATTGCATCCAATTGATGGACGAGTTCTGCGTCTTCAGGTCGTTTTAATAAGGAGACGATCGCACCTGCCAGGAAAGCACCCAGGATGATCTCTGTGCCCAACATTTCCGCCAGAGCGACAAAGATCAACATCATTGTGAAAGCGGCCCGAACCTTGATCTGAGATGTGGCAGAGCTTAGCTCTTCCAGTACACGCCGGACCCCGGATATGCGATTAAATAAAATTCCTCCAAAATAATACATCAAGAAAAAAGCCACAAATAACAAACCAATTAACAGGATATCGAGAGTCAGCCCCTTTGAGAGCGCTGCAACAACCACTGTGATCAAGAGCATGGTTACAAAATCTGCGATTAAGGCAGCAATTAAAAGGGTTTGGCCAAACCGTCCCCTGCTGAGTCCTTGTTCTTTTAACACCGGTACTACTACGCCGAGAGATGTGGTGGACAGGATCAAGGCGATCATCCAGGGGCTGGATGCTAACCCGGCTTTAGTGAATGCAAAACCAATTAAAGTGGAAAGAACAAGTGTAAAAAAGAAGGCTATCGCGGCCAGGCGGATAGGACTTTCGGGTTGATCTTCATTTTTCTGTTTATCTGTGAACAGACCCAGGTTTGAGAAGTCGATCTCCATCCCTGAGAGGAACATCAGGAACACAAAACCTAACTCAGCCAGCAGATCAAGGACCACTTCATGATGCTGGACCCATCCAAAACCACTTCTCCCGATAATGATGCCGGCGATAATCTCCCCTACCACAATGGGCAGCTGGAATTTCTTAAAGCGAGAGAGGGTTATGGGTACTAAAAAAGCCAGGAAAATAACAATTAATAGGGGTAGAAATGAGAGAGTTTCTTCCATGATCGATCCTGATTGTGGATATCTGAATTAGTGGTTCGGCCGGAGAGCTCTGACCTGGTCAGCGGCGTGATAGGATGAGCGCACCAGGGGTGCGCTTTCGACCCATTTGAATCCCAGTGCCAATCCGTATTCTTTGAGTTCATCAAACTCTTCTGGGGTATAAAAACGTGCCACAGGTAAGTGATTCTTGCTGGGTTGAAGGTACTGCCCGATGGTAAGGATATCGACCTGCCAGCTGCAGATTTCCTTCATGATTTCCTTGATCTCGTCTATGGTTTCTCCCAGACCGACCATCAATCCGGATTTTGTGAGCGTTCCAGGTTTGAGTTTTTTAGCATTCAGCAATGTAGCGCGGGATGCTTCAAAGGAACTTTGGGGTTGGATCGTTTTAAATAATTGGGGAACGGTTTCCAGGTTATGGTTGAGGATATCCGGACCAGCATCCATGACAATTTTTAACGCTTCCAGACTGCCTTTGAAATCCGGGATGAGAACTTCTACGGAGCATCCGGGCTGAAGCTGTCGGATGCGGCGGATCAACATGGCAAAGATCGGTGCACCGCCATCACGTCTTTCATCCCGGTTGACGCTGGTGATCACAGCATGTTTCAGCTTCATAGCCTTGACCGATTGAGCGATTCGTTCGGGTTCTTCCCAATCCAGGGCTCCTGGCTGTCCGTGTTTTACATCACAGAATTTACAGGCCCGTGTACAAACATCCCCCAGCATTAAAAATGTAGCTGTGCCGGCGCCCCAGCATTCACCCCGATTGGGGCACAGTGCTTCCTGGCAGACCGTATAAAGGGATTGATTCTGCATTAACTCATCGACTTCATGATAGGCGCGGTTGTTGTTGAATTTCACCCGCAGCCAGGGAGGGAGGCGCTTGTGGCTGCCTTCTTCCTGTGGTTTTACGCGGTTTCGGGTTGGGTCTGATGTCATAGTAATATCTTTAATCTAACTTGGATGTGCAGTTTGGGCAGCGTGTCGCCTGGAGGGGTATGGACGTGAAGCAAAAAGGGCAATCTTTGGATGAGGGTGCTTCCTTGGCTTGATCTTTTCTGTTCTTTTCTTGAAGGCGATTGATAGCCCTGATCAGGAGGAACATGGCAAAAGCAACGATCAAGAAAGTGATAATGGAGTTGATGAAAATACCGTAATTGACAGTTATGGCATCTGCCGCCTGGGCATCGGCCAGGGAGGGGTAAGGACCGACTGGTGAACCTGCTTTGACTGTGAGATAAAAGTTTTCAAAATCTGCCCCGCCCAACAACCAGCCAATCGGGGGCATAAGGATATCATTAACAAGGGAGTTGACAATGGTGCTGAAGGCAGCTCCGATAATGATGCCTACGGCCAAATCCAGCACATTTCCGCGCAACGCAAAATCCCTAAATTCCTTTAACATGCATGCTCCTGAGATGTTAAATTTCTTGAACTGCAGCCACCATTATAACAAACGGGATTTGGATGGCAATTAACAATCTCTTAGAATAGGGAAAAGAGCGGCTTTTATTTGAGGCTTAACATTTGTGAAGGGTGCTTATTTTACTCGCCGGACGGGTAAGTTAGGATGTTATAATCAACCTAATCACCTTCCAGAAGAAATCTTTTAGCAAAAGAGGTGTTATGAAAAGAGTAATTTTCGTCTTTTCTATGATGGTCACATTGTCACTTTGTCTATCTGCCTGTATCCCCTTCACTCCTGTCCCCGCTAATCAACAAGTCTCCGAGGCATATATCAAGACAGCAGTAGCGGGAACTTTGGTCGCCGAGCGGGCCAGGGAAGCTGGCGCGAGTTTATCCTATACTGCGACTCCCGATGGCACGCCATCCTCAGAAGAGACCCAGGAGATAGAGGTTGCCGAGGAAGTGGGAGAGGAAAGTGAGGATCAAGCTCCTCAACCCACACCTGAAAACCCCTGGATCCTGCAAAACTGGTGTTTGGACCACGCTGAAGGATGTATAAAATATGATGTCCAGAATCGAACGGATTCATGGCTCCAAATTGAATTAAAAGAAACGGAGACCGGGGTCACAGGGTTTTTTACGATCAGGACTAAAACAAACAATCAGATCACTCTTATCCCGGGGCAATATACTGTGAAATACACCTGGTGGTGTGATGGTGAGGTGAGTTCATTAACTGAGATCAAGGCCCTCGGATCCTGGATTGACGTGTTTAAATGCCCACAGGGCTACTATCAGCGGATTAACAAGAACTGACTCAGTCGAACATAAATGAAATGGCTCGCGTTCTAATATAACGCACTTAGGAATCAGAAAATCAATTGGGATAGATCAAATCTTATCAAGGAGATGATCAAATGAAAAAAATAGTACTTCTTATTACCCTTGTGTTTTTAGTGGGATGTTCAGCCTCTCCGGCAGCGGAGGCAGTCCCTGCCGCCGACGCCGCAGACCAAACCTCTCAACAAACTGATACAGATGGGGCTGTTGCGGTGCTGGAGTATCAAGTGAGTGATTTGACAGATAAGCTGGCAACACTGCAGGCGGAATATGATACGCTGCTGGCTGCGAGCGAAGGTCAATCCGCCGAGGCACAGTCATCCGGTTTTATGTGCGAAAGCCAGACTCGGCAACATGAAATATCAGAATCCGATTGGCACAATCGCCATCCTTGAAGGCTGGTTTGCTCAGCAGGATTTTGTCCAGGAAATGCAGGGAACCTATTCGACCACATTTTGGAATGATGTCAATTCCCGGATTCACACCATACGATATATTTCGGCTGAAGATGGGCTGACAACAACAGCCAATTTTTTGATCATGTTTGAGGAAGCGGGCTGGCAGCCGGGTATTTTATGGATGACAGAATCTTGTTGGCTGGATTATCCGTACTAAGCCTGATTTGACTGATAAACCCCTCTTTGATTTAATCGGAACGCTCTGAAATTCAGAGCGTTCCGATATGCGGGTGTGGCCAAGTGGTAAGGCATCAGCCTTCCAAGCTGTTTAACTATCCAGGTGATCACGGGTCATGTTTTTTGACGATCATTGACTGAGATGTATCTAACAAGGATCTTCCACGTTTCACCAGTCAAACAACGAATCCAAATCCTCCTCCGAAACGTCAAAGACAGCATTGGTGGGTGAAAGCGGTTCCTCACTCATCCACTGAGGGATTCGGTCATCAGCAGCCGTAAAGCCCGCCCCCTTATTGAACTCCCGTTCTAATTTCAAGGCGGTTCGCCCAAGCTCGAGCAAAATTTCTTCATCGATATTCCAACCATAACGAGCGTTTAGCAGGTCCTGAACGCTGCTAGTTGAGACCGCATATCCAAACCCGGAAAACAGACATGCACCCAAGGTATCATAGCCAGCCATCTTGATCTGGGCTTCCCGGGATAGTTTAGCCTGTCCCTGTGGATCGGTGTGATCGACGTCAGCCCGGATCGTCAATCCAGCTGTATGGTCCGCTCCCTGAGGAGAGGTAGCGTAGGTTACGCCGGTGCCCTTGATCGCTCTGGGATCATAGGCTGACATGGCCTGTCCTTTCACCGTGGGTACCCTGGTAATGCCGTATTCCTTTCCAACGGCATCCGCCCCATTCCCAAGGAACTTTCCCAGTGGTGTACCTTTTCGGATCTCCGTCATCAATTCCAGGGCTCGCTTTCCATCTCCAAATTCCATCAAACCAGCTTCAGCAGCGACTCCCAGAGCGGCGCCGATTTCAATAGAATCCAGCCCGAGGTCATTGGCTTCCCAATTAAGACGCGCCACAGCATCCAGATCATCAATTCCCAGATTCGAGCCCATCAGTCCAATGGTTTCATACTCCAGGGGTGAGACGATTGCCTCCCCATCTGGACCGCCGTAGACGTTGGAACAGCGGATCACACAGCCGCTCATGCAGGCATGGGTGGTTTTGCTTTCTCCACCGCGCTCCAATAATAGTTTGCGCATGTACTCCCCGGAAAGATTGTCAGCATTTTCGAATTGTCCTGCGGAAAAATTTCTGGTGGGGAGGGCGCCGTAAGCATTACACATGCTGGTCATGGCAGCAGTTCCATAGTCCGCGTAAGTATGCGTTTGAGGATGACCCAGGAGCGCTTTATTGTAGACCTGTTGAGCGGCCCGGAAAGCTTCCTCGTCCACTAGGTCAGGATTCTTGCCTCCCGCGGAGTCGAAAATTATCGCCTTGATCCCTTTTGAGTTCAAGACAGCACCCAATCCACCCCGGGCAGCGATTCGAGAGGGAACGCCATCTTTGTCAACATTCTGGATCCCGGCTGATGCCAATCCCATCTCGGCCCCGGGGCCAATCAAGGCGATCGCAACTTGCTTTCCGTAGCGTTCCAGTAAGCATTCAGCAGTTTGATATACACCCATGCCTGAAAATTCACTAGCATCTTCGACCCTAACACCATCCGAGGAAAGATATAACAAGCGCAGTCCTTTTTCCCGAAGTTGCCCCTCAATGATCAAAGCCTTGACACCCAGATGGGCCAGTTCATATCCTGTCCTGCCCCCAGCATTGGATTCTTTGATGCCGCCTGTGAGAGGGCTTTTTCCCCCAATCGAGATCCGGTCACATGAACTGAGTCGATGGCCCACCAGCAATCCTGGCGCAAATATGATTTTATTCTTCGGACCCAGGGGTTCGCATGCTGGCGGAACCTCGTCCACCAGGATCTGCGCAGATAGAGCCCGCCCCCCTAATTTTTCCCAGCTTTCAGGTACAGGCTCCCGTGTAAATTTCTGCTCTGCAACATCAATTCGCCATATCTCCATCTTTCGCTTCCTCGTCATATATTAAACTGCGAATCCAATTTTGATCTATTTCTTGCGTATTATTTGAATTTTGGGATTGATTCTGCTAGATCAGCCACAAGTAATTGGACCTCAACTTCCACTTTGTTGATCAGTTCAGGTGTAATACCATCAATGTGGATGCCCACAGAAACAACCACTGTTCTCTCCAGCGTCTTGGATAGATGTTCCGCCGCCGCGAGTGCCAGGTGATATTCCTTATGTCCTGGAACAGCGATCACTGAAGGAGTTGCAGACCACTTTTGAGGATGTGAAGGGCTTTCGGCCACCACCGCCAGGGCTACCGCCCCGATATGAGGTTGATCTCCACCGCTGATCACGATACAAATATCCCTGCCGCAGACCAATACCTCAGCCTGGATCCGGTATTCCCTTTCCTGATCCTGGAAGGATCTGGTTTTAATGATCCTTTCCACCTGGTATCCTTCCTTCCCAGCGGGGATATTCAGGGTTGTCAATTCCCAGGCGGCTCAAAGCCCGCCCCACCGTAGCGCTGATGATCTCATCCACAGATTGAGGTTGACTGTAAAGAGCAGGCACCGGTGGAAATATCACTGCACCGTTGTCCGCTGCCAAGCCCATCAGGCGGATATGCCCGGGATGTAACGGGGTTTCGCGAACCATCAGCACAACAGGTCGTCCCTCCTTAAGCTGGACATCCGCTGCCCGGGTTAGCAGATTATCTGCATAGGAATTGGCAACTGCGGAAAGAGTCTTGATCGAGCAGGGCGCGATCAGCATACCCGCGGTTTGAAAGGATCCACTGGCAATCGCTGCCCCGATTTCCTTCTCTGAATAATTGACCGATGCCAACGCCTGGACATCCTTGATCTGCCAGGCTGTCTCAATCTCGATAGTCAATTTCCCTGCCTGGGAGAGTATCAAATGGGTTTCTATTTCTGGATTGTCCTTCAGAATTTCCAATGCTCTGATTCCGTAGACCGCTCCGGAAGCGCCGGAGACACCAATAATGATTCTCTTCATAACATCACCTCAACTTACTGACTCAAGACTGGAGTGTCTGGATGGGCACCATTTCCAAGACCCAGCCTTTCCAGGGTTTCGGGCAGGGGTCGCCCCTCAGGATCCCAACCCCGAGCCAGGTAGTACATATCCAGCAATCGTTCGATATCGACTGTCTGGGGATTGCCTTGATTATCTAAGATCGAGTCCTTCATAAAACGCCGCGGTAGCGTGTCATCCGCCCTGGTAAAACCCTCACGAATGTTGAACAGGCGCTCTAGATTGTTGATCCGTTCACCAGCCTCCATCAGATCCTCAGGAGTCATTTCAATCCCGACTGCAGCTGAGAACAATTCTGCCATATCATCCAGACTGGTCCCCGCGCTGGAAAGCACACAAAATGAGAGTGAGTCCTTCACTGCCACTGTATCCTGGGCATCCTTGACCAGTTCTCCTTTTCCCTCATACGCCAGGCGGTCCACTCCAGGGGGAAAGCCCACCGTTTCTGTCGTCAAGTAGCCCCGTTCATGGCAGCCTCCCCTCGGCGAAGTCGCGTAACCCAGTGCCATTCCCTTGGCATTCCGAGGCTCATATCCGGCCAGTTCCATGCCTTTGACCTCCATGGCGTATTCCTTGGCTTCCTCACTGATCAGTTCAGCCGCGCGGCGCGACCCTTCCGCCAGGATTTTGCCAAATCCTTCTTTTCTGCCAATCTGGTGCAGCATTGAGATCATGGCCTGGTGATTTCCGAAATTCAGTTCGACTCCTCCTGTCTCCCGGGTGGAAATCAGCCCTTTTTCAAAACATTCCATCCCAAAAGAGATCACTCCGGCGGCGGAGATCGTATCCAGGCCGTATTCAAGGCAGAGATCATTGGCCTTGATCACCGCGTCCAATGAACTATTGCCGCATAGCCCGCCAAAACCCCACAAGGTCTCATACTCTGGTCCATCAGTCTTTGTGCCTGCGTACGGTCCTTCCTGGGTGGTGGACTCACGCCGGCAGCGCACAGAACATCCCTGGCAGGATATCCGCTTTTGAACGTGCTTCTTATACAGAACGTCCGCGTTGACTTCCTGGTAATCTTCAAATCTGCCGTCCTGGAAGTTCCGGGTGGGATACATGCGCTTCAAATTCAACCCATCTACATGCTGGGTGGTACCGGTGCTGCCGAAGAGTGAGAGAGCCTCAGACTCGCGGTATACCTGGGCTATACGCTTAACAGCCACCTGATAGCTGGCTGGATCAGCCAGGGTCGGGCGCTGCTTCCCGCTGACGGCGATAGCTTTGAGATTCTTTGAGCCCATCACCGCTCCGATCCCGCCTCGGCCCATGGCATCTCCCTTGTGCATGATCGAAGCGAACGCAACCTGGTTCTCTCCCGCTGGGCCGATGCTGGCGATCTGGACCCGATCCAATGATAAATCCTCGGTGATCTTCTGCTCTGTTTCCCGGGTGGTCAGGCCCCATATATCCTCCGCCGGCATCAGCTCAGGAACACCTTCCTTTAGCAACAGATAAACGGGTTTTTCTGACCGGCCGTGAAATATCAATCCATCCACACCCGCGAAGCGCAGTTCCGGTCCGAAATAACCTCCCATCAAACTCATCAGGATGGTACCGGTCTGAGGTGACTTGGTCACTCCACAAATCTTGACCATTGAGATTGCGCCTGTTCCCATTAAAGGGCTTGTCCAGAGGCCGAGAATATTTTCCGGGCTCAAAGGGTCCGTGTTCGCTGGGAGATTGTCGTAAAGATATCTGACACCCAAACCCCTCCCCCCCAGGTAGCGGCGGATACTTTCGTGGTTTACGGACAGCTCTGTGATCTTACCGGATGTCAGATCTATCGATAATACTTTCATAACTCACCTATTCCAATGTCCTTATGTTTTAAATCCTGGGATCATGATTAAAATGAAATCTTCCTTGGAGTGTTGATCCCTAAGCCAAGAATTGGCCTGGTCCTCCTGCTGAGATCTTTCCTAACCTGTTACTCAAGACCCAGGTCCTTGAGCTGCTTTCTCACCTTGTGGATGGACTCCTGGCTGATCTGGATCGGGACAGCCGGTGATTCCAGGCTCATGGTGGCATCCAATCCCATCTTCGCTCCCACCTTTCCCTCCATGGAGGGATCCAGCAGGTTCGCCGGTAGGTCTGAGACCACAATCAGATCCCTGTCCGCCTGGAATCGAGTAGCCAGGGCCCAGAGCACCTGCTTCTCATCATAAACATCCACATCACTATCAACAACGATAATATGCTTAATATAGGAATCCAGGCCGAAGATGAGCATCATCACCTGCCGGGCTTGGCCCTCGATGGTTTGATCGAGTGAGACATAACAGTGAAAATGTGTGCCTGACATGGGATAGTTGATATCAACCACATTAGGAAAGACCGCTTTGACCGCATCGAAAGTCCTGGGGATACGGGACACCTTACTTAAGTTCAAGTGCTCGGCGGAAGCCCCGGGAATTATGTCCTGGTAGATCATATCTTTTCTATGAGTAATGGCGGTGACCTGGAGTACATTCCTGGTCGAACGGCTGGAGGCATAGCCGGTATATTCACCCAGTGGTCCTTCATCCTCGAAGGTGTTGGGCAGGATCTGCCCCTCGATGATCATCTCAGCCTGAGCTGGCACAAGCAGATCAACAGTTTCCGCTTGGACAACGGGCACGCGTTCGTCCATCAGCGCACCGGCCAGGGCCATCTCATCCTCGGTGATGGGTAAATTCGTAGCCCCAGCTACTGAAATCGCTGGATGAACACCGATCGCTATGGCAATCTCAAGCGGTTCCCCTTTTTCCTTCTGCCTCCGGGCGAAATCCCACAAGTCACCCCGCGAGTGTAAGCTGGCGCCCAGGGTCTGTGGACCATGGATCTGCAACCGGGTGAAGTTCAAATTCCCCACGCCGGTGTCAGGGTCCTTAGCAATAGCAACACCACCAGTAATGTAGCGGCCGCCGTCTATCTCAAAATGAACCGGGATGGGATAGTCATTGAGGTCAATTTCCTTCCCCAGCTTGATGATCTCTTTTGACGGGCGCATGCTCGACAATCTCGGGTGGGATCCGCTCAGCTGAACGAGCCTTCCAGCCAACGATCAAATCCTTTTCCTCCAAACCTATCCCATAGCCGATCCTGCGCCGGCTGGCAAAGGTGTTCACAACCACAGGATAGGGATAGCCTTTTACATCATGAAAGAAAAGCAGCGGGAATTTGCCCTGCCTTTCCAGCTCCATGACATAAGTTGTCATATCGTATTCCAGATCCACCTGGCCCTTGATCTCCAGGATCTCCTCGGGATGTTCTTGCCGCAAGAAATCTAGAAAACTACGCAGGTCTTTGGTCACAACTTCCTCCTCCGCTGGCATGACATAAGCGATACTCTCTTTCCTTGATAATATAAGTTTATGATAGATAGACTTTCTGGGTCCGCCATCCATCAGCCTCTGGCACTATTTTAAAACCTTGGTCACAGCTCTGGATCAATTTGCCCACTGAATAGGCACGCTCGCGGTTCAGATCGTCCAACCTGAGGCGGATGGGATAGGGGTACTTTGCCCGGTTGGCAGCCTTAATCAATTCAGGGACCTCTCGACCTGCTGGTATATCCAAGAGGGACCGCTCAGTCATCCCCGGACTGATCAAGGAGGTCAGCCACCCAATCCAAAGCGAGTTCTTCCAGCTTGCCCCGGGTCGGTCGGTTGTTTTCCAGTTCCCAGCCTGCCAGCTGATAATACATTTCAATGGCCTTGAGCATTTCGGCCTGATCGAGGGCCATTCCCTGGTTGGGTCCATCGGGGAGAGGTGTGAAGATTTTGGGGGGAAGCGGGGGATCTTGTTGGACGATCCCTTCCCTGGCATTGACTGCCTGCATCATGTTCACCCGGCGCTCCCCTACCCGGAGCAGTTCTTCCAGGTTGATATCCCAGCCTGTCACAGCTCTGACTACCTCGACAATCTGCTGAGGGCCATAAACCTGCCAGGCCGGTCCGAAGACAAACTGACACAATACCAGACTGTCCAGCAGGCTGTAGACCCACTGGGTGATCAAGGTATAGCGGACCTTCTCCTCACCGAGATCCTGAATTGGCTGGGGAGACGTCAATCCCAGCACTTCCATGCGCTCCTTCCAAACGGTATAGCCATCGTCCTCAGAATAAGCTGGGTCATGCTCATGGGACTGATGGTCTGGACCAAAAGGATTGACAGCGTAAATCAACCCCATGGTAGGTTTCACGCGTGGCATGTGCGCGGGCATTTCCTGGTTCTTGACCGTGGTCAGGTACATTTTCGGAACCTTTGCCGATCACTTGAGCGGCCCGGGCTGATCCTTCACCAAGCAGTCGGAAGAAATCTCCCTCTCGTCGGGCAATCCTTTCAACCGCGGTTAACATGGCCTGCTCGTCTCCGAACCTGAGCTCGACCCCTTCGGTCATCACCGAGTCGATCAAGCCATTCTCGAAGCACTCCATGGCCCAGGCAATAGTCCCTCCACAAGAGATGGTATCCATTCCATACATATTGCAAAGCTGGTTCGCCCGGGCAACCGCTTTGAGGTCATCCACACCGCAGTAGGATCCAAAGGCGGCCAGGGCTTCATACTCTGGCCCACCGTAGAGCGGATCAACTTGAATATCGGGATCATCTACTTCCACAACCCGCTTGCATCGGATGGGGCATGCAAAACAGGTCGATCTATCCTTAAGAATGGTATCAGTCATAGTAGGCCCAGAGATCGACTCTGCACCCTCGAAGACGCCACTCTGGTAGTTCCTGGTAGGAAATCCGCCGGCAGTCTGCTGCCAGTCAACGCCCTGGGCGGTCCCATGAGTCTGGAGCCCTTCGGGAATATGGTCAGCGCCCCATTTCGCCAAACGTTTAAGGGCAGTTCGGTCGGCGACTTCCGGGGTTTGTTTACCGCGGACAGCTACCGCTTTTAGGTTCTTGCTGCCCATCACAGCGCCCAGTCCAGTGCGGCCGTTAGCCCGGCTGCAGGTGTTGATCATCGAGGAAAAGAGAACTCCCTGCTCACCGGCCGGTCCACACTGCAACACTTCGATTTTGTTATCATTGTGATCTGCCCGGATCTTCTCCTGAACATCTCCAGTGACCAAACCCCAGAGGTGGTCTGCGCTGCGGATCTCGGCCTTGCCATCCTTGATCCAAAGATAAACTGGAGAAGAGGCAGCCCCTTTGATGACGACTGCATCGTAACCAGTGAATTTGAATTGAGCCGGCCACCATCCCCCAGCCTGGGAGCTTCCGACACCACCGGTCAGTGGGGATTTCGCTGCCGCGTCAAAACGGCTCTGGCCAGCCAGTGGAACCCCGGTGATAACGCTGGTGGAGAGGACCAGAACGTTTCCCGGGCCGAGGGGATCGACCCCGGGATCCATGTTCTGCAGCAGATAATAATTGCCCATCGCGCTCCCGCCCAGGTACTTGCGGTAAAACTCTTCCTCGGGTTCCTCAACAGTCATAACCCGGTTGGTTAAATCACAATGGAGAATTTTTCCATGGTATCCAAAAGGCATCCTGGCCTCCTTATAATGATTATCTTAAGCGGAAGTAACAAACATTGCTCCCGCCGCCAGTGATAACTGGTCGGTCAAGTAGTGGTGCCTACTTTTAAATGGACGGGGAGGATATTCAGCATCGCAAAGTCATTCTTGCCATCGATGATATCCAGCAGCAGATTACCTGCAGTGCTTCCCAATTGTTTGATATGAACATCCACGGTGGTCAGGTTGGGAAAGGGCATGTCCGACAAGCCCCCTCCACCGTAACCAGCGATGGCAATGTCCCCGGGAATAGAAAGGCCAGCGAACTGGATATACTGCATGGCGGAGATGGCCATCGTATCCGTGGTGCAAAAGATGGCGTCAACTTTTTCCTGGAGGAGTTTGCTGACAATGCGGTTGATGTTTTTCGTGGTATAGAGCCCTTCCATTACCAGTTCCTCTTTGAATTCCTTGCCGCGAGCCTGGAGGGCCTTGCGGTAGCCAGTCAATTTTAAGATGTCACCGGGATGGCTCTTTGCCCCCAGGATCAGCCCGATCTTATTGTAGCCGCATTTGATCAGGTGTTCGGTCAACTGGTAGGCGCCGTCAGCCTGATCGGGGGCGACCTCGACAATATTGGATCTGGCAAAATTGCGCGATACCAGCACCCGCGGAATGCTGGCCTCTTCAAGGGCTTCAATTCCCTGGTTGGACTCCTCACCTTCAAAGGCTTTACCAACGATGATGATGCCGTCGATTCGGCGGTGGCAAAGCTCCAGTATGGCTTCAGTCTCTCGCTCCCGGCTGTTGCCGGTCATCAGTATCATCAAGGTCTTGCTGGAAGAGCAAATGCGCTGATCGATGCCGGCGATAATGCCGCTGATTCCAATCTGGTAGACATCCGGAACCAGGACGGCCACCGTATCGGTCTTTCCCTTGCGGAGGCTGCGGGCCAGGAGGTTAGGATGATAGTTGGTCTGGGCAATGGCATCGTTGATGCGAGCCTCTGTGGCAGGGGTGACCTTCAGCTCCCCGGAGAGATAGCGGGAAATTGTCGAGACATTGACCTGGGCAATCTTGGCAAGATCGTTAAGTGTGGTCATGGTTGGACCGCAGATGCGGTTGACAGATTGAGGACTGATCTCATCATATATGAATTCACATACGATATCAAGACATTCGGGTTTAGCTGAAATCTAACACACTTACCTGGTATCAGCTAGCAGGAATCTTCGGACTGCTTTAGGTCCGACCCCCCTATGTTTTCTGCAATCTCGCTGGCCGCTGAAGCTGATCAGCTCGACCTACTTGAGGCTGATCAGTAGAGGTTTACAGGTTTGAATCCATCCAGGGGCGGCAGGTCATAGCTCTGCCTGACCCTGGCCACGGCATCCCGGATGCCCTCTTCCATGGAGTAGCGGTGTTCAAAACCGATCTCTTCTTTTAGAAGGGTGCTGTCCAGGTGCCAGTTGGCGTTGATCGTACCTGGCTTAATGGTCAGCTGGGTATCGGGAATGTTGGCAGTCAGGAATTCAGCCGCTTCCTTTACACCCCGCAGGTCGCCAGACACATTATAAGCCCGGGTTGGCGTGGGAGGTGCTTCCAGTGCAGCCATGACCAATTGGCCGGCATCCACGGCATAGAACCAATCGACAACAGCATCGCCGTTATCAACCTCGCAGGGTTCTCCCAGAGCCGATTTCTCGATCATGGCGCTGGCGAAAGTACTGGCTCCCCGCATGCGGCCGAATCCATAAACCAGTCCAAAGCGCAGCCCGATGCTGTCCACTCCCCGGGTAGTATAAAAATGCCCGGCCATATATTCATTAAGTGTCTTTAATGCCCCGTAGACTGTATTAGGTTGATGGTATTCGTCATTGGGAAGCAAATCGACATCATGATCATCAGGGGAGCCAAATACTGCGTTAGAGCTGGCCCACACCAAGCGGCGGACGTCATGCAGGGCAGCTACCTCAAGTGTGTTGTTAAAACCGATCCCATTGATGGTGATGGCCTTGGTGGGATTATTATTGCAGCCTGGGATCTGCCAGGCAGCCAGGTGAACCATGGTGTCAATCTGATATTCCTTGACTGCCCGGGCCAGAGAGGCCAGATCGGACACATCGCCGTGGACCAGGTCGACCTTTTCGATCTCATCCGGCCCACAGACTTTCTGGAGAGCATTCTCACCGGTCAAAAAATCAAAGATGACCGGATGGTGTCCTTTAGCTAATAAATTTTGGACCACATAGGATCCGATGAAACCCGCTCCGCCAATCACTAGACAATTCATATTATCCCTCCCAGATCACTTGATCAATCTTACCCAGCTTGATATACAACCTCACATATCTTCCGAACACTATAATTCCGAGAACTCCAGCAGCACACCATCCGGGTCACGCCCAAAGGCAATCGGGGGACCGTCCAGCCGCTGAAAAGGCGGTTCAGCCTCCATCTCCACTCCAGCATCTATCAGAGCCTGGTAGGAAACGGCTACATCATCGACATGGAGAGCAAGGTGTCGCAGCCCCAGGGGGGTGCGCGCCAGGGGAACAGGATCGGACAGATCCGTCTCGTCGTAGCGGATGAGCTCGATCTTACTGGCCGGGTCATCGCCGAGGGCGATCATAACCAGCTTTCGTCCGGGAAAATCCAGTTCCTTGACAATCCGAAAACCCAGGATTCCAGCGTAAAAGTCGATCGACCGGGTCATATCGCTGACAACCAATGCGGTGTGATCTATCCTTTCAATCATGCATTCCTCTCCCTTGCTTCCTTTTTTCTTAATACTCCCCTGATTTTTATGATCCTATTTTGGTGTGGTGATGGCGTCCGTGATCACTTCCAGGACAACCGGCCGGCCCGCTTCATATGCTTTCTTAAGCGCTCCGGGGAGATCAGCGGGATCTTCCACTTTAATACCCACACATCCCAGACCTTCTGCAACCATGGCAAAATCGATCCGGGCCAGGTCCGAGGAGCTGAAGCTGTTTTTGTACCAGGCTCTTTCCGCCCACTTGACCCAGCCAAAGGCTGAGTTGTTGAGAACAATATTGATCACCGGTAGGTTGAGCTCTACCTGGGTTGCCAGATCAGCCAGCACATAACCGAAAGCGCCGTCCCCGGCCAGGCTGACCACCCGACTTTGGGGTGCCGCTAATTGGGCACCGATGCCGGCAGGCACGGTGAAGCCCAGGCCGGCCAGACCCCGCGGAAAGGCGCAGCGGCGTCCCGCCTGCTTCTGCAGGAAGTACATACCTCCCCAGGCACTGGCAAAGCCTGCATCGCAGACCAAAATATCCTCGGGTTCCATGATCTCATTCAGAGCTGCCATGACCGCATGAGGTTTGATAGGAACATCATCCGTATCGAAGAGCTCTGCAATTTGTTTTTCCCAATCAGACTTGAGGGCTGAGATCTTCTCCAAACGCTTTGAATTCTGTGAGGATTGGCCGCTTTCTTTGAGTGCGTTTAATATTGCGTCCAAGCCCAGCTTGGCGTCCCCAACCAGGCCTACATCCGTGCGGAAGATCCTGCCCACCTCGATGGGATCGATATCCAGATGGATAACTTTCTGTTGTGGTGTCGGGACACTCCAGGCAAAGGTGGAAGATTGGGAGTTCTTGGTTCCCACCATAAATACCAGATCAGCCGAACGCAGGATCTCTTCCCCGCCGGGAGTGTTGGCAAAAATTCCCACCACGCCCATCGCCAGGGGATGATCATCTGCTAGAACTCCTTTCCCAGTGAAGGTGGTCACAACCGGGATGGTGAGCAACTCAGCTAGCTCCTTGAGCTCCTCCAAGGCACCAGAAATCAGGACCCCACCACCCACGAGCAGGACAGGGTTCTCGGCCCGGGCCAGCATGTCTGCCGCTTTACTAACCTTGACAGGTTCAGGTATGGTTCGGGTAGCCGGGAAAGTGGCGAACTCACTGGCAATATAATCCTGCATGTTCTCCACCTCGAGGGGTGCTTTAAAGACATCTGCCGGGATAACCAGGCACACAGGTCCGGGTCGGCCGCTGGTAGCTTCCAGGAAGGCGGCTTTCACCAGGGCGGGCAGGTTCTCAGGAGTAGGCACATATATGACCTTCTTGGAGACTGCCTTAAGCATGCTGATCTGATCGATACCCTGCGAGGCCCGGCCGTGGTCGATATAGTCAATCCAGGGCACAGGATGTTCACCGACGATAGCAAGCATGGGAGTAGAGGAATTAAGGGCTTCGCCCAGGGCGGAAGGCAGATTGGTAGCGCCGGGGCCCACTGTGGCGTCGCAGACACCTACTTTCCCTGTAAAACGGGAATATACGCAGGCGGCATGGCCAGCACTGCGCTCGTCGCGCATCATGACGTGTTTGATGGCTTTTCCCTGCTTGCCTTCATCAACCGCATCGTAGAGGGGCAGTGTTTGCCCGCCCGGGATGCCGAAGATATATTCCACCCCATAAGCAATGAGCATTTCAACTAAAACAAAACCGGCGTGTTTATCAGCCACTGGAAACTCCTTTTTTAGCCTGTTCTAACAACAGGCAATATAATTGTTATGGAAAACGGATAAAGTGGATTTTGG
This sequence comes from uncultured Chloroflexia bacterium, assembly GCA_963695575.1. Taxonomy (GTDB): domain Bacteria; phylum Chloroflexota; class Anaerolineae; order Anaerolineales; family UBA11858; genus B10-G9. The sequence continues at coordinate 145,632 of CAVOGS010000008.1, forward strand.
GATCTATACAAGGAATAATGATCAATCCTATATGTAGAGTAGCACTCACGCAAACGTTTGTCAAGTCCTGGGGGAAATATTTACACCAACCAGGACAATTCCTGTCCAAATGAGCCTGAGGATCTGCTGCCCAGATATGAACGGAGCCTGGTTGTGTGAATATATTCTTGACAAACGTTTGCGAAGATGCTATATTGATTCTACTGCTAACTCCGCTCCAGGTAAAGCAGCTGATGTACGACCTGGAGGGGTGAAGATAAATTTTTGCGCATAAGATCATGTTCATCACCGCCCTGCGATTCATTCAGCAGGCTGACTTATCCCTTTTTGGGGATATAATTAATCCAGGTAACGCGTGTGTAAGCTGGTCAGACCTGGTTGCTGAGAAATTTTCTAAACATGGCATACACCTGGATCGGTTGGGCATTATATTAGCGGTTTTACTCCTACACATCTTTACTGGTATATCAGTTCTTCGATTATTTATTATTCATATGGTTCTCAGGTAACACGAAGGACCGACATCAATAAATAAAGCAGCTCATTTACTGACAATTCTCTAAATCAATTGGTTCTCAAGCAGATTGTGGATTTGCGGCAGCGGTGCATTCGCCGACATTGTTGTGAAGAAAATCGCCCCAGGATTTTCCGGATTGGATGAAAAGAGATTGGAATCGCGTGGTTTAAGGAAGTGGTTGTTATCCATCCTCTCATCCAAGTGTTTGGGATTTTTTTGGCAGTTTAAGCGAAGCTTGAAATAATCGGCCGGATATCTACTGAGCTTATTTAATGACTGCAGGGTACCTTGATCAATGGGTTATTAATCAAATCGGATTCCAGGAGGCATGATAGGAGTATGACCGACTTCAAACCATCACTCACAGAACTTGCTGTCAAGGCTAAAAAAACAATCATCATGGGAGTTGGGGGCGGCGGGGATGTAATCCTCGGAGTGCCCCTCGCAAACTATCTGGGACTTCTCGGCAACGAAAAAATCTATTTAGGCGGGGTGAGTTCCCAGTGGTGGAACCCTGCAGGGGGAAGTCGTCGCGAAAACTTTGTGTTAGCACCTTTGGTCTATGATGTCGCTAAATTAGAAAATGCCGAATTAAGGCAACCGATGCTGTCCCATGTCAATCCAGAATCCAATTTCGAGGGCAATCGTCCCGCAGAAGCCGCAGTCAGCGGAGTCGTGCCCTGGGATGTGTTAATTGGCGGACTATCCAACGGGGTGGTCGGCTTGCGTGATAGTCTAAACCAGTTTATCGCTGATGAGGGCATAGACCTCTTTGTCGGTGCAGATATCGGGGCTCATTCCTTCCATGATGGGAAGGAGACAAGCCCCCCCTTCACTACGCTCGTTTCCCTGATGACACTTGGCGCCATGATCCAGTTGGATTGTCCCACGATCTATGGATTCGCTGGTTACACAGTCGATGCCGAAATGGAAATTGAGGAACTGGATGAAAGAGTGGGCCGGATCATGGCGGCTGGCGGTTTCCTGGGAGCCTATGGTCTGACCCAGAGGGATGTTCAGGATTACCTAAAAGCCTGCGAAGCTTTCCCAGATCCAATTGAACCTTTAGTTGCCCGGGCGGCGCAAGGGGATTTGGGCTTAAAACAAGTCCCGGTGATCAGTCCCTGGGGACGGCGAGCCTACCTCACACCGCTGTCGGCGATTTACCTTTTCCTGGATCCAAAGGTCATGGTTGAGGTTGTTTCCACCTGTGTGAAGGACCTGATGAATACCACATCCATTGAAGAAGCAGAATCGATCTATTATGAAAAAATTGGGCTTTTCCCCGAGACCTGGGCGCCGCGGGTCATTAATTATGTTGGCAAAAGAGGGTCCGGTAAAGTGAACCACGGTTAGGTTTGGTTCGCAGCAGTCTAATGGAAATACTGTTCAACGGCAAACTGAGAAGACTGAATATCGCCAAACTGGCATGAGAGCGAAGGAGGTGGAATAAGGAAGCCAAATAAGCTTGAATGAAAACCTTGTATATCATGTTCAAAATGTTTTGAGGAGGATGGAATGAAAAAAATTACTCGACTAGTACTATTCTTATTACTCGTGGTTATGATTTTGCCGGCTTGCCAGTCTGCAGCCACGGAAGTGGTCACGGAAGTTGAAGAGCCCGTTCAAGAGGATATGATTGACGCCTCGGACATGTCCTTCGCCATGGTGACGGACCAGGCAGGACTGGGTGACCAGGCCTTCAACGATGCGACCTGGGAAGGCTTCACCGCTCTGAACGAGGATTTCGGCGTTCAGGTCAAGGTTGTTGAGACCAACGAGCAAGCCCAGTATGTGCCCAACCTGAGCACGCTGGCAGAGCAGGGCGAAGACCTGATCGTGGGTGTTGGCTTCCTGCTGAAAGATGCAGTTAATGAAGTGGCACCGCTCTACCCGGACGTCCATTTTGCCCTGATCGACAATTTTGTGGATCAGCCCAATGTGGCCAGCATCCAATTCGCTGAGAACGAGGGTGCCTTCCTGATGGGTGCCATCGCTGCTTACAAGACAGAAACAGGCAAAGTGGGATTTGTCGGCGGGATGGAGACCGATGTTGTCAAGAAGTTCGAGGCTGGTTATCGGGCTGGCGTGATGACAGTCGCTCCGGACATGGATGTGCTGGTATCCTACGCAGGCGCGTTCAATGATCCTGCCAAAGGGAAAGAGCTGGCACTGGCCCAGTATGACCAGGGAGCGGATGTTGTCTTCCAGGTAGCTGGTTTCACCGGCACGGGCGTGATCGATGCCGCCGTTGAGCGCGACCAGATGGTCATCGGTGTGGACCGGGATCAGAACTACCTGGCTCCAGATAATGTGATCAGTTCAATGATGAAGGGTCTGGGCGCAGGCGTTTATGACGTCGGCCAGATGATCGTCAATGGTGAATTCCAGGGTGGGTCCTACCGCTACGGCATTAAGGAGGGAGGAATTGACTATGCTCCATCGACTTCCAAAAATGTCTCAGCAGAGATCATGACCAAGATCGATCAGCTGAAACAGATGATCATTGACGGTGAGATCACCCCGCCAGCGACTTTGGATGAGCTGGATTCCTTCACAGCACCAGATATGACAGAAGCGGCAATGATTGACGCCTCGGACATGTCATTCGCTATGGTGACGGACCAGGCAGGACTTGGTGACCAGGCTTTCAACGATGCGACCTGGGAAGGCTTCACCGCCCTGAATGAGGATTTCGGCGTTCAGGTCAAGGTTGTTGAGACCAACGAGCAAGCCCAGTATGTGCCTAACCTGAGCACGCTGGCAGAGCAGGGCGAAGACCTGATCGTAGGTGTTGGCTTCCTGCTGAAAGATGCAGTCAATGAAGTGGCACCGCTCTACCCGGACATCCATTTTGCCCTGATCGACAATTTTGTGGATCAGCCCAATGTGGCCAGCATCCAGTTCGCCGAGAACGAGGGTGCCTTCCTGATGGGTGCCATCGCTGCCTACATGACGGAAACAGGCAAAGTAGGATTTGTTGGCGGGATGGAGACCGATGTTGTCAAGAAGTTCGAGGCTGGTTATCGGGCTGGCGTGATGACAGTCGCTCCGGACATGGAAGTGCTGGTATCCTACGCAGGCGCGTTCAATGATCCTGCCAAAGGGAAAGAGCTGGCACTGGCCCAGTATGACCAGGGAGCGGATGTTGTCTTCCAGGTAGCTGGTTTCACCGGCACGGGCGTGATCGATGCCGCCGTTGAGCGCGACCAGATGGTCATCGGTGTGGACCGGGATCAGAACTACCTGGCTCCAGACAATGTGATCAGTTCAATGATGAAGGGTCTGGGCGCAGGTGTATATAGCGTCGGTGAGATGATCGTCAATGGTGAATTCCAGGGTGGGTCCTACCGCTACGGCATTAAGGAGGGAGGAATTGACTATGCTCCTTCGACTTCCAAAAATGTCCCAGCAGAGATCATGACCAAGATCGATCAGCTGAAACAGATGATCATTGACGGTGAGATCACCCCGCCAGCGACTTTGGATGAGCTGGATTCCTTCACAGCACCAGATATGTAAGATAGACTACAAGCAGACCTAAGTTTAGAATGGGAGGGCTGGAGATAGAAGTCCTGCTTCAGCCCTCTCATAGTATTTTCTAAGACATCCAGGTTCAAATGACCACCGTACCTCTTGATAAAGGAGAAAACTTTTCCTATGTATCTTGAAATGAAAAATATCGTCAGAAGGTTCCCGGGAGTTCTGGCAAATGATCATATCAACCTGGAAATCAAGAAGGGTGAGATTCACGGCTTGCTGGGAGAAAATGGGGCCGGAAAAACAACTCTGATGAACGTACTCTGCGGGTTGGCGAAACCGGATGAAGGGGAAATCCTGCTAGACGGCGTAAAAGTTGATTTCAGCAACTGCCTGCATGCCATTAAATGCGGCATCGGCATGGTTCACCAGCACTTTATGCTGGTGCCGGTATTTACAGTCACCGAAAACTTCATCCTTGGTAATGAGCCTCGTAAAGGAGGCAGGATCGATACTGCCAAGGCGAGGGAAATGGTTGTGGATCTGTCGGAAAGGCACGGGTTGAAAGTGGACCCGGATGCCTTGATCAAAGATATATCTGTGGGCATGCAGCAGCGGGTCGAGATCCTGAAAGCCCTCTCTCGCGGAGCCGAGCTGATGATCCTGGATGAGCCGACTGCAGTCCTGACACCTCAAGAAGTTGAGGACCTGTACCGGATCATGAGATCCCTCCAGGATGCAGGCCATACCATCATTTTTATCACCCATAAACTACAGGAGATCAAAGAGATCACCGACCGGGTAACCGTATTGCGCGATGGACGCGTGGTTGGCATTGTCGAGACCAAGGATGTCGAACAGGTCGAACTGGCACGCATGATGGTCGGCAGGGATGTGGTTTTAAGGATAGAGAAAGACCAGCATACTGCCGGCGAAGTGATGCTGTCAGTCAAGGATCTCAGGGCTAATGATTCCAGGGGGCTGCCAAAGCTGAAGGATGTATCTTTTGATGTGCGGGCGGGTGAGATCGTTGGCATCGCGGGAGTCGCGGGAAACGGACAGGAAGAATTGGTCGATGTTATCGCCGGTTTAGAAAAACTGGATGGTGGCTCGATCACTATCGACGGAGAAGAAATTAGCCATATGAGCCCACGGCAGCGCATGTATGCCGGTCTGGGACACATCCCCCAGGATAGGCAGCGAAGGGGGCTGGTGATGAATTTTTCATTGGTGGATAATTTTCTGCTGGGTTTTGAAGATTTAAAGCCTTTTGCGCGCGGCCCGATGATTGATTACCGGGAAGCGGAGAAGTTTGCTCGCAATCTGATCAAGACTTTTGATGTCCGCACGCCAGGTGCTCAGGTCCTTGCCAGAACCCTGTCTGGCGGGAATCAGCAGAAAGCCATCCTGGCCCGGGAATTTCAGCGGGATCCCAAACTGCTGATCGCTTCCCAACCCACCCGGGGATTGGATGTGTCGGCAATCGAATTTGTCCATAAGCGGTTGATAGAATTCCGAGACCAGGAAAAGGCAGTCCTCTTGATTTCGATGGAGCTGACAGAAATCATGGATCTGTCAGACCGCATTCTGGTTGTATACGAAGGTAAGATTGTTGGTGAGTTTGTTTCTGGAGAGGCGACCCCGGAACAATTAGGTTTATTGATGGCTGGAAGCAAGAATACACAGAGGTAAAAGGCCAGAATCTGGAAAGGCGGTACACCGTTATGGATATGGAAAAAAATAGAAAAACATCGCCCTTATTGGGACTGATCAGTCCCACCCAGTTTATCCTGGGCGTCCTGCTGGCATTTATTGCCGGAGCTCTATTCTTGTGGGTCTTCGGGGAAAGTCCAGCTGAAGCGTACGGAGCTCTATTCAAAGGGGCTTTCAGCTCCAAGCGCTATTTTGCGGAGACACTGCTCTCTACTACTCCGCTGATTTTCGGTGGATTGGCTGTGGCATTGGGTTTTCGCTGTGGCCTGTTTAATATGGGCGTGGAAGGCCAGATTGTATTGGGCGGTATGGCTGCGGCTTATGTCGGATATGCCTGGGAGCTGCCTTTGGTGATCCACCTCCCCGCGGCATTATTAGCCGGTGCGCTGGCAGGTGGGCTTTGGGGTGCAATTCCAGGATACCTGAAAGCGAAACATAGAATTCATGAGGTGATCACCACCATCATGCTCAACTACATAATATTCCAGGTGGCTGCCTATATGATCGCTGTGGGCGGTCCTATGAAAGCGGATAATGAACTCCCGGTATCCCCTGATGTCCTGCCAACAGCCCAACTAGCGAGGATCTGGGAGGGGACGCGCATGAGCGGCGGCATCTTCATTGCCCTGATCTTTGCAGTCCTGGTCTGGGTTTTCCTGTTCAAGACCCGCCTCGGATATAAGATGAGGGCTGTGGGGTTGAACTCCAGTGCGGCTGAATACGCTGGAATCAAACCCGGGAACATGATGATCTCGGCCATGTTTTTGAGCGGAGCCCTGGGAGGGCTGGCTGGCGCTGTGGAAGTACTGGGAGTGCACTATAAATTCTACGCCGCCTTTTCGCCCGGGTACGGCTGGGACGCCATCGCGGTATCCCTGTTAGGGTTGAATCACCCGGTTGGTGTGGTCGCATCTGCCTTTTTATTTGGAGTGCTCAGGAGCGGCTCGATCACCATGCAGGCTATTGCCCAGATCAGCAAGGATATAGTTCTGATCCTCTCCGCTTTGATCATCTTTTTCACTGCTACAAATCAAACCCTTCGGCCAATCCTGGAACGTTTGGTGCTTCGACTGGACACACGAAAGGCCAAATAGGAGAAATAACATGGAAGTCTGGTCCAACGTATTTACACTTGCCTTATTTTCAGCAACGGTTCGTTCTGCGACTCCAATCCTGTTTCCAGCCCTGGCGGGTATCTTCTCCGAACGTTCAGGAGTTCTCAATATTGCCCTGGAAGGTATCATGCTCATTAGTGCCTTTGCGGCTGTAGTGGGTTCGTATTACAGCGGCAACGCCTGGATTGGCGTATTGAGTGCTCTGGTCGCCGGTGTTGTCACCAGCCTGATCCATGCCTTTATGTGCATCAATTTACGTGCGGATCAAGCGATTGTGGGAACAGGGATAAATATCCTGGGGGCTGGCTTGCCCAGTTTCTTGTTGCTGAAGCTGTTCGGTTCCCAGGGTATCTCTCCTATTGTGGAGCGCATCCCTGAGTGGAGGATTCCCATTCTGGCTGATATCCCCGTTATCGGACCCATCCTGGGGAACCAGAGTCCCCTGGTCTATATTTCCCTGCTGCTTGTACCCATTAGCTACTTCTTCCTGTTCAAGACCCGCTTCGGATTGAGATTAAGGTCAGTGGGTGAGAACCCGCACGCCGCGGAGACAGTGGGGATCAGCGTTTTCCAAATGCGCTATCTGGGTGTGATCATTAGTGGTATGCTGGCAGCGCTGGGAGGAGCCTTCCTGTCTGTCTCTTACCTGGCCCAGTTTGTCAAGCTGATGACAGCTGGTCGAGGTTTCATCGGACTGGCTGCCATGATTTTCGGGCGCTGGAATCCCTGGGGTGCATTATTTGCCTGTTTGTTGTTCGGCTTTGCAGACGCGCTTCAGGCTGCCGCCCAGGCCTCCAATGTGCCCATCGCACCCCAGTTCTTGCGCATGCTTCCTTATGTCCTGACCATCATCGCCCTGGTTGGCGCGATGGGTAAGGCTGAACCTCCCGCCTATGTAGCCAAGCCTTACGAGAAAGCCTAAGAAGAGGATTGGCAGGATACTTGATCATAATCGAGGAAATCGGCTGGCAGCCAGGGGTTTTATACCAGGATAATTCATGCTGGCTGGATTATCCGAACTAGTCCTGATTTGACTGATAAACCGCTCTTTGATATAATCTGAACGCTCTGAAATTCGGAGCGTTCAGAAATGCGGGTGTGGCCAAGTGGTAAGGCATCAGCCTTCCAAGCTGATATTCACGGGTTCGAATCCCGTCACCCGCTCTTTTGCCCCGGTAGGAGGAAACTCTGCCAGTCAGCGGGCCCGTAGCTCAGCGGTCAGAGCGAGCGGCTCATAACCGCCAGGTCGCAGGTTCGAATCCTGCCGGGCCCACTTCGAGGATCGAGGGTACTTGTGTGAAACACAGGTATCCTTTTTTGTTTAAGGGTAGCGGTAATGGGAGGGTAAGGAGTAGTTTTGTAAGGGGTAAGGCGAATAGGGGACTGGAAGATCGAGGTTATTCGGCAGGATTATGATGTGGTAAAAATCAAATCGCTTTACGCCTTACACTTTACGGTTTTTCCCGCCACCGAAGGGCAGGCTGCAGGTTTTCCCCTCCGTCTTTAACCTCGGGGTTCATAAAATCCACGAATTATTTTTTCAAGATACGGCCCATTTTGTATCAAAACAGCCTGGGGTTAATCGTCAAATTCCGAGGGTATTCATCCAAAATAATCCAATTCATCTGGACGCACAGCTGCCCATCTGCCCGGATCTCTTTCTTTTTACCTGTCCCATAATAACTGACGGAATTGTTATAATTGTGCAAAGAGTATTTCTCAATTAGATATACCGGATTTCGTTCAAAATCAGACCCATCCTATCATCATCATGAATGACAAGGAAACCACAATGACAGATAAACTATCCGCAGTCGCCCAAATCCAGATCGTAGTACTCAAAAGCAACTTTCAGCAGCCTAAGTGGGAGAGCAGCAGAAGGACAGGAATGGAGAAGGCAGCGGGATCTTGGAATGAGAACTGGGAACAAAATGAAAAACATAAGGTCATCCAAAAGATTGAAGAATACAAAGGGCACATCCTGCAGTTTTGTAAAGATGATTTTTACGTCGGCAAAACACTGCTTGAAAAGCGAAAACGGCCGTTCCCCAAGCAGCTTGGTGAAAATCTGATCGCGATCGGCAGCCTGGCGGTGCTCGGTTTTGAAGATTTGCTGCAGGATAAGCAGATCATGGATGAGGGGTTCATTCAGGACATTATCACACTGGTTGAGGGAGGAGACTGCCGGGAAGAAGGCGCATTTGCCTTACTGGGATTGGAGCTCGCTGAAAGACAAGGGCGGTTTGTTCCCCTGATCCTCGAGGTTTTTAATGAAAGTCATTCGCTGAGACTTGCACGCCATCTGGGAAAGATAAGCTGGGACCAAAGAGTAGTGGAAAGTCTTGTCGAGGCAACGGCTGTAAATTTTATTATTACAGAGATGGATGGCCTGTCTTTGAAGGCCTATGACGGGGTTGGACTGCTATCAGCCCTTTCTCTTATTGAGTTGACTGATGAGCATGGGTTGCAGGGGATGGTAGGCAACCTTTTGCGGCTTCAGGATACACAGCTTCCCGATCAGGTGCTCAAATTCGCCGGTGACGCTGCTGTACCAGGGCTGATTGCAGGGCTGAACCAGGAGAATGGCTACAACTCCCGGTCCCGGGCTGCTGCCTGTTTAGGAGAGATCGGGAACAAAGACGCTGTTTCTCCTTTACTTGATGTCCTGAATGATGGTACTGTAATCGATATGATCACTGTTGCCAAGGCACTCGGGAAACTAGGAAGCCCGGAAGCAATTCCGGGACTGCTGCAGATCCTGGGACACAAATCACCTTTGGTACGCCCTGCTGGCTCCTCAGCATTAAAAACGCTGAAAGATTTCTGGACACCAGAGCCTTTTCTGGCCGCCCTGGCTGCTGAAGATGAACGAATAGTCCTATTTGCGATCGATGCTATTGGCGCATTGAAGAGCAAGGAAGCGATTGTACCCTTGACTCGCTTGACGGGATCTGAAAACAAGAAGGTCAAAAAAGCAGCGGAAAAAGTTCTCAAAAAGATAAGCTAAACATCGCTCGAAATCATCGCGAGGACGATTTGGATTTCGCGTTCAGCCTGGATTATCCTGTCTGGAGTTTTGCGTTGCCAAACCTCCAGTAACAGATAGAAGTGAAATATGTAACCGTATGGGAATCAATCCGTTATCCGCCACCGGAGGGCAGGTTCGAGGATGGAAGGTACTTGTGTGAAACACAGGCATCCTTTTTTTGTTTAAGGAGGGAGGAAACAGGAAAGTAAGTAGTAGTTTAGTAAGGGGTAAGAAGATTAACAGACTTTTGGAATAGTAGAAAAAGACAGAAGCGGACTGATCCCAAATCTATTTACTTTTTACTATTTACTGTTTTTCCCCGCCACCGAAGGGCAGGCTGCAGGTTTTCCCCTCGGTCCAAAACCTCGGGATTCAAGTCGAAGAGCATTCCACTGTCGATATCGGCTGATCCATGTGCAGGAGCACATGGTAGCGAGATGGGTGAAAGGATACACCTTCTCGCTGATGCCGGGTCCACTTTTTTGGGACATTCTTCTCTTTTTTCTCCCTTAAATTTAATTCAAAATGTTACAGTACTGGTAAGGGGCTTTTATCCCATTGGTCGCAGGCTCGGATCCTATTGGGCTACTTAATGGAATACACACTTCTGTTCTGGTAAACCATATGATAAGTAAAGATATGATAAGAGTAGTTATCATTACCCTTTGATCGGATCTTGAACAACACTCCCTTTGAATTTATTTAATCGCAACTGACTCTTTATCAGAAAGAGGGGTTGTATATAGTGTCCGTAGGGGGAAATAGCTCAATTGTGTTCAAATAGGAGGGGAAAATCAGTATATTTTGTAGTAAATTTCTATCTTGTCCATCTTGTTTGCACCCAGACGACCTCTGAAAATTTAAATAAAGACTTGCGCCTCGTTTAATACAACCATATATTAAATCCGAGCTTTTTGGATTAGTTTACGATTTTTCCTCTATAATAAATACATAGAAAAAACAATTCGGATAAGGTAAAAAAAACAACTTGACAGACGAAATGCCTGACGAAAACCATCAAAACCTGTATCTAAAGAACAAGAATATTTGGCAAAGATTGAATGAAATTAATCCGGTCATAGCCATTGCGATCTCGATTGTGTGTGTAGTCCTCATTCAAGGGACGATGTCACCACAACCATTTGATGACGCTTTCATAACTTACCGTTATGCCCGAAATCTAAGTACCGGGTTAGGTTTTGTATATAACCAAGGTGAAAAAGTATTAGGTACAACCACGCCGATTTATACAATTCTTCTGACAATTATCGCTAGAATATTCACACCCGACATTCTTCCCAGAGCTTCATTTGTGATATCAATCATGGCGGATGCTCTTAACATGTGGTTGGTATATCGCATCTCTGGTTGGATATTGAATGATCACAGTATCTCCATACTTGCTGCCATTGTTTATCTTCTCCAGCCGTTCCGCCTCAATGTAGCAGGAGGTGGCATGGAAACATCGCTATTTATTACATGTCTTTTATTGATGTACGAGCGGTATTTTGTGGGAGACCGCTCAATAATTTCAGCATTCTTGGCAGCTGGAGCAATTCTCATTCGCCCTGATGCAGTGATAGCACTGGTCCCATTGTATGTTGATTGGATTATCCATGATTGGCGTGGTGCCATAAAGGGCGCTGTTATAACTCTCATAACTTGTTTGCCTTGGATTATTTGGGCAACAGCTTATTTTGGTTCTCCAATACCTCAATCAATAATCGCCAAGAGCATTACATATAAAAACTCTCTGGGTCAGGCTGCATTTTATCTACTAACTTTCTTGGGGACTGGGACAATCGGCCCTTATACATCACCAATTTTCCTTCTGCCGGGATTATTTATTGTTTTACCAATTGCCGTAATCGGGATTATTGATTTATCAAAACACAATCCAAGAGGGTTGGTGATTTGTTCTTACCCGTTAATTTATATTGTGTTGATGTCCATAATTAATCCATCAATGTATTTCAGTTGGTATTTCGTGCCTTTGATTCCTGGGTTATTGATAAATCTTTTTGCCTCTATCTGGTATAGACCAAAATTATCAAAGAAGTATAAATTCATAGCTGCATCATTTTTGTCAATCCTATTAGTGATAGTCCCTGTCTACTTACTCAACACAAAACCCAGCTGGCCGCTCTCAAGATCCCGGGAAATAGCTTTTTGGGATGCTAGTAAATCCATCTCAGAGCATAATCTAAAAAATAAAGTTGTGTTAGCTCCGGACATAGGTGTCATTGGTTGGTCCCTTGCTGATGCGAGTATCCTGGATCCAATTGGATTGGTTTCTCCAGAAGCCATAATATACAGCACAGATCTCCCTCCAGATCAATTGGTATCTCCTGAGATGATCAAAGATAAACGACCTGATTATATAATCTCACTGGATCAGTTTATAAATCCAGCAGTTATTGATGACGAATATTTTCAGAAATCATATACCTCAGTCTATGAAATGAATGTAGAGATTGTGAATACAAATCAATCTCTCTATGTCTTTCAATTGAATAGAAATCACTAAAAGAAACCTTCTATGACCAAAACTTTACTTATCCCCGGTGCAATATCGGTGCATATAGGATAGACACAATTTTCCCCTCGATTTCCCTCAAAAATACTTTCCTCTTGATGGATCGATCAAAAAGCAGTGGTCTTTTAAGCCTCTGGTATAAAAACTTAATACAAAAGTGTATCCTTACAGAAATAAATCCGTTATCCGCCAGGTCATGAGTCCTCTCGATAAGATAGATATCAAAAAACAGGTAATCATTATCTAATATCCCGAAGTTGAATTATAAGTTTCATTATGCTATTATCAGTTTAGATCTTCCGCGAATTTAGCCAAATAATCCACTAACAGAGAAAAATTACAATGCCATTGGTTATCGGCATTGTTTTTTTATTTGTTTCCCTATCAGTTGAAAATAATTTAAGTTTTTCTCACCATATTATTCTTTCAAGGAGGAATACCATGAAGTATTTTTTTGCATTAACAATGATATTATCCGTTTTATTAAGTGCATGTGCTGCTACTCCTGAAGCTCCTCCAACCTCAACACCCAAACCAACCAAAACCCCTTTTCCTCAAGGTGTTCTTAAGGCTTGTTTATTGTTTGATGGGGAATTAGTAGAAGGCCGTTTTGATTTTTATGATGAGAAAGAAGAATTTGTGAAAGATGCACCCAGCGGTGGATCTGATTGTACAGAATTGGTATTCGCTCCTGGCACCTATTGGCTAGATGCATTCTACTTTCATGGAACAGACTGTCCAGAAGGTTGTTATCCAGTCGAGGATATGATACTTATCGATATTCAAGATGGCGATGTGATCGAAATGGACGTTGAGGTCTTCAATCCTAAATAGGATAGCAGAATAAACATCAGATATACAGTTGGTTGTATCACTGATGGACCCTGGAATCCGGTTGAGATTACCATTGACGAAGTGAAGGAAATAGATCTTAATGTAATACCTCCAAATTAAGCCATATATGATAATCTCTTGACCTGTCCCAGATAGGCATTAATTCAATTTTTTTATACTTTATCCCTTTCATTACTAGCTGCGTTAATAAATAAATAATTTATCTATCAAGTTGTAGCCCGGTAGGAATAATGCCATTATCCGCCACCGTAGGGCAGGTTCGAGGATGGAAGGTACTTGTGTGAAACACAGGTACCCTTTTTTTGTTTAAGGAGGGAGATTATAGGAAAGTAAGTAGTAGTTTAGTAAGTGGTAAGAAGATTAACAGACTTTTGGAATAGTAGAAAAAGACACAAGCGGACTGATCCCAAATCTATTTACTTTTTACTATTTACTGTTTTTCCTGCCATAGGAGCGCTGACTGCAGGTTCGGTCCTTCGCCCTCAGGGTCGAGATTCAAGGCGAAAAGGGATCAGATCCTACCAGTGCCTGATCCATCAACCCCGGGCAAATCCTCACTCTCGGAACTCCATTATTGTTCAGGATCGGCATATTTTTTCAACATTTCAAACCCTGCTATTTGTTAGATTCCTATAATAAGCCAAAAGTAGAATTCATAAACCGCCCGGGCTGTAATAGAATTGACCATCTTTACTTACCTGAGAATGGAGCGAATATGGAAATTATCAATAACTATTCAATGATTTGGAGTGGTGTATTACTCCTGGGATTGGCTGTCTTAATATTTCGGAAGGGTATCCAATTGCAGAAGGGCT
>CAVOGS010000009.1:0-80027 GCA_963695575.1 uncultured Chloroflexia bacterium
CCACCAGCCAGGTTTTGGAAAGAGCGGGCGACGAGATTCGAACTCGTGACCTTCTCCTTGGCAAGGAGACGTTCTACCGCTGAACTACGCCCGCATTAGAGTGCCGAGAGCCAGACTCGAACTGGCGACCCTTTGATTTTCAGTCAAATGCTCTACCAACTGAGCTATCTCGGCCTGATATATTCTGTTGGTAATGCACCGCCAATTTTACTCGTTCGATATGGCATTGTCAAGCTTCAGGCCTTTGTGGAAAAAAAAGGCATATAAAGAATGAAGCCAATTGCAATGATGATTTCTCCGACGATCACACCAGCCGCCTGACGGGGGCCGAAAAAAGGCAGCGCCGGCCAGGATTGGGTGCCAAATCCGAAAACATCCGCCATACCTGAGATCAATGAGATCAAATAACCGGTTGCAACCAGGCGAACGCCGATATCCTGGGCCAAGGACTGGATCCTTTGTGTAAGCTGGCAAGCCCTGAAGCTGAGATATCCACCCAGGCACAACATAGCCAGACCGATCGAAAAAGTCGCGGTTTGCACAAAACCGATATATGGACTGCGATCAAGCCCGGCCAGGGCGGGATCTGCGCCCAGAATAAAGATTAAAAAACCGACGACGGTCAACCCCAGGCCGATATTAACTCTCGTTTTGGAAAATCTATGAGTGGTATTTATGTTGTTATTATTCATGATAGAGATAAAGATTATAACTGAAAACCCGTTTTGCCCGAGATCACTTTATATGAGAAGTTTTCAACAAACTTCATTAAATTTCCTGATAGTAACTGCCATTCCTTGGAAGCCATGGCCACGTTAAGGGCTGCCTTGCTTTGTGTACTTGCTGCTACCATGATCTGGGGCTGATCGCCGTACATTGTATACCAGATCTCTCCCGGAGGAATGCCCAACTGCTTAAGTCTCCGGGAGGAAATCACTGATCATAAACTCAAAATATTCCTGTTCCACATTGGGCAGGATATCCCAGGTCATAAGTAGTTTTACGGTCATGCAGGACTCCTTTTATTCGGATTCCTGGGCATATTCCAGAACGACTACGTTAGTTTCAGAGCTTGATCGGCTGCTTGTTACGCTGAGTTCAGAACGAGGTTCGACATTGTCGAGCCCCATTTCCTTGATGAATTTTTCAAGAGGATCCAATTCCATTTTACATTCATCGGTTTGGTAGAACATGGGGATGGCATAGCTGGGCTCAAGAATGCGGATTGCTTCTACAGCTTTGGAAGCAGTTAAGCTGCCTGCCCCGCCAACTGGAACCAGAGCGACGTGAATATCACCGGCAATGGATTTGACATCAGATTGATTGGGGACTCGGCTTAAGTTACCCAGGTGAGCGATCAGGATACCATTGTAATCAAAGATATACATGATATTCCTAAGATCATCTTCTTTGCTCTTGTGATTGGTGCGGATGCCCGTGATAAAGACCTCGCCAATTTCATATTCACCAGGCCCAGTGAGGATATGCTGATTGTTTTTTCTCTTCTTGATGACTTTGGTGTTGTTATGTCCGGGCGCGTCATGACTGACAGTAATAATATCGGCGGATAAATCGAGTTCGTTATAGCCGACTTTTTTATGGTTATAGGGGTCAGTTACCACTGTTGCCATACCCCTTTCAGTCAATCTAAAACATGAATGCCCGTGCCATGTTATATTCATTAAGCCTCCTGCTGGCTTCTTATTTTCGGTGATTTTTAGCGCCTTCTGCAGAATGTGATTATACTTCAATCTGTTCAAAACTCATAGCATCCAAACACCCCTCAGTCATGGAAGTTGTTTACATTTCCGGCCTCATATTCCCTGTAAAAAGTTGTTTTTCTATCCCCTTTTGGGGTAGATTTTATTGGAAAGTCGTTAGTTTTTGGGGCTTTGAATCCGACTGGGAAATGTTATTGGTATAATGTCCGATGTTGCTGCCAAAACTCATTGTTTCTGGCATTACCTCAACTCTAGAATAAACTCTACATACATATGGAAAAATATATAAAAGTTGTGGGGGCTAAAGTTCATAACCTCAAAAATATCACGGTGGAGATTCCCCGGGATAAATTTGTAGTCATTACCGGGTTGTCTGGATCGGGGAAATCCTCCCTGGCTTTTGATACGATCTTTGCAGAAGGCCAGAGGCGGTATGTGGAATCTCTTTCATCCTATGCCCGCCAATTTTTGGGACAGATGGATAAACCAGATGTGGAATATATTGAAGGTTTATCACCAGCTGTGTCGATTGATCAGCGCGGCACATCCCAGAATCCCCGTTCAACCGTGGGTACGGTAACAGAGATCTATGATTATCTGCGTTTGTTATATGCCCGGGCTGGAATTCCCCACTGTCCTATCTGCGGTCGGGAAGTGACCACACAATCAGCCCAGGAAATTGTCGATCATATTGAAAGTCTTCCGGAAGGCACAAAATTCAATATCCTTGCACCGGTGATCCGGGGCCGCAAGGGAGAACACCAGGGTATCCTGGAAGAGATCCAGAAGTCTGGATTTGTGCGGGCTAGAATTAACGGAGAGATCCGCCGTTTGGAAGAGGATATCACCCTGGAACGCTACCAGCAGCACACCATTGAAGCAGTTGTTGATCGGCTGGTTATCCAAAAACCCGAGAACGGAGAAGAGAAGAATAATTTCCGCTCCCGCCTGACGGACTCAGTGGAAACCGCCCTGAAATATGGTGATGGTTTTCTGACAATCTTAGATGTAACCGACCCGGAGAATCCAGTTAATACAAATTACTCCGAACATCTGGCCTGTCCTGTTTGTGAGATCAGTTTTCCGGATCTGGAACCCCGGACCTTTTCATTCAACACTCCTCACGGCGCCTGTCCAACCTGCGAAGGGATCGGGACCAAGCTTGAAGTAGATGTTAATTTACTGATTCCAGATCAGACCCTATCAATCAACGAGGGCGCTATCGATGCCCAGGAATGGGGTGGGCCCAAAGGCCAAGGGGGCTACTATTGGAAAGCGCTTGTTGGGGCGGCTGAACAGAATAATATTGACCTCGAAAAACCCTATCAGACACTTACTGAAAAACAAGAACATGTCATTCTATACGGCACCGGCGGGGATGAAGTGCCGATGACCTATATGGACAAAGAAGGTCGGGAATATGAATTTTTCCGGGCTTTTGAGGGTGTGGTCAATAATCTTGAACGCAGGTTTAAGGAAACCCAGTCAGAATATATGCGTTCCAGGATCATGGGGTATATGAATGATAACCCTTGTCCCTCCTGCCAAGGCGCCCGTTTGCGGCCGGAAGCGCTGGCTGTGACAATTGATGATATCAACATTGTTGAGATATCTGCCTGGCCGATCAAGAAAGCATTGAGTTGGATCAACCAATTAAATAACCAGGACTCGCCTCTAACAGAACGCCAGAAAACTATCGCTGACAGGATCCTGCGCGAATTGATAGAACGCCTGGGTTTCCTGGTGAATGTAGGATTGGATTATTTGTCTCTCAATCGGAATGCAGGAACTCTTTCCGGTGGGGAAGCCCAGCGCATCCGTCTGGCAACCCAGATCGGATCCCACCTGATGGGTGTGTTATATGTGCTTGATGAACCGTCCATCGGCTTGCATCCCCGTGACAACGGCCGGCTTCTCCGGACGCTGGAAGGACTGCGAGACTTGGGCAATACGGTCATGGTAGTGGAACATGATGCAGAAACCATTCAAACCGCTGACTGGATCCTGGACCTTGGTCCCGGGGCCGGTGAACTCGGCGGCGAAGTAGTTGTAGCGGGAACCATCAAAGAGATCCTGGAACATCCAACATCACTAACCGGCGCTTACCTATCCGGCCGGCTGCAGGTACCTGTCCCGGATAAACGAAGGGAAGGATCGGGAAAATCCATTCAGATCTTAGGGGCCCGAGAACATAATCTCAAAGATATCGATGTTTCAATCCCGCTGGGCAGACTGGTTTGTATAACCGGGGTTTCTGGCTCTGGTAAGTCCACCCTGATGATTGAGATACTCTATAAAGCGCTGGCGCGGGAGTTGAATCGAGCCAAGACCAAACCGGGCGACCATGATGCCATCAAGGGTATTGAGAATGTCGACAAGATCGTCAACATTGACCAATCCCCAATCGGGAGGACTCCAAGATCAAATCCTGGCACTTATACCAAGTTATTTGACCATATCCGCGACCTTTTTGCGGATTTGCCTGAGAGTAAGATCCGTGGATATGATAAAGGCCGTTTTTCTTTCAACGTTAAAGGAGGCCGCTGTGAGGCCTGCCGGGGTCATGGCCAGTTGGAGATAGAAATGCAGTTCCTGCCAGATATTTACGTTCCCTGTGATGTTTGCCATGGAAAACGCTACAACCGGGAGACTCTCCAGGTGCGATATAAAGGGGAATACAACATAGCTGATGTGCTGGATATGACCATAGACAAGGCCGTGGTAATCTTTGAGGCCTTCCCGGCTATGATGAGCAAATTGAAAACGCTTCAGGATGTGGGGTTGGGTTATATACGCATCGGCCAGGCTTCAACAACGCTCTCCGGAGGAGAAGCCCAACGCATCAAACTATCCCGTGAATTATCCAAACGCTCCACAGGATCCACTTTGTACGTGCTGGACGAGCCATCAGTCGGTTTACACGCGGCTGATGTGCATAAACTGATTGAAGTCTTGCAGCGCCTGGTGGATGAGGGCAATACAGTCTTGATCATTGAACACAACTTGGATATTATCAAAGTCGCTGACTACATCATTGACCTGGGACCGGAAGGTGGGGATGCGGGTGGCGAAGTGATCGCTGCCGGCCTGCCCAGCGAAATTTGCAGTACACCCCAATCCTATACTGGCGAATATCTGAAATCGTATATCAAAGCGAATCATAAAAAGAAAAAATAAGAAACGGGATCTTTAGATGAACTGAACCCCGTTTCTTATTTTCAAATCCAGAAACTTATTTCTGATTAATCTCGAAAATTCTCTCAAACATTACGTTTAATCCAGGTGGACACGGACATCGATCGCTGCCGCACCTTTGCCAGTGGGAAAAATTCGCAGGGGATTGATCTCAATTTCTGCAAACTGGGGAAAATCATCTGCAAGCTGGGCCAGGCGGACCATCACATCCCGGACAGCGATGATATCGGCAGGTGGAATATTCCGGAAACCTTCAAGTTTGCGACCGGCCCAAGTTTCTTGAAGCATGGAATCAATTTCTAACTCAGTTAATGGTGCCAGTCCAAAGGATAGATCCTTTAATCCTTCAACTTCAGTGCCCCCAGAACCGAACATCACGACCGGGCCAAATTGGGGATCCCGAACTACACCAAGGATCACTTCCTGACCCATAGGGACCATTTTCTGGACATAAACACCTGTGATTTGAGCCTCAGGTAAGGCAGCTTTTGCCTGGTTGGTGATGGTCTGATATCCGCCCCGGACGGATTTTTCATCGGCCAGATTCAAAAGCACACCTTCAACATCGGTTTTGTGGCTGATATCTGGAGAAGCAACTTTTAGAACGACCGGCATTCCTATTTCCGCTGCCAGGGCAGCGGCTTCTTCCTCGTCCTTTGCCAGGGTCATTTTCGCTGTGGGAATCCCGTAGGCTTCCATGATCCGGGCGATCACCGGCGCAGTGAGATGATTGTTTTGATTATTTTCTCTTGATCAGATTTTTGAACCAGATTCTGTCTTGATATCCTTGCGAGTGACAGGTTCAGCCGAAGCATAGTTCTAGCAGACCAACTCTTTGGACCAGAGCAGACAGGGCTGCCGCCGCGCGTTCTGGAAAACGGTATTCAGGTATCCGGGCAGCACGCAGGTGTTCCACAGCTTCCTGGATCAATCGATCTCCCATGACACATATCACCACCGGCTTTGTGGCCTGGTGAATGATCGGTATCAGGGCTTTTGCCACCGCGCCAGCAGTAAACATAGGAGGTGTGGGGTAGATCACCATTACACTGTCTGTACCAGGATCTGCCAGAAGTACTTTTAAGCAATCTGCAAATTGGATTGGTCCCGCGGAAGCGAGCATGTCCACCGGGTTTTGAAGACTGGCAGCAGACGGCAGGATCTCCCGCAGTCCAGAGATGGTCTCAGGGCTGAAATTTGCCATCTTCAAACCCCTGGATTCAAGCGCATCGGCAGCGGTTACGCCGGGACCTCCAGCATTAGTCAATACCGCTACTCGATTGCCTGCAGGCATAGGGCACCAGGCCAACGCCCTGGCCTGGTCGAACATTTCCTCACTGGTTTCAGCTCGCAGCACACCAGCCCGCCGGAATACGGCATTATACGCGCTTTCTTCTCCGGACAGGGCGCCGGTATGGGAGGCGGCCGCTCTTTGACCGGACTCGAATCTCCCGACTTTGAGAGCTATGATGGGTGTGGTCGGCACAACAGAACGGGCTTCAGCGATGAATCGGCGTCCTGAACTGATCCCTTCCAGATAGAGAGCGATCACATGGGTATGGCCATCGGCTGCTGTGGGAGCCAGCAAGTCGGTTTCAGTGACATCGGCCTGATTTCCGAGGCTGATCAATTTGGAAATACCGTAGCCCTGGCCGCGGGCCCAGTCAATGGCCGCTGCACAAATAGCACCGGAATGGGAAAGAAAAGCTACATCACCTGGAATAGGCCCAGGTGGAGGGAGAAAAGTTGTGTCCAGTGGGAGGTGGGTATCCAATAAACCAATACAGTTGGGGCCCAGTAAACGAATGCCTTCTTCTTCAGCTACCTGAAGCATTTCCTGCTCCAGGGCCAGACCCTCAGCTCCAGTTTCTCTGAACCCCCCTGCTCCGATAATGGCTGCTTTAACCCCCCGTTTTCCACATTCCCGCAGGGTAGGGATAACGTATTTTGATGGGATCAAAACTGCAGCCAGATCTACAGGATCTGGCACATCCAGTACTGATTGGTAGATGGGTTTTCCAAGCAGGGAACCGCCTTTTAGATTAACAAAATGGATAGCGCCTTTATAACCGCTTCTATGAAGATTTGTGGCTAGAAGGTAGCCCAGCTTGGTTGGATCCTGGGAGGCGCCTATAACCACAACGCCTTGAGGATCAAAAAATGGAGTCAATGAGGTTTTATCTGTCATAGTACAGATTGTAACCTATAGAATAACCGTGGATTTACCCCGGAAAGGATCGTGGTTTAAAATTGGAAAGAAGGAATCGGGATGATTATTCAGTGATTGTTTTGCAGAAAACATCCACAATTTCAGGGTCAAATTGGGTTCCACTGAAACGACGAATTTCTGCCACGGCTTCTTCATGGCTGTGGGCATCGCTGTATATGCGCTTATCCCTGATCGCCGTGTAAGCATCCACTACAGCGAGGATGCGGGATCCCAGTGGTATTTCTTCCCCCTTCAACCCGTATGGATAACCGGTGCCGTCATGTTTTTCATGGTGAGACCGTATGATAGGTGCGACCCGGGACAAGTATTTCACAGGGGCAACAATCTCAGCTCCGGTGACAGGATGTTCTTTCATGATGACCCATTCTTTCTTTGTGAGAGGTCCTTTTTTGTTCAGGATCTCATCAGGCACTCCAATTTTCCCAATGTCGTGCAGTATTGTCGCCCAGTGCAAAGCCTCAATTTCACCCTTGGGTAGATTCATCGCCGAGCCTATCTGGGCGGATAGGTCTGCCATACGCTGGCTGTGGTCTCCGGTATAAGAGTCGCGGGCATCAACAGCATTTGCCAAGGCGATTATCGTTTCCAGGAAAGTTTCTTCGAGCCGCTCATGCAGGACTGCCCGTTGAATAGAACTTGAGGCATAGTCTGCTATAGCGTTGATCAATCTTAGCTGGGAGGGTGAAAAAGGAGCTGCCTCACTGCTGTGGAATTCCCCAAGGACGAGGAGACCAATTTTTCTATCAGAGCCAATTAATGGACAAATGCATAAAGTCCTGGCAAAATTAATGAATATGGCTTGTTTTTCCTCTTCATGCCAGTCTGGATCGTTTATGTCTAATACAACTATTTTTTCATTCGCTAGAATACTTTCATAGATATATTCAGCAGCTATTGGCTCAATAGTTCCGAATTGAAGTGGGTCTGCCAGATTTTTAATTGGATAAATTGCTCGACAATAATAATCTCCGTCATCATTTCTTATCAATATTCTGGCGTATGTGACTTGAACACTTTCAACAGCATGTTTGGTAACGGAATTTAAAATAGTATCCAAATCATCTGTCCCAACAAGTTGATTGGATAGATTGTAAAGTGTATCGATTTCTTTTCGCCTGCTCTGTTCAGCAGTATATAGGCGGGCATTTTCAATTGCAACGGCAGTTTGGTTTGCGACTGTTGAGAGGGTTATTATTTCTTCAGAACTGAATGGCTGTTCAGACCGTTTAGGTCCTAATAGGAATATTCCGACCAGTTGTGATAGGACCTTGATGGGGATGAATAATTCTGCTTCCATGGCATCTAAGAGTTGCCTTTCACTCCTCCAAAGAGATTGAAATTGTGGAAGGAGTTCCATATCTTGTCGACTAATGGGATGATTTTGATTGAAAACCAAAGAACCAGTGGGTGTCCTTGTCTGAATGATTGGTTTCCAAGGTCATCTAATCCGATTTGGGTTGTTAGCTGAAATAACCGTTTATCCTCTTCCCTGAGGAAAAAAGCAGCTCTCGGAAGATGTAAGGTAGTCCAAATCTCTGCCAAGATCATGTTCGTGATCTTGTGTAGGTTCAATGATGAAGTAGTCTGACTGCTTAGAGTCTGAAGCATATCTGGGAATTGTATTTTTCTCGGAAGAACAATGCGGTCAATGACTGCCTGGGCTCTAACTCTTAAAGGTTCGGCCAGCAGAGCGGTAATAATCGCTACAACCAGGGAACTTAAGAAGATCTCCGGTCCGGAACTCAGGCCAAAGATATTAATGAAAAGGGTGATGATCAAGAAATAGGCTGTACCGATCAACATAGTAGGAATGGAGTAAAGCAGGCCCTGGCGAATTACGATCCGGATATCCAGCAGCTGGTAGCGTAGGATCGAATAAACAATTATTAGGGCAGTTATCACCATACCCGGCAATTTCAAAGGGATATTTTCCAAGGGGAGTGAAATTCACCAGGTTTAACACTGGGATAATGGACAAAGCTATGATCAGGTAAAGTAAACGGTTTCTCTGAACCACATCCATGCGTTTTTCGGTAACTCTTGATCAGAAGGTAAAATGCTGAAGATCACGAGAAGAAATCCTGGGCCAGCGAAAAATTAGAAAACTTCCCAAATTCGGACTCTACAGCACTATCTACAACATCAGCGCTGAGGATTATCAGGTCGGTGAATAAAGTGAGAATGATAGTGATCAGACCGATAATAGATCACAGTAATCTGCCAAGGCGGGTTTTTTCTTCAATGACTGTTTGTGTGAAATAGAACAGGCTGATCATCAAACGGAATCAGCACTGGCAGACAAAAATACGCATCCAGGTCAGCGTATGATTGGTATCAATCAAAACGAAAAAAGCGGCCAACGAGTTAACTGCCATTGCGAGCAGGAACCAGCGAAAATTCCGCCGGGATGCTGTTTGTGGTCGTGCAGCGAGGACCACAAACAGCAAAACGCCGTAGATGATAAAGGTTATTAACGGTACTAAAGTGTTGATATTCCAGACCATATTAGGATTTGATCTTCTTTTCCTTTATGAGCACTCCCAGCTGTTCTTTAGTGGGATTCATGTGGGGCGGTTTGGTATGGGCCAGATCTGCGCCCTGGCTTTGCTGGTACTCCATATAGGCCGCGAAAGCGCCCGGATTGAGCAGGTTCAATTTCAGGGGATCGTAGCCGAGCATCTCTTTCATGTCTTTGATATCTTTGTTGATATTCGAGAGGCTCTCGCTTACCAGTTTCCTGACTTCCCCTTCATCGAGTTTGTTTGCAGGATCAACTTCTACATAGAGATGTAAATATGATTTTTCGTCATCGATGACCTTGCGGGCAATCCATTCGTTATATTCGATCCCCGCTTTTTCCAGAGAGAGCCAGATATCCTTTTCAGTCAGAAAGGCGAAGTTGGCCAGGTTGATCACATCTGATGCCCGGGCATAATAATTTAACTTGAGGCAGATTGATACCAATCTCTTCATCTTTCATGGCAATTACTTCAAAAAGATCGCCCGGCCTGTAGCGGGTAAAGATACCTCCGTGGAAGTTTGTGAAGATTAACTCATAGACCCCAAGTTCAAGTTCATCAAAGAGGATTGTTTTGGGTTGATAATTCGGGATTTTCCTTTTCTTTTTCCTTTCTTCGTCTGTTATGAATTCTAAAAAGTCAAATTCAGGGAAAAAGGTCATCCCCTTAAGATTCCAGGCCTGGATAGCCACCATGCCACCTTCGGTGAGGCATATCCTTCCAATGGTTTTCGTCCCCAGTATTTCTCGATGATATTCTTGTATACCAGAGTGTCTGCTCCGCCAGTCATGATCCCTTTGATTTTCCAGATATCCTTGGGCAGCATGGGCCGTCCCTGGAGTTTGGCTTTGATCAAGCCACCCAGCATTCTAAAGATGAAGCTGGGATTGAGCATATCTTTGGAAAGTTTAGTACTGCCGCCGCCTTCTTCGAACTGCTGACCGATCCTGACCAGCACACTGGAGATGCCGTAAAAGACATCCAATACCTTTGACCATGGCTTCTTTAAAACCAGCCTGGACCCTTTCCGCGTATCCCATCTTTTCCCCTTCGTCAAGGGGAGGAAAAAACGGAAGATCTGCCTGGGCTTCTGCGCCCGGGTGATGATTTCACCAAAATATGGCGGTGGAGCAGTGGTTAATAAGACAGTGTCTTTGTTTTCGAGGAAGATATCGCCTTTTTTATTCGCGGACGCCAGGATCATGGCAGTGACAACAATTTCACCCAGTCGGTCAAACATCTTTTGAGTGTAAGGCACCCATTTGAATTTATATTCGCCGCTTCTGCCGGATGTGTGGCCCAGGCAACTGGTTTACGAGGAAGGACATCGTCCCGTTGAATGTCCAGGTAACCGCGATAATCCTTATAGGTTGTCAGAGGTACCATTCTGCGGAACTCATCTACGGTGGTCGGAATCATATCTCCCATTATCATGCGCCCCATCATGCTGTTTCCGAGTTCATCGATCTGCTCCAGGAGCAGGCGTTCCTGGATTTCCATGAATTCATCGATGCTCAGGTCAAGGAAACCGAAGTACTTCGTCCAGATTTCTTTCTTTCGGCCTTGTTTGAAGCAGTGTCTGATAAGGTCATTATCTTCTCCTGTTAATATGATGATTGTATGGATAAAGGTTCAGGGGCCCATTTGTACTTTGACTTCAGTTTCTTTATCCTGATTATTTTCAAACCCTGCCTGAGATAGGTCTTTATACCAACCTTCAGGTGTTCTTATATTGCTTATGGCAACAGATTCTGCCCAGGCCCGAGGAGGATTTCTTTGTAAGAGAAAGATAAAAAATGCAAATACTCTGGTGAGACCGCGAATATCTTCGTTTCCCAGAGAGGAGATATGCCTACGTCAATAAAAGATAATAACCCACCGGGTTTTAGTACCCGCTTCATTTCGGAGAGCATGAGGGGAATATTCATGTGATGAGAAGCCAAACCAGACATCACTACATCAAATGACCCGTCACAGAAGGGAAGAGCCATCGCATCACCACAAGTTAGGACTATACGCTTGTTTATCTTCCTTGTATATTTTCTTTTGCCCTGTCTGAGCATGGATTCAGTGAGATCCAGACCTGCGATGTGAATACCGAGGAAATCTCGGTTCAGTAATCTTTCTGGGAATGACAGAAGTTCCGGTCGCGATATCAAGGACTATTTGATCTTCTTTGAGGAGTTCGTATTACAAGTTCATCTAAAAATCTTTGGTAACTCCAGCCCCAGAATTTATTTAATTCCCAATCAATTGATTCTTCATAGTGTGAAGAAAGTTCAATAAATGTTTCTTTGATGGCTTTTTTTTCTTTCATCTATTCGTTATTATCCAGTTATTTGTCTCGATGAAAAGTTTTAACATAGCTCATTATACTCCTATTTATTTATGTGTTTTTCCAATTGATTTCTAGATGTAAAATCTATCTTTATCTACTTCTTCCCTTAAGATGCTCAGCTCTTTTTTGCTGGGCGGGGGATTATCCGTGACCTCATCTGCCACCAGGAGCTCAAAACCGGTATTCTCCAGGACTTGATCAACACTGGTGCCGGGTTGGATCGAGAGCAGTTTCATGCGTTTGCTCTCATCGTCATATCCAAGGATGCCCAGTGTTGTGACTACTCTGTAAGGGCCGGTGTTCGGGGGTAAGCCCGCTTCCTCTCTGGCACCGGGACCAGACAGGTATCCCGGCGTGGTGATGAAGTCAACATGCTCTACAAATCGCAGCTTATCATGTTTCATGATCGCGATCGTCCGCCAACAGTGAGAGCCAACGTCGTTGCCGCCGCCGCTGCCTGGCAGGCGAACCTTGGGGTGATCATGGTCACCGATCACTGTCGAGTTCAGGTTTCCGTAGGGATCGATCTGTGCGCCGCCCAGGAAACCGTAATCCACAAATCCGCGCTGGGCTGTTTCAACGACATCGAGGATCCCGGAAGCAGCCAGGGCTTTATGGAAGGTTCGCCTTTCACCGACAGCGAGCGGAAGTTCCTCCAGTATAGCGCCGGTTCCTCCAAACTCAAAAATGCTAATCAGGTTAGGAGCATGCATTTTTTGTGCCAAAGCGCCAGCCAGCATAGGAATCCCTGTGCCAATGAAGACTGTGGAATTGTCCTCCATTAACCTGGATGCTGAGCAGATCATCAACTCGTTGGGGTTGTAGGTAGGTTGAGTCATAGGGAAACCTCCGGCACCATATCCTTAAGTTCCTGCAAGCGCTGCTTGCCGATCAGATCCAGATAGGCCTGGTGATCATTCAGGTCGTAGATATATTTCTGGAGATAGGATTGAGTTGTTTCAGGGTCCTTGGAAGCCTGCACCCAGGCTTTGATTTGGGGTTCATCCCGTTCATATACATAACACATCTCCCCTGGATGGGACCCGAAGGGGGCTTCGACCACCGCGTCAACAAGGTAGTGAGGGATAATTGTTCGGTCGGGCTGGCGGCGGATCTCTTCTGTGGGAACGATCCTTTCTGTGCTGATCAGCAATCGTTTGGACGCCCGGGCCATTTCAAAAGCAAAACCACTGATGCCATCAATCTGGCAGTTACCGTATTTATCTGCCCGGTGGACATGAATCAATCCCACATCAAGGATCAGGGCCGGAAGCAGAGCTATGGGATCACCAGTAAAGGGATCTTCTACAACTTTAGCTGCGCTGTATTTCAAGGTGTCTGTTCCCAACATAGACCGGGTGGGAATAAACGGAACACCCATCGCGGCGGCCTTGAATCGCCAGGCAATGGCGGCATTGCTCCATTCCACACAATGTTCTACCCGACCACTTTCCACTTCTCTGCGCAGGCAGTTAGAGATTCCATAAACTTCCATTCCAATATAGGTATGGTCGAGGGCTTTCACTAATCCGGCGCCCAGCAGCAGATCCAGTTCATATACTCCCTGTCCAGCTACCCGGAGCTCTTTCTTCCCCTGGCGAATAATCTCATTGACCAGTGACTGAGGGCAGCGCACGGTACCGTAAAGTTCCGTGCCAATATAGTCGCCGTCATTGATGAATTTGGCAACGGCTTCTTTCTCAGTCATTCGTTTATCTATCAATCCTCGTGGTTTTCCCCGATTATGCTCCCGGAATGCATTCAGATCGGGAGGCTGCAGCATTACACCTTTGCCAGACGATATCACCTTCATCAATACCTCCTGCTTATTTATCCTGAAAAAACATTAAGGCATCTTTTAATCAGATTTGCTGTCAACCTGATCGGAAATGAGGATCTCTGTTGATAGTGAAAAAAATATATTAAACCAACCAGAGGTGTGATTTATCGATGCAGTTCAGGCGCGGCCAGGAATGACAATCCATTTTCAGTCAAAGCCCAGGCTGTTTTATTGGTGGCGATGAATTTATCCATGAAATTTTCGGCCAGGAAATCCCAATCTCCCGGTTTTTAACACTTCTTCTTTATCCCGGAAATAGTCCAGGATATCCGAGGGATGTTCTCGCGTCATGTCAATTTCCGGATCTCCACCCTCGTGTTTGGCGGAGATATTCGCAACATGATCAGCGATTTCAACCAACTCATCTCGCCTGTTGTAGGGCTGCCTGACGATGCTCTTGTAGGTTTCTGTGATGTGATGTTCAAACCGAACAATGTCTTCAAACCCCAGATCTTTCCTGAACTGGGCAGTGATTTCCATGGTTTGGTTGTCCACAGAATTGCTCCAGTTAAAACCGATCAAGGGCGTTGTGCCGTCATCCCGGGCAAATAATTTGGCGCCCAGCAGAGTCCACAAGCCGGCATAGGGATTGTCATTCCCCATAAAAACAGAAATCTTGAATTCATTATTCACACCCAGGCGGTGCAGCATATATCCCAGCAGTACTGTGCCGGGATTAATATTCAATACCTGGCGCACGCCGTATGTTGTGTAATAGTACAGAAACTCATCCAACCAGGCCAGAGCATGTTGATTGGGCTGGCCCACACCGCCAAAATACCCCGTGATCGTTTCAGGGCCGCCCAAATGTACGTTGGAGCCATCTGTCCCCTTGGTATCTAGTGTTTCAACGTAGCTGGCCCCTAAAATTTGCATGGCTGCCGCAAAAGCAGCCAGATCGCCATCTTTTTCCTGCTCCTTCATTTTCCGGACCCGGATAAAACGACCAGGCATTAACATGTTTTCAGCGATGGCTTTTTCAGCGATCATCCGCACCCAGGGGAAATACTGGCAGGCGCTGATCTCCAGGGTGACTGCAAATTCATCATTGAATTTGGTCTGGTCAGCTTTATCCCCCAGCACTTTTTTGCGGTAATCCTTAACCGAGATAAATGCGCCGCTTTCTTTTTTCTCTTGCAGCCAGTTCAGATCATCCAGGTATTCCGGTTTGGTCTTCTCCACTATCGCCAGCAGGTTATCCAGCTTCCGGGCCTGATCAGCTTTGTTATTAATTTCCTCAGGAGTTCCATATTTTTCCACTACTGCCAGGAAATCGTTGATGACTGTCATATCTGGATTGAGAAGGATGTTGTTTATTGCTTCTAATCGATCGGGGCTTATTTTTAAACGAGAACGCAGGTCGGTCATTTTTTATTCTCCGTTTTCCTATGTTTAGAAAGTAAGTAGTAAATAGTAAGTAGTAAGAAGATTGAATTTCTTTTCTAATGCGCAGGTTATCGCAATACTCCTCATGACATCATCCAGAAATACAGAATAACTCTGCTTTTGAAATCATTCCGCAAATCAGTCTATTTATTAGTTTACATAGATCAACAAGTTCGTTTCTTGTGTTTTTTGATATGTATTTGCATTTGTAGGCAATATTTATCCAGTGCTCAGTCTCATTAAGTTCCGCTGACGCATCGGTGAGTTTTGATATGAAATGCTTAATGTACATCCTTTTACTCCAAGCTTCAGCGATTTGAGCTCCTACTGATCTTGATGCTCTCCTTATTTGATTGGTTAGTGAATATGCCTCCTCTTTTGGAAAGGATTTGGTTTCTTGATAAATTTGATCTGCCAAATCCATTGATTTCTTATACGCGATTAGATCCTGATATTGTTCCGCATACGGCAATTTTTCAGACATATCTATTACCCCCTTTATTGGAAAATCCTTCCTATTTACTATTTACCATTTACTACTTACTACTAACTGAATCAATCCAGTAGTTCAAGGAGATCCGTGAACTCGTCATCACTCATTGTGAACCAATTCTCTTTTTGAGGGAAGGTCTTGTCCTTAACTTCTTTGTTGTATTGGATGAGGCCGTTTTGGAGAACTTCTCCGGCATTGCCGTAAACTTTGGCCATCTTGGGTGTGAATTTTGGATAGAGGCCGAACATGTCATGGAAGATCAACAGCTGTCCGTGGGCGTCCGGGCCAGATCCAAGGCTCATGATCAGGCAGTCTTCCGCCCGTTCGGTGATTATTTTGGTTACCCGGTCGGGCACCATTTCTAACAGGATACAGAATGCGCCCGCTTCTTCCAGGGACTTGGCATCATCAATGATCTCTTTGGCCTGGGTAGCCCCTTTTCCCTGGACCCGGAAGCCACCCAGGGCGGCTACACTCTGGGGAGTCAAACCCAGATGGCCGACAGCTGGAATTCCGGCATTGACGATAGCATTCATGCGATCAGCCATCACATGCCCGCCCTCCAATTTGATGGCATCACAGCTGGCTTCTGCCATAAACCGACCGGCATTTAACACCGCGGATTCAACACTTGCCTGGTAGGACATATAGGGCATATCACCCACGAGGAAAGCCGTTGGCGCGCCTCTGCGAACTGCCTGGGTATGCCGGATCATATCTTCCATGGTCACCGGGAGAGTACCATCATAACCAAGCATGGTCATGCCCAGGCTGTCTCCCACTAAAAGCATATCCATTTCAGCCTGTTCCTGAAAATAGGCAGTGGGATAATCGTAGCAGGTCAACCAGGAGATCGGTTCACCTTTGGCGGCTTTGTCGAAAAGGGTGCGGATGGTGACTTTTTTGCGGTCGGACATATGATTTCCTCCAGATTTTATTGGTCCGGGCTGTTATTTCCGGGTATAAGGGAAAACACCCGCAATACTAACGGGTGTTTTTGGCAGGATTTTATTTTCATAAAGGAGCTTACCATTCAGGAAAATATTGCAGCTCCTAAAGCGGGGTGTTCTAATGGAAGAACATGTCTGGTCCAGTGTCATAGATAGATCCTGGTCACACCAAACGATCCGTGAACAATCTATATTTTACGCCATTTATAAGATGGGGGCAATAAAAACGATTTTTTTGGGGATGAAATTTGTGGAAAGCGATGATGTTTTTTCGTGATTGGGGTAGTATTTATTGTGATAAAGATAACTTGCTAATCAACCCCTTTTTAGTCATAATATTTTTAGAATGGCGCTTTAGGTTAACCTGAGATTATCTTTGTTTTTCTGAAACACTAACAATTCATTTCTCATTCACAAAGGGAGTGGTTTATGACCGCAAAAATCATTGATGGCCGAGCTGTTGCAAAAGAAGTCCGCGATGCTGTGGCCGCTGACGTAGCAGCTATGGTGGCAGAGGGAAAGAACCCGCCAGGATTGGCAACAGTTTTGGTTGGTGAAAACCCTGCCTCTCAGGTCTATGTAAGCATGAAACACAAAGCTTGCGAAAAAGCAGGGATCAAATCCATTGGCCATATTCTTCCGGCAACAGCAACCCAGGAAGAAGTTGAAAAAATGGTTAAGGATCTAAACGACGATCCAGAAGTCCACGGCATTCTTGTTCAGCTTCCTCTTCCAGATGGTTTGGATGATGAAAGTGTGCTCAGAACGATCAGCATAGATAAGGATGTGGATGGATTCCATCCCTTAAATATTGGTCGCCTGGCGCAAAAAGGCCGAGAACCCCAGTTTGTGCCGGCAACCCCGGATGGCGTTTTATACCTGCTAAAAAACGCCGGAGTAGAACTCGAGGGAGCCAATGCGGTAGTGTTGGGCAGGTCTTTTATCGTTGGAATGCCGGCGGCCTTGCTTCTGGTGAAAGAGAATGCCACTGTTACGATCTGTCATTCCAGGACCAAGAATTTGAAGGAAAAATGTGCTGAAGCCGATGTGCTGATCGCCGCAGTAGGCCGCGCCGAAATGGTCAAGGGTGACTGGATCAAACCGGGTGCCGCAGTGATCGATGTTGGCACTAACCGAGTTGATGATGACAGTGTTGAACGAGGTTACAGATTAGTGGGAGATGTTGATTATAATGAAGCCTTGGAAGTAGCAGGTTATCTCACACCTGTACCGGGTGGCGTTGGACCGATGACAATTGCCATGCTGCTGCGGAACACCGTTCGCGCAGCCAAATTGGCAAATGGAAATTGATCTGGCAGATTCAACTGGCCTTGTCGCTATTTATATTAAAGGAGTGAACAAATGACTTTTCAGAAGAAACCAGTAACCCCGTCTCCATTGACGCTGCTGGATCCAGTGCCATCGGATATCGATATCGCTCATGCAGCGGTAATAAAACCGATCAAGGATCTTGCGGATGAGATAGGGATCCTGGATGACGAGCTTGAGTTATACGGTAAATACAAAGCCAAAGTGACTCTTGATATCCTGGAGCGGCTGAAGGATGTGCCGGACGGAAAATATATTGACGTAACTGCTATTACCCCTACACCTCTGGGAGAAGGTAAAACCACCACTACGGTGGGATTGAGCCAGGCCCTGGGCGCCCATCTGGGCAAGAGCCTGTTCACCTGCATCCGCCAACCCAGCCAGGGACCAACCTTCGGCATCAAGGGCGGTGCAGCAGGTGGCGGTTACAGCCAGGTCATTCCCATGGAAGATTTTAACCTGCACCTGACCGGCGATATCCATGCCATTACTGCTGCCAACAACCTGGTCGCAGCGGCGATCGATACCCGCATGTACCATGAAAGCCGACAGAGTGATGAGGCGCTGTTCAAACGCCTTTGTCCGCCAGATAAAAACGGGAAACGGGAATTTGCTCCGATCATGTTCCGCAGACTTAAGAAATTGGGAATTGATAAAACAAACCCCGATGACCTGACTCCGGAAGAATATGGCAAATTCGTGCGCCTGGATATGGATCCGGATGCTGTCACCTGGCGCAGGATTGTGGATACCAATGACCGCATGCTGCGAGAAATTGAGATTGGTATTGGTCCCAAAGAGGAAGGATTCACCCGTCGAACCGGTTTTGATATCTCTGTTGCCAGTGAGATCATGGCTATCCTGGCCTTGACAACGGATCTGGCTGATATGCGTGAGCGCTTCGGACGGGCAGTTGTGGCCACCAGCAGGGCCGGCGATCCAGTCACGATGGATGACCTTGGTGTAGCAGGTGCTGTTACGGTGTTGATGAAAGATGCTATCAAACCCACACTGATGCAGACCGTTGAAGGCACCCCGGCCCTGGTCCATGCTGGTCCGTTTGCGAATATCGCTCACGGCAACAGTTCGATCATCGCAGACAGAATTGCTCTCAAGCTGGCAGACTATGTGCTGACGGAGTCTGGTTTTGGTGCGGATATCGGCATGGAGAAGTTCTTTAACATCAAATGCCGCTACTCCGGACTGGTGCCTGATGTGGTTGTTCTGGTCGCGACTGTGCGAGCCCTGAAGATGCACGGCGGCGGCCCCACGGTTACAGCGGGTGCTCCCCTGGACCCAGCATATGTGACCGAGAACCTGGAGCTGCTGCGAGAAAGGTCTCTGCAACCTGGAAGTCCATATCGAAAACGCTCTAAAGTTTGGTATCACAACCGTTGTTGCTGTAAACAGCTTTAAAGACGATACTCCGGCAGAGGTTGAAATGGTACGTGAAGCCGCCATGAAGGCCGGCGCCTATAATGCCGTTGTCACCCGCCATTGGATGGAGGGGGGCAAGGGCGCGGTTGATCTCGCCAAGGCAGTAGTTGAAGCCTGTGAGCAGCCCAGCGACTTCAAATTCCTCTATCCGCTGAAGGGCACTTCCATCAAGGAAAAAATCGAGATCATCTGCAAGGAGATCTACGGCGCTGATGGCGTCACCTATGAGCCTCTGGCAGAAAAGAAGGTTGAACTGTACACCAAACTGGGTTTTGATGAACTGCCCATGTGTATGGCCAAAACACATCTGAGCATGAGCCATGATGGGACCTTAAAAGGCAGACCAACTGGATTTACTGTTCCGATTCGAGATATTCGAGCATCAGTAGGCGCTGGATTCCTGTATCCTTTGCTTGGTTCGATGAGCACTATGCCCGGCCTGCCCACTCGGCCAGCTTACTACGAAATTGATATCGATCTTGAGACCGGCGAAGTGCTTGGTCTCTCCTGAATCAATCGTATGGACGATTGATTTAAGTGATAACTGAACAAATGGGGCGGTTAACCAGGAATGGTTAACTGCCCCTGTTTCAAACCCCATCTTTGAGGGGTCTTTACTGGTTGAACTATTTAGTTGAATTGAAGGAAGCGATGACAAATCGCGGATCGGAATCTTTCCATTGGTGGGATTTTCATCATGACTGGACGCTGGACAGCGGGGATGTCATCGAAGAAATAACCCTGACAATATATGTGAATGGTGTGGAATTTGTCTCGTTGATGGGAACGCCGCTCAATCAAGACTGGTTGGCGGTTGGTTTCTTAATGAACGAGGGGATCATTGAGAGCCTGGATGAGATCAGTGATCTCAGGATCACACCGGATGGTTGCTGTATCGATGTCTGGCTGAACCGGGATGTTGATCTCCCCCAGAAAATGGTCCTGACTTCCGGATGTGGAGGAGGATTAACCCGGGAAGATTCCCAACCCGGGATAGAACCTCTCCCTGTTGGGATCTGTACGACACCGGATATGATCCTCAAGGCATTTACACACCTGCAAACAAAAGAAAGCCTTTATGCCAGGGCCCGTGGAGTACACGCCGCTGGTTTGCTGGATCTAGAAACAGCGAGTTTACTCCAGGTTGTGGAAGATATCGGCCGGCATAATACTATTGATAAACTTCATGGTGCCTGTTTGATGCAAGGATATTCAGACTGGAAGGTCGGGGCTTGATATCCACAGGCAGGATATCTTCGGAAATGCTGCGCAAGGGTGCATTTATGGGATGTCCGATTATAGCGTCCAGAACATCTCCAACCTCGGCGGCAGTAGATCTGGCTCGCAAGTGGAATATTACACTGGTTGGGTATGCTCGACATGGAAAACTGCGAGTATACTGTAATCCAGAACGTTTGGGTTTTAAATAGTTGCTGGTCATGGGAATTGAATAATACATACGTACTGGCTGAGTATTAAGGAGAGGCCATGGATAAAAGTTTAGAAACCATCTTTTCCAAATATGAGGGTAAGAGGGAAAACGTTATTCCGATTCTGCAAAAGGTACAGGAAGAGTATACCTATCTGCCACAGAACTTGATGGCTGAAATTGCAGAATATACCCGCGTTCCGGCGAGTGATATATATGGAGTAGCCACATTTTATGCCCAGTTCCGTTTTACGCCTACGGGAGAAAACCTTATTTCTGTCTGCCGGGGTACCGCCTGTCATGTTCGGGGAGCCCCGAGAATATTTGAGGAAATAACGGCCCAACTGGGTCTGGATGGAGAAGGCACAACTGAGGATAAAAAATACACTGTCGAAACTGTCGCCTGTGTCGGATGCTGTGCCCTGGCACCGGTCATGACAATCAATGAAGAAGTACATGGCGATTTGACCAAACAGAAGGTCAGAAAATTAGTTCAGACCAAAGGGGATCAGAATGGAGAAGAATAATCGGACGATCCTTATTTGCAGGGGAACCGGCTGTGAATCTTCCAAGTCACCTGAAATTCAGGCGGCTTTGGAAGAAAGCCTTCAAGGCACGGATGTTGAAGTGAAATTCACCGGCTGTCACGGAATGTGCCAGCAAGGCCCAATTGTTATCGTTGAACCAGAAGATGTTTTTTACGCGAAGGTTCAAACCAGAGATGTCGCAAAAATTGTAGATAAACATATCCATCAGGGTGAACCAGTTGAAAAACTTTTTTACCAGGATCCAACCAGCAAAGACAGGATTTCAAGTTATCATGAAATTCCATTTTATGCCCGTCAGAAACGGCTGGTTCTTCGCAACTGTGGACAGATCAACCCGGAAGAAATCGAGGACTCCCTGGCAGTTGGCGTGTACCAAGGGCTTGAGAAGGCGCTTGGGATGGAGCCCGTCGATATTGTCGGTGAAGTAAGAGCGTCTGGGCTGCGAGGCCGCGGCGGCGGCGGATTTTCCACTGGCATGAAATGGCATTTCTGCCAGACTGCAAAAGGGGATCCAAAATATGTTCTCTGCAATGCAGATGAAGGAGACCCCGGTGCGTTTATGGATCGCTCTGTCTTAGAAGGCGATCCGCATTCTGTGCTCGAAGGAATGATCATCGCTGGATTTGCTATTGGTGCCAGCCAGGGATACATATACTGCCGGGCCGAATATCCCCTGGCCATAAAAAGATTGCAGATCGCTATTGAACAGGCCAGAGAAAAAGGTTTCCTGGGTAAGAAGATCCTGGGAACTAAATTCAGTTTTGATATTGAAATTTTCCATGGAGCAGGAGCTTTTGTGTGTGGAGAAGAAACAGCCCTGATCACTTCTATAGAAGGCAATCGGGGAATGCCCCGATCCAGGCCGCCATACCCTGCAAATGAGGGATTACATGGAAAACCCACCCTGTTGAATAATGTCAAAACCTATGCCAACATTCCGCTGATTATCAGTAATGGCTCGGAGTGGTTTGCCGACATTGGAACCGAAAAAAGCAAAGGTACTGCCGTATTTGCTCTGACCGGGAAAATTGCGAATAGTGGGCTGATTGAAGTCCCT
This sequence comes from uncultured Chloroflexia bacterium, assembly GCA_963695575.1. Lineage (GTDB taxonomy): Bacteria > Chloroflexota > Anaerolineae > Anaerolineales > UBA11858 > B10-G9. The sequence continues at coordinate 22,473 of CAVOGS010000009.1, forward strand.
ATGGGTGTAACTCTGCGGGAGGTCATTTATGATATTGGGGGAGGTGTCCTGGATGGAAAAAAGTTTAAAGCGGTGCAAACCGGAGGTCCTTCCGGGGGATGTTTGCCAGAATCTTTCCTTGACACCCCGGTTGACTATGACTCTTTGATTGAAGCAGGATCGATGATGGGATCAGGCGGTATGGTTGTATTGGATGAGGACACCTGTATGGTTGATGTTGCCCGCTACTTCCTTGATTTTACGGAAATGGAATCCTGTGGAAAATGTGCTCCCTGCCGACTGGGGACCAAACAAATGCTGAATATCCTGGAAGATATTGTGGAAGGTAGGGGGCAATCCGGTGATATCGAACGCCTGGAGGAAATTGCCAGGGGGGTGAAATTGGGATCACTTTGTGGTCTGGGTCAAACTGCCCCCAATCCAGTATTAACCACCTTGCGGTATTTCCGGGACGAATATGAAGCCCATATCCATGGAAACGCCTGTCCGGCAAAACAATGTAAGGCATTTATCTCTTTCCATATCCTGGACAGCTGTGTTGGCTGTGGGTTGTGCAGGAAAAATTGTCCGGTTGAGGCTATCAGTGGTGAGCAAAAAGAAATCCACACAATAGATCAGGATATATGTATTCAATGCGGGGTGTGTTATGAGGTATGTCCTCCCAAAGTTTTCTCCGTAGAAATTCGTACTGGGGCAGAGCGGCTAATTGAAGAACCGGTTTAATTTATTCTTCGTGCATAATTGGAGATATTTATGAGTGACCAATTCAAACTGACGATTGACGGACAAATAGTGCAGGCGGAAGATGGCATGTCCATCCTGGAAGCTGCTCAAACCAATGATATATATATTCCCCATCTTTGCCACCACCCCGACCTGGTACCTGTGGGGGCTTGCCGGATGTGCGGTGTTGAGGTTGACGGTGGCAAGATGGTTATGTCATGTATGACACCGGCCCGGGAAGGAATCCAAGTGATAACCGACAGCCCGGATATTAACATCGCTCGAAAAGTTACCATGGATCTTCTGATTGCAGACCATCATATGGACTGCCTGGCGTGTGAAGCTGCGGATGATTGTGAACTTTTAACCGTGTCGGCATATCTGGGTATCAAACCTGATGGACAGTCTGGACTCCGAAAAATGGGTCGTGATCTGCCCCTCGAAACGTCAAACCCATTCTTCCAGTTTGATCCGAACAAATGTATCTTGTGCGGGATTTGCGTCCGGACCTGCGAAGAGATCGTTGGATTGGGCGCCCTGGGGTATATCAACCGGGGATTCAAGACTGTGGTCGGAACATTCGGCGATAAAGGGTTTGTAGATTCGATCTGTGAATCATGCGGAGAATGTATCTCCCGCTGCCCGGTGGGAGCCCTGGTTCCCAAAAAACCTCAAATGGCTTCCCGTGAAGTTCGAACCACCTGCGCTTATTGCGGTGTAGGCTGCGGGATTTACTTAGGTGTCAAAGGGGACAGGATTGTCAGCGCCCGCGCAGACTATGAAAGTCCACCAAACCAGGGAAGCCTCTGTGTAAAGGGACGTTATGGTTTTAAATTCGTAAATCATCCCGACCGTTTGACAACTCCCCTGATCAAAAAAGATGGCGAATTCGTCGAAGCGACCTGGGATGAGGCTTTGGATTTAATTGCCAAAAAATTCAAAAAAAGCAAGGGTAAGAAATTTGCAGCGCTGACCTCAGCTAAGTGTACCAATGAAGATAACTACCTGGTACAAAAATTCACGCGGGCGGTGATGGGTACAAATACCATAGATCACTGTGCCAGGCTTTGACACTCTCCTACTGTGGCCGGTCTGGTCACAACTTTTGGTTCCGGAGCAATGACCAATTCAATAGAAGAAATAGATAACGCAGGTACGATCTTTGTGATCGGTTCCAATACTACGGCGGCTCATCCTGTGATCAGCCACCGTATGAGGCGCGCTGCCCAGAATGGTGCAACTTTGATCGTTGTTAATCCCAAGAAAATCGATCTTGTCAGGTCGGCGGATTATTTTGTTCAGCCCAAACCTGGCTCGGACACTGCTTTTTTGATGGGAATGTGCCGCTATATTGTGGAGAATAACCTTCACGATAAGAAATTCATCGCGGATAGAACCGAAGATTTTGAAGTGTTTCAAGAATCGTTGGCACCTTATACACCTGAATTTGTGGAAAAGATCACCGGAGTACCCTGGGAGCAAATTGCCCTGGTTGCCCGGGTCTATGCCACTAAAAAACCAGCCTCGATTTTTTATGCCATGGGGATAACCCAGCATTCTCACGGAACCGATAATGTCATGGCGGTCGCCAACTTAGCGATGCTGACAGGATCCATCGGGAAACCATCTACAGGGGTAAATCCCCTCCGGGGACAAAATAATGTTCAGGGAGCCTGTGATCTAGGCGGATTGCCCAATGTCTACCCCGGATATCAGCGGGTCGACAACAAAGAGAATCAGGAAAAATTCGAAAAAGCCTGGGGAACGAAGCTTTCTGGAGAATTGGGACTGACCCATACGGAGATTTTCGATGCCATTCTGGCCGGGGAAGTGAAAGCGATGTATATGGTCGGCGAAAACCCAGTACTGACTGAGGCGAATGCCAAACACGCTCAAAAAGCGTTAAAAGAACTGGATTTCCTGGTCAGTCAGGATATTTTTCTGACAGAGAGCGGTCAGTATGCTGATGTTGTGCTGCCTGCTGCCTCATTCGCTGAAAAAGAAGGTACGTTCACAAATACTGAGCGTAGAGTGCAGCGGGTTCGTCAGGTCATTCCTCCCCGGGGGGATTCCAAGCCTGATTGGTGGATCACTTCCCAGATTGCGAAGGCCATGGGTGAAGCCGGGTTTGATTTTCAATCCCCGGAAGAGATCATGAACGAGATCAACGAGGTGTCCCCGATCTATGGAGGTATCACCTATAAGCGGATTGAAGAGCGTGGATTGCAGTGGCCCTGTAAGGATAAAAAAGACCCTGGAACGCCCTATCTGCACAAAGGAAAATTTTCGCGCGGTAAAGGCAAATTTGTCTCTTTGGACTACAAACCTTCCGCGGAAATTGCCAACAAGACCTATCCGCTGATCCTGACCACGGACCGCAGCCTGTATCATTACCACACGGTAATGACCCGAAAGGCTGAGGGGTTGGATGAATTGCATAAGGAAGAGTTAATCAAGCTCCATCCGGATGACGCGGCGCAATTTGGCGTTATGGATGGGCAGTGGGTGGAAATCTCATCCCGCCGGGGAACCATTAAAGCCCGGGCTCACGTGACAGATATCTGCCAACCCGGGATGGTATCAATGACCTTCCATTTTGTGGAAGCCCCAACAAATGAGATCACCAATCCGGCCCTGGATCCCGTTGCCAAGATCCCAGAGACAAAAGTGAGCGCTGTCAAAATCACTCCTTTACCGGAATAAAAATCGGATTGGAAAATATAAAAGGGCTGTCAGACTGGACAGCCCTTTTCATTTAAGGCTTAATGGATTAATCTGTAAACAGAATTTTGCCAGAGCATTCTTTCAATAATCAGGTTATTACGCATGAATAAAAAAAACAACACCCCCCAGGATTATCAGAAAATAGACCCGGATGATTTTCATAACTATGAAGAAGGATATGTTGAAAAAGGTGGTGGAGGTGGAAGCAGCTCCAAAAAAACTCACCGGAAAGGAACAAAAACCATCAAGGCAATCAAGAAACAACAGCGGGATCAATCCAGGGAAGGGGACCGAATTGAGGTTGAAGCATCACTGAAGAAAGTACTGAGAAACTTCCCGGCTTTTGATCACCAAGAACAACAGGTTAAACACCTCAACCGCTATAAAAGCTGGATCGAAGACAATCTTCGATCATTGGCTTCTTTGGATGCTTCAGACCTTGAAATATCATTCAGTAAAGCGGGCGGACCGGGGGGACAGAACGTCAACAAAAGGGAAACCAAAGTAACACTGCTGCACAAACCAACATTTATTCAAGTGGATAATGACCAAACACGCAGCCAACTGAAGAATAAAGAACTGGCAGGTGAGATCCTTCTGCAGCGGCTGCAGGATCATATTAATGACTGGAGGGAATATCTGGCCCCTGCTCAGCGTCTAGACCTTGATTCGATAAGAATCCTGCTGGATTCATAGGATCAGAACATCTTGAATTAAAAAAAGGCTGGTCAGATGGTGATTGACGCAGCCTATATTCTTAGTAGATGTCCGACTTAGAATTAAAGGAAAAACCGGCCAATAATTACTACAACAGTCAATAAAAAAAGAACGATATTAACGATTCCCATCGGAATAAACTCATCTCGGCGCAAATGAGTCAGGAAAGCGCCCACCATAGTCAGTGCCAGACCTATGGCTGCCACAGGGGTCAGCCAGGTTAAAATGCCAGTCGCCCAGGGAAGAACTAATCCCATGGCGCCCATGATTTCAAGAACACCGATCCCGGAAATTTGTAGTTCTGAAAAATCTTCCACAAAGCCCATCTTATCTATCAAAGCTTCTTTCTTCTGAAAAAGCTTCATGGCTCCGGTCATCATAAATACAGCTGCCAGCATTCCCTGAATAATCCATAAAAATGTGTTCATAATTACTCCTCTGTAAATCGCTAAGTCAATTTTAGATGGAGTATTGGCCCACAATCTTACTTAATTTTCCATCCTGGGCTGGTACTGCAAGGCTTCAGCCAGGTGGGTGGGAGTGATTTTCTCATCCCCTGCCAGATCGGCGATAGTTCGTCCTAATTTGAGCACCCGGTGATAGGCCCGGGCGGACAAGCCCAGCTGCTGACTGGCGCTTCTGATCAAGGCCTGGCATTCACCATCCAGGGCACAGTGTTCTCTGACCTCTTTAGGGATCATATCCCCATTGCTGCCCCGGGGGGATCCTGCCAGTCGTTCTTCCTGGGATGTTCTGGCCTTTTCCACCCTTTTCCGGACTTCCCTGGAAGGTTCTCCCAGGCGATCTGAGCTGAGTTTTTCAAATTCCACGCGCGGAACATCAACATGGATATCGATTCGGTCCAGGAGCGGCCCCGAGAGGCGTTTTTGATAACGAGTGATGGTTGAAGTTGAACAGGTGCACTCTTTGCCCGGGTCGCCATAATAACCACAGGGGCAGGGATTCATGGCTGCCACCAGGGTGAAGTTGGCTGGAAAAGTCAAAGATCCCTGGGCCCGGCTGATGGTGACAACTTTGTCTTCCAGGGGCTGCCGCAGCACCTCCAGCACGCGGCGGCCGAACTCGGGGAATTCATCCAGGAAAAGCACGCCCCGATGGGCAAGGGATATTTCGCCGGGCTGGGGCCAGGTGCCGCCGCCCACCAGACCAGCATGGGAGATGGTATGGTGGGGCGCCCGGAACGGGCGGTGCTGGAGGAGGGGGGTTTGGGAGGGCAGCTGGTCCAGGATGGAGTAGATCCGGGTCACATCCAGCGCTTCGTCGATCGACATACGGGGCATGATGCCGGGCAGTGAGCGCGCCAGCAGGGTTTTCCCTGCGCCGGGAGGACCGCTCATAAGCAGGTTGTGATTTCCGGCGGCGGCAACTTCAAGAGCCCGTTTGACATGTTCCTGGCCCTTGATCTCCTCAAAATCTGTATCCGTTTCCAGCTCAGGAAGTTCACGGATGGATATGTTGGCGTAAGGTGTGATAGATTGGGCTCCGATCAGGTGCTGGGTTAGATCGAATAAGTTCTGGATTGGGAGGACTTCCAACCCCGGAATGAGAGCCGCCTCAGGAGCATCTACCGCGGGTACACAAATTGTCTGAAATCCTTCGTCCCTGGCCATGGCTGCCATGGAAAGCACACCAGGGGTGTGACGTGTAGCCCCGTTCAGGGATAACTCCCCCACAATGATCATATCCTCCACTGCATTGGGTGGGATTTCTCCGCGAATGATCAGGATGCCCACTGCCATGGGCAGGTCATAAGCCGGTCCTTCCTTGCGCACATTGGCGGGCGCAAGGTTGATTACCAGGGATTTGCGAGGGAAGCTGGTAGGCAGGTTCTTAATGGCAGCCCGGATACGCTCGCGGCTTTCCTTTACGGCCGTATCCGGGAGTCCAACTACATTGATGAAACCAAGTCCATAGGAGTAATCCACTTCGACTTCAATTAAAACCCCCTCCAGCCCCACCACTGCGCAGGAGTAAACGCGGGCAGGCATGGTTTCAGTGTATATAAATCAGTTGGCCCTGTCAACGGTAAGCCCCGAATGCTTACCTCTTGCCAGAAATGCTCCCATCATGTCCGGATGGTGTTTTTTATCCGTTCAGCTTCGCCCTGGCCTGGAGCAGCAGTTGATATTTGGTGAATAACTTCTCCCGGTTCCCGGCTTGGAATGCTTTCAGCATATCCCCTTCCAGCTCAGCTACTTCCAGGCGCTGATAATAATCCAGCATTTCTTTCAGATGGGCCAGAACGATCCTGCCTGTTAATAAGGGATGGTTGTTGGTCACATTGGCATCCGGAAATTGTGTGCCGTGCTCCAGCTCAACTTCCAACCCCATTTTAAATTCAAGACTGGAGATTTGTGTTGCTTCGCCGCCTACTGCCTGCTGGATGATCTCAGCCTCTTCTACTGTGATCCTGGCGTCAGAAAGTTTACTCCAGTCCCGGATCCCCAGTTCCTGGCAGACGCGCTGGACTTCTTGTTTGGAAATATATTCTGGTAAATTCATTTTTTTCCTTTACCTGATCTGGTTTTGGCGGACAGCAGATCCCCGTTGGTTGCAGAGGCGCTGGGGATTGATTAGTTTTCTTCCAGCTGCAGATGGTGCAGAATCCGATGAGCGATGGGCGTGATGATCAGACTGGCGCCCGCCAGAAAGACCACTCCGGAAAATATCGCGTAAACAGAAGCGAATATCTTTCCCGGGTTTGTGGAAAGCGGGTTGACCGGACCCATTCCTCCCAGGATCATGGACGCATTCAGCAGGGCATCGATCCAGGAAAATCCTTCTGTGATCCGGTAGCCGAGAACCCCTAACAGGAGTGAGAACAGCAGTAAACCCAGGGATATACTTCCGTGTTTGAGGAGTCTGATAAGAAACAGCTTCCTATCAAGCAGTGGTTGGGAATGGTGTTCGTAGATCATATGCTTTCCTTGTGGTAGTTCAACGTTTTTACCTTCCCCGCACTGTTAAATCCACCGCTTGCGTCGGAAATATAACACCATACCAGTGACTGATGAAATTATTACTCCCCAAACCATGGCATAACCCCACTTCCAATCCAGCTCGGGCATGAATTTGAAATTCATGCCATACAAACCGACCACAAAGGATAGAGGAATAAAAATCGTCGATATGATCGTCAACACTTTCATGACCTCATTCATGCGGTTGCTGACGCTGGAGAGGTAAATGTCCAGCATCCCGGAGGCCATCTCCCGGAATGTTTCAATAGTGTCAATGATCTGGATGATATGGTCGTAGGCATCTCTCAGATAGAGTAAGGTAGCTTCCTGGAACAATTGTGATTCACCCCTTTCCAGAGAGCTGATGACCTCCCGTAGCGGCCAGACGGATTTCCTGAGAAAGATCAGCTCTCTTTTCAGATCATGGATGGCATGCAGGGTGCCCGGATCGGGATCGGTAACCAGTTCTTCCTCCAGGATTTCGATTTGTTCTCCCAGGTTTTCCAGAACGATAAAATAATTATCCACCACGGCATCGATCAGGGAGTAGGCCAGATAATCTGCCCCGCCCTTGGCCAGCCGGCTCTTTGCCTTCCCGGATGCGTTTTCTGACTCCATCAAAGACATCCTTCTCGTTTTCCTGGAATGTGACCAGGTATTTCTCCCCCAGGAGTAAACTGATCTGTTCTGCGTCGACCTGGGATAATTCAATATTCCAGGAAAGCATATTCAATTCGATGAACAAATACGCATCGTAATCCTCAACTTTGGGCCGCTGGTTTGTGTTCAGGATGTCTTCCAGTACCAGGGGATGGATGTTAAGCTGGGTGCCGATCTCCTCCAGGAGATCGACCTGGTGTGCTTCCTTCGATGTTGAGCCAGTTGACAGGTGTCTCGGGGATTAAAGGGAAAACAATCAGATATTTGCTGGACTTGCTGCTCATCAACCGGCTGGTCTGGTCCATACTTGAATAAGGTCAAAGTTATCGGCTGTGGTCGATTTTATCTTGGGGAGTAAGGAACCGGGGGCATGGCCAATGTTTCTTGGTTTATGGAAAAATCTGTTCATGGTTATTACTTTTTTCATGGCATATTGCTCGTTTTCTGTCATTCCTGGCAGAGGTCTGGAAGGCCTGATATTGGGATTGATCTCTGGGCAAATTTGAGAGTCTGGTTACAGGGCGAGTGTGATCACACCAGCAGCAACCATGACAATCCCGATCCACTCGTGGATTGCGGGGCGTTCTCCCAGAAAAGCAAAGGCAAAAATGGCGACTAGCACCAGGCTCAGTTTGTCCACGGGAGCCACCTTGGAGGCTTCGCCAATTTTTAATGCCCGGAAATAACATACCCAGGAAGCTCCTGTGGCCAGGCTGGATAGAGCGAGGAACAGCCAGGTCTTACCGGATAGTAAAAAAGGATTGCTCCATTTCCCTGTCGCCCAGACAAAACCAGCCAGGACAATGATGATTATTGAAGTACGAATCAGGGTCGCCAGGTCTGAATCAACGCCCTGAATGCCTACCTTGGCAAAGATGGCTGTGAGTGAGGCGAAAACAGCGGATAATAGAGCCCAGATCAACCAATTATTTGTGGATAGCATGTTGTCTTCCCTGAGGTAGGAGTATAGTTGTCCTATTCATTATAAATCAAAGACCAGCCAATCTTTTTTAAAGAGTGGCTGGCCTGCATGCTGTCCGATTTATAGCAAATTCTGTTTGTTTTGCTCTAGGCCGGGTTGTTGGTTCGGGGAGGGCTGAAATGCCACCCGTTTCTTTTACTGATCAACAAGGAAAGATCCAGCTGCCGCGATCCTGTCCCGCGAATATTGAATTAACCCCGCCACAGATTCGTCAAAAGCCTGGCTGGAACTGATCTGGGTGAATTCTTGACCTTCGTCCAGGACATAGGGAGCAATAAGGTCATGGTAGTACTGGTACGTATCAGCCAGCTCCTCAAGAATGAACACATCTGTCAGGAAGGCTCGTCCAGGTAGGAGATGATATTTCTGATAATAGACCGGATCATCCCGCACATAACTCACCAGCGGCCAATTATCACCCACCCCGCTCAGATCCAATCGCAGGGATTCCCGATCTCTCATCCTGTCCGTTCGTTTTAAAGGATTCGTTATTATCCCAGGGGATCCAGACCAGCTGTCCGGTCTCGGGGTTGTTATACAGATAGTAGTTATGCTGCATCACGCCGTAGGTATCCCAGTTCTGGATCACGGTATTCACTGCCAGCCAGTTCAGGAAGGTATCTACATCAAACACTGCTTCCAAGCCCTGCCCGCCAGCTTTCTGGATCTGACAAGCGGGTTTTATCGTGCAAGGCATCATATAGAGCCAGGATATCGCTGTAATCGTCTTCGTCCTGATTGGTCTCTTTGTCAAAACTGGAGCTTCGGAAAATGAACCGGCCGCAAAGGTTGCTCCTGCACCTTCAGGTTTATAGACATTGCCGTTGTCGTCGCTGAACTGGGTTTCGATCAGGGTATCATCCACCACTTCGACTGCTGTGTAGAGCCCAAAATATTCAGGACCCTCGCCGTGATCGATATAGACGGCATAGTAGGCCGTTTCCGCAGCAGGCACACCTGCTTCCCTGAAAAGATCAGCGGCAATTTTCTCTCTTAGCAAGGAATCGTCCCGGTAATTGGACGCAAAGCTAAGTTGTTTGAATCCGTAGATACGCTGGTTCTCTGTTTCTGGATACTCATCCTCGTACTGGTCGAAGTCCAGTTTAAAGGGAAGCTTCAGGGAGCCGCTGCCCCAGGTTGATTTTAAGCTGGAATTGCCTTTGAATCGGATGCCCACATGTTCCCAACTATCTCCGTTGAAGGATATCTCTGCTTCGACCCAGGCGGGATTCTGGTCATCTGCACCGCCCATCATTCCTGCTCCAGGACGATCTGGCATCTGAGCGGGGGGTAAATTCCCATCACCAGCAGGAGCAGCTGGTCTCTGCTTGTCTTCCGGCGCCTGCCCGGGTCGACCCGCGGGCCCTGCTCTTTGTCCACTTCCCTGTTCGCCATAAAGGTCAGTCATATCTTCCAGCATGAAAGCCCAGTTTTCCTCTGAAATTGTGATCGTGATCTCATTGACCGAATCCTGAGGGAATACAATCTCATAATCCGGTTCAGCACTGGAAGTTTCTGGCGCCGGATCGTCCGGACTATTTTTTGATTCAACCGCATTTTCAGTGCTCGAATAGGCACTTGAACTGCCCGTTGAGTTGGCGGCCGCCGCTGAACTGCAAGCGGACAATAAAAAGATTATGATCAACAGGGCGTTAATATAAATTTCTGGATTTTTTCATTTTTATTCCTCCTCCTGGTTGTTTTCAACAAACAGGACTTATTTTATTTGGTCAGGTAGGCTTCTTTCAGCCGGGATTTGTAGTGAATCCAGATGCCGATCGCTGTCGTAATAGACCCGGATATTTACTGTGTCCCGTAAAAAATTTATTCTCCCAATTTCCAGGCGTTTGATGGATAGCCCTGTTCGATTTTCAAGGTCTTCCAGCAGCAAAGCGCGATTTTCAGGCTGGATGAGGTTGATCTTCTCATAGGTTATGGATTGGGATGATTCAAAGGCAAACCCCCATCCATTTTCGAGAATAAAAAGGAAAACGATCACTGACAGGTTAGCAATCAGTAATTTTGCCCAATGATCCCCTGTTGCGGCGGTTGCGTTCATGACTGGCAGGGCAGCAATGATGAAAAGATAGGTCATTTCCCTGATGGGGATAGGATTGGTCCGGTACCGCAGGACCGAGAAGATGGCAAAAAGACCAAATCCAACCCCGATGCTCATTTCAACGCTGGTCATCATGCTCAGCACGAGGAAGATGATCAGGTTAAAAGCAAGGAATGTAAAGACATATTTTTTACTGCGGTGTTTTGGGTAATAGATCCAGCGCACCACGATGATTGATGTGGCCAGGTTCAGCCCATAGGCAATTAGAAAATCAGTAAATCCGTTCATGTTTTTTGTCTCCTGCCAACAGGTTGTCGACCTGATGAAGTATGGGTTTAAATCGATTGTGTTTGATCTCGGGATTTAATAGACTGATCCCGATACAGTATTTACTGAATGAAGATGATCGGATCCCTCTCGTTTTTAATTGAGCCATAAATGGAGATCCGGGATTGTAGCCTGCCTGTTTGACCTCCGCGATCATCAACCCATCTAACGTTAGGGCATCTCTCCCGTTATCGAAGGCAAGCCGGCTGTCTAAAGTGATCCTTTCCAGATTGTCATTATTCACCAGCGTGGTGCGGGTATAACGGACCTCAAGAGTGGGATGCAGCTCTTCCACCGGAAAAGGCAGGTTGGCTGATAAAAACCTGCCCTCGCTTTTTGTGAACCGATCCAGATGATTTTCAGTTTCTATCCGTTTTTTCCGGGTTCGTTTGCGGTTGTCTTTGTGTTTCACTTCCAGGAAGTTTTGCTGGGAATCCAGGTATGTTCGCTGGCGGATTTTCCATCGCTGACCGGCACCACGTTGATGCTGCTGAAAGAACAGATAATCAGGCGTATCGTAATACACCGTCCGGTAATTGCAGATTCGCAGACCCCCGATTTCCAGGACACGGTAAGCGGCTTTCAGCTCCGGTAGCAGGTTGGAAATTTTCTTATCCCTGAAGATGTATTTTGTCTCCTGGCGGTCCATCAGGGCGGCCCTGCCCAATTGATTCAAATAAACAGCTGAGAACAGCTCCAGCAGGGATTGGAGTGATTCCCGGCCGGTGTTTAATACCGGGAAAGCCGGTACTAATAGTTTTTGTGGAGTTTCGTGATCTAGTAATAAAATGCTGTTCATGTCAGATCCTTTATGATCCCTTGTAGGGTACCGGGCAATTGTTAAGGAATGTTTGGGTTAATGTAAAAAACCAGTAAAGGGCAGAGCTTTGGTGATCAGGATGGGGTTTTGGAATGGATTTTGGCATTGACGAGCTGACGCCAAATCCGTGCTACAATATCGTTATCATGACAGAGAAAAAAAAGGCCCCAGCGGGATCAAGTTTTTGGCAAATTATATTTCCAACGTTGATTGGAACGAGCCTGCTTATGCTCGCGGGTATCTGGGTTGTCCTTTATACAAGCCCGGGAAATATTTCCAGATTTGCGGAATTATCCACAGTGCTTTTGGTGATCCCGGTCTTGTTTGGTTCAGTGCTTGTGATGCTGCTCTTAGGCGCGTTGATAGCTCTGGTCTTAAAGATCATCCAGGTTTTGCCGTCCATAACTGGAAAGATTCTTGAGGTATTACAACAGGTCCAGGATGTTGTAGAGGGATTATCGAAAAATTCGGTCAAACCGATTGTTCGCCCCGCCGCTCTAATGGCAGGTATCCGGCGACTCTTTTCTAAAGATGATTCCCGAGTTCAGATAGATTGATAAAGGTGGTAGGTGCTATGAATGCTGAAAATCAGGATCAGGAACAAGGCTCTAACTATTTACCATATATCATCCTCGGTGCCGTCCTGGGAGCGATCACAGGTGCCGGCGCGGGATATTTACTCACCAAACGTATTGAAGAAGGCGAGGAAATCCAACTCACTGCTGGTGATGGCATCAAATTGGGGGGATCGATTATTACCTTTTTAAGGCAGGTTTCGAATCTGGGTAGCTAGGCCAGATTTCTGGATTATCTCAACTATATGGCTCACCAAAATCCCACACCCCGGGATGTCTTTGTGGGAGAGTTCCGACGGGAATATTCTCTTACTTCTGAGGAAGAATGGATCCTGGACGCTCCTGGCGGTAATGCTCTTTATGCTGCAGTGGGATATCGAGTCTGGGAAAAAGATCAGGTCCCGGATTATTAACCCGGGTAGGTGAGGATTTTCCACAAAGCTGGTTGGAAGATTTTTCCAGCCAGGGACTCGATGTGAACGGTGTTGATTGTTCTTCCTCAAGCTAGTGGATCTAAGATCCTGTTTTATACAACAAAGAAACTCGACTGACTCTGGTTGGAGATCCCATTCCTTATTTATCCCGACAAGGTGTTCCCTTGCCGCCGGGGTTGATAGGCTGTCCGGATCCAAATCAAAAACCAGATAATCGCCGGACAGTTCAAGTCACTGCAATCCGGGAAGGCGATATTCCCCCCGCTTACCTGACAGCTACAGGCGCCCACCTCTGTCCGCTGGATTACCTTTCCCATAATTTACTGCCTGCGATTTTACGCCAGCAGGGCTTTTCTACGGTCACTCTTGATCCATCCCCCTCATATATGAATTCCAACTATTTCGGGGATATCCCGGCCTTGATCACGGGATTGACCGCTTTTTTGCCATCAGAACAGGATTTATTGAACCTGTATAAAGGTAAATCAGCAGATCTTTGGGAAATAGCAGCTGATTTGGGCCGTTATGGATGTGAATTGGTGGTTATTAAAAAGGGAGCTGCCGGGCAGTATTTATACGATAGCGCCTCAGGTAAAAAATGGGAGATCACTTCCTATCCTGCCCGGGTTAAAAATCCCAGCGGCGCAGGCAGTTCATTCTGCGGAGGTTTTTTGGCAGGCTTAAGGCAGACTTTTGATCCACTTCAGGCGGTCTTGTATGGCAGCGTTGCTGCCTCACTGGTTATTGAAGGCTCCGGTCCGTTTTTTGCCCTGCAAGCCCTGCCGGGATTGGCAAAGGCCAGGCTGGAAGCTTTGCAGGGGGCTGTTCGGGAGATCTAGAAACGTGTATCTGACGTTGTGAATAGTAAATGGATCAGATTCCATCTGGGGTAAAGGAATGTCTTGTCCTCTGTCGCCGGTATATCATCCCCTTGGTTTGATATCCAAATACCCTTCCCCATCAAATAACACTGACATCCGCTCAGCTTCAACCCCCATTATCTTACTGTTGGCAAAAAACGGAAAATCAAAAGTTGTCTTGTCGCCAGCCTTTTTCCCCGGAATGGGCATTAGTCTGGCTGTGAGAGGTTTATCCAGCCTGAGAGATAAGGCCGCGACGTCCATTAAAACCGCGCTGATCTGATCTGCGCTGATATCTCCTGGTAAAGGGACGGTGTCCAATCCGGTGCCGCAAACTGCGGAATAGAGCAGCAGATCTTTAACTTCCAAACTGCCCCCGGCCGCACGTTGTGCGAGAATGGAATCTTCCAGAACAGGCAGCATTAAGCCGCTGAAACCAGTTCGTGAAATTTTGGCTCGATCGATAGTGTCGGCCAGAAAAGCTGCTGCGGCGAGGGATCCATGCTGGCCGATCTTTTGAATACCAAGAGATTCCAGTGCTCTGCCGATTGAAGACGAACTTTCCGGAAATGGTGCCAGGGAGTAATCGATGCCTTCAAATTTGATCCCAGTGCTGGATTCCAATTTGTTAGCGAAATTAGTCAGTGTCGTGTCGAGTTCTTCCAGCACCGAAATTAGATTATTCCGCGCTTCTTCAAAATCCAGGTTTTGTTGAAAGGCAAGGATGGCCAGATCAGCTGCTTCAACTGCGATAGCAAATGAGGGCCAGTTGTCATGATGATAAGCCGCGGGGAAAAAAGGTGATCCGGCTTGTACGTTGCCAAGGGCGGCGAAATAAAGGTTGGAAAAACCATTCGGGTCCTGGGGTGCCAAACGATGAATGATCTCCCCGCAAGCTTTTACTGCTCTCAGTGATATCCCACTCCCGGTTTGGGTCATTAAACCGGAGCAGAACGTGTTTTGAGTGGATTGGATCAGATCAGGTACCAGGTTGTAGCTATCAGGATGGTCTGGCAGCGCAGGGCCGAGAGATATATATTCAAATCCTTCTTCGGCCAGAGTATTTTCCAGTTTCACGGCATAATCCAAAATTTGCTCCCCGCTTAACCCCGAAAGGAACTGTGGGAAAGGGGGGGTGGCAAAACGGACAGTTTGGAGTTCCAGATCGCACTCTTTGCCAAATATAAACGCCTTTTTGGCTAAATTGGCGGAGAGCTGGATGATATTTTCATCGATGGCGGGGCCAGGATTGGCAAATAGAGTGACTGAGCGTATTTTCATAAATCACCGGGATGAGAAAATTCTAGTTTTTGGTTTTATTTGTGATGTCATCCTGTTGGGCCTGTTCTTTGCGATACAGCTCCCTGACATCATCAATGGATTGATATTTACCCCGGCCGTTTTTAACAAACCAGTACAGCCATCCATTGGCGGGTTTGCCTTTCAGGATATGTTTGGTTGTTTGATGGATCGAACCTTCAAAATTCCCATAAAGGAGAATTCCGTTGGGTTTGACTTTTGCGACCAGAGCCGGGTCCTGGTTAAAATACAGGGATTGCCCGGGTTTGATATAGCCGGCTTCGAGCAGCCGCGAAAATGCGACCCGGGCAGCAAGGCGTTTTTCATCCCTGACCTTAAAGGCCTCAGGACTGTAGTCTTCTTCCTGGATCTGGTCAATTCGTTTTTTTGCGATCGGTATATAAGTCGGGTCATTCTCGATTCCAATCCAGTTTCGATGCAGGATTTTTGCGGCAGCGCCGGTTGTGCCTGTCCCAAAAAATGGATCAAGGACCACATCATCTGGATTTGTGGATGCCAACAATACCCTGTAAAGCAGGGAAAGTGGTTTTTGAGTTGAATGGGCGCTCTCGCCATTGACCCGGATGCGTTCTTTGCCTTTGCAGATGGGCATTTCCCAGGTGCTGCGCATTTGTTTGCCATCGTTAAAAGGCTTCATGGCGTGGTAGTTGATGGTGTATTTACTGTTTTTATTCTTTTTGGCCCAGATCAGCGTTTCGTGGGCATTTGTGAAACGAACGCCCATGAAATTGGGCATGGGGTTGGTCTTTTCCCAGATAATCTCATTGATCACCCAGAAACCAATATCCTGGAGGGATTTTCCCACCCGGTAAATATTATGATATGTTCCTATCACCCAGATAGCGCCATTGGGTTTCAGCAGTCGATGGGCTGCTTTTAACCAGGTGGTTGTGAATTCGTCATAAGCCTGATAGTTGGCAAACTTGTCCCACTCGTCGTCCACACCTTCCACCTTGCTGAAATCAGGCCGCAGTAAATTGCCTTTGATCTGCATGTTATAAGGCGGATCAGCAAAGATCAAGTCAATAGAGCTTTTTGGCAGATCGTTCATGACTTGAACTGCGTCACCGGATATGATCTGATTAAGGGGCAAGGCGCTTTTTGTCATAGAGTTGTGATTCTCATTTTTTATTTTTCTTTATTTGTTGAGCAGATTTCTCTGCCGGAGAACCTCAAAGAGCAGAACAGCCCCGGACACGGCTGCGTTTAATGATTCTGAGGCGGGATTCATCGGGATATGAATGGTGTTTGAAGCCAATCCCCGGGCGGATTTGCCAGGGCCGTGAGCTTCGCTGCCGATAATTAATCCTACTCGTCCGCCCAAGTCCGTTTCCCAGAGACTTTTACCTTCATTCATATCAGCCAGAAAGAGAGTAAGGCCGGCTGTGATTCTGGAAATTTCGGCGTAATCGGTTTTTATGACTGGAAGCCGGAAATGAGCCCCCATCCCCGCCCTGATAACCTTAGGTGAATAGGGATCCACCGATCCGGGACTGAGGATCAATAGATCGGCTTCTGCGGCCAGACAGGATCGAACTAAAGTGCCCAGATTGCCTGGGTCCCGGATTTTATCGGCAATCAGGACCAGGTTGAGTTTTTCTGGTACAGGGGCTGGGTCGATCGGGAAAACAGCCAGGATGCCCTGGGGAGTTTCAGTATCACTGGCAGCCTTGAATACTTCCGGCGCGGCCTCCTCGCAGGGAATGTTTCGGTCTTGGAATACTTTCAATAGACCCCAACCCCTCTGATCAAGTTCGGAAGTATACAGCACCTGGTTCGGGTAACGGCCGGCCTTATGGGCCTCCTCCAGTATCCGGATTCCCTCCACAACATAAAGGCCTTCTTTTTTACGGGCCTTTCCCTGGGAAGATAATTGGCTGATGTGTTTGATCTTCGAATTTTGTCGGGAAGTGATCATTTTGGTTACGACCGGAGGAAGTTTTGAGGTTTGTAGTAGCAGAATCGATTGTAGCATTAAAAACAAAAAGGACAGGTAGCCCTGTCCTCTCTGGTTTTGGATTTTCCTAATCTAGGCGACGGCTTTTTTTGCCTTTTCAACAACCTCAGCAAATGCTTCCGGATGGCGGACAGCCAGGTCGGCCATCATTTTGCGATTGAGGTTGATCTTGGCCTCTTTTAACCCGTAGATCAAACGGCTGTAGGTCATCCCATTGATCCGTGAGGCGGCGTTGATCCTGGTGATCCAGAGCCGGCGCAGATCGCGCTTCCTTGTCCGTCGGTCCCGGTATTCATACCAGAGGGCCTTTAACATGGCCTCGTTTGCTCGGCGGTAAAGTTTGCTCCTGGTGCCGTAGTTGCCCTTGGCCATGCGGAGGATTTTTTTGTGCCGACGACGGCGATTCGTTCCTGTTTTTACTCGTGACATTCTATACTCTCCTGCAAACCCCTGGGCGCCGGTTGCCTTTCGGCACCTGTTACCGCACCCAGCAGCTGCGATACTTGATATTACAGCCCGGTTAATATACCATATCAAACTTGTTTTGCACACCCAGAAAGAAGAACGGTTCAGGCTGTTATTAAACCGTTTTTATTACCTCTGGTAAATTTGATAGATGAGAGATTTATTCTTTAGCAGGGGCTATGACCATTAACATGGAATAGCCTTCCCGGGATGGTCTTTGCTCTACCACGCCAACATCGCTCAGCTCTTCGGCGATCTGGTCCAGCATTTTTAAAGCAATCTCGGGATAATGCACTTCACGACCCCGGAATTGAACCCGGACGTTCACCTTTTTCTTGCTTTCCAGCCACCTTCTGGCGTCACGTACTTTAAAATTCGCGTGATGGTCAGTTGTTTTGGGCCGCAGGCGAATCTCTTTTACTTCCACAATTTTTTGAGATTTGCGGGCCTTTTGGCGCTTCTTTTCCTGCTCATAGAGGAACTTCCCAAGATCCATCACCTTACATACAGGTGGATCGGCATTGGGAGCAACCTCTACAAGGTCCATTTCAGCATCTTTGGCGATCTGTTGGGCTTCTTCTATCGGGACTACACCTATGTTCTCCCCGGCGGCACCCACAAGGCGAACCTCGCGAGCCCTGATACGATCATTTGCCCGATAATTAATGTCTCCTATTGCATTCTCCTTTTTATAAATTCCATTTAGACTTCAATAATACCATTATTTTGGGAATAACGTCAACGAACAGAGGGGGCAGAGAGCTTCTTGCAAGCCCAATCTGCCCCCATTTTTCTAGATCTGGGCGTGGGTTTTGATCTCTTGCTGCATGCGATCCAAAAGATCATCAATACTGATTGGATCCAATTGTTCGCCTGATCGCAAGCGGGGAGCGACGGTGCCAGCTTCCTGTTCGCGATCACCTACAACTAACATATAGGGGATCTTTAACTTTTCTGCGTCGCGGATCTTGGCACCCATCCGGTCGCTGCTGTCATTTACTGTGACCCGTAAACCTTCCGCTTTCATCTTCTCCGCTGCAGCGTAGACATAGTCCAGATTGCGATCGGTGATCGGGATCAAGACGGCCTGGGCAGGAGCCAACCAGAGTGGGAAGGCGCCGCCATAATGCTCAATCAAAACGCCCATGAACCGTTCAATGGATCCCAACAAAGCTCTGTGGATCATATAGGGCCGATGTTGTTTTCCATCTTCGCCTACATAGTTTAGGTCAAAACGATCCGGCAGGTTAAAATCGAACTGGATCGTGCTCAGCTGCCATTCCCGGTCCAGGGCATCGATCATTTTCAGGTCGATCTTGGGACCGTAAAAAGCGGCTCCACCTTCATCGATATCATAGTTCAGACCTGCTCGATCCAGGGCTTCCCGCAAGGCTTCAGTAGCGGCATCCCAGCGATCGACATCACCCGCTGATTTGTTTGGATCCCTTGTGGCCAGGTAAGCATGGAAATCCACCATTCCAAATCCGCGCAGGATGTGCAGGCAGAAATTCAGCACCCGGTCAATCTCTTCTGGCATCTGTTCGGGACTGCAGAAGATATGGGCGTCATCCTGTGTGAATCCGCGCACCCGCATCAAGCCGTGCAATACGCCGCTGCGTTCATAACGATAGACTGTGCCCCACTCTGCCCATCGTAGCGGCAGATCCCGGTAGCTGTGGAGGGAGTTTTTGTAGATCATAATGTGGAAGGGACAGTTCATCGGTTTCAGAAAATAGGATTCCTGGTCAATGTCAAGCGAGGAATACATATTCTCTTCATACCAGGTTAAGTGACCGCTGGTTTCCCAAAGGTTGGCTTTCCCGATATGGGGGGTTGAGACAAACTCGTATCCGTTTTTGAGGTGTTCTTCCTGACAGTATTGTTCTGCTTTGTAACGAATATAAGCGCCATTGGGATGCCAGAGCACTAAACCACTGCCAACGTCGGGGTTGGTGCTGTACAGGTCCAGGTCTTTGCCCAGTCTGCGGTGATCGCGCCGTTTGGCTTCTTCCAGTTTCTCCAGATATAGATCAAGTTCATTCTTGGATTTCCAGGCTGTCCCGTAAATGCGCTGAAGCATAGGGTTGTGTTCATCGCCGCGCCAATATGCTCCCGCCACATTTAGTAATTTTATAGCTTTGGGATCGATCAGCTTGGTACTCTCGACATGAGGTCCCCGACAGAGATCCTCAAAATCATCATGGGTGTATGTTGAAATCACCGTTTCTTCATCCAGCGGTTCGCCATATTCATCCAGTCCCCCGGCTTCGAGGCCGTCAATTAGGTCCAGCTTATAGGGCTGGTCCTTAAAGAGTTCCCTGGCTTCGTCAGCAGAGAGTTCGCGGCGGATGAAGCCGTGATCCTCTGAGAGGACTTTTTGCATCTTCTTTTCGATTTCTTCCAGATCTTCCGGGGTCAAGGCCCTGGGCAGATCAAAGTCATAATAGAATCCATCGGCAATGGGAGGACCAATGGCGATCTTGGCTTTGCCTTCGGGGAAGATATCCCTGACAGCCTGAGCCATGACATGAGCAGCTGAATGCCTGATTTTCCACAATTCCGATCCCACATATTTATCTTTTGCCATCATATACCTCCATTAAAATAAAAGAACTCCTGCCAACTGGGGCAAGAGTTTCTCGCGGTTCCACCCAGAATTAAATCCAAATTAAGTATCTTGGATTCATCTCATAGGGCCTGTAACGGGGCCTAACGTTTCACCTTACTCTCTTTCGATTTCTGGTTACCGCTCGCGGGGGGTTTTCGTTGCGGGTCGCTCAAGAAAGCTCTCAATCTGTGGCTTTCAATCCCTGGTGAGGACTGATACAGCTACTCGTCCCGGTCAGCGCGTTTATTGATTGCCCGTAATTATAGCGTCTTTTTGTGGAAAATCAAGTTGAATGAGCCTTTCCAGGTTCATCCGCCCATTTCTGTCATATAACTTTTGATCTCAGGGATAGTTGTCAGTTTTTCGTAGAAGAAGTTATTGACTATATTGATTACCTCGTCACGGGCCGCGGCGCCTGTCCTGGTGAGAGCTTCTCCCTGATTCTGTTCTTCCAGCGCACTCCTCAGTTTAAGGAGATGCTGAACAACGATGCTTTCCTCATCACCTTCCAGCGATTGGACCACTTCCAAAATCAAACTATCTGCCTGGGTCTGGACTTGTTCCGTTTTTATGCTTGACCCGGGGCGGCAGCATTCTTCCATCGTGCGAATCAGGGCCCAGACCTGATATAACATCGAGGATGGTTCATCAAATAGCTCCCGAATGATAGCCGCCTCGTTATAGCGGCCAGTCAGGCGAAAGATGTTGTACATCCGTTTGGCGGCCTTGCCATAGTTTATGTTCTTGGTGATGTATTTAGTGACCTCGTTTTCAAGCTGTTGAACATATTCATCCAGGGCGTTGGCAGAAACATGCTGGGAAATTTTAGAGAAGATTGGAATATCTTCACCATCAAGGTATATTTCCTGGAAATAGGGATCTAAAAACCCATCCAGCGGAGTGATGGACCCATCAGGAGCTTCCCAGGTCACATCCAGCATATTGCTGGCATTAACAAGTTCACCCCGGATTGGGTCCGCGATGACCCAGTCGAGTTTGCACCATCCCGGCTGATCCGCAACATCGAGCCAATTTACTGTCATTGGATTACCTTCGGGCGCTGTGCCTGTGATGAACCCTGCTTTGATCTGGTCAATGGTCCAGGATATTGAGCTGCCCGCCGGGTGGACTTGTTCTCCAATTTTTATGTCGGCAGGAAATGAACCAAACCTGACCTCCATAAGCTGGAATGTCGGGCCAGATTCAGCTTCAATTGCTTTATCATGGATAATATCGGCCAGGATTCGACAAGATTCGGCCCTGGTATCGGCCAGGATATTAATTCTTTCAAAATAGTCAGCATCACCCGGATAAATCTGGATCTTGGATTGGGCCGCGGAGCCTGAAAGGGCGAGTGCGGTTTCAACTTTGTTTGGAATGTCCCGGAATTCAACCAGTTGGCCAATCTTTCTGAAGTGAGCCAGATCCTCGGAGCTGAAATCCAGCATGGATACCTTGTGTCCAAACACACCGGTTCGGTGGTCAAAGACAATCTCGTCTTCGTCTTTGGTGTCCGCGATTGCTGTTAGCCACTGCCGGGCGGAGGCTTCATCCAGCTCAATGCCCAACCGTTTGGCTGAGTTGATCAAATGTCCTAGATCCTGTTTTGTCTGTTTGGGAGAATCCGACATGTCAAGGTCTCCTTTCTAAAAATGCGTTGTGGTGAGTTTAGATAATAAAAAGCACAACAGGGTGGACCTTGTTGTGCTTTTATTCTACCCTGATATTCGGGACAGGATTCGTTTATTCTGGTGCCTGACATTCACCAATGAAAAAATCATATTCTGAACAGGTGCTGCCATCATTGAAGGTACAGATTGCCATTCCATCGCCAGCTTTGATGTTATAGCCCTGCCTCTGGCAGAAGGACCATTCTATAAAACAGCCCCCGGCGAGGAATTCCCATTCCTCACATTCTGTACCGTTCGGAAAGATGCAAATACCTTCTGTGCCAGCCTCGGTTTCGCGCATTTCTAACTCATAACCCATTTCCTGGCAGTAAAAGGAAGCCGGGTTGGGCACACCAATGAATGCATCTTCATCCCCATCTTCTTTAAGTTCAAAAGGTGTGGGAGTTGCTTCAGTGCCAAATCCCCGACAAGCCCCCAAAAGGACTGTCAGGATCAACAAGAGGATGATAATTCGATAAGATAGTTTGCTGGATTTCATATAAGCTCCTGGAATTTTCGTTTCTCCCGGATAAGTTGGGCCATCTGCCCTTAACATGTAACTGATATCATTGTACTTGATATTATATTGCTAGTAACTTTGCCAGCCACTGAATACCTAACAGAATTGAAATTTTGTGAGACATTCAGGACGCAATTCTGGATGTTTTGCAAGCTTACAGAACGGTAATTGTGTATTAAGAACCGATCCGACTTCGTGATGTAGAATAACTTCCATGCACTTCATTAAATTAGGCAGTAGAAAATTTCCTTTCCTGCTGCATTAGCAGATCGTTTATTTGTGTAAAAATGAATAAAAACGGATATATCATCGACTCAATTGCGGCACCAGTGATGATTTTGAATAGCCAGGGGGTTATTCAGAAAGTCAATCACCCTGTCTTGGTTATGTTGGGTCTTGAGAAAATGGACGGCAGGAATATCAGGGACCTGATAGGTTCATCAGATCCCAGTGTTATCGATCAGGTCTTGGGAATTGTGGGTAAAGACGACCAGGAACATGTATTTGAGATTTGTTTAAAACACCAAAGCGGAGAGGAAATCAATACCAGAGTTATGGCTGCGCCTGTCCGGAATGGAAATGGAAGCACGTCCGATGTGGTGTTTACCTTGAATAACAAACATGCGGCAGAGAATATTGATCCCAAATCTGAGACCAATCAGAGCTTTGAAGAACTTCGCTGGTTAAGCGACCAGGGTCGGGCACTATTATCCATTCATGATTGGTCTGATCTGCTTGTTCATGCCGGGGAAGCGTATCTGGAGATCTGTAAACCAGCGTTTGTCCTCGTTCTCTCCCAGGAGGAATCCGACACTTTGAAATTGGAAGGGGTTCACGGCTTGGGAAAAGGGGCTCTGAAAAAAGTTGAAGGAATGCTTGGTCGGAAGTTATTAAATGGCAGATCTTTTGTTATTGAAGACCGATTTATTGGTGCTTACAGCAAACGGAGATTAACCCATCATCCCGGGGGCCTGGAAAATTTTGCAATCAATCATGTTCCAGAAAAGATCTCCGGGAAACTTGCCAAAACATTTAACGTGCATGATGTATACACTATTGGATTGGAAGGAAACCATAGTGTTCTGGGGTGCATATACATCCTGACCCAAATGCCGCAGCAGGAACTGCCTGTGGATTTGATCGAAGCCTACACTTTTCAAGTGGCACTCGCTCTTGAGAAGAATAAATATGCCCTGGACCTCAAAGAGAGTGAGCAGCGCTTCCAGATGATATTTGAGTATGCACCGGATGGATATTATATTAACGACAGTAAAGGAAAATTGATTGCTGGCAACCTGGCCGCTGAAAGAATGGTTGGATATGATCGGGAGGACCTATTAGGCAAAAAATTAACAGATCTGGGTATTATGCCCCGGGAGCATCTTCCAAGAGCAGGAGCAATGTTTGCAAAAAATAAGCTGGGAAGATCGACAGGTCCTGATTGGTTCCCGCTGCTCCGCGGGGATGGCACTGTGGTGGATGCGGAAATCACGACTCATCCTGTCAAGATCAATGACCAATCCTTGACCCTGGGAATCGCCCGGGATATTACCAAGCGGAAAGAAGGGGAAAGGAATCTGACAAATTCCCATGAGAATTTAAAGAATGTCTTGGAGAATATTGACGCGCATGTCTATGTGGCTGACATGGAAACGTTTGAGATCTTGTATATGAACCAGCGGATGATTAAGGATTTTGGGGGTGATTTCACGGGCCGGGTTTGTTTTGAGGTTTTTTGCGCCGAACAAAAAAGATGTGATGTTTGTACAAATAACCGCCTGATTGATAGTGATGGAAAACCCGGGGAAACCGTGATCTGGGAGGGGATGAACCAGGTCACTGGAAAATGGTATCGTAATTATGACAGGGCTATCTATTGGCAGGATCAGAAGCTTGTTCGACTCCAAATCGCGGTAGATATCACTGATTTTATGAATGCATCAAAGGACCTGGAGGAAAGTGAACTGCGCTTTCGCTCTTTATTTGAATCGTCAGGAAATGCCTTGATGACATTATCTCCCCCGAATTGGACATTTACTTCTGGCAACTCAGCCCTGATGGAGTTATTTGGTTTCGAGGATGAACAAGAATTCCTGTCATACAGGCCCTGGGATCTCTCTCCTGAATATCAACCGGATGGCGCAAACTCCCAAAATAAAGCCCTTGAAATGATCCAGTTATGCCTTGACCGGGGATCTAATGAATTTCACTGGATCCATAAGAAAAAAACCGGCGAGGAAATTCCTGCAGTTGTCCACCTCACCCGCGTTGATCTTGATCAAGAGTCTTTTGTGCAGGCCACAGTGATCGATATCACGGACAGGGCAAATTCAGACAGAATAATGTTTGAACAAATGCAATACCTGAAAATAATTAATGATCTCAATATTGCGGCAAATCAGGGTTTAGATTTAGAGGGCATATTTAAACTATTTTCAGGTGAACTCAATAAAATATATCAGGTTGTAGATACCCATATCTATTTGATCAATTCTGAAAGTCAATCCCTCTCCTCGAAATTATTGGAACCTACAACTGGGTTGAGAAAGATCATCGAAGGGTATATGGGGGAATCTTTACCGTCCATGGTCACAATACCGTTAAAAACCAGTCCTTTTTATGAGGAGTTGGTGAAGTCAGAGACTGCCAGGATCATAACTAACTCAGATATTATTGAAGGACTAATGGGCGAAACCTTAGTTTCGGTCTTGGGATCCAAAGCAGCAGGAAAGAAGATTTCAAAAATAGCTTCCATGATTTATGAGCAGGCCAATATCCGATCTATGGCAATTTTGCCTTTAATATCAGGCAACAAGATCGTTGGCCTGGTGGATATTGTAGCAACCGAGAGCATCCCTGATACTGCTCTGGGTTGGTTGAAGACAACAACCGACCAGCTCGCTGGAATCATCCAGAGTGTCCAGGCAAAGGCAGAGAGAGCATCCAGTATCAAGGAATTGGAGCTGATAAATAGAGCATTTGTGTTGGGCGGCCGATTGGAAACCCCGGATGAGATTTGTAAACTGCTTGCTGATGAGGTGCAGGGTGTGAATCCGGACGCGATAGTGATGGTAACTTTGCAGGACCCGGGTCAAAATGCGATTAGGATCAGAGCCCTGCGGGGTCTGGGTAAATTTGACAAACAGTTGACAAAAATCCTGGGTAAAAAACCCCAGGAGGTCGTGATTGATGTGTCTGAGCATGTCCTTGACGATAAATTGACAGAATTATTCACAAGTGGGAAATTAGAATTGATCCCCAATGGGCTTTTTGATCTGACCAGGGGGTCAATCCCCAGGCAAATTTGCAGGGCAATTGAAAACACACTCGGGATTGATGGGATTTACTTTGTGGGTTTCGGATTGCATGGGGTATCTGTTGGAGGGTTGATCATTGGAACAAGGAAAGATCAAAAAGTTCAATTCCCGGCTGCGATCGAAACGATTTCGAACTATTTTGCAGAGGTTTTTGAAACTCGTCGGGCACAAGATGAAGTATTGCAGAGGAAAAAACACCTCGAAGCTTTGCGGTCTGTTGAATTGGACATCACCAGTAAGCTGCATTTAGGGGATTTGCTTTTTTCAATCGCTGAAAAAGCGGCTGAGATCGTAAACGCCTCGGGATCAGGATTCAGCGTCTATAATGCCGAGAGAAATTACCTTGATTATATTGCTTATACCGGCTTTGAAAAGCTTCCTGAACGGAGAATTATAGAAGTCGGGGAAGGGCTTTCTGGCAAGGTCTGGGAACAACAACAAACGATAATCATCGAAAATTATGCTCTCTGGCCTGGCCGCTCAAAGACCTGGGAGGAGATAGGGAATTATTATTTAGCAGGCATACCGGTGTGTTGGGGAGAAGAATCACTTGGTGTATTGGAAGTGGCTCTGCCAGTCGGAGAAAAGTTATCACAGGCTGATATATCTCTACTGGAAATGTTTGCTGTCCAGGCCGCAATTGCTATCAAAAACGCCCAATTATACAGCAGAGAAAGAATCAAGCGCCAGGAAGCAGAAACCTTGCAGGAGGTCAGCCTGATGGTTAACAGCCACCTGGAACGATCAGAATTATTGGATTCTATTCTGATCGCGCTTCAGAATGTCGTTCCATATCACAGTGCATCGATCCAGCTGGTCCAGGGTGATTATGTTGTCATTGAAGCTTTCAGAGGAGATGAGGGAACCAATGGAGTCATAGGAAAGAAATTTAAAATTTCTGAAAACACGCTGGCAAAACCTGTTCTGGCCGAGGGCAAAAACGTGATTCTTGATGATGTCAGCGATAATTCTGATTGGATAGCTGGCCCAGAAACTGCCGGGATCCATTCATGGATCGCTGTCCCCCTTACTGTTAAGGGAAACATAATTGGTTTGTTGACCCTGGATCATAAAAATATTGCCCAATATCAGGAAAAAGATGCTGAACTGGTCTTTAATTTTGCCACGCAGGTGGCAATTGCTTTGGAGAACAGCACGCTTTTTGAAGATGCCAAGAACCGCCTCTTTAAAATTGAATCGCTAAGGCAGATCGACCTGGCAATCTCGGGAAGTGTTGACCTGGATATCTCAATGAATGTGCTTGTGAGGCAGTTAATGAATTCGCTGGATGTTGATGCGGCAACAGTGTTGATCTTTAATGATCAGCTGAATTCGCTTCAATATATCGCCGGTCATGGTTTTGTCACCGATTCCCTGCAATATACGAGTTTGAGATTGGGAGAAGGTCTGGCTGGAAAAGCCGCCCTGCTTCGAGAACTGGTGTACCTGGAGGATATTAGCAAACAGGAAACAAGTTTACAAAAATCGCCACATCTGCGGAATGAAAAATTTGTAAGTTACATCGCAGTTCCTTTGATTGCCAAAGGTGAGGTGGTGGGTGTGTTGGAGGTTTTTCATAGGACAACCCTGGCTCCGGATGATGAGTGGATAAATTTCTTGAATTCCCTGGCCGGACAAGCTGCTATTGCGATAGATCGATTGAATCTATTCAAAGGTCTTGAGCGGTCCAATCTGGATCTGCTGAGGGCCTATGAAGCAACTATCGAAGGTTGGGCCAAAGCGATAGAGCTGCGCGATCAGGAAACCGAGGGTCATAGCAGAAGAGTTGTTGACCTCACCTTGCGGTTGGCGATGAGAATGGGATTCAGTGGGAAATCTCTATTGAATATCCGCCGCGGGGCACTGCTCCATGATATTGGAAAGATGGCCATTCCGGATAATATTCTTCTTAAACCCGATAAATTAACGGAGGAAGAATGGTCTATTATGCGAGAACATCCTGCCCATGCGATGAATATGCTTTCCCCGATCGAGTATTTGCAGGATGCATTGGATATTCCCCGCTTCCATCATGAGCGCTGGGATGGAAAAGGATATCCAGATGGATTGGTAGGGGAGCAGACTCCGCTGTCAGCCAGGATCTTTGCTGTGATCGATGTTTGGGACGCTCTGCAATCTGACCGTCCTTACCGCCCGGGATGGTCAGTGCCGGAAGCACTCCAATATATTGAGGAAAACAGCGGATCCCATTTTGATCCGGATGTGGTTTCAGAGTTCCTGGATATGATCAAGACCAGCCAGGGGGATTAAGGTCAGGCAATAATAAGATCTGGTCCGTTGATGAAATATCAAGTTGGGAATTTAAGCTCCCGTAACCAAAATCCTCAGAAAGATATATATTGTAGCCTTTGTAAAAACTCCGGATTTGAGTCTTGACAAAGGCTCTTTTTATGCTATGATATGTATATAACCCGTTACAACGGGTAACCCGAATAAGTAAGAAAGAGGAGTAATGATGCCAAATCCAGATGCCATAGTGCTGCCAGAAGT
Organism: uncultured Chloroflexia bacterium; assembly: GCA_963695575.1. Classification (GTDB taxonomy): domain Bacteria; phylum Chloroflexota; class Anaerolineae; order Anaerolineales; family UBA11858; genus B10-G9. Next base: position 50,703 of record CAVOGS010000009.1, read on the forward strand.
GAACCTGATTCAGGTCCGGCTTGATCCGGCTCAAACTTTTATCAACAGCATGGTGTTGATCCACAGAAGTGAGGAGCTTTCAGGATTAAATCCCTGGATCTACGAAACTGCGGCGGCGCTGACGGAAGAGCAAAAGGCTCAGCACAACCTGGTTATCATTGGCTTCCATTATGCAGTGCTTCCAAACCGGTATTGGAAAGATATTCCTTTCTACCTGGCCGAGCTGGAAAGTTGTGATCCGATCAGCTTAAGGGACCAACTGTTAGATTTTTATATCAAGTATGAATGCTCCGAGACATCGGAGAGAGTAAAGGAAACGACCAAGGAAGAACTATTAGCAGACAAAGAATTTTTCCTGGATTATCTGGTGAAGAAATTTACACCAGAATATATCGATAGACATGTTGAAAGCAAGGCATTTGATCTGCTGAACGATCCGTCAGAAATGCAGCGCCAGATTGTCTCCCACCTGAGGTTTATGTGGGAGGAATATTATCAGGATGAATGGAAACGAATTCTTCCTATGCTCGAAGATGCGGTCATGGCATTTGGACAGGTTGATTTCAGCAATATGAACCGCCAGGAGATTGCCAAATATATCATAGGCAGTGAGATCAAAACTGACTTTTTGGAAGATATCGAAAAGAATCAACAGATCTTTTTTGTGCCCAGCGCTCATAATGGGCCTTATCTGGGGAAGTTCCATTACAAGAATTCCCACGGTGTGATCTTTGGAGCCCGTCTTCCTGAAGACACCGAAGTGCATGCGCCGGACCTGAGCAGAAATGAGATCACCATCCGGCTCAGCGCGCTGGCAGATGACTTGAGACTGAATATCCTGAAAGTGATCGCTGAAGAAGGAGAAATGAAGTCACAGGACATTATGGACAAACTTGAGTTGAGTCAATCAGCAGCCTCACGGCACTTAAAACAGCTGAGCGCAACTGGATACTTGATAGAAAGACGCTGTTCAGGAGCAAAGTGTTATGCTCTCAACGAAGAACGGGTGCAGGATACCTTGCGGGCAGTAGCAGCATTTTTATTATGTGAGTAGCTACATTATCGGAGGTGGAAAATGGAGAGATCAAAAATATAAAAAAATACCGTAACAAGTGGATTATTCGTATCAATTAGTACCTGAAAAGAAATAGCTAGTAGGAGAAATATCATGGATACCTGGAATACTTATTACGTAGAAACTCAAAGGCGAGAGGATGAGATCGCCCTGGCAATGCAGGATCGTTATATTCGATCTGTTGAAAAAACCTGTGAATCAAGAATTACCAAGCTAAGCATCCGGATCTTGGATGTGGTGGGTTCGAAACTGGTTGAATGGGGATCCCAATTACAGTGCCGCTGTGCTGAATTGGCAATGACCAGCTCAAAACGCGCCATCTGATGAAAGTCAAGAACAAAAAAATAATTCATCCTCTTAGCTAAACCGGAGCAGCCACAAGCCGCTCCGGTTTTTTTTTACTAATCACGGTTTCTTCTCTGTTCTCGTTTTAAAAAGGAAGACCCTCCCCCTGGGCTTGATGATTTGTTCTCCTTTTTGGCAGCCTCTCCAATGGCGCAGGTAAGGGTACTGTGATATATTTTGGAAGTTAGAAAATTCAACCCTTTATGGTATATCAATGAGAGAGGTATGAAATGGATTCATCGGCAAGCATAATCATCACCGCAGCACTTGTATTTTACACTGTTGGGGTTTGGAGTGAACGCATCCAGGGGCGCTTAAAACCCTGGCACCTGGCCTTTTTTGTATTGGGCCTGATCTGTGATACCTGGGGAACCGGTATGATGTTCGATTTTGTGGGTGGGATGCAGTTTGACGTCCATGGAATATCAGGGCTGCTCGCAATATTATTGATGTTTGTTCATGCAGTTTGGGCTGCGGTAGTACTGGTCCGCAAGAATGAAAAAGCTATCATGAACTTTCATAAATTCAGCGTGATTGTCTGGCTGATCTGGTTGATCCCCTACTTCAGTCCGATGTTCTTCAACCTGGCTGGTTAAACGAGATAAATATGATCTGGTTGAAAATTGCGATTGCCCTCTTTGTCGTATTAGAGATCGGTAATATTATGATTCTGTATTTTTTACCGGATTCTAAATTGGCCAATGCGATGGGTTATTTTAAAGCCTGGGAAAAATCAAAAAGTGATCCCGAGGTCCATGAAATGGCCAAGTACCTGGTTAATTGGGTTGCTGGAACAAAACTGATCTTTATTATGCTTCTGGGCATTTTGTTTTTTTCAGCAAATGAATCAACATTAGTAGTAACAGCCGCTGCCATGATCATAGCGATCAGCTCTTTTTACTGGCGTCTGTTTCCCTCCATGCGAAAGATGGACCAGCAAGGACAGATCGACCCCAAGGGATATTCAGCTGCTTTGGGCTGGATGATCCTGGGGATGATCATCTTATTTGCAGGGGCGATTATTATGGCAGTACTGCGTTAATTGAATTTTTACTAAAACAGGCCAATTTTCAACGTAACTATGCTTGATATTCCCAGTTAAGTAAGTTGTAGGGAAGCGAATAATCAAATCACTTAGGAGAAAAAATGAAACTCACACCCCCAAAACAAAATGTATTCTGGATTTCAGTGGTTCTGGCTGCCCTGGGCCTCTTAGGCCGCTATGCCAATATCCCGTTTGTATCTGATTATTATTTTTACTTTGTATTGGTAGCCTATATTGTCTTATTCCTCGGCAACACAGTAAAAGGTCTCTAGTCATTTTTCTAACTCCTTTTAGTGAAGCCCCGGTGTAAACCGGGGCTTCCTGCTTAAAACAGGGAAAATTATCGCAACCTGGCGGGGAAATTAACGTATGATATGAAGTAACAACCAGCATGGGAGTAATTATGGATATTAGTTCACAATGGATTGTGCCTGGAATTCTTTTTCTCGTAATTATAGGTGTTGGTTTCTGGGTCAGTAAACTGGGGAAACCGTATAATGGCCTGTTATTTAATATTCATAAACTGATCGCCCTGGCTGCAGCCATCCTCACAGGGATACGGATCTTCAGGCTGGACCCCTGGGAAACATTTCCTGTTCTGGCAATCCTCTTTATAGCTCTCGCTTTAGGGGGCGTAATTGCCATGTTTGCCACTGGCGCGATGATGAGTATTCAGGATCAGGTAAAAAGAACACCGAAACTGGTTCACCAAATTTCAGCAAGTATAGTTGCCGGAACAATGATCATTGCCCTCTTATTGTTTTACCAATGATCTTTTAGTTTTATCTCCGCTTGATCTGAAAAATCAATTTTACTGATTCCTTGATCTCACACAAAGGTGTACTTCATGAGAATAACCATACTCAATGGAAACGCGACCCCATCTCGATTTGATGCGTATCTGAAAAATCTAAGGACAGACTTGGAATTAATGGATAATCAGGTCACCCAGCTCGATCTGCGGGATCTGCCTCTGAAGTACTGCAGAGGTTGTTTTGATTGCTGGACAAAAACACCTGGAATTTGTGATTCTGACCAAGCATCCCGGGAACTGGGCCGGGCAGTGATCAACTCCGATTTTACGCTCTGGGCCGCTCCGCTTAAGATGGGTTTCCCCTCCGCTCTTTTGAAGATGGGTTTTGACAAATATCTACCGCTGATCCATCCCTATATGGTTGTGGACCAGGGTGAAGCTCATCACCTGAAGCGCTATGAAAGATATCCCCGGGTAGGCTTGCTGGTGGAAAAAGAATCAGACACCAGCGAAAGTGATCTGGTGATCATCAGAGATGTCTTTTCCAGGACAGCGCTGAACTTCAAATCCAAACTGGAGTTCATGGAGACAACCGAGCTGGATCCTTCACAGTTGTTAAATCAGATCCTTACTCCCCGGAAAGGCGGGCATTTCTACCAGAAAAAACCAGCGCCGATCCCAGGTGAAAGAATTTCTCCTCCGGAGAGAATGACTGTCTTTAACGGCTCACCGCGGGGCAAAAAAGGCAATACACCGCTCATGCTTGATGAATTGCTGAAAGGGTTTGGAGGAGAGTATAAAACCTATCATCTGATCAAGGTGAAGGACCTTGAGGAACAGATTGAAGCTTTCAGGGAAGCAGATTGTGTTTGGCTTGGATTTCCACTGTACACAGACGGAATGCCTGGAGTAGTAAAAAGCTTCCTTGAAGCATTAGAACCATTTAAAGGGCGGGAGAATAACCCCCCCCTCGGTTTCCTGGTCCAATCAGGCTTCCCGGAAGGATTGCATTCGCGTTATGTTGAGCGCTACCTGGCCTCCCTTGCGCTAAGACTGGGTTCCCCTTATCTGGGTACGATTGTCAAAGGTAATGGAGAGGGCACCAGGATCATGCCAGCTGAAATGAATAAAAGACTTTTTGAGAATTTACAATCCTTGGGCAGGGGGCTGGCGGAAAATGGCCAGCTGAATGCTGAGGTTTTGAAGGAAATTGCCAAACCAGAACGTTTTCCCCTAATTCTGGGACCGATATTCCGGCTATTCCTGAAAACCAAAATGTCTCACCGTTATTTTGATAACATGCTGAATGAAAATAAGGCCTATGAACGCCGGAATGATCGGCCATTTATAGATCCGATTTGATCATCGGGATTCAGATATAAAAAGGGAGGGAAGTGATTTTTTCTTCCCTCTTTTCATTAAAATATCTTTGAATGGTGTATTATTATGGGTAATGTAAATTTTTGTAGGGAGCAATAAAATTATCATGAAGCGTCTTCAACTTCTTCCGATCCTTTTACTGGTTGGCTCTTTGGGTGTGTTGGGGGTTATGTTTGGTGTTCGAGCTATCAGTAATCAAAGACTGATCAATTCCAGCATCAAGACCCAAACAGCGATCGTGGAGCAGGCAACTGCGACAATTCCGCCGACCGAGACGCCACTGCCTACGGAAACTCCTGTCCCCACAGAAATTCCACCCACAGCTACGGTAACGCCCTTCCCAACCGCAACCCCCAAACCGGGTGAGGTTGTTGAGGAAGGCTGCAATGTGGCGGAATATATTGCCGATGTCACCTTTCCGGACAAAACCATCATCGATGCGGACACAAAGTTCACAAAAACCTGGCGCTTGTTGAATAATGGAACTTGCATCTGGACCAACCAATACAAACTGGTTTTCCATTCCGGAGAACAGATGTCCGGAAAAAAAGAAACAAATGCTATTAGCCTGGCGGTCGACCCGGGGAAATTGATTGATATATCAATTGAGTTAAGAGCGCCCGAGACCGAAGGTACTTACAAGGGGTACTGGATCCTTGAAGACCAGTATGGAAATCCATTTGGCCTGGGCCGGGCCGGTAAACCGTTTTATGTGGAAATCGTGGTTGTTGAATGATTGCCGATCTGACCCCATCAGTTGTCACAAAAAAGCTCCCTGAAGAGGGAGCTTTTTCTATCCTGAATTTAAGTTTTTAAACCTTTTCCATCAGAACATCACAGGACCTCAATTACATTCAGTTTGATCAATTCATCTACGATATTCTGGATTTCGGTCGAGTAATCACTCTCGATTACGGCCTTATCCATGATATCAGAGATTGTTAGCGGCCGGGCCTGGGGGAATGGCAGATGGAAAAGGAATTTGCCCTGGGGTGTTGTCAGGCTGATCTTATGCTCCTGGCGTTCCCGGCCTTCCCCTTCCCAGATCGTGACAGCGCTGAAAGCATCGCCACTTCTGGCCACTGAGAAATTGGCTCCATTTTCTTTATTTTCCCGGACCAACCGGGAGAGACCCTCTCCTGGATTCTTTTTTTCATAAACAGAAAGGTCCACTTCAAATTTTAGATCTGCCTGGATCAGGGTGTACCGATAATAAGGACGTTTTTTTTCAAAGACCTCAGTTTTCTTGACAATTTTCAAGTCGGTCAAATTTTCTAAAAAATCCTGGGCTGTTCGAATATGCAGACTGAGACGTGAGGCTGCCTCAGACGCTGAGATATCCTGGTAGTTGACAAGCAGCTTGAAGAAGTCTTCCGCATAGTCCTTGGATAAGATGGCCCCTAACTGGGCAGCTGTTTCGAAACTCATTGTGTCTTCCTCATCAAGCGAAAGGATTTAATCGCAAGGAGTTCATGCGATCGATAATTTGGGATTCCTGACCAGTCTTGGAAAGTTCCAGAAACTCACTGAATACGTCGCCGAGTGACTGGCAAAGCTGGTCAAAATCCAGATCCATCTTGAATAACAGGTAATCCTCTTCAGTGATGTTCACTGTAATATTCCCGTCGTAATCCACGGCTACCCAGGTATCTGCAATGTAATCCTTTTTAATTCCAAAAATATAAGGAATGTCATTGCCAGGCAAGGTCAGCACAAAAACCACCCTACTTTCCTCTTTGAAGGGAAAAGCGATCAGATTGCGGGAAATAAAGTCCACAAAGCGGATCATCTCTGTCTTGCTGACCGGCACATGTCCAGCGGGACGGGGGCGGGCGGTGAAGCTGTTACCTATATCTTCTACGGGTAAAGCTGCCAACTCAAAGATTTCTTCCCCCCGCCAACGCAGTCTTCTGTTAAAAGCCTGATAGGCAACAACCATCATTAGGGCGTACATAATGACGAGTAAAATGGGCGTCAGGCCAATTTCGTTCTTGTTATTAATCACTGGGGGTGCACTGATGCAGACCAGCCCGGCGAAAACCATGAATAATGCCACTGCCAGGTAGCCATTATTGCGGGTTTTCAGGACTGTTGCCAAAGGAAATATCGAGGCAATGAAGTAGATTCCGCCTAAGGTGTAAAATGCGGGTCCTGGGCCAAACAGGCCAAAGAGACTGAAAAATATTGCCAAAGAAAGGAAGGGAAACCAGATCGTTTTTATGATATTTTGGGGTTTTGTCTTTCTCTCAAAAAACATATTGCACCTCTTGATAGTTTGACTCTCTAAATACTTCAATTAATGTGAAGTATAGCAAATAAATACTATAAAGCAATAGTACTTAAGTAGGGTTTAAACTACTGCCTTTTATGTAGAAGAACGATCCTGAAAAAGATATATCCAGGGTTTTTGGACAGGATCATATTCTCTGCTCTGGTACAACCCACTCTCTAAAATAGTTAGCTGATTCCCGGTGATTGAATTATGTTACACTGAGATTGTTGGTACATATTTACCCCCCTTACTTTTTGATAGTCGTTGTTTATTGATTTATAAAACCTTCCGTCTTAGCGCTAAGATCAATCTGGTTGTAACATTCACCTTACTCATTACGTTTATATAACAAGGAACATTATGGCTCAACCGAACAATCCAGATCTGCAGCTGGTACAGAAAGCTGTCAAAGGCAATCGGAAAGCGTTTACAACATTATTCAACAAGTATTTCCAATCCGTTTATAACTTTGCCTTAACGCTTTCTCGTGATCCAGCTATGGCGGAAGATCTAACCCAGGAAGCATTTATCCGGGCCCACGCCAACCTGGAACGCCTCGGTCCTCCCTGGAACTTCCGGGCCTGGATCTTTCGTTTGACACGCAATTATTTTATTGATCTTACCCGAAAGGAACGGGGGGTTGATCCACTAGAGGAAGATGTGCCAGTGATATCACCCGGCCCAGGTCCTGAAAAAGAAACTATGTCAAGAGAAACGGCTGATCGAGTTCAAAGTACGCTGGGAAGGATGAACGTTCAATATCGAGAGATCCTCGTCTTGCGCGAATTGAACGAGTTCAGTTATGCTGAAATTGGGGAGATCCTCAGCCTCAGTCCTTCCAACGTAAAGGTGTCCTTACATAGAGCGCGGGCAGCATTCCAGGAAAGCTACGGCATCCGCCTGCTGCTGGAAGATCCAACAGGTGACTGTAAAGAAGTTACCGATCTGCTTCATGCCTTTCATGATAATGAGGAACTTCTGGATCAGGAGCAGTTTGTAAAAGAACACTTAAAAACCTGTCCAGATTGCCAGGAACGGCGGAAAATGTTGATTGCTCAATCGGTCGCTCTGGGCGCTTATGTCCCGGTCATCCCACCTAAATCACTGGCCCAGCAAATTCTCAAAAAAACCGCCACTTCACCTACTAGTGCCACTGCAAAAAAAACAGGAAAACTGAAGAAATTCTTTAATATCAGCGGAGGTGTTGTTATCGCCGGGATGATGGGCTGGATAATATTTTCTTTGATTTTCAATCCGGAAAAGATCCTGCCAAATTTCCCCCGGGATGGGGATGTGCCGGAAACACCGGCAGTCTTGGCTCCAGCTGCCCCTACGGAAGACAGCGGCGGAGGTCGCTCCGCTGAAGCCTCCTCCTCCTCCTCCAGCACGCCCCTACAGAAGATGACCGCTGTTCTCTCTTTGAGGAAGTGGAGATGTCCCTGGTAGTGCTGAATATCATCGATGGCACCTATAACATCCCGGTTTATGTAAAGATGGAAGGCGGGGTTCTGGGAGGAGTCGAGGAAGAATGGATTGGTGAACCTCTCTGGCCTTATGAAGCCTGGATGGGAGTGATCCCGGACAATAAATGCGACTTTCAGGGATTTCCCGGACCGGTTAATTTGCATGTTCACCCTGAAACCCGATATGCCCGGAACTGAGCAGTTCTTCCAACTTAAAATGGAGAATTGTGAGGCCGTGCTATTTTCCCAGGGGGTAGTACTGCCCGAAATTCAGCAGGCTGAGGAAGGTGGGAGCGAGCCGGTCGGCTGCCACGCGGCTTTGGATGCCCGGACATGTAAAAGCCTGGGAGGAGAATACAGAAAGATCAATGACACCACGTACCTTTGTTTCTGCCCTTAGGGCTATAGATAATTGAATTAAATCAGAATTTCCCAAGGAGGATTATTCATGAATAGCCAAAATAAGTATCGGTTTTTATTTTATTTATTCCTGGTTTTAATCTTGATCCTGACTGCCTGTACTCCTCAGGCAACTCCAACACCAACCATCTATGCCCCAGGTTGTAGTGTTTCAAACTTGATCACTTATCTAGATTCCTTAAATGCAAATTCACCTCCCGCGGTCATCAATCTGGATCCGGGTTGTGTATATCCCATCACCCAATCACATAACACATCCGGGTTGCCCTCTATGCTTATTTATAATGGCCTGCCGCAAATCGTTAGCAATGTCACCATTTACGGCAATAATGCCGTGATCGATATCCAGGGAAATTTAATTGGGCACTTCTTCATAGACCTAGGTGGGGATCTGGAGCTGTACAATCTGACCTTGAGCAACGGCGCCAGGCCATTTGGTGGAGCAGTAGTCAATTTGGGTGGGGATTTCTTTGCGTCCGGGACCACCTTTATGAATAATACAGCTTTCCCTGCAGGTGATAATGTTGGCAGGGGTGGGGCGATCTATAACGAAGATGGTCGGGTGAGAATTATTGATAATTCACATTTTGAGAATAACCATGCTGGAGAAACCTTGACTTCAGGGTTCAATCTCGGGGGTGCGATATATAACCTGAATGGGTCCCTCACGGTATCCAATACCTCTTTCCTGAGTAACTATGCGGTTGGTCAGGGCGGGGCGATTTTTTCCATGAAAGATGCCTCTGATGAAGCGGGTGCGTTTATCACAATTAATGAGACGGAATTTCTCGACAATTACGCGAATGAAGATGGCGGAGCGCTGATGGTGGTCGATGAGAACAGCACCGTTTTTATCGTTCGATCTGAATTCAGGGATAACCGGGTGGATCACTATGGAGGCGCGATCTTCGCTGATGGGTCCCATGTGGACGGAACAGAAAATGATTTCAGAAACAATATTGCCATGTTTGGTGGAGCTGTTTATTCGAAAAGCCCTGCTGAAGGATCGGGCGCTATCTATACGAGCTATCGTTCATCATTCTCAGAGAATTCCGCATCGGAGGTAGGTGGGGCGATCTTCTCTGAGAATGCTGATCTCACCATAGATGATGTTTTGATGGGTTTTAATACAGCCAATAGCTGTGGAGCAATCAGCACTGGAGGAGATCCATCAATTGATATCGCGGCCGGGGATCTGGAAACGGCGCCGCGCATTGTATCTCTCACGCAAATCTCAGACAGTCATTTTCATGGCAATAATGCCCTTCAATCCCACGGCGGTGCGATATGCCATGTGATGGGGGATCTCTCAGTTCAAAATACAAACTTTGAAGTTAATAGTGCTGTGTCAGTAGGCGGCGGATTGCTGCTTCTTGATGATAATCAACTTTCTGGATTGAGATTAGAAAGCAACTCAGCTGAACGGGGAGGCGGCATTGCCATCGGGTATCCGGGAAACTTCACACCGAATATGACTGTTGCAGGCCCTATTAATTTAACTGTTATCACGACAGTATCAGGTTCCGTATTCAATAATAACGAATCCATATTCAGGGGAGGTGGTATTTGGTCTGATCAATTCGGATCGACCAGCATCTCAAAGACTACATTTTCTGGCAATACCACGAAATTTGGCGGAGGAATTTACAGCAGTTTTGGGGACCTGTATATCACAAACAGCACATTCTCTGGGAATATCGCCTGGAGGGGAGGTGGAATAAACAAGCCGAATATAGTTTCACCTCCTGACCTGGTTCTAAAGCACTCAACTTTTGCATTTAATATTGCTACTGAACAAGATGACGGAGGTAATTATTGGAACGTGGGTTGGGGAGGAGGAGCCCTTAATGTTGGGGGAAAAGCTTCAGTTATTAACTCCTTGTTTATTGAAAATCTGCCAATGAATTGCCAGCTCAGCAATGGTATGAATTATTCAGAATCAGGAAGTTATGGTACAGATAATACTTGTGGAGGAACCGTAGAAACCAGTCCTATGATCACTGGACTGACCTATGCTGGTTACCCGACTGGTGTTCATAAACTGTTACCGGGAAGTCCTTTGATCGATGTGCTGCCTAATTGTGCGAGCCTCCCAGATGATCAGCGCGGTACTGTCCGGCCAACGGGAGCTGGGTGTGAGCCTGGTTCTTACGAACTTGATGAAACCGACCTTCCTGCTCCGCCGCCGATGCCGAACACATCTGATTGTGATCCATTTGCTGACACCGAATACAGACTGGTGATGTTAAATGTTGCTCCCGGTTCAACGGATCTGACCCTTTATTTGAAAGTGACGGGTGGTGTTCAGGTAGCTCTGCCAGCGATCCAGGCTGGAGAGATCCAGGATGCCATTACTGCTATGCTGGGAAATACAGCAGCCAATTTATGCAACCTGCAGGGATTTGATGACAGGATTTACTGTATGTTTACCCTCCCGCCCAGTGCCCTGGGCACAACCCAGGATCTGAAATTTTTTACGCCGGAGTGTGATGACCCGGTCCTTCTGCTGCCTGCGGTTTCTATCCCGTCACCGAATCCTGTCTGCAAGCAAAGTCTTGGCAAGGAAGACTGCAAAGCGGCAGGTGGAGAATTTTCAGAGGGCAGAACAAGCTCTACTTGTCAATGTCCCTGAAATGAGGTAATTGAATAGTTCCAGGGGCAATGTATAATCAGATGTATGGATAACCTTGTTGAAGGCTACAAAACCCTCAATGAGATCGCTTCAGTTGTCAGCCAATCACTCGATCTGAAAGAGGTGCTGGGCAGCGCCCTGGATAAGGTCCTGCAGGCTACCTGCCTGGAGATCGGGGGTATCTATCTGCTTAATGAACAATCCCGGATCCTGTCCATTCATGCCCAAAGGGGTTTTTCAGTTGATTTTGCCAGAGCCATCGATCACCTGGAGATCGGAGAAGGTTTTTCGGGCCAGGTTGTAGAGTCCGGCGAACCTTTGGTGATCCGGGATATCACAAAAGACAAACGCCTATCCCGGGGGATTGTCAAAGAAGAAGGATTTAAATCGCTCCTGGTTGTCCCTTTATGTTCAAAAAGTAGAACGCTGGGAACACTCTTCCTGATATCTAAGGAACTTCGCAATTTCAACGATGATGAGATCGGTTTATTGATCTCGGCCGGCCAGCAGATCGGTGTGGCAGTAGATAATGCTTCCCTGTTCCAGGCCCAACAGCACAGGGCAGAACAATTCCGGGTCATCGCCGATGTTGGACGGCAGATCACTTCGATTATGGATATCGATGCCCTGCTAGACCATGTTGTCAAATTAATCCAAAAAACTTTTAAATATGATCATGTGGCAATCGCCACTATTGAAGATAACTACGCTGTCTACCGGTTCGGTGCTGGTCGATTGTGGGAAGACCCGGCATTTGACTTCAACCCTTCTCACCTGAAGGTCGGCTCGGAAGGCGTGACCGGAAGGGTGGCAGCCTCAGGAAGCCTGGTTTATTTGCCCGATGTTCGGGAGGATCCAGGCTATGTGGAGATGAAAGGCAGCGGTACTCTGTCAGAATTGACGGTACCGGTGAAAATCAAGGGAAAAGTGATTGGGGTTTTAGATGTTCAGAGCGATAGAGTAAACGCATTTGACGAAACCGATCTGGTTGTTATGCAATCATTGGCGGACCAGACTGCTGTAGCGATCGAAAATGCCCGGCTCTATAAACAAGCCAGACAGCTGGCGGTTATCGAAGAGAGGAATCGCCTGGCCCGGGAACTGCATGATTCAGTGACCCAGGCTTTATACGGGATCACTTTGCATGCTGAAGCTGCTTTCCGGCAGCTGGAGGCCAAAAACATAGAATTAGCCAATGATCAGCTGCGTGAGCTGCGAGCCACAGCCCAGGAAGCGTTAAGGGAAATGCGTCTGCTGATCTTTGAACTCCGTCCCTCAGTGGTGGAAATGCAGGGCCTGGTACCTGCCCTGCGTGCCAGGCTGGAAGCTGTCGAAGAACGGGCCGGCATGCAGGTGGATATCAACATGGATGAAAATCTGGAGCTTTCCGACCGCATCCAGGATGGGTTGTACAGGATTGCCCAGGAAGCGCTTAACAATGCCCTCAAACATGCCAAGGCCAGTCATATCACCCTTAATTTGAAAGGAACCCTTTCCAAAGTCACTATGGAGATTATGGATGATGGAGTGGGATTTATACCCGATGAGGCTGTTCCAGGCGGGGGTTTGGGTTTGGACGGGATCATTGAGCGGGCAGAACTTCTTAATAGTGAGCTAATGATTGACAGCTGGCCCGGAAAAGGAACAACGATAAGGATCGAGGTCCCCTATGACTGATGAAATCATTCGAATTATGATTGTTGATGATCACGCGGTTGTCCGAAAAGGCATCCAGGCTTTGCTGGCAACAGAGCCTTCCCTGGAAGTGATTGGGGAAGCGGAAGACGGCCTTCAGGCAGTGACCCTATTCGAGGAATTGAAACCAGATGTATTGCTCTTGGACCTGCTGATGCCCAGGATGTCCGGTATTGAAGTGATCCGGGAACTCAAAGGAAAATACAAAAATGTAAAAATCCTGGTCCTGACCAGTTTTGCGGCTGATGAACAGGTGTTTCCAGCTATCAAGGCTGGTGCTCTAGGTTATTTATTAAAGGATACCCAACCAGAGGATCTGATCGAAGCCATCAGGCAGGTTTATAAGGGGGAATCGTCTTTGTCTCCGTCTGTGGCCCGCAAGGTACTGGAGGAAGTTTTCCGCCCGGGAGATAAACCTTTAAGTCCTGACCCGCTCACAAACCGGGAGCTAGAAGTCCTCCAGGTTCTGGCCAAAGGCAAAAGCAATCGCGAGATCGGAAAGATCTTATCCATCACAGAAGCGACTGTGCGAACCCACGTCAGCAACATCCTGGCCAAACTGCATCTGGCCAGCCGCACGGAAGCTGCCCTCTATGCCATCAAAGAGGGTATGGCAAAACTGGATGGGGATGATTGATCTGATCCACCGCCCAATCATTATCTATCCAGCCTGATTTTTTACCTACACCATTTGGATGACTCTCCTTCATCCAGAGTTCCGTCTTTCCCCGATAAAAGATAGTCCTTATTACTTGCCAAAAATCCCCTCTTTAGCCGATGTGTTAGAGAGGGGATTTTTGTATGATTGGGGCAAGTATTAATTACTAGCAGGAGTGAAAAACTGAATGACAGCCTTTAGCGATATTATTTACCCGGCAGCCGTTCTTTCTTATCCAGTGCAAGATAACTTTATTGATCGATTTTTGGAAAGGAGTGCTGTTTTGTATAAAGTCCTGATCACTGACGACCGCGTGACTTCAAGAAAAGGATTACGCGCCCTGATGTTAACCCAGCCAGATATCCAGGTTGTAGGTGAGGCAAATAACGGAGAACGGGCGCTCCAATTCATTGAAAAGAACAAACCTGATGTAGTACTGATGGACGCCTTTATGCCAAAAATGAACGGCCTGGAGGCCACCAGGATCATAAAGAGTAAATGGCGTAATATCCGGGTGGTGATCCTGACTTTACATGGCGATATCAGAGAGGAAGCCATTGCGGCGGGCGCGGATGCTTTTTTAGTCAAAGGTTGTTCTCCGGATGACCTGATCCGCGAGATCAAAAATGAAAGGAGAAAATAAGATGACTTTTAATCCCGGTTATGCTGAGCTTTTAGGCAAGGAGTTGCAGCGGAACAGGATGCGTGAAGCTGAAAAGGCGCGCTTGATCCGGACAGTAACCCTTGCCAATCCCTCCACTGCAAAAAAGGTCTGGATAATTTTCAGGTCGCGCTGGAAGGATCTAAGGAAACCAAAATTCAATCTAGAACATTACACCCCGGTTCCACCGCTGCCAAAGAAATCTCACAGCCTGTGAGTTAATTTCTCATTCTTCTTCTCTTAGCTGCCCGCGGGAGGCGCCGCTGATCGCAAGCAGCAGGCGCCTCCCCGGCGGAGGGGAGGAATGAAATGAATAGCTCAAAATTTTTTTAGGAGGAATAATGTCTACAGAAAATGAAACTAAAAAACCTGGCAGGATCAGTTATACATCCGCAGGAATGGGGCTTGGCCTGGTTTTGGGAGGCATCCTGGGCTTGCTGATCGATAACCTGGCCTTCTCGGCCGGCGGCGGGATGATCCTGGGATTGGCTTTCGGCCTGGCGCTTGAAAAAAGAAAAGCGTCCCAATAAACAGAATACCAACGAAATTGGAGCAGGATGATCCACAAAGGCCTGCTCCAATCCATTATGTACCAGAAAATAATGGAGAATCAAATGGAAAAATCAAATCAACAGAATTTGCATCATTCTCAGGATCGCCCTGGCCCTGATCCTGTTCTCGATATTAATAAAAGTCGACTCCATTCTCCAGTTGGCAAATATTTTGGCTGATCGGGGATGGTCACTGCTCCCTATCCTGCTGGTCATCACCGGGATCAGGCTGATCCTGGCCGGATTGGCGGTGGTTTTGGTCATGCCGCTGATCCTGGGAGAGACGACAATTCTAGAGCAGCTCTAGCGCGGTATGTACGGATTGACGCCAAGCTGATTGCTGGCCGGGATCCTCTCCTTTGCCCTCTTTTGTGCTCTGGCGGCAGGGCTCTCCCTTGCCCTGGGAATCTTCAAGGGTGATCTGGCAGCCGTTTTAGCCTTCCCGGATCTCAGGCCGGATCCCGATGTGGTCGGCTGGGGGTATTTCCTCCTGGCATTGGTCCCGGGCATCTGGGAAGAGCTGGCCTTTCGCGGCTGGATCCAATCCTCGCTGCTGAAGAAATATTCGACCCTGGATTTCGGTCTTGCTCAGCTCGGTATTCTTTTCACTGTTCCATTTTTCCAACCTGGTAAATCAGGATCCCACCCAGGTTTTGCTGGGTGTGGTCATGGCTTTCTTCTTTGGACTGGGCTGGGGATGGCTGGTTTTCCGCTCAGGCAGTGTGGTGCCCGCTGATCATTTCCCATTACCTGGTGGATTCTGTGGGGCAGGTCTTCATCAACGTCAATGATACCAATCTGATTTTGGCCTCGCAGTTTATGCTGCTGCTGACCTTGTTATATCCCGCGTTGACAATACTCCTGGCGAAGTTCATGTTCACCGAGAAGAATTAAGGAGACACTTTATGGAACCAATTCACCCCTCCCTCGCAAGACCTTCCACTGGAAGCAAACAAAGCTTTAGTATTGAACCTTTCGATAACTGTTGCTGTGTTAATGACGTTAATATCTGGATTGGGATTCCTCCTTCCAAATGTTTTTTACCCGACCCCGGGATTGTTGGAGAATTATCTCGCCAACGATATCGTGAATATCATGCTCGGGCTGCCGCTGTTCATCGCAGCCTTGGCCTTGTTAAAAAAGGAAAGCTGCTGGGGGCCCTCCTGCTCCCGGGCGCTTTGGTTTATGTGATCTATAACTATATCGCCTATTTGCTTGGCAGGGCCTGGTCCTGGATATCCATTATTAACCTCCTTCTGGTGGTTCTCAGTGTCATTGCCCTGGTCCTTCTTCTGAAATCCATCGACCATCAGGATGTAATGGGAAAGCTGGAAGGTAGGGTGAGAGAAAAAATATCCGGCTGGATCCTGGTGGTATTCGGCCTGGCTTTTATTGCCCTGGCGGTGTCAACCATCGTCGCGGGAATCCAAGAGGGAACGATCCCTCCCCTGGGCGAGAACGCTGTATCTGTCGCTGATATCGTGGTTTCGCTGGGCTGGGTCTGGGGCGGGATACTGCTGCTCAGGAAAAAGCCCCTGGGATATTCAACAGGGTTGGGGCTGCTGGTCGCAGCCAGTTTCCTCTTTTTAGGTTTGGTCCTGTTCTTTTTTATTGCGCCCCTGGTCGCTGGCCGGGCTTTCGATTGGATCGAGGTCAGCACTGTTTTAGCGATGGGGCTGATTTGTTTTATACCCACAGGATTATTCTGGCGTGGTGTTGTGAGAAGCGAACGGTCATTAAGAAGTAGGAAAATTGGATGAGGAACATAATTTTGAGATATCAAAAGAAGGGAATCTGGTTTCAGGTCTTACTGATCCTGATCCTGACCCTGGTGATCTTTTTCGCGGCCTATTATCAGCCGGGAAAATCCTGCACGATATTCACTGCCATGCAGGGAGATACCGTGTTGTACGGCAACAGCGAAGACCAGCACAACGCAGATCCGGTGATCGGCTTTTTCCCGCCATCAACGGAAGGATATGGATCGGTTCATTTTGGCACCACCGGGCCGGATGGGCAATATAATTTTGAGGGCGCTGTTAACGATCAGGGCCTGGCCTGGGACTGCAACAGCACACCCAGGGGAAAACTCGACCCCGATCCCAACCCTGGAAAACCCTATTATCTGGATCATCCCAACTTCCTGTACCGGATCACAAAAAAGGCAGCTACCGTGGATCGAGGCCATTCGCATCGCAAAACAACTATCATTTCGGGGAAGTCGCTCTTAGGCCAGTACCACATTGCCGATGCCAATGGGGATGCAGTGGTGCTCAGCGCCGGACCGGACGGAAAAGTGGCCTTCACGCGCAAAGACCCGGGAGAGGGGTATCTTCTCTCCACTAACTTCAACCTGGCTCAACCAGAAAAAGGCCCGGTGGATTTCCGCTGGGAGACTGCTCGGGAGAGATTGGAAGCAGTAGAAAATGGTGCAGAATTATCGCCAGAATATGGCATGGACCTGATGAAAGCCGTCCATCTGGAAGCCCTGACGACCTATACTCTGTACCAGAATGTGCTAGACCTGAATGAGAACAAGATTTATCTGTCCTACATGTCCCAATATGATGAAACCGCAAAGATCGATATGGAGGAAGAATTTGCCAAAGGCCAGCGTGTGGTCGAGATGCGGGATTTCTTCAGCAACGAAACCGCTGTGGCAGGCGACGCTGCCTACCAGCGGTTCGCAGCGCGTTTCCAGCTGGCCAAGATCGGTGTGATCACAGTGGGTATCTTGCTGATCCTGGGGTTGGTGTTCTTGATTGCCAGAAAAGTCCAGAAGAAAAAAGCAAATTCAGCCTGATCGAATTCGAGGTAAGACAACCAGGAGAGATTTAGAACACTGATCTAATAAATAAAACCATCGAGGAGAAGAAGATGAGATCGGAAAGGGAAATAAAGATCGTAGGACTGACCATCAAAACCATTGTTGTCCATACAGTCACCTATATGTTCGTTGGCTTGATGGCTTTCATGTTCTTGAATTACTCCGAGGGCTTCGCCGCCCCCGAGCTGGCCTGCTGGATGCGCCAGACCAATGATCCGGTTGTGACAGCTGGCCCGCTGATCCAGCCCATACGGGGCATCATTTTCGGATTGGCTTTTTTTCCCATCCGAGAGATTCTGTTCCGCAAGAAGTATGGCTGGCTGATCACCTGGTGGCTGCTGGTTGCCTTGGGCATCCTTTCAACTTTTGGACCGGCGCCAGGATCCGTGGAAGGTATGCTGTACACCATCCTGCCAATCTCGTATAAGACCTATCTAGAGATCGGCCTGCAGTCGTTTCTGCTTTCGGGTTTACTTTTTGTCTGGGTCAATAATCCAGACAAAAAATGGCTCAGCTGGGTGCTGGGGGTTCTTTTTGGGCTGACGATCTTCCTCTCCCTAATGGGTGTGATCACCAGCGGCCTGATCTGAATAGGATCCCGGGAGATAGTAAAAATGAACACTACTTTAGAACGGATCAAGGGAATTGAATTTTTCAGTCTGGTTGTTATATTCCTCCTGGTGGGAGGTTTAATCGGCGCATCTGCTTATGTGGCCTTTCTTCCCGCTCAGCTCCGAGTCACTCTCAGGGTGCTGATGCCGGTCATCAGCCTGGCAGGCTGGCTGATTTCGGCCAGGATTGATCGACTTCAGAAGTATCAGGGGCTTGCTTCAGGTTTTTTTGCGGTTTCCCTGGGTCTGCTGCTGGCCCTGTTTGTCGGAGATCTGCCGCTAAAATGGCTGGATCTGCAACCAACCACTATCAAGGGAATGGCAGTGGCGAAATTATCTGAATCCCTGCCCATCATACTCACGATACTGGTATTCCATTTTTCGTTGGGAGGAAAGGCTGACGGGTTATTCTTGAAGGGAGGCAGGATAAAATTTGGATTGATTTCAACGGCTGTTGGGGTTGTGATCCTGCTCGCCATTGCTGCCCTCCAGGCGCTGGGATTAGGGCTGACATGGGCCAGGATTGCTCCAGCTCTTCCCTGGATCTTGATCTTTATCTTTTCAAATGCTTTCCTGGAAGAGTTGTGGTTCAGGGGTCAATTCTTAAAGAAGCTGGAAACACTAACAGGACAGGTTGCGGCCATCCTGCTTTCCTCGCTGATTTTCGGGTTAGTCCATATCAGCTCTACCTATGTCATCGACATCTTGAGATTTGTGGGAGTGACATTCGGTTTAGGTGTATTGTGGAGCTGGTTGATGTTCAAATCGGACAGCATCTGGCCTGCAGTTTTGATTCACGCCGCAGCTGATGTTTTGGTCATGATCGGTTTCCTGGCATAGAGGAAAAATATCCTGATTCAATATAGCCGTCATCGAGGAGAGCACTAAAGTGATAAACATGTTTTGGAATACACCGGAGAATCGTATCAGGGCAGGCTGGCGGATACTGATCCAGATCCTGCTCACTGCAATCCCGCTGGCAGTGTTGGGTTTGAGTGGATTCTATTCAAAAGGCAATCAAAACTTGAGGGTAGCTCTCACAGCGGGGCCAATCACGGTGTTAAGTGTGTTCACCTGCAGTCGATTCATCGATAGAAGAAAATTTTCAGATCTAGGGATTCGGCTGGGTGAAAAGACCTGGTGGGCAGATTTTGGGGTAGGGATACTGGCTGGTTTCCTCTCCGCAACATTTTATGTTCTGCTCCTGAGGATCTTTGGTTGGGGGAAAGTGATTTTTTCCAACCAGTGGCGGAGGGACTTCCTTTCATTCTCCAGTTCACTCCTGGTAGGGATAATCCTGTACCTGATCGTGGGGATATTTGAGGAGCTGATGCGTACTTATCAGATCAAGAATGTAGTGGAAGGATTGGCTGGAAAAAAACTGGCCCTTTCTAGAGCCGGGCTGCTGGCTGTTCTCCTGGGAGCAGCCTGGTCAATTGTTGGCCATCTGGCCAGCTGGGACCTATCGTTCCTGGTGTTTGTGCTGGTAACGGCGGGGATCTACGGCCTGTATTTCCTGTGGACTGGGAGAGCTGCCCTGGCGATAGGATTCCATTTTGCCTGGGATCTCACCCTTTCATCAATTTTCCAGTTGGGCGCGACATCTGAAACCTCACTTTTTTATGTACGTATCAGTGGGATGCCTGATTTCCCGTTTGAGTTGAGTTCTCTGCTGGGGATCGCCGCCAAAATAATTGGTTTGCTGCTGGTGTTGTTCTGGATTCAGAGGAGGGAGGGCAGGATCCAGGTACAACCCCGGATTGCTACACCATCACTCCGAGATTATTAAGATCTCCCGGAAAAAATCAATCCTGGATTTGGGATGAGGGCATTAACACAACCTTCTCGAGCCCTGCCCGGCGAATTTCCGCCGCGCTTTGTGGGGTGTTGGTCATTAACCGCAAGAAACTTCCCCGGTTGGGGTAATAAACCAGGGCAAAGTCATGCCATCTGATGAAGAGCGGGTCTTTTTGATCGCCGATAAAACTCCCCAGCACTTCTCCATAGATATCGGGATATCCGCCCACGCTGATCAGGTAAGGCAGGATCTGAAGGGAGTATTGGTTATACGCGCTTTTCCCACTCTCTCCCCGTTTTTCTTGGGGGGAAAACCGATTCAAATTCATCATAAAAAAAGGCTGGTCCTGATTCGCTGAAGAAAAAACCTTAATCTTCTCACGCACCGGATCCGTTTTAGGATCAGGATCATACGATGTATCTCTGTCCAACTTGATGTCTTTTGTGCCCAGCCAGTTTGATAAATGCGGAGCCATAAAACTGAGGCCTTTTGCCACTCGTTTGATCACTGGATTGGGCCTGATAAGAATTGCGTAGATCGCCTGAACTGCAGCTAAACGAACATCACGGGTATTTTCATGGGCCATCAAGAGGGCCTGGCTGGAAGGAAAATTATCCACAGTGAGGTATTGATAAGGCATTTCCTCCCTGGTCAGGACGAGATCGATTTTAAGCTGATGGCTGCGAGTTCCCTTTTCCGACTGTACAATCCTTTGAGATTCAAAGAGATATTCTTTGATAGCCTGCGGATTTTCAGCCACCAGGAACTGGGCCAGGGTTAACTTTGATTTCCCGAAGGCTAACATGCGGTCGCGCTGCACGCTGGTTGGTTCAAGGGCCATAAGTTTAGTTTTCCCTAAAATGGTCGATCATTAACTGGCTGACCTCGGCGGCTTTATCATGCTGAACCCAATGGGAGGCATCTTCAAAATATTCCAGCCTGCCATCCAGGCAGTATTCCAGGCTCAAATCCGCCATCTGCCAGCTCAAATGGGGATCCTGTTTGCCCCACAGGATCAGGGTGGGAGGTTTTACTTGATCTGAAGTCCTGGGTGATCGAGATTTGCTGAACATAGCTCTATACCAGTTGATCATGGCAGTGATCGCCCCGGGCTGGGCCCAGGCTGCCCGGTAGCGGTTGTATTGATCCTCGCTCCAATAATTTGGCATGGCCCCGGTCAGGAACTTCCAGTTCCCAAGCCTGGCAAACCATTCGGGGATCTTTGGGATCTGGAAGAACACGGCATACCAGCTTTTTAACATCTGGGCCGGGTGGGATCTTAAATAACTGCCAAATACCTCTGGGTGTGGCACATTGGCGATAACCAGGCGTTTTACCCTCTCTGGTGCTTTTAGCGCCACTCTCCAGGCCACAATCGCTCCCCAGTCATGACCTGCCAGGAAAAAGCGCTCATAACCCAAGCTGTCAGCCAGCCCCAGGATATCCTCGACCAGTTTTGTGGTGTGATAACTATCAACCCCTTCAGGTTTGGCGCTCAAATTATAGCCCCGCTGGTCGGGAATGATCACCCGGAAACCAGCCTCCGCCAGGGGTTGAATCTGATTTTCCCAGCCAAACCAGGCTTCCGGAAAACCATGTAAGAGGATCACCGGATCACCGTCTGCTGGACCAGCCAGGGCGGTATGGAGCTTGACCCCATTGGTTTCTAGATAATCAAATTCGATAGTCATTGAATTCATTAGAATAATCCCTACAATCAATCATACCTCTTTTGAAACGTTTTTAATAATCCTGCGTATATTGTTGATAGAAAATAAACCAAATTCTGTCCCATCTAAGGGATGGGATTTTCATAAGATTGGAGAGAAGATCATGCAAAGAATAGCCAAGATATTTATTTTATTATTTATTATTGCTGCTGTAACTACTGCCTGTATGTCGCCCTTCCAGCCTCGGTTGGTCAGAGGTTCGGGAGATATTATCGTCGAAAGGCGTAATGTTAGCGGTTTTAACAAGGTCCTGGTAGAAGGTGCTGGAAGGATCATCATTACCCAGGGCGATAAAGAATCCCTTACCATTGAAACCGATGATAATCTGATGGAATACATCAAAGTTGAAGTAAAAGGGGATACCCTTGAGATCGGTTTCGAAGATAATGTGGTATTCAGTTCAGGCAGGGGCCGGATTGCCCTTGATCCGACCGATGGTTTTATCTTTCGGATCAGTGTGATCGACTTAAATGCGATCGCGGTTTCTGGAGCTGCGGATATCGAGATAGAGAAGATCAAAACAGATCAGTTTGATATCACTCTCTCTGGAGCGGGGCTGGTAGCTGTTGATGACCTTGACGCCAGGACATTAAATGTCCTCGTCAGCGGCGCGGGTGATGTGAATCTTGCCGGGCGAGTTGATAACCAGGTGGTCAGATTGAGCGGTCTGGGGCATTATCAGGCTTTTAACCTGGAAAGTCAGGTAGCTGCCATAACCATCAGCGGCGCAGGTGGTGCCAATGTCTGGGTAACCGAATCTTTGGATGTGAGCATCAGCGGCGCGGGTGATGTGAAATATTATGGCGATCCTTCAGTGACCCCGAGTATCAGCGGCGTCGGCAGGATCCAGAGTCAGGGCGAGAAGTAAAAAAATGACCTGGCTTTGTTAACTAGGATGCGGGATCCTCGAAGGATCCCGCATCCTTCTTTAATTTTAAGCCCACAAAACCGTCATCACCGCAGCGACGGCAGTAATGATCAGGGAGATCACAAAGGTCACCCGGATGACCTGGCTTTCTTCCCCGATCCTGTCTATGCTGGCAGCCGCGTTCTGGAGTTTGGCGGGTGAGATCACGCTGGCCAGCCCGCCTCCGATGCCGCTGGCTGCGGCAATCACCAAACCCGCCCTGCCGATCCTTTCCGCTGTGCTCAGGTGGATTCCAGTCAACATGGCGATGGCTGAAGTTTCAGAGCCGCTGATGAAACCGGAAAGTAATCCCAGGAAAGGAGCCACTGCCGGGTAAAAACGCCCAAACAAACTGCTGGCCGCATCGGCAATCAGGTAGACCATATTATTGGAGGGGTTGATTAACTCCCAGGCAGCATTTTTGCCAGAATGGTTGATCAGAAAAGCGATCGCAAAAAATACCGCTGAGGCCAACATAGGCCGGGGAGCCCTTTTGAGCCACTTGGACAGGGAACCTTTAAGGATGGTTTTGTTCACTTTCAGGAACGGGAATGCCAGGATAGTGCTGACCAGGATCCAGAAATAAGCCTGCCAGAATAAACGGATTTTCTCCGGCGCGCCGGGGATGATCTCGAGCGGCATGCTCCATCGGTTGAAAACAAGCTCAAAAAATGGCAGGAAGGGGGCGTTCACCAGCAGGGCAAAAATAGTCAGGATGATCCAGGGGGAGATGGCAGCTGGCAACGAAATTTTATTTTCTGACGTCAGATCAGATTCTGAAAGCTGGCCTCGGTCCAGGAGGGTTTGACCGGTCAGTTTCAAGTAGATCAACATGACGATCACCACACCCAGACCAGCGGCGATCCCGGTTAATGTGACCAGCCCCAGGGCATTCATGCCAATGGCGATAAACCCGGCCGTGATGCCGGCCAGAATGGTAGGCAGCAGTCCTCGCCAGAGCAGCTTCCAGCCGCCAGCCAGCCATAACATCGCCAGAGCGATGCAGGTGCTGATCACCGGCATGAAACGCGCAAAGTACCCCCCGACTTCCTGGACCGGTAAACCCACAAAATTCGAAAAGACCACCACCGGAATACCAAGCAGGGCGTAGGTGCAGAGCGCGTCGTAGCCCAGGGATGGCAGGGCGATAGCTACAAAGGAGGAATAACCCAGGGCAATCATGATTGGCGGCAGGATCGAAACCGGAGTTGCTCCCAGGGCTGCCAAAAGGGTGCCAAAACCGATATTGAGGATCAGGATCTGGGCCACCTGGTTGCCAGGGGCGATGGTCTTGATAAAAGCCACCACCCGGTCGATGGCACCGGTTTCCTTCATGATCGTGATCTGCAAAAGCGAAGTGGCCACCATGATCGTGATTGGCAGGGATGCCACCACACCCGAGAGGCTGATCAGCAAGGTGTTCTTCAGGGGAGTGCCAAAATAAAGCCAGACGATCAGCAAAGCGCAGGCCCAACCTGCCAGGCCGGCAATGTCAGCCGCTGTTCTGCGCCAAACCAGCAGGACCAGGATCAGAATGATGGGTAAAAGAGCAAGGAGAATTGAAAGGATATTCATGGAAGCTCCAAGGAACCCCTCGGTTTGGACTTAATTGGTTTTTCCTGCTGCCAATATTACTTCAACTTGGCACTTTTTTTGCGCAGATAATTGCTGTAAAGGATCCCAGGCGAACAGGGATCACAACCCAGGCAGGAGTGGATTTGCTCCCGATCAGGTTTGTAGCTGGTGAGATAATCTCTTCCCTCGATCATCTGCGTCGATCTCTAACTGGACAACATATCCCAAATAACACTCACAAGTGGCGCACTCCTCATGACGGAAGGCCTGTTCAGCCTTCTTGATTAAGTCTTGTGCTTCGGAGAGTGATAAGCTTTTTTTCATTGGGTATGTGTTTGTCAATCAGAATTTAATTCAGTTTATGGATGTTTGGGAATAATACCTGGTTGAGGATAATGATCAGGATGCAGCCTGCCCCTGAGATCATGGCAGCCGTTGGGGCGCCGAGCTGATCTCCCAGAAATCCCATTAATAATGAGCCTAAGGGGTAAAAGCCGCCCAGGGCCCAGGTGTAAGTACTCACTACACGCCCCCTTAGATCGTCCGGGACTATGGTCTGGATCATGGTATTGGAGATCACCAGCTGTGTGATCAGGGAAAATCCCATGACTGTCATCAAAGCCATGGTGACCCCGGGAATCCGAGAGAAAGCAATTCCCAAAATGGCAGGGCCGATTAAAGTCCTGCTGAAAAAGAGCAGCTTGCCTTTATGGAATTGATCACCGAAAAAGATTAACAGAGCGCCTCCTGTCAGTGCGCCAACACCCTGCCAGGAAAGCATCTGGCCAAAACCTGTCACCCCGATCTTCAGGATGTCTTTTGCAAAAACCGGGACGAGGGTTAACGATCCAAAACCCACAAAGCTGTAAATAGCCACCATCGTCACCAATCCTAAAATATCCTTTTCGCCAGCAAAATACTGAAATCCCTCCCGCATTTGGTCGAGGTTGGATCTACCGGAATCAGACAAATGAGGTGGTTTTAATCTCATCAGGAACAAGGCAGCGATCACCGCCAGGTAGGACAGGCCATTAATGGCGAAGGTGGGCGCTTCTCCCAGGGTAGCAACGACCGCTCCGCCAATGGCAGGACCAATGATACGGGCGATGTTAAAGAGTGAGGAGTTCAGGCTGAGGGCATTAAGCAGGTCGTTTTTATCGTCATCCACCATTTCAGTTACAAAGGCCTGGCGGGCGGGCATGTCCAGGGCGCTGCCGATGCCCAGTGTAAATGAAAGGACCAGGATGTGCCAGTATTGGACAATGTCAAGCCAGACCAGGGCTGCCAGGATGAAGGCGCCAACCATAAACCAGCTCTGCGTGATGACCAGGATCTTGCGGCGGGGTAGTCGATCCACAACAACACCCATAAAGAGGGACAGGATCAACACCGGTAAAAAGCTGATGAAAGTGACCAGCCCCAGGCTGGTCTGAGAACCGGTAATGCGGTAAACCAGCCACTGCTGGGCAGTGGACTGCATCCAGACACCAATCACCGAGATCAGCTGGCCCCAGAAAAAAAGCCGGAAGTTGCGGTGACGCATAGCCCTGAAGGAATCAGCCAGGTTGAAGGTTGAGACATGTTTATTCATAGGGTTGTAGTTCATCAATCTTAATGGAAGTGGTTCTTTTTGGAAAGGTGAATATTGTATTAAAAGATCACTTATCATTTAAAAGAATCCATCTGCTTTAGATGGATTCTTTTGAGGTAAATGACATATTGGTGCAGCTGTTAAGTAGTTCCTTTAAAATATCTCTTCTGGAACCAGAAAGCCACATTCACCAACCCGATCATTACCGGGACCTCGATCAGGGGACCGATCACGGC
Source organism: uncultured Chloroflexia bacterium (assembly GCA_963695575.1). Lineage (GTDB taxonomy): Bacteria > Chloroflexota > Anaerolineae > Anaerolineales > UBA11858 > B10-G9. The sequence continues at coordinate 76,929 of CAVOGS010000009.1, forward strand.
AGCAAAGGCGGCCCCGGAGTTGATGCCGAAAACAGCCACCGCTACGGCGATAGCCAGCTCGAAGTTGTTGCTGGCGGCGGTGAAAGCCAGGGTGGTTGTTTTGGAATAATCAGCTCCAACAGATTTCCCCATCAGGAAGGAAACCAGGAACATGATCACGAAATAGATCAATAGCGGGATCGCGATCCGGACTACATCCAGGGGGATGGTCAGGATCAATTCACCCTTGAGGGAGAACATGACCACGATGGTGAACAAGAGGGCGATCAGGGTCAGGGGGCTGATCCTGGGCACAAATTTCTGATAGTACCAATCTTTGCCCTTTACTTTTACGAGAACAAAACGGGTCAAAAAACCAGCCAGGAAGGGGATGCCCAGGTAAATGAAAACACTTTTGGCGATCTCACCGATCGTGATATCCACGGTGTTGCCTGTTAAGCCGAACCAGGTGGGCAAAACAGTGATAAAGACATACGCATATACGCTGTAAAAGAGCACCTGGAATATGCTGTTGAATGCTACTAAACCTGCAGCGTATTCGTTGTCCCCGTCTGCCAGTTCGTTCCAGACGATCACCATGGCAATGCAGCGAGCCAGGCCGATCAGGATCAGGCCGGTCATATATTCCGGGTATCCTCTCAAGAAAATAATCGCCAGGATGAACATCAGGATCGGGCCGATCAGCCAGTTCTGAAGCAGGGAAACTCCCAGGATCTTCCAGTTGCGGAAGACATCACCCAATTCGTCGTAGTGGACCTTAGCCAGGGGCGGGTACATCATCAGGATCAATCCGATGGCAATGGGGATATTGGTGGTGCCGATCGAGACAGCGGTGTTGAACCTTTCAACACTCGACGGGAAGAGGAACCCAATCCCTACCCCGACAGCCATGGCCAGGAAGATCCACAGGGTCAGGTAGCGGTCCAGCGTGGAAAGCTTTTTCTGTTTGGTATCGGTCATTGATTTGACTCCCTACTGATTGGTTTATCGAATAATTCCCACCATAAAAAAATTGGTGTCCTGGCGGGAAACGGTACTTTGAAATTAATCAGGGATTGATCACGTCAGCTGGTTGTATTTCCTGATCAGGCTTTCCAGGTAGCGGGATTTAACCTGCTGGTTGGCCAGGGTCTGTTTAAGGGGTGGAAGCCTGAGGATCACACCCAGAACGCCTGCCAGAGCCCGGTGGCTTCCCAGGACCTGATTGTCAATGATCAAATTTTGCAGTTTGCCTCGCTCAATAGCCATTAAAACTGCTTTATGTGTGCCGTCCAGCGGTGTGATTACCCTGGATTCGCGGGAGTCTAGCTCGAGAGCTCCTTCATCACAAACCCGCACACAAACGCCGCAGCCAAGACAGATATCCGGATTCAAGCGGGCCATTTTCATTTTTGGTTTGTGGGGATCATTGGCGGAAACAAGCGTCATAGCTTCCACCGGGCAGACATTCACACACTTGCCGCAGCCATTGCATTGGATTTCAGCGACGACCGGCAGGAAGTTTGTGGTGTGGACGGGATTGAGGATAGCAAAACGCCGGGCGGCGATCATGGCTTCACAGCAGCAGCCGCAGCAATTACAGATGAAGTTGACCCCCTCACGGACATTTTCACCAAACTGAACCAGATTATTGTCATAGGCTTCCTGCAGCAGGTCCATGCCTTCAGCGATATCGATTTCCCGGGCGTGACCATGGCGGGTCAGGGATGCAGCTGTGTTGTTAAAGGTCATACAGATATTCATGGGTGCGTCGCAGGCCTGATCCAGATGCTCCATCTTATGGCGGCAGTAACAAACCCCGATTCCGCGATGGGTGGCGGTTTGAATGACCTCGGAGGCCCGCTCATAATCCAGTACATGGAGGGCATTTTGCTGGGACAGAGCTGGTTCATTGACAAAAGTTCTGCCAAGCTGGGTCTCGCCCCGGGTGAAAAGCTCCCGGATGAAATCTTCTTCCACATTCATATATTCGTAAAATAGCTCACCCAGTAATTTTTGATCGATATCATCGCGGATCCGCATCATCGAGAATTCAAAGAAACCCGCCATGGGCGGCGGCAGGACATACTGGGTCTCGTCATCACTTAAAATATCGACCAGGATCGCTCTACTGGCCAGTTCATCCAGCACCTTTTGGGTTTCTGTGAGGTCTTTCTTCCAGATCCGGCTCGCTCGCTGGGCGGTGAAGGGGCGGATCGGTAATTCAGATACCAGCTGAGCTTCTCTTTCGCTGAATAAAATACCGAGGATCTGGAATAGCAGATCAGATGCTGGAGCGCCCTGGGGAAATCGGTTCAAGCGTTCGGTTAGATTGGTATAGCTTGTTTTGAGGGTATTGTGGGCCATAGTAACCTTCTTTTCGACACAGTTTATGTTCAAAAAAACAGAATGATCAGATGCACCTTATTATAGATTAAAATCCAAAGCTGATTGATGATAATAAACGCTGGAAAGTAAAAAGTCTTGCTTATAAGACCAAAATAAAATCAATGATTTGGCAGGGTGATAAATGAGAACTAAAAAGCCGCCCCTATACGATAAACATCACTCCTGATGAAATTGCCAGGGCTCTACCAGCCTTATCAAGACCTGGTTTATGTGCTAATATTATGAGAATTATCATATAAATAACCCCGGGTGGGCTACTTTGTGGGTATCTTGAATTTGAGCAGGAGAACCTATGTTTGCTGGTTTTTTATTATCACTGCGGGAGGGGCTGGAAGCAGCGTTAATTATCGGCCTTCTTCTGGGGACTTTGAAAAAATTGGATCGGCCAGAATTCCGTAAGCTGGTCTGGTTCGGCGCGGGTTTAGCGATAATAACCAGCCTGATCACAGGTTATTTCTTGAACCTTCTGGGAGCGAAGTTTGAGGGCCGGGCCGAAGAGATCTTTGAAGGGCTGACCATGTTTTTGGCGGCAGGTATGTTAACCTGGATGATCGTGTGGATGAAAAAACAATCTGGCGAAATAAATCAAAAACTGTCATCCGGTGTGGAACAGGCTGTCACTGATCAGAGCGGGCTGGCCCTGTTTTCCCTGGCATTCCTGGCAGTGATCAGGGAGGGGATTGAACTGGCCTTTTTCCTGACTGCTATTTC
>CAVOGS010000010.1:0-42101 GCA_963695575.1 uncultured Chloroflexia bacterium
CAGCAGAACAGTGATCACCATCGAAACCAGAATCAATGGAATGCCCACCTTTGCATAATCCTTGAATCGGTAATTACCGGCAGCCATCACTAGCGTATTCACGGGTGATGCGACTGGCGTTGCATAAGCGGTGGATGCGGCCAGCGCTACTATCATCAAAAAAGCTTGGGGTTGATAACCTAACTGCAGAGCCAGTGATAGCGCTACCGGCGCTATAAGGACAGTAGTGGCGGTGTTGGATATCACCTGAGTGAAGAGCGATGTGATAAGGAACAGTGAAGCCAGAATTGGAATACTTCCCAAACCTCCCAGGGTGGAAGCCACCCAATTTGATCCCATCTCGACCAAGCCAACTTTCTGAAGGGCGGTAGTCATTGGCAGCATGCCAGCAATCAGAATGATGCTTTTCCAATCCACACTGTTATATGCTTGTTTCATATTCAGGCAGCCGCTGATGATCATCAGGAAGGCAGCGATCATGGCTGTTGTAGCAAGCGGCAGCCAACCTGCAATCAGGGAAACCAACATTCCTGCCATAATAAATGCGGAGATTATCATTTTGGATCGAGCAGGGGTTCCTTTCATTGTTTCTGGTTGGCCAACCACCACAAAATCCCGCCGTTGATTGGACACTGCTCTGATATTCTTCCAGGATCCTTGCACAAATAGGGTATCGCCGAATTGTAGCGCTGTATCCTTAAGGGAAAGACTTTCATCAGTGCCGGGACGGTTGATACCCAGGACGGTCAGTTGATAGAGGCTGCCGAAGCGGGAGGTGACCAAAGTTTTTCCAATTAATTGAGACCGGGGAGGAAGCAGGATTTCCGCCACACCCACTTCTTCATTCACCAGGGCTTTTTGGTCTACTGCTTCGGCCGGCTGCACACCGAGCCACAAAGTTGCTGAAGCATGACTGATGTCATTATATTTACCCTGACAGATCAGCAGATCGTCTGGCTGTAATGGATCCTGTGGTGTGAGTTTCTGGTTCGTGGACCCTTCATCGCCCAGAAACCGGAGGTTCCCGATCAGGGGTCGTCCTTCTGACTCGTCTGCGCGGTATATTTCCAACACGTTGACATCGTAGCTGCTTCCCAGGTCGCTATTTAGGAGGGTCCTTCCGATCAGTGGAGACCCCTGGCGGATTCGCAGTCTGTATAGATCTTCTGGCAACTTATAAACCTCCATCAACTCTTCGGGCGAATCAACCCGCTGTAGTTCTGTGCCGCTTTTTCTATCAGGTAACAGCCAGCGTCCGGCCAGGATCATATAAAGGATCCCGCTTGAGAGTAGAATCAGACCAATCGGTGTGAAATCAAAAAAAGAAAATGCCTTGAAGCCATTTTCTGCCAGAAGATCGCTGACAACGATATTGGGAGGAGTTCCGATCAATGTCATTGCTCCACCCAACAGGGATCCAAAGGAAAGGGGAATCAGCAGTTTGGAGGGATTGAGGCCCTTTTTCCTGCTGATGCTGATGATAGCTGGGGCCATTACGGCTACCGTTCCGGTATCGCTAATGAATCCCGATAGGATGGCGACTGTTCCCATGATCAATACCAGCAGCCGCGATTCGCTTTCCCCTGCAAATCGGATGATCTTACCGCTGATGCTGTCTGCCAGGCCTGTTTCCATTACGGCGCCGCCAACAATGAATAATGAAGCGATCGTGATTACAATTGGGCTCGAAAAACCTGCCAGGGCTTGTTCAGGTGTCAGAATTTTGCTCACCATCAATAAGATCAATAGACCAAGAGCCACCAGGTCCACGGAAAGCCATTCTGTAATAAAAAAAAGTATGGCCCCGCCTAATAAAGCTAAAGTGATCCAGACCTCAATATTTGCCATTTTTTTCACTCGTTGATGATAGTCGTTCGCCTAGTGTACCAAATCTTTCCTGGAAAGGGTGTTGAGGTTAATAGTATCAATAATTCTATTCTCCAGCATCGGAAATATCTCGGGATAAATCTGGGGATAAAGTCTGATTTGTTGTGGATAACTGATAAAAGCCGTGGATATTCTGGGGATCAAATGAGGATAAATATCATCCCGACGTGGAAAAGGATCGCCACCAACACACTGCCACCCCAGAGGATATAAGCCAAAACCCGGTTTTCCTGATTCCTGAACAAAAATAAACCTAAGATCAGATTTGCCAGGTATGCTGTGGTATTGATGATCGGGAATAGAACCAGCCTAACACTGTCCAGGCCTTGATGCGGTACTCCGTAAGCTGTAAAACCCAGGGACACCAGTTCTCTGGAGGGGATGACCAATAACGTCCAGATTAACAAGCTGATGGTTAACATACCTCCACCGATCAAGGTCCAGAGGATAGGTTTGATCTTAACGATATCAGTCAGAATTAATGCTGGCTGGACGGAGTCTTCCGGTAAAGAACTGATGGCACCCAGTTCAGTGAGTTCATTATAGGTAGAGATAAAATCATTGACACGGCTTGGTGAGACGGCGTAATATCTTTCTCCCGCAGAGATGATCACCAACTCTTTTGTTCTTGAGGCCAGGTATTCAACTTCTGGGCCGCGTTGAAAACGCCGAACCCCAGTAACTGCCCCCGGCCAGTGAATAAACGGGAGTTGGGGCGCGGTTTCCAAATCTTCTACTTTGTAGACCCAATTCACCTGGTCCATTGGTAGACTTTCTGAACGCCAGCCCCAATCCAATCTGATCCCGCCTCGTTCCAGGGTGTAGGCGGAGCGGTGCAGGGCGTAGAGCCTGTAAATAAAAAAGGGGACTGTGGCTAGAAACAGTATGATCAGGGCAATATAGGGTAATAATTCGGGTGCAACCTCGACATTTGAAACACCCCATATCCCCCACACCCCGGCAGCTGAAAATATCACCATCAGCAGCAAGTGAATGACTGTACCTAAATCTTTTGGGGGGTAGAATGTTCTGCTTTCCTCCATAGTAATCTTTTATACCATACAGCTATATTGATGGAATACACCTGTGAAAAAAAGTATGTAATTCAATTCACAATGTTCGTCCTTTTATTTTACGGTGGCTTGGGATATGATACGGATACGTTTCTCTCAATCGAGACAACAATTGAATAACCATCACTAACTCACCATATTAAAGAGGAGGTTCTATCGGAATTTAAAATCCACCATTAAAAATACCTAATTTTCAAACGCCAAAGGAGAGAATTATGTATAAGAGATTTACCCTTGTTTTTGCGCTATTGATTGTTCTTGTGCTTGTCCTATCCGCTTGTGGTGGGACACCTGCACCAGCCGGTGAAGTTCAGACGGTTGTCGAAACGGTAATTGTTGAGGTTGAAGTTCCTGCCGAAGGTGCTGAGCCGGCTGCAGCTGCCCCAGCCGTAGAAGGCATTCTTGCCCGAGTTCTTGACCGTGGATACGTTGTTTGCGGCGGCAGAACTGACCTTGCTGGATTCGGTATGCTAACCGATGATGGAAAGAACATCGGTTTTGATATTGACTTCTGCCGTGCAGTTGCAGCAGCGGTATTTGGTGACCCCGAAGCCGTTGAAGTGGTTCCTCTGACTGCTGCCGACCGAGGACCTGCTTTGCAGACCGCTGAAGTAGATATCCTTTCCCGCAATGTCACCTGGACTTCAAGCCGGGATGCCCAGTGGGGGAACTTTACAAACGTCATGTTCTATGACGGCCAGGGATTTATGATCCGCATTGACAGTGGGATCACATCCACAGATGAGTTTGACGGTGCGACAGTTTGTGTTACCAGTGGTACGACAACTGAGCAGAACCTGTCAGACTTCTTCCGCCAGAATGGAATGGAATATGAAGCTGTGATCTTCGAGGAGACCCCGGCAGTATACGGGGCTTATGAAGATGGCCGCTGCGATATCACCACAAGTGATAAGTCTCAGCTGGCTTCTGTACGGAGCGGATTTGCCGATCCGGCCGCACACATCATCCTTGATATCACAATCTCTAAAGAACCCCTCACTCCTGCCGTTCCCCATGGTGATGATGCCTGGTTCGATATTGTCAAATTGGTATCCTTTGCATTGATCAACGCTGAGGAACTGGGCGTGACCCAGGCCAATGTCGAAGAGATGAAGAGCAGCGATAACATCAATGTTCTCCGCTTGCTGGGCGCCGAAGGTGACTGGGGTTATACTGATCTTGGTCTTACCCCCGATGCTTTGGCCAATGCCATTGCTGCAGTTGGAAACTACGGAGAGATCTATGACCGCTACATGGGTCCGGAAGGTATATCCTTCACCCTGCCACGAGGTCCAAATAACCTCTGGAATGAAGGCGGCCTGATCTATGCTCCGCCAATCAAGTAAATAGTTAAGATAGTAAATAATAAGGATGCGGCTTTCGCCGCATCCTTATTATCCATCGGAACAAGTGATGAAGCTACAAAAAACTGATTCGGCAACAATTCCATTCTATAGAGATGAACGCATTTTGAAAATCATTGCCCAAATTGTCTCGACAGTGGCAATCATTGGTTTTTTGATCTGGGCGGTTATCAATTTCTTAAATGCCGCGGATGCCAGGAACATGGAACTGTCATTTGGATTCCTCAAAGAAGCAGCTGGTTTCCCTATCAGCAATCCCCCAATAGAGTACGAAGCAGGTATGACCTACGCCCGGGCATTTTTGGTTGGCCTGGTAAATACATTATTGATCTCCGGTGTGGGTATTGTGACAGCAACGATTCTCGGAATCCTGGTCGCCCTGGCCCGGCTGTCTAAGAACTGGCTTTTGAGCCGGATTGCGCTGGTATTCATTGAATTCCACCGCAACATTCCCCTTCTGGTCTTATTATTCATCTGGTATTTTGTGGTCTTTGGATTTTTGCCGCCCGTCAAGGAAAGTTTGGTCTGGCCGGGTCCTGTTTTTATCAATAATAGAGGAATTTATCTTGCCTGGCCGCGATTAACAGAAAGTGGTTCGGCCTTTGTGATTTTATCTGTAATAGGTATTCTGGCAGCCATTATTGTTTATATTATTCTTCGCAGGATCCGAAAAAACACCGGGAAGAACACATACTACCTTCCAGTGAGCTTTTTATTGGCGATCACATTTGCCGTGGCTGGCTGGTTCCTGTCGGGTGGATCACCCTTTAAGATCGATATCCCTTCTCTGGATGGTTTTAATTTCCAGGGGGGATTGAGACTTACCCCGGAGTTTGCCGGTATGTTCCTCAGCCTAAGCCTCTATACGGCTGCTTTTATCGCTGAAGTTGTCAGGGGAGGCATCCAGGCTGTCGATAAAGGACAGATTGAAGCTGCCAGAGCAGTCGGACTGAGCCAAACCCAGGTTCTCAGCCTGGTGGTTATGCCCCAGGCTCTGCGGATCATCATTCCACCCATGATCAGTCAGTACCTGAACCTGACAAAAAACTCCAGCCTGGCGCTTGCCATAGGATTCCAGGAATTTTTTGCTGTTGGAAAGATCGCGATTAACCAGGCCGGAAGGGCTGTCCCCGTTTTTGCACTGATTATGGGGACATACTTAGCCCTCAGCTTGTTGACATCATTTATTCTGAATTTATATAACCGCCGGATCCAATTTGTGGTGAGGTAATTATGGCTATCAAAGAACTCGACCAGGATTTAATTCGGCCTCCCCAACCTCCGGGAGCGTTAAAATGGATCCGTGATAATCTTTTCAATGGATTATTCAATTCACTTTTAACCCTGATATTATTTCCTGCAGTTATCTACCTGATCTATTTGGTCCTGAGTTGGGTGTTTATCGGGGCGAATTGGCGGGCGGTAAGAGAATTTCCCCTCCTTTTTGCAGTTGGCCAGTATCCCCGAGATCAGATCTGGCGCGTAGGCGCTATCTTTTCCGGACTGATATTTATGCTGGGTGTCAGCTGGGGCAGATGGGCAGGCTTGCTGAGAACGATCGCATTGGGTGTTGTCGGTTTCCTGGTGTTGATCGCGGTCCTTCCGGTTCAGCATCCTGCTTTGACCGTCCAGATGCGTTTGTACCTGGGAGGAAATTTACTGATTGTATTGATCGGTTACTTGATTGGCAAAAAAACAGCAGTCAAAGAATATTTGATCATCCTCTTCTGGTTTTTGATCCCTGTCATTGGCATTATTTTGCTGGCTGGATTTGATAATAGCGCTCGACTTCCTGCTGTCCAGACCACATTATGGGGTGGACTTCTGGTCACTTTCCTGCTGGCAGCGGGTGGAATTGTCTTATCATTTCCATTGGGAGTGGCACTGGCTTTTGGGAGGCGCTCGAAACTTCCCGTCGTGAGTGCGTTCTCAACAGTCTTTATCGAGGTTATCCGCGGTGTCCCGCTGGTAACGATTCTGTTCATGTTCTCGATCATCTTGGCATTATTCCTGCCGGCAGAATCCCGGATTGACCGCCTGGTCCGAGCCTTGATGGCAGTTACAGTCTTCAGCGCGGCATATTCTGCTGAGAATGTTCGGGGAGGACTCCAGTCGGTTCCCCTGGGACAAATTGAAGCCGCCAAAGCGCTGGGTATGGGGAATTTCAAAACCACTGTATTTATTGTTCTTCCCCAGGCCTTAAGGGCAGTGCTTCCGGCAATTGTTGGTCAGTTCATATCCTTGTTTAAGGATACAACTTTGGTGGTGATCATCGGGATCAATGATTTCCTGGGAATCGGCCGCTCAATCATCAATTCCGATCCAGAATTTGTTCAAATGCGCACAGAAGTATATATATTCATGGCTGTTGTGTACTGGATCTTCAGTTATTTAATGTCCCTTGCCAGCCGGCGGATCGAAACCGCCCTGGGAGTCGAGAGTAATCTGTAGGAGAGTTTATTATGGAAAAAGAACCCATCATTAAATGTCGTGGTGTGCATAAATGGTTCGGAGATTTTCAAGCTTTAAAAGGCATCGATATGGATGTTTATGAAGGCGAAGTTATCGTTGTCTTTGGACCGTCTGGTTCCGGTAAATCTACCTTTATACGAACCATAAACCGCCTCGAGGAACATCAGCAGGGTGATATTTTTGTTGATGGTATCGAGCTCTCTCATGATGTTCGCAATATTGAGAAGATCCGCACGGAAACCGGGATGGTTTTTCAGCAGTTTAATTTATTTCCCCACCTCTCTGTGATCCAGAACATCACCCTGGCGCCGATCTGGGTTCGCAATTGGCCGAAAAATAAAGCGGAAGAAAAAGCGATGGAATTGCTCAAACTGGTAGGTATTCCCGAACAGGCGAAAAAATTTCCCGGCAACCTGTCCGGGGGTCAACAGCAGCGGGTAGCTATCGCCAGAGCCCTGGCCATGGAACCCAAGATCATGCTTTTTGACGAGCCTACTTCAGCCCTGGATCCGGAAATGATCAAAGAAGTGCTGGATGCTATGATCAAATTGGCAAAATCAGGCATGACCATGATCGTTGTGACCCATGAAATGGGTTTTGCCAGGGAAGTTGCAGACAGGATGTATTTCTTTGATGAGGGCCATATCGTTGAGACAGGTACACCGGATGAGATTTACAAGAACCCCCAGGAAGACCGAACTAAACTATTCCTGTCGCAGATCCTGCAGCATTAATGAAACCGGCCAGAAATATCAAAACTATATATAAAAAGTTCCAGCGCTAGATACTTGCCGCTGGAACTTTTTTCTATTAATCTGATAATCTATCCCCGGACTATTAACAATATCCCAACTACAACCAAAAACCCATAAATGATCTTGTCGAATTTTCCCTGGGGAATAAGCTGGTTCACCTTGCCGCCAATCAGTACTGCCGCAATGATCACGGGGATGCTGTAAAGGTACAGCTGGATAACCTGTTTGGTCCACATTCCCGCCAGACCATGAGATATGAGGATAGCCAGGCCGGTGGGCAGAAAATATCCCTGGAGGGTAGCCCGAAACTTTTCTGGATCCCACCTTCTCAACATGCCGTAGATCACTACAGGTGGTCCGTTAGTGTTATAAGCGCCACCCAGGATGCCAGCAATGATCCCGGTCAAATAAGCCCAATTTTCATTCAACAGGTGGGGCAGGTTTGCCACAAAGAGATTATATAAACCAAAACCAGTAATTGTTATTCCCAAAAGTGATTTAACAACCAGTTCGGGGGCAGCTTTTAGAAAATATATGCCGAGCGGAATACCAATCCAGGTGGTTATCACTAACCTCCAGGCAGCCTTGATATCTACCTTTTTCCAGGCCTTGATCAGAATGGTAATGGCGATAGTGGTCGCTCCCATTGCAGTCAGGGGAGTGGCTGCTTGCACCCCGATGATAATTGCCAAGATTGGCATGGCAACCAAAGCATCGCCGAAACCCAGGGCAGATCTGATAAAAGTAGAAAGGAAAAGTGTTCCCATTACCAGCAGGGTTGTAGTTGAAATATCCATAGATAAGTGTTGACTGATTAAATTGAAGATTGACGATGTTATCTTACCATAGGATCAGCATGTGGTTTTTCGGGGTTGGAACGGTCTAAATCTGGTATGATGATTTCGTATTTAGGTGAGGATTATGAGTGAAGCGGATGTGATAAAAAATACCATAGATGGCCCTGTAACACTGGAGTCGATTAAAAAAGATCTGGTTGAAATCGGTGTGAGACCGGGCATGGTTCTACTTGTGCATGCATCCCTCAGTACATTGGGTTGGGTAAGCGGTGGGGCTGTTGCGGTGATCCTGGCCCTGGAAGAAGTGCTGGGTCTTGAAGGCACGCTGGTGATGCCAACCCATACAGGCGACCTTTCGGATCCAGAAGAATGGTCCAACCCCCCGGTGCCCCAGGAATGGAAGGAAATCATCCGCCAGACTATGCCAGCTTACGACCCGGAGATCACACCGACCAGGGGCATGGGCAGGATTCCTGAATCATTTCGCAGCCAGCGGGATGTTCTTAGAAGCGATCATCCCCATATGTCATTTGCCGCCAGGGGAAAATTCGCCTCACTGATAACGGCTAACCATTCCCTGGATTTTGGACTGGGGGAAGGATCACCTCTGGCAAGGATATATGATCTGGAAGGCTGGATCCTGTTATTAGGTGTTGGCCATAATAACAATACCAGCCTGCACCTGGCGGAACACCGCTCTGACTTTAATGGTAAAAAAGAGATCAAACAAGGAGGGCCAATCCTTAGGGAAGGTAAACGTGAATGGATTGAGATTCATGATTGGCAGGATACCAGCGATGATTTTGTTGACCTGGGCCAAGCTTATCAAGAATCTGGTGGATCATTTTATCAGGGCAAGATCGGCAGGGCTGATTCCCTGTTAATACCTCAACGGGAATTGGTTGATTTTGGCGTGCTTTGGATGAAAGAAAACCGGAATGGCCAATAAGAATATAAAAAATAGACTACTGTTTCGAATATTTATTTATCCGGAAGGAAAGTTGTTATGAATATATTAAATTATGAGATTCTTGAAAATTCGGTCCAGTCCTGGTTGATAGCCCTTGGTTTAACACTGGGATCATTCCTGCTGCTGGTGATCCTGAAGAGGATCTTCAAACATCGGCTGGATAAGCTGGTGACACAGTCAAAAATCTCTCTGGATGATTTCCTGAGCCCTCTCATGACCCAAACCCGCTGGTTTTCCCTCCTGGCTGTGGGACTCTTTGTGGGATCACTTTTTATCACCCTGCCTGAAGATGTCCAATTTTGGTTTATAAGGATCCTTCGCCTGGTTTTGGTGCTGCAGGTGGGATTGTGGGGCACTGGCATAATCTCGCTTTATATTGAACGTGGTGTTGCTTCCAAGATCCAGGAAGATCAAGCAGATGACGCTACAACGCTTGATGCATTGGGTTTAATCGCAAAGATCGCGCTGTGGGTCATTCTGTCTTTGATCATTTTGGATAATCTGAATGTCGAGATCAGCACTTTGGTCGCAAGTCTGGGGATCGGAGGTATCGCAGTTGCTCTCGCTCTCCAGAACATTCTGGGTGACTTATTTTCTTCTTTATCGATCGCGCTTGACAAACCATTTGTGATCGGTGATTTTGTTGTGGTGGATGATTTTGAGGGTGATGTAGAGGATATCGGCCTCAAAAGCACCAGGATCAGAAGCCTTTCCGGCGAAGAGCTTATTTTTTCCAATACCGATCTGCTCAACAGTCGCATCAGGAATTTCAAGAGAATGGAAAAGAGGAGGATATCATTTACCGTCGGAGTGGTGTATGGGACCCCGGTTGAAAAATTGAAGATGGTTCCCGGTATGATCGAAGATATCATCACCCCCCTTGAAAACGCCGAATATATTCGGTCTCATTTTAAGAATCTGGGTGATTTTTCGCTCGATTTTAATGTCGTCTACAACGTTCTTTTGCCAGATTATTCCGATTACCTGGACATTCAGCAGGTCATCAACCTTGAAATCTACCAGCGATTTGAAAAAGAAAACATTGAGTTTGCCTATCCTACTCAGACTTTATTTATGGAAAGCGGGGGGTCGAAAGATTAGATCCGGGATACCAGATCGCCGATCTTGGTGATCTTGTGGCACGCAACATCCGGGAAAATATATCGCGGATCATATAAAATGGGATAGATGCCTGCGTTCTGGGCGCCCAGGATGTCTGTATAGTAATTATCTCCAATATAGGCCGAGATATCCGGGCTGCTTTCAGCCAGGTAGAGGGCGTGTTCAAATATCTCGGGATCCGGTTTTGCCGATTTGACATCCCCAGATGTAAAGTAAAAATCAAAATGGGAATCTAAACCGAGTTCCTTGACTTCAGTTTCTATTGAATTGGTACGATTACTGACCAGTCCCATCTTATATCCTAATTGACGCAAAGTCTTTAAAGTGGGACGAACATCATCTCGGACCAGCACCTCAGGTTTATGGCGTTCGAGAAGTTCTTTTTGTATGACTGGAGCAAGATCTGTGGTTTGTAGTTCCGTTAAACCAGCAACCCATAATTTTCGCTTCAGATAATGGAGCCAAAATTCATCTGTTAAATCTCCATACATCTTTTTGTCCTGTTCTAGTTCTTCCGATTTCGCCCAATATCGATATATGAACTGCAGGGTCTCACGGTGGGCGGTTGCCATCAAGGGCACCAGATGTTCATCCAGGATTGTAAACAGGACATCCAGGGAGGATGGATGTTGATGGATCAATGTGCCATCAAGATCAAAAAGCAGCGTTGTGATGTGGATTGGTATGGTCATAATGTGGTGTTTTTCCAAAATGTTATGATTTGCTCAGCAGGTCTCCTGGGTTGGTAGATTATCTGCCAACCCGGGGATATACACTATAATATATACGATTATACGATACCCATGGTTTCACCGGTTTATGACAAACTGATTGTATGGATTTTGAAAGGTATTGAGCTCTTTTTATGAGAACTCCCAACCAGAAACAGCAGCGCCTGCAAATCATATTCCTGGCTTTGATCGGCATAACTATCCCCTGTTATGCCCTGGGGTATACCTTTGTTAGCGTGAAGCGTAAGAATGAACCCACTCCAACAGCCAGGATTTCCGCCACGGCCACTTTCACAGCACTACCGATCATTACAAATACACCTGAGCCAATCATCCCCACCCGTTTTCCAACCTTTACCCCGACGATCTCTCCTACTATTACGCCTACCAGAACTGAGACCCCGACTCCAACTGATACCCCGACTCCAACTGATACACTCACACCAACTTCGACAGATACTTTTACACCTACAACAACCTCCACCGCTACCCTAACACAGCCTTCGACAACGGAACCACCACCTCTACCGACTGCTACAAAAGAATAAATAGGACCCAATAACAGTCTCCACTTGCGTAGTTTCCCTTAATATTGAATTGTTAAATTTATATAATTACTATTTTCGCTGGAAAAAACTGTGGTTTAATGTGGTTTCTCTCACGGAGAAAGGTTAATCATGGAAAAACCTGAAAATTACAGCAGAAACAGAACATTATTGAGGTTGTTACCTGGTGTGCTCATTATTAGCTTGCTGGTATTTGGCATTACGTCATGTAATTTCCCGGACCTGGGGGATATTTTTCCTTCTACTTCCCCAACGGAAATTCCCGGAACTGCAGCCTCACCTACTCCACGACCGTCAGCTACGCCAAATATCCCGGTGGTTCAATCCCGGACGTTAATTGTTTGGGTGCCGCCCCAATTCGATCCTGGTGTTGCGACATCGGCAGGAAATCTGTTTCTGTCGCGTCTGGACGATTTCAAGACCAGACGGCCTCAAACTGAAATTCAGGTCCGAGTTAAACCTGCTTCCGGCGAGTTCGGAATCCTGGAATCCCTCCAGATGACTAACTCAGCAGCTCCCATTCTTATGCCGGATCTGATTGCATTGCCGCGTTCGCTTGCGGAACAAGCCTTCCAGGCCGGCCTGATCCTTCCATTGGAGGGTTATACAGACTCCATCGTGGAGGATGATTGGTATGATTACGGCCTGGACCTGGCCTATATCAATGGTGAGATTGCCGGCTTTCCATTTGCGGGTGATTTGATGGTCATGGCGTATAAAAATGATACGGAAGAACAACTTCCTCAGGATTGGACTTCTGTGATCGAAGCCCAAAAAACCCTGGCATTTCCTGCATCAGACCCGCGGGGCCTGGTCACTCTGGCTTGGTATCAAAGTATCTCAGGAGAAATGCCTGGTTCAAACGAAGAAACATATATTCAGGAGGAATCCCTTCTGGAAGTGCTGAAGTACTACAAGGCTGCTCAGACTGCCGGTGTGATGCCTTACTGGTTAACACAATTTGAGTCTGACGAGCAGGCCTGGCAGTCTTACCAGGATCGCCAATCGACCCTGGCTATTACCTGGAGTTCGATTCTTCTCAACTCGGAATCTGCCAATACTTCTCTAGCAGCCCTCCCGACCAAGGAAGCAAAACCTTTCGCTTATGCAGACGGCTGGATCTGGTGTGTGATCCCGTCCGACCTGGATACTGAACAGGAAGCGGTCGAACTGGCCGAATTTCTTACAGAAGCAAGTTTTATTAACACCTGGGGTGTTGCAGCGGGTTATTTACCAGTTCGGCCTTCCGGGCTGGATAGCTGGTCAGAAACACCTTACTTTGCCACCTTGCAGAAGCTGCTGCCCTCGGCGGTGCTTCTACCTGAAAATGATCTTCAGGATAATTTTGGACCGGTGATTAGGGATGCGGTTGTCAGCGTGTTAAAAGACCAGATTGAGCCAGAAACTGCCCTGGCCGCACTGCTGGAAAAGATTCAGGGTCCCTAGGCAGGAACCCTTTCATCTTCCTTCCCAAAACAAAACCTGCGTGTTATAATCACCAACCGTGTTTAAGAACGAAAATTATTGTGTTAGATTACTGATTTATTTAGAAGGAAATTTAGGATGAGCGATCTGATCAAGGCGCTTGAAACGCCAAAAAACCCCGATGTTCCCAAACTTCAAACCGGGGATACTGTTACCGTTTTTGTTCGCATTAAAGAAGGCGATAATGAACGTGTCCAGCAGTTCAAAGGCACCATTATCCGGATACATGGTTCAGGAAATAGCGAAAGTTTCACTGTTAGAAGGATTGCCAGCAACAGCATTGGTGTTGAAAGAACCTTTCTGACCCGTTCCCCAATCGTGGAAAAAGTGACTGTTCAGAGCCAGGGCCACCACCGGCGCTCCCGGTTGTACTTCCTGCGCGAACGCACAGGTAAGAAAGCTAAACTGCGCCAGAAATTCAATTAATTAAGACTATAGTATGTTATATCCAAGGGCATAGATCTATCTGTGCCCTTTTTGGTTTAAGCCAGAGAATAACCTCCCAAAAACCTGAGTATAATGAAAGTCATGAGAACTCGATCCCTTTTATTCCTGATCCTGATCGCAGCCTTTTTCAGTTCTTGTGGAGCTGATGAGCTTCCTCCCCAGGAACCGACTTCTGAGAACTTTTCGTTTGAGTTCTTCCGGGATGGGTACTACGAGGCAATTTTGCCCACCTGGCAAGATGCCCTGGAGAAGGATCCGGAAGCTTTGCATCTGGTGGTAGAGGATGGGCAGCTTATTGGTATAAATCGCTACCAGAACTTGCCGGAGATCTTCGCTGACCAGTTCCTGACTTATATTGAAGAAGATCCCAATGCTTTCCTTGTCCAGCAAGGTGAATTGAATGGCAGGCCATTTTTTGAATTCACCACTCGTGATAACAACCAGACGATGCGCCTTCAAACTGTATTGGATTATTGTCAGGGCCAAACTTATGCCCTGGTGGTTGGAGGCAGGGATACAGTTCAGAATTCCGATCTTTTTGAGCAGGTTTTGACTTCTACCAGCTGTAGGGATGATTTCCAAGTTCCAGCTCTTAAAACTGGAAAGATCGGTCTGATGGTTAATTATGCCGAGGATGACTTTTGGAAAGGGTATTACCCTGCTTTGCGGATCGCAAAAGAGAATGGGGTCCAGGTTCTACACTCCTACATGCAGTGGGGCGAGGTGGAAAAAACAGCTGGTGACCGGATCTGGGAATGGCAAGACGCCTTGATGGGCTATAGATTTCATGAGGGTTTTGAAGTGTCCCTGGCTGTGAATGTGATCCATACTGCTCTGAGGGGTTCAATGCCGGACGATCTGAGAGATAAAGCTTTTGATGACCCGGAATTTATTCAGCGTTTTACTGACTTCATTTTTGATGTCTTGGAGCGTTATCCGGTTCAATATCTAAGTATTGGAAATGAGGTAAACGATTATTTTGTTTATCACCGCGATGAGATCGCTGCCTATAAAACCTTTTTCCTGACTGTCCAGGGCGCCATCAAGGAGCGTTATCCGCAAGTCATGGTGGGAATGACCTTTGCTTACCATGATGCGGAAACTACTAATTCCATAGATATCATTCAGGAGTTGGATCTGGGAGATTTCCTTCCGATCACTCTATATCTTTACAGCCCGGGATTTCAATTTGATCGTGATCCGACCGAACTGGAAGCCTACCTGGATCGGATACTCAATCTGGCTGGAGAAAAACCTATAGCGCTTGTGGAATTAGGCTGGAATACAGCGGAAAGCCTTTCCGGCACTCAGCAAGACCAGGAAATTTTTGTCAGGGAAACATTCCGGTTGTTGGCTCTGCACAGGGACCAAATTGAATTCATTTCCTGGTTTGCCCTACATGACAGCAAATTGGAGAATTCCGCTGGGGCAGCTCTGACCTTCCTGCCGGACGACTCAACTTTGATCCATGACGAAGAATTTATGGCAACCTTCGTGGACTTTTTAAACTATCTGGGTTTACTGGAAAATGACGGCACACCTAAATTGGCTTGGCTTGCGTTCCAGGAAGAGTCCAGTCAATATTTGGAGAATATACCCTGAGATGGCAAGAATAAAAAAACAAGACCGAGCTATTGGGATTTTTGATTCCGGGGTGGGGGGGCTATCCGTATTGAGGGAAGTAAGGCGGCAACTACCTTCCGAGGATCTGTTATATATAGCCGATCAAGCCCATGTACCATACGGAATACGTACCAGGGAAGAGGTGTTTGGCTTTTCAGAAGGAATTGTTCGATATTTTTTGAATGAAAAAGTCAAGCTGATTATCATCGCCTGTAATACTGCTTCTGCGGTGGCCCTGGATATTCTCAGGAAATCCTATCCTGCGCTTCCCTTTGTTGGCATGGAGCCGGCAGTTAAACCGGCAGCCGAAGAGACCAGCACAGGGATAGTCGGTGTGTTGGCCACTCCTGCCACATTCCAGGGAGCGCTTTATGCATCCACTGTTGAAAGGTTTGCAAAAGGAGTCAAGATTCTGCCGGATACCTGTCCCGGCTTGGTAGAACTGATTGAGCAAGGAAAAATCGATCACCCCAAGACCAGGGAAATTCTAAAAAAAGCGCTCGTTCCGATGCTGGAAAAAGGGGTGGATGAGGTTGTAATGGGTTGTACCCATTATCCTTTTGTGATTCCGTTGATCAAGGATATCGTTGGAGAAAATGTTCAGGTGATCGATCCTGCTCCCGCTATCGCCAGACAAGCGGGACGGCTGCTGACCGAGTATGATCTATTGACCAATGGTGGAGATAAAGGAAAAACTTCATTCCTCACCACAGGTGATCCGGCCGAACTGCAGGAGGTTATCAGGCTGTTGCTGGATTGGGAAGCCCGGGTTGAAGGCCTGGAATGGGTGGGGGGTGAACTGCATGAAGCCTAATCGTTTTTATTTCTTAAGCTGAATACCAGGGCGGTGGCCAAAGTCCCACCTGAAATTAACACTGCCAGAATGACAAGGGTGGGGTTTTTTGTGCTGGTCCGAAAGCGGGGTTCAGCGGCAGCCTTATTTGTAGGTGATGGAGTAGCAGGCGAAAATTGGATTGCAGTACCTCTTGAGCCTACCGGGGAAGGGGTATGGGTATAGCGCGGAGGCAGCGTAGCACTGGCCTGTCCTATAGGAGTGTTGGTTGGAGTATAAGAAGGCTGAATGATGATCTCATCTCCTAGATTCATGATCGCGTCCGGTTCCAGCTCGTTCAATAAACGTATTTCTTCCAATGAGACGTTGTACACAGCTGCAATAGTCCACAATGATTGCCCCCCAGCGATGATATGTTTTACTGTCCCGTCAGGCATTGGTGTGGACACTACTACGGGTACAGGGGTTGGCATCAATGAAGAAGACGGTGTGTAGGAAATAACAGGGTTTTCTGGCGTTGGGGCGGAATCACCAACCCAGTAACCTGTATCTACTGTGTAAAAGACAAGATTCCCGGCATAAGCTACACCTGCGCCGATATATGCAGCGCTGGGGTTGTACATGGTGTGATGGTGTAATGGGTCATTCCAGGGGCCGTTGATAATTTCCATGATGGAGGCATTCTGCCCGAAGGCCACATTTTCCGAAATAAAGATCGTTGCTCCATTCCCGAATCCTGCCGCATAGGCACGATCAATAGGTCGGGATCCATCCGCGCTGACATGGGTCCAGGTGCCGATCGATGCCTGGTATTGGCTGTGCTGCTGTGAGATCAACATCAAGGCAGGGTGGGACTGCAATGCTGCCAAACCTTGCTGGGCTCGTAGTGAGTTAATGGTATTTATCACTGTAGTCGCAGAATCACCCTGAGCCTGGATGACCCGAGCCATAAACAGGGAGACCAGGAGTGTAAGTCCAATCAGGAAAAACCGGAAGGGGATCTTTTTCATGAGGTGAAAAATCCAGCGCAGACGAATATTCTATCTGCATCATCAGCGTAAGATTTTAGTATCAAACGGGTTACAGCTCTCTTTTTAAGTTTTCGATGGACGCCACGGGCGTGGGGTCCATATCATAGGCCATGGCCAGATAGAAGGCAGTGTAATCGCCAAACTGAATGGTAGTCCACATCTGGGCCATCCTGCTATTGCCCCTGGCCTGGATCAGATCTGTGCTGATACCTTCGATCATAAAATTCTTTTTCGTGAGTTCGATCCGCCGCTGGTTGCGGGGATGATTGGAATCTGCCTGTAAAAATAATGCCATGGTCTTGAGAAGCAGCTCTTCTGGGTTGATCACACCAGCCAGCGTATTGTGGTCTGCTTCAGGAAGGTCCTCGTATTGACCCCAGGCTTTGGCGATTTCACTGATTTGCCCTTTCCACCGTCGTGCTACCGGTGCCAGCAGGTCAGCGCCAAAAACACACACCCAGCGATCGATCAATTGACCGGCCATTCTTTTGGCGGGATTATTATAATCAGGGAGTTCTGGTGCCAGTTTATCACGCTGTATTTTCATCTCATCCACTGCGCTGATAAGATCATCTGTGGGATCTTCGATAAAACCCAGTCGGGTGAAGACGTTCAACAAAAGGCAGAAGGAATAACCGACCGCAGCCCTGGGCTGGCCTTTGTGCTGGAACATCCATAAATTGACATCGTTCTTTTTGGCCAGCTCGGCGATTTTGCCGCCAGTGGAGATAGCCAGCAAACTGCATCCTCGTTTCAGGGCAGTTTGCATGGCAGAATAAGTCTCTTCGGTATTTCCAGAGTGGGAGGAAACGATTACCAACGTTTCCGGTCCATCCGCCCAGGCGGGAAGATCATAATCCCGGTGAACTTCCAGGGATACAGAGGACAACGGCGCAGTATAGGCTTTCAGCAGATCGGCGCCAATAGCAGAACCGCCCATCCCGGCTACTAATACCTGTTTTACAGCGCTGAAATCAGCCAGAGGCAGGTGCTGGGCTTCTTCCCAGGCTGTGAGCAGCTGCTCTGGCAGCCCGTTCATTTCTGCCAGCATATTCTTTGTATCGAGTGTGGAAAATTCTTTGTGATTATTTAGATTCATAAATTCCTTCACGTTAATGAGGGATTAAGTCCCTTTGAAGGGACATAATCCCTTGATTTTTATATACTAATCTTGAAGCCCCTGCATTAAATCATAGATGTCACTGCGCGACCAGCCTGATTCTTTGGCCAGTCTTTTTGCTAGATGACTGGGACTGAGATCTTCTCCAGTACCTTGTTCCAGGATTACTTCCAGGAGGTGTTTTTCTGACCAAATACCTGTCTTTTTCTTTCCCTGCGATGATCAACGTGATCTCTCCCCGGGGTTCCTTTTCTAAATAATGATTCCTAACCTGTTCGATTGTTCCCCTTTTGATTTCCTCGTGCATCTTGGTCAGTTCCCGGGCTACTGCGATCTGTCTATTTCCCAAAGTGGATTGACAATCTTCCAGGGCGTCCAGCAGGCGGTGGGGTGTTTCAAGGAAAACCAATGTCCAGGGAAAATCATTTACCAGCTGCAAGATATCTTTACGGGCTTTTTTCTTCCTCGGCAGGTATCCCAGATAGAGGAAATTATCTGTCGGAAGACCGGCAGCTGAAAGCGCCGCTATGGGGGCGCTGGGGCCCGGAACAGGCACAACATTATGACCCGCCGCCAATGCTGCCTGAACCAGAGTAAACCCCGGATCGTTGATGGCAGGGGTCCCTGCATCCGATATCAGGGCCAGATCACTTGTTGTGAGGTGATCCAGCAGGACAGCTGTTTTCGATTTTTTATTATGATCGTGGTATGAAGTGAGTGGGGTATCGATTTGATAATGTTTTAAGAGGGTGGCAGAGGTCCGGGTATCCTCGGCAGCGATCAGGGGAACTTCTTTGAGGATCCGAACAGCCCGGAACGACATATCTTCCAGGTTGCCAATCGGCGTGGCGACCAGATATAGGTCACTCATTATTTCGCTCCTCCAGGGAAAGGTTGGTCTTTAAGCTGCGGGAAAGCCTGCGGCGGGGTAACATCACCTGCCTGCCGCAGCCCAGACATTCGATCTTAATATCCGCTCCCAGGCGGATGACCTTCCAGCGATCCTCGCCGCAGGGGTGGGTCTTTCTCAGTTTTAGGATATCTTCTAATTCCAGATCAGGCAGCATGATGGCATTATATCATTTTGGATGTTTACGAATATTGTCATAACTGATCTTTATCCTTTTTCCTGTTGATTTGCCAACCGCTGAGCCTTATACTATTGATTAGCTGGTTCCATCAAAAAATAAGGAGTGTTTCATGACAGACCAACGTGTGATCAATTTGGCCCAAACCCTGGTCAATTATTGTGTGACGGTGAAAGAAGACGATCTGGTAGGGATCATAGCCCAACCCCCGGCAACCCCCCTCGTGCAGGAAATCCTTAGAGAGGTACTGCGTAAAGGTGGGAATCCATATTTATTACCATACAAGGTACCGCTGCCTACCCTGGGGTATGAGGGACTGGATAAGGTTTTCTTTGAGGAAGCTAATGATAAGCAGCTTAAATACCAGGATAGGTTCTGGAAGAATCTTAACGAGGAGTTTGATGTCAGGATCTTCATCCAGAGTGAATATAATACGCAGAGCCATCAAAGATATCGATCCGGAGCGTTTGACAATCCGGCGCCAGGCTTATAAACCGATCTTTGATACTTATTTTGAACGTATGTCATCTGGCGATCTGAGGAGGGTAAGCACATTATATCCAACCCAGGCCTACGCTGATGATGCCGGGATGAGTTTGAAAGAATTTGAAGATTATGTTTATGGCACTACTTTCAGCGACAGTGAGGATCCGGTGGGAGAATGGCAGCGAATGAAAGAAGACCAGCAGGTTCTGGTGGATTGGTTGAAAGGAAAAAAAGAGGTCCAGGTAAGAGGCCCACATATTGAGCTCGATTTATCGATCGCAGGCCGGACTTTTATCAATTCAGATGGAAAACAGAATATGCCCAGCGGGGAGATCTTCACGGGGCCGGTTGAGGATTCTGTAAATGGTTGGGTGCGATTCACTCACCCCTGTATTCTTACAGGCAAGGAAGTAGATGGAGTAGAGCTTCACTTTGAAGCAGGTAAGGTTGTTAAAGCCTCCGCAGAGAAGAATCAGGATTTCCTGCTGTCGATGCTTGATATAGACCAGGGCGCCCGCTACCTGGGTGAATTTGCTGTCGGGACCAATAAAAAGATCAACCGCTTCATTAAAAAGATCCTCTATGATGAGAAAATCGGTGGGACCATCCATATGGCGCTGGGCCAGGGATATCCCATTACAGGAAGCCTTAATAAAAGTGCCATCCACTGGGATATGATCTGTGACATGCGCGATGGTGGGCAGATATTTGTGGACGGGGATCTGTTTTACGACTCTGGAGAGTTTATGATCCAGGTTTAATGGATCAGTTCGACCGCGGGGATGAGTCACCCCAAATGGTATAATCCCCCTCAGGAGAAAAACTATGTTAAATATCAACCTCGCGACCTTTGTGTCGCGAGCGATTACCTTAATAATCGCATTTACAATCCATGAATTTGCCCATGCCTGGGCGGCAAATAATTTTGGCGACAGCACGCCCAAGATCAATGGACGGCTGACCTTAAATCCATTGGCCCACCTGGATCCGATCGGATCCTTAATGCTGCTTTTGGTTGGTTTTGGATGGGCAAAGCCTGTTCCTGTCAATCCCTATACACTGCGCCAGCGGGCCCCATCTGCCCTGATGTGGGTATCTCTGGCAGGACCTTTGTCCAATTTCTTGCTGGCGCTGCTGGCTGCTATCCCTTTTCAGCTGGCCCTTGTAACCCGGTATGATGTTTTAACAGCTTTTTCATCCCAATCTGCTATCCTGCCCACACTGGCGCGATTCTTATTTGATTTCATGACCATCAATCTGGTCCTGGCTTTATTCAATTTGATTCCCCTTCCTCCTCTGGATGGGGATAAGATCGCGGATTTCTTTATGCCGGACAGCTGGAGAAGGGTCACGGCCAAGATCAGGCCCTATGGACCAATGGTTCTGATCGTGATTTTTATGGTTGGCCCATATCTGGGAGTTGACTTACTGGGCTGGATCATCAGAAAACCGCTCTATTTTTTGATGAATATACTGATCGGAGTATGAAAAACAAAATACGATACCGTATCTGGCAGTTTGGGCAATCTTTTAATCCTCCCCCTTCCCAAGAAAAATTGGACAGGATCAGGCTCTACCTAACTCCTGTAGAGACCTTGCTGTTCATCAAGATGCCTGTCCCGGACCAAAACCATTCCATTAGAGTATTTGATTCTGTTCTTGCGGCAGGGGAAAGTGATGATGATCTGGTCAAAGCTGCTTTGCTGCATGATATTGGCAAGGGCCTTTATCCGCTTCAACGTTGGGAAAGGGTTTTTGCGGTAGTGATGGGCGGTTTTTTTCCCAGACTCTCCCAGGCCTGGGGGAAGGGTGAGCCGAATGGCTTTTATAGACCCCTGGTTATCATCCAGCAGCACCCGGACTGGGGAGCTGAGTTGGCCCGGGAGGCAGGCTGCAGCGAGACCGTTGTCTGGTTGATCAAAAACCATGAACAGATCCAACCACCAGCATCAGCAGCAGAAGAAAAAATAATATTATTAAACATACTTCAAATTGCAGATAATCAGAACTAGGAAAAGAAAATGAAAATTCAAATAGCAATCATTGGTTTAGGACAAATTGGAGCCTCAGCTGGATTAGTTTTGGGCAAATACAAGGACACAATCCAGCGGATTGGTCACGACAAATCCCGAGAAGCTGTTAACCTGGCCAAAGAAAAAGGGGTAGTTGATAAGATCGCCTTGACATTATCTGGCGCTGTCAAGGGTGCAGATATTGTCCTGCTCGCCCTGCCTTTCCAGGAGATCCGTGAGGTTATGGAACATATCTCCCGGGATCTCAAGGATGATACCCTGGTTATAGATACCTCGCCAATTAAATTGCCAGTCCTGAAATGGGCCAGGGAATATCTTCCCGAGAGCTGCCATTATGTGGGTTTTACACCAGTGATCAAGGCGGAATATCTGGATGAATGTGACTTTGGCCCCGAAGCTGCTCATGAAGATCTTTTCAGAGATAATTTGATGGGTGTCACCACTGGCCATTCAGCCAGCAACAAAGCGATCAATATGGCGAGCAATTTGGCGCAGCTCCTGGGCGCGCTGCCTTATTTCGGTGATGCAGCAGAAATAGATGGGCTGATGTCCCTCGTCCATCTCATGCCTCAGGTTCTAGCTGCGGCCATGTTAAAAACCAGTCTGGATGCTCCTGGCTGGCGTGAGGCCCGTAAAATTGCTGGCAAATCCTATTATCAGCTGACCAATCCCTTTGCACAGGATGAACTGCCCGATACGCTGGCAGCTACGATGATCGAAAACCAGGAAAATACAATCAGATTGATCAACGATCTGATCCGGGTCCTGATTGAGATCCGGGATGCGGTCGACCCAGCTGGTCAGGTAGAGCTGGAAGGATCCTTCACCAAGCTGCAGCAGGGTCGGGATTTATGGCTGGCTGACCGCAGAGATGGCAGCTGGATCGATAGGCCAAAGATTGAAACGCGACCCCAGGGTGTTTTATCTCAACTGCTCGGATTTAGAGGGCCCAAAGAGCCAAGAGAGAATGAGTGAACGATAATAGCTTCAGGGTATTTCTGTTATATAGTGGAATGTTCGGACGGATCTTTGTATACTGGATGGACCACTGACCCTGAGAGGCGGATCAAGGAACATAATGCGGGCAGGGGAGCGCTGTATACCCGTTGGCGCCGACCTGTGTCACTGAGATACCTGGAAGAAAAAAATGATAGGTCAGAAGCTCAGCGTAGAGAAAATGAGATTAAAAAACTCACTCGGCAAAAGAAACTGGCTCTTGTAGAAGCTTATAATAATGGGGAATGAATCGCTGAAGATTTATTAGTCAAAGGAAAAATCATGGCAAATTCATTGGATTGGATCAAAACCGAACTGCAGGCACTACGGGAAGCAGGCCTCTACAATACTATCCGCACCCTCGAATCACCCCAGGGGGCCTGGTTGGTGGTTGATGGTAAAAAAGTACTGAACTTTTGTGCCAATAACTATCTGGGTTTGGCAAATCATCCCCGCCTGGTCAAAGCCGCTAAGGATGCAGCTGATAAATATGGTGTGGGACCTGGCGCGGTACGAACGATCGCAGGCACACTGGATCTGCATCTTGAACTTGAAAAACGCCTGGCGGATTTTAAACGGGTTGAAAAAGCGATCACTTTCCAGTCAGGTTTCAGCGCCAATCTGGCTACTATTCCAGCCCTGGTTGGCAAAGAGGATGTGATCTTTTCCGATCGGTTGAATCACGCCAGCATCATTGACGGCTGCCGGTTGGCAAAATCCAAGATTATCCCTTATGATCACTGTTCTCCTGCAGCGCTCAAAGAAGCCCTGGACCAACACCGAAGCCAGTACCGTCGTGCCCTGGTAGTGACCGATGGAGTATTCAGCATGGATGGGGATGTGGCGCCATTGGATGAAATTTATAATGTCACCCGGGGATATGAAGTGATCTTGATGGTCGATGATGCCCACGGCGAAGGTGTGCTTGGGGAGGGCGGCAGGGGCATAGTGGACCATTTTAAGCTGCACGGTAAAGTGGATGTGGAAGTGGGCACACTGTCCAAAGCTTTTGGCGTTGTTGGGGGCGTGGTTGCTGGTGATCCGCTGGTTGTGGAATGGCTTTATCAGCGCGGTCGGCCATTCTTGTTCTCCTCCGCCATGACATTGCCAGATGTAGCGGCCTGTATAGAAGCCGTTAAAATTTTGGAGAGTTCAACCGAGCTGGTAGACAAATTATGGGAAAACGCGGCCTATTTCAAAGCTGAGATGAAAACCCTGGGATTTGATACCGGGGTTAGCACCACGCCGATCACACCGGTGATGCTGGGTGAAGCGCCTCTGGCCCAGGAATTCAGTAAAAAACTCTTTGAAAATGGCGTTTTTGCCATGTCGATTGGTTTCCCGACTGTGCCGCAGGGATTGGCCCGCATCCGGGTCATGATCTCAGCTGCCCATTCCAGGCAAGACCTGGATCAAGCTCTGGGGATATTTAAAACGGTTGGAAAGGATTTGAAAGTTATCTAGATTTAAGAGAGATTACAATTTTACTCAGAAGCCAGTCCAGTCGGACTGGCTTTTATGATTGCTGAGTGGAATATAATCAATTATGATTTAGTTTGTCTATTACAGGTGTAACTTTTTCGGTTTCCCATTCGTTTATTAAGTAAATACTTTAATATCTGGAGGCTGAAATGTCTAAACGACTCATCTTTGCCCTGGTGTTGACGGCTTTGGCTTTATTTGGATTGAGTGCCTGTACACCTTGTGACATGGTCTCACCAGGTCTGGTCTCGCCGGACTGGCGGGAAATCTTGGATCCCAGTGCGGCAACTTTAAATTGGAATTATACCGATACTTGCGAGGTAGATAACTTTGAAATCATCCTCTCCAAAGACATCAGCTTTTCTGTGATCGAACACACAGGCACAGTATCAGGTAGTGCAACTGCCTGGACCGCACCAACCCTGGATGATGCTGAGGAATATTTCTGGCGAGTGCGGGCAGTTGATGAGGGAACTAATGGACCCTGGTCAACAGAACTGCGCTCATTTTTCACCGGTCCGATCTGCGGTGCGGGTGACCTTGTAGCACCAAACCTTGTCTATCCGGATTTTGGCGGGATTTATGACAATGCCTACGAATCTCTGGAGTGGAGCTGGCCGTTGAGCACCTGCATCCCGGAGAGCTATCTGGTGGAGGTATCTCCTGGATCCCCAGCTTTTACGGATACAACCTACAATGGCGCGACCGGCACTCCTGGCACAAGCTGGGGATTTGGGTCAACTCCCCCGATTGCAACCCAATTCTGGTGGAGGATTACGGCTTTGTCAGATGGTGCTGCTGGTCCCCCCTCGCTGGTGAGGATGTTCTGGACAGCCCCTGTTTGCTCGGGAGCTTCCCTCCTAGCGCCAACGGCTGAAACACCCGATCATGGTGATATAGTCACTCTGGTTAATCCTATCTTCACCTGGTCATATCCATCTGCCAGCTGCGCTCCGGAAGGATCCCATCTTTGGATCTCCGATACACCCGATATGAGCTCGATTGTCTTTGATGCCTACAATCCAAATCTGGCGGCCCGGGCGATGCAGGCTGCGGTTACTTTGAATGATTGCACCACGTATTACTGGCAGGTTGCGATGATATCAGAAGGAGTTGAAGGACCCCCTTCCAGCATCCCCAAGGCATTTGCGGTGGATCTAACGGATTCCTGTGCTTGCGATCCATCCACATTGCCGATCCCGGACCTGGTTTCGCCTGCTCCCTATGAGATCCTCCCTGATACGTTACCATTCCTGCAGTGGACACTGGCAGGTTCTTGTCTCCCTGAAGCAGTTAATATAGATTTGAACAGATTTCACGATTTCTCTGGCCCTTCCCTGGGTGGCACTGCAACACTTCCAGTCTATCAGTTGGTCTCCCAGCCCATCTCTAGAACCTGCGACGCAATATTGGTGGAGGGCTTACTCTCTAGCTGAATTCAATGCTAGTGATCTCAGCAGTCAGCGATCTTTTTTCACCGGTCCAGAGTGCACCTCACCGGATGAAGTTGTTGCACCGGTGCGCATCGCTCCAGCAGATGGCTCGACGGTGAATACATTAACCCCGGCCTTACAATATACAACTGGTGTTCCAGGCTGCATTCCAGATGGGTATTTGCTGCACTTACATGAATTGGCTGATTTCAGCGATCCGAATTTATTAACTGAATACTCACTACCAGCCACAACAGTGTTGACGGATCCCCTGACCAACTGCCAGGAATATCATTGGTCTGTGACAGCCGTTCAGGATGGCAGTTACGGTCCTGAGTCCGATCATGGTTCGTTCTTTGTGGACGTTGATGGATCCTGTACACTACCAGGGATTCCTGCAACCGCGAAGGGCAATTTCTTCTGCAAGGCAGGAACCTATGAGAATTTCGAAGACTTATGGACTGTTTTAATTGGCCACCGATTACTGGCTATCGGCCGAAACCCGCAAACAACCTACCTGCTGTTTACCATGCTGGACCAGGATACAAAAGAGCTTTTCAAACCTGAGATCCAGTGCTGGGGTTGGATAGGTAAAGTTGACCCCGGATGGCCTGAACTGGAAGATGATGGACAGTATGATTTTGAAGCCCTGCAAGTAGTTATTCCTCCGGATCCTCTTGTTGAAGAGACTTGCCGGGTGGACATGGTCGCTGAAGAATGCAAAAAAGCCGGTGGATCTTATGAGCAGGTCAAACGCTCTGGCGCGTGGGAGTGTATTTGTCCCTGAGCAATGAATAATCTTGTTGATCAAAAGCCAGTCCTTGATCGGGACTGGCTTTTTTGATAATTAAATGATAACAAAATTACTATAACCTTCATGATTTTGCCTGGATGTATCACGAGAAAGTGCAACTTAAGTAGGGTATGCCGTGTATAACTTGAAAAGGAGGCATGATGAACATTAGGCCCGCAAAAATAAAATACTGGCTTGGATTGCTCGTGGTTATCACCCTGAGCAGCTGCGCTGTACCCAGGAATACCTTCCATGGAAGATCAGCTTCCAGCCGGATGGGTCGAATCCAGCCTGGAGTTTGAAGGACTAACCCGCTGGTACAGGATCTATACTCCGGATCCGCTGCCGGAAGAACCTGCCCTGGTCCTTTATCTGCATGGTGGGACGCTGAGTATGCGCTCGATCTTTTCACCTCTGTCTGACAGCACCTCAACCTGGCTGCGAATTGCCGAGCAGGAAGGCGTAGTACTGGTTGTGCCGAATGGTGTTAACGCCGAAACCGGAGACACTTATGGTAATGATCAGAACTGGAATGATCTCCGTTCCGATACTGCTGCAGGACAACATGACGTGGATGATGTGGGGTTTTTGCTGGCCCTGCTTGAACGGGTTGTGTCAGAACTTGAACTTGACCAGCCCCGGGTCTTTGTTACCGGAGCATCCAATGGGGGAATGATGACCTTCCGGATGCTGCTGGAAGCGCCAGGACAATTCACTGCGGGTGCGGCCTATATCGCTAATTTGCCTGACCTTGATCCTCAGCTGCCGGATCTGAAGATTCCAACGCCGATTATGATTGCCAATGGCACACTGGATCCGCTCGTACCTTGGAACGGCGGCGTTGTGGGAAAAGACAGGGGATACGTATTATCCACCCAGGAGACAGTGGAATGGTGGACCAACAACAATCACGCTGATCCA
The DNA here is from genome assembly GCA_963695575.1 of uncultured Chloroflexia bacterium. GTDB lineage: Bacteria > Chloroflexota > Anaerolineae > Anaerolineales > UBA11858 > B10-G9. The sequence continues at coordinate 27,469 of CAVOGS010000010.1, forward strand.
AATCGGGTTCAAATTGATGTCCTTCCTGATATCAACCCGGAGGATGGGTGTCTGATCTGGCGGGAGTATTTTCCTCCGCAGGCAGGAGGCGCCCCTGTATTGTTCTATCGTTTTGAAGGGGGAGGACACACGCTGCCGACCCTGGCTGAGCCGGGATGGTTTGAAAAGATCGCTTCCAGATTGCTCGGACCTGTTTGTCATGATGTTGATGGGGTTCTTCTGGCCTGGGATTTCTTTCAAGAAACTTCTGAGCTGCCCTGAATCCTCACTAACTTTTACATGGTTTTTACACTCCTTTGACCGCCTTAACATACCTAAATTATATGATCAGGGCAGAAACCCATTATTTTAGGTCAAGGAGCAGACCATGAATAAAAGAGCGATCACCCTCATTAGTGTTTTTATCCTGTTAGTTTCAACCCAGCTGGCTTGTTCTGTCAGCGATGTGCTGGGAAATCTTGGACAGGGAGCAGCCCAGGCTGCATCTCCGGAAGTTCTCAATCAGGGTAACCTGGATTCCCAGAGCGGGAACGATCAGGTGGAAACCTCATATCAGGAGTCCTCCCATCCAGCAGCCAACCAAACTGAATGTGAAAAGTCCTTCAGTGCCAGCACAACTATCAGCGAAGGCCAGGAATTCCAGGCCGGGGATGTAATCCAGGCCCAGATCACCCTGCTCAATACCGGAAGCTGCACCTGGGATACCGGCTACAGCTTGATCGAAACGGGTGGGGATTTGTCACCCTCCAGCAGCAGCCTGGTCCTCTCCACTGAAGTGCCCGCAGGAGATTCCGTTCAGCTGCAAGTATCTTACACAGCGCCTTCCCAGTCGGGACCCTACCTTTCGATCTGGAAGATGCAGGACGCAGAAGGTGGAGTATTTGGCCAGAATAATCCTCTCGACGCCCCACTGCGGATCAAGATCCGGGTCATTCCTTCTGGAAACACGCAGCCGACACCCAGTCCGACTCCAAATTCCCAGGCTGCCGGGGATCAGTTCACCATGCTGGAAGGTGAGTGTTTTGATTTCAACAGCGATGCAGTGGTGGATTGCAGTGACAGCTCAGCTGATTTTAAATATGCTCCCGACTCATCCCGTTTTTGGAGAACTTACCCGGTACAACGACAACACTTTGGAGAGAATCACAACAATGAGCCAGATTTGAATACCTGTCAGAGTGATTCCTATGCTCCAATGCCGCATTTCATTGAGGACGACAAGTATCTCTGCTTCAAGATTGAGACCCTGGCCAGCACAACCTATGGCTGGATGAGGGTCACACACTACAACGATGACGGGCTTACCTTTGATTTCGACCTGATTGGTTCAAGTGCCACTCTGGTGACGACTGTACCCAACACGGATCTGTTTGTCGAGTCCCAGGGGCAGCAGATCACCCTGATGGAAGGTGAGTGTTACGATGTGTGGAATGGTCAGAAGAATTCCAGCTGCAGCGGGATCTTTGCCGGTTTCCTCTTTGAAGAGGTTACCAAAAAGAGTTTGCAGGTCAGCCAGATCACACCTAATGAGATCTACTTCAGCGCGGCCATGAGCTCAGAACCCACCAAAAGCGACTGCACCAGCGCCAGCTACAGCACTACGCCGATCTGGCCCATCCAGGCAACCAGCTACTACTGCTACCAGTTTGTGCCCGGCACAACAGCCTATTACGGCTGGCTGCGTCCAACCTCCTTCAACCTGAGTGGGATCACCTTCGATTATCTGACCTGGCAGATCATTCAGTAAGATAGTGGAGATTTGGAATAACAAGCCCTCAGTGAAAGCTGGGGGCTTGTTGGTTTACACACGACGGGAGCCGGAGGGACAGAGGATGAATAATGGAAGAAAAAACTTCATGTTTTGTCATCCTGACCCTGACCCTGAGTATTGTTGAGGGGGAAGGGGAAGGATCCATAATCTGACCGCCGTACTGCAGCCTACTCATTTTGAATTGATTGATTAATGGATTCTTCGCTGCGCTCAGAATGACAATAATGTATTTTCCGATTAATTTATCCTGGTTAATAATTCTAAAGGACCATTGAAGCAATTTTTTCTTTGTTACAATTTCATTAGGAACCCATATTGGCGCTTTGAGACCGATCCTGTTTTTATCAAGCTGGATAATTATGAATAGAAAACACTCCTTGCCCTTGTTTATTTTGGTAGCGACAATATCTGCCAGCTGCTCCCGGGTTTCCCCTGAATCCAGAACCAACTTCTTTTCCAACCGAAACTCCTGTGGAAAATTCGAATTGCCTGTTTGTGGACAGCACCCAGCGCCTGGGGGAAGGACGAAGCTGGGATGTTTCCCTAGGAGATCTGGATGGCGATAGTGATCTGGAAATTTTATTGTGGATTGGGATGAACCAGGCAGGATTAAACAAATGCAGGCCAGGGTGTTATTATCGATTGCGGTCAGGTCCTTGGTCAGCCCGGGGTTTTGATGGGGGCCTTGGTGGTCTGGACCTGTTTATTGCTCATGGTCAGCTGGGGTTAGTAATGGGGGTGGATTGCCAAACGAGATCTGGTTTAATCAGATTCCTTGAGGAGAAAATTGTGGAATACAAAGACTCAATGATAGACATGATCGGAAAGACTCCTTTATTGCGGCTGGAAAGATTTTCTCCGGATGCCAGAGTCTTCGCAAAATGTGAGTTCATGAATCCTATCAGCCTGAAGGATCGCCCTATCCTGCAGATCATCCTCGAGGCGGAAAAACAAGGACAGATCAAACCCGGACATACCCTCATAGAAATGACCAGTGGAAATACCGGCATGGCTGTGGCCTGGATATCAGCTATCAGAGGCTATAAAACAATCCTGGTCATGTCTGAGATCCAGAGTATGGAACGGCGCCAGATCCTGAAAGCATTTGGCGCTGAGCTGATCCTTACTCCAGCCGAAAAAGGCACAGCGGGAGCAAAAGAACGACTGCAGGAGATCCTGAAAGACCACCCCGAGTACTTTTATGTTGGCCAGCATGTGAATATGGCCAACCCCCAGGCCCATTATCTGGGCACTGGACCGGAATTGTGGAAAGATACAGAGGGCAAGATCGATATCCTGGTTGCCGGCCTTGGTACAGGAGGTACACTCTGCGGCAGTGGAAAATACCTGAAAGAACAAAATCCTGACATCAGGATCGTGGCTGTTGAACCCAAGGAATCCCCCTATATATCTCAAGGCATATTTAATCCCCATCGTATGATGGGTACTGCACCCGGTTTTGTCCCGGAGACTCTTGATCGGGATCTGATTGATAATTTTTTCCTGGTCAGTGAAGCGGAAGCTTTTGAATGCTGCCGCGAAATAGCTCAAAAAGAGGGTTTATTGGTGGGTATCACCTCTGGCGCTACCGCTTATGCAGCCAGAATTATCAGTTCACTGCCAGAAAATTACGGGAAGTTGACCGTATGTGTCTTTGCTGATACGGGGCAGAGATACTTGAGTGTGGATGGATTGTTCATCTAAACTAAATTATTTGAATAATTTTAGACTTTTCTCCTTCTTCTACCATCTTCCCTTGGCTTATAATTACTGGGGAGTATTTATCCTATCAGACCCAACAGGACAGTCCAGTTATTTTTCAGGAGAATTTGAACATGCCCGAATCAAAAACACTTTCTAAAATAAATATACTTGGTTATATCGCAGTATCATTATTTGGCATTGTCATGGTGCTTCAGCTGCTGCTGGCGGCAGGTGTATTACCTGTTACCATGGCCTGGGGCGGCAGACAGACCGAGTTGACCCTGAGTCTGCGATTGTCCAGTTTGATATCTGTTATCCTGCTCTGTTATTTTGCCTACATGATCGCCCGCCGGTCTGGCATACTGGGAACCACTCCTTCTTCGAAATTGATCAATTTCCTTTCCTGGGCGGTGTCTTTGTATCTGGTTTTTAACACAGTGATGAATTTCTTATCTTCCAGTCAGGCTGAGAAGTGGATTTTTGGACCGATCACACTTGCGCTGGTGATTATCACGGTACTCATCAATATCAATAAAAATCCTCTTCAGGAATAAGTAAATCTTTGTGAAGGATGCATTTGATATGACTGATAATTCTTTTATGCGGCGGGCAATCGATCTGGCTCATCAGGCTGAAAAAGACGGCAATCTGCCTGTGGGTTCATTGATCACTTTAAAAGGAGAGATCGTATCTGAAGGGCCAAGCCGGGTCTATCAACCCCGCTACGATCTGACCCGCCATGCCGAAATGGAAGCCATCCGGGCTTTGCCGCCTGAGCTCTGGAAGCAGACAGAGGATCTGGTCCTTTACACAACTCTCGCTCCCTGCCTGATGTGCCTGGGGGGGATCTTATTAAATGGCATTCCCCGGGTTGTGTATGGAGCTGAGTATGATGGTGGTGTGAGATGCCCTGGCTGACCATCTGCCGCCATTCTTCAAAAATAGATTCCAGGCCATGGAATGGGTCGGTCCCTTGATGCCGGCGGAATGTGATCCCCTTCATGACCGTTTAATGGAGATCGAAAAAGAGAGATCCGAATAATTCAATACAGATCCATCGATCCGATCCTGGTTCACCTTAGTAAAGGAAGCTGCCATGGAAAAAGACCTTGAAATCTTGGTTCAAGAAATTGATCAGATCAGGGAGAAGATGGAAGTTGTTGTCCAAAAAATCAAACCATCCCTTGAAATCTGCCCCGGCTGGACCATTAAGGAAGCTATTGGCCATATCACCGCCTGGGAAATTGTCATCCATAAAGCCATCCAGGCTTTCCTGGCCGATGATCCCCCTTATTTTTTGCACGAGCAGGATTTTGATATCTTTAATGAGGAGGCAGTCGAATATCGTTCCTCGTGGACTCTGGAGCAGGTCCTGAGTGAGTGGAAGGGCATCCGGGCAGATCTGAAAAAGACCATACTCACCATAAAAGAAGAAGACCTGTCTGTTGAAATGGTGCTGCCCTGGGGGTCCGAACGCACGCTGGCAGAGCTGATCGAGATCATCGGTGAACATGAAAGTGAACATCTGGATAATGCCCTAAAAGTGGCAGGGTTTTAGTCCAGATAGGCCAAGGGGTTGATCGATCCGATATTTCAACTTATGGGTCTGAAAACAGGTAACAATCATCTTGAAGGTTGAGAGATTGATATGGATGAATTACCTGGATATGCTGACTATGCCCGGTCTGTTAGATTTAAATTAATACCAGGAGTCTGGTAATTATGAACCCTCCTGAAAAAAAATATCCGAAATTGCCCTGGAAAGGGATCATCCAGCTAAGTCTGATCCTGCCGCTCATGCTGGCTGTTTTGCTTCTATCAGCTGGAAGATGGAATTGGTGGGAAGCCTGGGCTTATTCAGGTTTCGGGCTGCTGATTTTACTTGGCAGCCGGATTGTTTTATTGTTGAAATATCCGGATCTGGCGCAGGAAAGGGCTTCGGCCCCTGATAAGCAAGATACCAAGCAGTGGGATAAATTCCTGATGCCATTAACAGCGTTGTACGGTCCCCTCATCTCCTGGATTGTCGCCGGCCTGGATGTGCGGTTTGGCTGGTCCCCTGATCTACCGGATTGGATCCAGATCATTGCCCTGGTGGTGCTTCAGCTCGGCAGCCTGCTCGGGACCTGGGCTATGTTCAGCAACCGCTTCTTCTCCTCCCAGGTCAGAATCCAGACCGATCGGGGACATACGGTGGTCAAAGAAGGCCCATATAAATATGTGCGCCATCCAGGGTATGCCGGAAGCTTGATCTCCTGGCTGGCTGCCCCGGTCTTTTTCAGCTCCTGGTGGGTGATTATCCCCGCTGTTGTTGTAACAGCAGCTTCCTTCAGGCGAACTGCTCTGGAAGACCAGACTTTACAGGTAGAACTGCCAGGTTACAAAGAATACGCCCAGGAGGTGAAGTACCGGTTAATTCCCGGGATCTGGTAATGGCTGAAGGTAAGTGTCTTTTAGCCATAAATTGGATGAAATGGTACTCCTGGCCGAATCTCGGGAAATGCACAAATGATAGCGGATGAAGTATTTGTAGAAATACCAGGCGCAACCCCTGCAGGGGTTATAGTTCAAGGGGGAAAGTTTCAAAATGTTGTGTTGGATTTTCTCCTGTGCCTGACGGATCGATCTGGATTTTGACAACCATCCAATCTAAATTAACACTTGACATAGGGTGTATACTATACCGGTGTTTTACTGAAACCAGGTCTCATATCATCCTGGAGTGAAAATGCATTCCAGATAATAAATTGAGGTGAAAAAAGAATGAAAAATTATAAGTTTTTATTGGATCCCATGCGGTTGCCTTTTTTGATCCTCACGCCAGCCTGTGTGGTTCTGGGCCTGGCCACAGCGATCTGGACTGAAGGAACAGTGAACTGGTTCCATTTTGGTCTGGTTTTGATCGGGGCTGTATCCGCCCATATCAGTGTTAACGCCTTTAATGAATATTTTGATTTTAAGAGTGGTCTGGATGAACAGACCCAACGCACCCCGTTCAGCGGCGGCAGCGGCCGCTTGCAGCAGAGTCCTGAAATGGGAAAACCCGCTTTGTATATGGCCTGGTTTTTCCTTGCTCTGGTAGCGGTCATTGGTGTTTATTTCGCATGGAAGATTGGTGGGGCCTTGATTCCGCTCGGCATCCTGGGATTGCTGATCATCTATTTTTATACTGAATGGATCACACGCTACCCGCTGTTGTGTTTGATCGCGCCCGGATTGGGTTTTGGCATACTGATGGTGATGGGTACTGACTTTGTGCTCACTGGAAGTTATTCCTGGACAGCCTTTTTGGCTTCTTTGGTGCCATTTTTCCTGGTCAGCAACTTGCTTTTATTGAACCAGTTCCCGGACGCGGAAGCGGATCAAAAAGTAGGCCGTAAACATTATCCGATCCAGATCGGCAAAGTTAAAAGCAGCCGGATCTACCTGGCCTTTTTGATCTCTCCTTTTATTGTGATCGTGATCGGCGCGATTTCAGGTTTGTTCCCCCTTTCCAGTTTGATCGGCTTCTTAAGCCTGATTCTTGTTGTTCCAATTACCCGGGGAGTCCTGGCCCATGCTGAAAAATCAGAAGCACTCATCCCCACTCTGGGACAGAATGTGATCATCAATCTGGTTATGCCCGTTCTGGTCGCCGTGGGACTATTTATCGGCTGGCCTAAATAAATCAATTCAGCAACCTGCTATCTAAAACCTGCTGTTACTCAGCAGGTTTTTCTTTTTAACTGGTATATTAATTAATGCGGGACTACAATAAAACCGGTTATCGTTTTCTTCCCTTTACAAGTAAAAACTTATATATTTGTCGTTGGAGATTCAGCGTGGATGAGCTTATTATTTCCTATCAGACAATCAATGAAACCGATATTCCTGTTGTCACACCAGTGATGAAACGGGCTTTTGATGATGATGCCCGGAAACATCTTGGTCAAGAAAGTGGAGGACCCCCCGGATATGATAATGGCGACTTCTTCCGCACCTGGCTGCTGCCATACCAGGAAAGTGTGGGGTATAAGATTATCGTCAATGATCAGGTGGTCGGAGGGATGATTGTCTGGATCCTGCCCGAGGGCCATAATATTCTGGGAACGATTTTTATTGATCCACCTTATCAGGACAGGGGCGTCGGTCAGACGACCTGGGCCTTTATCGAAGAGAGTTTTCCGGACACAAAAAGCTGGCGGCTTGGCACACCTGCTTGGGACACCAAGAATCATCATTATTATGAGAAATGTGGTTTTAAAGCAGTTGATGAGGATCCATTGATTCCCCCCGAAGATGGCAGCATCATCTACCGAAAAAAAATGTTACTGGATTGATATCTTCAGCGCTGGCCATGATATTTTAGGGAGGGAATTATGACAACAACCGCACTGCAAACCGTAATTACCGTTATTTTATTTGTTCACGGTATTGGACATATCCAGGGAGTATTGTCCTCCCGGGGATTATTTGATTCTGGATTTATAAAATATCAATGATCTCCCGGGCACCCGCCTTTATCATCAGGGGCTGGGTTATATTGGAGAGATTGCCAACTCTATGACCTGTGGTTTTACGCTGCCCGAAAGAAATGATACAAACCACTTCCGCTAGAGATCAACATTAATCCAAAGAGTTTCTGATCACTTCTCTGAATCACCCCCGTTTACTATGATATGAATAATGTTTTTTAGTGATTTAAATCACGTTAGCCCTGTTTTTAGCGTATTTTTCCCTTTATTAAGCCTCACAACACTAAAGTATTTACGAAAATACTGTATAATGTGAAATAGTACACAATCTATTTTTGGCAGGTCCTCGCACATAAGAATCACTTTAATTATTCTGTTCATTGAATACCCTGGCCGGCAACCGTTCAATTTCACAAAAGGTGCTCCATATATGAAAGAAAAAATTCTAGGTTTTCTAAAGAAGTACAACAATGACAGAGGCAGGCTGATGGATATCTTACTTGATATCCAGGCTGAGTACCATCATATCCCTGCAGAGGCGGTAGAGATCATCGCTGATCAACTGGACCTGTCAAAGGTTGATGTTGAGCAGACGATTTCGTTTTACCATTTCTTTTCATTCAAACCTGTTGGTAAATACGCGATCTATTTAAATAACAGCGCTGTCGCCAATATGAACGGAAGGGCTGAAGTTGCCCGGGCTTTTGAGAAAGAACTGGGTATTTCATTCAACTCTGTTTCAGGGGATGGTTTGGTTGGCCTGTGGGATACCGCTGATATCGGCCTGAATGACCAGGAACCTGCGGTTATTATCAATGGCGCAGTATTCACAAAACTGGATCCTTCTAAAGTGAAAACCCTGATTTCCGGTATCAAAGCCGGAAAGGACGTTGCTGACCTTCAGCCCTCGAAGGTTGAGGATAATATTCGACTGAAAGGCCCGGTGTTGTTTTCCGAGTATGAGGTTGGAAAAGGGCTTAAAAATGCGCTGGCACAAACTCCCGAGCAGGTTGTCGAGGAAGTAAAAAACTCGAATGTCCGCGGCCGGGGTGGCGCTGGTTTCCCGGCAGGCATGAAGTGGGATTTCTGCCGCAAATCAGGCGGGGAAGAGGTGTACCTGGTTTGCAATGCTGATGAAGGCGAACCGGGCACTTTCAAAGAAAGGGTGATCCTGACAACTCTGCCGAAACTGCTTTTTGAAGGGATGGCGATCGCAGGCTATGCCTTAAACGCCAAACAGGGGATTTTGTATCTGCGTTATGAGTATCAATACTTGAAAGATAATCTTGAGCGTGTGCTCCAGGAGATGCGGGATCAGAACTTGCTCGGAAAGGACATCACAGGAAAAGCCGGGTTTGATTTTGACATCCGGATCCAGTTGGGGGCAGGCGCATATGTTTGTGGTGAGGAATCGGGATTGATCGAATCCATGGAAGGCAAACGCGGCGAGCCAAGAAACCGGCCCCCATTCCCGGTTGAAAAAGGGTATCTGGAAAAACCTACCGTTGTGAATAATGTGGAAACGCTCTGTTGTGTGACTAAAGTTATGATTAACGGAGCTGATTGGTTCAAGGCCATGGGCACAAAGGAATCGGCCGGCACCAAACTACTGAGTATTTCTGGCGATTGTGAGAAACCCGGTGTATATGAAGTGGATTGGGGAATGACCATCAATGAGATGCTGGAACTGGTTGGTGCGTCCTCTGTGCAGGCTGTGCAAGTGGGCGGCCCTTCCGGAACCTGTATCGATCCCTCCCAGTTCAACAGGAAGATCGCTTTTGAAGACCTCGCCACCGGCGGCTCGATGATCGTTATTGGCAAAGAACGTGATCTGCTAAATGATTTTGTCCTGAATTTTATGAACTTCTTCATTGAGGAATCCTGTGGTTCATGCGGCCCTTGCCGCTCTTTGACTGTGATAATTAGGAATAAATTACAGATGATCCTGGATGGCAATGGCACACGGAATGATATCGACGAATTGTACACTTGGGCGAAGGTGGGGAAACCTGCCAACAGATGTGGACTTGGCCAAACTGCGGCCAACCCCATCATCACCTCTATTGAGAATTTCAGAGGACTTTACGAAGACCTTGTAAAAACAGATCAAGGTTATTTATCATCCTTCAACATGGAAGATGCTGTTGCTGAATCGTGTGCAGCCGTTGACCGGGTACCGAACATCAAATCCCATTAATCCAGGGAGAATAAAAGAGTAAATAGATATGAATAAAAACGGAAAACTATACTTTGAAATTGATGGCAAGGACTGCTACGCCGAAGAAGGACAATCAATAATAGATGCTGCAAAAGCCAATGGCGTTTTTATCCCATCACTATGTCATGTTGAGGGAGTAAAACCGGCAGGATCATGCAGGATCTGTAATGTGAAAGTCAATGGGCGGGTGATGACAGCCTGTGCCACACCTGCAGCAGAGGGTATGGTCGTGGAAAATGATATCCCGGAGCTGAATGAAATGCGCCAGACCATTGTTGAGGTGCTCTTTGTTTCAGGAAACCACTTCTGCCCCTCCTGCGAAAAAAGCGGCAATTGTGAGCTCCAAGCTCTGGCTTACCGCTACCAGATGTTGGTACCGCGGTTCCCCTATGAGTTCCCCATCAAGGGAGTGGATGCTAGCGCTGATCATATCTTCCATGACCGCAACCGCTGCATCATGTGCAAACGCTGTATTCGGACGGTCACTAAAGATGGCAAAAACGTTTTTGCCTTCAACGGCAGAGGTGGGGAACACCTGCATGTAGTGATGGATGAGAAGCTTGCCTCTATGCTTACCGGTCAGGAAGCCCAGGAAGCGATGGATATTTGCCCCGTTGGCGCCATCCTCAAGAAAGAACAGGGTTATATTATCCCGATCGGGGAACGCAAATTTGATAAATTGCCAATTGGCAGTGACATTGAAAATAATTAACATACAACAGGGATAAATAATATGAGTAAACCAGTATTAGCAACGACTTCACTAGCAGGTTGCTTCGGTTGCCACATGTCAGTCCTGGATATCGACGAGAGGATCCTGGAATTGATCCAATTAGTGGAATTTAATAAATCTCCAATTGATGATATCAAGACCTTTACAAAAGAGTGTGATATCGGCCTGATAGAGGGCGGATGCTGCAATAGTGAGAATATCGAAGTCCTGAAGGAATTCAGAAAACACTGCAAAATCCTTGTTTCTGTCGGGGAATGTGCCATTATGGGCGGTCTTCCCGCGTTAAGAAACGGTATATCTGTCAAAGAATGTCTTGAAGAGGCTTATCTCAACGGACCCACTGTGGGTTTGAATACCGAGAAGATCCTGCCCAATGATGACGAACTGCCGATGATCCTGGACAGAGTCTATCCCTGCCATGAGATCGTGAAGATAGACTATTACCTCCCGGGATGCCCGCCAACTGCCGACCTGATCTGGAACGCACTGGTGGCATTGGTTACAGGCGACGAGCTGAGCCTACCTTATGAAGTTGTAAAATTTGACTAATTAAAAGGATACATATATGTCACAGAAAATCACCATAGAACCGGTAACCAGAGTTGAAGGCCACGGAAAGGTTACCATTCACCTTGATGACAATAATCAGGTAACTGAATCCAGGCTTCATATCGTTGAATTCAGAGGTTTTGAGCGTTTTGTGCAGGGAAGGCCTTATTGGGAAGCACCGGTGCTGGTTCAAAGACTGTGCGGTATTTGTCCTGTAAGCCACCACCTGGCAGCAGCCAAAGCTCTTGATGTTATCGTAGGAGCAGGGACCGGCGATGGGCTGACCCCGACCGGAGAAAAGATGAGGAGGTTAATGCATTATGGACAAATGTTCCAATCCCATGCGCTGCATTTCTTCCATCTCGTCTCCCCTGATCTGCTTTTTGGTATAGACGCGGATCCAGCGATCCGAAATGTGATCGGTGTGGCTCTGGAGCATAAAGACCTTGCAGTTCAGGGTGTGATGATGAGAAAGTTTGGACAGGAGATCATCCGCGCCACAGCTGGCAAGAAGATCCACGGTACTGGCGCCATCCCCGGCGGCATTAACAAACACCTGAGCCCAGAGGATAAAGAATTATTCCTGAATGGGCCGGAACTCCAGAATATCGATAAGATGCTCGATTGGTCAACGGGAGTGATGGAGTTCTTCAAGGATTATTATTCGAAGAATCAGAGCTTTATCGATGATTTTGCATCTTTCCCGTCCAATCACCTCAGCCTGGTCAGGAAAGACGGTGCGCTTGACCTTTATCATGGTGTTTTACGAGCTGTTGATTGGGAAGGAAATAAAATTCTTGATGATGTTGATTACCAGGATTATGAACAGTATATCGAAGAGGAAGTCCGGTCCTGGAGCTACATGAAATTCCCTTATATCAAACACCTGGGACCGAAAAAGGGCTGGTACCGGGTAGGACCGCTGGCAAGGCTGAATACCTGTGATTTCATTCCATCACCTTTGGCGCAGGCTGAGTTTGAGGCCTATAAAGCTCTCACCAACGGCAAACCCAATAATACCTGTCTGCATTATCATTATGCCCGGCTGATCGAATTGCTGCACTCGGCTGAGATGATGAAAGAGCTGCTGAATGATCCTGACCTGATGGAAGGTGAGCTGGTCACAAAAGGCACCAAGGTTCATAAAGGTATCGGTTTGCTGGAAGCCCCCAGAGGAACGCTGTTCCATCACTACGAGATCAACGATGATGATCAGCTGACCAGAGTGAATCTGATCGTTTCGACAACCAATAATAATGAACCCATGAATCAGTCGGTCAACAGCGTTGCGCATTCCTGGATGGATGGCAAAGCGGAAATCACCGAGCCCATGATGAATGCTGTGGAAGTGGCGATCAGGGCCTACGATCCCTGCCTGAGCTGCGCAACCCACGCTTTGGGCCAGATGCCGCTGGAAATCTCGTTATATGATGCCAAAGACCGTTTAATTGACCAGAAGAGGACCTGATCTTCTGATGCAGACTCTGATTTATGGCTATGGAAACCCCGGCAGGCAGGACGATGGATTGGGCGTAGAACTTGTAAGAAGATTGGAAGAGTGGGCAGTTGAGATGGAGTTGGTGGATATTGAATTTGATAAAAACTACCAGCTCAATATCGAAGATGCAGAAGCCATCTCCAATAAAGATCTTGTGATCTTCGCCGATGCATCCCAGGAAGAAATTGAAGATTTTTGCTTGAGCAGAGTTGATGGAAATGCAAAAGTCTCGTTTACTTCCCATGCTGCCTCTCCGGGATATGTCGTGGAACTATGTAAAGAGCTCTTTCAAAAAGAACCCCACGTGATGCTGCTGCATATTAAGGGGTATGAGTGGGATATCAAAGAAGGAATTTCAGACAGGGCACTGGACAACCTGGAAAAAGCCCTCTCCTATATGAAAATCGTTCTGGAAAAACCAGATCTAGTCCTGAAATTGAATAACAAATTAAAAACATGTTAAAACAAAAGAGGATTCAAATATGGACCTTTCTACAACCTACATGGGATTAAAGCTTCAAAACCCTATCATCGTCAGCAGTTCACGACTTACCAGCTCGATCAATTATGTTATGGATTGTGCGGCATCAGGCGCAGGAGCGATTGTTCTAAAATCTCTTTATGAGGAGCAGCTGCTGGTTGATAAGGAAAATCTGATGGACCAGGATGATAAATATTTCTGGTATCCGGAAGCTGTTGAATTTATCAATGACCACTCCAAGGAAATGGGCGTTGCTGAATATATCACCCTGATCAAGGAAGCCAAGGAAAAAACCTCGATCCCCATCCTGGCAAGTGTTAATTGCATTACTCCTACCGAGTGGCCAAAATTCGCGGCCAAATTGGAAGAGGCTGGCATTGATGGTCTGGAGCTCAATATTGCCATTATGCCTTTTAATCCTAAAATCAGCAGCCAGGATATTGAAGACACTTATGTGGAAATTGTCACTGAAGTAAAGAAGTATGTTACAGTTCCAATTGCTGTTAAAATCGGTCCTTTCTTCACTAACCCATTAAGTATTGTGAACAGACTGGAAGCTGCGGGAGCAGATGCGGTTGTTCTGTTTAACCGCTTTTACAGCCCGGATATCGATATTGATAATGAAAAAGTGGTCAGGGATATAGAACTCAGCGCACCCGAAGAAATCACCCAGGCCTTACGGTGGGTCTCATTATTATCAGACAATGTTACCTGTGATATAGCAGGTAATACGGGAATCCACGATGCGAACGGTGTGATTAAACACCTTCTGGTTGGCGCGGCAGCCGCCCAGGTCTGTTCAACCCTTTATATAAACGGGATTGGCTATATTGACACCATGCTGGAAGGCCTTGAAAAATGGATGGCAAAGAAGAAATATTCCTCTTTGGACCAATTTAAGGGCAAATTGAGCAGGGATGAAAAGAATGCTGCTGCGTTTGAGCGGGTGCAATTTATGAGAAAGACCCTGACTGGAGAAATTGACTAGTTTTGATTAGGCGAGGGCTGCAGATGTATCATATTCGCGGTTGTACTCGTCTGCCATCAATCCATTGTCCCCAATTCTGTATCCTTTGGAATTAAAACCGGTGAGGCGGACGTTTTTGCCTTCACAGGCGCTGATCCCAATCCATTTGCAGTTTTGACAATGCTGAAGTCCATTGATCTGGACTCCCCAACACTCATCGTGAGATAGATAGGAAGTATTCACTTTCTTCATATTGCC
>CAVOGS010000011.1:0-13062 GCA_963695575.1 uncultured Chloroflexia bacterium
ACTCCGGATCCACTGCCGGAAGAACCTGCCCTGGTCCTTTATCTGCATGGTGGGACGCTGAGTATGCGCTCGATCTTTTCACCTCTGTCTGACAGCACCTCAACCTGGCTGCGAATTGCCGAGCAGGAAGGCGTAGTACTGGTTGTGCCGAATGGTGTTAACGCCGAAACCGGAGACACTTATGGTAATGATCAGAACTGGAATGATCTCCGTTCCGATACTGCTGCAGGACAACATGATGTGGATGATGTGGGGTTTTTGCTGGCCCTGCTTGAACGGGTTGTGTCAGAACTAGAACTTGACCAGCCACGGGTCTTTGTTACCGGAGCATCCAATGGGGGAATGATGACCTTCCGGATGCTGCTGGAAGCGCCAGGACAATTCACTGCGGGTGCGGCCTATATCGCTAATTTGCCTGACCTTGATCCTCAGCTGCCGGATCTGAAGATTCCAACGCCGCTTATGATTGCCAATGGCACACTGGATCCGCTCGTACCTTGGAACGGCGGCGTTGTGGGAAAAGACAGGGGATACGTATTATCCACCCAGGAGACAGTGGAATGGTGGACCAACAACAATCACGCTGATCCAAATCGGGTTCAAATTGATGTCCTTCCTGATATCAACCCGGAGGATGGGTGTCTGATCTGGCGGGAGTATTTTCCTCCGCAGGCAGGAGGCGCCCCTGTATTGTTCTATCGTTTTGAAGGGGGAGGACACACGCTGCCGACCCTGGCTGAGCCGGGATGGTTTGAAAAGATCGCTTCCAGATTGCTCGGACCTGTTTGTCATGATGTTGATGGGGTTCTTCTGGCCTGGGATTTCTTTCAAGAAACTTCTGAGCTGCCCTGAATCCTCACTAGCTTTTACATGGTTTTTACACTCCTTTGACCGCCTTAACATACCTAAATTATATGATCAGGGCAGAAACCCATTATTTTAGGTCAAGGAGCAGACCATGAATAAAAGAGCGATCACCCTCATTAGTGTTTTTATCCTGTTAGTTTCAACCCAGCTGGCTTGTTCTGTCAGCGATGTGCTGGGAAATCTTGGACAGGAAGCAGCCCAGGCTGCATCTCCGGAAGTTCTCAATCAGGGTAACCTGGATTCCCAGAGCGGGAACGATTTGGGGGAAACCTCAAATCAGGAGTCCTCCCATCCAGCAGCCAACCAAACTGAATGTGAAAAGTCCTTCAGTGCCAGCACATCTATCAGCGAAGGCCAGGAATTCCAGGTCGGGGAGGTAATCCAGACCCAGATCACCCTGCTCAATACCGGAAGCTGCACCTGGGATACCGGCTACAGCTTGATCGAAACGGGTGGGGATTTGTCACCCTCCAGCAGCAGCCTGGTCCTCTCCAATGAAGTGCCCGCAGGAGATTCCGTCCTGCTGCAAGTATCCTACACAGCGCCTTCCCAGTTGGGGCCCTACCTTTCGGTCTGGATGATGCAGGACGCAGAAGGGGGAGTGTTTGGCCAGAATAATCCTCTCGACGCCCCACTGCGGATCAAGATCCGGGTCATTCCTTCTGGAAACACGCAGCCGACACCCAGTCCGACTCCAAATTCCCAGGCTGCCGGGGATCTGTTCACCATGCTGGAAGGTGAGTGTTTTGATTTCAACAGCGGCGCTGTGGTGGACTGCAGCGACAGCTCAGCTGATTTTAAATACGCTCCCGATCATCCCGTTTTTGGAGAACTTACCCGGTACAACGACAACACATTTGGAGAGAATCACAACAATGAACCAGATGTGAACACCTGTCAGAGTGATTCCTATGCTCCAATGCCGCATTTCATTGAGGTCGACAAATATCTCTGCTTCAAGATTGAAACCCTGGCCAGCACAACCTATGGCTGGATGAGGGTCACACACTACAACGATGACGGGCTTACCTTTGATTTCGACTTGATTGGTTCAAGTGCCACCCTGGTGACGACTGTACCCAACACGGATCTGTTTGTTGAGTCCCAGGGGCAGCAGATCACCCTGATGGAAGGTGAGTGTTATGATGTGTGGAATGGTCAGAAGAATTCCAGCTGCAGCGGGATCTTTGCCGGTTTCCTCTTTGAAGAGGTTACCAAAAAGAGTTTACAGGTCAGCCAGATCACACCTAATGAGATGTATTTCAGCGCGGCCATGAGCTCAGAACCCACCAAAAGCGATTGCACCAGCGCCAGCTATAGCACTACGCCGATCTGGCCCATCCAGGCAACCAGCTACTACTGCTACCAGTTTGTACCCGGCACAACAGCCTATTACGGTTGGCTGCGGCCAACATCCTTCAACCTGAGTGGGATCACTTTCGATTACCTGACCTGGCAGATCATTCAGTAAGATAGTGGAGATGTGGAATAATAAGCCCTCAGTGAAAGCTGGGGGCTTGTTGGTTTAATAACGGCGAAGGGTAGAGTATGGAGAATAAAACTTCATATTTGTCATCCTGACCCTGCCCCCGAGTTTTGTTGAGGGGGAAGGGTCAGGAACCATAATGTGACCGCCGTACTGCAGCCTTCGCTTTTTGCGTTGATCGATCAATGGATTCTTCGCTCCACTCAGAATGACAATAACGTATTTCCGATTAATATTTCCCGGATAATAATTCTAAAGGACCATCGAAGCAGTTTTTTTCTTTGTTACAATTCCATTAGAACCCTTTTTAGCTGCTTTTAGACCTACCTGTTTTTATCAAGCTGGAAAATTATGAAAAGAAAACACTTCTTGCTCTTGTTTATTTTGGTAACAACAATATCTGCCAGCTGCTCCCCGGTTTCCCCCGAACCAGAACCAACTTCTTTTCCAACCGAAACTCCTGTGGAAAATTCGAATTGCCTGTTTGTGGACAGCACCCAGCGCCTGGGGGAAGGACGAAGCTGGGATGTTTCCCTGGGAGATCTGGATGGCGATGGTGATCTGGATGCTTTTGTTGCAAATGGTGCCAAGGGTGAGATTGGCAGCCAGGCCTGGTTGAATGATGGATCCGGGCTATTTTATTCACATGGCCCAGAACTTCCATACGGAACTGGCTTGGAGCTTGGAGATCTGGATGGCGATAGTGATCTGGATGTTTTTATTGTGGGGTGGGATGAACCAGGCAGGGTTTTATTGAATGATGGCCAGGGTGTTTTTATCGATAGCGGTCAGGTCCTTGGTGATCCCGGGGGTTTTGATGTGGGTCTTGGTGATTTGGATTCTGATGGGGACCTGGATGTGGTAATTGCTGACGAAAAAGAAAATACTGTCTGGCTTAATGATGGCTCGGGAAATTTTGTTGATTCTGGTCAACAATTAGGATCTGCCTATACAGCCGCTGCCGGTATCGCGGATCTGGATGGTGATGGAGATTTGGATCTGGTCACAGCGGGCTGGGATGAACCTGGCCGAATTTGGATGAATGCTGGCCGGGCGGAATTTATCGACAGCGGTCAGACTTTATCTTCCGGTTCAATTCATATGCATGGATTGGTCCTGGGTGATTTTACTTCTGATGGCAATGTTGATATCTTGTTGGCAGGATCACCAAACCAGACCTGGGTAAATGATGGTGCTGGTGTATTTAGCGAAGTAGAACAGAACCTCCCGAAAGGCCCCGGGGACACAGCTGCGCTTAGGTGATATTGATGGTGACGGCGATGTGGATGTTTATCTGGCAGTTGGGACTTCAGGCCCATCTGAAGATATGATCTGGATCAATGATGGGACGGGCTTATTCTCAAACTGTGAGAGGGACCTCAGCACCGGGTTCAGTTCAGGTGTTGGGCTTGGAGACCTGGACGGAGACGGTGATCTGGACCTGTTTATTGCTCACGGTCAGCTCGGGTTAAGTAATGGGGGTGGATTGCCAAATGAGATCTGGTTTAATAAGATTCCTTGAGGAGAAAATTGTGAAATATAAAGACTCAATGATAGACATGATCGGAAAGACTCCTTTATTGCGGATGGAAAGATTTTCTCCGGATGCCAGAGTCTTCGCAAAATGTGAGTTCATGAATCCTATCAGTCTTAAGGATCGCCCTATCCTGCAGATCATCCTCGAGGCGGAAAAAAAAGGACAGATCAAACCCGGGCATACCCTCATAGAAATGACCAGTGGAAATACCGGCATGGCTGTGGCCTGGATATCAGCAATCAGGGGCTATAAAACAATCCTGGTCATGTCCGAGATCCAGAGTATGGAACGGCGCCAGATCCTGAAAGCATTTGGCGCTGAGCTGATCCTTACTCCAGCCGCAAAAGGCACAGCGGGAGCAAAAGAACGACTGCAGGAGATCCTAAAGGAGCACCCCGAGTACTTTTATGTTGGCCAGCATGTGAATATGGCCAACCCCCAGGCCCATTATCTAGGCACTGGACCGGAATTATGGAAAGATACAGAGGGTAAGATCGATATCCTGGTTGCCGGCCTTGGTACAGGAGGTACACTGTGCGGCAGCGGAAAATACCTGAAAGAACAAAATCCTGACATCAGGATCGTGGCTGTTGAACCCAAGGAATCCCCCTATATATCTCAAGGTATATTTAATCCCCATCGCATGATGGGTACTGCGCCCGGTTTTATCCCGGAGACTCTGGATCGGGATCTGATTGATAATTTTTTCCTGGTCAGTGAAGCAGAAGCTTTTGAATGCTGCCGCGAAATAGCTCAAAAAGAAGGGTTATTGGTGGGTATCACCTCTGGCGCCTGCGCTTATGCAGCCAGAATCATTGGTTCACTGCCTGAAAATCTAGGGAAGTTGACCATATGTGTCTTTGCAGATACAGGGCAGAGATACTTGAGTGTGGATGGATTGTTCATCTAAACTAAATTATTTGAATAATTTTAGACTTTTCTCCTTCTTCTACCATCTTCCCTTGGCTTATAATTACTGTGGAGTATTTATCCCATCAGACCCTACAGGACACTCCACTTATTTTTCAGGAGAATTTGAACATGCCCGAATCGAAAACACTTTCTATAATAAATAAACTTGGTTATATCGCAGTATCATTATTTGGCATTGTCATGGTGTTTCAGCTGCTGCTGGCTGCTGGTGTATTGCCTGTTACCATGGCCTGGGGCGGCAGACAGACCGAGCTGACGCTGGGCCTGCGATTGTCCAGCTTGATATCTATTATCCTGCTCTGTTATTTTGCTTATATGATCGCCCGCCGGTCTGGCATACTGGGAAAGACTCCTTCTTCAAAATTGATCAATTTCCTTTCCTGGGCGGTTTCTTTGTATCTGGTTTTCAACACGGTAATGAATTTCTTATCTTCCAGTCAGGCTGAGAAGTGGATTTTTGGACCGATCACACTTGCCCTGGTGGTTATTACAGTACTCATCAATCTGAATAAAAATCCTCTTCAGGAATAATAAACTCTTTGTGAAGGATGCATTTGATATGACCGATAAATCTTTTATGCTGCTGGCAATCGATCTGGCTCATCAGGCTGAAAATGATGGCAATTTACCCGTGGGTTCATTGATCACTTTAAAAGGAGAGATCGTATCTGAAGGGCCAAGCCGGGTCTATCAACCCCGCTACGATCTGACTCGCCATGCCGAAATGGAAGCCATCCGGGCTTTGCCGCCTGAACTCTGGGAGCAGACAGAGGATCTGGTCCTTTACACAACTCTCGCACCCTGTCTGATGTGCCTGGGTGGGATCTTATTAAATGGTATTCCCCGGGTCGTGTACGGAGCTGAGTATGATGGCGGTGTTAGAGCCCTGGCTGACCATCTGCCGCTATTCTTTAAAAATAGATTCCAGGCCATGGAATGGGTCGGTCCCTTGATGCCGGTGGAATGTGATCCCCTTCATGACCGTTTAATGGAGATCGAAAAAGAGAGATCGGAATAATTCAATACAGATCCATCGATCCTATCCTGGTTCACCTTAGTAAAGGAAGCTGCCATGGAAAAAGACCTTGAAATCTTGGTTCAAGAAATTGATCAGATCAGGGAGAAGATGGAAGTTGTTGTCCAAAAAATCAACCCATCCCTTGAAATCTGCCCGGGCTGGACCATTAAAGAAGCTATTGGCCATATCACCGCCTGGGAAATTGTCATTCATAAAGCCATCCAGGCTTTCCAGGCCGATGATCCCCCTTATTTTTTACACGAGCAGGATTTTGATATCTTTAATGAGGAGGCGGTCGAGTATCGTTCCTCGTGGACTCTGGAGCAGGTCCTGAGTGAATGGAAGGGCATCCGGGCAGATCTGAAAAAGACTATACTCACCATAAAAGAAGAAGACCTGTCTGTTGAATTGGTGCTGCCCTGGGGGTCCGAACGCACGCTGGCAGAGCTGATCGAGATCATCGGTGAACATGAAGGTGAACATCTGGATAATGCCCTAAAAGTGGCAGGTTTATAGTCCAAATAGGCCAATGGGTTGATCGATCCTGTATTTCAAGTTGTGGGTCAGAAATCTGGTTTTAATGATGTTGAAGGTTGAGAGATATTTATGGATGAAAACCTGAAAAGCCATAAAGGGACATTGAAAAAAGATCTCATCAGCTGGGCAGTCAAGGGCGTATTATATAAAGCCTATGTAGGCGTTGTATTAATGCTGTCCGCCGGCCGCTGGGACTGGATTGCTGGTTGGATTTACGTGGGGATCTTTCTTGCCTTTGATGCAGCAACTGCCCTGGTGGTCATCCCCAGGAGTCCAGAATTACTGATCGAAAGGTCCCGCCGCAACCAGGATGTCAAAACCTGGGATAAGATCATCATGCCGGTCACTGCTGGATTACTGCCGCTTTTCAGCTGGATCATTGCCGGACTGGATCAGCGATATGGCTGGGGACCTGAGGTCCGACTCAGTCTCCAGGCTGCAGGTTTGGTGATAACTGTGATCGGCCACGCGATTGTGGTCTGGGCTATGGGTGCCAATGCATTTTTCTCTGTTATTGTGCGCATCCAGGAAGAAAGGGGACACAGCGTGGCAACTGGTGGACCGTACCGCTGGGTCAGGCACCCGGGCTATGTGGGCGCAATCCTGTTCTCCGGTGCCATTCCCTTTCTCTTAGGTTCCTGGTGGGCATTGATTCCAAGTATAGGTTCTGTGATCCTGTATGTCATCCGTACAAGCCTGGAAGATAAAACCCTGCAGGATGAATTACCTGGATATATTGATTATGCTCAGTCTGTTAAGTTCAAATTAATACCAGGGGTCTGGTAATTATGAACGATATTGAGAAAAATCAGCAAACGAAGTTCCCCTGGAAAGGCATGATCCAGCTGATCCTGATAGTGCCGCTCATGCTGGCTGTTTTGCTTCTATCAGCTGGAAAATGGAATTGGTGGGAAGCCTGGGCTTATACAGGATTCGGGCTGTTGATTTTGCTAGGCAGCCGGATTGTTATATTGTTGAAATACCCCGATTTGGCGCAGGAAAGGTCTTCGGCCCCTGATAAGGAAGATACTAAGCAGTGGGATAAATTCCTGATGCCATTTACAGCGCTGTATGGTCCATTAATCTCCTGGATTGTCGCTGGCCTGGATGTGCGATTTGGCTGGTCCCCGAATCTTCCAGACTGGATCCAGATCATTGCCCTGGTGGTACTACAGATCGGCAGCCTGCTCGGCATTTGGGCTATGTTCAGCAACCGCTTTTTTTCATCCCAGGTCAGGATCCAGACCGATCGGGGACATACAGTGGTTAGGGAAGGCCCATATAAATATGTGCGCCATCCAGGGTACGCCGGGGGCTTGATCTCCTGGCTGGCTGCCCCAGTCTTTTTCAGTTCCTGGTGGGTGCTCATCCCCGCTGTTGGGGTAGCAGCAGCTTCTTTTAGGCGAACTGCTCTGGAAGACCGGACATTACAGGAAGAACTGCCAGGTTACGCTGAATACTCCCAAGAGGTGAAGTACCGGTTAATTCCCGGGATCTGGTAATGGTTGAAGGTATGTGCCTTTCAACCAGAAATTGGATGAAATGGTACCTCTGGACGAATCTAGGGAAATGAATAAATGATACCGGGTGAAGTAAATGCAGAAATACCTGGCGCAACCCCTGCAGGGGTTAATAATCGAGGGGGAAAGTTGAAAATGTTATGTTGGATTTTCTCCCGCGCCTGACGAATCGATTTGAGTTTTGACAACCACCCATTTTAATTTAACACTTGACATAGGGTGTATACTATACCGGTGTTTTACTGAAACCAGGTCTCATATCATCCTGGATTGAAAATGCATTCCAGATATTAAAATGAGGTGAAAAAAGAATGAAGAATTATAAGTTTTTATTGGACCCTATGCGTTTGCCTTTTTTGATCCTGACCCCAGCCTGTGTGGTTCTGGGCCTGGCCACAGCGATTTGGACTGATGGAACAGTGAATTGGTTCCATTTTGTGTTGGTTTTGATCGGGGCTATGTCCGCCCATATCAGTGTTAACGCCTTTAATGAATATTTTGATTTTAAGAGTGGACTGGATGAACAGACCCGACGCACCCCGTTCAGCGGCGGCAGCGGCCGCTTGCAGCAGAGTCCTGAATTGGGAAAACCTGCCCTGTATATGGCCTGGTTTTTCCTCAGTCTTGTTGCGGCCATAGGTGTATATTTCGCATGGAAGATAGGCGGGGCCTTGATTCCGCTCGGTATCCTGGGATTGGTGATCATTTATTTTTATACTGAATGGATCACACGCTACCCGCTGTTGTGTTTGATCGCACCTGGATTGGGTTTTGGCACGCTGATGGTGATGGGCACGGACTTTGTGCTCACTGGAAGTTATTCCTGGACAGCCTTTTTAGCTTCTTTGGTGCCATTTTTCCTGGTCAGCAACCTGCTTTTATTGAACCAGTTCCCGGACGCGGAAGCGGATCAAAAAGTAGGCCGAAAACATTATCCGATCCAGATCGGCAAAGTTAAAAGCAGCCGGATCTATCTGGCCTTTTTGATCTCTCCTTTTATTGTGATCGTGATTGGCACAATTTCAGGTTTGTTCCCCCTGTCCAGTTTGATCGGATTTTTAAGCCTGATCCTTGTTGTTCCGATTACCCGGGGAGTCTTGGCCCATGCTGAGAAAACAGAAGCACTGATCCCAACTCTGGGACAGAACGTGATCATCAATCTGGTTATGCCCGTACTGGTTGCCGTTGGACTATTTATCGGTTGGCCTAAATAAAATTAACCAGCATTCTGGTCTCTAAAACCTGCTGAGTATCAGCAGGTTTTTCTTATTAACTGGTATATTAATTAATGCGGGACTACAATAAAACCGGTTATCGTTTTCTTCCCTTTACAGGTAAAAACTGATCAATATGTTGTTGGAGGTTCAGCGTGGATGAGCTTATTATTTCCTATCAGCCAATGAATGAAACCGATATTCCTGTTGTCACACCAGTGATGAAACGGGCTTTTGATGATGATGCCCTGAAACATCTCGGTCAAGAAAGTGGAGGACCCCCGGGATACGATAATGGCGACTTCTTTCGCACCTGGCTGCTGCCTTACCAGGAAAGTGTGGGGTATAAGATCATGTTGGATGACCAGGTGATCGGTGGGATTATTGTCTGGATCCTGCCGGAAAGCCATAATATACTGGGAACGATTTTTGTTGATCCACCTTTTCAGGACAGGGGCGTAGGCCAGAAGTCCTGGGCCTTTATTGAAGAGAGTTATCCAGACACAAAAAGCTGGCGGCTTGGCACACCTGCTTGGGCCACCAAGAATCATCATTATTATGAGAAGTGTGGTTTTGAGGAAGTTGATGAGGATCCATTGATTCCGCCCGACGATGACAGCATCATCTACCGAAAAGAAATGTTTTCGGAATGATTATTTCAGCGGTGGCCATGATATTTTAGGGAGGGAAATATGACAACAACCGCACTGCAAACCGTAATTACCGTTATTTTATTTGTTCACGGCATTGGACATATCCAGGGAGTACAGTCCTCCTTAGGATTATTGGTGTTGAATTGGCCATCTGAATCAGACCTGGGTTTCTAAGGTTAGAGTAGTTTTGTGTAGGATCGGTATGAGGTTGGAGGCGTTTGTAGGATGGAGATTCATATCACGTCCCCGGTCCCCAGCCTATTTTAATATCCGAATAATGAATCTAAACGGAGAAGACCATGAACCCAAAAACCATCAATATTATTTATTGGATTGCCCGGATCTGGGCAGCGCTGATGGCGGCTTTTTACATTCTAGAATACGCCTTTTCTGGCGATTTCCCGCGCGGTCCCTTTTTCCCTGATCCTTACCTCCCCGGGAATCCTTTTTCTGATCTGTTTTTACACCAAAAGCAAAACCCATCCGGCCTGATATGAATCGGCATCGTCGGGGTTCCATGATTGTTATTCGGAAATATAAAATAGCTGATGCAGCTGAAGTTGGGCTGTTGATCAAAAATACCTACAGTCAATTTAATCTCAATTACCTGCCAATCAAGGAATGCCCTCCATTCCTGGGTCCATTTCAGCATGCTGATAACCCAACCCCGGAGCAGCTGCAGGCCATCCAGGGCATGATCTGGTCTGAGGTTGTCCTGGTCGCTGAGAGGGACGGGAAAATCGTCGGTGTACTGCGGGGCAGGATCAATCGTCTGGGCTCCCTCTTTGTCGGCTCTGATTATCATCAGCAGGGTATTGGCAGGTCCCTGGTTGAAAGGTTTGAAGATTGGGTGGCTGAGAGGGGAAGGGGGGTAATTAAGGTGGCTTCCTCACTCTATGCAGTTCCCTTTTATATGAAGATGGGCTATAAAAAATCCACTGGTGTTAGAAAGAGTTGGAGTTTTGAGGGCTATGGCTTTCCGATCCAGCCGATGAGGAAAATTATCAGTAAGAAATAAGTCGATTTGATCCTGCTCTCTGGCGTGGTTCAGTAATGAAATTTGTCACCAAACACAGCAGGATTACAATCAATGCAAATTATGATCAAGTCATCGGGAACACATTAGCAATTCTCAAGCAAGTATTTTCTGGTGAGGAGTAGTATACTCTCAGTTAGTTTATCCAAGGAATGGTATGGACACACCCATAATTGATGTTCGTGATTTTACAAAGCAATACGCTGACTTCACAGCTGTTGATCGAATTAGCTTTCAGGTCCGGCAGAGTGAGATCTTTGGCTTGTTGGGACCCAATGGGGCCGGCAAGACCAGTACTTTGGAATGTTTGGAGGGTTTACGAAAACCTGATGCCGGTGAGATCAGAGTAGCTGGCCTGGAACCGGTATCTGAATTTAAAAAATTAAAAAACATGATTGGCGTTCAATTACAATCCAGCTCGATGCCGGAGAGTATTACCCCCGTTGAGGCGATCAAACTTTTCAGCGCCTATCATGCTGTTGAACCCCGATTTGACCTGCTGGAAAAAATGGGATTAGCAGAGAAAAAAGATTCCCAATTTTTTGAGTTATCTACTGGACAACAGAGACGTCTGGCATTAGCCCTGGCTGTAATGCATAATCCAAAAGTATTATTTTTGGATGAACCTACGGCTGGATTGGATGTTGCTACACGCTCGGTTCTGCACCAAATGATGAGAGAGTTGCGTGAATCAGGCACTACTATCCTTCTGGCAACACATGATATGGCAGAAGCTGAACAAATGTCTGATAGGGTGGCTATTCTTCTGCAGGGAAAATTAATTAAAATTGGAACCCCAATCGAAATCACAGCTGCAGGCGCGGGTTTAACAAAGATTTCTGTACATACCCAATCCTCACTTATACCAATTTCAGAGGATTTTTTTCCAGCCGTAACTCGTTCAATGCAAATGGATGATTATCAGATCTTTTTCAGCAGTGATATAGGACCGACGCTGTCAGCAATCATTGCCTATATTGAAAAGCAAAATGATACCTTAATCGATCTCAGGGTTGAGCGTCCTTCCCTGGAGGATCGTTTCCTTGAAATTACCACCACTGGAGAATTCCAATGAAGGCCTTTTTCCATCACTTCTCATATGAATTTGTTAAAGGGATCCGTAATAAAAATCTCCTGCTGCTTAATTATCTATTCCCCCTGGGTTTTTATTTGATGATGGGATTTATTATGGTTGATATCAATCCCATGTTCCTTGATAACGTCATTCCCGCAATGGTGATATTTGGGATTTTATCTGCAACTTTATTAGGGATTCCGGATCCCCTGGTGAATGCGAGGGAAAATGGAATTTTCCGCAGTTATAAGATCAATGGTGTTCCTTTAATATCGATCATATTGATCCCCGCTATAACGACCATATTCCATATGATGATCGTTTCCTCAATAATCACTATTAGCGCACCCTTATTATTTAATGCCCCACCGCCAGTGAACTGGGCTGGTTTTATCCTGGTTTTTTTTGCCGTTGCGGTTGCCTGCACCGGATTGAGTGTTCTGATTGGGATCGTATCTCAATCATCCCGAATGACCATTCTTTGGTCCCAGCTGATTTTTGTGCCTTCTATGCTGTTGGGCGGATTAATGCTGCCTTTTAGTATGCTGCCTGAAACAGCCCAAAAAGTCGCTCAAATCCTGCCTTCTACCCAGGCAATGAATGCGATCAATGGTTTGGCGATGGGAGTCAGTGCTGATTTTTCGCCCTGGAGCTCAGTAATAACATTATTTGCTGGCGGGCTGCTGGCTTTTGGTTTAGCGGCTTTTCTATTCAGTTGGGACTCACGGAATACCACCCGAAAAGGCCATCCAATACTGGGATTATTGGCTTTCTTGCCCTATGTGATCCAAATTATTCTTTCGTTTTAATAATCCTGGATCTAGATTCTACTGGTTTAGTATCATTCCCCCTACTCTTTTGCAGTTCATCTAATGGGAGCGTAACCCACTTTATTTTCCTTAAAAATTTTTCTGGGTTTACTGATTGTCAATGATCTCCCGGGCACCCGACTTTATCATTCAGGGGCTGGGTTCTATTGGAGAGATTGCCAACTCTATGACCTGTGGTTTTACGCTACCCTAAAGAAATGATACAAACCACTTCCGCTAGAATCAACAATAATCCAAAGAATTTCTGATCACTTCTCTGAATTACCCCCGTTTACTATGATATGAATAATATTTTATAGTGATTTAAATCACGTTAGCCCCATTTTTAGCGTATTTTTCCCTTTATTAAGCCTCAC
>CAVOGS010000012.1:0-38873 GCA_963695575.1 uncultured Chloroflexia bacterium
ATGCTATCTAACGGATGAGCTCACCTGCAGCCGGGTCTTGGATTGAAAGATCCTACATCCCAGGCCGTCCACCTTAACCGGCTGTCGGGTGGAGCGTGGGTTAGGCTGCAATTTTGTTTTACATCGTTTGAAACGAAATTTATTAATGACCACCATTCAATTGCACTTTACCTGGTAACCAAATCACAAAATATTCATTGTTTATTGTTATCTCATTATTATGATCATCGTAATCTACGTTAAGGCTAAATCCAGGTAAATTATCTTCTGATCCATCAAATATGCCGGGATAACCTTTCATACGATGCTTTTCTTGATAGACTGACGATACTACTTCAAGAACTTTGATACTTGTGCCAGGGCTAACGTAATATCGGAAACCCCTTGCCCCTTCCCATGTGATTCTCTCAAATATTTTCCACGTTGAGATAATTGGTGGCGCTGTTTCAATCTTGTTTGCTGCAGTTGGCGGAAAATATTCAGAAATACTCTCAAGTATATTTCCCGAGTATTCTCCAATTAGTTCATCCTTATAAAAAATGGGTTGATTACCTCTCCGAAAAACCCTCAATATACGGGTCCGGAAATATCTGAAAGGTTTAATTCGCTTATCTTTTTTAGTTTTCATCTATTTATAAGCTTTATGTGACCAAACTAAATAATTTACTAGTAGAGTTAGCAGCCTAACGGATGAGCTCACCTGCAGCCGGATGGGCTTTTAATGATTATAGATCAAGAACCAATAAAGGGAAAAGAAGGTAAAAAGCCGACGTGGCAGGCTGTCGGGTGGAGCGGGGGTTAGCAATCATTAATCTTCAATAATTCTTTTCTTCAAGGTTTCTTGATAATGTAGTAACCAAAACTCTATAATTAAGTATGGTTCAAATAGTAGTGGTTGTTTGATCAAAAACGATTTCACTAATTCTTTTTCTAATGATTGATTTTCCAACCGATGGGCAGCTTCAGCAAGAAGTAATGTTTTTACATCTTCAAGCCATGGAAAATCCTTCTTTTTCAATCAGGGTTACAATGATCAAGAAGATATTTTGCATCTTCAATTGATTTGAGACCCTGAATATTTATGCTAGCAATGATCATTCGTAGATAGCCAGTTGGAAAGATTTCCTTATTAATATTCTCTAATTTCTCTTCTATTTGCGGTAATAATACATCTGGCAGATTGTTCTTATATGCATCAAGCTCTAGGTTCAAATAGTCAAAATCATAATCATGACAGTGTTGGCCAACATAATTGGTTACGTTTTCAAGCTCCTCAAAATCATCCTTCAAAACAGAAAAAGCAGCAAGGAATTTCCACCAATGCCCGAAGAACGGGAGGCCGCGAACATATAAGAAATGATCATCAAGGATTTTGACCTCTTTGTAGTACTTGATGAATGGTCTGAGAAAGTTTATACCCTCGTCATACCTATTCCATAAATATGCATAACGTGCTTGAGTAAATGCATATTCGCGTGGAAAATCCGGAAAGTTGTTTTTCCGGAAAAGTTCAAAACCTTTTTCAACATCATTAGTTCTGATGTATTGCTGGCCCAATGAAAACCTAATCAAGGCAGAATCAGGAAATCGTTCGTATGCTTGTCTAAATCGGTTCAGCGCTTCCTCATCGCGACCCTCATGAAATGCAACAATTCCAAAATGGTGCCACCAAGACTCTTGTTCTTCTGTTGATAGAGAAGGTAGGTCTAGTTTTATAAGTTCTCGTTCATATTCATCAATACGACCTTCGAGATGAAGCGTGTTTACTAACTCTTCGACACGATTACTAACCTGTTGCTCTATATTCTTGCTTTTCTTCTTCCTAAAATGATTAAACATATTGTTTTGTATTGCTAACGTTATAGCTCACCCGCAGCCGGGTTTTATTTTAGCCCCATCGCACTTCCCAGGCGACCAATTGAACCGGCTGTCGGGTGGAGCGGGGGTTAGGTAGCACTATCAATCTTGCTTTTAGCCAGTTCCTGCAAATGGTCCAATGGTTTATTTTGAATATTTAGAACACCATGATTAGGACACTCATATTCATACCGGGTGGATTTTTCGTGAACGTTTTCAATATCTCTTAGGTTTCTTGCTACGACATATGGTTTTCTAACTACAGAATAACGGATATTGCTTCCACATAGGGGGCACTTCGGTTCTGGATATCTGAATTTTAATCGTGAAGGTTTCCATGATAAGCCTCCGTAATTAATCACCCCCAATTCGCGTTTAGAGAATATGAATTGGATAAACTTGAAAATGGGGTATAGAGTGAAAGCTCCGAATAATTATTACTAGATAGCGTGGAACTTGTAAATTTACTTCAGCAAATAGGATATCTCTCAACCAAATCAATATCGAAATCATTATTGAGGTGATGAAAATTATTGCCCATCGAGATTTTATTATGTTTGCGATTAGCCCAAAAAAGTTCTTTAGTTTTTCTATCATTTGGATATTTTCCCCATTTATCTATGTAACTAAAGTTCTATAATCCTTCGCAATAATCCATTTGTCACTAATGATTATTCCTTTTGCTACCTAACGGATTGAGCTAACCTGCTGCCGGGTCGTGGTTTGAAGGATCGATTTCCCAGGCCGCGCACCTTAACCGGCAGTCAGGTTGAGCGGTGGTTAGGTAGCCTCTTATGGGTCAATGTAATCAGTCAGTCAAAGACTCCACCTTCAAGAAAAAATTATGCAGATCGATCATTTTTTGACCTGCAAATGTTCCGCAACTTGGAGCAGAAAATGCGGTGGTCAGTTCAATATCATTTTGTAACTTCTGACTATTTACCGCGATAATGATATTTGCTTCGTTTGCGCCGCGAAGGCTGTATCTTACATAATCTCTCTTAAATTGCTTCATAGACTTCGCTTTTGATGCCTTATAAGCTGGCCAATCACTTTCCTTGTTGTTTTTCCATTCAGGTGGATAATCATCCTCATCCATATATTCACAATCAAAGAATTTGCTTTCAATAATTGGGCCTATTTCATCTGGATGATCAAAAGCTATTTTTATTGCTCCATCATCTTTTTCAATATAAGCTCCAAGGAAATAATAAGATGATACGATTATGGCTTCTTTGCTATTTCTCGAAATAAAAACACTACACTGGTTCACAAATTTCATGCTTGGTTTACTTGTGGGTTCTTTCCCTGGAAATAGTTTCATAATCATCCAATTATGGCTACCTAACGGATGAGCTCACCTGCAGCCGGGTCTTGGTTTGAAAGATCCTACATCCCAGACCATCCACCTTAACCGGCTGTCAGGTGGAGCGGGGGTTAGCTGATCTCGTCTCTTAATATCTCAATTTCAGTAATCCAAAATCCATTTAATCCTTTTAACATAGGATCAGCAATCAAAAATTTGGTGAGTAGTTCATCAGGGTTGGTGGTTTTCCAATTTTCCTTGTAGAGGCATATACATTCCGTCAAGGTTTCAATAGATGAATTAATAAAAACCTTTTCAAAATCCATATCATGATTGAAGTAGACTACATATCCATTCTCCAACTCAATAGCGATTGCATCTCCAGAGCCATTAAAGCCAATAATGTAAAAATAATCCTTGTCTGGGACTAAATGTTCTAAGCCATTAAGTTCGTCCTCATCAAAGGCTTTAAAATGTATGAATGGCGCTGCAATTTCAGGCAAACCGACCTGAATTAATATTGCGCTGTCTTTTGAGTTTAAGGATAGTGTATTAATGTTTGATTTCTTATATTTAACAAACTTCGAAGATAACCCCTTTGGAAATGATCTTCGATACCTTTTTTTGAACTCTTTTGGTTCCATATGAATTAGATTCAGCTAACGGATGAGCTCACCTGCAGCCGGGTCTTGGTTTGACGATCGCTATATCCCAGGCCGTCCACCTTAACCGGCTGTCAGGTGGAGCGGGGGTTAGGCGGCATCTCTAATAACTTCCCAAACCCCGATGAAATATATCTTTCAAAACACTCAAAGCAGAGGAAAACTGGCCATTCGTATAAGCTTCATGATCTGCACCTTCACAATCGCATATTGTCTTCCAACAGAGAAAACAATGGTCATGATCATATTTTGATTTAGGTTCGAATAAATATTGACGGAGGGTGGAGGGGTCTGATTTTGCGAGTTCTAGTTGTTCGGGGCTCCATTGGCCAACATAATAATAGGTGTCGCCTTTGGAGAGTAAAGAGGATTGAGGTTCATATTCCTCATAAGTCTCAACAATCAAACTGATTCATCTTGGCATTTGACCAATCTATGCAGTTGAAATACCGCACGTGCCTTTTCGTCCTCGAGAATATCTCGGATATATAATGATGCAGGAGATTTCGGAGAGTTTACAACCTGATTTAGAGTTAAGCGAGTTAGGATAATATCTTTCAATCGTTTGCATGAAATAATTGTTGCAGTTGGATTACTATAAATCATGTTTCCTCATTATCGCCTAACGGATGAGCTCACCTGCAGCCGGGTCTTTGGTTTGACGATCCTTTATCCCAAAACGCCCACCTTAACCGGCTGTCAGGTGGAGCGTGGGTTAGGAGCAAAAACCCAAATAAAAGAAAACTCCTAAGACCATTGTTTCCTCAAGAACAAACCTGAGATAAACCCAGCTAATATCCAACCTAATATAACTAAGAAATTTCCGAAATTCCAAATAACCCCGACACCAATAAATGTAAATGTGTTAATTGGTAACCAATAAAACGACTTTGAGATATTTAAACTTAATATTGACCATTGAAATAATCCAGTAAAAATACCAAGCATTGCCCAGGGAAGTACAACATCCAGTAAAACGTTCCATTCAGACATATAGTATTCAATAGTAAAGGAAATTACAGATAGAATTGACATGGAAACCAAGAAACCTGCCACCGTTGCCAGAATCCAAAACTTTGAATTGCTTATCTTCTTGCGGATAACTAGCCACTGCGAAAACCCCAATAATATGCTGAGGGGGAAAATAATAGTTATGTCAATAATCAGATCCCTTATCCATATTGGAAGCTGAAATTGAAGGTCTAGTGGCAAAAGACGAATCAAAATATCACCAAATCTCCATCCAACAAAAAGCATTAAGAATATCCCTAGTGTTCCACCGATGGTGTTAGCAATAATCCACGGAAGAATAAAGTTTGCACTCCGTTCCTTAGAGATTTTGGAATCTATTGATTTTTCGTCATTCATAATAAAATACCCCATTGTGTTTATTTTTGGCTCCTAACGGATTGAGCTCACCTGCAGCCGGGTTTTGTTTTAGCCCCATCGCCTTTCCCTGGCGCCCAACTTAACCGGCTGTCAGGTGGAGCGGGGGTTAGGTAGCATACTTAATTATCAACAGAAACAAGTTTTCCTGTGCTGATATAGTATTCCCATTTTTCACCATCAATACCTTTGAGGATGAAAAGATCGGGTTCTGACCATTCGACAGGTAACAGCGATAAATCTGATTGTGAGATTACTGTACTGGTGGATAGATTATTCATATCAATAATTATAATGGTGGATAAAAACTGTACACCACAAGGACCGCAGAGGTATGTTGCAAGCAGATATTCACCCCGAGGTGACCAATAAACCGAATATATCGCAGATTCAACAGGACAAGCCAGCTCGTCCTTATCAAATAAATTGGGTAAGTGTAAATCAACACCTGTCTCCATATTCCTTAGAATGAGTTGATCCCATGACTCGACATACGCAAGATTTTCTTCTCCAGGGGCCAGGGCCATCCACGAAGACGGTCTGTCGAGAACTTTGGTCACATCACCAGAGACCAGGTCAAGTCTATCTAACCCTTTGCCTGAATATTCTGAAGGCATAAAACAACCATCACCTCCACCACGATGAGTAAAGAATAGATAATCTCCTTTACTCGACCATGTGAAAGCGTAAGGAAAGTCTAACCCAACAAAAGGCCCATCCTCAAAGACACTTTCTTCGACAGTCCAAGACGTATCGCCAGTTGTCGAACGTACAATAAAAGTTATAAGATCACTTGATCCTTCAGTTAATCGGATTGTTTCTGCTATCCATTCTCCGTTTGGTGAAATGGATAAATCAACAACTATTGGTGTGTGAATGGGAGTTGGAGTATCAATCAAAGGAACTGGAGTGTAAGATTCAGAGGTGCTTATCTTTTTTTCCTTATATGTCGGTGTAGCAGAAATATGGGATAGTATTACTGGTTGAGTATCGGCTTGGATTGTTTGGGATATAGAACAACTAGTCACGA
Organism: uncultured Chloroflexia bacterium; assembly: GCA_963695575.1. Lineage (GTDB taxonomy): Bacteria > Chloroflexota > Anaerolineae > Anaerolineales > UBA11858 > B10-G9. The sequence goes on from CAVOGS010000012.1 coordinate 6,242, forward strand.
CCAAACATACAATGACAATCGAAAGCATCCAATAGTTTTTCATAGGATTAATTCTGATGAAGAATGCTACCTAACGGATGAGCTCACCTGCAGCCGGGTCTTGGTTTGAAGATCCTATATCCCAGGCCGCCCACCTTAACCGGCTGTCAGGTGGAGCGGGGGTTATGCTCTAAATTGATTGGTTTAATGCATCTTCATATAACATTTTGTCAAAACCAGGTACCCATTCGTCTTTTCCATGGATAGCTTTTATTGCCATCTCAAATCCCATTGGAGACATTTCCCATATCTTGTGATACTTATCTAAATCTTTTCTTTTAGCTCTTCTGATAACTTTTCCATCAAAGTTCACAATAAACGGTTTGTCTCTTATGTTTGTAATGAATTTAGGTCGCGGTATTCGGTCAATATTTGGTTTTGAGTTTCCAATAATTTTCCAAAATCCATGATCAATTCTTGCACCCATAGAACCACCAATCAATGCTATTTCTGATTCACAAATTGTTTTGAGGTCATGTTCTCTGGCAATTGGAAATAGGGGCTTATACACAACAATATAGATATTAAATAACTTTGTCTTAGTAATATATGATTTGACCAAATGCACAATTGACATCGTCAATATTTATTTGAAATACATCACCATCATTTAACTTGACTTTTTTCATGGTTAGAGCATAACGGATGAGCTCACCTGCTGCCGGGCTTGGCTTGAAAGTTTGCTGGTCCCAAACCGTCCACCTTAACCGGCTGTCGGGTGGAGCGGGGGTTTCGCTTTTCCTCAACTTCTGGTAATTTGTGTTTAATCGTTTCCCCGCCAAATCGCGCGACCGATCAGATCAAAACCTCCAAATACAATTATACAAAGCAAGATACCCGTGCTTGCTCTGTAATAATAATGAGCTTGATGTGATGTTGTAGTTAAAATCCAATACCTCCACCTCCCATAGATCCAAGAATCGATGAGATCCAACGGTTTGATGAAAAGCGTTTAACTGGTCAAAGCCGGTATAAACTTCTTATAGAGAAAGGCTTACTAATTGAGGTATTTTCTTGAGCATAATTCTGAATACCTCGCAGCAAAATTGCTGTCGAAAATATTGTTAGAGCAATCACGCCAGATTTTGCTCGTATACCAGTCGAAATTATTACAAAAATGACTGTAACTAGTGGGTGGATTGAACGAATTGCAGCAAGAAAAAGCTGCAAAATAGCCATTAGTACTTTTCCTAATCTAGATGATGGTAGTGAAATAATGAATGTCAACAGTGATGCAAATAACCCGCTAAAAATTGTAGCTAGAAATGCCATTTGAATAGTCTCTAGCATTTTCATTAATACGTATTGATTATTTTCTCTGTCACTCAGGTCAGGATGCGCCAATGCATTTAATACACGAATGAGATGTTTGTTTCGATGGGTTATATATTGATCCCCGAATCTGGATTCAGTCGTCATTATTGATTGATAGGAGTAAACAAAGAAGCCTAATACTACTAGAGCGATAATAATATACAGCCAAGTGCGAGTTTTGGGACTATTTTGATTAGTTTCCATGACATTCCCTCAAAACCAAAGAAATAAGCCTAACGGATGAGCTCAGCGGCGGGTTCCCCAGCGTCCGCTGGAGCGGGGGTTAGCCCGGTTACTGAGATGGTTCGAGAGTTTCAGTTTCTCTAGTTGATAAATAACCGACATCTACGATTGCCATGGCTAATGCTATAAGTGACTCCTGAAGTTCTTCTTTAGCCTTGACAAAATCCTCCTCAAGCAAGGAAATGATGCTGCGTTCTAGGAAATAAAGTGCATCAACTGACTGTTGATGAGTATTCTCCATACAAAGGGGCACAGTTAATAATTCGAGGGATGATTCTAATCTGTCGACCTCGGTTAGGATCTCCGCTGCTCTGGTTTTTGGTAATTCTTCAAGCTGTTTACCCTCGTTCATCATGACAAACGCTTGATCTGCAATTGGCCCCCAAGTGTTATAGTAGGATTCGAATTCTCCTGGCTGGCAAAGTTCAGGCCAGTCGTCTGTGGATGATGGGGTTGAGGTGATTGTTGGAATGGGGATAGTCGTTGACGGTGATGGAGGTTCAGTTTCTGGAACGGGGGTCCAGGTGTCCGGTAGATCTGAGAGAGTGGTTGCTCTTGGAGAGAGATCCGTAGCTGAAATCTGGGTTTGTGTGAGTTCAAGCTTAGGAAGAGAATCAACAAGATCCGGCGTACATCCCCAGAGAATGGACGCCCAAGTGAAGATGAACAGTATTTGGATGCCTTTTTTCATCTTTCAAAAAACCCTTTATTTATCCTGATATTGCGGGCTAACGGATGAGCTCACCCGCAGCCGGGTCTTGTATTAATGATCCTGGGTCCCAAACCATCCACCTTAACCGGCTGTCAGGTGGAGCGTGGGTTAGATGGCGTTTTTGTTCATGGCCCAAACCTTATCATTTTATTTCATATTATGCGTCTTTAATAACTTTGATTACTCTAGCCTTCGCTCGTTTCATGCAATTCGGGCACTTAACCCACTGCCAACTACCTTCTTTATCAACCCCATGGGGAGAAATCAAATTGACAGGGAAAGATACTTCAAATTCGTGTCCGCATTCCCGGCAACGGCAAGCATAATTTCTGTTTTGATTGATTACCATTAAAATCGTGCTCATAAAAAATAATAATAACCACCAGTACCAGTATTCCGGAATTAGAAAAATTGCTCCTAGGCCGATACTAATCAAGTAGATTGATAACAAAGCAATCCCCATTATCCAATCTTTGTGTGTTGGATCTTGGTAATGGTTATTGGTTGGTTTCATGATTTCTTAAGTTCCTGTTTTCAAATTTGCGTTGTTATTCTCGCTAAGCCATCTAACGTTAATTATCGTCCAACTGCGCGATAGTAACTTAGGCGTTATCGCGCACGAACCGCCGGGGTATTGCATCACGGCCCATTCTCGGGCTATAATCGCAGTATAGCATATTCAATCTCACCAAGGGGGGAAGATGAGCCAGAAGAAGCTCCTTGACCGCGTCCGGGATGTCCTGCGCCGCAAAAACTACGCTTACCGCACCGAACAGGCCTATACCTCCTGGATCAAACGTTATATCTTTTATCACAATCTGAAACACCCTCAAGACCTCACGGAGCGTGACATCGAATCGTTTCTGACCTACCTGGCTGTCGAGCGCGGGGTCTCTCCCTCCACCCAGAACCAGGCCCTGGCTGCCCTCCAATTTCTCTATGCCGAGGTGCTCCACTTACCCCTCGATGAGGATATTCTCCCGGTCCCCGCCAAACGGTCTAAACACCTCCCTGTGGTGCTCAGCCGCCTTGAGGTGCAATCCCTGCTGGGGGAACTTTCCGGAGTCTATCTGTTGGTCTGCCAGTTGCTGTATGGATCGGGGCTGCGAGTCTCGGAGGCGCTTAGATTACGGATCCAGGACCTGGATTTTGACCGGGGCGAGATTACCATCCGCAGCGGAAAAGGGGACAAGGACCGCCGGGTGATGTTGCCGGTTGCTGTTCGCCCGGCACTGGAGCTTCACTTGAAATCAGTCCGATTGGCATTCGAGGAGGCTGTTGCTGCCGGCCACGGTACGGTTGAGCTGCCCCGACGCCTGGACCGCAAATACCCCAGGGCGGAAGGTGAGTGGGGCTGGCAGTACCTCTTCCCTGCGCCCAAACCCTCTGTCGACCCCCGCTCGGGAGCTTTCCGGCGCCACCATATCCACCCCTCAGGAGTGCGGCGGGCTGTTCAGGAGGCGGCCCGGAAGGCGGGTTTGGTCAAACATGCCACCCCCCACACGTTCCGCCACAGCTTTGCCACTCATCTCCTGGAGGATGGTTATGATATAAGAACAGTCCAGGAACTGCTGGGCCACGCCGATGTCAAGACCACCATGATCTACACCCATGTGCTTAATAAGGGCGGAAAGGGAGTGAAGAGTCCTCTTGATTAAATGGTTCAAAGAGGGGAAACGATCCATATCCTGTAGAAACTCAGGGACAGGAAATGATGCCGTCGGCCCAGAGGCAGCCCCCGCAGGTGGGATGTCCATACCCCATGCAGTCCATCTGGTTATCGTCTGACAGCCAGCAGTCCCGACAACTCAGGCAGGGAGAGAATTTTTCACCCAGCAGGCGATCTCGCAAAGTAATGAATTCCAGGTCAGACCAAACCTGCTGAATTGACCGGGTCAGGATGTTCCCGAAGGAGTGAGAATCGACCTGGTGTTTCCAGCTCCCAAGGAAGCTGGTGTGGTCATAGAGCAGGGGCAGACAGGGACAAACTTCGCCATCCCAGCGCAGCACGATTTCCCCCTTTTCGGCAAAAGGACAGCGGGTTCTGGCATCAGCCATGACCCCTTCAATGATGATGTCATTATTTAAGCCAGCTAATTCTCTGGATAGGGCGTCGTGGTTTGCCAACCAGGAGCCCGGCCGCCTTAATTGCTCTGGCTGATAGAGAGTCTCCCGGGCCATGTCTTCTGAAAACGCTTCCAGATTGGTGAAAAAAAACGATTTGATCCCGATTTTGATTCCCTGGTTAATCAGGTCTGAGAATCGTTGGAGGAATTGGTCTGGTTCAAGTACGATGACCAGACCCACATCCGGGCCTTCAGGCAGCTCTTTTTCCTGATCGAGGAGATCTTCCAGGTTTTGAAGGATCAGTGGGCCGCTTTGCGCTGACGAGTTTTCCTGGATGCTGTCCTGGTGGATGTTGTCCAGGGATATCCATAATCTGTCCAGGCCGGAGAGGATTAAGTCCCTCGATAATCCCGGTGTGAGCAAGGTGCCGTTGCTCACCAGCCCCGCCCGGGCTCCCGTGGCCTTAACGTCACGGATCATATTGAGGATTTCCGGGTGAGAGAGGGGTTCGCCGTAGCCGCCGAAAAAAACCTCTGGAGCAGGAGAGAGATCGCGCAGATCATCAAGCAGGGCTGAAAAAGTACTGGATGACATGTATCCAGTTGAGTATTTCCAGGTCCCCCTGATACACATGCTGCAATTAAGATTGCAGCAGTTGGTGGCTTCTACTATGATGCGGTTGAGGGGTTGCTCGATCTGGTTTAAAGATCCCATGATTTTAGGTGGCAATTTAAGATAAAACATATTCAATAATATGAATATTTTACCTTATATACCAGGGGTGATTCAGAGGAATATTGAGTCAATTGAACAACCCCCCATCCTCATCCAAAAGAGATGTTAATCCACTGTCAGGGTCTTTGACAAGTTTCTCGGGAAGTCTGGATCATACCCTCTTGCCAGGCTGCAGTGATAGGAGAGCAGCTGGAGTGGGATGGCGCTTAACAGGGCAAAAGCGGCTGCCTTGAGGTGTTCCGGCAGGTCCAGGTCCGGGATCACCAGGGTCTGGGAGGCGTTGCCTTCCAACCGGGAGTCTTCGAAACCGATCGTGATCACATGGCCGCCCCGGCAGGTGACTTCGTTGATCCCGCTGACGATCAGGGGGATGTCATCCGGGCCGGCTGTGAAGATCACCGGGTAGCCGTCATAAACGGCGGATAATGGTCCGTGTTTAAATTCTGTCGAAAGAATGCCCTCACAGTGGGCGTAGGTGATTTCCTTGAATTTCAGGGCGCCTTCCAGCGCAACCGGATAGGTCAGCCCGTAGCCCAGGCTGTACAGGTCGTTCCAATCCTTGACCTTTTCAACCACGGGTGGCATCTGTTCTTCTGATTTCTCGATCACAAGGTCGATCAGCGCCGGGATCTTGTGGAGGGCTTTTGGATCCTGTCCTGCCCAGCGCAGGGCCACATACAGCAGGGCCAGGACCTGGTTGAGATAGGTTTTGGTGGCCGGCACACTGATCTCAAAACCACAGGCCAGCGGCAGATGGACATCACTCACCAGGGTCAGGGTCGAACCCACCACATTAACCAATCCCAGCACGCCCATGCCGCGTTGGCGGGCGGTTTCGATGGCGTTTAAAACGTCTTTGGTCTCGCCGCTCTGGCTGATGAAAATGCCCACGTCCTCCGGCCCCACAGAATTCCCATACTGGGCTTTAAACTGGGGCGCCAGGACGGGGATGGCAGACCGGCCGGCAAATTTATTAAAATAGATCGATCCTAAAAGGCCGGCATGCCAGCTGGTTCCGCAGGCGATCACATAAATATCCCGGGCGTTCTCTAATTTTTCGATAAAAGCTTCCACAGTCGGGGGATTTATCCAGCAGCTGCAGCAGTTCACCAGCGACATGGCTCTGTTCGTGGATCTCTTTTAACATGAAATGCGGGTAGCCGCCCTTTTGGGCAATTTCCATGCTTTCGATCACTACTTCAGGGCTGCGCTCAATTGTGGATCCGTCTTCTACACTGGTGAGCTCATACCCGTCGGCCCAGAACGTGATGATCTCCCCGTCATTTAAACGCAGGATATTCCTGGTGATGGGCAGGATCGAAGGCAGGTCGGAGCCGATGCAAACCAGCCCCTCGGCGATGCCGGCTACCAGCCCGGAGCCTTTTTTGATGGCATGCAGGCGGTCATCGCCAACTTTACCGATCACGAAGGAATAATCTCCCTCCAGGTCATTGGTGGCCAGGCGGATGGCTTCCACCAGGTCATGGCCCTGATCGTAATAGCGTTCCACGGCGTGAACACAGCTTTCGCCGTCGTTTTCAGAACGGACCAGCATGCCTTCGGCTTTGAATTCAGCCATCAGCTCCAGGTTATTAACCACATTGCCATTATGGGCTCCAACCAGGTCGCCGTCCGAGTCAAGGTGGGGTTGGGAATTTATCTGGGAGGGTGCGCCAAAGGTGGCCCAGCGCAGCTGCAGGATGGCCCGGTCGCCGGTCATTTCTTTGAAGTTGTACTTCTCTGCTACTTCCTGGACCTTGCCGGCGTCTTTGCGGAGGTCGATCTTCCCTTCCTGGGGCAGGGTGGCAGCTCCAACTGTATCATATCCGCGGTAAGATAATCTCTCTCCAGCGCCGATCAGGATCGGACCGAGATTCTGGGTTTCTTTGGTGACTATGCCAAAAATGCCGCACATAAAGGACCATCCTTCTTGCTGATGCCTATTATTATTGAGTCATTATTCTACCATCAGCCCCGGAGACAGTCAGTTTGCATATGACACTATTTTGGAGGGATTTAAGGCCAATAATGGATCAACGGAATCCGATTCCAGGATAGAAATGCTCCAAATTTTCAATGATAAAATACAGGTACTATTTTGAATTCGAAGGTATAAGGAAATCATTATGACTGAAAAGATCTCTCCCAAAGATTTTGAACGCCTGGCGGAATTGGCTTCTTTGGAGCTGCCCGCTGCTGAGGCGGAATACCTCCGCAAGGAATTGAATAACCAGATGTTATCGATCGAGGTCCTGGAATCGATCCCGATCGACACGGATATGGGGACAGCTGCGCACGGCATACCCTATAATGAACTGAACAGCGCCGACCCGCGGGAAGATATTTCCCGCCAGGACCCAAATCGGGAGGAGATCCTTAACCAGGCTCCAGAGTTGGAAGATGGTTATATCGTAGTGCCAGATATTTCTCACGAGGAGCTGGATTGAGTATGAAGACCTGTGATCTCCCCGCATATATTATTGCTGATCTGATCAAAACCAAACAAATTTCCGCGGTTGAGGTCCTGGAGCATACCCTGGAACGCATCCGCCAGGTGGATGGGCGGACCGGACAGGTAGATGCTCCCGAAGCCCAATCTGAGGAAGACCTCTCCACGCGTGCATGCCTTTACACTGGTGACAGAAGAGTACGCCCGGAAGCAGGCGGAAAATATTGACCAGCTGATTAAAAATGGTGAAAACCCCGGGGCGCTGGCCGGGGTGCCGTATACAGCCAAGGATATCTTTACCGTCAAAGGCATCCGGGCCACGGCAGGATCCAAGATCCTGTCCAATTACATTTCACCTTACTCGGCCACAGTTGTGGAGCGTATGGAAGAAGCCGGCGCAGTGATGGTTGGCAAGGTCAATCTGGATGAATTCACGTATGGCTCGTCCAGTGAATCCTCCGCTTACAAGCCTGTACCCAGGAACCCCTGGGATACAACGCGTGTTACGGGCGGCTCGTCAGGCGGTTCGGCTGCTGCAGTTGCGGCTGGGGAAGGCGCCATCTCTCTGGGTACAGATACGGGGGGATCGATTCGCCATCCAGCTTCATTCTGCGGCACGGTGGGATTAAAACCCACCTACGGCAGGGTCTCGCGCTACGGCCTGATCGCCTTTGGCTCCTCTCTGGATTGCCCGGGTCCGCTTTCGCGTAATGTGACCGATGCGGCCCTGACCCTGCAGGCCATCGCTGGTCAGGATCCCCGGGATAGCACGACTGCCACTGTACCTGTGCCAGACTACCTGGAGGAAATCGAAAAGGATGTTCGCGGCCTGCGCATCGGCCTTTCAGAAGAATTTTTCAGAGTGACCTATTTTGATGGGGAATCAATGGAGTTGGTTGAAAACCCCATCGATCAACAGATCAGGGATGCTGTGCTCGCCACGGCAGGTTTCCTGGCCCAACTGGGTGCTGATATCGTGATGGATGTACCACTTCCGCATACCAAATACGGTGTGCCGACCTATTTTGTGATCTCCCGGGTGGAAGCAAGTTCTAACTTGCTGCGTTACGATGGTGTGAAATACGGTTATCGGACAGAGCAGTCATTTAAGGACCTGAAAGATCTATATTGCAAGACCAGGGGTGAAGCCTTTGGTGTGGAACCCAAACTGCGCATGTTAATGGGGATTTACCTCAGTGCGGCCCAGTTTGATAAAGGTTATTATGAGCTGGCGCTTAAAGCCCGGGCCTTGATGCGGAAAGATTTTGATACTATCTTTGATCCCAGAGGTAAATACCGCCTTGACGCTCTATTAACGCCAACCGCGCCCTCCACAGCCTTTCCTATCGGAAGTGTTTATGGTGACTCGGTCTTGATGCAGTACTCGGACCAGCTAACGGCCACTACCAATCATGCCGGCATACCGGGATTATCCATTCCAGTTGGATTTGACAGGGAAAATTTACCGATTGGCGCTCAAATCCTGGGACCTGATTATTCCGAAGGGGTATTGCTCAGGATTGGCAGGGCATATGAAAAAATCACTGAAAATGAGGGCTGGCGGGCGAAACGCCCACCGATCCTAACTAAAAATGGGAATTGATCCAGGTTCAATTCTGGTAGTTGGCAACGTAACGCTGGATATCATCTGCAAAACGGTGGATGATGTGCCGCGCTATGACTCGATCACTTTCCAGGATGCAGCAGTCACTCCTGGCGGCTGTGCATCCAATGTTGCCATCGGATTGGCTCAGCTGGGGGAAAATCCCTTCCTGGTTGCCTGCCTGGGAGATGACCAGTCGGCTGAATTCCTGATGGACACCTGGAAAGAGCAGGGTGTCGACAGCCGCTATATAAAACGGATCCCGGGCAAAGGTACAGGAGTCAGTGTCGGGTTGGTTGACAGTGATTTTCAACCCCGATTCATCCATACCTCCGGTGCCAATGCAGAACTGAAACCAGCCCTATTAAGACAGGAGATTTTTCAGGAACTTGAAGTTGGTTATCTGCACATCAGCGGTTATTTTGTGCTACCTGGATTGCTTGAACCGGGATTTGCTGAAAAGCTGGCCATGATCCAGAAAAGCGGCGTGTTTATATCGCTGGATGTGGTTCGTTCGCCAGCCATGAAATACCCTGAATTCTTAAAGTCAGTTCTACCGCACCTGAATGTTTTCATGTGTAATCAGCAGGAAGCGGAAATCATCAGCGGTATTGCAGATCCTGCCCGGGCTGCCCGGGCATTCCAGGACTGGGGCGCCAGCGCTGTGATCATCAAGCTGGGCGCTGAAGGTTGCTTTCTGGTCACACCTGAAAAAGGGATTCAAATTCCCGGAATTCAGGTTGAGTCAGTTGTGGATACCACCGGCGCGGGTGATGCCTTTGCTGCCGGGTTATTATCGGGATTGAAGAAAGGCCTGGGCCTTGAAGAAGCCTGCCAGGTTGGCGTTCAACAGGGAGCAAAAACAACAGGTTTTTTGGGTGCAGTCCAGCTGGACTGATAGGCTGAGGTACTATGATCGATTGGATTGCTTTTGACGCGGACGACACGTTGTGGAGAAATGAGGAATATTATCTTGATGGTCGGGATAGATTCCTGGAAATTCTCCTCAAGTATGGACTGGATGCGGCTGATATTGAGAATTTTGACCGCTTTGAGGTTGAGAATATCCAGTATTTTGGATATGGCGTGATGAGTTTTGTGCTCTCAATGATTGAGATTGCCATTGAGCTGACGGAAGGTAAGATCCAGCCAGCTGATATTCAGCAGTTGATCAGCCTGGCAAAAGAAATGCTCTCCCATGAGGTTGAGGTTTTTGAGGGAGTCAATTCGCTTTTGGAAAATCTTTCAGGCAATATTCCCTTGATGTTGATCACCAAAGGTGATCTTTTACATCAGCAGCGCAAATTTGCGGCCTCGGGCCTGGCCCAGTATTTCCGGGCTATTGAGGTGGTCAGCGATAAATCCTCCGCTGTATATGACGGAATTCTGAATCGTTATAACATAGCGCCAGACAGGTTCTTGATGATCGGCAACTCACTGCGTTCGGATATTCTGCCGGTGCTGGAACTGGGGGGATGGGCCCTGCATCTCTCCGATCACCCCACCTGGTCTCACGAAGATGATCCCTCCGACAATAATGATCAGGAACGCTACCTGGAAGTGGAAGGGATATCCCAGATAGCAGAAAAATTAGTTGAAGCGGGCCTTTTAACACAGTAAGAGATACTATGGTTTATTTCCTGGCCTGGGTGATATTTACGATAGTGCTGCTAGGCTTCACCCTGGCCCGTCCCCATCCCTATCGCTTTCCGCGTTTTTTGGCTTTTGAAAGCATCCTGAGTTTGATCTTCCTGAATGCTGAAGTTTGGTTTCAGGATCGTTTTATCTCCCCTCCAGATTCTGTCCTGGATCTGCCTGGTTGGTTCCATAATCCTGGTGAGTCTTGGTTTCTATTTGATAAAAACCAGGGGGTTTCCCGCAGGGGATTTTGAGGATACAACAAAATTGATCACTAGTGGCGTTTATAAGTATATGCGCCATCCGCTGTATTCCTCCCTGTTGTTTTTCAGCCTGGGGGCTTTTTTGAAGGATCCTTCCTTTCTGGGTGCAGGGTTGATATGCAGCACTGCTTTGGGTGTTTACCTGACAGCCCGGATCGAAGAAAGGTTTAACCTGGAGCGGTTCGGGGAAGACTATCACCTTTATATGAAAGAGACCAAACGATTTATTCCCTTTTATCTTTTAAAGAAGGTCAGGCGATCCGGTTATGAAAATCCTCGAAAAACAAGCTTATCATTTTCTTGCTATTCTGGTTTTGGCCGCCGGGGTATGGTTCGCTGCCCGGGGCGAGATCCTGGAAGGTTCCTGGCTGGGTTTATCTACCAGGGTTTGGCTGATCCTGTCAGTGCTCTTTCCGGTTCTGCACCAGATCTATGTTGTGATCTGCTGGCGGGGGGAGCTGTATTATGGCTGGTTGTCCAAAACCCTGGGAGAAAAAGCTTTCACGGTCTGGGGAATCGGCTTTATGATCTTATTCCTGGCCCGTCCGATCACGGTATTTGCCCTGGGGATCGCCAATCGGGGCACAATGGCCATTCCGCTCTGGATCAACCTGCCCTTGATCGGGATCTGCCTGGCGGTAGTGGCTTATATGGGCTATTCCTTCGTAAAATATTTTGGCGTGGAAAGAGCGCTGGGCAGGGACCATTTTCAACCAGAAATGTATCGAAACCTGCCCTTTGTCAAAGAAGGCATCTTCCGCTGGTCTTCCAATGCCATGTACACGTATGCTTTTCTGGCCTTGTGGATGATCGGGTTGATATTTAATTCCAAAGCTGCCTTGCTGGCTGCCCTTTTTAACCACCTTTATATCTGGGCCCATTATTATTTCACGGAATATCCGGATATGGAGTATATCTACGGTAATAATAAAGGTTTGACCCTGCCAGATAATTTACGGGAACTTTTAAGGTCCTCTGATCGTCCTCTCCTCACAAGCGAAATCAACCCGGAGGAGAGCCATGGATTCCCTACAAAATCATTCGAATTAAGATACTTGTCAGCCTTGTTTTGGCTTTAATGGGCCTGTTTAGTGTTGCTCAGCCTGCCCTGGCGGATGGGATTGTGATCCCGGATCCTGCCCCTATCCCTGACCCACCGCCCTCTGGAAGAGAGCTGGCTGACCATTCGCTACCATCGGGTTTCTGTGTCCATTCAAGACCAGATTGCTGTGACCCGTGTTGAGCAGGAATTCCTGAACGAATATGATTGGGAAGTGGAAGGTACCTATATCTTTCCCATCCCGGATGGGGCATCGATCTCCAAATTTGTTATGTGGGTCGATGGCCAGGCTGTTGAAGGAAAGATCCTGCCTGCAGATGAAGCCAGGCAGATCTATGAGGATATCGTGCGCCAGCGCCGTGATCCAGCTCTGCTGGAATATGTAGGGAAAGGTGCGGTCCAGGCCCGGATCTATCCCATCCCCCCCGGTGGTTCCAGAAAGATCGAGCTGGAATACAGCCAGGTGTTGAGCCAGGATAACGGATTGATCAAGTACGTCTATCCCCTTAACACGGAAAAGTTTTCCGCCTATCCCCTGGAGGATTGTTCCGTGCGGATCGAATTAACCTCCTCCCAGCCCCTGCGCAGTGTTTATTCACCAACTCACCAGGACCGGATCTACATTGATAGAGAGGGCGATCACCAGGTCCTGTTGGGTTATGAGGAAGACAATGTGCTTCCGGACCAGGATTTTGAATTGATCTATACCCTCAGTGAGGATGATGTTGGACTGCATTTATTAACTTATCCTGACTTTGATCCGGGCCGTGGTTTTGGGGAGGAAGGTTATTTCCTGCTGCTGGCTGCGCCATCTGTGGAGATTGACCAGGTCATACCCAGGGATATTGTCCTGGTGCTGGACACCTCGGGTTCGATGGAGGGTGATAAATTATTCCAGGCCAAAGAAGCTGCCAGGTATGTCCTGACCCATCTCAATCCGGAAGACAGATTTAATGTGATAACTTTTTCGACAGGTGTTAAGCATTTTGCCCAGCAGCTCCAGCCAGTGTCAAAAGCTCCCCAGGCGATCGCCTGGATAGAAAATAAACCTGCCCTGGGAGGAACCAATATCAACCAGGCCCTCCTGGAAGCTGCGGCCCAGCGCAACCCTACTGAAGATAGCAATACGGCCAGGCCGTTGGTGCTGCTCTTCCTGACAGACGGCCTGCCAACTGAAGGGGTGACAGATATCGATCAGATCCTCGCCAATACCAGGTTTAATTCAACCCAATACCTGCGTTTATTCGTTTTTGGTGTCGGGGATGATGTTAATACAGAATTACTGGACATCCTGGCGGAGGAAAACCGCGGACTGGTGAGCTATGTCCGTCCCCACGAGCGGATCGACGAAGAAGTGTCAGGGCTGTTTGCCAGGATCCAGACACCGGTGCTGTCCAACCTTGAAATTGATTTTGGAGGCATCCTGGTGGAGGAGATCTATCCCCAGCAGCTGCCTGACCTGTTTTCAGGCACCCAACTTCTGGTCGCTGGCCGCTACCGCCTGGCTGCTGGTGAATCCGGAAGAACAACTGTCCGCCTGACTGGATATGTGAATTCAGAAAAGCAGGCCTATTCCACAAGGGTGAATTTCAAAACTGAAACGGATCCAACAGGAGTGAACAGCTTTATCCCCCGCTTGTGGGCAGCCAGAAAGATTGGGTATCTACTGGGCCAGATCCGCCATCAGGGAGAGAATTCAGAGTGGGTTGACGCAGTGATCCAGCTCAGCATTCGTTATGGGATCATTACACCCTATACATCGTTCTTGATCGAAGAAGATGATATCTTCAGTGGTGAGGGCTGGGACGAGGAAGCTCATGAGTTAATCCAGGAGTATGCTGCGGGACCATCGGTTGGAGCAGATGCGGTGGGAAAAGCAGAAGCCGAATCCAATCTGCGTTCTGCGGAAGCTGTGCCGCAGCCGGGCATGCCAGTAAGAGGATCTGACGGAAACCCTGGAGAGGCGCAGCTGAAGTATGTGGGCGCTAAGACCTTCTTCTTACAAGCAGGGATCTGGATCGACAGCCAGTACGAAGGGTCTTCCATGTCAACGATTGAGATTGGTTTTGGTTCAGCGGTATATTATGAGCTGCTGGCAGCCAGGCCCGAGTGGGGAAAATACCTGGCCCTGGGAGAACAAGTGATCTTCGTTGTGGATGGCGAAGCCTATCAGATCGTTTCTGAAGAGCAGGGGATCAGCAGTTTGCCATCCGGATTGTCACATCCCGGGAATTCTGCCCAAGAAATCGATCAGACTGGGCTCCCTGGTATAGAGAAAATCCGCTCGCTCTGTTCTGCTCCCTTTCTGGTTGGCTTGGTATTACTGGGTGCGGGGTTCAAATCTAGAACCTGAGCATATCTTGTATTGAATCAAAAAGCCGGGCTTTCAAGAGCCCGGCTTTTTTTTAAGTTATTGTGGGTTATTCATCTTTGGAGCGAAAACGGGGAGCGATCTTGTTATAAACCCAGGCAACCATCAAGCCGATGATAAGTCCGTCAACGAAACCGTATGCTAATGCTACCAGGCTGCCCAGTGGGCTGACAGTGAAACCAACATAGGTATCGCTTATGAAAGCGACCTTCTCGTGAGTGATGCCTTTAGTTAACATCATCCACCAGGCCAGGCCAAACCAGTTTATCCCCCAGACTATCCCCCCCGCCAGTGCGAAAGCTTTGACATTGAGTTTCATAGCGACCATCCAGGATGAGCCTGTTTTTCTTACATTATACAGAAAATATGTCCCCCTGCACTCCCTGATTATAGGTCAAGGGAGATTTTCAGGCGTTTGGTGAATTTCTTAGGGAGAATATCACATTAAAGATCTGTAAGATATCACCTAGCCACTTCTTCAAATAAGTGTAACATGGTATTATCGCCCTTGTTACGCTCTTCACTAACCATTTTGGAGAGCAGGGGTGGACATTATATTGGTTGATTACAGGTATATCAGGGAGTTTTAAAAATGAAAAGAGTGGTTATTCTGGGCGCTGGCACTGGCGGCACGATGGTCGCCAATAAGCTGGTTCATGAGTTAGATGAAAGAGAATGGGAGATCGTGATTGTTGATCGCGATGAAACCCATTATTATCAGCCGGGATTATTATTCATCCCCTTCGGTATTTATTCTCCCCGCGACATTGAAAAACCCAAGCGGGATTTTATACCACGCGGTATAAATCTGATACTTTCAGATATTGAATTGATCGAGCCGGAAAAGAACCGGGTAGTGCTGTCAAAAGATAAACAGGTACTTTCATATGATTACCTTGTGATAGCTACCGGCACCCATATCCAGCCTTCTGAAACCGAAGGTTTGCTGGATGGCGGCGGCTGGCGCAAAAATATCTTTGATTTCTACACACCGGACGGTGCAGCAGATCTGGCGGGATTCCTTAAATACTGGAAAGGTGGAAGGATGGTAGTTAATGTGGCAGAGATGCCCATTAAATGTCCGGTTGCCCCCCTGGAATTTTTGTTCCTGGCGGATTCGTATTTTCATCAGAAAGGCATGAGGGACAAGGTCGAGATTGTTTATGCAACTCCCCTGGACGGTGCTTTTACCAAACCCCGGGCTGCCAGTATCCTTGGCAGTATGCTGGAAAAAAAGGGCATCAACCTGGAAACCAACTTCAATTTAGGCCAGGTCGATAATAAAAAACAGGCCATAAAATCCTGGGACGATCGGGAAATTCCCTACGATCTCCTGGTTACTGTTCCCACCAATATGGGCGCTGAAGTGATTGCCCGTTCTGGACTGGGCGACGATCTGAATTATGTCCCGATCGATAAACACACCCTCCAGTCAAATAAGCATGAGAATATCTGGGTGATCGGAGATGCCGGCAATACACCAACCTCAAAAGCAGGATCCGTAGCCCATTTTATGCTGGATGTTCTGCTGGATAACATGCTGCGGCATATGGAAGGATTGGAACCCATGGCTGAGTTTGACGGTCATGCCAACTGTTTTATCGAATCCGGCTTTGATCAAGGGATCCTGATCGATTTTAACTATGATGTGGAGCCGCTTCCCGGTAAATATCCCTTACCTGGACTGGGGCCATTTTCCCTCCTTAAGGAATCGCCAGCAAACCACTGGGGAAAGATGATGTTCCGCTGGATATATTGGAATGTGCTTTTAAAAGGCGGCGATATGCCTTTTGAATCCCAGATGACTATGGCCGGAAAATGGCAATGAGAGTGATCCATGGATAAAGACCTTGCTTTGATTAACGAGAAAGTTGACCAAATAGCCTTACAGATGGCCTTCTTGACCGAGCAGGCTGAGACCCAGCAGCGGCGGGCCAGGGAATTTGATGAGCTGAAAGCTGATCTGATCCCTATCGGAAATCAGCTGATTCATCTCACCATCAATGAGTTGGAAGAGATCGGGACAGATTTTGAGCTTGATGATCTGATATTCCTGTTAAAGAGAGTCTTGAGAAATACTCACTTGATCATGACAATGATGGACCGGTTTGAATCGCTGATGGGCATCGCGGACGAAGTAGAAATTCTTGGCAAACAGGTATTCTCATCTACAGTAGAAACCCTGGACAAGCTGGAACGGACTGGAGTATTCACTGAAGCTGGGGATATCTTTAACACCCTGGTCAAGGAAAATACTTTCTCGGATCTGAACAGAATGTTAAAAGCCTTTCACACTGAGGATAGCGAAGGAGCTTCTGCGCCTTCACTCCTGTCCCTGATGAAAGACGCCAACCAGCCGGAAACCAGAAGGGCGTTTGCTCGTCTGGTAAAGATGTTACAAGCCCTGGGTGAAGACACCCGGGAAAATAATACACAAGTTATATAAAGGAGATTTAATTATGACCCAAGATATTCTTGATACCATAGATTTTGATGATGAGGGTTTTATGGTTAACGCTGCAGATTGGACAAAAGAAATCGGTGAAGCGATTGCGGCAGCCCTGGAAGTTGAACTCTCTGATCGCCATTGGCAGGTGATTAACTTTGCCAGAGAGGATTTTGAGAATACTGGCGAACCGCCAACCCTGCGTAGGATCACCAAACAGACTGGTGTGGATATGAAAGAGATCTATCAGCTTTTCCCAGAAGGCCCGGCGAAAATAGCTGCCAATATCGCAGGACTAAAAAAACCCACCGGCTGTATTTAACTTAAAGGAGAGCAAAATGGCTAAACCATCTCGTGCTTTACACCAAAGTACTGGTACCAACGGAAATCGAAAATTAGCCCTGATAGCATCCAAGGGTTCCCTGGACATGGCCTATCCCCCGCTGATCCTTGCCAATGCTGCCCGGATGAGTGGAATTGATGTGGAGATGTTCTTCACTTTCTGGGGTTTGGATATTATCACCAAGAAAAAAATGAAAGGCCTGAACGTTGCCACAGTTGGAAATCCGAATATGCATCCCTGGTTTGGCATTCCCACATTACTGGGAGCGCTGCCAGGCATGAGTGCGGCAGCATCCTGGATGATGCGGGGAGAGATCAAAAAGTTAGGATTCCCTCGGGTTCCTGAGTTTATCGAACTGATTATGGACGCTGGTGCCAATGTCTATGGCTGCAAGATGTCCATGGATATGATGAAATTGACCCAGGAGGATCTGGTTGATGGAGCCACAGTTCTGGGTGCCATGGAGTTTATGGATCTGACGGAAGGTGCTCAGGTAATTTTTGTATAAAGGTGAGATTTATACCTAGAAGTAAAAAGCCTTGTAAGCTAATTACAAGGCTTTTTTTATTCAGGAGAGGAGTTATTTACTCCGTATCTGTTTTACCAGATGCCAGGTGATATTTACTGGGGCTTTCGCCATGTCTGAATCCGCAGAGCATGATCAATACACTGGCAACGGTTTTGCCGGGATTATGCCATTTATGCTCCAAATTAGCAGCGAACAACAGGGCATCGCCGGCTTCGAGGGCGTAAGTATCTTCGCCAACCTCATAGATAAATTCCCCTCGCAGACAGAAGACAAACTCATGGCCGGAATGAGACATCGGGAAGCGCCCACTGCTGCTGCCTGCTTCCAGAGTGACCATAAATGGCTCTACGGCACCTTCATAATGGGAACCACCCAGGCCTTCCCACAAACCTCTATAGAGAGGGATGCGGCTGCGTTCAGATGATTTGATGAGAACAACGTCCTGTTTGGGTGGTGTCTCTTCAAAAAAAGCTGTGACTGGTATTTCTAAAGCTGTGGCTATTTTATACAGCGTGCTAACTGAAGGAGAAGATAGGCCTCTCTCGATGACGCTGAGTGCGTTTGCTGATAGTCCGCTCAGGCGTCCCAGGGCCCGGATGGATAAATCCCGTTCTTCCCGGAGTTGGGTTAACCGGTCGCTGATGTTTACTGAAGGAGCATCCTGATCAAAAATATCCATAGTACCTCGGCTGTATGATTGTTCTGATTATATCAAAAGAAGAGACGGTTATTATTTAAAACCCAGATTTTCTGGAGCGATACAACTTTAATTCGATATTAACGTATATTCTGGTAGAAAATATGATTATTGATCAGGAGAAATAAAATGACTAATGAATACAAAAGGCTTTATCGCTCAGTAGACGACCGCATGGTAGGTGGTGTGTGCGCTGGTATCGCGGACTTCTTTGACATTGACCCGACAATCGTTCGGCTTGTTTTTGTGTTGGGATTTTTCGCCTCCGTTAGTGGCTTATTCTGGGCATACATCATCATGATGCTCGTTGTCCCCGAGTACGTCCCGGCCTCACAGGATATTGTTTCGGCTGATGCTGAAAATGTTCCCGAGAAAAAGTAAAAATTTATTCACCGTAAGAAAAAAGCCCGGATTTCCGGGCTTTTTTCTTTTATCCACCTGATCAACTGGGCTATTCGATAAAGATCTCCACATGTTCGCGGTCTTCTTCATCGACCACATCAACGATCTTTCCACTTATATTTTCAGCCAGGGCTTCTTTGACGGCTTCCATCATTTGGGCGTTTTCCATTTCTGGTGTGAACTGGGCAGCGATATTTAAGCCTGCATCAACTAGCTTCATGGGTACATTGACATTAACCTTGGTTTTTCCGGTTGTCATATCCGTAACCCGCACACGCAGCATCTGGCCTGAAAGAGACCTTTTGGCGACCTTGGAGGCCTTATCGCTCCTTTGAGACAGGGCTGAGATCAACCGAGAGCCTTCTTCCGCTGTGATCTTCCCATCACTGATCATTTTCAAGATTTTCATACGTTCTTCGCTGGTAACCATATTCCTGCTCCTTCTTAGGAATTATTCCTAACCAATGTATATCTTAACTTTTTCACCGTCGTCGCCGTCATCAACATCTATGCTCAATGGTTTATCACCCGGGGAATAATTACCCAGTGCCAGCAGGATCTCGTCCGCACCAGACAAGTCTACTTTGGGAATAAAACTGCCAAAAGTCCTGATGCTCCAGGCAAAAAAACGGTTTGGGATCGGAAAGCTAAAAGCGATCCGTTCCGGGGTTTCGCCAGGTTTCTGCTGAATTCTGAGGTGGATCCAGGGACCGGTCCGGCTGTTCCAACCCAATACCAAGAGTCCAACGCCGATCAAAAAAGGAATCCAGGCCGCGATAAAACCGAATCCGACACCCTGGGCGGACCAGGCCCAATACATCAAGGCGCCTCCCAGTACGGTGACGGCAACCCCAATCCAGAAGGGGATGATCCACCAGGCCTTCCATTTATTAAGGTTTTCCACCTCAATATCCGAGGTAGTTGTTTCAGGTTCTTCTGATTCGAAACGATCTTCAAGTTCGGTTTTGGCCAGTGAATATTCCTTGTCGAGAGCTTCCTGGCTTTCGCCTATGGCTTCGATCAACTTTAAACCTTCTTCGGGGTTAATGGTCCCCTTTTGGATCATTTCAAGGATTTCCAAACGTTCATTGTCGGAGGACATCATTTCTTTCCCTCCAATGCTTTTAACAACTCATCGGCTTCATCAAGTGAGATCTTTTTCTCCTGGAGCATTTCCAGGATCAGAAGCCGTTCAGATTCGTTCACTGCTTGTTTACCTGTCTGTTCTTCGAGGAATTCACCCAGGTTGAATTCCTTTAACTTAGCCTGGGCTTTCAGGGTTTTGCGGCGCGCCTTGGCAATTTTCTTCTCAACCCCGGCTTGCGCTTTTACGGCAGCAAGCTCGGCTTTATCCGCTGCCAACTTGCTGGATTCTTTGATTTGAACGCCGAATTTGCGTAAATTTTCTTCTGATAAGCCGAACTCTTCCAGGGAATCAGACAGGCCGGACAGTGATTCCTTGAGGTCTTCCTCCAGATTTCCCAGACTGCTCTTGATCTGGTCTGCTGTATTGGCAGAAAAATCACTCGAAAATGAACCAAAATCCCTCGCAGCCATCCTCAGTTCGGAAAAACCGTTGAAATAGTTGCTGCCCACGTAAACTTTTCCTCCAGCGGAAAGTACGATTGAAGGTCCGCCTTCTCCAAGCTGTTGGGATAATTTTTCTTGTCTGGAGCTGATGTCTATCTTGCCAAGCATCACGGAAATATCCTTGGCCCCACAATGAATTGAGAGATCGGCGTCACAATCTTCCGGCAGCGATAAGGTAAGATCGCCGCCCACCTGTATCTGGTAAGCCTGCCAGGGAACTGGGCTGAAATCTACTGTGCCGTCACCCCCGGCGCTGACATCGAGGCCGCCGGCCACTTTTTCAACCACAACCCCACCCCCGACCTGGCTCATGCCAAGCTGGCCTTTCACGTCGTGAACCATGGCATCGCCGCCAATATTTTCAACTTTTAGATCTCCTTGAACCCGCTTGGCGATCAGATCTCCACTTACTGCTCCAATTGAAGCAGCACCGACATCATTTATGATCAGATCCCCACTAACTGCTGAAATCTCGATCTCACTTCCAATGCCTTTGATAACGGCATCTTCGCTGACAGAGTGTATTTTTACTTTTAAGTGATGGGGAACGTGGATAATAGCGTCCTGGGGGAATTGGGCCTCAAGGGAATTCTTTTTGGTCTTGATCGAATCCCCATCAGATTGGTCCTTGATGCGAATCTCGTCCCGGTTCCAGCCGGTAAGATAGAGGTTTCCGCCCACACTGTTCACCTCCATCCTGGAAATGTCTTCTAGGGGAATGCTATTTTTTGTCATTTTTTACTTTCCTCATCTTTTAGCAAACTCATTGCTTCTTCATAATTGATCTTGCCTTCCTCCAGGTCGCTGAGAATTTTCGTCCGCTTTTCTTCAGTAAGTTCGGAAAGTTCATCACCGCCTGGTTCGTAACCCAGTGCACGGATCACATCGTGAAGCAGCTTGCGGATGGTGGGGTAGGAATAACCGAGTTCTTTTTCCATATGGGTGATCTTGCCTTCCAGCCGGACGAAAGTTTCCACAAAATCCATTTGTTTTGGCGTTAGCTGGGAAAACGTCCTGGAGGTAAAATGACCATCCATGGTGGTGTTGCATTCCCGGCAGTTGATCCGGGTAACAATAACTTCTCCACCGCAGATAGGGCATTGTGAGGGTAATGGGTGCATGATTAGCTCCTTTTTTGAAAAATCATTAGTGGGCTGCTGCCCGGGTGTGATTGATTAATTGCTGACCGGAGAGGATTAACATCCGGCCGAGGGACTCAGAGATCCTGGCTAAAAATGGATTGTGCTGTTCGAAAGATTTCACCAAGCGGTACTGAACTGCCTGCCGATGAAGCTCTTTTTCCTGAGTTTTGAAAGTATCTAAATTGGTTGTAAACATCTTTTCCTCCAGTCGGGATTGGAATTATTATTGATGTTCGTGCCTTAATGGGCCGCCTGGGTGCGTTTCACCAGGTTCTGCCCTGTAAGGATCAATAGTTGGCCAATAGCTGCAGATAATCTGGCTGCCCAACTGTTGGGCCTTTCCAGGGATTTCACCAAACGATAATGAGCTGCCTGCTGGTGAAGTTCGTTTGCTTGGGTTTTGAATAAATCTAAATGGGTTGTAAACATTGTTTTCTCCTAGTCCATTCCTGAACATTGCTTACAGTATATCAAAAATATTGAGTTTGTCAAGAGCAAAAATAAGAAATCTTAAACAAAATATTAATATTCTTTATTATTATGTTATTTCCCTCGGATTGTAGGCTGCAATGGGTGTTTTTTAACCTAAAAATAGCCCAGTTAGGGATGTTTTTAGGGTTAAATTTTGATATTTGAGTGAAAAATTGCTGAAAATCAGGGTGCTGGCCGGGGAGAGCTGATCAGGCTTTTTTCTTCTGCATCTGTGCTGGCAGTCACGCTCTCCGAAAAGAAAACCAGAGTGCCCTGATATTCACGAGCGCCAGCTTCAGCAATCCAGCCTCCCAGGTTAAAAGGGATGGTTCCTGCTGCGGGGATCCACTCACCGTTATATTTGCGGGCGATGTGAATGTGGGATCCCGTGCTTTCACCACCTTCGCAGGAAGGATGACCCAAATAGTCTCCGGTCTCTACATATGCTCCTGCAGGGCGCTTGTGCTGGGTGCCAAGATGAAGATATAAGATAACCCATCCTGTGCGGTGGTCTCCATCGCCATCCAGATCCAGTTCAATCAGGCCTGGTTCGCTGCGGGCGATGATCCCCGGGGCAATGGCAGTAGCCCATTCGCTGGTGATCTCGCAGCCGCTTGTCTCGCTGGGTGGGGCAAAATCGAGGGCTGCCCAGGGGTCTCCCTGTCCCCAACCAGTATGCGGTCCTCCTGTAAAGGCCCAGGTTTCACCATCTCCAAATGGTAAGGTCATCTGGGGTTGGCGCAGGCTGCCGGGGATGTGGGGATCACACACCCAGGGATCTCCGAAAAGATCCTGATAGGTTTTCTGGATTCCAGCAGGGCTTATAGTCTGGTTGTAAACAGCTTTTGGTTCCAGACGGGAGAAGTAATACTGCAGGGCCACTGTGGCAGAATTTTGCCATGGATCAGGATGTTCGATAGTCTGATCCATGAACTCCAACGTATCCAGATGGTTTTCTTGCCAACCGTAATAACCTTGATTCAAGATATTGGCGGCCCAGACCAGCTGGATGTACAAGCCGTGATAACCCGATGTCCGGTATCCCAGGGGATATCCGTCCAGAAGGCCTTCAGGCATGATGGGATCGCTGAACGCCTGAAGCTGGTATTCCAGGATAGCCAGAAGCAGTTTGGGGCTGATGCTGAAGCTGGTTGCGATATAGGTGATGATCTCAGATCCAGAACGCTGTTCCTCTGCGGCAAATTGCTCATAATCCTTGAACCATCCCGGCTGGGATTGTACAAAGCCATTTACATCAAAATTTATTTGGGCAGGCCCATTGATAAATGCGCAGTTGGGCATGATTTGGAATTGGGATCCCCACAGGGCCTCATAATAGATAGGTATCTGCATCGGCAGTCCGGGAGGAAGGGTGGTGGCATCTTCGGGGATAACCGGGTTTTCAGCCAGGATCTCGTTAATTGTGCTGTTAAAACGGGTTGCGAGGTTAGCCAGTGTGTCACCAGATTGGACAGTATATTCCACAAGTTCTCCAGGTGAATAAACTGGCCTCTCAGTTACGGGAATCGCTGGACTTGTTGCAGCAGGAGCGATCACAGGCATTGTGGTGGTATCCCGGCCGGGAATGGTTGACAGACAGGCTGATAACAAGAAGACCAGGACCAAACTGGCCTTCAGGAGGATGTTATTTTTTTTCCTTTTCTGTTCAATTCGGAAGGACATAGGATACCAATTTTACCGCGAAAGCTGGCTTCCCGGAGCGCTGTAGGAACTTGCTGTGACTAGAGCCTCTCCCGATTTGGTAAGGCTCCCTTTATAGATTGCTGATCCGTTATGGACTACCCAACCGCTCAATACAAAGGGGGTAGGCCCATCGGCTGTCATCCACTCCCCATTATACTTCCGGGCCATATGAACGTGTGTGCCGGTTGAGATGCCCCCTTCACAGGAAGGATGTCCCAATCTGTCTCCAGTGTTTACTTCATCTCCAGCATCGACAAGCCTTCCCTCTGTGGCGACGTGGAGATATAGCAGAACCCAACCAGAGTGTTCATTATCGTTGAAATTCAGGTTGACGATGATAACGCCGTCTTCCGCCCTCACTACCAGACCTGGCGCCGATGCTGTGACATAAGCATAGGAATTTGAGCATTCCCCCCGGAATCCCGAGGGAGCAAAATCGATTGCAGACCAAGATCCTTCCCTCTCCCAGGCCCCGTGAGGGCCGCCAGTATAGTTCCAGACAACATTTGGTACAAAAGGAAGTTCCAGCTCAGGCTGGATTAAGTTATGGGAAAACAAAGGTTCATACTGGGTCCGGTTTTCTGGAGATCCAAACATTTCTTCATAAGTTGTGATAAAGCCGGTATCATCATCGAGGGTTTGGATCCATTCATCGCTGTCATAGATCTGAGAATAAAAATACTGCAGGGCAACAGTCCCGGCGTTAAGTCTGGGTTCGATCCTGGCGGTCACATTGCGGGATGGATTCTGGGCATTTTTGAGGATAATTTCTGTTAATCTGCCTTCCCGCCAACCGTAATATCCGATTGAGAGCTGATTCACTGCCCAGCGTAATTGACGTACAAGCCCAACATCATCGTAATTGATGTGACCCATGGGATATTTTAATTGAGCCAGGTTCTGCGGCTGTCCGAAGACCCAGTTGCTCTGATATTCAAGCATGGCCAGCAGTAAATAGGGATTGATTGAATTGTTTTGGGCGATATTCTTGATGATCTCTCCCCCGCTTGTCAGGGTGGAATGATCATATTCCCGCTCTTCACTGAGATAACCACCGGCATCCTGGACAAACTGGACCACATCCTCAGGAAAATCTGCATCTGTAATTGCCCGGGAATAAACAAATTCGCTATCAGGCAGCAGATGCGTTTCTGAAGTGGTATTGATCAAAACCTGGGGAATCACCAGCAGTGTGCCAGGATTGATAAATGAATCTTGGGGCAGTTCCTCATTCGATTGGATCTGGCTTTTGCCAACTCCAAAATGAGTGGCTACTACTGCCAGCGTATCACCTGCCTGGGCATGGTAAACGATCGGCTCCTGCTGGACGTTAGGGGTTGGAACCAGGGTTTCTGTTGGCTGAATATAAACAGTTGGGGTGGGATTATCTGCTGGATCTGCAGTCGGAGTAGGTTCCTGAGTGGGAACTTCAGTTGCTTCCGGGAGCAGGATCTCTGTAGTAGGTGTGAAACCCATAGGGGGCACAAAGATCGGTGGTGTTTTTTGGTAAAAACTACACCCCGCCAGAGAAATTGCCAGCAGCGTAATAATAACTCGTTTCACAGAAATTTACCGTTGTATCTGATTAACATCAGTTTTTGTGTCTTCGGCCTGAATGGTTTGATCGCCTCGTACCATAAAACCCTGATAGGGGTATCCAAGGCCTTGTGAGACCCAGCCATCCATAATAAAGGGTATATTTTGATCTGCGGGGATCCATTCCCCATTATACCGCCGGGCAATATGGAGGTGGGATCCGGTGGATACTCCTCCCTCGCAAGAGGGATGGCCAATCCGATCACCAGCTGATAACCTCTCACCCAGTTCAACCCTGCCTCTGGGCTCAATGTGCATATAAAGAATTGACCAGCCGGTCTGATCATATGGATCACCATCAATACTTTGAACAACTGCACCGTGGTCCGATCTGGTTATGGGGCCATCGGCGACTGCAACAACCCAATCATCGCTGAAACTGCAGCCGAGATCCTTGTCAGCTGGTGCAAAATCAAGGGCTGCCCAGGCAGACCCATTATCCCAGCCACCGTGAGGTCCCCCCGTGAACAACCAGGCAGCGCCATTTTCGAATGGCAGCTGAAGAATGGGCTGGGTCAGGTCATTCGGGATCATGGGTGTGTAGTTTAAGTCAAAGGGATATCCAAACAGTGTAGTGTATGAGTTTACAAAACCGGATTCTGACACAGCTTCAATCCATTTTCGGTAAGGCAGCAATCGGGCAAATAGATTCTGGACCCCCGCTGTTCCAGCGTTGATGGTGGAGTCGATGGGAACGTTGGTTCCATCCTTGCAGGCCCAGGCTCCTACACCTCGAACCTTCCAGAGGTAAAAACCCCGATTGAGTTCATCTGCAGCCCAGGCCAGCTGATAATACAAACCTTCATATCCGGATTCCCGGTATTCCAAAGGAAAGGGATTGTCGATATTATCCGATCTGGTCAACCATCCAGTTTGATATTCAATGATAGCTAACAGCAGCCGGGGGTTAACAGAATAATCCTGGGAAACCCGGGCCACGATTTCCGCGGCAGTGTGCACCTCTCCCTCGATTTCTTCTTCGTGGTCTTTTAGATACCCGGGTTGGTTATTGATAAACGCGTCAATCTGAAATCGAACAGTATATGGACTGCGGACCAGTTCAGAATTTGGGATGATTTTATACCCGGGTCCAGGTTCGCTGACATTCGGCGCAGGCAGGAGCAGGACCTGGCCGGTATAAATCAAACTCGGGTCAGAGATATCATTTACTTCAATGATTAACTCTGGCAGGAGATCATATTGGTAGGCGATTGATTTAACGGTATCTCCCCACTGCACTGCATAATATACATCTTCTGTGCGGAGCGTTGGCAGCGGTTTAGGAGCGCTGGGAGTTGGCGTGATAAGAGGTTGATCAGGAATCCGTGTAGGCGGGACGTATGGATCTGCAGTGGGCACACTTTCTCCCTCGATCCCAACGTTTGAGAAGTTAATATAGGGAGCTGTATGGGCCTGCTTTGTGCAGGCACCGATCAACAAACTCAATAAAACCACGATGTAAAGCCGGATAGATTTCATAATACTTGGTACATTTTACCTTTAAGTAGGGGAAGACAACCCCTACATTATACTCATTGTTATTAATTGCAAGAATAATGCCGCATTTTGATGATATTTACACTTCTGTCAGCATGCTATGTGCTGAATTCTTGCCGGGTATAGTAATATTCTATTGATCTGGTTAATTGGGAGAGTAAATAAGGAAGAATAAGCTTTACTGGAAAGTTATGTTTCCAGTATGATTATGAAGGTTATCACAGCCTGTATTTTGGCAGATGAATGAAGGGAGAGTCCGAAAATTAATGAAAGTTTTAGTTATGTCCGATATTCATGGCAATCGCACAGCCCTGGAAGCAGTTCTAGACGCTGCTGGTAATGTGGGTGCAGTCTGGTGCCTGGGGGATATTGTCGGTTACGGCCCTGACCCCAACGATTGTGTTTCCATTATCAGAGATCTACCCAATCTGGTTTGTCTGCGCGGCAATCATGACAGTGCTGTGATCGGGTTAACCGAAAAAGGGAAATTCAATTTTGCAGCCCAGAAAGTGATTGAATGGACAGAGGATCAATTGAATCCAGTTCACCGTCAATATTTGCAGAGTCTGTCACCTCAGGCGATAGTAGACCAGGTCACACTGACCCATGGAAGCCCGAGGGATCCCGTCTGGGAATATATCATGGATGTTTATACGGCAACTGCAAATTTTGATTATTTTGACACACCTTATTGTTTTATTGGCCATTCCCATCTGCCCGTTCTGTATTATCTAAAAGAAGGCAAAGATCTGGCCAATGTCACCTTTATCTATCCGGGTGATACAGCAAAATTACCAGATAAAACCATTGTCAACCCGGGCTCGGTTGGTCAGCCAAGGGATCACGACCCAAGGGCGGCATTCACAATTTTTGATACCGAAACAAATACCTGGACCCAGCACAGGGTTTCATACGACATTTCTGACGTTCAAGAACGGATGACCCAGGCTGGATTGCCGATTGAGTATATTCAACGTCTTGATCTGGGTTGGTAAGGGAACTTTTCTGCGCCTTCTGACGTCATTAGGATGAAATCACCTTATATTAGGAGAAAAACAATGAGAAAAAAAATAATTTTCCTCTCCCTGATTGTCATCCTGATGTCCTCCTGCGCAAGTAAAAGCGTTGTTGGTTATGCGCCGGAGATCATGATGGAAAGCGAAACATCTATGTCTCGGGGTGTGGCAGACTCATTTGCAGGGAATGCGGATAACTCCGTTTACTCTGAAGATAGTTTGCAGGTCCAGGAATCCCAGGTGCGGATGGTCATCAAAAATGCCTCGTTGTCGATCGTGGTCGAGGAACCAGGCGTTTCAATCGAGGCTATCAGCAAGATGGCATCAGATCTGGGTGGATTTGTGGTTTCCTCGAATTTGTACAGGACCCAGACATCAAATGGTCTGGAAGTTCCCCAGGCAAATATCACTATCCGGGTTCCTGCTGACAAATTGGACCAGGCTCTGGCGGACATCAAATCGGGCGCTGGACAGATTTTGAGTGAAAATGTCTCCGGACAGGATGTGACCCAGGAGTATACCGATCTGGAATCCCGGCTCAGAAACCTGGAGCGGGCAGAAGAACAACTGACCGAGATCATGGAACAAGCCTGGGAAACAGAAGATGTCCTGGTTGTTTATAACAGGTTGGTGGAAGTTCAGGAGCAGATCGAGTTGATCAAAGGGCAGATGAAATACTACGAACAATCTGCTGCGCTTTCTGCCATCTCGATTAATATCCAGGCTAATGAAGCAGTCCAACCGCTTAAGATCGGCAACTGGCAGCCTGTTGGTGTTGCCAAGAGAGCAATTCAGGCTTTGATCAACACCCTGAAAGTCCTGGCTGATATGTTGATCTGGATCGCCCTTTATATCCTGCCGGTCGCCCTGATCTTATTCTTCCCCATCCGCTGGCTGTGGCGCTGGTTGAAAAAAGGTATAGCCAAAAGGAAAGAGCGAAAAGAGCAGAAAAAGGCTCCAAAAGAACAGAAATAGGCAATATCAAAACTGACCCTTCCATAGTCACGATAGGTTTGTAAGATGAAGTGACCACCTCATGACCTTGGAAGATAAAAATCCGACCGACTTCCGAAGTTTTCAGGAGATCCCAAATCTAGATCCGGGATTTTCTGACTTCGGAAGTTTTCTTTATAGTAACTTTGGTAAAATTCTTTTGTAGACCTTAGAAACAGAACATTAATGGATATTCTAAAACAAGACACAAAAGATCTGATTGGGATCACATTATCCCCGTACCAGATATCCCTTCTGGAGCATTATGAACAGGAGCTGGATAAATGGAATGAACGCTATAATTTGACTGCCATACATGAACCAGAGAAAGTTCGGGTAAAACACTTTCTGGATTCATTCACACCCATGTTGGTGATGAAGAATACTCCGGTAAAGAAAATAATTGATATTGGCACCGGCGCGGGATTTCCCGGCATTCCACTCAAGATCCTGATGCC
Organism: uncultured Chloroflexia bacterium; assembly: GCA_963695575.1. Lineage (GTDB taxonomy): Bacteria > Chloroflexota > Anaerolineae > Anaerolineales > UBA11858 > B10-G9. Next base: position 35,620 of record CAVOGS010000012.1, read on the forward strand.
GGATACGGAAATGCTTCTGGTAGATTCTGTTAACAAAAAAACCGAATTCTGCCAGCATATTATTAACCGCTTGAATCTACGAGGAATAACCGCGATCCATGATCGTGTGGAACACCTGGCCAGACAGGAGGATTATCGGGAACAATTTGATTGGGCTGTGGCCAGGGCCGTGGCCCAGCTGCCAACCCTCAGCGAATATATGCTTCCCTTTGTGAAGATCGGCGGCAGGATGCTGGCGATGAAGGGAGATCAAGGTCCGATTGAGACCCAAAAAGCTGTTCCGGCAATCAGTTTGCTGGGGGGAGAACTTCAGCACGTAAAACGATTAACCCTGCCGGGTGTGACTGAGGATAGGTTTTTAATTACGATTGAGAAAAAAGCTTCCACCCCGGATAAATATCCTCGCCGGGTGGGTGTACCCCGCAAAAAACCCCTTTGATCAGTCTGCCAATCCCCCGTTTTTGACCTGCCAGTGGGTCGCGGACCGTTTAAACTCTTCGGAAAATAGATCTAGATCAGTTGTTGTTAATAAGGATTGTTCTGTATTTGCCAGACGATCCAGCAGATCCTGGCGGCGGGTATCATCAAGCTCGGCTAGAACTTCATCAAGGAGCAGCACGGGCCAGTCACCATTTTTCTCCTTTAACCAATTCACTTCTGCCAGTTTAATTGCTAAAAATGCGGTCCTCAGCTGGCCCCTGGACCCGAAATTCCCCAGATCGATTCCGTTGCTAAGGTAGCGCATCTCATCCCGGTGAGGTCCCTGGGATGTGACACCCCGGTAAATATCCTCTGAACGGAGGGAAAGTAGTTTTTCGCGATATCCATCCTGGATTTCCTTCAGAGACAACCCTGTTCGATCGGGAGTGTTCTCCAGGGGAAGTTCAATCTGTCCTGGTGCGGAAGCTGCCGGATCGAAGGAAGGGTTGTAGTTGAGGCGCAAGATCTCATCCCCTCTGGTCAGCTCCTGATGTATAGAGGCCGCGATATACCCAAGTTCCCGAATGGCCTGGGTCCTGGAAAAAATTATATATGCGCCTGATTGGGTGAGTATTTCATCCCAGTACGAAAGCTGATCAGCATCTCCGGGGCGTTCGTTGACCTGTTTTAGGAGGGCATTGCGCTGAATCAGGGCTTTGTTAAATTCTGAGAGGGATTCAGTATACCTGGGATCGACCTGGGACAGGGTCAGGTTTAGATAATGACGCCGCAGCTGGGGTGCGCCGGTGACGATCTGCAGCATCTGCGGCAGGAATAGAACGGCATTAAAAGTGCCGATAACTGTGTTGATCTTTTGCTGTGACCCATCCAATAAAACTTCTTTGCGGATGCTGGAATTCCCATTAGCAAGGGTATCCCTGATGATGCGGATTTCCAGGTGGTGATTTGCATCTGCTTTTTTAAAATCGGCCACGATCCTGCAAACAGCCAGGTTATTTTGTAGTGCCGAAAAATTGATCAGATCAAGGGAATTAGAAGCCTGGAATGAATCCAGGGTAGAAAGGTAATACACAGCTTCCAGCAAACTGGTTTTTCCCTGAGCGTTATCACCCACCAGAATGAGTGAGTTGCGTGGAACAACTTGATCAAAGCGGGAAAAAATTCGAAAATCAGTCAGGGACAAATGAGTGAGGAACATGCAGATTAGACTGGATTGTAGTCCTCGTCCGTTTCCCAGATCTGAGTCGTCCGGTCAGTGAACAAGATACCGTTGAGATGGTCGATTTCGTGCTGAAATATACGGGCGAGCCAGCCACTTACTCTCATCTTGAGAGGTTTTCCATACCGGTCCTGGCCTTCAACAATGATTTCCTGGGCTCGTTCTACTTCTCCCATAATACCCGGGATCGATAAACATCCTTCCGCGCCATTAACCAACTCCTGTGAAAAGCGAGTGATCTTGGGATTGATAGTTACATACAGTGTGGGAGGAATATCTTCATCCTCATCACTGCCAAATTCACACAGAATGATCTTCTTGGATTCATTAACCTGGGGAGCAGCTAAGCCTGCACCAGAGGCTTCGCGCAGGGTGACGATCATGTCATCAATCAATTCCTGGGTTTCTTCCCCAAAATCAGTGACTTGAAGGGCTTTTTTTCTCAAGGTAGGGTGGGGAACAATGATGATTTCTCTAGCGGGCATGTGGTTATTACTCCAGATCCTTACAGCTGTTGTGTTTCTTCGCCATCAAGTGGATCGATTTCTCCATTGCTTTCTTCGTGGTAAGCCGCTAGAAATTCTACCATATCGTCTCGCCGGCGCCTGGACTCGGCCAGCTCGCTATTTTTGATCACAGCATTATAGCGTTCGAAAACTTCATTTTGAACGGAAATCGGTTGAGCCACATGCTCAAAATCCAGCTGTATGTCACCAACATTGATTGCGACTGTGCCAAAATCAAATATTCTCTGGATGATATTCTCCCTGCGGTAGTCCAGGCTGAGTATATTTTCCAGAAGAGCTGAGCGTTTGGATTCCCGGCCAAAAGGTTTCCGATCCAGGTCGATCACCTGTTTGTCTGTGATTTGAAAACGATCATTAGCCCAGTCTGCAAAAGCATAGGCCAGTGCAAGGACGTTGACTGTCGTCAGAATTGCCAGCAATGAAAGCGATGGAAATGGGATCAGATGAACCATGCGGGCAAAAAAGGTAACCAGCAGGGTCACGAATAACAGCCACAGCCACCAGGAATTTCTGAACAGGATGAATATATGTTTTCGGTAGGTGATGATGCCATTCAGTTCATAACGCGCCCGGAATAGATTTAAAAATTCCTGGAGCGGAGTGATCGTTTCTGTCAATTGGAGTCCACCCTCCATCTCTAAGTCGATGAATTCTTGTTCCTCACTCATAGGTCCTGTCTCGCCTGACAGACCCAACCTGCTGCGGATGGCCTGGTTAATATTATCCTTATCGGTTTGTTGAGCCCGGGCTTTTGCGATTCCCTGGGCTTCGGCGATCAAATCGAGCAAAACCTCAGGGTGGGCGGTATTCCGCATGGGAATGTTGCCAGTATAGGTGCGAATGATCACATCGCCGTAGCCAAACATACGCTGGATCTGGTTGGTGGAAATATTCACCGATAGGATCGATTGGAGCGGCACTTCTCGGCGCTGGTCATGAAGCCAGATCACTTTTTCAACCCAGGCAGCCCTGTCGCTGGTTACCAGATAAAAATCATTTTTCCAATCCATCCAGAGCCATATCCCCCACAGAATTGAGATCAGGATGGTAATTACCATAAAGATCCC
>CAVOGS010000013.1:0-19036 GCA_963695575.1 uncultured Chloroflexia bacterium
GACCGTGGTTCTTTATTTGTTCCGTTTCCCAACCCAGCAGAACAAATGGGTCATTCTTCCCGGTTCTATTGAGACACATTTCCATATATAATTAGAACAGGTCACTTATTAGTCACGAGTTACTCCAGATCACAAAGAGGCCAGCCATGTCCGAAGTCATCAAACAAGCTGAGAATGCCATTAAAGCCGGTGATACAAAAACAGGATTTGAGATCCTGCGTCAGATCCTGGTCGAAAATCCTGAAAGTGAAAGGGCCTGGTGGATCATGTCCGGCCTGGTTCAGCGAGCGGAAAGAGCCACCTGCCTGGAACAGGTTCTGCTCATCAACCCCAGCAACCAATTCGCGCGCGACGCCCTTAACGGACTTAAGCAAGCTTCCCCCATCACAGAAACCAAACCGCCCCGGGAGCTTCCAAAACCCTATCCTGGTAAAAAGCCCACCGGGAAAACAGAACGGGTTGGTGAATATAAGACCTGGCACTATACCAAAGGGTCCACTGTATATCTGATCATCCTGGGAGACATACGCTTGATCCAGGCCCAAACCGAGACCAAATGGATCCCCCGCGTTCGCGATGCCCTGAAAAAGGGGTTGATCCCGGATCAATATCTAAGCGGGATCAAAACAATCCCCCTGGCAAAGATCAAGTCCATCAAACTGCTCAAAACGGTCCTGCAGTTCCAATACCACGTGGGGGAGTCAGAACAATCCATTCGTGTGGCACTTGACAATTCAGCCATGGCTGAACGCATATTGGATGTATTGGGCAAGCGCCTTGGTCCCGATTATTCGCTGCAGATTAAACCGGTCAGGACCGGGTTAACACTGTTGACCTCCGCCATCCTGGTCTTTGGAGCGGTTGGAGCAACCGTGGCTGGTTACTGGGCTTATCAGGAAGTTGTCTCCGGGCGGGCCGCCGCTACCGGCAGCGTCCAGTCGCCAGCGGTGATCAGCTTGCTTCAGAGCCTGGGAACCGGCGGTGTGACGCTGGTAGGTGGGATCCTGATCATCATTGCCCTTGCCATCAGTATCCGAATGCTGCTGAAACCGGAGCTGGGAACGGAGCTTGTGCGAAGGGTATAAAAACTGTAAATAGTAAGTAGTAAGTCGAATATAGGTCATTGCTGAAAATTAATCCTTAAATAAGGGGCGACCCATTGGGTCGCCTATTTTATTAATCTAAAAATCCGTTACTGACTCAGAAGAAGCATACGGGGTCCTGATAACTAGTGGAACTGAAATTCACCAATCGAAACATGATTGGTATTTCCCCAGCGGATCCCGGGTCCTTAATATCGGATACAATGATTAGATAAATGAACCAAACACCTATCCCAATGGTAACCACATACAAAACATGTTTGGCACTCTGTTAATCGGCATCAGCTACGCCCTCAGTGCAGGGCTGCAGCCAGGGCCCCTGCAAGCCTTTTTCCTGTCCAAGGTAGCGGAGAACGGCTGGCGCCGGACCCTGCCAGCTGCTTTTGCACCCCTGATCAGTGATGGTCCCATTGCCCTGGTATCGATCCTGCTTTTGAATCGACTGCCGGCCTCATTCAGGGATCTGCTGCAGCTGGCCGGTGGCATACTGCTCTTGTTTTTTGCTTGGGGTTCTTTTCAAATCTGGCGTAGTGGGGAAGAACCAGAAAGTGCCCCTCCCGGATCAACACCCAAGACTGTCCTCCAGGCCGCTCTGATCAACTTGCTCAACCCCCACCCTTACCTGGGCTGGAGCCTGGTAATGGGGCCTGCAGTTCTAGCTGCCTGGGCAGATGGGCCGGGCATGGCCCTGGCTCTGCTGCTGGCTTTTTATATCACCATGATCAGCACCTCGATGGTGATGATTTACCTGATGGGCCGGGCAATACTTCTGGGTCCAAACACAAGGAAAGGAATAAATCTGATCTCAGCTTTACTTTTAACCGGGTTGGGTTTATATTTTTTATATACGGCTGCAGGAAGTCTGGCGGGGTGGATCGGTTGAAAATCTTCTCAGGATCATAAAACGGACAATACAGCACAAAAAGAGGATTCCATGGCTGAGGCAATCTTTAAACTGGTCTACTTCATTGAACTGGTCCTGATCAGTTTCATGCGCAGCCGCTCCACCCGAAAATTTCACAGATTATCCATAGCTGAGAACCATTCCACAGTTCCGGATACGATATTGGCTTTTTTAGCTGGAATAGGATGGACGCTGCCTCTTATTTACATCTTTTCCTCAGTTCTGGACTACGCCGATTATTTCCTTCCTGCCTGGACCGGCTGGTTAGGTGCGTTGATCTTTGCCGGAGCCGGTCTGTTATTATGGAAATCTCACCGGGACCTGGGTCGCCATTGGATCCCTGGCCTGGCTTTCAGGCCAAACCACAAACTGATCACCAGCGGGATTTTCCAGCACATCCGCCATCCCATCTACGCTGCCCAGCTGCTCTGGGCAGTTGCCCAGGCCTTGCTGCTGCATAATTGGATTGCCGGCTTTTCCTATCTACTGATCCTTTTGCCCCAGTACCTGCTGCGGGTCGAGGCAGAAGAAAAGATGATGCTTGAGAGATTCGGGGATGAATACAGAGATTATATGGAACATACCGGACGGCTGATTCCCAAATTTGAACAGTAAGCTGCAGCTATGAAAAATCCACTTGCTTTGAAAAAATCCACTGCGGGGGGAATCTAGCTGTTGATCACATATTCAAAGAAAACAGATAGTACGTAGGAGTTGATATGGGCTTTCTTAACCTAGAAGACATCCAGGAACGAGAGGTTGTGCCCGGCTACAGGGCCAGGTTCCTTCATTCAGATCATATGACCATAGCCTACTGGGATGTCGACCCCGGGGCCGCACTGCCTGAGCACAGCCATCCCCACGAGCAGATCGCCAATGTGCTGGAAGGCCAATTTGAGCTGACAGTAGATGGGGAAAGCCGTGTCCTGGTACCAGGCCAGGTGGCAGTTATCCCTTCGGATGTGCCCCACAGCGGGAAAGCCATCACCGCCTGCCAATTATTGGATGTTTTTCATCCCTGCCGGGATGATTACCGCTAGAAGTGAACCCTAACGCTTCTACTAAGGTTATAACCTGTAGGAGGTGGCTCGATGAAACCCAATCTGAAAGGAACCGGATTCGGCTGGATAGAGGTTGATGAAGAACGGATCAGCCATGATATCCTCATCCGCCTCGATGGCGAGGTCAGCAAGCGCAAAAAGAAACTTACCAAGGATATTTACGGCACATCCCACAACCTTTCCCTGCCTGAGGCGGAATATATCTACCAGGAAGGGGCATCTGGCCTATTGATCGGCGGTGGTCAGTTTGGCCGGGTGCGGCTTTCCCCCGAAGCGGCGGCTTTTTTTGAGGAAAAAGGCTTGCCGGTCACTATTCTGCCCACTCCCAGGGCGGTCAAAGCCTGGAATGATAGCCCGGATAAATTGATTGGCCTCTTCCATATCACCTGCTGATCAAGTTCGATCAGCCCATTTTATATGTAGAAAGGACAACAATCATGAAATCAGAAACTATTACTATACAGGGTTATTTGAACGAAATGCCTGAAGAACGCCGGGAAACAATCAAAAAAGTCCGTCAAACCATCTTAAAACACCTGCCTGAAGGCTACGAAGAAGCCCTCAACTACGGCATGATCACCTACCAGGTGCCTCTGGCGGTTTATCCTGACACCTACAACAAAAAACCGCTTATGTATGCCGCCCTGGCCAACCAGAAAAATCATATGGCTGTTTACCTGACCGGCATCTACATGGATGAAAAACTCTACCAGGGATTTGAGAAAAAATACCGGGAAACCGGGAAACGCTTCGATGTGGGCAAATCCTGTGTCCGCTTCCGGAAATTGGAGGATTTACCTTTGGATCTGATCGGTGAAAGTGTTGGGGCGATCTCGATGGAGGAATTTGTCAAACGCACCAAAGGCCTTTCCGCCCGGAAGGCCAAAAAGAGCTGACATTCTCAATTTTATAAGGAATATTCTATGATCAGCATTCAGAACCTGTCAGATTTCTATGCCCGCAATGTAGAGATCATTAAAATGCAAACGGAAGGGCTGACCCACCTGGAAAGCTTGATCCAGCTGCCATTCCGGAGCAACTGCCTCAACTGGGTGGTCGGCCATTTGCTGGCCAACCGCTGCAATATCCTGGCCCTGCTGGGCGCAGAAGATCTGCGGCCTCAAGTTGATCTTGATCATTATGAGAGGGAATCCGATCCAGTCCTGGGTGAAGGTGAGGGAGTACTGCTCCTGGAAAAACTGCTCGTCCACCTGGAAGAGTCCCAGACCCGCCTCGAGGCGGCCCTCGAAAAGGAAACCGAAGAATCCCTCCAGCGCCTTGCTCCTTACCGCGACAGGCCGGAGAGGGAAATAGCATACTGGCTGGTCTTTTTATACTTCCACGATTCCTATCATGTGGGCCAAACCGAGATCCTGCGCCAGGCGGCCGGAAAAGATGACAAGATCATCTAGTATCCTTAAAACAAGAAACGGTTTCCTTTTTGAAAACCGTTTCTTTTATTTTATTTGACTATCTGAACTAGGTTATATCAAGTGAGGGTTTCTGAGTCTGGGTTCCAGCCGAGGCAGCAGCGATCTGGCCGCCCATCACGCTGTCCATCGGGTAGACGATCACCATGGAACTTTCTTCCTTGGAGATTTCCAGCAGGGCCTGGAGCTGTCGCAGCTGCATGGATCCTTCCTCTCCGGATAATATATTGGAGGCTTGCGCCAGGGATGTGGCGACTTTAAGTTCGGCATTAGCCTGGATCTGTTTGGCTTTGGCGGAGCGCTCCGCCCGGGCGATCACGGCCAGCTCTTCTATCAGGCTTGGCGGGGTGCCCACATCAGTGATGCGCACAGCGCGAACGTTAATACCGTAATCAGAGGCGGCAGCATCAATGATCTTTTTCAGATCAGTTGCGATCCGTTCAGTCTCACTCAGCAGCGGGCGCAGATCATTGCCGCCGATGGTGCTTTTAAGCGCTTCCATCGAGGCCCATTCTGTGGTTTTCCAGTAATCCTGGACAGCAATAGCTGCTTTCTCAGGATTCTCGACTTCAAGCTCGATCGCTGCTGTGACGTCGATGGGAATATTATCCTTGGTCAGGGTTTTAGTAGCTTTCACTTCGTAGGTCTGGATGCGGACATCGAGGATGCGTGCCACGGAGTAAATAAAAGGTGGGATGATAAACAGGCCCGGGCCCCTGGTTCCTACGGATTTACCCAGGCGTAACAGGACCAATCTTTCCCACTGCGGCAGGATGTAAAACATCCCGGCGATGATATTTGCCAGCCACAGTAATACCAAAGAGATGATCCCCCCGTAGATAAACTGGCTGGGATTTCCTCCTCTTACAGCGCGGACAAAAAAGCCCAGGGCAAAGATCAACCACAGTGGAACCAACACCAGTAGACGGATAAAATTCCTGATGAAGGCCTGGACAGGATTTTTGAGGATAGACATGTATTTCTCCTTTCTATATGAACCTTCTTAGTAAAAGTTCAGGTCAAACTACTTTTCACAGGCTGCTTCAATACCTGCTAGGGATATTGTAATGGAGAATAGGGAGGATGGGATTCCAGGTGCAGTGGGAGTTACACCAGGAGAGCCAGGATAATTTTTGTTCATATTCCCATGAACGGCATATCCGATAAGTTGACCATACTATTATACGGAAGAACCCCGTAAAAGTTGCAAAAAAAAATCCCCTCCTTTACTAACGGAGAGGATATTTTTGTTCGAAAACCGTTTTACTTGATGAATTTGATACTGAACGGATAATGGGTCTCCTGATCATTCAGGTAGCGGATAGTATTGGCAGCTCCTTGATAAAAGACAAAAAAGCCTATCAGGACCATGGGTAAAACACTGACCAGGGCCAGGGTACTCATCAAGGCCACATTTCCGGTTCCCTGCTCAAGCAGGATCAGGGCTGCTGGCAGTCCAACGACCAGGCATAATACGCCAGTGAATAGAGCCAGCGTAACGCTGATCTGGAAATTCAGTACTTGGCGGCCATGCGAATCGGCCTGATAGCTGCGGTTTTTCAGCCAGGTCCACATCAACAATGGGACCAAAACAATGCAAAACATACTGCTCAGGTGCAGAGCCGCCACCCAGAGGCGCTCATTTTCCAGGTCATTTTTTCCCAGGTCGAATTCCAGCACATTGCTCAAACTGTTGCGGGTGAAAGCCCGCGGTTCAACTTCACCGCTTTCGATGCGCTGGATCGTGCGCGGGGTTACCTGGCAGAATTCCGCCAGCTGCTCCTGGGTTAATCCTTTCTCGTTACGTAATTCTGATACTTTTTGTCCAAGGTCTGGTTGTTTCATGTTGTGCTCCTTCTAACTAGATTTTCCCCTATTCTATAAAATCCAGCCAGAATTACCATGTCGTGTTAACGACATTTGGGCGACACATGAAATATACCACTAGAAGGATCCTTTCACGGACCTGCTCGGAAACCGAAACTGCCCTCAACATAGGTCTCGCCACCCACACCCCCGTATAACTCCCCATCTTCCAGAGTCGCATCCCACGGTACTTCCGACTGGAAAGTTTTAGGACAAGCTCCTGTTGAGGGCCCACACACACTGGGGCAGGCATAACCATCATAAATCGCTTCCAACTGGGCAGTTCCGCTCATAGAACAGGCTGATTGATCATAACTACCAGCAACGGTACTGCTAACAGTAATCGTACACACATTCACACTATCAAATATAGTAAAAAAGAACTGGCCAGTCACAGCTCCCCCTCCACTGTTATAGGTCAGGGATGTAGATACTGATTCCGCAGCCCCATGCAAGATAGTTGGTGAGAGAGTAACTGAACCACCGCTATCATTGGGTGGAATAGCTTCATAATAAGAATGACAAAGCTCCACGGCATCCTCAGGGCAGAAACCTGCGAATGCTTGTTCCTCGAGACAACCATAATATCTCGATGCCGCAGTTGTTTGGCAGAGTTTATTCTCCTCTTCCAATTTGGGTAAAACAGCACCTTCCCAGAAAGAATCCAACCAGGCATTGTCTGTGCAATTACCTGGTTCAGTCTTATCTTCAGTTGTTGTGGTCTCCTCTTCATCCGAACAAATATTCACGCCGGCAGCCTGGAGGATGTTTACCTGTCCTTGGAGTAAGCGCTGAACTCCTTTATACACTACCTGGCGGATGTGTTCTTTACCGATCAATTTTGCTGTGTGTTTTATCAAATTCTTTAATGCCCCACCGCTCAATCCCCCCGTCGCCACCATGTGCAGGACTTCCGGACCCAACCGGCGCAGAAAGGTTCGTCCAACTTTTCCGATCCGGCTCCATAAACCCTGCCCGCTTCTTTTTAAAAAGTGCCAGATTTTGGTTGGCCCTTTTCGTTGATCTCCTCGCTTGTCATGCAAAGAACCGATTAATGAATTGATCCTGGTTTTATGATCAGAGCAATAGGATTGCACTTTGTCGGCTTCACAATCCTTTCCTTGCTGGCGGAGATTATTTGTAAGAAGGCGACAGTTGGCATCCAGATCATTCCGCATATTCTTGGCTGCGTTCAGCATACCAGCTAACACAGCATCATCGGATAAGGGATCAGGATCGTCATAAGCCCGCGAAAATAAACCGGGATTCCGGAAACCCTCTTCGGGGAAATCCTCGTCCAATAGGATTGCTTCGCTGACATAGAAAAATGAGACAGCATCATCTAGATGCCGTTTTATATCAGTTTCAGCTCTGACCGCTGAAAAAGGGACCAGACTGGTTAGAAATATCACGAGGAGGGTAGCTGATTTTTTTCTCATAATTACTCCATCTGCCAGTATTTAATTGATTCCATTTTTTCTATTCACTAAGCGCCAGAGCCTCAATGTACAGAAGTTCGTTATTCTTCAGTCCAAAAGTAAGGCTGTATGCATAATAAACAATACCATCCTCAATAAATTCCTTCTCGAGGGGGATTTCCACATAACTATCAATCCCGGCAGCTGTGATAACTTCATCCAGACTCATAAAAGCGCTGAATTGTTCTGGAAAATAAGGCAAAGATTCCAAAGAGCCCGGATCAACAATCTCATAACGATCCTCAGCGATCAGATCTCCGTTGATAAAAGTCAAACTCAACCCTTGAGAATAATAATCCCAGGTCTCCAAGCGCACGGGAGCGACAGCCCCAGAAACCACCTCTTCCTCATAAAAAAGGATCGTAAAGGCTTCCGGATAGCCATATGAAAATAGCGATTCCTCCTGTGCTGAACTTAAAGTGTATGGATCCGAAAGTTGAATTCCCTTTTTTTGGACCTCCACGAACATTGGAGATTCTTGATATCCTTGCCAACCAGCATAAAGGTAGATACCAACACTGATCAAAATGATCAGGAATAGACAGCCGCAGCCAGCGCCGAGAACCATCAGGCCCCGTTTCTTATTCATTTTTGCTGAAGGATTAGTTGTTTCTGTCATTTATTTCACTCCCTTTTTGACAAAAAACAATCATGGGGAAATGATCATCAGAACACAAAATTAATATTACATCAAATTACATAAAAATACAGAAGCAGATTATCACCCAAGAATCCACGACTTACCTGTTTTCAACCAGAAACCCAGACACCCTCCATGATAAAATAGCCTCATGGACCTATTTGACCACGCCATGGAAGAGGATCTAAAGAAAAAAGCCCCCCTGGCTGCCCGTTTGCGTCCCCGCACACTGGATGAATTTGTAGGCCAGGAAGAGATCGTAGGTGAGGGAAAACTGCTCTACCGGGCAATCATGGCCGACCGCCTATTTTCTTCATTGCTCTTCTGGGGTCCTCCCGGGACCGGGAAAACGACCCTGGCCATGGTGATCGCCAACCATACAAAATCCCATTTCACCAGCCTCTCAGCAGTCATGGCCGGCAAAGCTGACCTGCGCCAGGTCATAGCCCAGGCAGGTGACCGGCGAAAAATGTACCAGGAACAGACCATCCTGTTCGTAGACGAGGTCCACCGCTGGAATAAAGCCCAGCAGGACGGGCTTTTACCTTACGTTGAAAACGGCACTATCACCCTGATCGGCGCCACCACCGAAAACCCCTACTTTGAAGTTAATCGGGCCCTGGTATCCAGATCGCGGATCTTCCAGATGAAAGCCCTCACGGATGATAATACCCGGACCTTGATTCAGAGAGCCCTGAAAGATAAAGAACGTGGATATGGGAAATTAAAAATCGACCTGGCACAAGACGCGGAAGCTCACCTGGTACGGGTCGCCGGCGGTGATGGGCGAAATGCCCTGAATGCCCTGGAACTGGCGGTGGAATCCACCCAGCCGGATGCCAAAGGGGTGATACAGATCACCCTCGATGTGGCTCAGGATTCGATCCAGCGCCGGGCGGTATTATATGACAAGGATGGCGACGCGCATTATGACACCATCTCTGCTTTCATCAAAGCCATCCGCGGCTCTGATCCTGACGCCGCATTATATTGGCTGGCCAAGATGCTTTATGCCGGAGAGGATCCGCGTTTTATCCTCCGGCGCCTGATCATATCCGCCGGGGAGGATGTCGGCCTGGCTGATCCCATGGGGTTGGTAGTTGTCAATGCTGCCGCCCAGGCTTTCGATTATATTGGCCTGCCAGAAGGCATTTATCCCATCGTGGAAGCAGTCCTGTATTTGGCCACCGCGCCAAAATCCAACTCTGCTGGAGCTTATTTTAAAGCCTATGATGTGATCGAAAAATCCGGAAGGACCGGAGTGCCCGATCATCTCAAGGATGCCAGCCGGGACGGGAAAGCCCTGGGCCACGGCCAAGGATATAAATACCCCCATGCCCACCCGGACCATTTTTTGCCTCAGCAGTACCTTCCAGACTCCCTTCTGGGTACTTATTTCTACAAACCATCCACCCAGGGATATGAACCTGAAGTTCAGGACCGATTATCTCTCTGGCGTGAAGCCCAGCGCAAAGCCCTCGATATCAAATCCACAGAGGAAATTCCTGAACTGACTGAAAAAGAGATCCAATCCATTAAAACCCGCCACAAAAAAGGCTGATATTTATGTCCCCTACTCCCCCTCCCTTTCCTGAATATAAGATTGCCTTGCTGGGATTTGGCAACGTCGGCCAGGCTCTGGCTGAAATGCTGTTGGAGAAAAAAGATGATCTGATCGATAAACCCGGGATCGGTTTCCGGGTGGTGGGAATAGGATCTGGAACCCATGGTTTTGCGATCGATCCCCGGGGTTTGCCGCTCCAGGATCTATTGGATGCCTACCGGGGGGGCACATCCCTGGATGAATTTTCATCCATCTCCGTTTCAGACAGCGCATCGTTTATAGAAAAATGCGGGGCAGATGCCCTGATCGAAACCACACCGGTAAATTATAAAACCGGTGAACCCGCGCTGAGTTATCTGCGTCAGGCCCTGGAGCTGGGCCAACATGCCATCACTGCCAATAAGGGACCCGTAGTGCACGGATATCGTGAATTAAATGACCTGGCGAAGAGATATCGGGTGTCTTTCCTGTTTGAATCTACTGTGATGGATGGAGCACCGGTTTTCAGCATTGCCCGCAGCGGTTTGCCTGGCGCCAGGGTGACTGGTTTTTCGGGAATTTTGAACTCCACGACTAACTTGATCCTTACCAGGATGGAAGAGGGAGAGACCCAGGAAGAAGCCATTAAATATGCCCAATCGATTGGCATAGCGGAATCCGACCCCAGTGGAGATGTGGACGGATGGGACGCAGCAGTAAAAGTTGCCGCACTGGTAACAGTTTTAATGGACATCCCTTTCCTGCCGGAACAGGTTCAGCGCACCGGTATCCGTGGTTTAACGCCTGATTTGATCCAGGAAGCAAAGGATAACGGAAAACGATGGAAATTAGTCTGTGATGTTAGACGTGACCCAGACGCCACTCACGGTGTTGAAGCTGCGGTAGAACCCAAATTGATAACCCCCGATTCTCATTTATTTCATGTCGATGGCACTTCCGCTATTCTGGAAATCTCAAGTGATGTGCTGGGAAAACTTTCCCTGATCGAAGAGAATCCCTCTCCCAGAACAACAGCGTATGGGATAGTAGCGGATCTCTTGAATGCGCTGCAGTGAATTAGATCTCTGGTTCTCCCCCTAGTGGTCCCGATCCATCTGACTGCCAAAGCTTTTATTGGGGTTGATTCTCTATTTCAATCACTTTACCAACGCCTACCTGGATAAAGTCATCTCCAAAAGCCTCTCTGAACTTGCCGATAGCCGGATCTCCTGTACAGTGGCAGGGAGCGGCGTATTTTACACCAATACGACTGAACTCCTGAATGATTTTGTTCACCTGATAATCGCTGGTACTGCCCAGATGAAAACCACCCAAAACCAGGTAGATATCTTCCTTAAATTCCTGCTGTGCTTGTAGCACAATCTTTTCGATACCGGGGTGGGCACAGCCGGTGATCACAACAAGCCCTTTTGTGGTATCTATCACCAGCGCCTGTTCCGGAGGTGGACCCTGCATCTCTCCGATTGTATAGATGCGTTTTATGATCTGCATACCCGGAGAGACCTCCACGATCTTTACCTGGCGGCTGAAATAAGTCTTAAACGAAGTGGAGAATGATGGCGGCAGATAAACTACCGGATCCGCTCCAGCCGATACCAGAGCTTGCAGGCCGCCAGTATGGTCATTATGTTCATGGGATAGGACCACATGCTGGATCTGGGCAGGCTTGATATCAAGGTCAGCCATATTCCTGAGCAGCATATTTCCATCCCCACCGGTATCAAACAGCAGATTCTGATCTCCATAGGTAACCAAAGCAGAAAAACCCCAGGCTGTTTCCATCCCGGCTTTATAAGGATAATTATCAAATACAAGGGTAATTCTGATCATATCCTGACTCCCGGTTTGTTGGGTTTCCGTGGCTTTTTGCTCCCCTCCTGTTCCAGTGAGAGTTTCAGTTGGAAACAATGCTGGAGGCATGGCCGAAGGTATTACTTCAGGGGCTGGAATATTAGTGTTCACTTTTGTGAGAGGATTCTCAGCTTTAAACAGGGGGGAACCGCAGGAAGTTAATAGGAGCAGGGCAAACATAAATATTCCGGAATAGATATGTTTCCAGGTTGCCATAATAAATATTTCCTTACTGTCCTTTTTATTATACATTCCCTGGATGTCGATTTCAAAAGATGGTCCCCCGGTAGCAGGGCAATTCCTGGCCCGGAAGAAGACTTACCTTACAGGGCTGTAATATTCCTTGGTTAACAGTCATTTCTGATTGTTGTTTGAGTATAATGAGAATACTTTTCTATCCAAGCCATCCATCAAATCATCCTGCTGGAACGAGTTATGCGCTCAGCGTCCACTCTTAATGGACCTCCGGGAGAGAAATATGCAGCACACTCTCCCAAAATAAGATCGATATTCTTCAGTGTGCCTTTTTTGATCAGCCTGAATAGTTTGATCCTGGGTGGATTTATTTCATATTTAATGCTTACCTTTCAGCCAGGACCAAGCCCAGTACTGGCCGCAGTGCCGCACACCTCTTCCGCCCTGACCATCAGGAAGACCACTACCTCCACACCCGAACCTTCCAGGACCCCGTTTTTGTACCTGGTACCAACTTCAACACCAACAGCCACTCCTGTTCCCACCAGCACGCCGGCCCCCACTCTCGCCCTACCGGAAGAGGCAAGAGTTTACGGCATTTCTGGCCATCGCCAATCCATGCCGCTCAGCTGCGAATCTCGCTCAGCAGTTGACTGGGCAGCGTTCTTTGGTGAGACCATTGATGAATATGCATTTCATAATGGTCTCCCCGTCCATGACAATCCAAATAAGGGTTTTGTTGGCAGTGTTTACGGCAGCTGGGGCCAAACTCCTCCCAAAGCATATGGTGTACACGCGAAACCCGTCGCTCAAAGGCTCCGGGAATACGGATTAAATGCCAAATATGTATTTGATATGAGCCTGGATGAGTTAAAATCGGAAATTGCCGCAGGTAGGCCAGTCATGATCTGGGTTGTTGGTCATGTGGGACTCGGGACACCTGTAGAGTATATTGACTCAGAAGGTGATGTCAGTATTGTGGCAAAATTCGAGCATACAGTGATCGTGATTGGTTATACAAAAAACAAGATCACAATCCTGGATGGGGCAAAAACGTATACCCGGTATAACAAAGAATTCTTAAAATCGTGGGGGGTTTTAGAGAATCAAGCTGTCGTCTGGATTGACTGATCGGCCCTTATCTTAATCCCATTCTTTCAAAATCAAGCAGCTGTTTTTTGATATCAGTATTATCCTTTCCCCCGTACCCAGTTAAGCTGCCATCTGACCCGATCACCCGGTGGCAAGGAACCACCAATGGCACATCATTGCGTTTCTCCGCCTGGCCCACAGCCCGGGAGGCTTTTGGCCGGCCAATAGCTGCCGCAACCTGCCCATAAGAACGGGTTTCACCGTAGGGTATAGCCAGTGTTTCCATCAAGACTGCTTTCTGAAAACCGGTGTAGCCGTTCCAGTCGATCGGCAGATTGAAGTCTTGAAGTTCACCAACAAGATAGGATTTGATCTGCGCGATGTATTTCTCTGTTTCCGGTTCGGAATATTGATAATTTCCCTCGCCATAAGCCTGGTTCAAGGATAAAAAAGCTTCTTTATTCTTCTGGAACATGCGCAAACGCTTTAATCCCTGCGGGGATACAGCCACGCCGACTAAACCCAGCATATTGGTCTGCAGCACATTCAGATATATTGGAGTGATCATAAAAATACCTCCAGGCCTTAGAAACATATTCTCAATCAGTATACCACCCTCAAAAGAGCCAGAAATCGTATGGTAAGCGTAGGGAAAGCGTCAGGTTACAGTCAAGCAGAGAGGATTCCAAAATGCTAAACTATTATGAGAAAGAAAATTTCTCTTCTTCTCCTCCTTAGAGAGAGTCGGGTATGGCGCACCCGGCTCTCCGTTTTTTAAGAAGAGTGATTTGTTTGTTCTCCAGTTTGAAATCCATAGAATTTCCACAAAAACTAGCGGTTGTTTCCCTGACCCCGCAGATAGTGAAGGGGAAGGATCCATATCCTCTCCTCATTCTAACCTCTTCAGCTTGAAAAGATTAGGCCTCAAAATCTACAATTGACTAGGGATTCTTCACTCCAATCAGAGTGACATCTCTCCAGTATTCCTTCAGAGCACAGCCAGGTGAAGCCAGCCCCACTACTTCGGTCGGGGTAAACCAAATTTTTAAGGTTAAACCTTCCAAATTCCTCCCCTCGCAGCGGAAATCAGAGTAATCAAGCGTATAATAGTGGTATCCAAATAGCAAGTCACTTTATACGTAAAGCCTATGTCTTTTGCTCACCTCCACGTTCATACCGAATATTCTATCCTGGATGGTTTTTCCAACATTAAAGCCCTGGTTCAAAGGGCCAAAGATCTGGATATGCCAGCCCTGGCAATCACTGATCACGGAACAATGTTTGGCGTGGTGGATTTTTACCACGCGGCCATCAATGTCGGGATCAAACCCATCATTGGCCTGGAAGGTTATATGGCGGCCAGGGGCATGGAAGACCGCGACCCCCAATTTGACAAACGCTCTTCTCATCTGCTTTTGCTGGCCGAAAATCAAGTGGGATACAAGAACCTGCTAAAGATAGCCTCTGCAGCCCAGATGGAAGGTTTTTATTATTTCCCTCGTATTGACCATGATTATTTGGCTTCTCACGCGGAAGGACTCATAGCCACCTCGGGCTGTATGGCCGCTGAGATCCCCAGAGCCATCAACCAGGGACGGCTGGATGACGCCAAGAGCAAGCTGGGCTGGTATTACGAAGTTTTTGGTCCGGATAACTTCTTCCTAGAACTTCAGTCACATGATATCCCTGAACTTGAAAAGATAAATAAGGCCCTGGTAGAAATGGGTCCGCACTACAACGCAAAGTTCATCGCCACCAATGATGTCCACTACATCAACCCGGCAGATTCCGTTCTCCAGGATGTCCTATTGGCTATCCAAACCGGAAAGATCCTCAGCGATCCAAAGCGCATGCGCATGACCGATGAGTCCTATTACTTAAAAACACCCACGGAGATGCAGTCCATATTCGCCGGGGTGCCAGGTGCCATTGAAAATACCCTCTTGATAGCTGAACGCTGCAACGTGGATCTGGGATTCAAGGAGTATCACCTGCCCAACTTCCCAGTCCCGGATGGAAAAACAGCGGATGGCTACCTTCGAGAGCTGTGTGAGAAAGGTTTACAAAAACGCTATCAAAGTCACTCAAGTGACCCAGAAATTGTCGAACGTCTGAATTATGAACTCGGTATCATCAATTCAATGGGATTTGACGCCTATTTCCTGATCGTCTGGGATTTAATCGAATACGCCAAGAAGAACGATATCTGGTACAACGCCCGGGGCTCAGCCGCCGGTTCAATCGTATCCTACTGCCTGGAAATCACACCAATCAACCCCCTTGAACACAATCTGATCTTCGAACGATTCCTGAATCCCGATCGGGTTTCCATGCCGGATATCGATCTGGATTTCCCTGATGACCGGCGGGCCGAGATGATGCACTACTGTGCTGAAAAGTACGGCCATGATAAAGTGGCTCAGATCATCACTTTTGGTACCATGAAGGCCAGGGCTGCCATCCGCGATGTTGGACGGGTCATGGACATCCCCCTCCAGGAAGTTGATCGCGTCGCTAAAGCCATCCCTAATATGCCGCCCATGAGCATCCAGGAAGCACTCGATAATTCTCCTGATTTTAGACAGCTCTATAAAGATGCCCCTTATCTGCACACCCTGATCGATACCGCCAAGGGTGTGGAAGGGACAGTCCGCAATGCCGGCACCCATGCCGCTGGTGTGGTTGTCACTGACCGACCGGTGGAAGAATACGCTCCCCTGCATCGACCAACCGGCAATATCGGCGACAGCCCGATCAATACAGTCACTCAATACGAAATGTCAGTGGTTGATAAACTGGGATTGTTAAAGATCGATTTCCTGGGTCTTTCTACCCTGACCATCATGGCCCAGGCCTGTAAACTGATCGAAGAACGGCACGGCGTGAAGCTTACATTAAATAACATTCCTTATGACGATCCTGAAACGTATGAGCTGATCGGCCGGGGAGAAACAATCGGTCTTTTCCAGGTTGAAAGTTCCGGTATGCGCCGCTATCTAAAAGAGATGAAACCCAGCCGACTGGAGCATATGATCGCCATGGTGGCGCTTTATCGACCCGGTCCGATGGACTTCATTCCCGATTATATCGACCGCATGCACAATCGCCAGGAGATCAGCTACCGCCATGAGGGCTTGATCCCCATCTACGAAGAAACCTTTGGCATCCCTGTATACCAGGAACAGATCATGCTCAGCGCGGTGGCCATCGCAGGTTATACACCTTCAGAATCAGACAGCCTGCGCAAAGCAGTGGCCAAGAAAAAAGTTGAGGATATTAAGAAACACAGGAAAAAATTCATCAGCGGTGCCGTTGAGCGGGGCGTTGAACAGGGTACAGCTGAAGATATTTTCACTGATTGGGAGAATTTTGCCCGCTATGGGTTCAACAAAGCCCATGCCGCAGATTATGGATTGATCTCGGTCCAGACTGGCTACCTGAAAGCCCACTACCCGGTTGAGTATATGACCGCCCTCCTGACTGTATACCAGAACAATACTGACAAGGTCACGCTCTACGCCTCTGAGTCCAGAAATATGGGCCTTGAAATACTTGCTCCCAATGTCAATTTCAGCTGCTGGGGGTTCACAATTGAAGACAACCCTTCAAATGACAGCTGCATCAGGTTTGGGCTGGGTGCGATTAAGAACGTCGGTGAAGGTCCTGTTGAAGAGATCATTCACGGCAGGGGCGAGCAAAAATTTAAGGACATTAACGATTTCCTGCGGCGGGTGGATCTGAGGAAAGTTGGAAAAAGAGCCCTGGAATCCTTGATCCAGGTGGGCGCGCTGGATGATCTTGGCGGCCGCCCTGCCCTGCTTGAGTCCATGGACAGGATCCTGGCCATCAGCTCATCCAATTTCCAGGCAGCGGATGCCGGCCAGATCTCCATGTTCGGGGATGGCACAGGCCTGGCAGAAGCCATTGTCCTTCCAGAAGCAAAAACAGCCATCAATCGTCGGGCCCAGTTGGATTGGGAACGGGAGTTGATCGGCCTTTATGTCTCTGATCACCCGCTCAGCACTGTCATGGACAGCCTCGAGCAGCATGTGACACACTTTGCCCAGGATCTCAACGAAGCCAAAGACCAGGAAAGGGTCAGCGTCGCTGGCATTGTCACCAAGATCCGGCAGCATCAAACCAAAAACGGCAAAGCAATGGCCTTCGCGACTATTGAGGACGTTCAGGGTATGATTGATCTAGTGGTCTTCCCCAATACCTGGCAGAAATACAGTGACCTGATCCGTTTTGACGAGATCATCTATGTAAGGGGAAAAGCGGATGCCAACAGTGGTGGTACGAAGGTGTTGGTTGACCAGGTATCGACCCATATCACCCAGGTCGAGCCCCTTGCTGAACCACCACTTCCCACCCGGGCACCTAGTATTAACAAAGCTCCCCAAGAAACCAGATCAGCGCGAGTTGAAACTCAATCACCACCGCCGGCAGAAGGGCCTCCAGTTGACGACACCTTGATCTATGAATCTGTTCCAGAAGCGGAGTTTCCTCCCATGCCGGATTTCCCTCCACCGGACTATGGGGAATCATCACCGAGTGCTGCCACAATTGATCGGCAAAAAAGTCAATCGGCAGATATTCCGGAAGAGATACCTGTTGAAGAACCGGAGCCGGTTGTCCCCCTGCCGGAGCGAGTCGGGTCAATCACTCTCGACGAGGATTCAACTTACCTGATCACGGTTATCCTGAAGAACCGGGGAGATCTGATGCGGGATAAACTCAGGCTGCGCCAGGTTTACGGCACATTGATCAGTTATCCGGGAAACGACCGGTTTGCATTCCAGATCATCGAAAAGGACCGGGCTCATCTGCTGGAATTCCCCAATGCTTCAACAAAGATCAGCAAGAACCTGATCAACCAGCTCAGGGACATGCTTGGCCGGGAGAATGTACAGGTAGAGAAATATTTGTTGTAGTTATACTTCCCGCGATTAAACTTTTGCCTCCTGAAATAAAACGTCGACACAGGTCGGCGTTTTTTTATCCCAGATCTTTAATAATTCTTCTCATCTATTCTCTATCTGAACATGGATTCTTCCCCTTCACTATGTTCAGGGTCAGAATGACAAATGAAAGGGACATTCATTTTATTAGATAAAAACACATATGATTAATCGGTGTCATCCTGAGCGCCAGCGAAGGATCCATATGGTCTTCTCAGAACATTCCCCTCGCCTTTCACAGGCCAGGTCCTAAATATGAATTTGAATATAAATTCGTCCCTTTGTTTAAGGTCAGAATTATAAAGGAGGGTGCAGATATCACATCTTGCGCTATTTATAATGAAGGTATATGGGGGTTATATGAAACTGTACTTCACTTACATAATGTCGAGTCTTGGAGGAACCCTTTACACTGGTGTCACAAACAACATACTTAATCGAGTACTAACCCATAAACAAAAACGCCAACCTGGTTTCACTCAGAAATATAACGTTACTCGTTTGGTATATTACGAAGTATCGGCATGCATAAAAACTGCAATCTCACGGGAGAAAGAGATTAAAGGGTGGAAAAGGTCCAAGAAAATATCACTAATAGAAATCATGAATCCAACATGGTTAGATTTGGCAGAAAATTGGTATGATGACGGCAATCTAGACTGTCATCCTGAGCGTTAGCGAAGGATCCATAATGAGATCAGTTTTTTATTATTCGTCATTAATAAGCTCGGTCTTTACTCATCTTAATCGTGAGGGTGGATTCTTCCCTTTCACTTCGTTCAGGGTCAGAATGACAAATTTTTGGGTTTGTAAAGAAAAAAGCGTCCCCATTCGGGGGGACGCTATGCGAGAGCCAGATTATCTTTATCCTTTCGAAGACTTTCATCCTAC
>CAVOGS010000014.1:0-526889 GCA_963695575.1 uncultured Chloroflexia bacterium
CCTGCCGAGATCTTTTTAAGGAGAGGCAGTTTGGATGCCAGATTGAGGAGCCACAAAGCTGCCGGGCGGATCTGGATGATCAAAATCAGAACAATCAGCCCCCCCAACACGATCGCAAAAGCCGGCCAGTAGCGCGGATAGGCGATCACGCCCAGCGTGCTGAGGATTAAAACCCCCAGGCCATCACTGATCCTTTCAGCCAGCACCACTGAGATGCCTTTGGATACAGGCAGCCTGGTTTCTTTTTCCAGCCAGACAGCTTTCAAGGCTTCACCTACCTTGCCGGGGCGTAACCGCCAGTGGAAAGCCGGCGAGGAAGAGGCGGGCGCTTTTCAGCAGGGGGTAGTCCTTTACGCCAACCTGTCCCAGGTAAAAGTGCCATTTGAAGAAGCGCAGGATGTAGTTAAAGAGGGTTAAAAGCAAGACCAGGGGGAAATATGCCCATATAAAATGAAGGACCTGGCTGCTGGCCTGCTGCAGGTCTCCAACGAGGATCACTATCAGAAAAACCAGGAAGCCAAATACAGATCCGGGCGATCAGCCGCCTGGTAATGGTTTTAGTGCTGCCTTGATCCATAGGATTTAGAAAATTGCCACCAGGATGGCGATCAGGGCTGCAACACCAAGTACTCCTGCCACCAGGGCCTGGATGACGGTTTTCCGTTCCATACCTGGCATGACAACTTCCCCGTCACCGTATTTCTTAAGACCTGGCCCCATTTCGTTTTTAACGCTGCTTCCACCCTTTTGCGCCCCACAAAGGGATACCAGTACACATTATGGTAGAAGTTGCTTGCAAAATAAGCCCAGGGAACAAGCGGGACTTGCAGGAGCAGTTTTTCAAGCGGTTTTAACCAGCCGTGATAGATCATATGCTGCCCAGTGCTGGCGAAAGTATCTTCCCGCACAAAGTGCCAGGGTTTTTCCTGGTCAATATCGTAGCCGACTATTTCGATCTCTTTCGGGTCACCCACACCAAGGCCTAATTCATGGGCCAGGCGGATGAATTTTAGATCCATGGGGTCAAAACCTTGCAGCTTGGCCGAAACAGCATCAATGGCTACCTGGTCAGCTGAAGCGATCAGAATGTCTTTTTCATGCCAGCGCATAGCCCGGGGACCGGGCCATCGCCAGCAAATGTGCCATCCATAACAGCAAAAAGCCCCGGATGGATCTCTTGCTGGATGGCCAGTAAATCTACAACAGTCTCATGGATCACTGCGTGGGTCCAGTGCCGTTCCCGGTGTAAAAGGCCGCCAAAGGCGTTTTTCATGGCGCCGGTGATGGTGGTAAATACATGGGTCTTGACCGTGGGCAACTGAACAATATTCATGCCCAGCAGAGCCTTAGGGATCAGAACACCTTTGGGGTAAACCTTGTCAAGAACCAGGTATTTGTGATTTTTAGGAGTAAACTCGATCCACTCAAAATCCTGGTTGTAAAGATAAAGGCAGGGAATATGATATTGATCTGTGACCGCCTTATGTTTGTTATTGGCTTCTCCGTCACTGGTGTCGACCACGACAGTGTCGTTATGGACCCCGACCAAGTCTTTATAACCCCGGGATTGGAGGGATTTGATCACCCCTTCCAGCTGCCAGGGAGCGGTGGAGCAGGCCGGGTACCAGGTCTGCCAGGAGATGTTGATCTTCAAACCTGTCTGGAGATTTTTATCAGGCAGAGCATTTTCAACACCGGCTAGATCCATCAGCCTGTGATAATCCTCTAAAACAGTTTCAGGGGAGGTTTTTACAACCGCTACCTTACCTTTTCCGGGGAAATTACTCATCATTCTTCCTTGAGTGTAACTGGATAATAAATTCACCTTGATTTTATCAGATAACCCTTATTTATCTCAATCCGGAGCCATCGTAATCTCAAATTGAGGGGAGAAAATGATAGAATTGGAGTATCATTTCAGTCCAATTGGAGAGCTTTTATGCCTGACCTTCATTATTCAGAAGAGGTGCGCCAGGCCTTGGACCAGAATCAACCGATTGTAGGATTGGAAACCGCAGTCGTAACTCACGGTTTGCCGTATCCCATCAATATTGAGCTGGCCCAGGCTATGGAAAACGTGATCAGGGAAGAAGGCGCTGTCCCTGCTACGGTGGGGGTTTTAGGCGGCAAAGCCCAGGTAGGTATGAACCCAGCCGATATCCAGCTTCTGGCCCAGGACAGGGATGTGATCAAGATCAGCCGGCGGGATTTCTCGCGGGCGGCTCTGAAGAAGTTAAATGGGGGAACCACAGTGGCTGGGACAATCACAGCCTTACATAAAGCCGGAATTCAGGTTTTTGCGACCGGCGGGATCGGCGGTGTGCACCGCAACGCTCCCTTTGACGTCTCAGCTGACTTGTATACTATGGCTCAAACACCGCTGATCGTAGTTTGCGCCGGGGCAAAATCGATCCTCGATCTACCTGCCACCCTGGAAAAATTGGAAACTCTCTCTGTCCCTGTTGTGGGATATCAAACCTCAACTTTCCCAGCTTTTTACGCTCGCTCCAGCGGCTTGCCGGTCACAGCCTCAGTAGAAGATCCAGAAGATGCAGCCACTCTGGCCCGGGCCCATTGGGCGATGGGTGTAAATTCTGCCGTTTTATTGGCAGTGCCAGCGCCCTTAAATGATGCTCTGCCGGACAAAATAATGGCTGATGCTGTTGATCAAGCATTAATTGATGCGGATGATCATAAGATCCAGGGCCAGGAAGTTACGCCGTTCCTCTTGAATCGGGTCAGTGAATTAACAGGAAAATCGAGTATGAAAGCCAATCTTGGCCTACTGCTTAATAATGCCAGAATTGCAGCCCGGGTGGCAGTTGCATTGGTCCGTTAATCGTAGCAGGTATTAGGGGGTGGGGGACACGGTCACGGTGGGCTGGATTGTTCGGGTGGGGGTCAGGGTTAATGATGGAATGGGAGTGACTGTTGGCGTAGGGGGATCACCAACTACTGTGAAGCTGCCGGAAATGTAGAAGTCCAATCCCAGGAAAATCTGAATTTCATAATCACCCGGCAGCCACAATTCCGGAGCGGGATCCCAATCTGTGTAATCAAACCCTCCACTTCCTCCCTTCCAGGGCAGACTTTCAAAGTGAACCAGTTCATCTCCCCGGTACCAGAGGGCGCTCCACTGAATATCGTCCTCCATGCGGGCGTAGCTGTAAGCCGCGTAAAGATGGCCAACAGGATTAGTGAATTGGATTCCGGGGCCGATAGGGTTGTAATCATCATCCAGGCCGATATTGGAGAAGACCAGAGGGCTGAAGGCGGCTTCTGCTGGTGGGGTGAGTTTGCCCTCAAAACGGGCTTCCACCGCAATTGGGATATGGGGTGTGGAAGTCGGTAGAGGCGTGTAGGATTCGTTCGGTGTAAGGGTGATTGTAGGCGTTTGGGTGATGGTTGGTGAAACAGATGCAGATGGGGAAATGGATGGGGTCAGGCTGGCAGGCCTGGTAGGTGACGGGCTGATGATCGTATAGGCCACCGGCTCGCCGTAAAAGAAGACCAGGATGCCCAGAATTGCCCAGAATAAACCGAGCACAATTAACCACCAACCGCGTCTTTTTTGGTCCTGGCTGAGATTGAAAGAATTTGATCTTGCGGCTGGCCAGCACAGTCTGGGTCCCGGTGACAATACTGATCAGGAAAAATATCCCGGTCAGGATGGTGGCAGCGATCACTCCAGCACGGATATCCAGGTTCACTGGGCACGCTCCGAAAGGATCACCGGATTGGTTAGTTTTCCGATACCTTCGATCTCAATTTCCACCGTATCGCCGGCTTCCAGTTTGGAGACCCCTTCCGGGGTCCCGGTTAGGAGGACATCACCAGGCATCAGGGTCATAAAAGAGGAAGCAAATGCGATCAGCTGCTCCACCAGGAAGACCATATCCCGGGTGGATGCCATCTGGCGCAGGTCGCCGTTGACCCGGCAGGAGATGATGGCGTCAGCTGTGTTGAAGTCAGTTTCGATCCAGGGACCAATAGGGGCGAAGGTATCAAAACCTTTGCCGCGGGTCCAGAGCAGATCCTCGCGCTGGAATACACGTTCAGTGACATCATTGGCGATGGTGTAGCCCAGGATGTGGTTTTTAGCCTGATCTGGTTCGATCCAGCGTCCAGCCTTACCGATCACTACTGCCAGCTCGGCTTCATGCTCCACTTGTTTAGCCTGGGGAGGAATAATGATTGCTTCACCGGGTCCGATCACAGCGGAGGGCGGTTTAAAGAACAGAACCGGCAGTTCAGGGACAGCATTATTGAGTTCTGCGGCATGAGCGGCATAGTTACGGGCCACGCAGATGATCTTGCCTGGCTCTACCGGGGCCAGAAGCTCAACCTTATCCAGGGAAGTTTTGGCTTCCCCGCGCTGGAAGGAACCGAATATGTCGCCCTTGATGGGGCCGACTTTATTGTCCAGAAGCCAGCCGTAGCCAGGTTTTCTGCGGGATGTTTGATAGCGGATGATTTTCATAAGTTTTAGATAATACGCTTTGAATGAGTTTATCATACAGGCCAAAACTTTGGCAAATTTGAGCAGGAAGTTGTAAGCAGTAAATAGTAAATAGATTTCGGAACGCTGGTTATTAATCTACTTACTACTTACTATTTACTATTTACTTTAACAAACCCGCTTGGTATAATGAATGCATCATCGGGCGGTTAGCTCAGCTGGTTAGAGCACCTCCTTTACAAGGAGGGGGTCGTTGGTTCGAGTCCAATACTGCCCACTCGAAATACTACCGCTATTCTAAAAGAATAGCGGTAGTATAATGGTGTGATGCAAGTGTTGGTAGGGGAGGAGCAGCGATCAACAGCAGGCTGCTCAGATCCAGGTTTGGATCTACATCCAGCGCATCCCCGGGGAGCCAGCAGGAAACGCCCGGGTAGCGGGGATTGTCGATGATCCACCAATCCCCTGCTATTCCTTTGCCAAGCAGAGAAACCTGGACTCCTTTTAATACTGAACTGACTGTTTCGTACAGGGGACCTGGTCCCAGCCAGCACAAGACGTCCTTATTGAGGGTCGGTTTTTCAGGAGCTGATCCAATAGTGGGCGTGGCTGTAAAGGGCAGAATCTCATAGATCTCTGGGGTGCTGTCGGCGTTTCAGCGATAATCGATTGAGAACAATCCCACCTTACCTGCCGACATCGGTGTCCAACCGGTCATAGTTTTGTTGTCGGTCTGTTCTCCTTGAGTTTCGCCAACCGTTTGAAAACGCGAGACAGGGATCCCTATTTATGATAAAAACCAATCGCATCAGGATTGCGGAAGATATTACCCCCTCCACTGCCTAAGGGGCCTCCCCCAAAATCGATTGTGGATTCAGCCCTGCTAAAATCTGGATGATTTCCGAAATGGGTTTTCACTGGAAAACTCACTCCTGATAGATAATTCCAGGAAGCGCAGACCTGTTTCCCGGTGAGATTCATGGCAATTCCAACACAAATCCAGAGATGGTATTCCTGTGATTTCGACAAAACTGGAGCGGGGTGGGCTGGAACTTAACGGACGTCGATGCCGGCAGCAGACCCGTCTGATGATCCCGGCAGGTATTCTTCGGCTGCCGTGTTTGCTCGCGTTATTGAGGAATTACGAATTGTTGCGGATGCGTCCTGAGAAACCCGGATCCCATCCGCATAAAACACATTTGATCAAGAATGGTCCAGTTTCGATAAGCAATTGCCTACTGGATGATATAGATGTAGCCATCTCCCAATACATCGGGAATCCCGACCGCGATCTTGGTAATGCTGATGGCATGGTCAAAACTATCCCCGAAAGTTCCCCCGTGGATCTCTCCGATCGAATTGTTGATTTCAACAGCATAATCTGAGTAGACTCCTGGCTGGGTGGTGAAATCAGAATTTACGATGTTAAAAGCGCTGACATCTCTCAGGCGCAGGCCGTAACGCTGCTGACTGTGCCAAAAGCTCACGCCTTCTACATACAAGGATCCTTCCGTAACCTGGAGCCTGCCGTATTGGAAAACCAGATCAAAAAACTCGACTCGAATTCCGCCGGAAACTGTGTGATAGGGTTCAATGGGTGATGAGGGTCTGATAGCTGGTTCGATCACGGAGATATCGGAATCAGTTCGAGGATCGCCGACTCCCACCCCGGTGATGATCACAGGGCGTGTGATCGTAAGATTTTCAAGGTAAGTTCCTGCGGCAAGCATTATCCTGGGTGTTCCCAGGCTGTAGTCGGCCTGTTCGAGCGCATAACTGATCGTCTGCCAGGGATCTGTTTCAGATCGTCCTCGTCTAGGTTCGTCAGAACCTGTCGGACTGACATAATAATCAGTCAGCGATTCGCTTGTAGGGGTGCAGGCACTGATCACCACCATCAACACACTTACTAACAGGATCCAGATTTTGGATTTATGCTTCCCTGGAGTAATCACGGGTTGTCTAATCATAAACATTTTTTCCTTTTTGGAACATAACTAATAAAGGTGTTAAGGAGCTACCAGGAGCATTCCCGGTCCTTGGAATCTGGGGTCTTAATGAACTGCTTGACTCGATCCCAAGATAGGTGTAACAAGGGTTATATTGCCATATTACACTATTTTATCTGGAATGGGGGAAAAAATCCACTGGATAGATTTGAAATGACCAGCATTCTCAATTTCACTCCTTTCCAGATGAATTTCCTGAGCCAGGGTTCTGGTTGGAATCCAGTGCAATCCATTCTTCGATGATCCGGGTTGTAGAACGATCAGAACCTGATCGGGCTATGAACGTTAATCAAAGGCCAATCGGGATCAAGATTATTGCATTTCTTTTACTCCTGGTTTTAGATCAATCACCAGCAATATTAATATCCACAGGCGTTCTAGGTAATTCAATGACTCTTTATCGATATCAAATGGGAGAGGATTGAAATCAAAATGAATTCGATTTCGTATCCCCTCACCGAGCATGAGATCAAAAGAATCGCAATATGACAGGAAAAACGGTTCGAGATCTGTCCACTAACGCCCACTTGAAATACTACCGCTATTCTTTTCGAATAGCGGTTTTGTTATTAATGATAGAGATAATGATCTAAAGAGTATCTCCTTTTGAAGGAAATCGATTAGTAAAATTTGTTATATAATGGTTATGTGGTCATATGAGCATTACCAAAGAAGCGGTAAGGAGGTGGTGTCTCGGAGGAAGATATAGTTCGAAATGTGTTATCCTATCTGCTCTATCCTATTCAATAAAGGAGAAGTAAGAACATGTCTAAGAAATTTTGGTTAAGCTTAGTTGCCGTGTTTGTATTAACGGCTCTGGTGCTGACCGCTTGTGGTACCCCCGCCCCGGCAGAAGAAGCCGCTGTCGAAGAACCCGCCATGGATGCAAAAATGGTTGAGGTTTTCTCGTGGTGGACCGGTGGTGGCGAAGCTGCTGGTCTGGAAGCTATGATCGGCATTTTTGGTGCCGATTATCCTGATATCGAGTTCGTTAATGCAGCCGTCGCCGGTGGCGCCGGCACCAACGCTCGGGCAGTACTTGCTACCCGTTTGCAGGCTGGCGATCCGCCCGATAGCTGGCAGGGACACGCTGGACAAGAGCTGATCGGCACCTATGTTGCCGGCGGCCAGATCGAGCCCCTCAATGATCTGTATGAAGCTGAAGGCTGGCTGGCTGTCATGCCCGAGACTTTGATCCCGCTCATCTCTGATGGCGGCAATATCTATTCAGTTCCCGTGAACATTCACCGCGCCAATGTGTTATGGTACAACCCCGCAGTTCTGGAAGCCAATGGCGTAGCTGTTCCCGCCACCGTGGCCGACTGGTTTGCTGCCATGGATACCCTCCAGGCCGCTGGTGTGACACCTCTCGCCCTTGGCGAGCAGTGGACCCAGCTGCACCTGATGGAAACCGTTCTGCTTGGTTCCCTCGGATCCGAGGCCTACGATGGCCTGTGGAATGGTTCAACTGATTGGGCCAGCGCTGAAGTTACAGCTGCCCTTAACGACTTCGAAAAAGCTCTGACCTACACAAATGCTGACGCAGCTTCCTTGTCCTGGCAGGACGCCGCCCAGCTCGTTATCAATGGCGACGCTGCTTTTAACGTCATGGGTGACTGGGCTGAAGGTTACTTCCGAGAACTCGGAAAAGAACCGCTAACACTGACTACGGCTGGGCTCCTGTTCCTGGAAGCGTTGGCGTATTCCAGTTCCTGTCTGACTCATTCACACTCGCTGTTGGCGCCCCGCACCCCGAAGGCGCTGAAGCCTGGTTGAAGGTCGCCGGCTCCAAGGCTGGTCAGGAAGCTTTCAACCCCGTTAAGGGCTCAATCTGCGCCCGCACGGACTGTGATGCTTCCCTGTTTGGTGTCTATCTGCAGTCTGCCATGGATGACTGGGCCAGCAACATTGTTTCTGGTTCCTTGACCCACGGTGTGGTTGCCAATGACTCCTGGAAGTCAGAAATTGATACCGCTTTAGGTCTCTTTGTAGCAGATCCTGATGTAACGACTTTCCAGGCAGCGCTGGTTGCTGCTTGTGTCGCATCTGGCCCCTGCCAATAATAGACAAGTTTAAAAACATCGAGGCTCCTATTTTTGGAGCCTCGATATCTTTTATCCTCAGAACAAGGTCAATTTATGTTTAAAAATAAAGACCGCTATCTTTCCATTATCCTGATCTCTCCATCCATAATAGCAGTCCTGATTTTTGTATACGGTTTTATTGGCTGGTCCATTCGTGTATCGCTCAGCAACTGGAAAGGGTTAAATCCGGATTACACCTGGGCTGGTCTCAAGAATTATATCGGTTTATTTTCTGACCCTCGTTTTCATGTAGATATCCGGAATACCCTCATATTTACAGGTGTTTTTGTCCTGGGAAGTATAATTCTTGGATTTCTGATGGCTGTAATGCTTGACCAGGGGCTGCGAGGGGAGGGATTTTTCCGCAGTTTATTCCTGTTCCCGATGGCCATTTCCTATATCGTCACCGGGGTTGTTTGGCGCTGGTTGATGAATTCTGCCACCGGGTCCCGCATCAGCGGGCTGAACTTATTATTTACCAATCTTAAATTGGATTTTCTGGTTAATCTCTGGTACAACACGCCCAAGTGGGGTATGGCTGCCATTGCCCTGGCTGCAATTTGGCAAATGTCCGGTTATACTATGGCGCTCTACCTGGCCGGATTAAGATCTGTCCCGGCCGAGTTAAAGGAAGCTGCTCAGATTGACGGCGCCAATGAATTTCAGCTTTACCGCCATATTATCCTACCTTTGATTGCACCAGTAACTTTAAGCGCATTGATCATTCTGGGGCATATGTCCCTAAAAGTGTTTGATCTGATCATCGCCATCGCCGGAAAACAGCTCCCCCTTGATGTGCCTTCGATCTATATGTGGCAGACGACCTTTGACGGATTATTCTACGCCCGAGGCGCTGCAATAGGCATCCTTCTGCTCATCAGTGTAGCAATATTGATCATCCCCTATATTCGCTATACATTGAAGACGGAGGACCTGCAATGAAAAGACTCTATCTTGGAAAAAACTGGCTCTACGTCCCACTGATCCTGCTGGTCATTTTTTATTTACTGCCCATGTATGTCATGCTGGTTACCGGTTTTAAAAGCTTTGCAGAAATAGATCTGCAAACCATGTGGAATCTGCCCCAGGGCATTGCCTTTGATAATTATATTGAAGCCTGGAAGGTTCTTTCGCCATCCTTGAAAAACAGTTTTATGATGGTGATCCCGGCCACCCTGATATCATCGATGTTGGGTTCACTCAATGGATTTATCCTCGCAAAATGGAAGTTTCGTGGATCTGACATCATTTTCCCGTTTATCCTGTTTGGCATGTTCATTCCTTACCAGAGCATCATTATTCCCCTGGTGCAGTTTATGTCAGCGGCGGGAATTAAAGGATTGGCAGGCCTAGCAATGGCGCATATCATTTACGGGATACCGATAACAACGCTGACCTTCCGAAATTACTATGCAAGTCTGCCCCAGGAATTGCTGGAAGCAGCCAAGATCGATGGGGCAGGTATGTTGAAGATCTATTGGCTTATCCTGCTGCCAATCTCGATCCCCAGTTTTGTTGTGGTCCTGATCTGGCAATTTACATCCGCCTGGAATGATTTTTTGTTTGCAGTCATCCTGACTGGAAATACGGAATGGCCCATAACTGTGGCGCTGAATAATATGGCCGGCAGTCAAATCATTTCCTGGAATGTGCAGATGGCCGGATCCCTTCTGGCGGCACTGCCAACCTTGCTGGTTTATGTTTTCCTGGGACGTTATTTCCTGCGCGGTTTATTGGCAGGATCACTAAAAGGGTAAAGATAACAGTTTAATTTTGATACTAATTCAACAACATCCACATATTTTTTGTAACCGCTGTTGCAGTTGAACAGCGGTTTTTTTTGTTCTATAATGAAAATGTCAGAATCCTGGCGCAGCATCAATTGGATAGGAGAAATATGATGTTGAACTGGAATCAGCTTGATAAATTTGATAAATTGTATGTGATCTGGGCCTTCATCTTGCAAATTATTCTCATCGTTCATTTTGCGATTCGCAAGCCGTTGATGGAAAGTTATACCCTGAAATACGGCTGGCTGGTTTACGCCCTGTGCATCCCGGCCGTGATCATCAGTATCATCCTGATGCGAGCCGGGAAGAGCTGGCATTTTTGGCTGGGAGGATTCCTGTTCCTGGTCTATGCGATCTTTGGGTTTTATATTGACTATCTGGCCCAGATCTCCTTCCGGAACCCTTTTCAAGCATCTGTTGCAATTCCCTATGTGCTCCTCTACCTGGCGACGGTGATGTTCTACTGGTGGCCGCTCTGGCCCCTGAGCAAGCTGCTGTGGGGAGGGTATACTGTGCTTTATATCATTGCTATGGTATTGAATATAAAATCCCATTAATTATTAGAAGTTAATTATTTCATCCAAACTTTTTTTCGATAGCTCAATTCCCCGGAGGACATTATGAAGGTATTTCACGGCAAGATCATCTCCCTGGATTCCAAGAGTCATATTTATCAGTACCTGGTGGAAGACCAGGGGAGGATTGTTTTCCTGGGTGACGAATTACCTCCCCAGTACCAGAACGGAAAGCCGATCCAGGAGCTGGGTGAGAAGGTTTTGATTCCCGCTTTTGGGGACGGACACCTGCATTTCTCAAACTGGGCTTTAATTGCAGCCACTTATTTTGATGTTCGGGAAGCCACTGATATCTCGGAAATACAGGATCAAATTCGGATTTTTACCAAACAGAACCCTAAATTGAAGATTGTGATCGCATTTGGGGTTTCCAAACATAGTGTTAAAGAGAAAAGGTTGATAACCAGGGCGGAATTAGACCAGGCCTGCAAGGGCATCCCCCTGGTTATTATTTGTTATGATGGCCATTCCGCTGTTTTTAACAGCGCCATGCTGGAAAAATTCCCAGATCAGGTCCAGAAATTACCCGGATTTTATAAAGAAGAGGGCCATCTCTTTCATGAAGCCTTCTACGAAGGAGTTGATTTTGCCACCGGATTAGTGCCCCCTCTGGATCTTGTCACAAGCATCCTCAAAGGCTATGACCTGCTGGCTGATTACGGGGTAGGCATGATCCATGCCACGGAAGGTGTGGGTTTCCCGAATGACCTGGATATCACCCTGGTCAGTTTGATTGCCAAAGCCCGGGGGCTCAAGAACAGCTTCCAAACACGCCTGTTCTTCCAGACCCTGGAGGTTGACAAGGTCCTCAAGCGTGGTTTGCCCAGGATCGGGGGCTGTTTTGAAACAGCCCTGGACGGCTGTTTTGGGGCCTGCGACGCAGCATTGCACGAGCCCTACAGTCATGATCTGGGAAATAAAGGAATTCTTTATCACCAGGAAGAAGAAGTATTTGATTTTGCCAAAAAAGCCAACCGGGCCGGGCTGCAGATCGAAATGCATGCCATCGGAGACGCGGCTGTCACCCGGGCAGTGAATGCCATTGAAGCTGCTTTAAAGGATTTCCCCCGGGAGGATCACCGCCATACTATCATTCACGCCTGCTTGGTCAGGTCTGAGGACCTAAAAAGGATCGCCGATCTGGGGATCGGGATCACGCTCCAACCCGGTTTCCTGATCAGCCCCCTGGAACCGGTGGAATATCTGGAAGAGATCCTGGGCGACCGGATCTACAGCAGCTCCCCCTTGAGGACGATCCTGGACCTGGGGATTCATCTCAGCGGGGGCTCTGATGCTCCGGTCACTCATCCGGACCCGATCGAGGGCATATACGGCGCCTGCAATCATCCCTATGATCCAGCGCAGTCTGTCAGTATTGAAGAAGCCTTGCGGATGTACACCACAGAAATCGCCTGGACCAGTTTTGACGAAAAAGAGCGCGGCAGCCTTGAAGTTGGCAAACTGGCGGACCTGGTGATCTTAAATCAGGATCCCCTGGCTCTTGATGCAAGGGATCTGCTTTCTCTGAAGGTTGAAAATCTCTACCTCAGCGGGGAAGAATACCAGCGCGGCATGGGTATCCCTTCTATGCTCTGGAACAGCT
The DNA here is from genome assembly GCA_963695575.1 of uncultured Chloroflexia bacterium. Taxonomy (GTDB): domain Bacteria; phylum Chloroflexota; class Anaerolineae; order Anaerolineales; family UBA11858; genus B10-G9. The sequence goes on from CAVOGS010000014.1 coordinate 12,521, forward strand.
TGCAAGCCAGAAAAGTGGCCATATAATAATATCCGGTGTTCAAGTGAGATAAATATGTTCCTGGTAAATCCATCCATTTCGGGTGGATTTGCTGTAATGCTATACTTAACCATGAACGAAGATGTTTTTACTATCCATACTCAGGGAGGGCGATTGAATTGGATTTCCAGATTAGAATGTTTTCAGAGGGAATAATCTTAGGCTAAAAAAGAAGGAGGAAAAAATGACAGATAAATCGGCAGTGTTCCAGTTGATGGGTGAAACAACAGCTTCCATTTTCCCCCTGGCACGGCATTTGATGCAGCCCCTGTTTGAAGAAAAATTTACAGAGCAGCGTTTTTATGGGCCCATTTTCCTGGCCTATAACCGGGCACCTGAACCGATCTCCCAGGATCTATTATTTAGACGGAATCCCTATGCCAACCCCGAAAGTGTTGCAGAACTGCTTGAAGGCGCTGCTGAGGCAGGCTATATCAAATCGGATGGGGCGGGGGGATTCCAGATAGCGAAACGGGGATCAGCTGCCATCGAGGCTGTTCACGATGTCTTTTACAGTTATATCAATCAAGTGAATCAGTTCTCTGCCAGCAAGTTAAATGAGCTGATCGCTCTTCTTGCCAAATTAGTGGACTCTGTTTACAGAACAGACCTGACTGGCGGAAAACTGTGTTTTGATCTGTCCTATCAAAGTCATATCAAGGTAGATCCCGGTTCACTTGGTCATGTGGATCAACTGCTTGATGACCTGAATGCATTCCGGGATGATGCTCACGTCGCTGCCTGGAGACCATTTGGAGTTGACGGCCATACCTGGGAGGTTCTGACCTTGGTCTGGAATGGAGAAGCCAAAACGGCTGAAAAGCTGGTTGAGCGCTTGCCATACCGGCAGTACACAAAATCGGATTATCAGGTAACCCTCGAGGACCTGGTTCAGAAAGGCTGGATCGAAGAAGGCTCGGATGGATACCGGATAACAGATGAAGGGAAAAAGATCCGCGATCAGGCAGAGCTTGATACCGATGCCAATTATTTTGGACCCTGGAAAGCGCTGATGGATGAAGAGATTAACAGGGTAGGAGAGTTGTTGTCGGAGCTGAGAGATATTAATCTTAAGCTGGGTCAGGAGCTTAATGCTGAACAGTGAAATATTAACGATCAGAGTATCAGTTTTTATGGCCATCAGCCTGGACGGTTTTATCGCCCGTCGGGATGGGGATGTCAGCTGGCTGGATGAGTATGAACCAATGGGAGAGGGGGAAGATGGCGGTTATGGGGACATCTTTCAGGCTGTTGATGTTATGGTCATGGGGCGTGGATCGTTTGAGAAAGTACTGGAATTCAACGATTGGCCTTATGGGTCAAAACCGATAATAGTGCTGAGTAGAAGTCTGACAGAATTTCCGAAAGAGCTGCAAGGCAGTGTGCGGATCGATAATTCCGCTCCAGAAGAACTTCTGGAAAAGCTGGCACAGAAAGGCCACAAACATATTTACCTGGATGGCGGCCAAGTGGTTCAGTCATTCTTAAGGCAGGGCTTGGTGGATGATCTGACGTTGACCGTCATCCCGGTACTGCTGGGCGATGGGATTCCTTTATTTGGAAAACTGGAGAAAGAACTCCAATTGGATTTGTTGGAATCCAGGTCCTGGAAAAACGGATTTGCCCAGCTTAAGTATCAAATCATAAAATAACTTTGCGCCAAGATCAGGAAGGTATTACATGAAACCTGTTGTCGTAGCTGTGAGTAAAAGTGGAAACCATACCTTCAGCAAACCGAATCTGGATCTGATCAGGTTGATCGAAGATTTTGGTGTACAAGGGGATGCCCATGCCGGCAAAACAGTGAAACACCGCTACTTCGTGAAGAAGGACCCCATCAGACCCAATATCCGCCAGGTGCACCTGATCCATCAGGAGCTTCTGGATAAGCTGGGGAAAAAAGGATTTTTAGTCCGTCCGGGTGAATTGGGTGAGAACATCACCACCCGGGGGATCAACCTGCTGGCATTATCATCCGGCACGATCCTGAAAATAGGCCAGGAAGTTTTGGTTAAGATCACAGCGCTGAGAAGTCCTTGCCAGCAGATAGATGATTTTCAACCGGGATTGTTAAAGGAAGTCCTCTACAAGGATCAGGATGGAAAACTGGTTCGGGAAACCGGGGTGATGGGTATTGTGTTGAAAGGTGGGGAGGTGCGGCCGGGAGATACCATTACTATTGAACTGGACCCTGAGCCGTACCAAAAACTGGAATATATCTGGTAGCTGTGGAGACCTTGGAGGTCTCTCAGGTACTCACTTCGACCGGGTCAGGATCAGTGGCCCGGTTTAAGTTTGTTGGAAGATGATATTTCATTGGTGTACAATTCAAGGGTTAGTTTATTTTAATATTAAGGAGATTATCGGTATGCAATATCGCAAAATGGGATCACTGGACTGGGAAGTATCCGCATTGGGATTCGGCGCCATGCGCCTGCCATCCCGCAGATTCAGTCTGATGGGAGTGGATTTTGAAGAATCCAAACGAATCATCCGCTACGGCATTGACCGCGGCATCAACTACATTGATACAGCCTGGTTCTACCACCTGGGGGAAAGCGAAAAATTCCTGGGTGAGATCCTTAAGGACGGCTACCGGGAAAAAGTCAAATTGGTCACTAAGCTGCCCATGCCACTGGTGCGCAGGACAGAGGATTTTGAACGCTTCCTGGATCAGCAGATGGAACGGCTGCAAACTGATTTCCTCGATATTTACCTGTTCCATTCCATGAATGCAGGCGCTTTTGCCAAGCTGAAAAAACTGGGTTTGATGAAAAAGATGGAAGAAGCCCAGCGCCAGGGGCGCATCGGTCATATCGGATTCTCTTTCCACGATACGGCGCCGGTATTCAGGGAGATCATCGATTATTACAACTGGGATATGACACAGATCCAGTATAACTATATGGATACGGGACTCCAGGCCACAACAGACGGCCTGGAATATGCCCACAGCAAAGGTATTGCTGTTGTGATCATGGAACCTGTCAAAGGCGGCACCCTGGCCAATCCTCCCCAAGAAGCGATTGAAGTCATGGATACAGCTCCGGTTCACCGTAAACCGGTCGACTGGGCGCTGCAATTCCTGTGGAATAAACCCGAGGTAGCCACGGTGTTAAGCGGAATGAGTAATATGGATCAGGTGGTGGAGAATTGCGACAGTGCTGATCAATCCGGGATCAACTCGCTCAGCCAGCAAGAAAATCAGGTCATCATTAGGCTGGCTGAAATTTACAGGCAGAAGATCCTGGTACCCTGCACAGCCTGTGAATATTGTATGCCCTGCCCACATGGAGTGAATATCCCTCAAAATTTTGCCATTTTGAATAATGTTTCCCTGGAGGATAGGGGTATGAGGCGCTGGAGAACCGGAAGATCCTACCGCAAGCTGGTGGGCAATCCGGATAAAATCGACCACGAGAATCCCAACGGCAACGCCTTGATATGTACCGACTGTGGGATATGTGTGGAAAAATGCCCCCAGGAGATCAACATCCCTGTCGAGTTGGAAAAAGTCCATGCTATCCTGGGAAAACGGGAGCCCATATCGCGCCACTTCGGGTGAAAAATAATGCCAGTTTTATACCTTTCTTTGATATTGATCCTGATCCTGGTTATTTCGGTATCCTGGACAACCTATAAGGGATCACCCTGGGTGCCTTCCTCGCTGAGAGTTGTGCACCAAATGTTGAAACTCGCACATGTCCAGCCCGATGAGCTGGTCTATGATCTGGGTTGCGGGGACGGGCGTTTGGTTGTGGCGGCCGCCCGAAAATATGGGGCCAGGGGAGTTGGCATCGAACTCAACCCCCTGTTGTGGATCTGGTGCCAGGTTTTAATCACAGCCCTGGGACTGCGTGGCCGGGTCACGATCCATCTGGGAAACCTGTTTTTATTGGATATCAGTGACGCGGATGTTGTTGCCTGTTATCTGCTGCCAGAAACGAATAAAAAACTGGAAGATAAACTAATACGTGAACTCCGCCCCGGAACCCGGGTTGTCACCAATACCTTTATTTTTTACCAGACCCGTATGGCGGAACAGGACGGTAAAGCCCGTTTGTACATCTTTTCGCCGGAAAATACCCAGGTTGAATTCATCAAACGACAGCTCAAAGCCACAGCAGAAGAACTATAATGAATGAGATATATATCTACCATGCTCTTTTTACAGCTGGAGGAATCAGAAAATGGACCAAAAAGAAGTAGCCAACGTTCTTGAAAAATACGCTGATTTGATCGTAAAAGTTGGAGTGAATATTCAACCCGGTCAGCGTCTTTTTATCTGGGCCCAACAGCTCGAAGTCGCTCCTCTGGTCAAGCAGGTTGTAAAAAGCGCCTATCGAAATGGGAGCAGTCTGGTATCCGTCTTGTGGGATGATGATCAGCTGAAGCTGCTTAGAATGAAAAACGCGCCCAGGGATTCTTTTGAGGAATTCCCGGCCTGGCAAACTGAAGCAAGATTCAATGCTATGAAAGCTGGGGATGCTTCCCTATTTATCAGCGGCCGCGATCCGGATCTGTTCAAAGGTCAGGATCAGGAGCTGGTAGGCATCACTGCCAAGGTTTATGCTGAGCATATGAAACCAGTCCGGGAACTGATCGTCAGGAATATTGCCCAGTGGTGTGTGGTTTGCCCCCCGACCCCTGACTGGGCTGCAGCTGTCTTCCCGGATTCTACCCGGGCAGAAGCGGAAATGAAGTTATGGGATGCAGTGATCAAGACCTGCCGCCTGGATAAACCTGACCCTGTGAATTTCTGGAAGGATTATTTTGATCAGATCATGATCAGAGGCAAATACCTGACAGAGAAAAAGTATACAGCCCTGACCTATAAAGCCCCCGGTACCGATCTAAAGGTTGGTTTGCCAGAAGGACATATCTGGATTGGAGGCTGGGATAAAACAAAGGATGGTTTATCTTTTGCCGCCAATCTGCCCTCAGAAGAAGTTTTTACTCTGCCGCACAGGGAACAAACAGAAGGCACAGTGACCGCCACCAAACCGCTCAGTTATCAGGGATCATTGATCGAGGATTTTTCGCTGACCTTTTCAGCGGGGAAGGTTGTGGACTTTAAGGCGAATAAGGGGGAGGAAACCCTGCGCAGTATCCTGGAAAGTGATTCAAATTCCAGCTACCTGGGGGAAGTGGCCCTGGTGGCTCACAGTACCCCTATTTCCCAGCTGGGTCTGTCGTTCCTGAATACGCTCTACGATGAGAACGCCTCCAATCATCTTGCCCTGGGAACCGCCTATCGTTTTAGCTTGATAGGTGGAACTGAGATGTCAGAGGATGAATTTAGAAAATCTGGCGGCAATGAAAGCCTGATGCATGAGGACTTTATGTTAGGTTCGGGCGAAATGGATGTAGATGGTGTGCTTCCAGATGGAACCACAGAGCCAGTGATGAGGAGCGGGGAGTGGGCATTTGAGGTGTCTTGATAACAGGAGAGATGATGATCACAGAAGTTGCCATTTTAAAGATCGATCCCGCTGAAGCTGTTAAATTCGAACGTACCTATAATGAAGTTGTTCATATCCTTCGGCGCCAGCCGGGATACCAGAGTGATAAATTGATGAGAGCGATCGAATATCCCGAGCAGTATATCCTGTCTGTGGAGTGGGGGAGTGTGCAGGATCACCTGCGATTTATCGACGCGCCGGATTACCCTGAACTGGATGGTGCCCTGGGAGCATTCGTCAAAGACGTTAGTTTTGCGCATTATACTTCTATTGAATAGAGGTTCAATACTGGAAATCCATTCAAAGAACATTGCTCCAGGGCAATGTTCTTTTTACATTTATGGGATGAAGGGAGATAATTCTGAATGCAATTATCTGCGACAATCCCCAAGGAGGATTTAAGTTCAATTCTTTTATATAGTATATAAATTATGCTAAGATATATTTATCGTCCGGTTTTAACAGGTTGATCCTCAATAAATTTTAGGGATAATTCTTTTTCCCTAAGTTTCCTCACCTTTTACTGTTTTTTTATAACTTTCAGTTTAATTGACTTGAATCAGGGACAATTTCCCCCGGGATTATTGCCCGTTATGCTGATTTGGGGTTTAAGTTCAAGACAGGAGAGAAACCAATCTACCTGGTTGTAACATTTTCACCGGATTTACCGTTAAATAAATGAATATAAAAATATTTAACCCCGTCAGAGCAAAAAGGCTTTTTAACTCTACTAAGGAGAGAAATATGTCTAAGAAATCAAAACGCTTATTGATCTTGGGTTTATTTTTAGCCCTGTTTTTAACGGGCTGCAGATGCAACAACAGTGTCATTCCTACATACTTTGGCATAGGTGACAGTCCTACCAATGGCGAGGTGACTTCCCTTAATCCCATTTTCAATTGGCACGGAAGCGATACTTGTGATCCGGATGAATATCTCTTCCGGATTGAAGAAGGCGGAATGCCGAACCTGGGGCTGGTAAATACGAACATCGGCCCGGAGGCGCTGCCATATACCTACGTTGGAGGTGTTGGTAGTCCTCTTGAACCGGGTAAGTCCTATACCTGGTCATTAACAGCAATCAATGGCGCTACAGATACTGATCCCTATGTTTTTGGTCCCGAAACGGAAGTGGGTCAATTTTTCACGGGCCCTGTCTGTTCCGGCGAAACACTGATCGCCCCGGACCTGCTGGATCCTGAACCTGCTGGTTGGGTTGAAGATGATCCTTATCTATTTAAATGGACCTATGAAGGTGGTTGTTTGCCGGAGAGTTATCAGCTCCAGTTCGCCCTCGATCCCGGTTTTACCAATATTTCGATGACGGTGAATACAACTGAGTCCTATGCCCAGGAAAAGTTAATGACCTTCCTCGATTGCTCTTCCTTGTGGTGGCGGGTGAGGGCTTTTGATGGCACTTCATACGGACCCTGGTCAGCAGGCCGGGATTTCCATTATGTGCTCTCTGGTGGATGTTACCAGTGGCACTACCTGTCAGATGATTTTGCCTGGATCGATGTCCGGCTGTATGAAGACCGCTGCGACCAGACTGGCTTCATCGCTGCCTGGACTGCCGCTCCGCTGCACGCTGGATGTATGGTGGATGGCATGATCATCGTTGGGGATGGGACTTTATACAATAATAGTATGAGCGACTTTGTGGTCGATCTGGGTGCCGGTTCCTGCCCCTCTACGGGATTGGATCAAAAGACCGGGGGTTGGCAAAATGAATTTGGTGTGCTCACGCCCGGTACCTATTGTGTAACCATCAGCAGGGATCAAACCGTCGATAATTACGGCCCCCAAAACCTGATGGATGGGATCTGGACCGCTCCGAGGACGGGTACGATCCTGGCTGAGGAAACGGTCACTTTTGGCCCGGGTATTGGTGATGAAATTGTCCGATTTGTGTGGGATGATATCGATCGACCCTTCCTGTTTTTCCCCCTGGAGTTCACCTATGGCTGCAAATTTGGCCCCGAGGATATCTGCGACAACTACGATTTTGCACAGAAAGGGGCGGAGATTCCCATCTTCGGCAGGGATACAAATTCGGATTATAAGCTGACTGAACTGAATGGAACACCTTGTTATATTCTTTTGCCTGACGCTTATCTGGATGAGAGACTGGCCGAAATGGGGGGAAGTCTGATGGCAGCCGATCTGAGCTATTTTGTACCGCCAGATCCCTGTGCACCGTTGGAGCCAGAATCGAGGCCAAAAAGCATGTTCTAGATTACACCACGGCGACAACATGTAATGCTCATAGCGCAGATGGATGTCTTTGGGTAATCTTGCGGCTGCGGGTGTATGTGATAGGCCCGTAGACCTGAAGAAGTATGACCCCGGTTTTAGATAAATAAAGAGGGCTGACCTGGTCAGCCCTCTTTTATTTAATTAGTAGTTAACGGGTGTATATCCTGCTGCAAAGGGCGCAGTCAATTCACAGACCCGCAGATTATCAAAATAGACCATGGAATCATCAGACCTGGAAGGCCAGAGCCCCAGACCTATTTTTCCGCCTGGAAGGGGATCTGGATCTTGGTATGATAATAGTTGGCGCCCATCCAGCCACACCTCAACTATATCTTGATATGTACTGATCTCTACAGTATGCCAAACCCCCCTCGTAATGACTTTGGGGATGCCCAATAATACAACATCAGGTACAGGATAGGCGAACCTGTAAAAATGAGTCCCGTCAAACATAAACGCGAAGTTGTAATCTGAGCTATGAACAGTACCTGTTTTGCTCTCGTAGGGTTCACCCGTGTGATGCCAGATGAAGATGTATTCGGGTTTTCCGATAATATAATAATCCGCACGCCAGACGGCATCATCAAAATAGATATCTTCCAGATATGATCCGGAATCATACTGTCCAGGGTTTTGGACTACCAGATTTTCAGGCCTTTCAGGATCTGAAACAATATCCCAATTTTGGGCCCGATATTCGATTTCCGGCCAACCCTGGGCTTCCCCATCCTGAAAATCCTCCATATAAAGTAATCGCTCTCCCGGTAAACAGGCCCTATCAGAGGTAATAACATAGGGATCATTTTCAACCATAATTTGTATTGGATCATTAGGCGCTGTGGAGAAATCATCACAAATTTCAGCCGTCCGGCTTATCTCAGAAATAGTGTCCAACCACCCTTGAAATGCAGGATCAGCGGGTTCACATAAATTTGTATTTTCATATTGGAATACAGTGGGATTCAACACAGTCATACTGATTGGTATTGGCCCTTCAAAAGGGTTATTGTGCAGGCCGATCCATTCGAGGTTAGTCATAGTGCCCAATTCATCAGGCAGGTTACCTGATAATTGATTGTGGCTGATATTAAGGAAATCCAGGTGGGTTAGCTGGCCTATTTTCGATGATAACTTGCCTGTTAGGTTTTGATTGGCCCACAGATCCAGGCTCCTTAATTTACTGAGATCATATATCTCCTCTGGGATTGGACCGCTCAAGTTATTTTGTGACAAGGATAAAACAGATAAGGTTGCCATCTTTCCCAGCTGAGGAGGGATTGGCCCCTGGATTAATGTGTCTTCAATAATTAATTTATCTAATTTGATCAGATTTCCAAGTTCACCAGGCAGCTCACCGCTCAGCAAAGATCCTCCTGCAGAAGCGGATGAGAGGGTCAGCTCTTCCAGGTTTTGCAGATTGCCAATTTCGGGAGGTATTTCGCCCCTGATCTCGAAATTTCCCTCCAGGTTCAGGTATTCAAGATTATCCAGGGAGCCAATTTCTGGGGGAATCGGTCCATTAAGTAGGTTGTGTGACAGATCCAGTATTTGGATGGCTAGCAGATCACCGATTTGGGGAGGAATGCTTCCTGCTAGATTATTATTTGGCAGCCGGACCTCAGTGATTTTATTATCCTGACAGGTGATTCCGAACCAGTCGCAGGGAGAGCTGTTATCCAGCCAGCCGTCTTTTTGGATCCAATCTGAACCACTGGTCTGGTCATAAAGTGCAGCCAAGGCTAGATTAGGGTCATAGCCCTGGAGATATTTTTTCACTTCGGGGGCAGGGCTATCTGAACCCAGGATCTGATCTGCAGCCAGGCTTTCCGGATTGATCAGGGCTGGTTTATCAGTGTTTGTAGTTTTTGAATTAAACAAGAAATTCAGAAAATTCGGCGGTACCCATTTTGTTGATCCGAACCAAATTAATATCAATAAAGATAGGGCTAATGAACCCAATACTAAATATTTAAGGTAAGAAGTTTGCTCTTGAACTATTGCTGTGATTTGTTTTCCTGGTGAGATCTCAGCGGGTTTCCTTGAAATTATTTCTTGATCACCATCTTCTGGCTTCCAATTTTTAATTTTTTCATAAAGTGAAATTGTATCAGGAGTTGGTTGGACATTAAATTCACTGGCCAGCATGGCTTCACAGGCATGGAACTGTTTCAGGGCAGCGCTGCGTTTGCCAGAAGCACTCAGTAAACGCATCAGTGTTCTGTGGCTGCTCTCACTCCAGGGTTCCAGATCCACCAATTTTTTGGCATATCCTGCCCCGGTTTTATAGTCCCCTTTTTCCCAGTAGCAGTTTATCAACTGTCCCAGGATGTCCGCCATCAGTCGTTTGCTAGCCTCCCTCCGGGTTAATGCCCATTCGTTAAATTCCGGGCTGTCGGGCAGGTAAAAATCGACTAAAAAATCATCCCTGTATAGTGCGGCAGCCCGGACCAGCAAGGCCTTACATTGCTCGCAAGTTTCAGCAGCGTTTTGACAATGCTGGCGGACTTTCTTGGTTAGATCTTCGAATTCCAGCAGATCGACCTGGAAGTCGCTGTTGGTATTGAACTGCAGGTCTCGGTAGCTGGATATAAGAAAAGGTTCAGGGGCCTGGCGGTCCCCCAGGGCGCTTCTGAGGAGGGAGAGGTTTTGTTTGAGGTTATTCCTGCCGTAGCCCTGTGGTTTTTCTGGCCAGAACATCTCTGCCAGGACTTCCCGTCGATGGGCATGATGAGATTCAACAACAAGATAGAATAATAATGCGTGGGCTTTTTCCGCACTAAGATTTTTGATCCTTTTTCCGTTTAAACTGACTTTCGTTTCCCCCAATAACGTCAGAGCCAACACCATCTGGAACCTCCCGGTCCCTACCTGGCTATTCAACTCACGCGTTCTTTCATCATAACATAAAAAAACGGCTCTTTTTCAGGTGGAATTCACCGGGATTTACGGCTATTTTACGCTTGATTTACAGCTGATTGTTATGCTGGCAGCAGGTGATCATGGATGAAAGCAAAAATGTGTATTGTTCTTATTTGCTCAGGATCTGGGTGGAACCCGGCGATGGTGATCAATGGCGCTTTTCGCTGGAGGATACCCGGACGGGAAATCGAGTTGGATTTTCTAGTTTAGAAAAATTAACTCTCTATTTGAAAACGATCATTCAAAACGAGGAAAACTATATCTTAGAAAAATGATGATCCCCACATGGTCTACAAATAGATTTAGACATGGTTATTCGAAATGGTTCCAGGAAAAGGAGGTGGAAATAGAAATAAATTAATTGTGTCCATAATTATTTCCAGGAGGAAACATGTCTCGCAAATTATTGAATCTTTCTATCATTTCGGTCCTGATGCTGGCTGCCCTTACTTCTGCCCAGCCCGTCCAGGCCCAGGAGCCCATACCGGTGATTAATGCCAATATCACTTTGAATGGGGTGGGCATTTACGATCCCGGGTCCGAAGCAATCAACTTCACACTGGAAGTTTATGAACCGGATACAACCACAGCCAAATGCTCGGGAGATTATTTCTTCCTGCCTGGTGGAGAGGATCCCTCGTTTGATTGTTCACATGTGAGTATCGATCCTGGGGACCATATTTACTTAATGGCAGATGGAAATCCCATCGCGGACCATGAGGTGATAAATCTGACGGTCGAGGTCATCGATTTTGAGAACGGGATCTTTTCTGGATCTGCCCCTGGAGGATTGTCTGGTTGGATGTATGTTTGCAATCCGGATGATGAATGTTTCGGCCTGGATTTGGAGATGAATCCAGATGGAACCTGGATCGTGGATGCAGGTCCAGATCTGGTCGATCCGAATGCCTGGTTCAATATAAATATAGCGGAAGAGGACGGCGACTGGTCAACAATAGAGATCATCCCACCCCAGGAAATTACATACAATCTAAATGTTAATACATATTGGGTAGCAGTGTATGGGTACGTAGAAGGTCCACATACTGCTGAGATCGTGGTCTCCCGGGAAGGAGTAATTGATCCCATCTTTCAGGATAGTGCTCCGGTCGAGGGGGAAATTGATTTCTGGCTGGATAGTTGGACAGAGCTACTGCCTGGAGACCTGGTCGAGCTTTACATAGATGATATCTTTATCAAATCCTATGTAATGCAGTACCTGACCTTCGACCAGGCTGATTTTTCAGCGCGCACATTTGGCGGCTCCGCCGATCCAGGAACGAGTGTTGTGGTCGAGCTTTGTGGGGTGGAAGATTGTATCTCAAGCTCAGTTGACACAGGTGAGGGAACCAGTTGGGTAGTCACCTTTGATAACATCCCATTTTTTGTTGAATGGTTTGCTGCCAAAATTTACGACGAAAATGGCGACGCAACCCAGGCAGACTTTGATATTCCTCAGGAGCCGCAGATCGATGCCAATGTCACCAGCGACTGGGTTGCTGCTTTCAACTTCGCCCCTGAGTCCACCTCAGCCAGACTGGAAGTTTATGACTCCAGTGTTGTCGGCCAGACCGACCCAGAACCGAAGTGCGCCGGTGATTTCACACTGCCGGTAGATTGGTCGATCGACCTGGCTTGCTGGGAAGATGGGGTGGACATCCAGCCCGGTGACCAGGTGCTGCTGATTGTCGATGGTACACAAGTTAAGGATCATACTGTCTTTGATTTAACCCTGGATGAAGTAGACACCGATGAAGGATATTTCGCCGGAACAGCACCCGAGGACACAACTGTCCGGGTGGATGTCTGTAATCCGCCTTATGAAGATTGTATAAGTGGGGATTATGTGATGATGGCTAATGATACTCACTGGGCTGTATATTTTGGTCCCGGGGTAGTAGATCCGGAAGCCTGGTTTGCAGCCTTTATCGTCGATCCTGATGGTGACCAGACTATGGCTGAACCTTTCTGGGCTCCGTTCCCTTGGTTCACGCTCCACCCTGACCAAGCCTGGGTGCAAGGTGTTGATTGGCCGATTGGTGTGACGATGACACTGACTGTTGACGATAATTCTGATCCCGATGATGGTTATATCCTCCAGGAGACCCAGGATTCTTATCCGGCGGATTGGGATCCGAATACAGGTACGGTGTGGTTTGATCTGAGTTCTGTTGCTGATGAACTAAATCCTGATATGTATGTCAGCCTTTCGGATGGAGATACTTTCAAGGATACCTGGATACCGGATTTCGGTTTTGATTTCCTCGACCCGGATACATACATTGCATCTGGTTTTGGACCGGAAGGTTCGTTGGGTTATGTCTGTCTTGACCAATATGATGATTTAGTCTGCCACGATATCACGATCCCATCTTCTGGATTCTGGGAAGTAGATTTCAGCGATGACGAGATTGATCTCAGCATCCTGACCGATCCCCATGTTTCGATCTGGGATGATGATGGCGAGGAAATTGTGGCCAATCTTCCAATGGAAGAACCCCCCCCATTCCCTGCTTTTAGTATTCAACCCGACCACGGCTGGGTTTGCACCGGGAACTGGCCCATCGATGTGCCTGTGACCTTAACGATCGCTGAGGATGATTTGTTATCAGTAATCGTCTACCAGGAATCAAAAAATACCCTCCAAGCTGAGTGGGATCCCAGTACAGGTGAGGTCTGTTTTGATTTTTATGACCTCGCAGATGAGGTTCTGCCCGGTATGTACGTTACTGTTTCGGATGGGATCACTACCAAGGATACCTGGATTCAGGATCTGAGTTTTGATGTTATCGATCCTGATACGTTCATAGCCTACGGGACAGGACCAGGTGATGGTGTAGGTCATGCCTGTGTGGATCAGGAATATGATTATTTTTGTCATGAGATCTTGATCTCATCAGACAGCAGCTGGGAGGTGGATTTCAGCGGGGATGACATAGATCTCAGTCTGATCGATGATGCCCACGTTGTTGTCTATGATGAGGATGGCGATGAAACCATGGCCCATCTTGATCTTGAAATACCTCCCCAGCCTTTCTTTAATGTCAATCTCACCACGGGGATTATTCATGCCTTAGGCTGGCCAGTGGAGGAAAATTTATCCCTGATCATTGATGACCCTTCAACACCGGGATTTGGTGATTATTTTGATGATGGAGTTGTTATTGACTATACATCATATGATCCAAATCTAACCCAGTATGATTTTTTAGTGGATGATTATGAAATCCTGCCAGGATTCCTGGTTCAGATCTCAGGATCAGAGATTACTAAGGAACACCTAGTAACTTCCCTTACGATTACCAGTGTCGATTACGAGACGAATACGGCATTTGGATCAGCTTATCCTAACAGCTACGTGGGAGTTTTCTCTCTCGGTCAATTTTTTGAGTACCATTTTGTGGATACCGGAGCAGATGGCTCTTGGGCCGCAAATTTCAGCGTTGACATCGTTGGTCATCTAATTGTTGCTGACGAGGGTGATGAGGATGGCGATAATACTGAACGTATCTGGTTCCCCAACAGCCCTCCGGCTGCCGCGGATGATTTTTATGGCACTGATGAGGATCTGCTCCTTTCAGTTGAGGCCTCTACAGGTGTGCTGAGTAATGACACTGATCCAGAAAATGACAGCCTGGAGGTGATACTGGTTGATGGGGTCCAAAATGGGAACCTGGTTCTGAACACAGATGGGTCCTTCAGCTACACGCCTCCTCCTAACTATTTCGGAACTGAAATTTTCAGCTACCGGGCCTCTGATGGGAGTTTCGAGTCAGAGATTGCCTTGGTCTCGATCACTATCAATCCGGTGAATGATGTCCCGCAGGTTTCACTGGCTTCGGAGTTCACGATCGACGAAGGCCAGGCCTTCTTTGGTACTGGATCCTTCTCTGATCCTGACGATGATGTCTGGACAGGGACGGTGGACTACAGCGATGGAGATGAAATTCCACCTCTGACGATCACAGGCAAGAGTTTTGAGCTCAGCCACAGCTATCCAGTAGATGATGGAGAGTACCTGGTAACTGTGGTTATCAATGATGGCCAGGAAGAGGGGAGTGCTGTTGCGACAGTTACGGTTCTTAATGTTGCACCTTCCGTGAGCATCGACTCTATCGCTGCTGGAGATGACTTTGCCATAGTAGGGTTACCAGTTCACCTCTCCAGTACTTTCTTTGATCCTGGTATTGACTCTCACTCAGCCGTGATCGATTGGGGAGATGGATCCCAGACGGTTGATCCGGCGTTCAGTCCTTTGGCAGGGGATCATGTTTATCAATCCCCGGGCCAGTACACTATCACAGTGACTGTCACGGATGATGATGGAGGGGTTGGATCTGCCGCTGTCATCCTGGAAGTAGTTGAACCGGCTGATGCGGCCGAGGCTGCCATTGGTGAACTTAGCTCGATCTTAGACGATCCTGGGCTTGACCCTGAGGCAGTAGCTGCTATCGAAGGAGCCCTGGTGAACCTGGAAGGAGCCAATGACGGATTGAGCAGCAGTGGAGCCCTGGACAAGATCGATGGAGGCCAGTGGAATTCTGCTCTGGTGAAAATCAATAAGGCGATCCAGGATCTCGAGGAAGCCCAGGCAGCTGATCCGACCCTGGACCTGAGCGAATTGATCCAGGCCTTGGCGACATTGGCAGAGGCGGTGGCCCTCAACCTTTAGAGTTGAGCGATGCTGACCCTCCAGCCCAGATGATAAAGATGGATTGAGCTGGATGGCTAAATAAGAACCGACTGCATATTCGCAGTCGGTTCTTTATGACCAGGATAAATGCCTGGGTTTGAATAAAAACGAGGGCGTTTAATGCCAAGGGACCTCTACCAATGGGAAACGATTTTAGAAAACGCGTTTTGTTTTATTACAACAAGTTTGCCGGATTTTACGATCTGTCAGAATTCTTCCGGCGTGGCACCCGTGATGCCGTGGTACAGGCCAGCGGCTGCCAGCCCGGGGATCGGGTCCTGGAAATCTGTTCCGGGACCTGTGAATTGGCCCTGGCTTTTTCCCGGCGGGATATTCAAATTGTTGCTGTAGATCTGGCAAGGGATATGCTTCTGGTGGGAAGGGATAAATCAAATCAGATCGATTTTCTTGAAGCGGATGCTTTGTTATTACCATTTCCAGATAATTCTTTCCAGGCGGTTGTGATCTCATTAGCCCTTCACCATATGCCGGAAACGGTCCAGATCGAAGTGTTAAGGGAAATGGCCCGCCTGGCAATGGATCGAGTAGTCACTTTGGAGTGGCATACACCTTCTCGACCTATCTTAAGCACCCTGAAAGGGCTCTTAATCCGGGTGATGGATATATCTGAGTATATTCAAGCCTGGATGCATCAGGACTTTCGGGAAAGCTGCCGTCGGGCAGGATTGGAGATTCAAGATGAAGAAATATTAACAGCAGGTTTTCACCGTTTGACAGTATGTTCGCCGAGTAACTGAGAGCTACTCCACCTTGGTACCATCAGGATCATGCGGCCGAACTTGAACATGGAGGATCATTTCCTTCTGATTATTAGGAATACCCAGAAAAGCCCAAGGTTTGAGGTCAGGTTTGCGATTGAAGATGGGGAGAGACTGTACCGAGAGCTGAACATCCATTATCCAAATGCTGTCAACCGCCAATCTCAATCCAACACAACAGCGAATCAATCGATCTCGAATATGTTCTACTAGTTCCTTGTCCAACCAGACTAAGAATAGACCCAATTTACTGGTTGTTTTTTTGATTCAGGGTGGAAAGATCATCACTATATCTTTAATATCTAGAACAGGTATAATTATCCTCGTGTGTTTTGTAACATTAAAAGGAAGAAGATATTGAGTAATAGAAGGAGCCACCAGTGAGCATTATTGAAGTCAATCACCTTACCAAGTATTACGGCAAGGCCAGGGGCATCGTCGATGTCTCCTTTAACGTTGAAGAAGGCGAGATCTTCGGTTTTATCGGCCCCAACGGAGCCGGAAAATCCACTACCATCCGCCTCTTTTTATCCCTGATCTATCCCACCAGCGGTCAGGCAAAGATCTTTGGCAAGGACTGTATCAAATTTGGTCCCGAGATCCGCCAGGATATCGGCTATCTGCCTTCGGAGGTCTTCTACTATGAAGGTATGAAGGTGCTGGACCTGCTGAAATATTCAGCCAGCTTCTACAAAAAGGACTGCACCAAACGTTTATATGAACTCTCCGATTTGATGGAGCTGGACCTCAAACGCCGCATAGATGATCTGTCCTACGGCAATAAGAAGAAAGTCGGTATTGTCCAGGGACTGCTGCACTCGCCAAAATTGATTGTGCTGGATGAACCCACAGCGGGCCTCGATCCTTTGATGCAGCAGAACTTCTTCAACCTGATCCGGGAAGAGAACCAGCGCGGCGCGACGGTGTTTTTCTCCTCCCATATTCTGGGTGAGGTGCAGCGCCTTTGCAGCCGGGTGGCGATCATTAAAGAAGGCAGCATTATCAATATCCAGGATATCAAGAGCCTGCAGCATGATAATTACAAGAAGATCCGCCTATCGGCAGATAACCTGGATGATAAAGCCTTTTCATTTGACGGTATCAGCAATTTGCAGCGCGAAAATGGGGTGCTGAGTTTCTTGTTCCGAGGAGACATCAACCAGGTCACACAGCTGATCAGCGGCATGAAGCTATCTGATTTGATCATCGAAGAACCCACCCTGGAGGAGATCTTCCTCCACTACTACGAGTAGGATTTGATAATGAATATTTTCATCCATGAATTTAAATCATACATAAAATCAGTGCTGATCTGGTCGGTTTCAATTTTTTTGATAATCCTGGTTTATCTTTCTGCTTTTTACAGCATTGCAGATGATCTTGCCCAGGTGAATGACCTGCTGGCAAGCTTCCCCGAAGAGCTGTTAATCGCCTTTGGCATGACTGACCTGAACTTCACATCAATCCTGGGCATGTTTGGATTAGCATTCCTTTTTTGCCAGATCTGCCTGGCAATTCAAGCATCGAACTACGGTATATCATTGGTCTCGATCGAAGAGCGGGAATTCACAGCTGATTTCTTATTGGCAAAACCAGTAGGCCGCGGACAGATCATGACCACAAAATTACTGGCTGCTTTTGCGGCTCTCACGATAACTAATCTTTCAGTTTGGGCGAGCAGTTTTATAGTGATCAATTATCTGAATGATGGCCCTCCTATTGATAATGGATTACTTGTGATCCTTTTATCGAGCATTGTGATCTTCCAATTATTCTTCCTGACGGTTGGAGTGCTGATCTCCCTGCTGATGAAAAGAGTGCGATCTGTGGTTCCTCTGTCTATGGCGCTCGCCTTCGGTATGTATGTTGTCAGTGCGTTTGGTGGAATGTTAGGGGATGATACGATCGACGTGATCTCTCCCTTCACACATTTTGAGCCCAATGCCATCATCACTAATGGATCTTACGATCCCCTGATGGTGATCAGCGTCGTTGTGATCCTGATCGCCATACCGGCAAGTTATGTCCTGTATTCAAAACGCAACATTCAATCGGCGGTTTAGGGATAATCTGGAGAACCAAAATGAGAATCTATCTTAGAGAATTGAAAGCGAATTTTAAATCTCTGTTGATCTACTGCGGAATCACCCTGCTTTTCCTGACGGTAGGTTTTGGCAAATTTCAGGGATATGCGGAAAATCCTGAACTGTTGGCTGTAATGGATGGTTTGCCTGATGCTATGCTGGATGCTTTCAGCATGAATGCATTTAATCTCACCACTGTGGAAGGCTTTTTTGGTGTGATGTTCGTATTTATCGGCCTGATCCTGTCCATCGCGGCAGTGATGTGGGGCAGTGATATCATCGCCAAGGAAGAACGGGATAAAACTGTCGAGTATGCCCTCACTTTACCAGTCCGGCGGAGCACCCTGATCGCCGCCAAGACTGCCGCGGTGATCACCAATTCATTTGTATTGGCTTTATTCGCCTGGGGTATCACCCTTGCGAATACTGCCCGTTATGATCCCACTCCAGATTTTTATGGATTTGTTGCCCTGGGTATGGTAGCGATTTTTATTATGCAGTTGATCTTCCTGGCGATAGGGGTCTTTTTAGGTGCCGCGATAAAAAACCACAAAAGGGCTGGATCAATAGCAATCTCGATTCTGCTGGGGACCTATTTTCTATCTATTATCGCCGGTCTGAATGAAGACTATGAAGTCCTAGAATACTTCACACCCTTTAAATATTTTGATCCAGCCTTGCTTATGCATGAATCCAGAATGGAACCTGTATACCTCTGGATCTCCCTTGTGATCATTCTTGTATCAATGGTCGGCGCTTTTCTGGCTTATTCCAGGCGAGATTTGTATATCTAAGCTCTGCCTTTTGTAACCGATGATTTTTCTGGATGGTTTCCTCACTGGCCTGATCTTGCAGATCGCGATCGGGCCGGTGTTTTTTTATATCCTTAACCTGACCCTGCAGCGATCCCTGATCGATGGTTACTTCGCCATTCTGGCTGCAGTTCTGGTGGATTACCTGTACATAACCCTGGCGGTCCTGGGTGTGGGCAAAGCTGATCGAGCAGAGAAAATACAAACGTCTTCTGGGTCTGATCAGTTCAATTGTGCTGGTTATCTTTGGCGTTTTGATGATCCTATCAGCAGGAGCAGGATCTCTGCCCGCTAACCGCCTCCCTGGAGTAGAGAGCTATTTCTCCAGTTTCTTATCCACCCTGCTGCTGACGATCTCAAGTCCGCTAACGATCATTTTCTGGACCAGCCTTTTTGCCAGCAAGGCGGTCGAAAAGGGATATTCAAAGCGAGAATTGATCCCCTTCGGGTTTGCAGCCGGCCTGGCCACTGTTGTTTTTCTGGGACTGATGGTTACAGGGATATCTTATCTGAAAGCAGTAATACCTTCAGCGTTGATACAGATGCTCAATCTGGGCGTAGGGGCTGTTCTGATGCTTGTACGGCCTGGCCCGCCTGGGGGCACAGCTCCAGGGATAAGAACAAGAATGATTAACGCTTGAATCAACTATTTTGGTCAAGGAAGTTTGCCAGCGCTGCTCCGTTTAAGGTAGTAGCCGTGTGAAAGGTAGATGGTCTCCGGCTGGTGGGCAGCGATATTCGTTAAGCTAGACTATGATCAATTCACGATCATCATAAAAAAGACCAGTATCATAAACCCCCGGCTTAGTTTCTCGCAGTAGATCCCCTATTAAACAGATACCTCCCTCCAAAATCACTGAAGCAGAACCCGGGCTGTGTCCAGGTGTGTGGATCATTTTTCCCTGGAATCCCAGCCTGGCGAGATCAAAGGTTTGCTCGAATGTATAGTCTGGTTCGATTGGTTTTAAACCCCGGGCCAGGATCTGCGAGAGGGGGGTATTAAAAACTTTCCATAGACCCTTTCTGGCAACAGCATTTTCATAAGATCCCTTTGACAGATTTTCAGCATATGATTGATGGCAGATCACTTTGGCGCCGGTAACATTTTTGAGGTAAGCCAGGCAGCCAATATGGTCCAGGTGACCGTGGGTCAGCAGGATCAGTTTGATGTCCTGCAGTTTGACTCCCCTGGAGTTTAGGGCGTGGAAAATCCGCTCCTCCATGAATGGCATGCCTGTATCCACCAGGATAAAACCAGCCTTGCCCGGGATTAAAAAGATCCTGACATTGAGGATGGGAATAGGAAATACAGCGATCTGATCTGAGATGTCCATAGAGGTAATATAGCATAGATCAATACAGTCCCGGGTAGTAAAATATGTTACCCTTACATAAATGTTCAGGATATCAATATATAAGAGGATTATCTAATGAAAAGAATAAATAGATTCCAAACTGCCTTCCTGGTTCTGGCCCTGATTTTGGTCGGTTTGGCGGCCTGTTCAACAAAACCTGCCGCCGGGGAATTGATCATCAGTGTTGACGATGCCTACCAGCTCTATCAGGATGATGTTTTTGTTTTAGACGTCCGTACTCCGGAGGAGTACCAGGAGAGCCATATTCCGGGAGCAATCCTGCTTCCCCTTGATCAATTGAATCTCCGCATCGGGGAACTGCCCCAGAATGAAACCATCCTGGTGTACTGCCGCTCGGGCAACCGCAGCCTTGAGGCTGTCTATATGCTTGATAAGGCAGGTTTTAAACGGGTCCATAGCATGGATCGGGGCATTAATTACTGGATCCAATCCGGATATGAAGTTGAGATCGGGGAGTAGGGGAAAAGAGACGCGGGACCGAAGACCGAAGATGGAAGACGGAATATCCACCTTAAAGTGATCAGCATAATTTCCTGGAGTACTGAATAATCCTAACTGTTAAAAATTTTTACTCCCCGGAAATGTTCAGGGGAGTATTTCCTTTTAACCATACTGGAGAATATCTTTTAATCATCCTTGTGAGCCATGGGGACTAGTACAGGAATTGCTATAATCAAATTAGTGGTTCTCCCCAATGTTCAGAGCGAGGTACTGTGAAAAGAATACTTCTACCCGGACTTGTGTTTGTTGCCCTCCTTATAGCGGGATGCCAACAGACCGTAGGTCGAGATTCCCCTGTTGTATTTCCAAATCCTGTATTTAACAACTCTGGAGCGAGGACTATATTAACAGCAGAAGATTTGTTAGGAGGTTTTATCTTCTCCGGCCCGGTTGCTGAAGCTGCCCTCACTGTACCAAAAACAGGTGCCCCGCCTGAATTTGAATTCGAAGGGCGATTGGAATTAATTGGAGAAACTGAAAATGGAGCAAGGAAGATCCATTTTGGTGGCCCCCTCAGTGATAAAACGATCCATATTCCCGAATTTGATTTTAGTTTTGTTCAGCAGGATGGTTACCTGGTGCCGGTCCAGCGGGGACTGATCCTGACCGATCACCCTTCCTGGAACTATCACCTTGAACCCGGCAGGGTATGGCAGGAACCAGGGGATGAAGGGTATTCACGGGTTTCTTTCCCTTTTGCCTTAACCTGGAAAGGATCCAATGCGATCCTGAACGGGACAATGAGCTTCCTGTTTAATGAGGATCAGGTTTCCAAAGTTTGGTACCAGGTTACCCAGGAAACTACTATCAGCACCAGCCTTGATTTATGGGGATTGCTGGATGCTGTTTATTATCCCGAAAAAGTACCGGGTTCAGATCAGATCAAAAGCAATTTTTCAGAAGAGTTATTGAACCGATTTCCTACAAAACCGATCGAAGCCCTGAAAGAGGACTATCCGGATATTGATTTATCAGCTTTTGGCGATGGGGTCAGCCAGGAGCGAATGACCTGGTATGGTTTTGTAATTAATGGGGTCCAATATTTGGGCGGCTGTCAAACCCGTTATGGACTGTACCCATATTGTGAGTACCTCCGTGCGCCATCTTATTCAACAGCCAAATCAGCATTTGCCAGTTTGGCGTTGATGCGCCTGGAAGAAAAATACCATCAGCCTGTATCTGAATTATTGATCAAGGACTACGTTCCGGAAGCTTCCCAGAGCATCGGGAATTGGGAGAACGTCACTTTTAACCATACCCTGGATATGGCTACCGGGAATTATGAGACCAGTGAACGAATGGTCGATGAAGAACATTGGGACACGGATCCGTTCTGGAATGAGGACTATTATCAGGAGAGGATCCAGGCGGCGTTTAATTGGCCTAATAGCTCACCGCCAGGTGAGGTCTGGGTCTACCGGACCTTTGATACTTTTATTCTGTCTGCAGCGATGCAAAACTATTTAAAGAGCATTGAGGGTGATCAAGCGGATATATTCCAGTTTGTGGTTGACGAGATCTACCAGCCTCTTAACATGGGCCCGGGAGTGTTTTCATCTCTGAGGACAAAAGATAATAACTGGCAGGGACTGCCGGTAGGTGGATATGGGATTTGGTGGGTTCCGGATGACCTGGCGAAATTGACTACCTTCTTGAATAACGATCAAGGACAGATCAATGGGGAACAGATCCTGGATCCTGCCCAGCTTAGGGCAGCGCTCCAGCAAGATCCCCAGGACCGGGGAGTCAGCAGGGATGGAACTGGTCGCTATAATAATGCCTTCTGGGCCGATCAATATACTTCTGCCGGAGATTCATCCTGCAGTTTTTGGGTACCTCATATGTACGGATACAGCGGAATCGTGGTTGCGTTGATCCCGAATGGGACAGCATATTATTATGCCAGTGACAATCAGCAATTCACAACAGCCAGGGCCATCCAGGAATCAGATTCGATCAAACCAGTGTGTAAATGATCAGGTTGGTTTTTGAGGGTTACAATCTGGCTGCCAAAAACGGCACCAGCATCTCCTCAGCTGACAGCCCACCATGGCGGCCGATCAAGGGGTTGGGTTTGGATGCCCACCACCAGTAAGCTTTTCCCTTGGCAGCGACGATCAGATCACCCAGCCGGTCATAGATTCCGGGGTGGGGGGTTCCCATCCCAAATAACCCGGATGTGACTGCTTCTTCCGGGTCGATCAAACTGAACTGATCCGGCCAGGCAGTCTGGATATAATCTTTCACCCCCTCAACCTTTCCGGGTTTGATGTGTAAATAGGCCAGGCGGTTCTCTCCTGTTGGCGTCAGGTGCAGCATCTCGGTAAAATCCGGATGGTTATTTAGATCATAATGATCGTCACTGTTATCTGTTGTGATTTGACCATGGTCGGCGGCCAACATCACAACTGTATCTTTCTTTAAGTCAGGATCCAGTCTGTCCAGGAAAAAGGTCTCAAAATTACGGCTGAAGTCCATAAATTCGGCCTTGGCCCGTTCACTGTCGGGGCCGAATAGATGGGAGATGCCGTCCACCTGGTCCCAGTAAGCCCAAATATATTTTTTTGCATCCCGATCCGATTCCATCAGCTCCCGGATGCTGATCCACATATCAGGAGAAGTACGTATTGCGTGGCGGTTAGCGTCCTGCATGAACATCTGCGACAGTCCTGAATTGATGATTGCAAAATGCTGGAATGCGTGAACATCCACCCCCCCGGACTGAAAATACTGGGTATTGGATTTTACAGGCAGGAAAGTCTCGGGATCAAAACCAGCCAGGGTCAGATCGCCGCCGGGTTTGCGGTAGTTGATGGGTTTATGGGTGATCATATTGGTGGTGATGCCGTACTCTTTCAGCCACATTTCATATCCCATGACCCCGTGTTCGGCGGCGGAGCTGTCTGTCCAGTAGGATGTGATGGCAGCGCAGGTTGTGCTGGGGCAGATCGACGTCACCGGGGTCATAAAACCCCCTTGGATCAATTTATGCCAGACCAGGTTACCTTCTTCACCCAGCCATTTTTCCATTCTTTGAAAAGCCAGGGCATCCATTAGGATAAAAATAATATTTTTTACTCCGCCCTTGAGAGGATCCAACAGGTCCTGGTCCACCGGTTCATGGTTAAACCCTGGCACATCCATCAGGTATGCTGCGCTGGGGGGTATATTAAGTATCGAACGCCCTTTATATTCGGGAGCAATAAAGTTACCGTCATCCAGGGTTTGCTGGATGGATTTGGTGTAATTGGTGGATTCTGTTTTCACTGTTTGGTCCTGTTTCTTAACTAATGGGTTGATATTCTGAATTATATCTCTTTGAGGTTGGATTGGGTTTTGCCTTAAGCAGCAAAATAGTATCAAACTTCCTGTTATTGAGCCTAATTTTTAAGTTAGAATACAAATTCTACTATTATAATAAGTTCAGGAAATCCAGGATATAAACCCAGAATTCAAGATCTGGAGAATGTGTTGATGAATCCATCGGCATCACTGAAAGAAAGAATCCTGCTGTTATTCACACCTCGTAAGATGCGACTCTTTCGAGAATCGCTTACGGGGTATTTATTTGTCACTCCCGCTTTAATCCTGATTTTCACTTTTGGCATTTTTCCAGTTGCCTTTGCCCTCTTTGTCAGTCTGCATAAATGGCGCATTATCCGGACAGATTTTATTGGATTGGATAACTATGTTCGCGCTATTGGGAACCTGGCATACGTAGCCGCGTTCTTCATCGGAATTGGAGCTCTGGTGGGGGTTTATATCCTCCTCAAGAGGATCATCCAAACCGCTCGTGAGGTAGATCAAAAACCCTGGCTGCTGGCGATTCCCGGATTTTTATATGCCTGGGCAGTTTATTATTTTTTGCGCTACTTCTGGTATCAGCTGCCGGAATTCCTGGATATTGGTCAAAAATTATTGGGTGTAAAGAAAACCCGTGAGTTATTTTCACAATTAATCAGTGAAGCATTTCGCGCTCCCATTGTCTATTATTCCTGGTATTACTTTACAGTTGTTTTGATTGCAGCCATCGTGATTGGTATTTTGGCCTTGATCCTCTATAAAAAACCCCAGGGTTCCTACTTCCAAACCCAGTTCACCCTGGTCTGGATTGCTCTGGGATCTGGCCTGGGTTTGACGTATTTTACCTACTCCCAGATTGCGGGTATCTATACATTGGCTCTGGATACAGGCACAGATCCTGGGATCTGGCCCCGGGTGATCACGATCGCGGCTGGCATTGTTCTTTTTGGATTGGGCTGGATGTTTTGGAATGGTGCGCCCCGCTCAGACCGAGGTTGGAAATTCTGGCTCCGCATCCTGGGAGCTTTCACATTTTTAACCGGCGCCTGGATCCTGGTGGGAGAGATCCCACTTCTGATGTCCGGGGGTGACAAGGATATCTGGAATGGATTAAAAGTGACCATATTTTTCTCTGCTGGTACCGTGCCCGTCCAGCTCACCTTGTCACTGTTCCTGGCTATCCTTCTTTTCCGGAAATTAAGGGGATCCGAGTTTTTCAGGATGGTTTTTTTCCTGCCCTATGTTACTCCCTTTATTGCCAGCGCAGCGATCTTCCGGCAGATCTTTGCAAATCGCGATACAGCGCTGATCAACCTCTTGCTGCGAGGTTTAGGGGGTAGTGG
The DNA here is from genome assembly GCA_963695575.1 of uncultured Chloroflexia bacterium. Lineage (GTDB taxonomy): Bacteria > Chloroflexota > Anaerolineae > Anaerolineales > UBA11858 > B10-G9. Next base: position 38,088 of record CAVOGS010000014.1, read on the forward strand.
CCTGGCCTGGCTGCAGGAATCCAAAGGTGTCAATTTGATCCTCGCTCAGGCATTGGGCCTCAATCTGCCTGCCTGGGCTGCAGGACCCAGTTTGGCCTTGACCGTTGTTATGATCCACTCTGTCTGGACCTATGTAGGCTACAACACTGTGATCTATCTGGCTGGATTGGGAAATATTCCGACAGAATTAGATGACGCGGCAGAAATTGACGGCGCCAACAAGTGGGAGATCTTCCGCTACATAACCTTCCCGCTGTTGTCACCCACAACCTATTTCCTGTCCTTGATAGCCATAATCGGTACCTTTAAAGCCTTTGCGACCTTGTGGGTCTTTCGAGAAGGATTGGCGTTGGGTACGACGGATACTTTCAGCGTGGCGATCTTCCTGGAATTCTTTGATAAACTTCGTTATGGATATGCTTCAGCCATGGCTTTTGTTCTCTTTGCTATCATCCTGGGATTGACCATCATCAATAACAAATTCCAGGGATCAAAAGTATTTTATTTATAGTTTGGTGGGAATAGAAATATGTTTCAGAACCGCGCAAAGTTATTATCAATACTCACCTATACCTTATTGATCATTGGCGCAATAATATCTATCTTGCCTTTTATCTATATGATCTCCACTTCATTAAAGACCATTGGAGAAGCATTGGGCAGCTCCTTCTTCCCGTCTGAGCTGCATTTCGAGAATTACGGTGAAGCCTGGAGAAGGGGTAATTTTCCTACCTATTTTTGGAACAGCATCCGGATCACCGGGATCTCATTAATTGGCAGTGTAAGTATCAGTGTCCTGGCGGCTTATGGGTTTGCCCGTATTAAATTCCCGGGAAGGGATCTGATCTTTGGGATCCTGCTCAGCACGATGATGATTCCTGCCATGGTCACCATCATCCCCAACTTCCTGACTGTCACCTGGTTGGGTAGAATTGGCCCGATCAAGTGGATCAATAACTGGCCGGCATTAACTGTGCCATTTATGGGCAGTGTATTTAATATCTTCATGCTGCGGCAGTTTTTTGCCCAGATTCCGGATGAGCTTTTTGATGCTGCCCGCATCGATGGATCGGGACACCTGCGATTTTTATTGCAGGTGGTCCTTCCGCTTTCAAAAGCACCGTTGATGGTAATCGTGGTCTTGACCTTTATCGGCTCCTGGAACTCGTTGGCCTGGCCCCTGCTGGTGACCAATACTCCTGACTGGCGTCCGATCTCAGTAGGTATGATGAACTTTGTCACTGAAGCCGGTCAGGAAATCCATTACATCATGGCAGCCGCTTTTATCACCATCATACCGATCCTGGTCCTGTACTTTTTCACCCAAAAACAGTTCACAGAGAGTATTGCCCGCAGTGGTTTAAAAGGATAAATTTAATAATATAAATACCGTTGATCCAAGGAGGTGATGTCTCAATATAATTCAATAGAAGTAGCCTTTTTTACCAGACAATAGTTTGAGGAGAAAAAATGCCTAAGAAACTGATCACAATTTTATTTGCTTCCCTGCTGGTGATGTCGATGGTGCTGAGTGCCTGTGCGCCGCCTCCGGCACCCGTGGAAGAACCTGTTGTGGAAGAAGTGGAAGAACCCGTTGTTGAAGAAGAGGAAGAAGTGGTAGTGGAAGAGGAACCGATGATGGACCTCAGCGGCACCACTGTCCAATTCTGGCACGTTTACGGTGAAGGTGATCCCCGCAATGAGACCATCGCTGCCTTGGTGGAAGAATTTAACGCTTCCAACGAATATGGTATCACCGTTGAAGCCCTTGACCAGGGTGCCTACAACGACTTGGAAGACAAGGTCAACGCCGGCATTCAATCCGGTGACCTTCCCCAGATCGCCCAGGCTTACACCAGCGCCCTCAACAACTGGGATACCGTGGACCTGGTTGTGGATTTGAACCAGTTTGTTTATGATGAGACCTACGGCCTCACCGAGGATGAAATCGCTGATATCTATCCTGGCGTTTTCAACCTGGGTGTGACTCCTGCCGGCGCCCGCATTGGTTGGCCATTCAGCCAATCTGCCAACGTGATGGTTTATAACTTCACCTGGGCCCAGGAACTGGGATTTGATGCAGCTCCTACAACCCCTGAAGAACTGAAAGCCCAGTTATGCGCAGCCGCAGAAGCCAATCTCGGCGATGACAATCCTGATAATGACAGCGGCACCGGCATGGTCTGGTACGCCAGCGCTTCCAACTACCTGTCCTTCCTGCACGCTTTCGGCGGGACCGAGTTAAATGCCGATGGCACAGCCTATGACTTTAACACCCCGGCAGCCAAAGCTGCAGCTCTGTACATTAATGACCTGCGCGACAGCGGATGCACTTTCGAGACCGAAAGTTACCCCAACCCGGAACAGGCTAACCGCCTGGCCCTGGTGACCCTGAGCTCCACTTCAGGTCTGACTTACTACGGCTATGCTTTTGCAGATGGCGTATTCCCGGATGATGATTGGGGATTCCTGGCCTTTCCTGGCCCCGATGGCGGACAGGGCGTGGATGCTTTCACCCAGACCTTTGGTGTCCTGAAATCCAACCCGGAACAGGAACTGGCTTCCTGGCTCTGGATCAAATTCCTGACCGCTCCCGCGAATCAGGCCAAATGGGTTGAGGCTTCAGGCTACCTGCCCACCCAATACTCCACTGAGGGCATGCTGACCGACTACATTGCCGCAGTTCCACAATTCCAGTCCACCCTGGCACTGGCAGCCCTTGGACAGGGAGAACCAGAGACCTTCCCGGCCTGGTACTCGGTCCGCAGGGCAGTCGATGATGCTGCAGCTCAGATGTACGCAGCGGAATCCGCCGAGGCGATTGATGCTATTCTGGCTGAACTGAATATCACAGCCGCTGAACTGGTAGCTGAACTCGAGTAAGATAGAAAATTGATTTACAAAAAACACCTGCTGGGTAACCAGCAGGTGTTTTTATTTACCAAGACCAGGATGCGGGATCCTAAGGGATACTATTGACAAGATTAATCACGAAGGTTCCTTCTTTATCTGATATCTCAGGATCCCGCATCCTTCTTAAAGTTCACGGCACCAAAAACGTTGCCAGCACCGGATCATGGTCAGACTTGTGGATATATCCCTCATCGTCTGAGTAGGGCAATGGATAATCGGCGTTGCAGTGCAGCACATCCACATCTGCCAGATAGGCTTCTAAATTCTCATTCAACAGCATATGATCCAATACCTGGGATGCCCCCTGGTAAACATAAGTGTATCTTTCATCTTCTTCCAGCCAATCAAACACGTTGATCAACCCACTTTCTTCCAGCGTTTGCAGTGGAAGAGAACCGTAATACGAATTCAGGTCACCCATTACCACGATCAAACCTGTGGGATCTTCATTCCCCAGATCTGCTACGATCTGGGCATTCCAGGCAGCCTGGGCATTTCGACGCGGTTCGGTAGCTTCTTCGCCTCCGCTCATACTCGTGAAGTGGTTATTGAGCAGATACAGGCTGGTTTCTGAACCCGCTAACCGGATCTCGATCATCAATGGCGGCCGGCTGGTGATATTGCCCGGAGCAGGGTATTGAACAGTGTTGATGATCTGTGCCTGATCACCCCGCACCAGGTAGCCAACGTCAATACCACGGCTGTCGGTTCCTTCGATCAGTGCTGCCACATAGCCGTACTCTTCCAGTAGTGGATCAGCTGCGACATCTTCCAGGATATCGATATTCTCAACTTCCTGGAAACCTATTACAGTGGGGAAACCGGCAGCTCCGATCGTTTGAGCCACGCGCGAAATATCCCGTTTGTATTCACTGACCTTCGGCAGGGGTGGGCTGCTGGGATGGGGGACTACGAAGTCAAACAGGTTTTCGACGTTCCAGGACATGACCCTGAAATAACCCTCATCAAAGGCTGGAAGTTCCGGGCTCGATACCGGCTGATTTTGCACCAGGTAATCGGTAGTGGGTTCGATCTTGTAGTTGCCGAAGGAATAGGTCAACACACCAATAAGTCCGGAAACAGAATCACCTACGGCTACAACTTTTTCTTGAGCGTCTCTCGTTTCATGAGTAACACTGCTGCCGTCATCACCATAGATTAACATGCCATGATCCAGGTTTTGCCAGACCCGGTCCAAACCGTGTTTTGGCAGGATCACTGCAAATTCGCCGTAGCGTGTTGTTGGCCCAACAACCAGGGCGGAGCCGGGTACAGTGACCAGGCTGCCTTCCAGGGCTTCATAATAGATCTGGCTCTCAGTATCGTCGACAGGCGGATCCAGGACTGCCGGGATTGGCAGATAGCTGGAGCCAAGAACGATCACTTTATTGATGTTGTTGATCTCCAGCTGGGTTTCCTGGAATGACTCCCTCACAAGGCCAGTAACAGAGACCAGGTCCCCGGCATTGATCTGGGGCATATTTTGGCCGGTGTTGACGAATAATCCAGGAGATGTCGCTGGATCATTATCGGTTTGGATTTCCTGGATCCAAAACCCTTCCAGTTCGGGGAATACTCCAGTAACCACACCCTCTGTAGTGATCGTCGATTGTATATAGGGTGACCGGTTTTCTTTTCCCTGGACGGCCCAGATCGGAACAGCGTCTCCAGCAAAGGTATAGGTTTCGATCCCAGCGGCAGGGTCTGGATAATTATCTGAGACTACCTGGTAATCGCTGAATTTCACATATGCGGCACTGACCGGGAGCCTGGCCTGAAATTCCAGGTCGATCTTATTCCCATCACCCTCAAGATCCGGGATCTCCCAGATCAGTGACTGTCCCTCAATCCGGCCTTGATTATTTACTTCGATCACTTCAAGGCGAGGATCGATGGGTGCCTGTACGATCAGGTTCGTATCTTCAGCATCTGACCGGTTGATAACGGTGTAGATGACGTTAAAAGGTTCTCCGGCTTTGGCTGTGGTGGGCGGCTGGGCCTGGATGTACAGTCCGGGGGGGTATACCCTGACCAGGTCGCTTTGCAGACGGGGATAGAGACGCAGATTGCCGTCCAGGATTTCCATAATGCCGGTCATCCGGTAATACTGGTCAGCTTCGACATCCTCGATTGATATGCCGGTTTCTTTATCTACATAAAGAGAAACCAGATTGCCGAACTCGTCAAAGAGATCGATCTCATAACTGTAGGAAAACTCTTCCAAGCGAGCTACCCGGCCCTCGACTTCAACCAACCGCCCCGGGAAATAGTCTGGCTCTGCGTTAATGGAGTCCAGAGTTGTTTGTTCTGGTATTTGGTAGCTTTCCTGGTTTCCAATCACAAGGATCTCTACCAGGTCTTCTGATGCAGGGATAAGTTCGATCGAATCTCTGTAGGGCTCGATTATTCCCCGAACACGCACGGTGGAACCCAGCGGCACTACCAGTGAATTTCCTGCGTTGGCGACATATATTTGGATTCCGCCGCTTTCATCTTCCAGGTAAAACTTGGCTCCGCTGCCGGCGTAAAAACCTCCCACATACATGGTGCTGATCCCTTCAACGACGACTTCTTTTTCAATTAATTCCCTGGCTGTGCTGACTGGTATAGCGCTGCCGCCGATCTCTCCATAAAATGTGCCCCCAAAAGCAGGGAGCTCCCAATTTCCGGCTTCCAGGGTTACATTCCGGAATACATACTCGCTGAATGTGAACTCGGACCGGAGTGGAATGGATCCAGTCAATGTTTCTCCAGTTTCGATAGATGTGATGCGGGTTGTGATCACATTTCCGTCTTGCTGGAATGAGTCCCCGTTTTCCTGCAAATAGATGTAGTCTGGAAGCGGAATGGTCAGCAAAAGATTATTCAGAATCTTCCCTGTGTTATTGTGGATCTGATACTCAACCTTGAATTCCTGACCAGGATTTACCTGGTAGGGAAAATTGATCTCCAGTGCCAGCTGCCCAGCCAAAATGGAATTGTTGGGACTGCCGGTATACATCAGTGAGGGAGCGCCGCTGAGAGAAAAATCGACCCCGTTATCATCTGTGTCACCGCCTCCACTGGCAAGGGCTGCGGGAGAACGCTCTAAAGAATACCCCGGCTGCATCTCGAGCGCGGGATGGCCTTCGACCATATTAGCGGGACCGCTGCCCCAGCTGAGTTGATCAGCAACCTGACTTCCTTTCCGGAGAGAAAGGCCGCCCCGGCTGGGTACCAGAGGCTGATTGATGATGGCGTCCGGCTGGACAGGAAAAAGCTGCCCGGCCTGGATCATGGAATAGTAACCCAGCGGCGGAACCAGTGTTTCTTCTGTCCAGTGGTAGAGTACGATCTCTTCATTGGCATCATTCAGCTGAAAATATAGAGTATAGCCATTCAGGTCAGCGATCTCAGTCCCGGCGTTGTACAGTTCTACAAAATCAGCCTGGTTGTTGCCATCCACGCCTGTGAAGACTTCGCTGATCAGAATCCGCGCTGGTGTTTTTTGCAGAGAAGAGCTTTCTTCCTGGATTTCTCCGGTTCCTTTACAGCTGGAAATAAAAATTGTGAGAAATCACAACTACCAGATATATATATTTTTTTCATCAGATCCTCTTTGCTGGCTGATCTTATTATTTGATTTAGTAGGATTGTACCTTTTCCTGGCACCATTATAAAGTAAGAATCCGGATAATAAGTAATTTATCCGGATTCTCAGTCAAAAAAATATCTCTATTCAATATTGAAATCTTAAATTTAAGTATCAAGTGCAACGTAATTATTCAAAACCTAACTTCATAATTACTGATTACTCAACAATTTCATTACAATCAATGTGCTCTATTCCAGTTTCGTAATACCAAGGACAGTTCGTAGTCGGTGCAGGTAAACCTGGTTGACAACCTTGTAGGTTTTGCCGCTGAGCATGCCGAAATGGTATCACATATATTCGGTAGATCTCTGGGATAACTGCCAAAGATCCAGCCGCAGGTGTTGTCCATGGCAAAGAGGGTATCCTGGGGGAAGAAATCCACCGGGTCGTACTTGGCGGCGCCCAGGTCCACGGCCATGGCCCAGACCCACCATTCAAAACTTTCGGTTTCACCCAGAAGTCCCCGTTTAAAACCGAATGCCAGCAGGCCGGGCTGATCCGAATAGACTTTTACAAATGCCAGGTCGGGATCATCTCCCATACCGGCGTCAAAGATCAATTCCTCATAACCATCCCCATCGTAGCGCGGGTCGACCAGTACCGCCTGCGGTCCGCCGACATCGTCATTGGCATCCAGCCAGACCTGCACCCCGTTGGAATGCCACTCATCAGCCGGGAAGGCTCCCGGCGCAGTGGCGGTGATCAGGATATCGCCCCTGGCATCCAGGTCCAGGTCAATCTCGATAGCATATACACCGTCCAGGACCAGGTTGTCTATCAGCTCTGCATAGACCAGGATCTGGGTGTAGTACCAGTTATCATCCTGGCCGAATTCCGCTTCAACAATATCCAATTGGGGATATAACTCTGTCAGCCCTTCATTCAGGGGCCGTTCGAAGTAGTTGCGCTCCCACTGGTCGCAAACTTCACTTAGGTTGTATGCTTGACCGTCTTTAAAATAGGCTCCTGTTTTGCAGTCATAGATCTTCTGCAGGGGAGATGACTTAAAATTGCCCGGATATTCCCAATGAACGATTTCCTGGGGGGCTGCTGCCTCAACTGGAGCATCAGTAGGTGGGATCTCGGTCGGGGCAGGCGCGGATTCAGCAGAATCTTCTTCATCCGCCTGGCTGCTCTCAATCTCAGATTCGGTGTCAACTGCAGCGGCCTCATCTGCGGGCTGGTCAGCTGGCTGATCCGGGGAGCTGCAAGAGGAAACAATCAGCAGGAATAATAAAATAACAGGAAACCAATATTTTTTCATGGGTTACAAATCCTTTGATTGAGAATGATAAAATTTGCTACGAGCGATTACGCTGTAGCAACAGTAATTAAGGGAATTTCCGGGAGTTACAGTGGGAGAATACCAATAATTAGACTGAATTTTACTCAGTATTGCTAGTTCTAACAATAAAACATTCCTGTTGGATAGGATAAGATTTTGTAATAAACAAGCTGAAGTAGATTTGATCGATATTATCCGATTTTTATTTGGTTAATGGATTTATTAATTCTGAAAGGCCTGATCAAAAGGGTCATGCTAAAATAAAGGAGAAGAGCATCTTTGAAAGGAGAAAAATTGTGCTGGTTTTAATCCGAGGTGGTGGTGATCTGGCTAGTGGTGTTGCGGTTCGTTTGCACCATTCCGGTTTTGATGTCCTGATCACTGAACTGCCCAAACCCCTGGTGGTGCGCCGATCGGTCTCCTTTGCAGAAGCGGTCTCTGAGGGGAGCATTGAAGTGGAAGGCATAACAGCTTTATTGATCAGTGCTCCCGGTGAGATGAAGGACACCATCCGAGCCGGAAATATCCCTGTCCTGGTAGACCCGGATCTGGCCTGTCTGTCAGAAGTTCACCCGGACGTTGTGGTCGATGCCCGCATGAGGAAAAAACCACCCACAGAAGGCAAAGAACTTGCCACCCTGGTGGTCGGCCTGGGGCCTGGATTTGTTGCCGGTGAGAACTGCCACGCAGTGATTGAAACCAATCGGGGGCACAGCCTGGGTCGAGTGATATGGGCAGGACCGCCCCAGGAAAATACTGGCGTTCCTGGAGAGGTCAATGGATATTCATCGGAACGGGTTCTGCGAGCGCCTGAGGATGGAAAACTTGTCACAGGTGCGAAGATCGGGGACCAGGTAAAAAACGGCACTGTGATCGCCCTGGTAGGTAGTCAGGCGGTTTTGGCGCCCTTTGATGGAGTTCTAAGAGGGTTGATCAAGCCGGGTATTATTGTCTCAAAAGGTGACAAAATAGGAGATGTCGATCCCCGAATTGATCCTGCTTTATGTTTGTTGGTATCCGACAAGTCACGGGCTATTGGTGGGGGAGTGCTTGAGGCGATTTTAGCCTGCCCGGATCTAAGGTCTGGATTATGGATCTAAATAACAGGTTTCGGTTGGGTCATAGTGCCAAGGTTGCCCTGGTAGGATCGGGTGGAAAAACCACCCTGATGTTCCAGCTGGCGCGTGATTACGGAACCCGGGTGATCTGCACTACAGCTACTCATATGGCCCTGGACCAGCTGGATGCCGCAGATCAGCACTGGGTAGTAAATGATTTGAAAGATTTGCCGGACCCGGGAGATGAGCTTACAGGGAAAGTGCTCTTGTTCACTGGTCCTCAGGTTGAACCCAACCGGGTTGGCAGCCCAACTCAGGAGATCCTTGCTGGGCTGGAAAAATTGGCCGAAATTTGGGATTGCCCCCTGCTCATTGAAGCAGATGGTGCCAGGAAATTGCCAGTAAAAGCACCGGCTGATCACGAGCCCCCCATTCCTGATTTTGTTGATACTGTGATCACCGTGATCGGTCTCTCTGGATTGGGAAAACCACTCGATTCTGATTGGGTTCACCGGCCGGAGATATTCTCGTCCCTGGTAGGCTTGCCGCTCGGTGCCAGGTTGGAGAGTGAACACCTGGTTAAAGAACTTACATCACCTCAGGGGGGTTTAAAGAATATCCCGCCCGGAGCCAGGAAAATCCTGCTCATCAATCAGATCGATAGTTTCCCTAATTGGAAAGCATTTTACACCCAGATGGATAGTTTACTTGCCAGCTATGAGGCTGTTGGTTTTTCCGTTCTGGAAGACCAGATGCTGCTCGAAGTTCATGAAAGGATTGCAGGGATCGTATTAGCGGCCGGGGGATCCACCCGATTCGGGGAGCCAAAACAGCTTCTGGATTGGTTTGGTGAGCCCCTCGTGAAATTTGTGGCTGAAAATGTCAGGGCAGGGGGATGTTCCCCGGTTATCGTCATCACCGGAGCGGACCACGATACTGTTTCCCGAGCCCTGGATGGCCTCCCGGTACAAGTTGTTAACAATACAGCCTGGCAGACCGGGCAAAGTACTTCGGTTAGGGCAGCTATCCAGGCTCTCCCGGATGATATCGGCGGGGCAATATTCTGCCTGGTGGACCAGCCCCGCATCCCTAAGGAACTGATTAGAGACTTACGAAAAAAACACGCCAAGAATCCATCGCCGATCATCATGCCTGTGGTGGATGGCAAACCGGCAAATCCGGTTTTATTCGATAGACGCGTTTTCAAAGATCTTGAGGATCTGGAAGGTGATGTTGGCGGCCGGGCAATATTTGATAAATACCAGTCCTCATCCATACCTTGGGATGATCCATCCAGCCAGATGGATATTGATACCCCCCAGGATTATCAGAGGATTCGCTTTGAAACTGGAAATGGGGGTTGATCCGCGAAGGATCATTACAGGACTCCCGGACTTTACTTTATAGTACAATTTCTTCAGGTAAAGCATTTTCCCGGGATGACCGGTTAATCTCTGGTAAATAAAAAATGATAAATCATTTCTATTCTCTTCTGAAAATAAGGTGAGAGAAAATGTCCGCTGATGTCATAAGGACTTTTATAGCTGTCGATCTGCCGCCAAGTGTCCTGGACGCTTTAGGACAGATCTCATCCCAGCTGCAGGAAAAAATGCCTCTGACAGCGGTACGCTGGGTAGATTTTTCTAAAATGCATCTGACGCTTAAGTTCCTGGGTGATATCTCCGCTGAAAATATCACCATGGTGGAAAAAATACTTCAATCCGAAGCCTCAAAAAGACAGGTCATGGAGATGGGTATTGGCGGCATTGGTGCTTTCCCAAAAGCTCGCCATCCCAGGGTGATCTGGATCGGTGTTGAAGCGCCAGTAGATCTGTTTGATCTCAGGCGCGGCATAGAAGATGGTGTGGCTCGATTGGGTTATAACTACGATAAATATGAATTCACACCCCATTTGACCCTGGGGAGGATCTCCCGCAAGGCCTCGGCCCGGGATATTAGAACTGTGGGCAGCGTTTTGCATGATTTCCAGGTTGGATTCATCGGTGTAGCCCGGATCGATGCTGTCCACCTGTATCGAAGTGATCTTAAACAGGATGGGGCAGAATATACCAGGCTCTTCTCGGCAAAATTGGCAGAACAGGAAGGGCAGGATATTAGTTAGGAATATCAATGAGGTGAAATCTGGAAACCAGGAAAATTGCTGACTTTATCGTTCAGGTATTGGATGATATCAAAGGGGAAGACATCCATCTATTAGATATCCATGAATTATCAGTCATTGCTGATTATTTTGTGATTTGCTCCGGAACCAGTTCAAGAATGGTTAAGGCGCTGATGTCTGAAGTTGAGGGTGAAGTGAAAAAGAAATTTGGATTAAACGCCCGCTTGGAAGGTGAACCCAATGGGGGTTGGATGTTAGCAGATTTTGGCTCTGTTATCGTCCATATTTTCTCTCCAGATCGCCGGGATTATTACAGTCTTGAAGAACTGTGGTCCGAGGCGAAGACTATCTTGAGATTGCAGTAAGTCCCCCGCTGTCTGATGTTCCATGCCTGTGAAATACTTCCGAAGTCTTTACAGAGTCCGTTACAAAAAAAAGTCCCCTTATGACTTCGGAAGTCTGTTTATTTTTCCTCCTATAATGTTCCCTTCACCATCCCTCCATCCACGTTCAACATCACCCCGGTGATATATGAGGCAGCGGGTGATAATAGGAAGGCGGCCGCCCGGCCGATCTCGTCTGGAGAAGCCATTCTGCCCAGGGGACATTCGGCTGTGATCTTATCCATCTCCTGCTCCAGCGTGGAGCCAAATTGTTCAGCCCTGAAATCCAATATCTCCTGGACACGCTCTGTTTTGGTCCAGCCTGGCAGGATCGAGTTAAAACGAATCCCGTCCGGTCCAAATTCCAGGGCCAGGGATTTGGTTAACGCGACAGTGGCTGCCCGGATGCTGTTGGAGAGGATCAGGTTGGGGATAGGCTGCTTGACTGAGTAGGAGGTAATGGTCAAAACGCTGGCAGCGTCGGATTCCTTCAAATAAGGCAGGGCAGTTCTGATCAAACGTACATGGCTTAAAAATACGAGGTTAGTGGCTTGCTGCCATACTTCTTCAGAATGGGATTCGAATTTTCCCGATGGTGGACCGCCAGTGTTAGTGATCAGTAGATCCAATCCGCTAAGTTTTTTAGCTGCCTGATCGATCAGACCCCGGGCACCATCCGGAGAGGCAGCGTCGCCCGCAATATATTGAACTTTTGTACCGGTTTCTTTCTGAAGGCGTTCAGCCGATTCTATCAGGCGTTTTTCGTCACGGCCGTTGATTACTACCTGGCAGCCCTCTTCGGCCAGGATTCTTGCTGTGGCAAACCCTAAACCCCGGCTGGAACCCGCCAGGAAGGCCTTTTTTCCTTTTAAAAGTAAATCCATGATTCCTCCTTAGAACAATTCGATCTGGTCCTTGATGATGGGCATGTGAGGATAGTGGTTCTCAATCCAGGTCACTACTTTCTGCAAAACCCGCTGCGTGTGGGCTCCATCATTGCTGAGATGAGTGCATCCGATCAATGTTTCCTGCCACTTATCCTGGAAATCGAGCTCTGCGACCGAGATATTAAATTCCCGCTGAAGGCGTGTTATGAGTGGTTTCAGCTGGCTTCTCTTTTCTTTCAGTGAAGCGCAAACAGGGATGCTGAGATGAACTGTCAGTAAGCCGATCGCCATTTATCCGTTTGCCTTCTTTGGAGCAGTACCTATCGTCCACCTTGGATCGCCGTATTGGGTTTCTTCCAGTTTGTGTTGTTGTTCTTTTTCTGCTGGAGATAATTCTCCTTCAACAAGATCCAGGTTCAGGATCCGGGAAAAACTGTCTACCACTATTCTGGCAGCCTGATCCCAAGTGACTTTTTTACCCAATACATCATAAACTGTGGCTGCTTTTTCCAGCAAAACTTCACCAGCCTGATGGCGTCTAAGGGATGTCGGATAGTTTAAAACCTGTGTGATGCGGGTCAGATCACCATCCAAAGGAAGACTGCCGTGCTGCAGCAGGCTGGTTTTCTTTCGAGCCTGGGCGCTGCCGATGATTTTCTTGCCGTTAGCGGTGATCTCGAAATCGGATGGATTTTCAAAACAAACTGGCTGGTGCTGAGCCTGTGGATTTTTGCCTGCGTGCACTTCCACGGGCAATCCCAGGTGGGTAAGGGCATCGAATAAGGCCCGCGAGATGTTTTGATAGCTGTCCATCAGGCTGCCTCCCAGGCGGGGATCGCTTTTTGGCCCGATAACAGCATAAGTCAATTCGTCTGTATGAAGGATGGCTCGTCCCCCGGTTGGGCGGCGGACAACATCCCAACCGTTGGCGGCGAGTTGATCCTCATTCACGTCCGAAAAAGATTGGCTGTATCCCAGGGATAAACACGGTGGGTTCCAGCGGTACAGGCGCAAAGTGGGGGGTGCTTCTCCCCGTTCTACCGAACCCAAAATTGCTGAGTCAAAAGCCATATTCTGCGCTCCGGACATAGGATCGGAACGGATCAGGCGCCACCTTGTGATTGGAAATGTCTCGGTCATAGGGAGAATTATAGTATATGCATCCCAAAAGGTGTTTTGTTTTCCGCCGCGGAGCAGGGTTTATCTCTGACTGAGTCGATCAAAAAAACGCCCAGGTGGGGGATTTACCTAAAAAAACTGTTAGTTTTGGGCCAAAATAGGCCTTTTTGGTGGTTTTTTGCTTGTCAAAATGGGCACTTTCATATATACTGTGGGTAAATAGTGGGACAAAGTGGTAAATAGTGGTTCGCCGGGAAACCGGCGATCTGCATTTAATAAGGGAACCGAACATATGTTCTTAGGACAATATCGGCACTCTTTGGATGATAAAGGCAGGATGATTGTACCAGCTCGTTTCCGTGATTTGCTGGATGGCACTATCTATTTAACCCAGGGTTTTGATCAAAACCTGAGGGTTCTGCCAGAAGCTGCTTTTGTATCTATTTATGAAAGGGTCACAGAAATGAGCTCCACCAATCCCACAGCCCGTCAACTTCGGCGCCTGATCTTTTCCACAGCTCAACAGGTGGACATTGACAGCAATGGGCGTATTCTGATCCCCAAGTATCTCAGGGATGTGGCCAACTTAAGCGCTGAGGCAATTGTTGTGGGAGTGGGAGAGGCTCTGGAGATTTGGTCCCCGGATGCCTGGGATACTCAGAATCAACTTCTCCAGGATGCCGATTCCAACGCAGAACGATTTGCTGCCTTAGATATTTAGGATGTCCAATGCAGCATAAACCTGTCCTTTACCAGGAAGTATTAGATATCTTACAACCCTTCCCTGGCGGCCTGTATGTTGATGGGACAGTGGGGGCGGGAGGTCACAGCCGGGGAATATTGGAAAGAAGTTCACCGGATGGGAAACTGATAGGTTTTGACAGGGACCCGGCAGCATTGACACTGGCAGAGAGTAACCTGGCCGAGTTTACAGATCGGGTCCTATTAATACATGGTTCATATCATGAGTTGGCTTTGCACCTTAACAACCAAAATTTTCATTCCGTTGATGGCATATTGATAGATCTTGGTCTATCGTCCATGCAGCTGGATTCGCCGGAAAGGGGTTTCTCCTTCCGATACGATGCTCCGCTGGATATGCGATTTGATCCTGGTCAACCGTTTTCAGCATTTGATCTGGTAAATGAATCTACCAGGGAAGAATTAGCTGAAATCATCTTTAAGTATGGAGAAGATAAATTCTCCAGAAAGATAGCTGATGCGATCATCAGGAACCGACCTCTTGCTACGACGCAGGAGTTAGCTGAAATCATTCAGCGTGTCGTCCCGTATTCAAAATCCAAGATACATCCTGCGACACGCACTTTCCAGGCGTTACGAATTGTCGTAAACAAAGAGTTGGATGCCCTTGAGGATTTTTTACCTGCAGCGCTGGAAGTATTAAAACCTGGAGGCCGGTTGGCAGTCATTGCTTTCCATTCATTAGAGGACCGGATAGTAAAAAAATATTTTCGCCAGGAAAGCAGGGATTGTATTTGTCCACCACAGGTTCCGGTTTGTGTTTGTGGACACCAGGCGAGGATCAAAGAGATATCGAGGCGTCCGATCTACCCCGGAGATAGTGAGATTGAAGAAAATCCCCGGGCCAGGAGCGCTAAACTGCGAGCAGCAGAAAAAATTTTTTAGGTCGAATGGCACAGGGCTTGCATTAATTAAGGAAACATAACAATCGCAAAGAGGAAATCAACCAGGCAGAAAGTATGGCAGAATCCTTGATCCAGGCCTACTCAAATTCACCAAGGCGCCAAAAACTCCAGATCATCGGGGGTATTTTCATGGCGATTGTGACTACAGCAGTTATGTTGATCCTCTACCTGGTTGTTTCTGCCCGGGCAGTCTCCATGGGCAGGCAGCTGCAGCAAGCCAAAGATGAAATCGATCAGCTGGTTTACCAAAGTGTGAACTATAGGAACCAGATCGCTAAACTTTCACGATTTGAATTGATGGAAGAGAAAGCGAAAGAATTGGGTTTTCGTGCTCCTTATCCGGGAGAGGTTTTTTATGTACCAGTGCCAGGTTACAAAGAGGGACCTGATACATCCGTTGAAATTCAGCAGGATACGCAGCCTGCGATGATTAATGTGAATTTATTGGAATACCATCAAAGTTTGATCGATTGGGTAGGGGAGCAGATGAATAATCTTCTGCGGCCCTTTGAGGGATTATGAACGATAAGATCACCTACAACTGGCGCTACATCACCATTGCGGTCAGCTTTAGCCTGTTTGGGCTGGCGATTATCGCTCAGATGGTGCGCATTCAGTTGACCGTCAACGGAGGTGATCTTCCTATCCCTGGTTTAATGGGACAGTGGGAGACAGCGGCTTCCCGACGGGGACTGATCCTCGATCGTAATGGCCATCTATTGGCTGGAAACCAGACTGTTTATGCAGTGGATGTCAATTTTAGTGATTTTTATCAGCCAGGCGAGATCGAAGAGACAAAGATGCTCGCAAATCTGGCAATTGAAGTATTTGGAATAAATAATCCTTACTTGTTGGAGTTTTTGAGGCAGGAACCCCGACCGCTGACTAAGAACATCACAGTTGAACATTTCGCCTCACAGGCGGATATGCTGCGCTTTTTGTCTCTGGTTGAGGATTATTATGCAGGTTTACCGGTGGAGCTGGTTGAAGATGAATCGGCAGAGCAGGTGCCTCTCTCGCTCGAGGAAATATTAAAAGTGATTGATTGTTCTCATTTAATAAGGGTGAGCTGTACACCACACCTGATCCGGTCTTATCCAGAAGAAAAACTGGCTTCGAATATCATCGGTTTTGTGATGAGGGACTCTAAACAGGGACAGCTGGGCATTGAAGAAAAATATGATTCTACGCTGTTCGGTAACGACCGGACCGAGTGGGCTTTGTGGGATCCCCATAAAGCCGATCAAGCGCCAGATCCTGACCATGGCGCCAATATCATTTTGACGATTGACAGTGTGCTCCAGGCTGATGTTGAAGCTATCCTGGACAATACCATCAAAAAAACTGGCGCGCTGGCTGGAACTGTGATTGTGATGAACCCTCAAGATGGGGAGATCCTGGCAATGGCGTCTTCACCGCGAGCTGATATCAACCAGTATTGGTCAGATGATTACCTCGATATTATCAATAACCATGAGAACGTGTTCAATTACGGCATTAAATCCTATGAACCGGGGTCAGTTGTTAAGGTCCTGACCATGGCTGCTGCGTTGGATGCCGGAGTGGTTGAACCAAATACTGAGTTTATTGATGAAGGTCAGATTGAGATCGGTGGTGTGACTATCAAGAACTGGAATGAAAAAGCCTGGGGTCCCCAGAATATGACGTCCTGTATGCAGAATTCGTTGAATGTATGCCTGGCCTGGGTAGCAACCGAGTTGGAATCAGAGAGATTTTATAACTACTTCCAGGATTTTGGTTTTGGTCAGATGACAGGCATAGAATTATCCGGGGAAGCCCCTGGACTGGTGAAAAGCTACTGGAGCCCGGATTATACACGCTCCGAATTGGGAACCAATGCTTTTGGCCAGGGTATAGAGATCACACCCATCCAGATGGTTAAGGCGATTTCTGCTATTGCCAATCGCGGTGAAATGGTAGCCCCGCGGATCATTCACTCCATTGTGGACGATGGCTACCGATATACGCCACCAAAAACCGTGGTTGGTCACCCCATCAGCGAGGAAACAGCCAGGACATTAACAGATATGCTGCAGCAATCCCTCCAGAACGAGTCATCTCTGGCTTTGGTACCAGGGTACAGTCTGGCGGGGAAGACAGGAACGGCTGAGATCTACGTCCCGGGACAGGGATATAAAAGCACTGCTACGAATACCTCATTTGTGGGTTGGGGTCCTACTGATGATCCGCAATTCCTCGTCTATGTGTGGATCTCAAAACCTTCTGCTTCCATTTGGGGTTCAGAGATAGCAGCGCCGGTGTTCAGAAAAGTGGTTGAGAAACTTGTTATTCATTTAGGTATTCCACCGGATGCAGTCAGGGTGACATTACAGGATTAGATTGATGATAACTTTGGGTGTTGTATTTGAAGTTTTGACAGGAAAACGCCCCATTTGGGCGGATAGGATCATTGCCGATGTGGGCATAGATTCCCGCACCCTGATTCCCGGATCCATGTTTGTCGCCTTGAAGGGTGAAGCCGCAGATGGCCATGATTATGTGGGCAGCGCTTTTGACAACGGTGCCTCATTCGCATTGATCGACCGTCAGGTTGATCCCCAGATCAGGGTTATAGATTGCCGGCCGGGATCAGATCAAGATCTGGATCTGGAAGTCGAAGCGCCATTTTGCATCCTGGTTGAAGACGCATTAACAGCGCTGCAGCAGGTGGCTGGAGAATGGCGTAAACGATTGAATGTGCGGGTGATCGGAATTACCGGCAGTGTGGGTAAATCCACTACCAAGGAATTAACAACTACGGTATTAAAACAGCGCTATCGCACATTAAAAAATTCTGGCAATTTGAATAATGAGATCGGATTGCCGATGACCCTCTGGCGTATGAGTGAGGGACATCAAAGGGCAGTGCTCGAGATGGGATTCTATGTTCCCGGGGAGATCAAATTCCTGTGTGACCTGGCGCAACCCTCGGTAGGGGTATTGACCACGATTGGCACTGTTCATGCTGAGCGAGCGGGTTCACGGGAAGAAATTGCCCGAGGAAAATCAGAATTGGTTCAGGCTTTACCGCCAGCCCCGGATGGAGTGGCAATTCTCAACTATGATGATGATTTGGTCCGAGGAATGGCTGTTCAAACTGAGGCCAGGGTATTTTATTATGGGTTGAACCCGGAGGCAGATCTGTGGGCTGACCAGGTGGAAGGTTTAGGTTTAGAAGGGATCAAGTTCCGACTTCATTATCAGGGCGAAAACATACATCTGAAAGTTCCCTTGATTGGCAGACATTCCGTCCATACGGTTCTCAGGGCAGCCGCTGTAGGATTAGTGGAAGGTTTATCCTGGGATGAGATTGGTAGGGGATTACGTTCAGAACATACCCAATTGCGCCTGGTTGCGGTTCGATCCACAAGTGGTGCTTTAATCCTGGATGACACATATAATGCTTCGCCCAAATCGATGCTGGCTGACCTTAATCTGCTGGAAGAGATGGAGGGGCGTAAGATTGCAGTTTTGGGCGATATGTTGGAATTAGGCCGATATGAATATGAGGGTCATATGAAGGTTGGGATCCGGGCAGCCCAGGTGGCAGATGTGCTTGTTACAGTTGGTGAAAAAGCGGAGATAATTGCCAAGGCTGCAGGGAAAAACGGACTGGATCAAAATAGAATTCATGTTTTTAAAGAGAGTATTGAAGTGACCGCTTTTTTGAACGATTTTTTGCAGGGAGATGATGTGGTTTTGGTAAAAGGTTCCCATGGAATGCGGATGGATAAAATTGTAGCCGCCTTGGAGGCAGGATCATGAGTAATAGCTCGATGGCTCTGGCACTTTCGGCTTTTGCTTTCTTATTAACTGTGATCTGGGGCCAGCCACTACTTCGTGTGTTGAAAATGCTCAAAATCGGGGAACATATCAGGGTTGATGGGCCAAAAAGCCACCTATCCAAATTGGGCACACCCACGATGGGTGGTGTTTTGATTCTCTTCCCTGTGGTTTTGTTGACCATCCTGTTTAATGCGGTGAAAGTATTTGGTGTATCAGTCTTTGGCAACTCGACCCTTGTGCCCCTGGTTGTTTTTGTATCCTTTGCTTTGATCGGCTCGATTGACGATTGGTTCAGTTTAAGGGAGATCCGGGGAGGAGATGGCCTCTCAGTCCCTGCTAAACTCACTTTACAGCTTGTCATTTCAATCGCCACGGTCTTTGTCTTGAGAAACGTACTTGATGTTCCGGAATTATATTTCCCGGGATTCGATTTTGAGATTCGGTTGGGATTCTGGTTCTACCCGATTGCAGTAATAGCAATCGCCGGTTTTTCAAACGCAGTTAATTTCACTGATGGATTAGATGGGTTGGCTGGATTAATTTCAGCTACTGCTTTTGCTGCCTATGGTGTAATCGCTTTGATCCAGGGGCAGATTTTCCTCGCCCGATTCTGTTTTATCCTGGTCGGAGCAATCTTTGGATTCCTTTGGTTTAACGTCCACCCAGCGGAACTATTTATGGGTGATACAGGTTCCCTGGCTCTTGGTGCAACCCTGGCCGTGGTGGCGTTGATGACTGGACAGTGGGCCGTTCTGCCGATCATTGGCATTATCCCGCTCAGTGAATTATTAAGTGTGGTGATACAAGTGGTGTTTTTCAAACTTACCAAGGGTCGGCGAGTCTTTAAAATGACACCGCTGCACCACCATTTTGAATTATTAGGCTGGAGTGAAACACAGGTTGTTCAAAGGTTCTGGTTAATAGGATTGGTGGCTGGTTTAGTTGGCGTGGCGCTGTCATTGGTGTGATGAATAACAATTATAGAGGTAAACACCTTGTGATCCTGGGGGCTGCCCGGCAGGGACTGGCCCTGGCAAAGTATCTCAGTGCACATGGTGTACATATTACAGTTACAGACCAGAAGGATGAAAAAGTGCTTCAAGATCTAATCAGCGATTTTCAGGATGGAGAGATCAATTGGGTCCTCGGTGGACACCCGGTTGAATTGTTGGATGAGGCGGATTATTTATCCTTGTCTGGCGGTGTTCCTTTAACGATCCCGCTGGTGCAAGAAGCACTGCGGCGAGGTATCAGTCTGACAAATGATTCTCAAATATTTATGGAATTTGTTCCTTGTCCGGTGATCGGTATCACGGGCTCAGCAGGAAAAACCACCACTACAGTATTGGTCGGCAAGATGGCTGCTTTTGCAGTTGGTGAAAACCGGAGTTGGGTTGGCGGCAACATTGGAAACCCCCTGATCAGTGATGTAGATCGGATGGAAAAGGATCACATAGCCGTGATGGAACTGTCCAGCTTCCAATTGGAGCAAATCAACATCTCTCCGAAGATAGCTTGTATCCTGAACATCACACCCAACCACCTGGACCGACACGGCACCATGGAAGTATATACACGAGCAAAAGCCCGGATCCTGGCCGCCCAAGCGGAAACTGATTTTGCGGTCCTGAACCGGGATGACGAGGGATCCTGGGCGCTGCGGGATAAGGTTCGAAGCCAGCTGGTCAGTTTTGGCCTTCAGCGACCGGCCGTTGGGCAAAAAGGAACCTATTTGGATCAAGATTGGATTTGTTATTGGAATGGAGAAAGATCCCAGCAGTTGCTTCCAGTCAGCAGTATTAAGTTGAGGGGAGCGCATAATCTGATGAATGTCTTGGCGGCCTGTGTGATCGCAGTAGCTGCAGAATTTCCAGTTGATGCCATGCTCCAGGGAGTGGAAGCAGTGGATGGTGTTCCTCACAGGCTAGAACTTGTCCGGGTTTGGGGTGGAGCGGAATGGATTAATGATTCCAAAGCTACAGCACCAGGTGGATCAATCGCGGCGATTAAATCATTTGATGAACCCCTGGTTTTGTTGGCGGGCGGCCGAGACAAGAAATTACCTTGGAGAGAATTTTCTCGGTTGGTATTAGGTCGGGTAAGGTATTTGGTCCTATTTGGCGAAGCCGCTGACCTGATCGAAACCACCCTTTTTGATGAACTGCCCAGCGGTCAGGAGATGATTCTCTATCAAAAATGCTCCGGTTTGAAAAATGCAATCCAGATAGCAGCTGAAATTTGTGAAAAAGGTGATGTGGTTTTACTCTCACCAGGTGGAACAAGCTTTGATGAGTTTATTGATTTTGAAGAAAGAGGAGATAAGTTCAGATTATGGGTAAACGAACTGAACTGAAATCAGATCCAAACGGATTTGATCTAGCAATTGATATTCCATTTTTGAGTATTGTAGCCGGACTGCTTGTATTTGGGCTGCTGATGCTCTATTCCGCTTCCTGGGATGTCTCCTGGAAGGTCTCGAACGATGTCAATTCCTTCTTCCTGCGCCAGTTATTATGGCTGGTTATTGGATTGGCAGCTGCGATCTTTCTATATTTTATGGATTATCACCGCTGGGCAAAGAATCGGCTGGCTATTCTGGCTATCGCAGGAACAATTGGTTTGCTGGTGTTGGTGTTATTTATTGGCGACCGCTCCATTTTTGGCGGAAAATCAGTTCAGCCCTCCGAGCTGGCAAAACTGACCATCGTTATTTACCTGGCTGTCTGGCTTGAGGCCAAGGGTGACCAGATCAAAAAATTCCACTTTGGTTTGATTCCTCTGGCAGTGATCCTGGGGTTAGTGGGTGGATTAATCGCTATTCAGACCGATGTCAGCGCGGCAGTGACTGTATTTGCTCTCGGTTTATTGTTATTTTATATGGCCGGCGGCTCTTTAGTGCAAATCATGTTGTTGCTGATGATATCCACCAGCCTGGGTGCAGGATTGGTAGCTTTGAGAAAACCAGAGGTCTATCAGCGTATAGCGGACTTCTGGGTAGGGATCAGGGATATCAACACAATCGGTTCAGAACAGATCGCTAAATCATTTACCGCTTTTATGAACGGTGGATGGTTTGGTGTTGGACTGGGCAGAGGTGTTGCCAAGCTGGTTCTGCTTCCAGTTCCCCATACAGATAGCATTTTTGCTGTAGTGGGTGAGGAACTAGGTTTTATTGGCTCCGCCATTTTAGTCATCTTATATGGCCTGTTGTTATGGCGGGGAATGGTTATTGCCAAGAAGGCCCTGGATGGACTGGGATCACTCCTGGCGGCCGGCTTGGTTTTTTGGATCGTATTTGAGGCTTATGTCAATATTGCTGTCATCATCGGGCTGCTGCCTGTGGCTGGCAACCCGCTCCCGTTTATTAGTCAGGGAGGATCCAATCTGGTGGTTACCCTATCAGCAGTTGGGATCATTTTGGGTGTCGCCAGGATGGCAGAAATGGAAAGAAGAAAACAGGAACGGAGGTCATTAGGTGCGGTTGTTGATTTGCGCGGGCGGGACAGGCGGGGGAGTGTACCCGGCTTTAGCCGTCCTCCAAGCACTAAACG
This sequence comes from uncultured Chloroflexia bacterium, assembly GCA_963695575.1. GTDB lineage: Bacteria > Chloroflexota > Anaerolineae > Anaerolineales > UBA11858 > B10-G9. Next base: position 60,514 of record CAVOGS010000014.1, read on the forward strand.
ATCTTAACCCATCCTGGGAGACAGCTGGTGCTGTACTCTGGGTAGGTGGAGAAAACGGTATGGAAGGAGAAATCATCTCCAGACAAAATATCGCTTATCAAAGCATCCCTGCCGCGGGATTACACGGTGTGGGTTTGAAAACCCTGCCTGGCAACCTGGTTAAGTTGATCCGGGGTTATCTGAAAGCTGGCAGGATCATAAGCGAATATAAACCGGATGTGCTGTTCTTTACTGGCGGATATCTGGCAGTTCCGGCTGCATATGCAGGCAGGAGGATCCCAAGTATGGTTTTCCTCCCTGATATTGAACCCGGCCTGGCAATCAGGACCATATCCAGAGTGGTATCAAAGATTGGGCTGTCAGTTGAACAGAGCCGCCGATTTACTCCACCAGGGAAAGAAGTTCTTGTCAGCGGTTATCCAGTTCGTTCAAAATTACTGGCCTGGACGCGGGATCAAGCCCTGAAGGTCCTGGAACTATCGCCAGCTCTGCCGGTCTTGCTGATATTTGGGGGCAGTAAAGGCGCCCGATCCATTAATCAGGCACTTGAACCAATCCTGCCGGAGCTGGTGAAAGAAATGCAGGTGGTACATCTAACAGGGACGTTAGATTGGGCAGGGATTAAAAAGAAGTGGGATCAATACCCTGCAGATTTCCAAAAGAAATATCGGGTTTACCCGTTCCTTCACGAGGAAATGGGCGCTGCCCTGAGAAGCGCTGATCTGGTGGTTTCCCGCAGTGGGGCATCCGTATTAGGTGAATATCCGATGTTTGAACTGCCAGCTATTTTGGTTCCTTATCCACATGCCTGGCGTTATCAGAAAACTAACGCTCAGTTCCTGGTTGATCAGAATGCAGCCTTGTTAGTCCGGGATGAAGACTTAGAGGATAGACTGCTCCCAGAAGTACTTTCGCTGATCAGGGATAGGGAGAGATTGGAGAAAATGAAAACCGCCTTGAGGGAATTAGCAAAACCTGATGCGGCTGAGACGCTTGCTAGAGAGCTTATCTCTCTGGCTGGTAATACAGAAGGAGGGACTCAGGGATGATTTCCATCCTGTCAGCCTTCTGGTTGTTTGTGATCTTATTTGGCCTGATCGGTGCCATGCGCGGCTGGGCCAAGGAGTTGCTGGTGGTTTTCAGCGTGATTTTAGCGCTGTTCCTGATCTACGTGCTGGAATCATTTACGCCTTATATGACCTCATTCGGAGAGATCCTGGCAAAAGTGGAAAATTTACCCACCAATGCTACTTTTGAATCCCTGCCGGTGGTCATACAGGAAGAGCTCCGTATGCAGTTCTGGTCGCGGGCGACAATTGTTTTCATCTTATCCTTTTTTGGATATCAGACTCCCCGCCTGGCAGTGATCCGGGATAAAGCCCGGAGGGAGAAGATCCAGGATATTCTACTTGGCGCGGTGATGGGTTTGGTAAGCGGATTTTTTATCATGGGCACTTTGTGGTGGTATATGGCAGCGGCCCACTATCCGTTTGGCCCGGAGATATTGCCCCCCCAACCGGGAACTCCATTAGGAGATGCGGCAATTAATATTTTGAAATATTTCCCACCTGTATTTGCCAGCAATCAGATCGGATTATTCTTTGCTGTGGTAGTTGCTTTTATGTTTGTACTGGTGGTGTTCATTTGATGGAACATATTCACTTTATCGGGATTGGAGGAACAGGTTTGTCTGCAATTGCTACAGTTCTTCTGGAACAGGGATACACGGTCAGTGGGTCAGATCTCAATGAATCTAACCTTTTTGAAGCCGTGCAGAAGGCTGGTGGATCAGTCATGCTGGGCCATCGGGCTGAAAATATAACCGGCGCGGACCTGGTTGTCCGCTCTTCGGCAGTACCCGAGAATAATGTAGAAGTCCAGGCTGCTCTGGCAGCTGAGATTCCGGTGCTCAAGCGTTCCGAATTCCTGGGCCGCATGCTGGCGGATAAAGAGGTCCTTGCAGTTGCTGGAAGCCACGGGAAGACCACAACAACCTCCATGCTGGTCTGGATTCTTTCCAGCCTGGATCAGGACCCATCCTTTATTGTGGGTGGAGTGGTCAGTAATCTGGGCACCAACGCCCGATCTGGGTCAGGAGCTAGTTTTGTGATCGAGGCGGACGAGTATGACCATATGTTCTGGGGTTTATATCCGGATTGGGCCGTTATTACTAATGTGGAACATGACCATCCAGATATTTTCCCCACTTCAAGATCCTTCGAGCAGGCATTTGAAGGGTTTGTGAAGAACCTGAAACCGACTGGCCATCTGGTGTTGTGCGGAGAAGACCAGGGAGCCATACGCTTAAAGGATCAACTATCAGCTTCCCAGAAACTTGTGAGTTATGGTTTTGCAGGAAATGATTGGGACTACACAGCATTAAATCTGAAAGTGAACCCCAACGCTGGAACTGATTTTGAGGTTCAGATAAATGAGGCAGGGCAGGTGAGTACGCTGTCAGTTTCTCTCCAGGTACCTGGAAAACATAATGTTCTTAACGCCTTAGGCGCAATTGCAGTGGCCGTTGGGCTGGGTTTGGATCGGGATGAGATAACCAGGACACTGGGTGAATTCCAGGGTAGTGAGCGTAGATTTGATATTCGGGGAGAGTTCCAGGGTGTTTTGATCGTAGATGATTATGCCCACCACCCCACCGAAATCAAAAAAACCCTCCAGGCCGCCCGGGATGTTTATCCCAGCCGCCGGATCTGGGCAGTTTGGCAGCCGCATACATATTCCCGAATAATGGCCCTGTCCGAAGGATTTTATGGCGCTTTTGACATGGCGGATAAGGTAGTGGTGCTGGATGTTTATCCGGCCCGGGAGCTAAAACCGGAGGGTTTCCAGATAACTGACCTGATATCGTCTATCCGGCATGATGATGTTCAGCATGTTGCGAGCATTGATGAGGTAGTTGAACTGTTAAAAATAAAATTGCAGCCCCAGGATCTGCTGCTGGTATTTACAGCGGGTGATGCAATTGAAATTAATGATCGGATTGAAGAAACCTTGGCTGCCAAGGCATGATTCTAGAGAGGAGATTAACCATGACTGCAAGAATTCTTCCAGATGAAAGAGATCAAGCCGTTGATGTAATTTATGAAAGGCTAAATCGCCTGGATTGGGTTGTAAGGGAAGATCCCCAACTGCAGGCGGAATTGAACAAACTGACAGAATCGGGTGAGAAATTGTCCTCTGCTGTTGTAAATAAGGTTTTGGCACGCATCAGGGATCTTTAGGGATTATTAATGAATCGACCGGTTTTGACTCCTGCTCAAATTAAATCTCTTCAGACCTTCTTTGGCTCTAATTTAAAGAAGGATGAATTGATGAGCCGTTATTCAGTGATGAAGGTGGGAGGTCCTGCAGATTATCTGACGATTGCAGAGAATATGCAGGACCTGGAAGCATATATTTGCTTCTTGTGGGAAGAAAGAATCCCATTTCTGCTCCTGGGTGGAGGATCGAATACATTGATCAGTGATGCAGGCATTCGAGAAGTGGTTTTGATCAATCAGGCCAAGGAGATCCGTTTTCTTGAGACTGAATCGGACTCTCCCCGATTGTGGGCAGAATCTGGGGCGAGTTTTGGAAGTTTGGCCCGCAGGGCTGGCTCCAAAGGCTGGAGCGGCCTGGAATGGGCTTCTGGGATCCCGGGCACTGTGGGTGGAGCAGTTGTTAATAATGCTGGAGCTTTTGGCTCAAATGTGGCTGCAAATCTGGAAATGGCAGATATCTTGCAACCATTAGGAGACAGTATTCAACGATCGGAATGGTCCGGTGGATCAATTTTTATATGATTACAGGTCCAGTGTTATAAAATCCGGCGAAAAACAGGCAGTTGTTCTGAGTGCGACCTTTAAGATGGAAAAAAGCACGCCTGCGGCTGTCAAAGCAAAGATTTCGGCCATCTCAGAAAAACGCCAGTCTTCCCAACCCTCAGGCTCCAGTCTGGGGAGCATGTTCAAGAATCCGCCTGGTGATTTTGCAGGCCGTTTAATAGAAGATGCAGGGTTGAAAGGCACTCGGGTGGGAGATGTGGAAATCAGTCTGGATCATGGAAATTTTTTCCTCAATAAAGGAAAAGCCACCGCATCTGATATCGCTTCAATGATTGCTCAGGTCCGGGACCAGGTTAATGAGAAGTTTGGCATCGAACTGGAATTAGAGATCCAGTTCATCGGTGATTGGAATAGAGGATAAATATGACTGAACCAATTCGGTTAGGGATTTTATTTGGAGGAAGGTCCGGGGAACATGAAGTATCCCTGTTATCCGCCAGCTCTGTTTTAAATACGGTGGATCCTGATAAATACCGGGTTACCCCGATTGGGATCACCCTGGAGGGCGATTGGTTGGTCGGCGATGATGTGCTTAATGCTCTCAAGAACCACTCGGTTGAGAACTTGACGCCTGCGGCTATGCTCCCGGTTCCATCCAGGCAAAAGATCTACTCGATGGATTCATTTGAGGGAAATGAGATCTTGAAAGTGTTTGCCGAACTGGATGTGATCTTCCCCGTGCTGCATGGATCATATGGTGAGGATGGCACTATGCAGGGACTCTTTGAACTCAATAATCTGGCATATGTTGGGGCTGGTGTTCTGGGTTCTTCTGTTGGCATGGACAAAGCGCTCTTCAAAGATGTGATGATTGCCAATCAGATCCCTGTTGTGCCCTCAATGCTGGTTCATCAATCCGAATTAAAGAATTTGGATCGTATTCTAGAGCAGGTGGAGAAGTTTGATAATTATCCATTATTTGTAAAACCTGCCAATATGGGGTCGTCTGTGGGAATTACCAAATGTAGGGATATAGAAGAAACCGCAGCCGGTATCCTGGAAGCGGCTCGTTATGACCGCCGGGTTTTGATCGAAAAAGGAATCAATGCCCGCGAAATAGAATTGAGCGTCCTTGGCAATCAAAGCCCACGCGTATCGATCCCGGGTGAGATCAGGCCAACAGCGGAATTTTACTCCTATGAGGCCAAATATCATGATGATAGCTCCGAATTATTGATCCCAGCACCGCTCAGCCAGGAACAGGTTGCATTATTTCAGGACTATGCCCTCCGGGCGTATCTGGCAATCGATTGTGAGGGGATGGCCAGGGTTGATTTTTTGATGGATAAAGATACGGATGAGATCTTTCTGAATGAAGTAAATACAATACCGGGATTTACTCCTATCAGCATGTATCCTAAATTATGGGAAGCCTCCGGAGTGACGTATGCAGAGTTGATTGATGAATTGATCCGGCTGGCGCTGCAAAGAAAAGCGGAGAAGGATCAGCTAGTTAGAAAATTTGAGTTTGAGGCTTAAGAAAGCATATGGCAAAACAGATCAACACCAGGACAGAAAGAAGAGGTCAAGCCAGGAGTTCCCGAACGAATCAGCGGGGATCATCCACAGTGACCGCTCGCAGGACGCCCCAGGTTCTGTCACGCAGTGAAATTGGCATAAATACTGCAGCTGTTGATAACCGACCTCTGCCCCGCCGCCGCGTGGATGTTTCTATAGCGTCTGGAGCGGAGATCCGCCTCCCCGCGGTGCCAACAGTCAATAATAAGTGGCGGGTGCTTTCTGGTGTGATCACTATCAGTATATTTATGGGATTGGTCTTATTTACACAGTCAGGACTCTTCAGGATAACTGATATAAAAATGCAGGGATTGGAACGCTTTACTGAGGGAGATATTGCCCAGGCAATAAATATTACCGGCTCATCGATCTTCTTTATCAATCCGGAGCGGGTCAAGCAGGATCTGCAAATGACCTATCCTGGTTTAACCGATATCGAGATCAAGGTTGGCTGGCCTGCATCTGTTTCAATTTCCCTTGTGGAACGATATCCTGTTCTGGCTTGGAACTGGGATGGCCATGTCCGTTGGGTTGATAAAAATGGGGTTGCCTTTGAACCTCTTGATGAGGGGTTGGATGTTGTTCAAGTCAATTCAGCCATGCTGCCGCCCACAATTGAGGACCGTTTTGTGGACCCCCGCCTTGTGGAAAATGTGGCAGCCCTGACGGGATTTATCCCGGAAGGTGTGGATTTGATCTACGATCAGGCCCATGGTTTGGGATGGGAAGACGCCCGGGGATGGATTGTCTATTTTGGATTAAATGATGATAACGCAGAGCAAAAAATGAATGTCTATCAATCTCTGGTGGAATATCTGGAGGGGAAGAGGATCAGTCCCAAATTGATAAATGTTGAATTTATGGACTCACCTTATTTCAGGATGGAACAATGAGTACGCAGGACGCACCGATCATCGTTGGTATTGACGTAGGCACTACAAAGATCTGCACCCTCGTCGCCCGGGTAGAAGCGGAGAATAAATTCCGCATCCTGGGTGTTGGCATTGAGCCCTCACGGGGGTTGCGGAAGGGTGTTGTGGTAGATATTGCTTCCACCAGCAAGGCTATCAAACGCTCTATAGATAAGGCAGAGAGAACCTCGGGTTTGGAAATTACCTCCGCCCAGGTCAGCCTGGCAGGCTCCCATGTATCATCAATCAACAGTCATGGGGCCAGCGGGGTCACCGGTGGGATTATTGATCAACATGATGTGTTCCGGGCCCTTGATGCAGCTAAGGCTGTTTCCATCCCTCATAACAGGGATATTGTCCATGTCATTCAGCGAGGTTTTAGTGTGGATGGACAGGATGGTATTCACAAACCGATCGGCATGCACGGGTATAGATTGGAAGTGGAAGCGCACATTATCACTGCTGCCTCAACGTCTCTGGATAACCTGGAACAGTGTGTGAACGCTGCCGGCGCAGAGGTGGAAGCCTTTGTATTAAATCCCCTGGCTTCTGCTGAGGCTATTTTGACAGAGACGGAACGGGAAATGGGTGTTGTGGTATGTGATATCGGTGGTGGGACCACTGATCTGGCAATCTATATCAATGGTGATGTTTGGCATACCATGGTGATGGGTATCGGGGGCAACTTGATCACATCTGATATCACCCATGGATTGAGTTTATCCATGGACCAGGCAGAAAAAGTCAAGATTGAGTATGGGCATGCTATCCGGTCTGAGATCAGTGAGGATGATGTCTTCCATATTCGTCCTTTTGGGGATGAGACCCAGAAAGAATACCGCCGCAGAGATCTGGCTTTGATCATTGAAGCCCGAGTGGAGGAATTATTCAGTTATGTGATCCAGGAAATTAAACGCTCCGGGTATGATGGATTATTACCTGCCGGGATGGTGCTGACAGGAGGATCAAGTTCTCTTCCCGGAATCAGTCGATTTGCCCGAAAGATGTTCAACTTACCGGTCAGGGTTGCCCAGCCGGAGAACCTGCTGGGAATGACCGATCAGCTTCATGATCCTGCATTTTCTACTAGTGTTGGTTTATTAGAATGGACGGTGTTAATGAATACGATATCTTATGAAAAGGACAGCTACCGTAAACAAATTCACCAGGATAATATCAGTTGGTCCAATGTGGCAAATTTCCTAAGGCGTTTACTGCCTTAACAATGACCTAGCAACAACAAGAAGAATAGTACAGAGGAGAATATTATGGACCCCATCAAAGAAACAGAATCATTTGCACGAATAAAAGTAGTTGGTGTTGGCGGAGGTGGATGCAACGCCGTAGACCGCATGATCGAAGCCGGTCTGACCGGGGTTGAGTTCATTGCTGTCAACACGGACGCACAAGCCTTGCTGCGTTCTAAAGCACCAACCCAGGTCCGGGTAGGGGATAAACTGACCCGCGGACTGGGTTCAGGTGGAAATCCTGAGATAGGACGAGGATCAGCAGAAGAATCGGCTGATGATTTATACTCCGTCCTCAAAGGGGCAGACATGGTCTTTATCACCGCTGGCATCGGTGGTGGTACCGGAACTGGTGCTTCCCCGATAGTGGCCCAGGCTGCCCGCGAAATTGGTGCCTTGACCATTGGTGTGGTTACTCGTCCCTTCACTTTTGAAGGCAATACCCGGATTAACACGGCAGACCAGGGTATCGCCATATTGAAAGAACAGGTGGATACGCTGATAGTCATCCCCAACGACCGCCTACTTCAGATCTCTGATAAAAGAGCAACCCTCCAGCAAGCCTTCACAATGGCAGATGACGTCCTGCGCCAGGGCATCCAGGGAATTTCCGAACTGATCACAGTGCCTGGCCTGATCAACCTCGACTTCGCTGACGTCCGCGCAATTATGTCTGAGGGCGGCGCAGCCTTGATGGCAGTAGGTGAAGCAAGTGGTGAAGACCGGGCTATCAAAGCGGCTGAACAGGCTATGTCCAGCGATTTGCTGGATATCACGATTGATGGCGCACGCGGCATTCTCTTTAATGTCACAGGCGGCACAGACCTATCTTTGTATGAGGTCAACGAAGCTGCAGCCATCATCAAAGAAACAGCCCATCCGGAGGTTAACTTGATCTTCGGAGCTGTGATCGATCCCACAATGAAGGATAAATTCCGCATGACTGTGATCGCCACCGGTTTTGAGAAAACAGGTATGCCCACAAATATCATGCAGATGGCGGGCCGCCGCTCCCGGTTAGAGACTCCTGTAAATAATGAAATACAGGATGAGCGAGAAGCAGAATTTGTTCCGCGAACACTGAACACCGAGAACCTGGACATTCCGACATTCTTAAGGAATCGAAATCGCACTCGGTAATTGATAGGTTGTATTGAAAAAAACTGAAATGAGTCCAAGGAATCTATTGGGTTTATTGGTACGGGTATATCCACCCTGAACCGGCCTCCTCCTGGTAGGGTTGGATGTTGTCTGGTCATGTTCACCTGCTGATAATTCAGCAGGTGAACGGCTTTAAGGAAGACGCCTATATTTTGCTGGTGAGGGGTGCTGTTGTATGCTAAAATCACAATGATGGCCATTCATGCAGATCAGGATTATAAATATGAAATGTCCTTATTGTAAAGATGATGACTCCAAGGTGCTTGATACATCTCATGACAAACGAGGTGGGACTCGCCGTCGACGGTTGTGCCTCAGCTGCGAGCAGAGGTTCAGTACTTATGAGAGAGCGATCTTGGATACACCTTTGATCGTGAAACAGGATGGTACTCGGGAAGAATTTAACAGGGCAAAACTATCCCGGGGAGTCCAGATCAGCTGCGATAAACGCCCGGTCTCTGCTGCTGATATTGATCGCCTGGTTGGTGATGTGGAATCCGATCTGCAGGCCATGGGGGAAATCGAGGTCTCATCCAGGATTGTGGGTGATATGATCATTGCCGGACTTAAAGAAATGGACCTGGTGGCATATGTCCGATATGCTATTGTATATCTGGGATTGGAAGATCTTGATGCTATCCGGGGTGAGATTGATGCCCTGCTGGATGCTTAGGATTACGTGATTAAATAAAAAGCCCTCCCGTTTAGAGAGGGCTTTTTTCATAAAGGGAAGAAATTCTTAAGGAAGGACTTTTTCCCTTAAGATTCTTTTATCCACATCCGCCGCCAACCGGAGCCCGCTTCAGGTCCAGTTTGATCTTCTTTTCATACTCGAAATTGTATTCATCATGATCTGGATATGCTGCAGGGCAATTTGACCCCAGCGCGGCGTTGAACTCATAATGCAGTTCTTCATCACCGGCCTGGGTAATCTCTCCACAAAAACCCTCTTCAAAAGGTGTCGTAAATGTATCCAGCCAGTTGTTGATCCCACCGCTAAGAATGTAGACATTTGGGACCGCTTGGGCCGTCAAGGTCTTCCATACTTCGGTAGCGGTCGCTTCATCGTTGCTCATCACAACGATTACTGTGTTGGCTGGCAAGGCAATATACTCGTCAACTGAATCCTGTATTTCCTCGGGGGTTATATGGTCTGCATCAAGCAGGTGGAAGAGGTTGTAGTCGGCTTCGCTTCTGACGTCGATCATAACCAGATTCAGCTTATGGTCATGGAAAGTATCCAGCAGTTCACCAGGATGAATATAGACTTCACGGTTTTCAAGATCTTCACCACGCACTGAGGCCAGGTTATTCCATCGATCTGCTGTTGTGGGTTGGCCGATGATCGCAATCACCACAGCCCCAATCACCAGAACACCTGCTCCATAATAACGGGCTTTGGGGGCATTTTTGGGATCTTTGTTTCCGTAGATTTTCTCTAATTGTTCACCACCCAAGAACATTAATAGAGCCATCAATGTCACCAGGATAACAACAATCCCGGTAGGAATGTTGAAGACATCCATCAGGGTTAATCTTCCATAGTAACTTCCGTTAAAGAAGAACTTGTATAAATCGACAGTCTCACCAAAAAGGGAAACTCCAACCAGACCGCCCAGTACAAAAAATATGCCGTCGATCTTGAGTGTAGCCAGAGCAACCAGCGAGGTGCCGGGGCAAAATCCGCCAATGATAAAACCAGCACCCATGATCAGCCCGCCAACAATACCAGACCAGAGATAAGTGGGGTTGACCCAGATCAGGTTGTAATCCAGTAATCCAACAGCAGAGCTCAGGAATAGCAGCAACATACCGACTACGATTGCTGTGAAGAATACCTTGAACACCCGTAGATCTTTGAAGTAGAACTGGGATGCCAGGCTGGGGGAGTGGTTAAAACCGGAAATCTCCAATACATACCCAAAAAGGAAACCGATCAATAAAAAGACCAGGTATGTAAGAGGTTTACTAAGCAGGGATTCTAGATGAAGTGGAAAGGGTATCATTATTTTCTCCTTTTAGTTCCACAGCCTGCGAACGAAATAGGCCAGGGCGTAGGCGCCGCCAAAGATGGAGAACATCACCACCCAACTACCAGCTGACAGGGTTGCCCCGCCGGATAAAGCTTGACCGGAAGTGCATCCACGGGCCAGGCGCGCACCGTAAGTGAACAGGATACCGCCCAGGAAGGCGAATAACCAGCGTGTTTGTTTTGAAATATTGGGACCTTTGTGGGTTTCAAACTTGGTCCGTCCATGGATCACGCCAGATGTAAATCCACCGATCAACACACCAGTTGTGACGATCACGATCCAGTTGTCCAGCGGATTTCGCTGCCCGCCAGCCAGGTTGATCAGATAGGGAACCTGGTCGATGTGGTCAGGAGCTATGAGGTCCACAAAGAAGGCAGCATAGCGGCTGATACCGCCTGAAGCGCCCAACCCGTTCCCGGTGATGAAATAGGAGGCAAAAAGAACCAACCCCAATAAAACACCACCCAGGTAAGGGTTTGCATACGGCTTGGAAGGCCTGTTAAACAGATCTTTTAGACGAAATTTCTTTTCTTCTTGTTTCTGATTTTCTGCCATAAGATTTCTCTCTTTACTAGACGGACTTAATAGTCAGCCATTTTATCTAACCAATTGATTAGGCTTAGCTTTCGATATCCTCCCAGCCAGTGATCATTGCTTCCATGCTGGATACAGCGGTATGGCCGGTTGTTGTCAGGTAGACATGCAAGATCAGGAAAGCGCCAAACAGCCAGGCTATGATGGTGTGGAAGGGGGCCAGGACCGGCAATCCTCCCAAACGGTTAGCCAGTTCAGGCCAGCGCTGCAGACCCCACATCAAGGCACCGGTGATTCCCTGCAGTGGCAGCAGTACATTGAGCAATCCAAAATAAGTGATCTGCTGAAGTGGGTTCAATTTTTTATCTGTGGTTTTCTCGAAGGGATGGTGTTCACCCTTGAAAATACCCAGCAGGTAATATTTGATCTGAACAAAGGTGCGGTCGAAGAATCCTCGGGGACGAGGGATATACTGCTGGATCTCCCCAGTAGCCAGATGGTAGAACAGGGACAGGAAAGCATTTATTGCCAGGATGGCAGCGATGATATTGTGTACCAGGACCATATTCCTGAAATTCATAAATGCAAAGGAATCTGGCCTGTGGATCACAAAACCAGTTAGCAGCAGCAGCACAATAGCGGCAGTTTGCAACCAGTGCCACATGCGCTCATAAGAGCCGTACATGTATACTTTTTTAGTTGGTTTTTCAGCTGCAGGGTTTTTAGATGAGAAATAGATCCTTAACCCTCCGTGAGCTACAACGCCCAGGAAGACAGCTGCACATAGACCTAAACCAATCCAATCCAGCCAGGCCAGGCGGTTGTGGCCAAGGACGTACAGAGATTTGGCCGCAGCTGCGGGGAAATAATAAATCTCACCATCGTCCGAAAACTTGATCTCACCACTCAGATTTCGTTCGGAACCTGATACAAAGGCTGGTAGGATGCCTCCCGGAGAGACTGCAGCCAGTTTTATGGGCTGAGTGATCCGTGATTCATCTCCGTGGCAGGCTGTGCAATCATCCAGAGCCCAGGAAGCACTTGCTACATCATGATTGATGCTGTAGGGTTGGATTTCTCCTGTGATGCGGGGATTAGATAGCCCAAGCAGGGTGAGTCTGTCCCTTACAAAATCCTCTTTGGCCTGTGAATTGATGATCAATTCCTCAGAGGACAATTCCCCATCTTTATCTTTGTCAAATCTGAGGATGATGCCAGGGTGATAGTCACCATTTTCAAAATAAGCGGCTTGTAGATCCGCCAGGATTACAGGGCGGGGGGGATCTCCGTAAACCCAGTACCAGGTTGTGATCAGGTTATGGGGTGCTAAATGCATATCGCCGTTCCCATCGGGACTGGGGATTAATACTGGTTCAAAACCAACCAGCAGGGCCCCCATGGTGTTGACGTCCCCATCGGTACCCCGGCATTCTCTCCTCGGGAGATTCCCGGGCAGCAATACTGTCCAGTCATGGACCTGGTTGCCAGAAGAGTACATCTTGGGGATATGGCACGATTCACAGCTCAGCGCTTCCATGTGGCTCTCCTGGTATGGCAGCCATTCATGGGTGCTGTCAACGGTGTGGCAGGAGTCACAGGTACGCATTGTGTCATTCAGTTCAGGAGCGAGGTTGCCTTGGGCGCTGTTACCCCGGGCAAACTGATGCAGTGGTTTTTCCAGGTATTCTCCTATCTCCACCCGGCGGGGATCAAAAAGCAAATGATCTGGCCTTGTGGTCTCAGATTCCTGGAAATACAACGGGTTATTGATCGAGTAGTGGCAATCCACACAGTTCAATAAACGCTCTGCGTGAACATCCCAGGAACGGTTGAGGGTCTCTTTATTTGCCAGGTTCATTCCCGAATCAGACATCTTTTGAGGAGATATGATCTGGCCTGTAGTGATTGTGCTCCAGCGTTCGGGAGCGCAGCCCAGCGTTACCAGAGGATCTTCAACATTATCATGTACAAGGCCATGACAGGCGCCGCAGTTAGTATTCGTCGGATCCTGGATCTTAATTGCTTCAGGAAGGATTTCCTGATTTTCATCAAAAAGGCTCTCATTCCAGATAAAGGAATCCCCACTCATTGAAACAATGCCTGATCCTATCAATGTGGCTGTATTTGCCCATCTGAACTCACCGCTCTGCAAGGCATCCGCCCTGGCAGAATTATCAGGGTTTGGTGTATGGCAGAGGAAACAATTCATTTCAACCACACCGGAATTTTTCCAATCCCAGCGTTCCAACTCGCCTGTCGACGGATTAACGATATTGGTTTCCAGGCTATTTCTGCTGTATGGCAGGTCCGCCAGCAATTCTCCATTCTGGGCGTACATAGCAGGGCCTCCGCCGACGTGACGCAGACCATAAATCTGGATCCATTCGGGAGTGGTTAGATCTACCCGATCGTCGCCCTGGGGAGAAAGATACCGGTACTCAATTGAATTCCAGGAACCAAACACTCCTGGAGAGATATCCCAGGGCCGTTCGGTTACGGTCCCTCCTGGTTTTGTTATATCGTTCAAGCCAGCGCTGACGTGGTAGCTGTGGCCGGCTATGAAACCCGTATCATGGCAGGCGCCGCAGGTGTTCATCGTTGAGATTGGATTGCCGGTTTCCAGGACATTATTCCCTTCCTCGTCGATGAACGGGAAAGAGGGGTGCAGGGGAGAGGCTTGTTCCGTTTTCTCTTGTGGCGGTCTGGCCCAGGCCACCCCCTGGGTTATGAGAACCGCGCCCATAATGATCAGGAATGATATTGCCGTGATGAGAAGCAATTTATTGGTTTTACTGAGACGTGTTATTTGATTGCCCATATCAAGTTCATCCTTTTTATGGTTGATAACTGTTGGACTGGAAACGGCCGCCCCAATCGATGGGGTCGCCATAATATCCCAAGGATTCCCAATCCATCCTGCCTTCGGGACCATGGCATTGATCACAAGATAGAGCCTCGGTAGCCGCTCTGACCATGTGAGTGGTTGGCCAATACATATCTGTTTCTGTGAATCCGTACTGGCCGCTGTAATCCAGGCCGGTGATATCCGATCCGAGTTGGAGAGCTAGATCCCAATCGAATTCAGTCCAAAAGCCTCCCTCGCCAAATGTTTTTGGCTGAAGGAGAATGTTATTTACTGTGTCATAAGGCTGTTTTGCCAGGTGGACTTTGAAAGGAAATATCTTGGAGGTTACATCCATGATATTCCCTGAGGGCAGGTTGATATGTATGAGTTGACTAGGATCGATCTTGTCTCCTAGAATATATCGTTCGGCAGTTCCACCGTCGTACCACATGTATACGGGAGTGAAGTTATCTTCATAAACAAAACTGCCCTTGATCTTCAAATATGTGTGAACACTTTCTTCGATTTCGTCACTGCCGGCCGTAGACCAATCCCAGTACATCTTGGTTGCATCCCGGGTTGCCGCATTTGGTATGTGGCAGGTCTGGCAGGCAACAGAGTCAACGTGGGCATCGATGCGTTCGTCTTCATGAAGATCATCGGTATGACAGTCAGTGCAATAGGTCTGGTTTTCGGTATCCAGACTGACAGAAATTGACCGGCCCATGATATTGTGGCTTTCAGTTTGGTGGCAGTCTGTGCACAAGAAATCATGTTCTCCCATGTGGATGTCCACATTGGAGGGTGGGAAATAGAGGGTTTCATCCAGGTCGCCATGTTTGACTGCGTTTCCGCCGCCGCCGTTGAAATGGCAGCTGCCGCAGTTTTCGCGTGTTGGAGCGGCCACACTCCGGGCGACTTCCAGCAGGTCAACACCCTCAACGGGTATGCCCGCTAATCCTTTCACATAGGTGCCGGTATTGTCATGGCAGGCCAGACAATCGACTGATTCTTCCTGGCTGAAGTCAAAATTGGCGTCCTCCCATCCATATCCGGCGTGGCAGGAAGTACAACCGGGCCAGTTACCCTGGATACCGATGCAGAAATTGTTGATCGAGTTCTTTTTCCCAACGGTGACTGTGCCTTCTCTGCCCTCAATTTGATAGGGTTTGCTTTCCCAGGTCCAATGGGCTGTTGCCATGATTTCCTGGGCTGAATCCTCGTGGCATTCAAGACAGGCCCGGGTGACGTCTTGGCCGGTTTCAAAAGGACCGTTAACAATTGGGGAGTGATCGGTATGGGGGACTCTCAAGGGTACATTTTCCCATGGATCCGAACTGATCTGTTTATCTCCCCGGGGGAAGAAGATCACTATTGGGATCACGATGATCGCCAGGATTAAAACGGCACCAAATAGCCAGCTGAATTTGGATAGTTTCATTGACTACCTCTCTGTGGAACTATTTTGATTAATAAGTTTGGCTTGCTGTGTTATTTGCTCTAACATGACCTCGCGCAGTAAATCCAGAGCCTGAATGAACCGTTTGTCTGCCAGTGAGTAAATAACTTGAGAACCGTCTCGTTGGGCTTGGATCAAGCCGCGTTCACGCAAAACCTTTAAATGACGGGACGCTGCGGATTGACTGATGCCAACAGTCTCCGCCAAGCTATTTACATTGCAGGGATTCTCAGCCACAGCATAGATCAATAAGATCCGGTTCGGTTCTGAAATCGCAGAACAGATCCTGGCATGTAACAGATTAATTTCTTGGGCGAGGGAATTATCACTCATAGACATATGTACATATAGGAATATATATGATTGTGAATATTATAACAGGTTGGAATTAAACCAATAGTGACATTTATCACATGTCTACGATGGGGGTGTGACAGTTTGCGTGCCACTATGTGTGATAAACAGTCCGGGATTTATTAGGGTGATTGGAAAATGAGGGGAGGATATTTACACAGGGCTATTGGTTTAATAGCTGTTGCCAATCTATAAAATAAACTTTGGGTCATCATTGATGGTGGTGGTTATGAAATCCCAGAAGGCATCTCTTGCTGCAGTGGTCAATAGAGTTTTATCCCTGGCAATATACAAACCCTGAATAATTTTGATATCTTTTATTGGAACAGCGACAGTACTGCTGATCGTGGATGAAATGGTTGTGGAGCTAAAGCTAAGGCCCAAACCTTTGTCTACCGAAAGGGCAATAGCTTCGGCGTTGTCCAGGGTAAGGAATGAATCCAGTTGGAGAAGGGACAGATTTTTGGATGCCAGAGCCTCATTTACTTTCAGATAGGTTTTTGTATTCTCTGCGGGAAGGATAAATTTTTCTTCCAATAGCTCCTCGGCTTCAATGAATTCGCGTTTTGCCCAGGGGTGGTTTTTGGGTGTGATCAGCATAATTTCATCTGTCAGCAGACGTTTAGACTGGAAGCAGGGCTCGACTATATTTTCAAGATTTGTGAATAAGAAGTGAATATCTCCATTGCGAAGAGTTTCGAGTGGAAAACCACAGGCATCGGTCCGGCAGGCGATGGTCACTTCCGGGTATAACTGGTGGAACTGTGAAAAGAATTCCGGCAGGGTATATCTTCCTGAGAGGGCGTTGCACCTGATGCTGATCCTGCCCTTGATATGCCCTTTCAGGGAAGACATAGCCTCGTTGATCCTGGTGCTTTGTTTGACAAATTGCTGGGCCATAGGGATTAACACCCGACCGGCATCCGAAAGGATCAGGGATCTTCCTTGCCTGATAAATAGAACTTCATCAAAATGTTGTTCCAGGGACCTGATATGCTGGCTGACACTGGGCTGGCTCATATGAAGTCGTTCTGCGGCCTGGGTAAAGTTCAGGGTTTCTGCGGCAACCAGGAATATATTAAGCTGATGGGCATCTAACATAGGATTCTCAAGCAGTTTGATCGTTAATTTATTTGATATCATTATTATATCCAAAAGAAAAAATTATGAGTAATCTCTTTTAACCCTAACCTTACTAATGGTTCATTCCTAAAGGTGAACTGGCAGAAACTTGTTGTGCCAGGGATAAAAATTAACGCTTCAAGACTATTGAAGCGTTAATTTAATTTCATGGAACCTAAATTGGATAAGGTTAGTGGGCCGCCTCATCCGCTTTGGGGAAGATTGGCAGATATCTCACGCCAAAACTGAATGCCAACAGGGCATAAGCTATGATCCCGATGGACACTATAATCTCGTTCCAGGTTGGGAGGTAGGTAGCGGTGATCAAATTTCCAAGAACCCCAGGGGACCATTGGGGCGGAGCGACCAGGCCTGAGAGGGTCACATTCCAACGATTCACCGTCACTCCAGCAACTATGGCTCCCAGAGCCAACATCACAAAACGGTCATTCTTTCTGAAGTTGGTGCTTAACAGGATAATCGCCGGGACAACACCACCTAAAACAATTTCGATCCACCAGAAAGTTCTGGTATAGGGTGTGGTTGATTGAAGTAAGGCCAAGGCCTCGGTTGTGCCTGGTGAACTGCTGTAATAGGATGTAGCCGCCCAGTCCCAGATCTTCAAGTAAAGATAGGCGAGAAGGGCATATCCAGCGAAACGGGAGATATCATATTGCAGCTCCCGGCTGATGATCTGCCGTCTGTTCAGTTTCCCGACCAGGATGGTTAATAACAAGGTCATGGAAATCCCTCCTGCAACAGCGGAGAGAATGAACATCACCGGTAGGGAGGGTTTGTACCAAATTGCCCTTCCCGATAAAACGCCGTAGGTGGCGCCCAGGGAGGATTGGTGCAGCAGGGATAATCCCAATCCAATTGCTGCAAAGACAGGAGATGCTTTGTGGATCATATCCCCATATATCCGGAGCTTCGGCCAACGGTCAAAATATTTACCTTCGAGCAAGATCGGTAGAAACTCCAGTACAAGCACAATGGAATACAGGATCACACACCAGGTGATCTCCCACAATACAGAGTGAACATTCCAATACACAAGCGGATGCCAGAATCTATCTGGCCGGCCAATATCCATGGCCAGGGCCAGCATGGCGGAAGTATATCCTAGGAAACCTACAAATACTGCCGCTCGGGCGATTGGTTGATATTTTTTGATTCTGAATAAGTAGACAATAGCCGAGAATGTGAAAGCCCCGGCGCCTGTCGCAATCGAACTGAGATCCTGGGTGATCCAAAGTCCCCAGGGAACCTGATCGGATAAACCTGTAACGTGCAGCCCTTTTACTAAAACTCTGATAGCACCGAATATAGCCGACGGCCAGCATCACTCCTAGAACGCCGATCCAGATCCACCAGGCCCTTTCCCGGCGCTCTTTGGGAATGGAGAGGTCGATATTAAACATCTAAATTTCCTCCTTTTCAGGACGCACATAGTGAATTCTGGGTTCAGTGCCAAAATCCTCCCTCAGCCGGAAAGTTTCATTATTTTTGACAAAAATAGTTACCGGGCTTTCGGGATCGTTGTGATCGCCAAAAGTACGGGCATTCACAGGACAGATATTCACGCAGGCTGGCGTGGCTTCCCGGTCAATTCCCGGGGTCAAATCCTGGGCCAGGCCGCGATCGATCCGGTGGCTGCAGAAGGTGCACTTTTCCACCACTCCCCGGGAACGGCGCTCAACTTCTGCCGATCCCCAGGTGGGTTGATAAGGATTTTCTTTTTTGGATAACTCCCAGTTAAAACGTCTCACGTCATAGGGGCAGGCAACCTCGCAATAGCGGCAGCCGATACAGCGTTTGTAGTCCATGGTGACGATACCATCCTGGCGTTTCCAGGTCGCACCTACAGGGCAGACTTTCACACAGGGAGCATCCTCGCAGTGCAGACAGGGACGGGTCATAAAAAACTCTGTCCCACTTTCAGTTCTTTCTGGATGGCCAACGTTCCAGCGCATGTCATCATCAGGAACATCATTGGTTGCCTGACAGGCCCAGACACAGTACTGGCAGCCGATGCATTTACTGAGATCGATGACCATGCACCAGCTATGTTCGGATTTCCCTTCCTCACTGTGGGTTTTTTCACCAATACCCTGGATCGCATCGGGGGAAAGCGGTCCAGAGGTGATCAACTGAGTGAGCACTGCTGCTGCGCCTGTTGAACCGGCGATTTGTAAAAACTCTTTCCGGGAAACGAGGGGTTTCTTCTTGTCTGATTTATCAGCGGATCCCTTTTTAGAGATCATTTTCCTCTTCCTCCTCTTCAGAACGAGGGCGAACATTCTGACTCACAAACCAGGCAGTAGTGCCGCCCAATACCAGGCCGATCACAGCACCCTGGAAAAGGTTGCTCACCCGACTGCTCGCCAGTGCGGTTTCCAGGGCCTGGATTTGCTGGCTGGGATTCAAGTCGCTTTCGCCTGGTGTATCACTCAAAGGTTGGGCGCCTTCTCCTTCCTCTCCAACATCTGCTGTCTCATCCTGCGCATGGAAAATTCCAGTTGCACCATTTTCATAACCAGGCAGTACAAATCCAGCATGTAATGCATCAGTGTGACAGGCGACACAGGTCTGAGGTGAGATCGTGAATCCATGCCCGGTGGGGACAATGCCATCCTCCGGTGCTTCATCAGGCGGGATCACCAGGGCATGGCAATCCACACATCCAATATTTTGCTGAACATGCAGATCATTCAGATAATCGCCCATGCCTTCACGGTGGCAGTTGATGCATAAATCATCTGGATTGTCAAAAAGTGGTTTCTGGCTGTGAGGATCATGGCAGTCCATGCAGTCTACATCTCCTGAAGCATGGCCTGTACTGCGCCACTCACTTAAAGTAGTTGTATGGCAGGATCCGCAGTAATAAGTATCAACGATGGTCGGTACTATTTTGTCAGGATGGTTTGTTGTGACGGTTCCATGACAAGATTGGCAAGAAACACCTTCGTTTTCATACTCTCCTGTGGATGATATGTAATTTGTGGTATGGCAGGCTAGACAAGTATCCGGTGTGCCCAAACCGATCCATTGCTCCTGAAAAACAGGATCATCATAAGCGTGGGCATGGGGACTTGGAGACCAATTCCCCGCGACATCCCGATGACATTTTACACAATCGTTGTCAGTGAGAATTTCTTCCGGGGGATCATCGCCTTGTGGGTTAGGTGCTGCGGAGACAATTCCCGTATATAGGAATATGGCCAGGAAACCAACTATCAGGCCGGATACAAGGGCAGGGGAAAACTTTCTTTTTATCATAATTAGATGAACCTCTCTTTGAACAGATTGAATCGTATATCCTACATTGTGAATATTAACACTTAATCATTAGTGAATACAATCAACATTCCATCCTTTGAAAGGTTTTGATTATGGAGATGATAAGAAAATACAATAAGAAACTGTAATACAAAACACACATTAGCATGATATATTGCTTATAGTATGAATAATTCCTGCATACTGAAAATATGAACAACGTGAGAAATTATCCTCATCAGTATCTCAGGATGAATAATCGAGAATCGAAATACAATTATTCAGGGTTCATGATCCTGGCTTTTTTTTACGGCTACAGCAATGTAACCAGCTTGAGCGGCGGGTTTGGCGGCTGGGTAGACGCTGGTTTCCCGGTGGTTGAATACACTATGCCCTAGTTCTACCTGTAGATATCTCAAAACAGGCTTACGGGAAACCGTAAGCCTGTTTTATTTTTAATAGGACATACTGCAGAATGATATCAAAAATCGACTATGGTAAACTTGACTAACTACAACCAAGGAAGATATTATGGTAGATCTTTTGCGGATTGAAACATTTTTACATGCTGCTGAAAACTTAAACTTTTCAGAAGCAGCTAGAAATTTACATATCACCCAACCAACTGTTAGCCATCATATAAAAACCCTGGAACAAGAACTCGGTGTAGAACTTTTTGAACGCCAGGGCGCGGCCATTAAACTTACCGATGCGGGCAGATTATTGGTTCCCTGGGCCAGACGAGTGATGCGAGACTCCATTGAAATGCAGGAAATAATGGAATCCCTGAAAAAAGGAATGGCAGGAAGCCTGCAAATTGCCTGCAGCACGACAGCCGGGAAATATGTTCTTCCTCATTTAGCAGCCCGTTTCTCTATCCGCCACCCCAATGTTCAAACCACATTACTGCGCTGTACTCCTGCCTCTGTTGCCATGAACTTGTTGGAAGGAGAAGCCAATTTGGGTGTGGTCAGCTACGAAATTCCTGGTAAGGATATGGAGCTTCAGGAGTTTTTCCATGATCTGATCTCGGTGATCGTTCCCAGGGATCATCCCTTTGTGAGCCGGAATACTATCCTGCCAGAAGATTTGTTAGCAGAACAAATTATCATGAGGGAAGATACTTCTGGAACAAGGAAGATCGTTCTTTCGGAACTGGCTAAACATGATATCAGCCTGGATGATCTGAATATCTTTATGGAAGTCGGCAATGCCGAAGCTATTGTCCGCACTGTGGCGGCTGGTTATGGGATCTCATTTGTATCTAAATTGGCTGCTGCCTGTGCCCTTGAACGAGGGAATGTGATCGCTGTTCAGATTGATGGAATTAATTTGGTTCGGACAATTTTTATGGTCCGGAAGCGTCTCAAGGAATCCCATCGTCCAGCGGATGCATTTTGGGGATTTGTTCATGATCCCTCCAATCAAGATCTGATCGACATGGCCAGCAAGGGAGATTTAAACTATACAATTCGTGATCTATAGTGAAAATTAAAGATGTGTAAAATAAATGGACTATGTCCTAATAAAGGGCATAGTCCATATCTGGTTAAATCTCAACCTTCGTCCCTGAAAAAATTAGAAGCTGAAGGTGAGTGTTGCGTCCTCGATCCCCATCAGGAAGGGTGGGGCTTTGGTGATCTTGATCCTTTCATCGCGCAGATCTTTGGGATCGATACCCTTATTTTCGAGAGCCAATTCACAAAGAATAACCTCAGCGCCAAGATCCATGATGGTGTCAAACAACTCAACAGGATTGGGAAGACCTTTGGGGGTCCCTAATGTTTCCAGTTCGCCCTTCAACATCCAGCGGGCGCCTGCAGGACAAACAAAAACTACAACTTCATTGTCAAGCGCCAAACCGGATGATGACATGATCAGGGTGGGCATGATATTGGCAGGTCCATCGCCATTACAAGTTATTGCCATCTTTGCCATTTTTTAGCTCCTTTTGTTATTTTTCAAAGGGTCCGGGATGGTTTTACACCGGGCTCTACTTAATATTCCTTAGTTATCTTTTTTCTGGGGCAGAACAAACATCACATAGGATGCAGCCCAAGCGCCCAGGAATATCGATACACCAGCGAGTATGGATCCCAGTGAAAGCTGGGGGATACCACTCAGCAAGTGACCGATGTTACAACCACCAGAGGTGACTGCGCCAAAACCCATTAAGATGCCCCCGATGAATGTCTGGAGCAGGGTGAGGGGTTTGGGAATGCGGAATTTAAATTCCTTGGAGATGACTGCAGCAACCAGACCACCAATGACGATACCGACGATCATTAATCCCAGCCAATCGAAAGACGCGCCTGTGAAAATGACCTTGACGATATTGATCCAGCCAGCAGTGATGCCCAGCGGGTAATTGCGGCCAGCTGCAGCGGAAAGCGGGAAGGCTAGTATGCCAACCAAACCGACCAGGATGCCAGTGTTCAGCCAGCCCCATCCCGGGTCAGCTTCACATTCTTCTTTCTTGGATTTTGCTACAAAGTACCAGACCACCAGGGCGATTAATACGATGATGATTGCCAGGGTGGTGTAGTTCATGCCGAGCATACCATGCAGGGTCAGGGCTGATCCATCAGCGTTTGAAATCGTGGTGGCAGTTTGCAGGTAGTCCTTAATGGGTTTCAGGAAACCGGCAGCTGTAAAATAACCGGCTGCAGCCAATCCAAGGACTGCGGTCATAGAACCAACCATGCCTTCCCCGGTGCGGTACGTGATACCGCTGGCACATCCGCCAGCCAGAACCATCCCGATACCAAATATAAAACTCCCCAGCAGGTTTGCGCCCCACCAGAACGGTTTGGGGTTGATGGCAATCGCGCCAGCAGAATCCATGAGAGCAAATCCTACCATCTCAACCAGTAAAGCAGCGAAGACTGTTTTCAGGAGCACGTTATCCTGAAGCAGGATAGCATCTCTGAAGGCCGAGTTCATACAGAAACGGCCTCTCTGTAAAACAAAGCCAAATAAAACACCAATGAATAATCCTGTTATTACAGCTTCCATTTCTCTCTCCTTGATTAATTATTTATGACGTTACTTCAAGCCATGGGCTTCAATCAACATACGGTGGTTGGGTCCATCTAATTGCTCAACTTCGATCAATTTGTGACCCTGTTTCTTGAGGTTGCGAGGAATCCTCTCTACTGAGAGTGGATAATCAAGAAGGACTTCCAGGACTTTCCCTTTTTCCATCTTTTTCAGGGTTGTCATCGTGTCCATGTCAGGATAGGGACAGATCTTTCCGCAGACATCTAAGGTTTTTGTGGGGGTTACTTCACTCATGCGACTTTATCTCCTTATATAGTGAATGGTGGATTTATTTCTGTGATTTAGTAGCTGAAGGTCATTTTGGCGCCCTCTGCCTCAAAGAGGAAAGTTGAGGCCATCATGACTTCAACACCTTCAACCAGATCTTCATTTTTCATGTCCCAGATAGGCAGGCCAAGTTCACATAAGATCACTCGGCCGTCTAAAACCTGGATGGCATCAAAAAGCTCAAGGGGATCAGGTTGTCCCTTTAGATTCTGATACTTCTCCAGGGCACCTTTTTTGAGGATTTTTGCGCCGCCGGGCTGGATGAATAACAATACCTCGTCCCCGGTCGCGGCAACTGCGGCGCTCATCACCAGGGCCGCCATAACACTTTGTTCATCGTCATTATTGAGGACAACAACTATCTTGTCAGTTTGAAATTCTTCGTTCATGTCATTTACCTTCTCTTATACGTAGTTTTGTTCAGCAAACTCAGGGTTTATAAGTTGTGGTACTAAAAGGTTGATTTTACTGACCAGCCGGGACCATTTCCTCTTTTGGTCTTTTACTGATCTCAACTGCTTTCAACCTTACCTGTTGGAAGTAGATTGCCAGGGGACGGTAATATAGATGAGCCCACTTTCCAAATGGCACTTCCAGGACCAACATTGGGAAGGCTGCAGCCAGGTGGATCACATAGGTATAGTAGGTTGCCAGGGGCAAACCTAGATAGCGGAAGCTATGCTGGAGAATACCTGTCAGGGTCACCGTAAGCAACAGAACGGGGAAGATCCAATCACTGGGGTGGGAGAATTTATGAAGCGGTCTGGATTGTTTGATCCTCCCAATGAGCACAGATCCCGCACCGTACAGCAAAACAGCGGTAGCATAATATCCCAACCAGCGTTGGGGATTGGTGATGGGGTAAATTTCATCGGTTTGTAACCAGGGAAGGAAGAACATAACCAGCACCAGCATCAGACCATAACCACTGGCCATCAGCATATGGTTGATCCAGGGCAATCGTTTGTAGTTCTTATCTTTTTTATCATCCCCATCCTCGGCACATTCACTCCATCTCATCTGGGTCAGGAGATGGATAATTCCATGCCAGGCTTCAGTGATATAAACAGAGATCGGAACTTTGACAGCTGTTCCTTTCCTGATGATCAGGTGATGCATGCGCAGGACATTGGTTCCGATGAAAAAAACCAGACCGGCGGCCATGATCCAGTCCGCAGTATGCATCAATTCCACAGGAGCGAAAGTATTCAGCTCAACAGAGCTGGTCACGATTGGTCCATGAAGAATGACGGCCAGAATGACGATAAAAATGGCTGTCAGGATCATAGCTCCAAACTCCCACAGCTTTGAAGTGTAAAACTTCCCGGCCAGGCCGGTCCAGTCATATTGGGCCGTTAACCAGCGGCGTACAGCCATCATGGTTTCTGCAGGCTCAGCCTGTTTTGGGCAGGTTAAGGAACAGTCTCCGCAGTAATAACACAGCCATGGATCCAGGCTTTCAACAAGATCATCTTTTAGTCCTAATTGGACCATGCGGATCATATCTCTTGGAAAGGGATGATCCGTGCTTGTTAAGGGGCAGATCGCAGTGCAGTTTCCGCAGTTAAAACACTTTTCAATATCGACTGCTCCATATTCCTGAAGGTCATACATTAAACTTGGGTCAACTCGAGTGGCCATATTCTATTTCTCCTCTAGCCGTTTATACAAGACGTATTCGCCATCCATGCCGTCTTCCCGGATCAGATCGTATTTTTTTAGTGCGGTCAAGAACCATAAAACACGATGGGTCGATTGATCGATCTGTGAGGCAATCGTGGGCACGGTCATTGATTCGTCTTTGATGAGCTTGAGAATCTCTCGCTCGACTTTTCCCTGTTCCTTTAATAGAGCCTGGGTCCGATCTACAGATTCTTGGTGGATAGTGCGCAGATCCTTGAGGACCTGAGCTTTCTTTTTCACAGCTTCTTTAGCGCTCATTATGCAGCCTCCATCATTTCACCGATATCCTGCGCAATTGCGTCGAGCATGGCATCATACTGCGGGATGGTCCAACCTTGAACCTCCACGGCCTGGTTGGGGCAGGCGCTGACGCAGCAGCCGCAGCCAGTGCAGTTTGCTGGAGAGACAACTGCCCGTTTCTCCAACTTTCCATTCAGTTCGAGATCTTTGACCGTTATAGCATCTTCATAATTACAGACAGTGACACATTCACCCGTGCCTGTACATTTTTCAAGATCGACCACAGCCACAAAAGGTTCCAGTTCTACCATGCCCAGACTGAGGAGGGTAGAGACTTTTGCGGCAGCTGCAGAGGCCGCCGCACAGCTCTCCTGAACGGTCATCGGCCCCTGTGCGGTGCCAGCCAGGATTACCCCGGGCACAGCTGTTTCAACAGGACGGAGTTTGGGGTGGACCTCAGCCAGGAAGCGGTCATTGCCGCGGGAGATTTTAAGCATTTTTACCAGGTCATCAATATCACGGGGTTTAATACCAACTGCAAGGACGACCAGGTCTACGGCAATTTCCAGTTCTTCTCCCCGGGTGAGATGATCACGCATCTCAACCAGGACGGGGTGAGTATCGCCCGCTTCAGCATTCTTAACGGTTGGTCGGTCATCACCATGGAACCGCAGGAAACGGACCATCTGCTCAAGGGCGTCAAGATAATATTGCTCGTGGCCGCGTCCGTAGGTCCGGATATCTTCGTACAGGTCGTAGATATTCAGCCCCGGGAAACGTTCCTTGAGTGTATTAACCATATGCAGGTTAGCAGTACAGCATACCCGGGAGCAGTAATCGTTCACATTGCCGTCTTCCTGGGGTTCATGCACACCCTCAATCTCACGACTTCCCACACAATGAATCATGGCGATATCCCGGACCGGGTGACTATTCCAGGACAATTTTTCGCTATCCTTCATTAAGCTTAGATGACGGATCAAAGCCGGTAGTGTGACAACCTCAGGAAGTTCTCCAAAACCGAATTCTCCCTGTCGGGGTTGATAGGGGTCAAACCCGGTCGCGACAACGATTGCTCCAGCATGGAGAGGGATGGAGATGGGGTCATTTTTCAGGACAATAGCTTTACCATCCACCTGGATGGGAGAACCATCATAGTTTTCCCAATCAACTGCGGGCGTGTGTGGATAGCAGTCTGGATAGGCCTTGTACACCACCTTCCGGTCGGTTAATCCATAATTGAATTCATCCGGGACTGTCTGCTGACAGGCAGCCATGATTTTTTCACCATTGGTATCATCTACACCGCGGGATTCTTGTTGGATCTGGACTTGATAGTCGCCTACGTATCCAGTTACATTTTTGATTTGGGCTTGGGTATAGATCACGATATTCGGATGGGCAGTCACTTTCTTGATCAGGTCATGAAGTGTGTCTTTTGCATTTTCATTGGTTGGGAATAGAGTATCTAGCTGGGCAATCCTGCCGCCCAGGAAGGGGGATTTTTCGACCAGCGTAACCCGGAGGCCCCGGCGAGCGATATCATAGGCTGATTTCAGACCTGCAATTCCTCCACCGATGACCAGGGCGTGTTTTTCAGCGGTTAACTGGATTGGGGCCAGTGGATCCAGCAGTCTAGCTTTCGCTAAACCAGCTGACATCAAGCGAATTGCCTTGGCGGTTGCGCCTTCACAGTCACTTCTATGCACCCAGCTGTCCTGTTCCCGAATACCAACATGGTGATACAAATATGGGTTCAGTCCTGCTCGGGTCACAGTTCCCCGAAATGTCTGTTCGTGGAGCGAAGGGGCACAGGCGCCAATTACAACACGGTTTACGCCTTTTTCTTTGATATCCTCTTCGATCATTGACTGGCCCACATCGGAGCACATGGCCATATTGGTGCGTGAGACCACTACGTTGGGGAGCTGTGCTAATTTCTCTCTGACAAATTCACAGTTAACGACATCGCTGATATTTCCCCCACAATAACAGGTGTATACGCCGATCTTGATCTCTTCATTATCTTTGTTAGGCATAGACATCCTCACTTTCTTTCTTCACTTGGGGGGATTCTTTTTGGGATTCGATATATGCAGCCGCTTCCGCTGCTGCAGAACCTGACATAACAATGCTGTCCACAATATCCATTGGTCCAGCTGATGTGCCGGCCACGAATATTCCCTCCCGTTCAGTCAGGCAGGGATAGGAGTTGGTTTGGGGAGTATTGATAAAACCATCATCGCCCAGAGACACGTCGAAAATTGCTTCCGGGTCATAATGTGGCAACATTCCTACTGAGAGTACGGCCAGATCATGAGTTATTTCTTCTACTCGTGATCCATCATCGATCAGTTCCACACGAAGCACAGGATTCTGATTTTCATCCTGTTTGATTGAGGCAACTTTCCCTTTTATGAACTGAATGCCCATGGCTTTTGCGTTTTGGTAGAACTGTTCGTATCCTTTCCCAAAGGTGCGGATATCCATATAATAGATAGTGATATCTGCCAGGGGGAGAGATCCAGCTAAGAGCATGGCCTGTTTGATCGCATACATGCAGCAAACCCGGGAACAGTATTCCACACCTAAGGTTGCGTCCCTGGATCCCGCACACTGGACATAAGCGATCGAATCCGGCTCTTTGCCGTCACCAGGACGGATCACACGTCCGTACGGGCCAGTGGGTGCCAGAAGGCGTTCCATGAACATAGCATTGATAACATTGCGGTTTTCTGCTGCACCATATTCCTTTTTGGCCAGATGTGATGTAGTCTCAAACCCTGTTGCCAGGATAATTGCATCTGCCTGGATCTCAATTATTTCCGGCTGCTGTGTAAAATCAATGCAATTCACCGGGCAGGCTTTTTCACATTTTCCGCAAAGAATGCAATTTTCAATATCCAGGACGGCGTATTGGGGAACTGCGGTTGAAAAGGGGACCCGAACTGCTTTCGTCGCGCCATAATCAAGATCAAATGGATTAGGCAGGTTGATGGGGCAGGCATATTCACACTGGCGGCAGCCTGTGCAGTCTTCTTCATTGACATAACGAGGCTTTTTCAACACTTCGGCGGAAAAACCTGTTCCGGTCTCGGTAAGATTTTGAACTTCATGATACGTAAGTAATTGAATGTTGTGATGATGTGCCACGGCAGACATCTTGGGGGTTGTGATGCAGCTGCAGCAGTCCAGCGTAGGGAATACCTTACTGAGGGCGATCATCTTGCCCCCAATACTGGCTTCCTTTTCCACCAGCGCCACCTGGTAACCCTGGTCTGCAAGATCAAGAGCGGTTTGCATCCCGGAAATGCCGCCGCCAACGACAAGGGCATCTACTTGAATTTTTCTCAAAGGTGTATCTCCTCTTTTGAGTGCGACTTGGTCAGACTCAATCTTCTATTGACCATTTTTTGGCTCGATTATGCGACAACTGCTTCTTTCCCGGAGAATGCTGTCATCTCTTCTTGGACAAATCCGATCTCACGGAGCAGGGTATTCATTTGGTTGACTTCCTTAAGGAAAGGTTTTGTACAAACCGTACAGATCGCGGTCAATTTTAATCTGCGGGTATCTATACCGAGTTCTTTCATTTTCGGGTACGTTTTATTTATCAATTCGGCGGCCCTTTCAGGACCACCTTTATAGGGACTATCTGTACCGCTGTACATGACGATCACACCATCGATTCCTCGTTTAAAGATCCTGAGATAAAAATCTTCGTTGAACATGCTGGGGCAGAGTACAGGAAGGATATATGTGTTGTTGGGATAATCTGTATGCAACTGTCCCACAGCATCTGCACCGGCGTAACCTCCCGAAGTAGTTGCCAGGATGAGTATTTTGGGTGTAGAGCAATCTGAACTATTTTCCATATTAATATCCTCTAGGCAGGCAGAGAAGTATCCCGCAAACTGACAAACGGTGCGGGATACTTGGGATGGTTTGGTTTATTTCTTGCGAAGAATAAAAAGTCTTTCGTATCCGTCAGCTTGTACATCACCCAAATACTCGTGTCCAACCTTGGCACACCAGCGGGGCATGTCATTCTTCGTATTGGGATCACCGGCCCAAAGTTCCAGTATTTCGTCAACTTTCACTTTACCAATGCTTTTTTTGGCTTCCAACAGCGGACCGGGGCAAGCCATTGCCCGGGCATCAACTACTTCTGCAGCAACAATTTTTTCTAGTTCTTCTGGGGACATTTCTTTCTCCTTATCTATTAATAAAAATATTTCATTAACTGTTTTTTGAGATGATGGGACAGATCTGACTGAATTTCGTATCTGCAATCCTGTAGTAAATTTCCCTTCCATCTCTGCGAGAGTGCAAAACACCTTTGTTTTTCATCAGCCTTAAATGTTGTGATGTGTTCTGCATTGAAGCATTAATTTCCTCAGAGATCTCGCTTACCGTTAACTCCCGGTTACTTAAAGCCCACACGATCATGATCCGGTGGGCGTTTCCCAAAATAGCGCAATATTCTGCCTGTTCCTGGGCATTGGCACTCTTTATTGGGTCCATAAAAAACTCTCAATCAGTAAAATGATTACTTGACTACACGACTGTTCACAGTATACGGTTTAGGTACAACCTGGTTAAGTACAATTAATCACAAGCGATATCAGCCTTGTGAATGAGCGGTCATAGATGTTATCTATAGCTGTTGATTAATGGAAATCTCACAGCCGGGCGTATCTTGGTAAGAGTAATAAATGTTTCTCAAATCGAGCCGGGCTGTGAACAACAAAAAAGCCTGCTGGTAAATTGATTTACACCTTGTTAGAATACAGGTAATCAGCTGGAGGAAAAAAATATGTACGAGGATCATTTTCGAGGAAAAACAGCCCTGATCACCGGTTCTGGCAGGGGGATTGGAAAGGCGATTGCTCTGCATTTAGCTTCTCTTGGCGCTGATGTTGTAGTGAATTATTTCCGCAATAGAGAGCCTGCTGAAGAAACTGCCCAACAAATTTCAAAGTTCGGGGTTAAGTCCGAGATAATCAAAGCCAACGTGGGGGATATGGATGATCTGGAGAACCTGATTGCTGAGACAAATAAGATCTTTGGTGGACTCGATATTCTAATCAGCAATGCTGGATCAGGTTATAACCGGCCAATCATGGAACAGCGGCCCAAAGGATGGGACTGGACCATGGATATAAACGCTAAAGCATATCTTTTCCTGGCTCAGAAATCTGTCCCCTTGATGGAAAAACGGGGAGGGGGCTGGATTGTTGGTATATCCTCTCCGGGATCAATCCGGGTATTACCGGAATATGCTGTTGTCGGGGCCAGTAAAGCAGCTATAGAAGCCTTAACACGCTACATGGCAGTGGAATTTGCATCAAAGAATATAGCTGTTAATGCAGTTTCACCTGGCATTGTTGCCACTGAAGCATTAAAGCATTTTAATACGATGCAGGATGAAGATCTGTTGATCGATATTGCTGAACAAACACCGGCAGGGCGGATCACTACACCGGAAGATGTTGCGGCAATCGTAGCGTTCCTTTGTTCTCCTGACGCATCTATGATCCGCGGGCAAACCCTCATCGCAGATGGTGGGTTTACTCTCCCTGCAAGCGGGTTACAGAGGCCAGGTTAACCGAGTGATTTATTTATTTTTATGAAATCGAAAATAGGGATCTACTATCAGAAAGTTCTATTAAAAAAATGCCAATTAATCCTACGAGATTGGAAAATCGCGTCCTTGATATATATTCGAATTATGTTATACTGCACTTCCAAGTGATAAGTTTCTCCTTATCATTTTTCCCAACACACAATTGAATATCGTTCCCGAAGTTATAACTTGATTAGTACCATTGTTTCGTAAATTAAACCACTGGGTCTTAACCTATCAGATGGAAGGGAAATTCCCTTAGTACGAGCTGAAAACAAGTAGATGTATTTAGGTTAGCGGAGTTCAACTAGTAGTAGATAACCAAAAAAGTCTATTATAATGACTTGTACAGGTATTTTTCTTCATTAAACAAGCAAGGAGGTGAGTTGGAGATCATATATTAATAGAATATGGATTAATTTTTGTTAATGAATTTCCTTAAGGAGGAAAACAGTATGTCAAAGAGATATTATCTATTTAGTGTATTAATCGCCGTCAGTATGATTTTGGCTGCTTGCGGTGGCGGAGCGAAAGCTCCTGATGTTTGTGCAGAAAATCCTGACGAATCAGTTTGCGCCGTCATTGAAGAAGGCAGCACCATCAAGATCGGTTATGCCGGTCCTATGGCTGGTGACTACTCAGCCTTTGGTATTGACATTTCCCAGGCTGGTTTACTGGCAGTAGAAGATGCTGGTGAATTTGAAGGTTTTTCCTTTGAATTGCTGGTTGAGGATACACAGGGCAGTGGTGAAGGTGGCGCATCAGTAGCCAACCTTTATGTTTCTGATCCTGATGTGGTAGCGATCGCTGGCCACACTTTCTCCGGCTCCACAGCTGCTGCAATCCCGATCTACAATGCAGCCCGATTGCCGATGCTTTCCCCATCAGCAACCCGCGCCGACCTGACTAGTGGGGACCAGGATGTTTTCAACCGCATCCCCTTCACAGATGATCTTCAGGGCCAGTTTGCTGCTGAATACCTCTTCAATGTACTCGGTGTCACCAGATTGGCAGTAATGCACGATGGTGATGCCTATGGTAAGGGTGTCGCTGAAAAGGTTCAGGAAGTATTCATGAGTCTCGGTGGTGAAGTAGTTGCTGTTGAAGCAGTCACCCCCGGTGAAACCGACTACAGCGCTGTTTTGACAGATGTTGGCGCTTCTGATCCCGAAGCCATCTATTACGGTGGTTACTATCCTGAATGTGCCGTGGTTGCCCAAGGCATGCCCGTCGCTGGTATGGAGGACGTTATCCTCTTCAGTGATGATGGTTCCTACGGTGAAGCATTCATCGAGCTGGCTGGTGAGAATGCTGAAGGTGTGTATGCTGCCACAGGTGCACCTCTGGAAAGCGCTGCCAAAGCCGAATTTGACGCCTACTATGAAAGTGTCTATGGTGATGCTCCTGGAGCTATCTCCACCTTCACCTGGCACGGTTACGATGTAGTGGACGCACTTGTTCAGGCCATCAAATCTGTTGCTATCCTTGGCGCCGATGGAAACCTGTATATTCCTCGCGAAGCTCTGGTTGCTGCAGTCAATGGCTTGTCTGGTTATCAAGGTTTGACGGGTGTGCTGTCCTGCAGCGGCGGCGAATGTAACGCCTCCGGTCCGTCCTTCCAGGTTGTAAAAGACGGCGCTTGGATTATTCCCTAGCCGATAGACCTGTAAAGTAAGTAGTTCCATAATGCGAGGCAAGCGATTTATGCTTGCCTCGCTAATCCCTGTAATTTGTATGATTTAATAATGAAAGAAGGTTTTTATGAGTGAAACCAAACCCAAAAAATCAGCTGGGCGGATTAATACCTTCAAGATCGTCCAAGCAATTATTTCTGTTTTATTCCTTGCTATTCTCTCCTGGCGCCTCTACACGGTGATCAGCTCAGGTGTCTATGGTCCTGATACCTGGGTCAGATTCGCACTGAGTGGATTGATCATTGGCAGTGTTTATGCAGTGATCGCAATTGGGTATACCCTGGTCTACGGCATCCTGTTTATGATTAACTTCGCCCACGGTGAAATTATGATGCTGGGCGCTTTTTCCGGATATTTTGTATTTGAAATACTGCAAAACATTCCGGTTGCTTCAACTGGAATGAGCTTTTTGGATTCATATCAAATAATCTCTGTTGTTCTTGCTTTTATCGCAGGTATGTCTATGGCCGCTTTATCTGGCTATTTTCTGGAGAAGATCGCATACAGGCCTCTGCGTGGAGCACCCCGCTTGATCCCATTGATCAGCGCTATTGGTGCCTCCATATTCCTCCAGAACGCTGCCCAGGTAGTTTTTGGTCCCCAGAGGCGCACATATAACAACCCAGCTTCCCTGATGCGCAGTCAAGGCTGGAGGATCCCCATTGGGGGAGAAGAAGTCATTGTGACCTATACGGGTGTTTTGACTTTTGTGCTCTCTATTCTGCTTTTAATCGGGCTTTACACGCTGGTAATGCGAACCCGATACGGTCGATCGATGCGGGCAGTTGCTGAGGATAAACAGACTGCTGCTTTGATGGGCATTAATGTTGATCAGATCATCAGTAATACATTTATCATCAGCGGCGCCCTGGGTGGTGCAGCAGGCGTGATGTGGGGAATTCATAATGGGATTATTTACCACTTTGTTGGTTTTATTCCCGGATTGAAGGCCTTTACCGCCGCAGTGCTGGGAGGTATTGGAAATATTCCCGGAGCCATGGTAGGCGGTCTGTTATTGGGTATAGTTGAGTCTCTCGGACCGGCTGCCTTGGGAATTGATTTTCAGCTGAAGGACGTAATTGCATTTTCCATTTTGGTACTTATTTTGATTTTCCGCCCTTCAGGCATTGTTGGTGAGGTTTTATCTGAGGAGAAAGTCTGATGAAAGATAATATTAAACAAGCCAGCCAAATTGGCTTGATATTCGGAATTGTTCTGAGCTTCATAATCCTATTTGGATTAACAACCACTCTCTCAGATATAATCGGCGATTTTTTCGGCTTGAATTCGAACTCCCGGACTGGAAATACTGGTGGATTGATGATCTTATTTGCCTTAATGGCAGTCTGGGCTGGCTCACGGGCTGCGGCATATGATAAAACCAGTTGGAAATCAGCCCTGGTCTCTGGCGTCTCAGTCGGAGTACCAATGGGTATTATCGTCGGTGTTTTCACTTTCCTGATTGGATCCCTTAATGCAGCCAATATTGAGATGAGAGATTATCTCATCCAGCTGAACCGGCAGAATATTCAATTTCTGCTCTACGGCCGCAGTCTTTGGACAGGCACATTGATCAGTTTTGGTATTCTCTTAGGTTTTGGAGCTTTAGGTGGACTGCTGGCGTATTTCCTGGAAGAATATAAAGTAGGCGAAAAAATCCAGCAGCGCTTTTTAATAACAAAAGCAAAAGTTCTGGATTCCAATCTCGCTCAGCGCTACCAGAATAATCCCAGATCAAAATGGATTGGGTATGGAATTCTGATGGCAATCGTGTTTATAGTTCCCCAATTCCTTGGAAAATATTGGAACTACGCCATGGGAACGGTGGGTATTTATGTTCTTATGGGTTTGGGATTGAATATCGTAGTTGGATTAGCTGGATTGCTTGACCTGGGTTATGTGGCCTTCTTTGCAATTGGCGCTTATACTGCGGGTTTGTTGACAGCTCCTGCACCATTGCCCATTCAAATCGGCTTTTGGCCAGTATTGATTTTCAGTATTATTATGGCCGCTTTTGCAGGAATTCTCCTGGGTATACCTGTGCTTCGTATGAGAGGAGATTACCTGGCAATTGTTACCCTTGGTTTTGGAGAAATAATCCGGGTTTTGATCCGGAGCGATATGTTGGCCCCTTATGTGGGTGGCCCTCAGGGAATCAGAGATATTGCCGGTCCAAGCCTGTTCGGAGTCTCGTTTAGCGAAAAGGCGTACTTATATCTGATAATCCTTGCCATCCTGTTAATTATCCTTTTCACGAACTATCTTCAGGATTCACGTGTTGGTAGAGCCTGGATGGCAATGCGTGAGGATGAAACCGTAGCCCAGGCGATGGGGATCAACACCCTGTATTACAAATTAATGGCTTTTGCCACTGGCGCAGCCTTTGCTGGGCTCGGGGGAGCATTATTCGCTGCCAGAAACCAGTATACCGGTCCTGCTGATCACACCTTGATGGTATCGATCAATGTTTTGTCCTTGTTGATCGTGGGTGGTATGGGCAGTATCCCCGGTGTGATAGTGGGAGCCTTTGTTTTGAAAGGTCTTCCTGAAATCCTCAGGGAGCTGGACCTGTATCGCTTGTTGGTTTTTGGTGGATTGTTGGTAGCAATGATGATCGTTCGCCCGGAGGGGATCTGGCCTGCGCCAAGGAGAATGATGGAACTCCATGATGACATGGAAGCAGCACCACCGGATGGAACTTTAGTTGGAGATGAGGGTTAGATATGAGTATCCTTGAAACCCGGGGAGTAACCAAACGATTTGGAGGATTATCGGCTGTTGATAATGTCTCTATAAAAGTTCCAGAGGGATCTATCTATGCAATTATCGGTCCCAATGGCGCTGGAAAAACAACCTTATATAACTGTATCACGGGATTTTATCCTTCAGATGAAGGTGAGATGTTGTTTCTGGGGAAATCTCTGGTTGGTTTATCACCTGACCGCATCACTCAAAAAGGGATATCCAGGACATACCAGAATATCCGTCTTTTCCCGGCTATGACAGCCCTTGAAAATATTCTGGTTGGCGCACATCCCCGGCTAAAAGCTAATTGGATTGACGCCATCCTGCATACTCCCAGACAAAGGGCCGAAGAAAAAGAGGCTCTTGCAAAAGCACAAGATCTACTTAATTTTGTGGGTTTAAAAGGGCAAGGAGATCAGTTTGCCAGAAACCTTCCTTATGGCGCGCAGCGCCGGCTGGAAATGGCTCGAGCTTTGGCCAATGATCCAAAGATTATTCTATTGGATGAGCCCACAGCTGGAATGAACCCAAATGAATCAGTAGTTATGATGCGTTTTATTGAAACACTGCGAGATGATTTGGGGATCACGATCCTCCTGATCGAACATGACATGAAGGTTGTGATGGGCATCAGCGAATATATCTATGTGCTGGACTTTGGCCAATTAATCGCA
This sequence comes from uncultured Chloroflexia bacterium, assembly GCA_963695575.1. Lineage (GTDB taxonomy): Bacteria > Chloroflexota > Anaerolineae > Anaerolineales > UBA11858 > B10-G9. Next base: position 96,808 of record CAVOGS010000014.1, read on the forward strand.
AAGGGAACTCCGGGAGAGATTCAGAAGAATCCCCAGGTGATTGAATCATACTTAGGACGGGGCGCAGCCTGAGGGTTGGGCAGATGCACTCCAAAGTGAATTGATATCATGGCAATGCTTGAAGTAAATAACATACATACCTACTATGGCAATATCCACGCCCTGAAGGGGATCTCAATTTCTGTTGAGAAAAATGAAATTGTCACCCTGATTGGCGGCAACGGAGCTGGGAAAACCACCACTTTGCGAACAATCAGTGGTTTGCTCCAACCTCGATCAGGAGATGTATTCTTCGAGGGTGAGAAGATCTCTGCTACACCAGCTCATGAACTGGTGTATAAAGGCATCACGATGGTTCCCGAAGGCCGGGGAATTTTCGCCAGACTGACGGTTTATGAGAACCTGGATATGGGCGCTTACAGCCGCTCTGATCGATCAACCTTTGATGATGACCTGGATCGGGTTTATCAGCTATTCCCGCGCCTTAAAGAGCGTCGGAAGCAGGTCTCTGGAACATTGTCTGGCGGTGAACAGCAGATGTTGGCTACAGCCCGGGCTTTGATGGCCAGTCCCAGGCTGTTGTTGATGGATGAACCCTCCATGGGTCTGGCTCCTATCCTGGTGGAAAGTGTCTTTGAAACGATTGTTGAGATCAACAAAACCGGGACTACCATCTTGTTGGTGGAGCAGAACGCTACTGTGGCTCTTTCGATTGCTCATCGAGGTTATGTGCTGCAGACCGGTGAAATTGTGTTGAAGGACACCGCCGAGAATTTAAGACAGGATGAGATGGTCCAAAAGGCATATCTCGGGATCAATTAAGACAACAAGATTTTTACTACACAGTCCTGTGGTGTTAAAATACATCACAGGACTTTTAATTTAATGGAGACTTATAAATATGCCAAGCGCAGAAATCATAACTATAGGAACGGAATTATTATTAGGTGAGATTGTTGATAGTAATACTCAGGTAATTGCTCATGCATTGCGCAAGATCGGTGTGGATGTATATCGGACAGGCATGATCGGAGACAATCCAGATAGAATTGCTGGCATGCTGCTAGAGAGTGTAGAGAGGGCGGACATTGTGATCCTAACCGGGGGTCTGGGACCAACAGTGGATGATCCAACCCGACAGGCTATTGCTCAGGCATTTGATCTTGAGCTACATTTTCATCAAGATCTCTGGGATGAGATCGTCCGCAGATTTGAAAAATACGGGATCCAACCGCCGGAGAATAACAAGCAGCAAGCATATTTACCAGCTGGAGCTGATAGTCTTCCAAATCCCAGGGGAACCGCCCCCGGAATTGGTTTGGAGATCAAGGATACATTGATCTTTTCGATGCCTGGTGTACCGGTAGAGATGGAAGGGATGATGAACGAACAAGTGGTTCCCAGGATCACAAATCATTACGGTTTGACTGGTGTGATCCTGATCCGTAATATCAGAGTGGAAGGTATTGGCGAATCGAGAATTGATGATTTGATCCAGGACCTGGAAGAAATGGCAAATCCTACTGTGGGTCTGGCTGCAGGGAAAGGATTTGTGTTAGTCCGAATCACTGCCAAGGCAGAAAACGAAGAGGTAGCCGAGGCTTTACTGCAGGATTTGGAAGATGAGGTAAAGAAACGATTAGCTGAATGGACCGACCTGAGTTAGAAACTGCGACATAGACTGAATTTGAAATTTATGTCCAGATCAGCATAGCGATATATCCTGCTATCAGGGGGATTAACAAACCAATTCCCCAGCGGATGGCAGTGAACCGCCATCCCATGAATGGCAGCTCAAAACTTATCGTTAGCAGCGATTGAGTTGACCAGCTGGTAATCAGGGTCACCACAGGCGCCAATCCGGCTCCTGCCTCGTAGAGTATTGCTATGATGGGAAATACTACATAGGGCCCACCAGGAAGCAGCATCCCTAATAATTCTGAAGAGATTATCCCCTTAAATCCTGATCCAGGTCCTATCCAGGCGGCAATCAAATCCTCCGGAGAGAGCACATTTACAAAACCCACGATAATAAATGCCAAAATGATCAACAGGGCATTGGATTTTGTTGTACTCCAGGCCAGTGATGCCCCTTGTTTGATGACTTCAGGACCTTTTCTCCAACTGAAGAAGAACAAAATTATAAAAATGGACCAGAGAATGATGGTTGCCGAGTTCATTCTTTAACATTCTCCCGGATCTTTTGAATGGATCCTCCAAAGAGGAACTCTACAAGAATACCCAGCAGCGGCGGGATTAAAAATGTGATCAGGTAGCGCCGAAGTGTGATTGACGTTCCCAGGATTGCAAATTCATATGGAAGCCTTGAGACAGACCAGAGGTTTTTTGCAGTCACGAATGCAACCAGGACCCCCAGTCCCGCACCGGATGATAATAAGGCGCCCGCGATAGGGTAGTAAGCGTAGGGTCCACCGGGAATTAATCCTCCTCCCAGGCAAGCAAGAAGGATTCCTTTTATACCAGCTTCCCGTCCCAGCCAGCGGGTGATGAACTCTTTCTTTACCAGAGCCTGCAAGAACCCAGCAGTTAAAAATGCAGCTGCAAGCAGAGGAATCTCGCGGACCAGGATAGAGATGCCAATCCTAAAACCATCAATCACAAGAGGAAAGTTTCCCTGTTTGAATGCAAGCATACCTAGAACGATGATCACTATGCCCAGGATGATATGGATCCTGTATTTTTTCAAGCTGAATTTCATAGTTTTATTCAACTTTCCGCTGGTAGGGTGACCGTAAAAGTAGTACCGACATTCACTTCACTGGTGAGCGTGATCTCGCCACCATGGTCTGTGATGATTTGCTTAACTACCGAAAGACCAAGGCCTGTCCCTGGAACTTGGTCCCGGTGGCTTCTCACTCGATAGAACTTCTCAAAGATCAGGGATTGTTCATCTTCAGGGATACCCAATCCTGTATCAGAGATCATGATGATGACCTGTTTCCTTTTTGCGATCCCTTTAATGGAGATCTCGCCCCCTTCATGATTATATTTAACGGCATTATTCAATAAATTTGTGATGGCTTGTTTAAGCTGTTTTCTATCCCCTCTGAGGCGGGGCAGAGAATCCGGCAAATCAAGATTGAATTTGATGGCCTGATGATGAGTATCTGAGAAGTAAATATCGTAACATTCCGTGAGAAGTTCACGGATGCTGAAATCAGTGACAGTATATTGTTTTCTTCCGGACTGGAGCCGGGCTAAATCCAGGAATGAGCTTGACATGTCGGAAAGCGCTTCGATTTCTGCTTCCATGATATCGATCATCTTTTTCTTTTGTTGATCATCAACCCGATTGCTTTTTATTAAATGAGTAGCTGCATTTAAGGCGGAAAGGGGAGTGCGGATCTGATGAACGAATTCTCCGATCAGGTCTGATTGCAGGAATAAGCGTGAATTTTCGATTGCCACAGTTGCTTGGGCACCCAATGCCAACATCACATCCTGGTCATCCTGCGTGAATTTTCCGCCCCGTTTGTTAATCACTTCAAGCACACCGATCACTTTGCCCTTTGATAAAAGAGGAATACCCAATAGCGAATCAGTTTTTATATTTGTGATCGAGTCAATACTGTTGAAATGCCGTTTATCCTCCTGCGGATCATCAACAATCACGGGTTTCTGATTTTTCACAATCCAGCCTGCGATGCTTTCCTCGATGGGTACAACTAGTCCGCGCTCCAAACCCGTGTCGAGATTGGTAGCTGCCTGGAAATATAGGGTATTTTTTGCAGGATCGAACATCAGGATAGAAGCTTCTTCTGAATCCGATACTTCCCTGGCCGCATTCACAATTTTAGATAGAAGGATATTCAGATCCAGCTCAGAAGCTAGATCACAGGAGATGTTGATCAGTTTTTGATAGCTATTAATCAAGGTCGGGCGTGTTTTATTTTTTTTCATTAAGTACCTTTGCAGTAATGAGGGGCATTATCTCTGCCACATCACCCTGAAGATTGACTGCTGCCATATCGTCGAGATGTGTGTGAGAGTAATTCAGAATGATGATCTTTGCACCATTCCCCAGGGCTGATAAAGGGAGGTCACTGACGGGTGTTACAGTTAGAGAAGACCCCAGGATTAACAACAGGTCGCAGGCCATGATCTCTTTGAGAGCAGATCTCCATTTATCAGCCGGGAGCTGTTCTTCATATAGGATAATATCTGGTTTTAACAAATTTCCGCAGTCGGGGCAGGTGGGTTTGATACCCTCAACCAGTAGGTTTGTCATTATTTCCTGGTTTGCATTAACCTGCTGATAACATCCCAGGCAGGTTAATGTTTGATAAGTGCCATGGACCTCCACAACATTCTTTGAACCAGCTTTTTGATGCAGGGCATCGATATTCTGGGTGATGGTCGCTTGAAGAAAACTGGCCTCTTCCAGCATCGCCAAGGCGTGATGTGCGGGATTGGGGTCTGCTGAGAATAATTTACTCACAAATGGCCGCAGCCAATCATAAAAACGATCTGGATGATAACGAAAAGCACTCAAAGAAGCAACTTCCATCGGTGAATACTTGGTCCAGATCCCGCTGCCCGGCGTGCGGAAATCAGGAATACCTGAGGGTGTTGATATACCTGCGCCGGTTAAGGCGACACAATAGGCTGCTTCGCTGATCAGATCAGAAGCTTTTTGGATCAATTTATTCTGTTCTTCAGTGGGAAGCATCATACAGTTAATCCAGAATCAATTTCGTGAGAGCACGGAATTGTTCTGCCGTCATGCTGTCATCAGCACGCTGAATGATCGGAGATTTTGTAGCAGCGGCCTGATATGCCAGTTCTGGAACTGGTGTGAAAATCTGATCTATTTTTCTTTCCAGCTGGTTTTCTGCTTGTTCCCAGCTGAGTTGGACGCCAGAACGCTGCCGGTTGATCAAGACAGTGATAAAACGCCCTTCACCCAAACCACTGTTGATCAAGTCCTGAGTAAGCATTCGTGTTTGTGTGATATTCGATGGTGAAGGTTCTAAGCAGATCAGGATTTTGTCACATTCCGGAATGATTTTGGTTGTGATAGGTGTTAATGAAGGCCCGAGATCGATAATTGTATAAGCGGCCTGTTTGGGAAGCTCTTTTGCGATTTCGTGGAATTGTTCTACGTGGGTGATGTATTTTGAATCTGAGGGATGATATGACGAAAGAAGGGTTTTTATTCCGGATTTATGGTCCAAAAGGACATCCGGGAAAAAATCTGAGATATCCGATCCAGGTTCTTCATCCAGTAGTTTGATCAAACCATTCGAATTTTGCACATCAAGATCCATTCCAATTGTTCCCTGCCCGGGTCTGAAGTCAGACAGGATAACTTCTTTTCCTGATTGATTATGAAGTTCAATTGCCAGGTTTACCGCCAGGGTGGAGATACCAATTCCACCTTTAGAGGAAATGATACCGATCAGGGTGCCTTTTTCTATTGCCTTCGACCCAGCACCGGTTGAACGTTGGGGAGCTCGTTTTAAGATTGAATTGACCTGGGCGAATAATTCTCTTGGGCGGGCAGGTTTGGTGATATAAGCATCAGCGCCTGCTTCCAGGCCTTCTACTTTGTCATCTACCTGGCTGCGGGCAGTGAACATGATAATGGGGATTGTTTCTGTGGCTGGATTGCCCCGAATGGTGCGGGCGATTTCATAACCAGTGATATCTGGAATCATGATATCCAGGAGGATCAGGTCAGGGTTTTCCTTATTGGCCAGCTGAAGGCCTTTTTCCCCGGTTGTAGAAGCCAGAATTCGAAAACCTTTCCTTTCTAGCATGATACCAACAAGCTTTAGGGTATCAATATCATCATCAATGATTAGAATCGTTTGTGCCATGGGGTTCCTAAAGATAAACGATCAAACCTGTTAATAAAATATACCATAGATTATAATTTGAAAATGGTATTCAAATCTCTCGAGCAAGTACTTCCAATTATCGAACCACCGATTGTAGTTGGAATCTCAGGTGGGGTTGACAGTATGGTCCTTCTGCATGCCATGCAGGTGAAAGGGTATGCGCCTATTGCAGCCCATTTTAATCACAAGCTCCGTGAAGGATCTGATCAGGAGGCAGAGGTGATCCGGGCTTATTGTCTGGAGGAAGGTCTGCCGTTCCGGACTGGATCTGGAGATGTGCGTCAATTTGCCGGCGAAGGTAGTTATTCTATCGAAGAAGCTGCCAGGATCTTGCGTTATCAGTTTTTATTTGACGTTGCTGCTCAAGAAATGGCCGGCGCTGTAGCTGTTGCCCATCATGCGGATGATCAAGTGGAAACTATTCTAATGAACCTGCTAAGGGGGGCTGGCACTAAGGGTCTATCAGGTATGCAGGTTGTGAGTATTCCTAATCCCTGGCATGAGTCTATCCCGCTGGTTAGGCCCCTTCTGGAAGTTGAGAAAAAAGAGCTGGTAGATTATCAGCTTGAGTTTCAGCTGCCAGTTATCGAAGACCTTTCCAATCTGGATGAGGTTTTTTTTCGGAATAAGATCCGCCATACGCTCGTTCCTCAGCTTGAAGGCCTCACGCCGGGGTTTCATAAAAGGCTCCTGCAGACGGCTGAGATTTTATCTGCAGAAGATCAGGCACTGGACCATTACTGCAACATTGCCTGGACAACATGTTGTCACAGCCAGGGTTCCAGCTATTTGCAGCTAGCCCGGGAAGAGTTGTTGGATTATCCTGTTGCCATCCAACGCAGGTTGATCAAAAAAGCGTTAAAGAACCTTCGTCCTGATTTCACGGAGCTCAATTATTTACAGGTTGAGGCTGCCCTCGATTTTATTAGAAATCCAAATCGAAAATCTGCCAATTGGGTGGCCAAGGTAAACCTTTCCCAATCTCCCAAAATGGTTGTTTTATCAACTTGGGAAACAGATGTAGTAAAGAATCAGTTCCCTCAGCTATTGGGTCATGATCATCTCCAGATCCCGGATAAGGGGGAAGTCTCCCTTGGAAATGGCTGGTACCTGGTTATTTCTCCAGTAGAGTATTCTCAGGATGAATATGATCGAATTGAGATCCCGGGTGAAGATTTCTTGGTGTGGATGGATTGGTCTGCTATAACGGAGAACTCCGTTATCAGGCCTCGGCAGGAAGGGGACATGATCAAACCGCTGGGTATGGATGGAAGTTCTATGAAAGTAGCGGATATGATGATCAATGAGAAGATACCGGCACCATATAGGGAAGATTGGCCCTTAATCAGCGGCAAAGATATGATCCTCTGGGTGCCTGGTGGAAGGTTGAGTCAGGAAGCGAGTATCACCAGAGAAAGTGTTTCACTTGTGGAAATGAAATTCATACGCAGGAAATCTTAGATTATAACTTTTCAGGAGATCGATTAAGTTCTCTCAGGATTATCGTCTGGGGATTCATCCCCGCTTAGTATCTGCAGCTTGCGGCTGATCTCACGCCACTGCACTTCTGAAATACCCAATTTTTGTCTGATCTTGTTTGGATCCATACCTGACTGCCAGTCCTGTACTGCGCAGGTCCAGCGGCACATGGAAAAAGAGACCCGTTTTGTGATGCCTGCATCCTTTCCCAGATCTTCCAGGATATATTCCAGCATGCGAGCAGACCAAGGGAATAGGCGATCGTCAAGGTTGTGGTGGAGCCGGTATTCATTATAGGCTTGGATCCAGTCCTGAGTGAGGTTTAACTTCCGTTCTTTATACCGGTTCTGGGGGCTGGCATAGCGGATGAATATTTGGGGATCATCTGGAGAATTAAGTTGGATGTGATTCGGACTTAGAGAAAGGCATTCGCCCTTTTTAATACCGGTCTCCAAGAGCAGGCTGAATAACAAATAGGAACGAAAATCAGGATCAGCTTTTTGCCGGAAGGCCAGGGCTGTGTCCAGGATCTGATCAATTTCTTCCTGGGTTAAGATATCTGGCAGGGGACTGCGGACAGATTTTTGAACCACCTGTTCTGCCGGATTGGCTGGGATCACGCCGCCTTCATGCAGCCAGCGGAAGAAGGATTTCAAGGATGTTATCCTGCGTGCAAGGGTTTTTGGACTGCAGGGCACATCGCGCTCATGTTCCATCCAGCGCAGAAAGTTATTGAGATCTGCCAGGCTGATCTCACCCACCTGGCGGTCTGGGGGCAGGTAGGAGGCAAAGAGCCGTAAATCACCCAGGAAGGCAGTAATAGTATGAGGAGAGCTGCCCTGGTCATTCAGGTAGATCTCCCAGGCCTGGAGGGCAGGAGCGAGTGTGATTCTGGGGTTGACTTGGAATGCGCCTTCGTTGATCATCTCTGAGTTCCTTTCGTATAGCCAATATCCTAAGTTTACACGAGGCTCATCAGCCTGTCAATAGAAAGGGTTATTGGGTACACATCAGAATCTTTCTTTACTGTTACGGATTTTGCAGGGTGACTGTCCCAGCTTTGGTTTCAATTGTAAATATCAACCGGGGACCCTGGCCTTCCAGGAAATATTCATTTCCTATTTGCTGCCAATTTCCTGAAATAAGCACTTTGGAGAGTGGACCTTCAACGTTCACTTCAGCAGGAACTCCATCTGGAACTGTGATCACTAACCGGCTGAGCCCGGTTTCGATGAAAATGGAGGCATCACGTTGGAGAAGGCCTGAAAAATCCAGATTGTAATTTCCGGCACCACTTTGAAAGATCATTGTTTGAAAATTGGCATTAGCCAATTTATCCATAGTGATATTTGATGCGCCTGTTTCATACCGCAGGGAATTCATAGGTGTAGTGTTGGGTGTCGAGAATTTTAGTTTTACGTTAGCCGCCCCATCTACTATATGCAGATCGGCAATTGCTAGACCACCAAATTCAAAGTCGCCGCTGTAGCCCCCGGCTCTGATATTCAACTCAATGGGGTGATTTTTAATCGCGATGCTCCAATCATTTTTGATGGTCTCGTTGATGGTTGGTACGGCATTGAATTTCAAATTACCCTGTTTTAAAGTAACTCCATTTTCATCAAAGGTCACTTCAGGTTTGAAATCTTCAACATTATAGGTAGCTGTCCCTGCCAGGAGATCTTCTCCCGGATTTGGGAGCAGGGTCATTTTTCCGGCGCCAAAGGAAAGGTTTAAATCCAAAGGAGTTGGAGCATCCGGAATCGGAACCTGGATTGTGTCAGTTACAGAAGGACCGGTTTTCTGTTCTGTTTTAAAGGGGAGTTCAACATTGATCCCGCACCCAGAAAGGGAGATAGCCAGCAGCACAAACACAATAATACTTTTAATTGACCATTTCATAACAAAACTCCTCAGCTTTTTCGCTGATATTGACTTTTATATAAGAATTAACAGTGCAGGATTCATTCCAAAGGAAAAACCGGTTCCTGATCACCTAAAACAGGTTCTGGTTTTGTGAAGTGGACCTGGATGAAGGCGTTTAAACTGGCAGGGATCTCCCGGATATTCCAATACCCCTCTGCGCGGTAGGAACGCAGATCGGCAGAAACCCCCACAGAGTTCAAATCAAGCGCTTTACACGTGTATAAAGCTCGAGCTAGATGAAATCTTTGGGTTACCAGGATAACATCATCCAGCAAAAAGATATCCCTGGCCCGATAGCAGGTATCATACGTCCTGCGACCGGCATAATCCAGCACGATATCTTCTTCCGGCATACCAAGTTCCAGGGCATAGGCTTTCATTGCTCCCGGTTCATTATAGGTAATGAACCGGTTATCCCCGCTCATGAGGACTTTTTCAACCTTGCCGGATCTATAGAGCAGAACTGCTGTTTCAACCCGGTCCTTTAAAACAGTTGTTGGTCCACCAGCAGCCGTTAAACCTGCCCCAAACACCACAGCTGCTCTGGCTGGGGGCACATCATCAAGGGAATAGATCCGTTTGCCTGCCTGTTGAACCATAATCACGCGTGGGGCGCCGATCAGGATGATAAGAAATAACAGGATTAGGTAAAAGATCATTTTTCTTCTTTTCTTAAACACGTGCGAATTGTACCATGAGTGGATTTTCGATAAAGGTCTCTGATAAATCCTTAATATTCTGGCCCGCGAAGGAATATTTTACCATCAGCATTGGTTAGATATTTGGTCCTCCATTTTTCTGATCGAGATAAACATTGATCGCTTCCTGGTAGATTTGCTGAATTGGGATATTATTCTCCCGGGCCAATTTCTGGCAATCTTCGAACTCAGGGGAAGCTTTGTGGAATTTAGTCCCTTCTCCAGCGACTTTAATTCTGACTACCCCAAAGGAAGTGGATACTTCTAAGATCTTGCGGGGAAGCGAATATCTCTCGATCAGGGCTTGGCGGATTCCCAGAGTGCTTGTTTCCCGGAAAAGGATATCTCTCATCTCCTGTGCCAATTCGATTTCTGCTAAGACCTGGATCTGAGTACCTGGGCGGTTTTTTTTCATCTGAATCGGAACCAGGCAAACATCTAATGCTCCTGCCTCGAATAATAGGTCCATCACATAGGGATAGATCTCAGGGTTCATATCATCCAGGTTGCTTTCTAACACGATCAATTGGTTCTTAATTTGATTCTCTTTTCCCGTTGTTTCGCCAATCAGCACCCGAAGTAAATTTGGTACCGGTAGATCCCTCGTTCCAGCTCCATATCCAACCTGGTCGATTTTCATCTCTGGCGGTGGAGAAAAATCATCTACAAGTTCAGCAAGCAAGGCAGCGCCCGTTGGTGTGATGAGTTCGGCTTTTATATCGGTTCTCCTGACTGGCAGACCCTTTAATAATCCTAAAGTCGCAGGTGCTGGCAGGGGAATCTGTCCGTGGGATCCTTCGATAAAACCGCTGCCCAATGGGATTGGTGAAGCATAAATTTTAGATACTCCAAGGTACTCTAGAGCCAGTAATGCTCCTGTAACATCGACAATGGTATCTGTGCCACCCAACTCATGGAGGTGGATTTGATCTACTGGTTTGTTATGGATACTCGCTTCGACGGCAGCGATATTATTGAAGATCTTGATCGCTCTTTCCTTGATATTTTCAGATAAAGAGCTTTTGTGGATTACTTGCAGGATTTCTTTCAAATGCCTCTCGGGTGGTTGTTTGCCAACCACTATCTCCACCTTGGTGGCCTTGAATCCGTTTTTTTCTACAAATCCAGTTTTGAGTTCAAATTCATCCAGATTTAATCCAGCCAGCAGTTCTGCCAACTTTGCCGCGGGGACACCTGCATCGATCAATGCTGCCAGGATCATATCGCCGCTGGCACCGCCGATCAAATCAAAATAGAGGATTCTCATTTACTAATTCTCCTCAAGATCGAGTGGGCGTATACCGCTGCCCCAAATCCGTTGTCAATATTAACTACAGCAATACCTGGAGCGCAGGCGTTTAACATAGCCAGCAGGGCCGCTACGCCCTGGAAATTGGCGCCATAACCAACTGAAGTTGGTACCCCGATCACCGGACAAGAGACCAGGCCGCCAACAACACTTGTGAGAGCTCCCTCCATTCCTGCAACACTGATAATCACATCCGCTTCGGTGAGCAAGGCGTGCTGGTCGAATAGGCGGTGGACTCCCGAGACACCGATATCATAGGCCCTGATCACACGGCTGCCCAGGAATTCCAGGGTCACAGCAGCTTCCTCAGCAACTGGTTGATCGGAGGTACCTCCCGAAACTACCATTACATAAGGGGCATCTTCTGCGGGTTGGGGGAGTTCTCCCCGGGAGAGACGAATCAGTTTGGATATGGGGTCATATTGGGCTTGCGTAAGTTTCTGCTGAACGACGCTGGCCGCATCCGGGGAAAGTCTAGTCCCCAGGACGTGGTCATGGTGTTCCCAGAGTTTTTCCATGATGATAATGATCTGTTCAGGGGTCTTATTCAGGCAGAATACCACCTCGGGAAGACCCTGCCGGAGATCGCGGTGCAAATCCAGGCGGGCGAATCCTAGATCTTCAAAAGGCAGGGATTCAAGTCGTTTTAACGCTTCTGCGATAGATACATCCCCATCTTTAACAGAGGATAATAACTCTTCCAGTTTAAGTTGATCCATTATCAATCAATCCTTCATTAAGGCTGCCTGACCTGAATCCTCGAATATCCAGTGTAGTATAAGAATACCCTATCTCTTTAAATTTTTGAGTGATCATATCTCTAACGTCAAGCAGTTTATCAAAATCTTCCGGTGGAATTTCAATTCGTGCTACATCCCCATGGTGGCGAACTCTGAATTGCCTAAAGCCTAATTGAACCAGATAATCCTCAGCTGATTCGATTCTCGATAAAGCATCAGGTGTAATTATTACTCCATAGGGTATTCTAGACGCCAAACAGGCCGAGGAGGGTTTATCCCAATTGGGCAGATCCATTTCTTTTGCCAGTCTGCGAATCTCATTTTTAGTCAGACCAGCTTCCTGAAGCGGGCTTCGAACTTTTTGTTCTTTGGCTGCCCGATGGCCAGGTCGGAAATCACCCAGGTCATCGGCGTTACTTCCATCGATGATGGTTTGATAGGAGTTATCTGCAGCAAATTTCCGTAACATTCGATAGCGATAATCCTTGCAAACATAACAGCGTTGGTCAGAGTTAGCGTAATACTCCGGCAGTTCGATCTCGTTACTTATTATTTCAACCAAGTCAACCCCGATTTGGACTGCGATCTCGCGGGCTTCCTGGAGTTCGCGGGCAGGCAGCGTTGGAGAGGTCACGATAACCGCTGCTGTTTCTTCTCCCAGAACGTCCAGGGTGATTTTTACCAATAGGGTGCTATCCACCCCGCCTGAGAATGCCACCAAAGTGCGGTCCATTGTAGATAGAGTTTCACGCAAAATTTCAAGCTTCTTTTTCATGTCACCTAGTCTACCATTAAGTAAACATCCCGGAACTTTCAAAGCTCCGGGATGAGTGGTTTACGGGGACGGAGGAATGTTGTCTAGACCATTCGTTCCCTGACGACGGAGCTGACATAGTCCATTGTGGCAACTACAACCGCAATTGCCACCATCTGGACACTGGCTGCCCGATAATCCAGCAGGTTGATATTCTGCTGTAGCAGGAAGCCGATACCGCCGCCGCCTACAAAACCGATGATTGTGGACATGCGTACATTGATGTCCCAACGGTACATTGTAAAGGATATGTAGGGGGATATGATCTGGGGGACTACCGCGTAAACAATCGTTTGCAAGCGATTGGCCCCTGTCGCCGTGACAGCTTCAAGCGGACCAGGTAAGATGCTTTCCACCTGCTCCGAGTAAAGTTTTGCCAGGGCTGCCAGGGTGTGCAGCGCCAGAGCCAGAGAACCGGCAAAAGGACCGATTCCCACCCAGATCACAAAGACAATCGCCATAACCAGGGATTCTACGGATCTGGTACCGTTGAGGATCGTCCGGGTGATGAAATAGATGATCAGGCCGGTTGGCAAGGGTTGTTTGGGTGTGACTATCAATGCCAGTGCAAGGCCGATGACAGCGCCTATACCTGCAGGCCAGTAAAGTGTCTTGGAAAGATTATCGATCTGATAGAGCCAATTGATACCAGCACCTATCAATCCAAACAGGGACGCACCAGCAACAGCAGCGCCTACAATGTTGACGATCCTAACTACAGCTGCAGATGATTTATCACTGATATTTTGACCGATCTTACCAAGAGAACCACCAACGACTGCTCCTAAACCGAGCGCCACTAGAGCAGGGATGATCAAGTTGGCGGCTTCTCCCATTTGAAAGAGGAAGTTGCCCACGAATCCAAACGGACCAAGTGGTTCGACCAGCGCAAGGCCGATCGACCTGGATAGCGTCTCAATGAATAACATCACAGCTAATCCAGCAAGTCCTGCCGCAGCATAAGCCAGTAACTTGACGATATCCATCGGATCAAATCCTGGCTTTTTATCTCCAGCTTTTAGGACCCACTGAAGGATAACAACGAGCAAAACGATGGCAAGCACCAGTCCAATAACAGCTTTAGCTGGACTTTCCAGGTAAGGAGTGAGAAGTTGCCGGACATATCCTGCAGTTTTTAATCCCAGGTAGATTCCAACAGGCCAGCCGATGATCGAAAAGGCGATACTGGTTAATGGACTTTTATTATCTGCCATCAAGTTGCGGGCAGCTATAAAGCTAACAGGAATTGCCAAGGCAGTACCAATAGCCGTAGCGAGCAAAGCCATGAAGACAGTCTCAATGATCTTGTCCCAGGTGACCTTGGCAGTTTCAGTTAACATGGGACTGCCCACATTAATTCGAATAGTAGCAATAATTCGTTGGGCTTCAGGGAGCGGCTGCCTGGTTGGAAGCTCAACATCCAGCTGGAATTCCCCATTAGAATCTGAGTTGAAATTTCCCAGGGACTTTTTTACTCCACTGGTAGTATAAAAATCAATCGGGCCTTTAGTATCAGGAGGGAAGTTTTTCCCTGTGATCTGAACGATCTCCTGTGGGGAAGCGCAGTAGGCGCTGGCCAGCATGTAGGGCTGGCTTTGATCTAGATCAGGTGCAGAGATCTCCTCCCCTTCAGGGCAGGGTAGATAAAATGGGATTTCTATAACAGTTATCTCTTGATCATATTCAATAATGTCTGGTTTAACGAGGGCTCGAATAACCCTTTTTAATGAGATCAGGCGGTCTTCAGAACGGGTAGTTTCAAAGTTAACATCGGTAACCTTTACGCCATAGGCGAATACAACTATCACCAGGACTACTCCTAGAGCGATGCCAAGTGATCGTAAAAGAGATGGTTTTTTATTATCCATAGTTAACCTACCCGCTCAGCTTCTTTGCCATAAATTTCTTTAAATTTCTGGTCGTCAATTTCTTTTGGAGGACCGTCAAACATTAGTTTGCCGCCGTTGAGGGCGATCGCCCGATCGGCGTAGCGGTGTACCAGGTCCAGGAAGTGCAGGCTGCATAAAACCATCACACCATCTTCCTGGTTGATGGTTTCCAGATACTGCATGATGCTGTGGGCCAGAACCGGATCAAGACTGGCAACAGGTTCGTCGGCCAGGATGATATCTGGTTCCTGCACCATCGCTCTGGCTATGCCAACGCGCTGCTGCTGGCCGCCACTGAGTTCATCTGCCCTTTTATAGGCTTGATCGGCAATACTGACTCGGTCCAATTGTTTAATGGCCATTTCACGGTCGCTTTTTGGAAAGCGATTCAACAAACTCATGGCAGGGTTTACATATCCAAGTCTGCCTGCCAGAACGTTGGTAATCACCTTGGATCTGGAGACAAGGTTAAAATGCTGGAAGATCATTCCGATCTTGCGGCGGATGAGCAGCATCTCATCCTGGCTGGCTGCGGTGATATCCTCGCCATTCCAGATGATCTGTCCATCGGTTGGTTCGATCAGACGGTTGATGCAGCGCAGCAGGGTTGATTTGCCAGAGCCGCTCAGGCCGATCACAGCCAGGAATTCCCCCGGTTTAACAGAAAAACTTACATCTGTTAGGGCCTGCGTACCCCCTTCATATACTTTAGTCAAGTTTTTTATTTCTAACATAGGATTCCATTAAGTAAGCCCCGGATAAAAATATCCGGGGCTAATTTCAATCTGAGTGATTAGAGATTACTCGCCGATGTTCTCGAGGGTGATTCCCTGAGCTTCCATCATGATGCGGATGCCGTCGAAGTTCTCATCAAAGATGGGGCCAACGCCGGTCCAATCATAGAATTTCTCGTTGCAGAGAGTCTCAGCACAGGCATCGGTGCTAACGTAAGCGGTGATAGCCTGGATGATCATCTGCTTCATAGCTTCGGGGAAGTCCGGTGAGAAGGACATGGTGTCGTTGGGGATCTCGGGGGAGAGAGCCAGGATGCGGACTTTCTGAACCACATCAGGTGCTTCCTCAGAGATAGCGGCGCGGGCATCGAGTACGCGGTATTCACCGCAGTACAGTTTGCCTTCGTCATTCAAACCGCAGTCAGGAACGAACTCATCGGGGATATCGGGGGCCATATCAACGGTCCAGGAGCCTTCCGGCAGCAAGGGGGCGCTGAAGTAGGCGGTGCCGAAGTCAGCTTCGCCGTTATAAACGGCTCTGACTGCCTGCGGGTGTCCACCGGCTTCGATGGTCTCGCCAACGGTGATCCCGAGGTCTGCGTACAGAGCCTGGGGATAGAGGTAACCGGAGGTGGAGGCACCATCGGGGTAAGCCCAGGAAGCGCCTTCCAGGTCAGCAAGGGTTTGGAAGTCGCTGTCGCGGGCCACGATGAACATGGTCCAGTAGACGTTCCAGCCGTAGCGCTCGGAAGCCAGTCCAGGCGTAACGCCGCAGAGCTGGTTGGCCAGGGCGTAACCCATGGCGGGGATGAAGGCAACGGTGTCATCCGGGGAAGCGCACATCTCTTCGATGGTGGCTGCGTAGGAGGTCGGAACACTGACATCAACGTAAACACCGGCGGCAGCAAGCAGAGCCTTTTCGATCAATTCGCCGCTGGCGATCATGAAGTCAACATCCACGGACGGGACAAACAGAACCTTGATGGGTTTTTCCATGCTGCCAAGTTCACCTGCAGCTGCCATAGGTGCAGCTGGCCAGGAGGCATCAATTTCTGCCATCACGGTGTCGGCATCAGCCACGCCGGAGAAGTAGTCAGTCATGCCAGTCCAGAATGAACCAGCGCCGACTTCACCGGGCATCAGGTCAGAACCGTCAAAACGAACGCTGGTAGCATTAGCAACTGCTTCAGCGATACCTCTTTCAAGAGGAACTCCATACCAATCGAATTCGGTGTCCATGTGCATGGAGAGAGCTCCACCAGCGGCCACCCATTCTTTGACTGATTCACCATGGGTGAAGAATTCCATCACGGCGCGGACTTCATCGCGGTCATGGAACATGCCCATGATGTCGCCAGCAACCAGGTAAGGTTTGCCATAGGCTTCATCCTTGCCTGGCAGATAGAAGAAACTGTAATCAACTTCTGCTTCTGCGCCCTCGGGGAAGAAGCTGGTGATAAAGTTGCCCTGCTTGTGGAGCCAGCATTTGGGCGGATCTTCAAACATGGGAGTGGGGGCGTCACCAAAGAAGGTGGTTACGATGGCTTCGGAGCCGCCGTAAACATACTCATCCTTCCAAAGATCAGCAAGGACTGCGAGAGCGTTTTTGACCTCGGGGGAACTGAAGGGCAGATCACCCTTGACCCAGGCGTCATAATTCTCGAGGGAGGTGGTGCGGAGCATAACTTCTTCCATCCAGTCAGTGGCGGGCCAGCCAGTGGCAGCGCCGGACTCAATACCGACACACCAGGGTTTATCGCCGTCAGCGACTATCTGGTCAGAAAGCGCGATCATCTCATCCCAGGTTTCGGGGATGGTGTACCCTGCGGCGTCAAAATCATCTTTCGGGTACCAAACCTGGCTTTTCCCACTGAAGCGGTGCCAAACACCGGCAATAATATCACCATCTGGGCCAGCCATGGTAGCCATATCCCACCAGCTCGGATTATAGTTATCAAAGGAAGACTGGGGCAGGAAGGTGGAGACATCAACAACTTCACCGCGGGCGACGAAAGTGCCGAGCAGACCGGGCTGCGGGAAGTCCACGATATCGGGGGCATCGCCAGCGTCAACACGCAGGGTGATGGTGGCCTCAAATTCCTTGGAGCCTTCGTACTGAATGTCGATGCCGGTGGCCTCTTCAAAGGCAGCCACGGAAGCGTCAAATTTGACAGCATCTTCATCAGTGAAGGGGCCGGTCATGGTCACTACTGTGCCAGCAAATTCACCAGCCATGGCGCGTTCGTAGTAGGTGCCAGCCATCGGTTCGTCAGCAGGTTCGTCCATCGGTTCATCCGCAACAGGCTCATCTACGGGGGCAGGTTTCGCTCCACCGCAGGCAGCCAAGACGAGAGAACTGACGATCAAGAGGGCAATCAGCGCCCAAAAGAAACGTTTCGTTTTCATTCTTCTACTCCTTACAGTTTAAATGGATTATATAGAAATACATGGGTTTTGATAGACTATGAGTCTTATCACCTCCTTCAGATATTCCTAAAATTAAATTGATTATTGGGCTGTTTAATAACATATCAAGATGATTGAACCATTTTTGATACAAAGATAATATTAATCCAATTTTTTGTGATGGCATTTTGTTTTTAGAACTGTCCTTCCCATGACTCCGGAGAACAGTAGTACTTATAATACTCAAATTATTTGATTCTAACAAGGACGAGTTCCATCATATCTACCATACTATTTCGGATAGTCAAAATTAATCTAAATCAATTCTACCTTGTATGGTGTTTATCATAGGGATAAAATCTGTGCTATGAACATGTTATCTAATTATCAAAACGCATTGGATTATATTTATAGTTTCGTGGATTTCAGCCGGACCCATCAGGAGAATCTCAGTCCGGAGAATTTTGATCTCACCCGGATGGACCAATTCATGGATATTCTGGGATCTCCCCAGAATGATTTTCGATCTCTCCATGTTGCGGGCAGTAAGGGAAAAGGTTCTGTGAGCGCATTTTGCTGCTCAGTCCTGTTGGCTGCAGGGTACAAGGTTGGCCTTTACACTTCTCCTCATTTGAAGGATTTTGAAGAGAGAATGCAGGTGGACCAGGTTCCTATCTCAAGAGACACCCTGGTGAAGTATGTTGAGGAAATCAAACCCGCAGTGGCATCTGTGCCCGGATTAACTTCTTTTGAGATCATGACCGGATTGGCTTTTCTCTTTTTCGCCCGGGAAGAAGTAGATATTGCGGTTGTTGAAGTTGGCCTTGGCGGCCGTTTGGATGCTACCAATATCATAACGCCAGAAGTATCTGTTATCACGTCGCTATATCTGGATCATGTATCGATTCTGGGGGACACGCTGGATAAAATCGCTGCAGAAAAAGGTGGGATCATTAAACCTGGGATCCCTGTTGTAAGTGCGCCACAGCATGATCTGGCGATGCCTGTGCTTAAAGAAATCGCAGCGAGAAATGGATCTACTCTGATCCAGGTTGAGCTTGAGTTTCCTTCAGAGATCCTTACAAAATCTCTGGACGGCCAAACTTTCAGTATAACTAAAACCGATCAAGGTCGAGTGGATGAATACCAGATACCACTCCTGGGTGATTTTCAGGTTATCAACGCGGTTACAGCCTTCGCAGCCCTGGATGTATTGCGTACCAGAGGATTCCGGATAGAAAATTCTGCTGTACAGGAAGGATTTAAAGAAGTGAACTGGCCAGCCAGATTTGAGATCCTGCGTCGCCAACCACCCTTAATTGTTGACTCCGCTCATAATCCGGCCTCAATGGGAAAATTGAGGGAAACCATAGATGAGTTTTTTCCAGAGTTGCCTTTAATTTTGGTTTTTGGGATCTCTGAAGATAAACAACTTGATGGTATGTATGTGGAGATCCTACCCAGAGTATCCCATTTGATTTGTACCAGAGCTGATCATCCGCGCGCGATGGACCCTGTTGCCCTGTTGGCGAGAGCAGGAGAGGTAGATGGAGAATCGATCCCGGAAGTGAAAAAAGCCTTAGAAAAGGCCCTGAATTTGGCAGGAAACACGAAACTTGTGGTTGTCACAGGAAGCATTTTTGTGGCTGCCAGTGCCCGAATCGCCTGGTTTGAGGACTTTGCTTTAGAATAGGAAGCTGTTTCCCTTTCATTTACTCACAAGCATTATTAAGATGTTCTTCAAAGGTTTCGGCAAAAAGATGCCGGCCAGAACCATCACAGGCTGCCCGGAAATATACATAGGTCGTATTGGATGGATTGGCAACTGCCTGCAGTGCTGGTAGTCCTGGATTGCAGATTGGTCCGGGGGGTAATCCGGGATTTTCATAGGTATTATAGGAAGAGGGAAGTTTTAGATCATCGAGTGAGAGGGGATTGGTCCACCAGACTCCCTGGCTTTCGTTATATCCCAATGCATATTGAACTGTGGGATCTGCTCCAAGATTGAGACCGGTCCTCAATCGGTTTAAGAAGACGGATGCAATTTGGGGCATTTCCTCTTCAATGACAGCTTCTCGTTCGATAATGGATGCCAGAATGACTGCTTCGGACAGGGTTAATCCCTGGGCATTGATCTGTGATTCGAAATCAGGGGTGATCTGAGTGATGAATTTTTCATAGAATAAATCCAGCAAGGATTTTGCGCTAATTTCCCTCGATACCTGATAATTTCCAGGGAAGAGAAAACCTTCTTTGTTTTCATCCTGTACAAATTGCATGAATTCGGTAGAACTTATATCCAGACCGAGGTCTGAAAATGTGGCGGCGATTTCTTCTGCCCGCCAGCCAGCCAGGATCGAAACGGTTGTGGTAGATATGGCAGGACCGCCCAGCATCTGAGCGACTTCCAGTTCGGAGAGACCAGGCTTGAAGAGGTATTCCCCGGGCTGAATGCGGGTATCAATGCCAGAATATATTAGATATGCTCTGAGATCACTGGTGTGGCGCACAAGTCCTACATGGGTTAGTCCACTGAGGATCTTGTCAAGGGAATCACCAGGTTCAACAGGAAAACGTGTCTCAACATCCGGCAAACTATCAGTTTCAAAGAGGTTGTTATTTGATAACAGAAGCACGAGGGATTGTTGATAGAGTTTTGGGGTTGTAATGCCTGGGGCTGGGGGACCAAATAACTCAGCAGTCCGGGCTGGAATTGTGGCTGTAATTCCCCCAAGAAGACAAAGCGCGACCAATAATAAGAACAGGATTAACATGACCAGAAGGCTCTTTCCGCCGGATTTCGTTTTTGCCATTAACCAGCCTCCTGATCTATTTGATGGTCCAGGTAGCTTTGCAATATTACAGCTGCAGCAACTTGATCCAGGTGCCCCGCCCGTTTATTTCTGGTCACATTCATCTGACGGCGGGATTCCTGGGCTTTTTGGGTGCTGCCATACTCATCCCAGAGTTTAACAGGAACGTTTCCGGAGGTTTGGATCACCTCTGCCAGGCGACTGGATTGATTGGACTGGGGATTTGTGGTGCCATCCCAATCGAGAGGTTGTCCGACCAGAATCAACACAGCTTGATGCTCTTCCGCCAGGCTGAGAATGCTCTGGGCGTCTTTTTGCCTGTTCTCATGCTCGACAACACACAGGGGAGAGGCAATTGTCTGGGTGGGATCACTGATCGCGATCCCCAACCTTTTTTCTCCGGGGTCTACTGCCAGGATCCTTCCGGGATCGTTTTCCATGAACTATTTCTCTCCCTCGTTCAAAATTATGCGAAATGGCAAGGATGGGATCCTTAGCCACCAACTTGGTAGCAATTCGATAATTGGTGGATTTTCGAGATCGAACTTCTCCTGGAGCAAGATTACAGCATCAGATGGTTTTTTACCCAGGGCTATTTGGACGATCTCGTTTTGGTCGACGATCTTTCTTTCTTCCCAAGTTACTTCCACCTCCCAGGTAAAGGTTTGCGTATAGGCCGGTACAGGGGATGAAAGTTGGGTTATTTTAATGCTATCCATGATCGGTTCGAAACCCATACTCTGATATTGGGCTTTAACCAGATCAGCCGTCAGGATATCTAAATCATCTCTAGATGAATAAAGAATTATAAAACGGACTTTCTTCTCTCCCTGAAGCTCATCACCAGGTGATCCTTGCTCTGGGCGAGATGATTCGTTGATGATCTCAAAATCTTTCAAGGCAGGATTTAACAATAAATCATCCTGTGCCAGGAGATCATCGATCTCCTCTTCAGCTTTATTTTTCAGGCTGAGATTTAGATTCCGATCTAGACGCCGCCGATCCGAACTGTTTGGAGCCGATATGATAATATCTTCGCCCCCAGAGGTTGGTAAAGGATTGTTAACCCGTAACTCGCCTTCCAGGGAACTGCTGATCGTACTGATCTGATCAGCATCAACATTGCTCGATTTCCCTGGATTTATGGCAGTTATTTGAACCGTGATGGTTTCACCCAGACCAGGGTTTAATCTAACAAGGTTATCCGTAGAAAATTGGACTGGATCTAATGCTTCTGTCCTGAGAATTGTGTTTGCTGGAATAGTAAGAGCTTCTTCCCCGAGATTTGTGAAAACGACTTCACCGCTGGCATACTCTGTGGGGATAGTTGTGGTCCCAGTGGCGGGAACTGATTGCAGGTCTTCAACAGTGATGACCAGTTTCCGAACAGGGATCTGACCAGAGATTTGGATTTGATCCTCACCGATGATTGCCCGGACAGGTAAGATGAGGCTTTTCTGGTTGATCTCTGGTTGGATGGTGATGGTTGCGCTGGGCAGAAGCATTCCTGCGATGGCCAGGACCGCCAATACTGCTATGATAAAGACAGATATCCTGGTCCAGGTTGGAAGTTCTGTGTGGATTGGTTTTTCAATTCTTGAAAACAGTTCGGTATCCCGGACAGCTGATGCTTTTTCCGTGAGCTCTCGGCGTTTGAATTCTCGGAAGGATTTTCGCCAGGGCTGCAATTGGGCGGTTCTCCGGGATTGGAAAACTGTTATCCCGGCTTCGCTGGCTTGGAAAATCACTTCAGGATCCTTGGTTAAGAGAGCCAGCTGGCTTCCATGAGAGGAGCTATATCTTTCCAGAAGAACTAAATCCAGCCGATTACGAAGAACTTTTCCCCGTTCAGGCCAAACCAATAGAACTCTTGGTGTTTGAGACCAATCCATTTTATCTCTCACGGAGATGGTATCGTCATGAATCTCAAGCTGGATGATTTGGGTCTTCACGGAAGTTATTGTACCAAAACTATCTTCATCAATAGGGAAACGGTTTCCTCAGCAGAAACCGTTTCCTGACTTAGAGAAGCAGCTTTATCTCTGAATATTATTTTTTCTTGGCTTTGATCCAGTCTGCTACACTTTCCAGCGCTCCGGGTAACTTATCCGGGTCTTTTCCGCCAGCTTCGGCGAGATTTGGCCGGCCGCCACCACCGCCGCCAACTTGTTGGGCGACATACTTGATCAGATCTCCCGCTTTTATCCCGTCTTTGATCAGATCATCAGTCACGGCTGCGATAATTCTTGGGGAACCATCTATCACTGTACCCAGCACAACAACGCCTTTTTCGGGAACTTGCTGCCGAAAACGGTCTGCTGCCATTCGCAGGGTATCCAGATCTGATTCTTCAATGATCTTTGTTAGCAAATTAATCCCAGCCACCTTTTCAAGGTTTTCCAGGGCTGTATTTAATTCTATTAGAGCTAGTTTCCGGGTTAATTTTTCCCGGGATTTTTCTGCTTTTTTCTGAAGCTCAAGTACTGCATTTACCTGGCTATTAAGCTGATCTGGCCCGGTGGAGAGGGATTTGGCTGCCAACTTCAATTCCTGGAAGCGAGATTGAACCAATTTGTATGCTTCAGATCCAGTCACAGCTTCGATCCTGCGTATCCCGGCTGCAGTGCTGCCTTCGCTTGTGATCAAGAATAATCCCACTTCACTGCTCCGGCTGCAATGTGTGCCGCCGCAAAGTTCATAGGAAAAATCTCCCATCTTTATGGTTCTGACAACATCGCCATATTTTTCTCCGAACAAAGCCCTGGCCCCTTCATCAATGGCATCTTGAAGCGGTTTGATTTTTATATCCAGGGCATGGTCTTCCAGAATTCGGTTGTTCACTTCTTCTTCAACTGCCAGCACCTGCTCATCAGTTAAAGCCTGATTGTGTGTGAAGTCAAAACGCAAGTGATCCGGGGCGACCAGAGACCCTGCCTGCCGGGCATGTTCGCCGATGATTTTATCAAGAGCGGCATGGAGCAGGTGAGTAGCAGTATGGTTCCGGATGATGGCTTTGCGCCGTTTCTGATCCACAGAACCCGATGCTGTTTCGCCGGTTTTTGGCTCCCCATTTTTTACAATCCCTTTATGGACGATCATGCCAGCGGCTGGTTGATAGATATCGTGGATGGCGATTGACCAGCCATCTCCTGCGATGGTCCCGGTATCAGAAACCTGACCGCCCGATTCCATATAAAAAGATGTTTCCGGAAGAACGACCTGGACCTGGTCATTTTCCTTAACTGATTGAACCACTTTGCCATCCTTGATCAGTGCCAGAACTGGCCCATGGACGGTCAATTCATCATAGGGGTTATATTTAATACCGCCAGAATCCAATTTACCGTCTTTTTGAAGGCTGCTCAGCAATTCCCGATAAAGTTCTACTTCTTCACCACCAAGATCACCCATGGCGTGTCCCGCACCGGAATCTAAACGATGTTTCTCCATAGCCTTTCGGAATCCTGTTTCATCAACTGCTAGACCCCTTTCCCTGGCAATATCTCTGGTGATCTCAAATGGCATACCAAACGTGGTGTAGAGATTAGCTGCTTGTTCACCTGGTAAGGTTTCTCCAGATTTTAAACTGTCAAGCAGATCTTCCAGGTGCATGGTTGCATTTTCAATTGTTTGCTGAAATTGTTCTTCTTCGCGGAGAATGGTGTTCAGGATGATCTTCCGGTTTTGTTCAAGCTCTGGATAGGCCTCCTGATAGAGGTCAACTGCTAAGGCAGCGATCATTCCCAGGAAGGGAGAGTTGAGACCGATATGGCCGCCAAAACGGAAGCCCCGGCGGATGATCATCCGGCAGATATAGTTTCTGCCCATATTTCCAGGTACAACGCCGTCGGCAATTAAAAAGGCCGCTGCCCGGGCATGATCAGCTATCACCCTGTAAGGAGTGAAATTATTATCTCTTTCTTCATCCGAGTCGCCGGTCAATTCCTGGACGGCTTCAATGAGAGGTAGTAACAGATCAGTACGGTAATTGGAATTGACGTTCTGCATGATCGCAACAACTCGATCGAGGCCTAAACCGGTATCCACATGTTTGTTGGGAAGGGGGTCCAATTTTTCTGGTCCCTTGCGGTTATATTGGATGAAGACCAGGTTCCAGATCTCGGTAAAACGATCAGTATCAAGGACAGCCTGATCTGTTATAGGTCCTTCCTCAGG
This sequence comes from uncultured Chloroflexia bacterium, assembly GCA_963695575.1. GTDB lineage: Bacteria > Chloroflexota > Anaerolineae > Anaerolineales > UBA11858 > B10-G9. The sequence goes on from CAVOGS010000014.1 coordinate 121,653, forward strand.
CCTGAGGTCGTAATGGATCTCGGAACAGGGACCACAGGGGCCGGTATCTCCCATTTCCCAGAAATTTTCCTTCCTACCAAGGTAAAAAAGACGGTCCATTGAGAATCCTGGCTGTTCCGCCCAGTATTCAACAGCTTCTTCATCAGTCGGGATCTGACCTAATTCATCCTTGAAAACAGTTGCGTATAGACGTTCTTTAGGCAGTTCCCAGACCTCTGTCAATAACTCCCAGGCATAGGTGATGGCTTCTTTTTTATAATAATCACCAAAAGACCAGTTACCCATCATTTCAAAGAAGGTATGGTGAGTATCATCCTGCCCAACATCTTCTAGGTCGTTATGTTTACCGGCCACCCGCATGCATTTCTGGGAATTGGTTGCCCGCTGGTAATCCCTCTGGTCTATTCCCAGAAAGACATCCTTGAACTGGACCATTCCAGCGTTTGTAAATAATAAAGTGGCATCTCCCCCTGGCACAAGCGAAGATGACCTCACGAAATTATGATCTTTGTTTTTGAAGAAATCAATATATGATTGTCTGATCTCGTTTCCAGTTTTTGGTTTTTTACTCATGCTTTCCTCTTTCTTCCCTTTTTATAAATCAAAACCCGGACATTATTACTGTCCGGGCGAGGTGTTAAATCAATTTACACAAGCTTATCATTTCCGCATTGTGCTGCCCGGCTCTGAGGATGTGTCTGAGGCGACTGCGCAGCCGATTACGGCAGCCGCCTGTAAAGCAGCGGCCGATGTTGAAATGTTGTGATAAATCTTGACAGGACCGTTCTCATTTTCATTGCAGATATTATACAGGATTGTTGGAACAGGGGCTAGTACAAAGAAAAGGTTCTGTCATTCTGGGAAGATTTCTAAGATTCCACTTCTACCAGAAATTGATTAGAATTCACTTGATATGGTAGAATTTGTACGGTTTATTGATCCATTATTATTTCACTGGAATAGTCCAGTGACTAGAAATAAACCGCTATCTGGAGGATAGAGAAAGAAATGGGTAACTTAAGACGTATTGTTCTGGATGTGTTAAAACCTCTGGAACCCAATATTGTTGACCTGGTGCGGAAGATATCCACCCTCGACGGCGTGGACGGTGTTAACATCACAATTTATGAAATAGACCATCACGTTGAGAACGCAAAAATCACAGTCGAGGGAGAACAATTATCCTATCAGGAACTGCATGACCTGATCGTTGAGAATGGGGGAGCTGTTCATTCGATTGATGAGGTAGCTGCTGGAAAAAGAACTGTTGAAGAAGTTGAAACCCATCAAGACCGTTAATGACTAACAATCGTTTACGCTGGACTTCCATCGCTGAATTCCTGGAAGAAATTAAATCTTATAACCAGATCGCTAATATCGCGGAAATTGCTAGGCGTTATTTTGCCATGAATGCCTTTGATGGCGTCCTGACAACTATCGGTGTCCTGGCAGGCAATTACCTGGCTGGCGTGCGTGATCTTTCTATCCCCATCCGGACTGGCATCGCCACGTCGATAGCCATGGGTATTTCTGGATTATGGGGGGCGTATCTGACTGAAACAGCTGAGCGTCAGCGGGAGCTGGCCGACTTACAAAAAATATCCTTGATTGATCAGAGTGAAACATCGATCGGGAGAGCATCCCGGTTTGCCGTCATCGTGGTATCCGTTGTTGATGGAATTGCTCCGGCCCTGGCCGCTATGATTGTATTAACCCCGCTGTTCTTTGGGTCTTTGATCCAAAATCCTGTTCTTAGTTACGCTCTGGCCGGTGGATTGGCATTGTTGTGTTTATTTGCCCTTGGTTTGTTCCTGGGCAAAGTATCTGAAAAGAGCTTGATTGGATATGGCTTTAAGACCTTGCTGGCCGGTTTGGCAGCGATAGCTATAAATTTCCTGCTTGGCGCTGAGTAAATATAATACCTGGTTTCCATCCATGAAACGTTTTTTATATCTGACTGTTTTTGTATCCGGTATGACTACGCTGGGCATAGAATTTGCCGCATCACGCCTGCTTGGCAGTGTTTTTGGTACAAGCAATCTGGTCTGGGCGGCCATCATCGGATTGATCCTGATCTACCTGACAATCGGATACAGCCTGGGTGGAAAATGGGCTGATAAAAATCCCAACTTTAAAACCTTTTACACCATCCTGATCTGGGGAGCATTCAGCGCAGGAATCATCCCCTTTATTGCCAGACCAGTTTTATATGCAGCTGCGGATGCTTTTGATAAACTGCAAATTGGTGTACTGCTGGGAGCTTTTAGCGCCGTATTAGTGTTGTTAATTGTCCCGATCACGTTATTGGGGACTGTATCACCTTTTGCCATTCGTCTTGTGATAACCGATTCCAAAGATGCAGGTAAGACCGCCGGCAGGATCTACGCAATTTCAACATTAGGATCCTTTCTGGGAACATTTACACCTGACTTGATTATTAATTCCCTGGCTGGGGACAAGATTGACCTTTGTAGTATTTTCCCTGACCTTGATGCTGGTAGCCCTGGTGGGATTATGGCTTACTGATGGTTGGCGCAGCGCACTCAAGTGGATCTGGATGCCGATCGTCATCCTGGGTTTTGCGATCCTGTGGGGCAGTGGACCTGTAAAAACCCATATTTCGCAGATTTATGAGAAGGAGTCTTCTTATAACTATATCCAGGTATTGGAGGAGGATGGATACCGCTATCTACGCCTGAATGAAGGACAAGGCATCCATTCCATTTATCACCCAGAACGGCTGGCATACTGGGGAACCTGGATGCAAGTCCTGCCAGCTCCATTTTTCAATTCAGCTCCTTTTACTACAGATGATATTAAGGATATGGCCATTATTGGCCTGGCAGCCGGGACATCAGCCCGCCAGGCAAGCGCGGCTTTTGGCTTGCTTCCAATCGATGGTTATGAGATCGATAGTCAAATCATTGATGTGGGAAGGACTTATTTCGCCATGACAGATCCAAACCTGAATCCGATCGCTCAAGATGGCCGATGGGGATTGGCTCACTCAGGAAAAGAATACTCGCTGATCAGCATTGATGCTTATCGACCACCTTATATTCCCTGGCATTTAACAACCCAGGAATTTTTCCAGGAAATATTCAATCACCTGGATTCAAATGGGGCCCTGGTATTGAATGTTGGCCGGGTTCCAGAAGACGAGAAATTATTATCAGGTTTGGCAGCTACTATCCAATCAGTTTTTCCATCTGTATTTGTAATGGACGTGCCGGGAACTTATAACTCGATCATATATGCAACCGTTCAACCTGCCAGCTGGGAGAATCTGGAAGAAAATTATTTCTCTTTGCTGGAGAATGAAGATACCCATCCACTTCTTGTTCAATCTATCAAAATTGCGCTTGACAACAGACGTACCCTGCCGGCAGGGGGATTGGTCTTTACTGATGATAAGGCGCCTATAGAGGCAGATTACCAATCAGATGGTATTAAACAGCATCCTCAGGGATCCACAACTGCTGGGAGAATAAATTAATGAATATCCTAAAAAAAGGGTTTAGCGCCCTGATCACTCTGTCTATTCCGATCATCATCAGTGTTTTATCAATCCTGGTGTTGTTAAGTCCGATTTTCATCAATCTGGAATACCGCCGCCCAGGTTTTCCTGAGGATAGTTACGGTTTTTCCACAGCAGAACGATTGAGGTTTGGCAATCAGACCCGGCGCTACCTGATCAGCAGTGATACCCTGGAAGATCTTCAGGAGATGGTCTTCGAAAATGGGGACCCGATCTATATTGATCGTGAGTTATCCCACCTGGAAGATGTGAAGATCGTACTGCGGGGAGTTCTGTGGGTATTTTACGGGGCATCAGCGATATTTGTTTTTGGGGGTTCGATCGCCCGTTCAAGAGGGTGGCAGAAAGCTTATTTTGATGGGATCTCCTGGGGTGGGAAAATCACCGCGGGACTCTTGATCATGATCCTGACCTTAACACTGGTGAGTTTCCAGTCCTTGTTTACTAACTTTCACTTAATATTTTTTGAGGGGGATAGTTGGTTGTTTTTCTATTCAGATTCCCTGATCAGGCTTTTCCCGGTACAGTTCTGGCAGGATATTTTCATTGTGTTTGGGATCTTAACCCTGGCGGGAGGAATATTCTTGGGTTGGGTTATTGCCGGCCAGGAGAATAAAAGCTGGCCAAGATAATGAGTAGAAAAAATTAATAGTATGGTTAATAAAAAGAAGGCAGCCCTAAGGCTGCCTTCTTTTTATTTGGTTTGAATATGATCAGGCGCCAAATTTCTGCAATCGTCCTGCATGCGCCAGTGCCAGGGACATGGTCTCAACCGCAGGGAAAGTTCCCAGACCACCTCTGGCACAATTTTTCTCATTAAAAGCTGTTTCCCAATCAGTTCGATGGGTTTTTGGTGCCCAGAGTAAAAAAGGGACTGGATGCCAGGAATGGGATTTTAGCAGCGCAGGGGTGCAATGATCCCCGGTGACTACTAAGACATCAGGTTTCAGGTCCAGAAGGATCGGTAAAGCCTGGTCTACTTCTTCGATGATCTTTGATTTGGCTTCAATGTTCCCATCTTCACCATAGCTGTCAGTCTTTTTGATATGGATGAAAAAGAAGTCATTCTCGTCCCAGTGTTTTCCAGCGGTTTTGAATTCTCCTTCAGCTCCTGGGCCAACAAGATCAAGGACATCCATTCCAACCAATCGGGATACACCTTTATACATAGGGTATTCAGCGATGCAGGCTGCTTGTAGTTGATAGGCATCTTCATAGGAGGGCAGACCAGGATCAGTCGCAAAACCTCGCAGCATGAATCCATTTGCAATGGGCTGGTCAGCCAGCGTTTTATATGCCTCTGTAATCCACTGCTGCATCAATTCTGCTGTTTTTTTGGCGGAGGTTGCCTGGGCTTCAACCTTGAGCGGCGGTACACCAACTTCTTGGGGGTCGGTGTCATTCAGGGCTGGATCCAGTCCCTCTCCCCGCATGACGATCACAAAACGGTATTCCTTGACCTGGCGAACTTCAACTTTCACGCCAGGGATCTGGACCTGATTGAGTTTTTCGATCACAGGCGCTGCGTCTTCATGGGAGATTCTGCCTGCTCGCCGATCAGTGATATTGCCATTTTGATCGAGGGAACACAGGTTTCCCCGGGCAGCTATATCCCCAAGCTTAACCGGGAGATTAACCCCGGATGCTTCAAGAGCTCCTCGGCCGATCATATATTCCAGGGGTTCATATCCAAATAAGGCCAGGTGCGCAGGTCCCGATCCAGGAGTGATACCATACCGGATAGGGATGGTCTGACCGAGCGTACCTTCCAAGGCTAGCCGGTCGAGATTGGGTGTATCGGCTCTTTCGAGGGCAGACTTACCCTCCGGGCTAGTGGCAATTCCACCCAACCCATCCAGAACCAGTAAGACGATCTTGGATCCATTATTGTCCAGCAAAGGTTTTAAATATGAATAGGGCATTTGTCCTCCTACATGAAAACATCTCCTCGCAAGAGATCGGCGAGGAGACGTTTTGGTTTCTTGTCTTTTGCTTCTTCTAGCGGATAACCTGCTCAGTTTCCTTATCAAAAATGTGCATATTTTCCATATTGAAGGCTATGGTGACCTTATCACCCATTTTGTAGCTTGTCCGCGGGTCAACGCGAGCTACATATTCATCATCTCCGCTTTTCATGAAGAGGAAGATCTCATTACCCATCAACTCGGTCAGGTCCACTTCTGCATCGACATTCTGAGCTATGATGCGGGGCGGGGCAAAGTTGGGATCGTGGACGTCCTCTGGCCGGAGGCCAAAAACTACTGATTTGCCAACGTGATCTTTCAGAACTGCCCGGCGTTCTTCAGGTACATTCACAGAGAATGATTTGGTTTTTATTGCGATATCCTCGCCTTGCTGCACGAGTTCAGCATTGAAGAAGTTCATGGCTGGGGATCCAATGAATCCGGCCACAAAAAGGTTATTGGGCCTGTCATACAGGTTCTGAGGAGAATCAACCTGCATCAAGACACCGTGATTCATAACAGCGATTCGGCTGGCCATAGTCATGGCTTCCACCTGGTCGTGGGTCACATAAATGAAGGTGGTTTCCAGGCGCTTGTGAAGTTTGGTTATTTCAGCTCGTGTTTGAACACGTAATTTCGCGTCCAGGTTTGAGAGCGGCTCATCGAGCAAAAAAACCTGGGGATCACGAACAATTGCACGGCCCAGAGCAACGCGCTGCCGCTGACCGCCGGAGAGCTGGCGAGGTTTTCTTTCCAGCAGGGTTGTGATTCCAAGGATCTCGGCGGCGTTATTAACCCGCTCAGCGATCTGATCTTTGGGGTAGTCCCTTAGTTTTAATCCAAAAGCCATGTTGTCATAAACCGACATGTGAGGGTAAAGAGCGTAACTCTGGAACACCATTGCGATATCCCGGTCTTTGGGCGCAACATCATTTACAACCCGATCACCGATCTTCAAGGTGCCTTCAGATATATCTTCCAGGCCAGCTAGTAACCTCAGCGCTGTGGATTTCCCGCAGCCCGAGGGACCAACTAAGACTAGGAATTCCTTATCCTCAATCTCGAGATTGAGGTCATTGACGGCAACTACTTCGTCAAAACGCTTATATACGTGGTCATACACTACGCTAGCCATGAAGCTAATCTCCTTTTTAAAAATTTATTAGGCGGATGGTTTACATACAAAAATTATTATACAGCAAGTGATAAAAAAGACCAAGTATTTCAATGGTGATTATCCTCCAGTTATTTTAATATTTACTTTATGCCTTGTGGTTTACCCTCACTCAATATAGAATTGGGTCATGTCCAAAGAGCGAGAAAGCCCAGTTAGACGCCAATACCTGAATATCAAGAAAGATTACCCCGGTTCGATCATTTTCTTCAGATTGGGTGATTTTTACGAGACCTTTGATGAGGATGCCGAAACGGTTTCCCGAGTCCTTGATATCGTATTGACTTCCCGGAATGTCGGTAAAGGTACCCGGGTTCCCATGGCAGGAATCCCGCACCACGCTGCAGAAAATTATCTCTCACGTTTGATCGATCAAGGCTACCACGTTGCTATCTGTGAACAGATAGGGAATGTTCCGGTGGATGGATTGATGCCCAGGGAAGTTGTCAGGGTGATCACGCCTGGGACGATCCTTGAATCCAGTTTGCTTCCGGGAGATGGGAATAATTACCTCATCAGCCTGGTAATTGATGAACACAGAGCTGGAATTGCCTATGTGGATATCACAACTGGGGAGTTTGCGGTAACGGAAATTCAGAAAAACAACCTGGAAGACCTGGTGCGATCTGAACTACTGAGGTTAAATCCAGCCGAGGTCTTAATCCCGGAAAATGGAGAGATCGATCGGGAAGGTTTGACCTGCCACTTTACTTCGTTCCCTTCCTGGCGGTTTGAAGAAGAACGCTGTATTGATGTCCTTCAATCCCATTTCCAGACCAAAACTCTGGATGGTTTTGGTGTACGTGGTTTTCCCTATGCCATTAGAGCTGCGGGTGCGATCCTTCAGTATTTGGCTCAAACCCGGGCTGATTCACTGAAGTTATTGACCGGATTGAGCCGCTACAGCCTGGAAGATTTCATGACTCTGGATGCGGCAACACGCCGAAATCTGGAACTAACCGAAACCATAAGGACGGGTACGGCAGCAGGGTCTTTATTAGGAATCCTGGATCAGACTGTCACGCCTATGGGAAAACGATTGATCCGCCAATGGGTCAGCAAACCACTACTTGATGTGGTGAACATCAGAAAAAGACATCAAGGTGTGACAAGATTCTATGAAGACGGTTTACTGCGGGCGGAGCTTCGAGAAAAACTCAAGAACTTTCAAGATCTGGAAAGATTAGGCAATCGGGTTGCCGGTGGTACAGCTCAACCGCGAGACCTGGTTGGCATTCGTGAAACATTGGCTCAACTTCCCGGATTAAGATCTTTATTTCCGGATAAGATTGGCTCCGATAATTACCTGGATGAACTCTTGGGGGATTTTTCACTCTGCACGGAAGCTTTTGACTTGATAAATGCGGCGATTGAAGAAGACCCCCCGGCGGTTCTGGGTAAGATTGGCATCATCAAGGCTGGATATTCGGAAGATTTGGATCAGATCCTTTCTTCCACGAAACACGCCCGTGATTGGATTGCTACTCTGGAATCTGTTGAAAGAAAGGCAACCGGGATCGAGACCTTGAAGGTAAGCCATAATAAAGTCTTTGGATATTATATCGAGGTAACCCAAGCCAAATCGGACCTTGTCCCTGAGCATTATATTCGTAAACAAACCCTGGTTAACGCTGAACGGTATGTCACGCCAGAGCTCAAAGAATATGAGATCAAGGTGTTTAATGCTGAAGATCGGATCAAGGAGACCGAAAGAGCGATATTCATGGAAGTTTGTGAACGATTGGCAATTCAGGTTGAACGGTTGCTGAAAACAGCCAGGGTCCTGGCCCATCTAGATGTGCTGGCCTCCCTGGCGGAAACTGCGGCAAGCCAGGGTTATGTATGTCCGGAGGTGGTAGAACAGGATTTACTGGAGATTAGCGGAGGTCGCCACCCGGTTGTAGAACAAAGCCTGAGTGGGACTGGATTTGTCTCCAATGACACGATTTTTGAAACTGGTGAGAGGATCAGAATTTTGACAGGCCCAAATATGTCCGGGAAGTCAACTTTTCTGAGGCAGGTGGCTTTAATAGTATTGCTGGCTCAAATGGGTAGTTATGTGCCGGCAGATTCGGCCAAGATCGGCTTGGTCGACCGTATTTTCACAAGAATTGGCGCTCAGGATGAGATCCATGCCGGACAATCAACCTTTATGGTTGAAATGGTAGAAACTGCCAATATCCTGAACCATGCTACTTCCCGTAGTTTATTGATCCTGGATGAGATAGGCCGTGGCACCAGCACCTATGATGGCGTTTCCATTGCCTGGGCTGTGATCGAGTATATCCACAATCATCCTGAAAAGAGGGCCAAAACTCTGTTTGCCACTCATTACCATGAGTTAACAGAACTGCCCGAGCTGCTGCCCGGGATCAGGAATTACAGGGTTTCGGTGAGTGAAATAGATGGCAAAGTGGTTTTCCTATACAAGATTGCTGCCGGAGGTGCAGATAAATCCTATGGCATTCATGTGGCCCAGATTGCTGGTATGCCGCCAACAGTGACATTAAGAGCAGAAGAGATCCTTCAGCAGCTGGAAAAGTCTTCTGGGAAGACAGTCTCCCAGGATATTGAGAATCCCCAGCAAATGGCTCTATTCCCAAAAACTAACCCTCTGTTGGTTGAACTGCGGAAACTGGATATGAATGAACTCAGCCCGCTGGAGGCTTTGAATTTACTTTTCCACTGGAAAAAGAAATACTTATCGGATCTGGAGGATCAACCAGAATAGCAGGTCATTGATTTAAATAGATAGCTCCCGGAAAATTCAATCTCCGGGAGCTTTTTTTTTACAACAGAATATTTAGCTATTCGCCTCTACTACGGCCATCACTTCCGGCAGATCAATGCCCAGGCTGGCCAGTTTCTCTTTGGTCGGGATACCGTTTGATGTCCAACCCCGCCGTTTATAGACAACTTTCATCATTTTTTCATATTGTTCTTCTCGATAGCTGCGAATTTTTTCTACCTTATCTGCAGAAGAGAGGCCTGCCGGATCAATTCCTACCAGTTCGCTGAGCTGTTCATCATACCTTTCTTGTCGTGACTCATATTCGTCAACAGTGACGGGACCCATGGCGCGGTACGGGAGATAGTCATGTTCTTTGGTGCCAAATCCTACTCGAAGATTAAATACACGCTGGAAATTATAGACCCGCTCCGACTGGGAGATGAGGTCCTCGGGTTTGACTGCATTTCCGGTGACACCTTCATAAACCCAAGTGTAATTTTCCACGTGTTCAGGTATCTTTTCGGGATGATCCTGATCCTTATTATCAATGGGCTTGATATCGTTCCAGGGCAATTTGCACAAGCCATGAAGGCTGAACCAGGTTCTCCACATAGGGAAGTAGTGCAGAGCTTCTGCTTTATCTTCGAAGCTGGGGAGAAGTTTTTCCACTTGATCCATAAAGATCAGCCAGGCTTCATCATGCTGGCCGCCTTTCAGGGCCATGCCGTACCCGCCTTGCTGAGCAATGGACTCTTTGGTCATGTATTCGGAGATTTCCATGCCTTTTACTTCCATGGCAATATCCTGTAAGAATTGTGGATCCGCTCCAAATTCTTTTGCGAAGTAGGATTTCATGTACCGGGTTCCCTGGCCCACGATGACTCCAAATCCCTCGCCGATTGCCATTTGGTGTAAAAGTTTCAGGGCACTCTCTGATTGACCCCATGTAAGATCCAAACCTCCGGTACGATCCTTGGTTAATATTCCTTCCTGGTAACATTCCATACAGAACGCTACTGAATTTGCGAATGAGATCGTATCTACTCCATAGGTGTCACAGTAGAAATTCATTTCAATGATGGCTTCTGGGTCGAAGACACCAATGTTGGATCCCAGTCCGGCGGCGTTTTCGTATTCAGGTCCATCAACAAGCACCTTTTCCCCTTTATGGGGACCTGTTTTTAAACTGAAACCATCTACGCCGTGGGAACAAGCCATGGTGCAGCCCAACCAGCAGCTGTCCATCCGTTTGTCCTGGGTGAATGCTTTCTGCCAGGTTGTGGAGTCAATTTCAACATGTTCAGGATGTCTGCCATAGCGGAAGTTGTGGACCGGCAGGAGATCGAAGTGGTCCATGATCTCAACCAGGTGAGCTGTACCGATCTCGCGCATGTTATTCTGCTGAGCATCATAACTTGTGATCTCTTGATTGATCCTTTTTCCAGCTTTACGGATCAATTCAGGTTTAGCGGGATTGTTGCTTGATCCACTGATTCCTGCATAACGGACAACGATGCCCTTGAGGCCTTTATCGCGAAATACCCTTCCAGATCCACCGCGGGCAGCTTGCTTGACCCGTACTTCTTCTCTTTTGGGATCATAGAAACTGATATTTAGACCGGCGTAGCGAATGTGATTGGCTGCCTCACCAGATGTGATTACAGAAACATTCTTCTGGTCTTTTTTGTCAATAGCGTACATCTCGGTCAGGATGCCGGCCAGAGGATAGGTATTTAAGCCTTCTTCGGGCGCTTCTTCCAGCCTGACTTCATGAGTATTTCCATCAATTACCAGGATGAGGTCTTTTTCAGCCTTCCCGGTGATGGCCAGGGCATCAAATCCAGAGAATTTTAGAAAAGGGGCAAAAAAGCCGCCGCCATTACTGTCGATCACAGATCCTGTCAGGGGTGATAATGTGACAACCGTGCTTTTTCCCATTCCTGGGTATGCTGTTGTCCCGCAAAGCGGGCCATTGGCGATTACCAGGGCATTTTCCGGGTCATCCCATTTGCTGCCATCATTAACAGCATTCCACAATAACCAGAGCGCAAATCCCCGCCCACCAGTAAAAATATCTTTCATTTGTTGGGTGACGGGTTTTTCAGTGATCGTTTTCTGAGTTAGATCAACATGCAGGGTTCGATTGGCATAACCCTTATCGATCGCCTGTTCCTGGTAGTAGTGAGTAGCAATTACAGTATGGCTGTTGAGATAATTTTTTGAGTCTGTCATTCCTGCTTTCCTCCGCAGTTTTGAAAAATAGGTCTGTATTTCCCTTGATTGGATCACATGCAATTATACACTGAAAAATATTGCGAAACATAAGCTGCCCAAGCTCAAAAAGGCCTTCCAGCGTAAGCTGTTTTTATGAGTACCAGATCTCAAATACCCGCGGGGAAACTGAATAGCTATTGCGTATATCTAACTTATCGTTTAAAATCAAAGGACAAGAGTGGATGGATTTCCTGATGAATCGGGATCCCATCTGGCGATTCTATGGTTAAAAAAATAGTCACTTTGCTTCTTTTCATTATGGTTGTGGGGATACTTTCTGCTTGTTCCGGAACCGAGAGGAACAGTGCGGGATATTATCTGGTCGATCCACGCTTCAGTGACTTATATGAACGGCTGCAGGGGGATGAGACCCTTGGTCCCCCAATCTCCAATAAAAAATACCTGGCTGGGACTAACCAGGAAAAACAGTATTTTGATGGGGTGGTGATGATCTATGATCCTGATCACTCACCCAGATTTTATCTAGATCCTGTTGGAGTTGAAGCAGGTTTCTCAGACCTTGCCAACCAGGAACCGGAAAATCCCGGAATACGTTATCTGAACGGGTATATCATTCCGGTTGAGTTTGCCCAATTTTACGATCAAATGGGGGGTGACCGTTGGGTTGGATTGCCATTAACCAGAGCGCGGTTGAACCCGGAAAAAGGGAGAATTGAGCAGTATTTTGAGAATATGGGCTTCTTCCGGTTTGAGGATGACCTGCCTGGCACCGTTCACCTCATGCCATATGGCCTTTGGAAATGCGCTGGAGAGTGTTCTCAATATCCGGGTGTTCAAAATGCTGGGATCAGTTCCTCAGCAACTGAAGATATCCCATCTCCGTTTGGAGAAGCCATTGCCCGTTTTGGTACCGCATTCACCGGCGAAGCCATATCTTCTGCATATTATTCGGCAGACGGGAGCATTGAGCAGATCTTCAAGAATGTGGTCTTATTCCAGAATCCGGCCAGCCCTATGGGCGTTTCCTTGCGGCCAGTATCTTCTCTCCTAGACAGAGTTGAGAACAATTATCAGGACAGACAAGAAGGTTCAGTTGATTATTTCCGTGAAATTGAAAACGGAACTGGATTTTACATTCCTGCTTACTTCATGGAGTTCATCGATCGTTATTTTGGTTTTGAGATATCGGGTGAACCGATCACCCAATTGGTTGAGATCAGAGACGGTGTGTCCCAACAGTGTTTTGAAAACTATTGCTTGTTATTTGATGCTGCAGCGGAAGCAGGTCAGCAAGTGAAAATTTTGCCCCAGGGACAAAAATATAAAGAAGGGTTCTATCGTGACGCAGGAAAACCTAAAAATGAAACCCGGGTTGTCAGGAATATTCAAATGGATATCTGGGAACAGATGCCCCAAATATCATCTCTGGAAACTCAACAAATTGGAGCCTGCGTACATGAAGAGGGTAACCCACTGATCAATATTCAAGCAGTAATACATGTTCAAGCCCAGGGTCAAAATTCATCCACCTATCAATTTGAACCAACAGATTCCGGTGGGTGCGCGTTCCTTAAACTGGACCCGATCCAGGCTCCAAATGGCACTGCCGTTGATTATCAGGTCTGTTTTCAAGGTTTGGGGGAACAAGAGTTTTGTAAAAAGGACAGTTTCCTGATCTGGGGCAATACAGAGAATGATCTAACTGCCCCCCTGGTTGAAGTTGAAGCAGAGAGCCTGGTTGTTGAACCGGAAATATCCCTTGATATCTGGGAGCTTTATCCCCAATTATCTTCGTCGGAATTTCAGGAAGTTGGCGCCTGTGCCCATTTGGGTAACATCCCCCAGCAGAATCTGAATACTCAGTTAATCCTGGAAACACCTCAGGATGGAGTGATCTCTTACCAGAGTTCAGCAACTGACCAGGGAGGATGTGCATTTTTCAGACTGGATCCGGTGAATGCTAATAACGGCGAAACGATTCCATACCAGGTATGTTTCACAAATAAATATGGGGAGAATTTCTGTGAGAGGGATAGCTTCCTGATCTGGGGAAATCCCTGAAAGTACAAAGATAAATGAAAAACCGGAATCGATGCTTGATTCCGGTTTTTTTATTAATGCAGTTCACTGAAGAGCTCTATTTGATCGATTCGGGGTCCGAGGCTATAGAGCAGGATTTCAAAGGAGTAGGAAGTTTCAGGATCAACGGATTCAAGGCTGATCCATTTCCTGATACCCACTGGCTCGCCAGCACTGAATGCCACCGCCGCAATCCAGATCTGATTGTCTTCAACCTCCGATGCCAGCACTTCAACATTACCGGAAATCTCTGCAGCTTTATTTTCCTGTGAGTACTTAATTTCGTAGTCTGTGATCTTGGTTAGTGGTTTGGTCCTCTCAGAGGGTAAAGCAGTAAGCAGTGTGCCTGTTACCTGATACTGGTCTGCCTGGGCGGGTTTGATAAAGGCTGCCAAAGGGACGGCTTGATCAGGGAAGAGCATATTCAATGGTGGTATGGCTACAACGCTCTGAATCAATATCTGGTCTTGATCATAAAGATTAAAAGAAGCGGAGATATTTTCCAGAGCCAGGTTTTGGGAATTCTCAACCATTGAGTAACACCAGATACCACCATCTTTTGAGGGGTAACAAACAGGATCTGAGAGAGGAAGTTGGAAAGGTGTAGGTGTTGGAACAGAAAACTCATCTTCGTCTGAAAAAGGGATTGCCAATTCCATGCCGATTGATAATAAACTTGTATCAACGTCAGGATTGGCTGAGACCAATTTGTCCAATGAAATATTATATTGAAGGGCGATGCCGTAGAGCGTATCGCCTGGTTGGACGCTATGTTTGAATGGTGTCGCAGTTGGTAATAAAGGCTGTTCTGTGGATAAGGGAACAGTTGCTGTTGGACTGGCAGGAATGCTGGTTTTGGACTGGTATGGATTCAAGGGGGGGGCGATCGTCAGGGTAGAGATAGGTGTAGATTGGGTTCCCGATGAACAGGATGAAATGAATGCCATAATACTCAGAACCCAGATCAGCATGGCCCCTTTTTTTATCATGTGGAGCATTATACCCTCTCTTGTTAGGCAAGGCAGCCTATGCTACACTCTCTTTATGCCGCGACCACAGGATAGGGACAATGATGGCAGAAGATAAACGATTCATCCTGGCCAAACTCGCCCTCGAGCAGGGGGATAGATTCCAGGCTCGAGATCAATTGGCAAGCTTATTAAAAGAGGATCAAGACAATATAGAATATTGGCTTTTAATGAGCACGGTTGTTGAATCAGATAAAGAACGAATTTATTGCCTTCACAAGGTTTTGGACATCGATCCCAGGAATAAAGAAGCACAATTAGGAATGATCCTTTTTGGGGCGGTAGATCCAGGCAGTGTTCGTCCCGTTGAAATCAGAAAAAAAGACTGGTCGCGGGAATTACCTGATATTCGTAAGAAAGAAAAAGCAACTAAACCACAAAAGAAAAGCCGCTATAACTACAAACAATTAATTCCACTGGCAGTCGGTTCCTTTATTATTTTATTAGCGGTTGTATTCAGCGGGATTCTCCCGGGTACACGATCGATCTTTTCTCCCCGCTTGACGATTACACCGATGACCTGGACTCCATCTGTTGATCCTAACTTGGGAGGGATGTTAACCGGAACACCAAATCCTATCCTGCGAATTCCTATCGGCCAGGTTTTAAAAGCTACTTATACACCAACACCTGCGTATGTATTGACTCCGCATCCTGGATACGGCACCTTCCAGACAGCACTTGATGCTTACAGACAGGGCGATTTTGAAACCATGCTGACTTATATGCGGCAGACTGAATCCCAATTAGAGACCCCAGACGTCGTTTACCTGGTCGGTGAGGCCCTGCGTAATCTGGGTAGGTACAACGAGGCCTTAGACCAGTATGACAGGGCATTATTCCTGGATCCTGCATTTGCTCCAGCCTATTACGGCAGGGCATTGATCACAAAAGCGCTGGATCCTGGGTACGATATCAAGGGAGACCTTGATCAAACTTTGCTCATTGATCCTAATTTTGGAGAAGTATATTTGGCCCGGGCAAAATATTATCTTGATGAAGGATTATATCAACTTGCGTATGAGGATGCCTCCCAGGCGATCCTGTTTTTGCCAGAATCGCCTTTGGCCCATTATTATCGGGCGGAGTCTCTGCTGGAGTTGAAAGATTATCAAGAAGCGGAAAAATCGATCTTGTCAGCTTTGTTTTACGATATTAATCATGTGCCGTCATACCTGGTTTACGGCCGGGTAAGCCTCGAAACGGGCAAACCCCTTCAAGCATTGGAGCTGCTTAATCGCTACGAACCGTATGACCCTCAGAAGACCTGGGTTTTTTATTACTCTCTTGGAAAAGCAGTATTCTTGACAGAGAATGATCTTAATGATGCCCTGGAGCTGGTGGAGCGGGCAGAAGAGATGGGTGGAAAATCTCAAGATCTGTATCAGACCAGAGCCTTGATCCATGCGCAATTAGGACAATACGATGAAGCAGTGAATGATGCTTTTAAAGCCAGGGATTTGGATCGGGATGATTTTGATGCCAATCTTTTCCTGGGCCAGGTTCTTTATGAAAATCAGCAATATACATTATCTCTGGTTTATCTGAATGTTGCAGGTGAAGTGGCGGGTGATGAGGTAGATTTGGCTCATGTATATTATTGGCGGGCCCTGACATACGAAGAATTGGGAAATATTGATAAATCGATCGCTAACTGGCGTGATTTGATCAGTCTCCCGCTGGCATATGTGCCCGATGAATGGGAATATATTGCTGCTGCTAAATTGGTTCCAACTGCAACACCAAGCCCAACATTTACTTTCACGCCTACACAAACGCCAACGTCAACCCAAACAAAGACTAATACACCGGTTGTTACCCGAACGTCTACTGCCACGAAGACACTGGTGCCAAGTATCACGCCGACTGTGACCCGGACACCCAGTCCAACCCCTTGATTTCGAGGTTAACACCTTAAAAGTTAATAAATCATTAGAAAGAAGAGGGCAAATTCATTTTCCCTTGCTATTACCGTTTGGAAGTACTATAATGCTAAATGGTAAATTGATCGTAGACTGAAAACGGTCAAATGGATGGGAAATGCCTATTTATACATATCGGTGTGAAAACTGCGGAGTTCAATTTGACCGCAGACAAAAATTTTCAGATGAACCACTTAAGGTGTGTCTGGAATGCCAGACAGAGACTTTAAGAAAAGTCTACCTGCCTGTGGGTATCGTATTTAAAGGGTCTGGTTTTTATGCTACTGACAACCGGTCACCATCTGGAAGGGATTCAAGACAGCCGGAGGACCATAATAAGGATGAGTCAAGTCCGGCCCCTGAAACCGAGAAAAAAACTGCGGTAAAGGACAAAGCGGAAACAAAAGAAAGCTGAAGTCCCGATAGCAATACATTGATAAAAAGCAATCCTCTGCGGATTGCTTTTTTTGTATATGGGATTAGATTCTTATCAGAGGGATAGGCATGAATATCAGGAAGAATATCACCAAGCCGAGCCGAGCGATGATTTTCCTGGTTGGATCTAATTGAGTGATCTCATCCAGGGGCTCAGCAAAACGATTGCCAAGCAGAAGGATCATGAAGGCCCAAACCCACCACCCGGGCCATAAAAATCCCAGGATCACGAGGATAACCAAAGTCAAGGGGCGAAGCCATTTCAATTTTTTACCATATAAGCTATAGATCAGATGGCCTCCATCAAACTGGCCTGCAGGAATCAGGTTGAGGGACGTGACCAATAAACCAGCCCATCCAGCCCAGGCTACCGGGTGGATGATCACATCCAGGCCACCCGCTGGGATCGGATATCCGGTGAAGAAGTACCGCACCCAATATAATATTGGCAAAACACCCCCAAAGGAAGCCGGTTCGGGAAGCCATTTCCCATGAATCAGGTATTTTAATGCCAGGTAAAAAAGAGAGTTCCCTTCAAAAGCGAATTGATCTGGCAGGACGGCAGGTAATTGATCAACTGCGGATAAAGATAATCCGATGATCAATACTGGAACTGTAACAAGGAGTCCTGCTAGCGGTCCAGCCAACCCGATATCCAGAAGGACTTTTTTATTTTTAGGTGGTTCCAGCAGTTGAATGAAAGCGCCCATGGTCCCAAAAGGACTGAGAGGAAAAGGAACAAAAAATGGCAGGGTTACTTTTGTGTTATGGTATCGGGCAGCAAAATAATGGCCGAATTCATGAGCTGTTAAGATACTGAGTAAACTAATAGCAAAAGCAAAAGCCTCACCCAGATGGAGTTTCGAATAAGACCAGATAAGGACGAAATTTGTCGTATCAGGGCCATCATATACTGTCAGGATACCTGCAAACAAGATGCTGATAAATGTGACCAGGAATAAGAGGTAGTTTATATACCGTTTGGGTGGTTCTGCCCGAATAATGGTTTTCCTGAGTGTAACCTCGACCTTGTCATCAACGGATCGAAACCAGGCTGTGATCTGGGACGGGCTGAGGGAGTTGCTCAGGTGGTCATAGGCTGCTTCGGATGGTTGGGTCAAGTCCCCGATGAAGCGCATCACAAAATCATCCTGACTGCCGCCGCGGATGAGATGATCAATGGCCATTATCTCCGACACAAGATGATTAAAAACCTCGGATCGGTGGGTTATTTCGGAATCGGATTTGAGTTGATCCATAGGTTAAATGAAATGAGATAAAGAGCGGGAGTGAATGGGAGTCGAACCCACCGCGGCTCGCATAACGACCCGCCACCGATTTTGAAGACCGGGGAGCCCACCGGGACTCAACCACCCCCATGAATGAGGAGATTATATCTTTTCAGCCGTGAACTGTAAAGTTTTCCAAATTTTATTCTTAGGTATCTATTGCACAATAATCTGAAATTGAATAACTTACTATCTTGTTTTTTCTGTGAGGTATTATGTATTCTGCCGATTTAGGCCAACTTTCTGTTCTTGACGGGAGAGAATTCCCCTGCTAGAATCATCCTGTAACTTAACAACTAAATATCAAGGATAGTAGCGACTGAGCCTCATTTTATGAGGTGACGAGGTGGAGGTCTTCCCCGCGAGGGGAATGCTAATCTGCAGAATTTTGCAGAGAAAATCGAATGATCAGCGGATGCCTCCGCAGCCCCGCCATGGGCTGCCTTATCCTTCCCGGAAAAAAGCACTTCAAATTTATCTGGTGACAGATAGGACAAAACTGCTTTATTGGCTTGGAGTTATCATCAACGTGTAACTCTGATCACAACCCAGGGAAGGGTTTGCTGATATTTGTATTGTTTTTTTCAACAGCACGCCCGGTCGTGCTGTTTTTATTTTAAAACTTGCCTTGTGTTAGATATTAATCATTTTGTTATAGGTTAATCTAGGAGGAGTAATGGATAAAAAAGAATTGATTGCCCGCGTAAAAGAAGATGATGTTAAATTTATTTCCCTGCAGTTTACTGATGTGACCGGATCAGTAAAGAGTGTTGATATCACGACTGAACGCCTTCCCACAGCACTGGAAGATGGAGTTTGGTTTGATGGGTCTTCGGTTGAGGGGTTTGCCCGCGTTCAGGAAAGTGATATGCGGTTGGTGCTCGATTCAGAAACATACGCTGTCCTCCCTTGGAGCCCGGCAGATTTCCGCAGGGCCAGGATATTCTGTGACATTTATAAACCTGATGGGGACCCGTTTGAGGGAGATCCAAGGGGTGTTCTTAAACGGGTTTTGAAAGTTATTGATGAAAAAGGTTGGGTCTTTAATATTGGGCCGGAACCGGAATTTTTCTTGTTCAAACGTAATGGCACTGAGGATATCCATCCAGTCCCCTACGACGTTGGTGGTTATTTTGACTTCTCAGCCAGCGATCAGGCAACCCTGGTTAGAAATGAATTGATGCAGGCCCTGATTGACATGGGTTTGGAAGTAGAAATGGGGCATCACGAGGTCGCCCGTGGACAGCATGAGATCGATTTTCGTTATGGTGACGCACTAAAGGCTGCCGATAACGTGATCACTATGAAATACACTGTGAAAGCCATCGCGGCAAAATATGACCTGATTGCCTCGTTTATGCCTAAACCGATCTATGGTGTAAACGGATCTGGGATGCACGCTCATCAGTCTATCTTCAGTAAAGAGGGTGAGAACCTGTTCTTTAATGATAAAGATGAACACCATTTATCTGAGCTGGCTTACAAATTCCTGGCTGGACAGCTGAAACATGCCCGCGGTATGTCTGCAGTACTGGCACCGACAGCGAACTCCTATAAGCGGCTGGTGCCTGGTTATGAAGCACCAATTTACATTGGTTGGGCCCAGATCAATAGATCTGCTTTGATCCGGATACCGAGATATACTACTGGACGGAGTAAATCAGTACGCCTGGAATTGCGCTGCCCAGATCCATCCGCTAATCCTTACCTGGCATTTGCTGCCATGCTAGCTGCTGGACTGGATGGTATCGAAAACGATCTGGTTTGCCCAGAATCTTTGCATAACCTCAATATCTGGAATCTTACTAAAGAAGAACGGGATGAAAAGAAGATCGAATCTCTTCCAGGATCACTAGCAGAGGCAATGCATGAATTTGAAAGCAGTGAAGTAATGAAATCCGCCCTGGGATCTGTGATCTGTAATGTTTTCAGCCGGGCGAAATGGGCTGAGGTGGATGAATATCGGACCCGCGTTACTGATTGGGAGATCAGCCGCTACTTGGAACTAGCCTAGGATTATGACTATGGCAGTTGTGACAAAATATATCCCCCTGGAGACAGCCGGAAATGGCGATGTTATCAATCTTACCGGTGCAGTTGATGACTGCATTAGGGACAGTGGTTTATCAAATGGGACAGTTACAATCTTTGCACCCTCGGCAACGAGTGGGATTACTGCACTGGAATTCGAATCCGGATCTGTCCAGGATCTACAGCGCTTGTTTGAGGAAATCGTAGCCTCTGACAGAACCTATGCCCATAATCTGCGCTGGGGAGATGGGAATGGACATAGCCATGTTCGGGCGGCTCTCCTTAAACCATCTTTGGTAGTGCCATTCTGTGAAGGAGAAATGACCCTGGGAACCTGGCAATCGATAGTGTTTGTTGATTTTGACAACCGATCCCGGCAGCGAAAGCTGATTGTCCAGATTATGGGGGAATAGATTTTGGATCAATAAAAAT
Organism: uncultured Chloroflexia bacterium; assembly: GCA_963695575.1. Taxonomy (GTDB): domain Bacteria; phylum Chloroflexota; class Anaerolineae; order Anaerolineales; family UBA11858; genus B10-G9. The sequence continues at coordinate 142,511 of CAVOGS010000014.1, forward strand.
AAAAAAGCCTGGAGAATTCTCCAGGCTTTTTTTGTTATTTGATAAGAAGTTAAGCTTTGTCAGCACCTGATGATGTTAGCACTTCACCACTATCTGGTGTTGTGTGATCCCGATAAGTGAGCCACATCGCTCCGATTCCTATCAGGGTGGCCACTACACCAATCACCAGGCCGAATCCTAACGGAATTGCCCGCAGGACTGTGTAGAGGAACACACCTGCCAGCATCGGCCAGATAGGCTTGTCTTCATACGTAGGTGCCAGCCATCTGAACAGCAGTTTACCGACCAGGTACGAGACTACAAGTTTGCTGCCGTAAGAAACCAGCAAGCCAAAACCAGCCATGATCAAAACCAGGCTTGAGAAACCAACAGTCAGGACAACTCTGGATATTTCACCCAGGGTGATCACACCAAAGAAGATCGCACCAGCAAGCACCAGTCCGCTGGCCAAAAAAGCACCCAGGTAGACCACCATGATGCTGACCAGACCCCATCCAAGGGATGGCATGGTTTCTTTTTCAACTTTGTCGCTAACTTTATTAAGCAGGCCAGGCAGCTGCCAAACTATCAGTCCACCCAATAACATCAAGGTGATGAAAACCCGAACTTGTTTCACAGCCCAGGCGCCAACCAGTCTGGAACCTACCTGATCGTAGTTGTCTTGATCTGTTCCGGGTTGGGTTTGAGGATCGTAATCAAACACGATTCCACCCACAGGCGTGATGGCAATCGCTCTGGACTGATCCTCTGAGCTTTTATAATATAATGAGCCCCCGATCTGTGCGTCTTCAGAAATGCGGATGCCTGAAGGAACAACGGTATCGATTCCAGGGGGACTGGGATAGATTTGAGGAGGCTGTCCTTCTGATGTGCTGCCTACTTCTGCCCGAACATTATTACCAACTGAACCATTGATCTCCAAGGCACCAACACCTGCCTGGACATCTCTGCCGACCTCGCCAGAGAGAAGTGCTTGATAAGCACCGACCAGGAGGTCGCGGTGAATAACAGATCCTTCTTCTGCGGAAAGGTTAAAACCACCATAGAACATATTTCGGCCGATATCTGTTTCTGGCCCAAGCGTTATAGTCATAGAACCGGCATAAACACTGCCGCTGACCTGGCCGTTCACTAAAATGGTCTGGGCTCCCGAGGCCAGGCTGCCGTTGATGGTGCCGTTGACTTTAACGATCGAACCGGAAGCAAAAACATCACCATTTACAGTGCCGTTAATTTCAACAGTATCACCGGAGATAAAAAGATCATCATCGATAACCTCTCCTTCTTCAACAATGCCGTCTTGATCAAATTCAACGGCTTTAGCAGTCGCTGCAAACCCAAAACCAATTGTTAACACCAGGAACAGAGGTATGAAGATCAGCAGGATTTTTCTTTTGGTTGACATTATTACTCCTTAATTGAAAAAATAGTAAAAATCCCTGAGGATTTGTTTCCAGTAAAGTATACGAGCTGTATGCCTAAAAGTTGCACTTGATCCTTCTAGGGATATAAAATAAAAAACTGTCAGCCCGCGATCAATTGAGCTGACAGTGAATGCCTTTAATGAAGCAACTTCTCGATTGGTTTATTTGAGATCGATATATTTTTCCCAGTAGCGTTTCATTCCATCAGCCGACATGCCGGAAGGATTGGCTTTTTCAAACGCGTCCAGGGTAACTTCATTTACACCTAGATCCTGGGAACGGTTTTTGACCCAATTCAGAAATTCAATTCTCAGATCATCGATCGGATAACCCTTTGGCATTACCTTGCCCATCCATTCTTCGGCTGCGTCCAGTTCTTCCAATACTGTATCCAGATGCCACTGGACATCATCGTAGAAGCCAAAGTGAGTAGGGGCGATACGCGAAATCTTTTCGTGCTTAAGTTTAGCAATGGATTCTCTCCATCTAGGCGGATGAAACTCCGGCGGTGGCATGGGAATTCGTAAGTGTCTTTTTCCTGCAGAAGAAATCCGGACGCCACCCACATCACCGCTGAAACAAACCTCGTCCAGGAGAAATGCCATATGGTGGTTAGCATGTCCAGGTGTATCGAGAGCCCGAAAGGTGTAACTTCCTACCTGGATTTCCATGCCATCTTCCAGGATTACCAGCTGATCATGCGGTACAGGGAGAAAATCACCCCACAGTTGATCCATTTTGTCCTCGTAAATCCGGGTTGCGCTTGCCAATAATCTGGAAGGATCCAGGAGATGAGGAGCACCCCGCTGATGCACAAACACCTTGGCTTTGGATTGTCTTGCCAACCAGCCAGCTGCTCCTGCATGGTCGAGGTGGATATGGGTTAACAGGATATGAGTGATTTCTTTTATGTCATATCCATGTTCCTGAAGTTTCTTCTCAAGTTCTTTTTGAGTTGAACCAGGACCACTTTCTATCACGATCAAACCTTCTTGATGCGGAATCATGTAACTGGCGATTGCGTTGGGACAGTTTTGGAAATTCAAATCGAGGGTGATGATCTCTGGTGTTCTGGGCATAATCCTTGTCCATTTGATTTAGTTGATGATCAATTTTAACATTGATTGAGCTGGATTTGCAAAGCTGATCCACTTAAAAAAATGCCATGCCAAAATTAGAATAAAGCTTAAAAACACATGCTTGGAAAGTCCGGCGACCTTACAAAATTGATAGCTGGAAAATATTAAGGTTAAATTGCTTTACTGTGGGTTGCTATAACAGATTGGGTATGCTAGAATACGACCACTCAACCAGATATATAAGGGTTTTATAACTTTATACCCGCACATATGGGGGTATTTATCTTAATTGAATCTGGGTTTCTAATTGAGTAAAATTATCTTTTTCTTTCAAATGCAGGAGTCTAGTAGATGGTAAAAAACGTCGATCCTAAAAAACCGATTAACGTCGATAATAACATTCCCCAACTTCCAAAAGATCTTATCAGGGTTGATCTGGAAGAGAATGCCCTCGAGGTGTTCAAACGGCGTTACATTCGGAAAGGAGAGGACGGCGAATTGGCTGAAACCCCGGAAGGGACTTTCTGGCGTGTGGCATATAATATCGCAGCTGAAGAGCAGAAATGGGGGGGGAATGTTGATCAACTCGCCCGGGAATATTATCAGCTGCTAGCAACCAAACGTTTTTTACCAAATTCACCAACATTTACAGGAGCAGGCACTCCCCTGGGCCAATTAGCGGCTTGTTTTGTGCTTCCTATCAGTGACGATATGGGAAAGTGGAGTGATGGTATCTTCCAGACCCTCAGGGATGCTGCTCTAATCCAGCAAACAGGTGGTGGGAATGGTTTTTCCTTCTCCCGCCTGAGACCAACAAAATCTTTGATTAAGGCTTCTTCAGGTCACGCTACAGGACCAGTCGGATTTTTGAAGGTATATGATAAGGCTTTTGGGGAAATCGCTCAAGGCGGAACCCGCCGGGGGGCGAATATGGCTGTCCTGCGGGTTGACCATCCAGATATTGAACATTTCATTACCTGTAAAACTGACGAAACCGCAATCACAAATTTCAACATCTCGGTAGGAATCACAGATGCTTTTATGGAAGCGGTGATCGCTGATGAACTTTGGGAACTGCGCTTTCCTGATGTTAAAGACCCGGCCTACCGTGAGTTCAACGGTACCCTGGAGCAAGCCGAAGCCGCAGGCATCAAAATCCTTGTTTATGGCACGATTCGGGCACGAGACCTATTTAACAAGATCGTCTACCATGCCCATCACAATGGCGAACCGGGACTATTATTCCTGGATCACGCTAACCGAGATAACCCAATCCCTCATTTATATGATCTGGAAGCTACCAATCCTTGTGGAGAACAATACCTGGGTCCTTATGAGAATTGCTGCCTGGGATCAATAAATTTAAGCCGCCATGTTGGCGATGACGGAAAACCAGATTGGGAAGCGCTGAGGAAAAGTATCGAAACAGCGACGCGGTTCCTGGATGATGTTATTGATGCTAATGCTTATGTACCATCCGTACCTCAGTTGAAGGAAGCAGCTATGCGTGCCAGGCGGATTGGTTTGGGCATTATGGGTCTGGCAGACCTGATGTATCGGGCAGGGGTACGCTATGGCTCACAGGCGGGACAGGAATTCGCAGCCCAGATCATGGAATTTATCCGCTACCATGCCATGTTTACCAGCATCGACCTGGCAAAAAAACGAGGCGCATTCCCTGCGATTGAAGGTAGCCGCTATGATCCCAAGAACTTAAGCTGGGAAGCACCACAGTCTATAATAGAGTATCAAAATGATTGGGGCAGGCCAGAACTGGATTGGGAGATAATTGTCGGGGGCATTAAAAAACACGGTATTCGCAATGCAGCCCAGACCACAGTTGCACCAACCGGGACAATCGCAACTGTTTCCGGATGTGAAGGATATGGATGTGAACCAGCATTTGCGCTAGCCTATACCCGCCATGTTGTAGAAAGCGATGGGGAATTGGACTTGATCTATACCAGTCCGCTATTTAACCAGGCTCTTGAAGAATCAGGATTAACCGATGCCACAAAAGATGAAGTCATTTCCACCATCCTGGAAACCGGAACCTGTCAGGGAATTGACTCCCTGCCTGAAGAGATAAGAAATACGTTTGTTGTTTCAGGTGACATCACCGCAGAGGAACATATTCGGATCCAGGCTGCTCTCCAGGCATTTGTTGATAACAGCATCTCTAAAACGATCAATTTCTCTTCTTCAGCCCAGAAAGAGGACGTCTCACAGGCTTATATCCTGGCCTGGGAAACAGGCTGTAAAGGAATCACAGTATATGTAACCGGGTCCAGGGACAAAGTGGTCCTGGAGACGGGAGCTGTGGATGAAAAGCAGATCGACCAGGAAGTCCAGACCCAACTTCAGAAATGGCAAGCCACCAAGAAACCAAGACCCCGCCATCTGCAGGGTTATACCTACAGCATCCAAACACCGCTGGGGAAAACCTATGTGACAATTAATGAGAATGGAGATAACCAACCATTCGAGGTATTTATCAATACCGCAAAAGCCGGATCGGATACAGCGGCTGTTTCCGAAGCCATCGGCCGTTCCCTGTCTTACATTCTAAGAATGTCCTCACCTATTCCTCCTCGTCAGAGATTGGAAGAGGTATATCAACAATATGCAGGTATTGGAGGCCGCCGCCCCACAGGCTTTGGTCCGAATAGGGTCAGATCCCTGCCAGACGGCATTGCCCAGGCTCTTGAGGAATATCTGGAAAATACTGGCTGGGATATTCAGGAATTGACTGTTGCGGAGATCGAGGCGATCGATGAGATCAGGCAGCCCGAAACCTGGCTGGAAGTAGGGGATCTCTGTCCTGAATGCGGCCAGGCGGCACTGGTGAATGAGGAAGGCTGCCGGAAATGTTATTCCTGCGGTTACAGCGAATGTTAAGCTGATATCCTTTTGTATTCCCTAAGCTGATTAACAAATTACTCCCCGGTATATTTTCCTGGAAGGATATTTATGTCTACTCCGACTCTTGAATTAATTCATCAACATGGATCTGTCAGGAACTATAAACCAGACCTGCCGCCACAAAAATTGATCGAACAGATCATAACAGCTGCCCAGCGAACATCCAGTTCATCAAATTTACAGACCTACAGTGTGATCGTCACTACCGATCCGGAAAAAAAAGCAAAGATCCGTGATATTTGCAGTGGGCAGGCCCATATCTCCCAGGCCCCTGTCTTTTTATTATGGTGTGCGGATTTCAGCCGGCTAGAACGGGTATGTAACCACCAGGGTTATGAACTGAATGCAGCTTATATGGAAAACTTTATGGTTGCAACTGTAGATGCAGCCATCACTATGCAAAATGCAGGTTTAGCTGCTGAATCTCTGGGGATGGGATTTTGTTATATCGGGGCTTTAAGAAATGACCCGGAAGGCATCATTGAAATCTTTCAGCTCCCGAAGCTGGTTTACCCGGTGTGCGGTATGACGCTTGGATGGGCAATGGAAAAGCCCATGATCAAACCAAGGCTCCCGATGGAGGCAGTGCTGCATTGGGAATCCTATCAGGAGAATGATCTGCAATACTTGATGGAATACGATCAGGCGATGATCGATACCGGAATTTATGGTGGACGACAGGTGGACAGAGAGGACCGGGATCCAGCGGATTATGGATGGATGGAACATTCTGCCAGAAGGGCCAGTAAACCTTCCAGACCTCACCTACGGGAAACGATCATCAAATCAGGATTTCAAATAAAATAATAATGATGACCTTGGATTCCGGGTTTAGCTATAATTTATCAGGAGAATAATATGGGTGCTGATGAAAAAAGACCTAGCTGGGATGAATATTTCATGAATATTGCCCTGGAAGTGGCAAAAAGAAGCACCTGTGAAAGAGCACAAGTCGGCGCTGTGATCGTGCGTGATAAACGGATTCTTACAACAGGATATAACGGAAGCCCCCGGGGACTGCCCCATTGTTCTGATGTTGGATGTTTGATGGATAATGGGCATTGTGTGCGAACATTACACGCAGAGCAGAATGCAATTATCCAGGCTGCTCTTCATGGTGTGATCACAGAAGGGGCGACCATTTACGTGACCCATCAGCCCTGTTTTATTTGTGCCAAAACTATCATCAATGCTGGCATTTCAGAGATCGTTTATGATCGGGAGTATAGGGATGATCGATCCGTGGATTTTTTGAACCAGGCCGGTGTAAAGATAACAGCATTAATATAAACTAGCAGCTCAGGAAAAATTTTACAGGATGCGGATATCCCTGGTAGATAAGGATCCCGCATCCTGTTTTTATTTTCTTGAAATGAAATCTGAGTAGCGGCTTTCCAGACGTTCAGTATATTCTTCATAGTCCGGAGCATTGCGTTCGTACTCGCTGTCGAGCAGGGGAGATGAGATGATGTAATCCGCTGAGCAGCGATTCATCGCTACTGGAATATTCCAGACTACTGATAGCCGTAAAAGAGCTTTGATATCCGGATCGTGAGGTTGTGCTTCGAGTGGATCCCAGAAGAAGATCAAGACATCGATCTCTCCTTCGGAGATTTTTGCCCCGATTTGCAGATCTCCGCCCAGTGGGCCGCTTTGCATCCGGATGATCGGAAGTTTCAACTGCTCAGTGAGCAGCCGCCCTGTTGTGCCTGTCGCATAGAGGATATGTCTCGACAACTTATCCTGATTGAATTTCGTCCAGGCCAATAGATCATCTTTTTTATTATCATGTGCGATCAAAGCTATTTTTTTCTGTTCGAAAGGAACTCTAGCATTCTTATCCATTTTGTCCTCTTGGAAATTATTTATCAGTGTATTCTATTTAACCATATCAAATTGAATATTTGTTTATTGGACCAGAATAAACTGCAAAGTAGCCGCTCATTGGCATAACCTGGACAAAGATACCATGTTAAATAGAATATAAGATCAGATCAGAAGGATATTTTAAGGTAATCCATGGTTTCTATAACAGGTGAAACCATCTATAATGTAATTGTATGGAATCATTGGGCGGTAGTTATGGATGACCTCGAGAAGAAAAAGTTTATATTAGCTAACGATCTGGTCTTTGAATTAAATAAATCCCTCGGATTTCGAAAGGATGGATTAGTCCAGCCTCTCCTCAAACCATTAGTATGGAAGCCAATGGTCCGCTTCTCGGAACTGGCGACGATATTTGATCATCGAGTTGTCCAGGAAGGTTGGCAAAAAGCTTCAGCCTGGTTTATCACTCATTTCGTTGACAAAGTTCAAGCCTTCGGTACCGAGCATCTGCCCCAGGAAGGCCCTCTGGTTGTTGCTTCGAATCACCCGGGGGCTTATGATTCCCTTATAATCTCCTCTTTGATCCCAAGAGATGATGTAAAGATCATCTCTTCAGATATCCCATTTGTTAAAAAATTACCTGATACCAGCAAACACATGATTTTTTCTACGCCAGATGCCCATGACCGGATGAGCGCTGCCAGGAGTGCTCTCAGGCATTTAAAAAACGGCGGCTCGTTGTTGGTCTTTGCCAGAGGCACAATGGATCCTGATCCAGCATTTATGCCGAACGCTGAAGTTGAACTTACCCGGTGGACTTCAAGCCTGGGATTATTCCTGAGGAATGTCCCTCAGACCAAATTAGCGGTTTCATTGATCAGCGGTGTGTTGGCACCTAAATACATAACTCACCCGGCAACACTTTTTAGAAAGGGACGGGTGAATAAACAGCGTTTATCAGAGTTTTTCCAGGTGATGTACCAGCTCCTCGTACCGGGGAAATTGATGGTATCCCCCAGTGTTTCATTCGCTCCACCCGTCAGCCTTGATGACCTTGGACTGAATGACTCCCGCGATATCAAGAAGATCACAGATGCAGTCATCAGGAAAGCCCAGGCCCAGTTCCATTTCCATAATAAAGCGGTGCTTTCCACCTGACTTTCAATTTCTGAACCCACAGATAAACAAAACCCCTGAGATTTTCAGGGGTTCTTTTTGCCAAATTGTACTTATTTGAGGAGGACTTATTTTCCCTTTAGGGAACGGAGCCATTGATAGAACGCCGCACCTGCCAGGAAGAAGTAAACCAGGAAACTAGCTCCAACCAGAATCCATTTTACAGCTGAGAAAACCGCTGTTAGCAACGCCAATCCAGGCACAAGATCTGGATATAGACCCATTACAAGGGAGGAGCCACTGTTTTCAAGATAATCAAAAATCCCGGCCAGGATCGGCAGAATATTACTCAGAGTAAATATTCTAATGGGGTTAACCAGGGTTTTATATAACCAGCTGATCCCAACTGCCAGGAAGCTTACATAAACAAGCGGGAATAGCAGGTCAAATGTCCAGCGCGACTGGATGTAAGACTGCCTTCCGTCTGGACCATAATCCTCGGTCATTTGGAGCAGATCACCAGGTAAATAGAAAAAGGATGTGTCTGGAGACATGCTGCTGCCAATCTCTTTTTCGGAAGCAGCCGCCTGTCCGGGAAGTACGGTTATCATAAAGAGGATCATTATCAGCAGGGTTAGCAGCATGACCCATTTATTGGAGATCTTTTTCAGCCAAAGGGAGATATTTGTTAACATTGAAAATCATCCTCAAGGTCCTGGACAAGATTGAAACCTCGTCCAGGACCTGATTTTTTAGGATAGGCCTTCCAGGTTCTTTATCTGTTCCTGGAGTCTTAGGGCAGTATCTTGATACCCGCTGAGTTTGTCTTGTTCCTTCTTCACAACAGCTTCGGGCGCTTTTTTTGCAAAGGGGCTGGATAATAATTCTTCCAGACGATTTATCTCACCTTCCAGTTCATTCAATTCCGAACTCAATCGTTTTTTCTCATCATTAAGGTCAAGCAACCCACTGAGAGGGAGATAAATCTCCACTGGACCTGCCACAAGGGCAATCTGTCCCTGGGGTTTCTCCTTAAGTTCTTTTGTGATCAAGGTTTGTGCCGGGTCCAATTGGGCCAGTGCAGCCAGGCTTGCCATTTCACCCAGGAGCATGTCTTGATATTCACTGGTTACCAGGTTAGCTGGAATCAACTTTCCATGTTTAATATTCTTTTCCGCTCGAAGATTTCGGATAGTCCGAACGATATCCTGGATCAGTTCAAAATCTTGAACCTTTTTACTCTCCCAGCTTTCCCTGGGCCTTGATTCGGGCCAGGATGATATCATCAAAGCCTCATCCCAGTCTGGAATCCTGCCCTTGAAGGGGGAATTTTGGACTGCTTCTTTCAGATGCTGCCAGAGTTCTTCGGTAACATAGGGAGTGAAGGGATGTAAAAGCCGCATACATTGATCGAGCACCTTGATCAAGGTCTCAATCGTGTAAAATGCCCGATCACCACCTGCGGCGATTTGACTTTTTGATATCTCCAAATACCAGTCAGCGTAATCTCCCCAGAAGAAATCGTAGATATAGCGCCCCGCCTCACCATATTGATGATTATCAAAGAGGCGATTTACATTGCGAATAAGGTCCTGCATGCGGGACCAGATCCAGGAATCGGCCAGGGTCCAGTCTGGATCTGCCTGGGGAGACTGGGGGGCATTTTCCAGGTTGCCCAGCACAAATCGCCCGGCATTCCAGATCTTGTTGGCGAAATTTCGATTGGCTTCAACTTTTGTTAAGGAAAGGTTGGTATTGATGCCAGGAGTAGATCCAACCAACATAGTAAAACGCACAGCATCTGTGCCCATGTCATTCATGACGTCGATAGGATCGATCACATTACCCTTAGACTTACTCATCTTTTGGCCGTGTTCATCCATCACGAGGCCGTGTAAATAAACGATCTCAAAGGGAGCTTTCCCTGTCAATTCAAGACTGAACATGATCATTCTCGCAACCCAGAAGAACAGGATGTCGTATCCAGTTTCCATCATTGTTGTGGGGAAGTAATATTTCAGATCGGGTGTTTCATCCGGCCATCCTAGAGTGGAAAAAGGCCATAAACCAGATGAAAACCAGGTATCAAGCACATCAGGGTCTTGTTGGATATTGGTGCTGCCGCAAGCCTGGCAGGCACTTGGATCCTGCCTGGAGACAGTTAGTTCTCCGCACTCATCGCAGTACCAGACCGGGATGCGATGTCCCCACCACAGTTGGCGGCTGATACACCAGTCATGGATGTTTTCCATCCAGTTGTAATATACTTTCTTAAAGCGTTCAGGGATGATCTCTATTTCACCTTCCTGGACAGCTTTGAGGGCCTTTTCTGCCAGTGGTTTAATATCCACGAACCATTGGGTAGAGATCATAGGTTCAATGATCTCACCGCCACGTTGGGCTCGTGGGACTTGGTGCATGTAATCCTCTTCCTTAATAACCAGGCCGGCATCTTTCATGTCTTGCCAAAGATTTTTCCTGGCTTCAAAACGATCCTGTCCCTGGTACGGTCCTCCAACTTCGGTCACCTGGGCTTTTTTATCAAGCATGGATAATAAATCCAGGTTATGTCTTAAACCGATCTCATAGTCATTGGGATCGTGTCCGGGTGTTATCTTTAATGCGCCCGTTCCGAAATCCATACTGACATACTCATCGCCGATGACTGGAATTTCACGTCCCAGGATAGGAACAAGAGCCATTTTCCCAATAAAGGCTTTATACCTGTCATCATCCGGATGAACCGCCACTGCCGTATCGCCTAAAATGGTCTCTGGTCGGGTTGTGGCCACAGGAATGAACTGCTCCGGATTCTCAGCCAGTTGATATTTGAAGTAATACAGTTTCCCTTTTTCTTCTGAATGTTCCACTTCCAGATCAGATACTGCTGTTTGCAGGGAAGGGGACCAGTTGATCAGGCGCGGTCCGCGGTAGATCAAACCTTTTTCGTATAGGTGTACAAATGCTTCCCTGACAGCCCGGGAGAGTCCATCATCCAAAGTAAACCTTTCCCGACTCCAATCACAGGAGGCGCCCAGGCGTCGGATCTGTTCCACGATCCTTCCGCCATGTTCTTCTTTCCATTTCCAGGTTTCTTCAAGGAACGTATTCCGTCCGACTTCTTCCCGGCTGGTTCCTTGTTCTTTCAGTTTCATTTCAACCTGATGTTGGGTGGCGATGCCGGCATGGTCTGTTCCTGGCACCCAGAGAGTGGGCACACCTTTCATGCGCTGGTGCCTGATCATCAGGTCTTCCAGGGTGACAAATATGACATGGCCCAGGTGCAGGACACCGGTAACATTGGGCGGTGGAATGCTGATCACGTATGGCTTTTTGGTTGGATCATGACCGGGCAAGTTGGGATCATTGGTTGGTTTGAAGTACCCATTCTCTTCCCAGAATTTATATAACCTGGATTCAACAGATTCGAAATCATATTTTTTTGGCAGCATATCGGTATCCATCCCTCTAAAGATCATTTAATGTCCATAACATATCTGACATTTTTCGTTAATTATTAAACAAAAAACCCTTTCATCCCTGAGGACGAAAAGGGTCTTACACCTTCCGCGGTACCACCTCGTTTTATGTGTCCTTAGAACACATACACTCGATTCCTGATTCAAATACCAGGATTTCGCTATATCGGGCTCACCCGTGCCGTTCTACTCTTTGAAATCAAATTTCTTCGGCAGACCAACCGGGGGACATTCCAGAGCTTACGTTGAGGGTGGCTTTCAGCCGGTGGCCTCCCATCTCTCACAGCGGTTTTCTCTGTACTCTTCCCGATTATGGGTCCTTTTTCAGTTTTCAGAATTATACCTGTAGATACCCGGCTAGTCAACAAGATGCTTGAATATTGACATTTTTATGACTCCCCTGGAAAGAAAAATAACCCTGTTTTCTGAATTACTGGATTGGAACCTTAAAATTTCTTGACTTTCACACCGTGAGTATGCTATTCTTTGGGTTATTACAGGCGGGAAAGTGCTTCGATTTTGCTAAAAAAAAACATTTTGGAGGGCAAAAAATATATGATTCACCGGGAACGGGTTGCAGATGACGTTTATACATTCCAAAGTGATATTTACGCACAGGTTAATGCTGGGGCAGTGATTGGGGAGGATTGGGCGGTGGTTATTGATACGCTGGCTTTTCCAGAAGAGACTCTGGCTATCAGAGAATTCATAGAGGATGAGTTAAAGAGGAAAGTCCGTTATGTTATCAATACCCATTATCATGCAGATCATTGTTGGGGTAACTGTTTTTTCCCTGGGGCTTATGTTCTAAGCCATGCTCTTTGCAGGGAAAACATGAGAAATATTGGGGCCGCTTCCCTGAAAACAGCTATGGAGATGGATACGGTATTCCAAAAAACCCAGATCGTTTTACCTCATCTGACCCTGGATACAGGAGTCCTGGAGTTGATCGTAGGGGATAAGACCCTAAGATTTATTGAACTGCCAGGGCACAGCGATGATGGAATCGGGGTATATATCGTTGAAGATGAAGTTTTATTTGCCGGAGACGTTTGGATGCCAATACCCCACATTGTTGATGGGGACTCCCAGGCCATGCGTGAATCACTAACAAAGATCCAGTCATTGACGATTGAAAATGTGGTTCAAGGCCACGGGGAAGTGATCTTGAGGGGAGAAGTGATTTCTAGCATCAAGGATCGGATTGATTACCTGGATAAAATAGATCAGATTGTTGTGGATGCAGCTCTTGATAATTACCCGGGAGAATTTCTAAAAGAGAAAGATATTGAGATTTGCGGGAAGAGCAGGATATTACTGGGAGGGGCTGCGGAAGAGATCCACCAGCAAAATTTACACCACCTCTACAAGAAAGTCCACGGGGAAGAACCAAAGTATTTTATAGCTTGATTCTTCTCATCGACTAATTTATAAAGAATAAAAGGTCCTGGTTTATCCAGGATCTTTTTCTTTACCAGGATCAGATATCCTTTTTTTTCTTTTCTGCTCGAAAACCGACCAACCTTTCAGACCCGTTCAGCAGGCGTTTAATATTTGGGCGGAGAGCCCAGACGATTAATATCTCCGATAATAAACCGGAGAGTATGTATTGCCAGGGTTGATCAAATTTCAAAAACCGTATCAGGAGGATCAAACTACCGAGTAGCGGCAAGCTCAGCGTTGCCAGGGATGCGTACCCTATGACCATCACGATGATATACCCTGCTGGGACCAGGATCAAAACGCTCGGCCACCAGAAACCAACAATGGCTCCAAGAGCAGGTGTTCCCCCGGCACCTCCTCCCAATTTGATTTTCCCTTGATCATCCTTCTCAATCAGGAAGATAGAGTAATTATGACCCAAGACTGCTGTGAAACCAGCTATAACATGCAGCCAATATGCATTTGGCATCAATAATCGTGCAATCCAGACTGCCCCGGCGCTTTTCAACATATCCAGCAATGAGGTTATGAATCCTATCCCAAAACCCGCTACGCGCATTGTATTGGTGCCGCCGGTCCGACCGCTTTCAACTTGCCGAACATCCTTCCCGGTTATGAGTTTTACGAGGATATACCCGAATGGGATCGATCCCAAAATATAGGCGAGAACAAGAATACCGGTTTGGAAAATGTAGAACATAAATTAACTCCTGAAAAATTGACAGGTCTCTGCGTCATTATCATTAACACTGATTCTTTCCATGGGAAACGATTAAAGGAAAAATGCAATTCCCCAGGAGAGAATTAAAATCAATCCTGGCCAGAAGAACATTTCCAGATTGAGATGTTTTTCCCCGGTAGGTAGATCTTCGGTGATCTCGATCAGGGCATAGAGTGGTCCTGCCAATGCGATACCAAAACCGATCGATCCGATGGGTAGATAGTGCAGTCCCGCGGCAAGTTCACCAATTAGGAGGAATGGAACAGAGCCTTGATTCAGAGCCCAGAAACCTCTTTGGCGCAGATGGACCACTCGTAAATAGACCAATAGAGCGGCAGTGCTGAGAACCGGAACCTTGTAGAATAAACGGGTTTCAGCTCTGTGCAGAGAAATCGCCAGGATTAAAAATAAAACTATTGAAAGGGCAGTGATTCCCATTTCCGCAGGAATGAAAAAACGATTGGTTGGGTCAAAAACAACATACTCTGCGAGCAGCACCAATATCAATCCCAAACCGCTGGCTGCTGTGGCTATCCACCATGTGGCGTTAAATGGAAGTTGATTGACTGCCAACATCAAGACCAAAGATGTAAGGGAGGGGAGCAGCCAGTGGATTATCGAATTTTCAGATTTGTCCCTGGCAGGATGATCCTGCAGCAGCCAGGCAGATCCTGATGCTGTGAGCCCTGCAACCAGAATAGATACCAATGTCGAATAATTTATCCGCATATTGAAAAAAATACCCAGCAGTGTAATTTCCAGATCCTGGGAAGGTATAGATACAAAATGGGTCAGTGTATAGGCTAATAGAATCGTGGATACGGTTGTACTAAGCCGGTTTAGGTCAGGTAAATGATTCCTGATATTATCCATAGTCTCATTCTACCTTTAAGTCAATGATTGGGAAGGACAGTTTAAGGTTCCTGTGTGTTAGACTAAAATAAACAATCCTAATTTATGAGTTTGCCGCAAATAATGAGTTATAAACAGGAAATTGGCCGCTGGGGAGAAGGGATTGCCGCCGCTTTTCTAGAACGGAAAGGCTACACGATCATAGATCGGAATTATTTTACACCGGAAGGGGAACTTGATATTATCGCCCTTCTGGAGGAAAAGGATGAACAGATCCTGGTCTTTGTAGAAGTAAAAACACGCACCAGCGATAAATACGGTTATCCCGAGGAAGCATTCTCGCACAAGAAATGGAACCATATGCTCAATGCAATAGGTCTTTATTTGCATGAGCGGCCTGAATACGAAGACGCCTGGCAGGTTGACCTGATTGCTATCCAGAAATTGAGCGGAAAAGATTCACTAGATATCCAACATTTTGAGAATATCGTGATGGGGTATGGAAGAGACTAAGAAGAAATTGATTGTTATTATTGGTCCGACGGCTGTAGGAAAAACAGAGCTGTCAATCCGTCTGGCGGAGGCGATCCGGGGAGAAGTGATCTCAGCAGACTCGAGATTATTCTATCGCGGTATGGATATCGGCACCGCAAAACCAACCCGC
Organism: uncultured Chloroflexia bacterium; assembly: GCA_963695575.1. Classification (GTDB taxonomy): domain Bacteria; phylum Chloroflexota; class Anaerolineae; order Anaerolineales; family UBA11858; genus B10-G9. Next base: position 158,038 of record CAVOGS010000014.1, read on the forward strand.
GAAGATCTTGTCAGAGTCCCGCACCATTTAATTGATGTCGCAAAACCAGATCAGGAATGGAGTTTGGCGTTGTATCTATCCCGGACTCAGGAGGTCATTCGGGAGATCCACCGGCGGGGCTCAGTGCCATTTCTGGTGGGTGGGACAGGACAGTATATCCAGGCTGTTATTGAAGGCTGGGATCTGCCCAAAACTAAACCAGATCCGAATCTGAGAAAAATTCTTGATCGCTGGGCGGATGATATCGGGGTAGATGGCATGCGAGCACGCCTGGCTGCGTTGGATCCAGATGCTGCGGAAGGGATAGATGGACCGAATTTACGCAGGATCATTCGGGCTCTTGAGGTAATCCTTTCTTCCGGAAGGAGATTTACTGAACAAAGGGGGAAATCCGGATCTCCCTACAATATTTTGCAGATAGGTTTAATCCGTTCCAGGGAGGAGTTATATCAAAGAATCGATCAGAGGATCGAAATCATGCTGGACCATGGTTTAGAGAATGAAGTAACCTCTCTGCTTGAGGCGGGTTATACAGCTGACTCATCAGCCATGTCAGCCATCGGATACAAACAGATGGCTGCTTATTTATGCGGTGAGATCTCACGGGAAGAAGCAATCCGCCAGATTAAAAGCAAAACTCGCAAATATGTCCGGCAGCAGGCCAACTGGTTCAGGGAAAATGATCCAAATATCAGCTGGTTCTCAGCTTCTAGCGATCCATTTGAGGATATTCTTAACGAAATTCAACACTTCTTGTCGTAAATTTGCTATACTTAAAATTAGCCCATCATAAATCTTGTCATAGGAGGAACCCAATGGAGCACCGACCCTGGCATGATTATTACGACGAAGGTATTCCTACAAGCCTTTCGTACCCAGCAGTCCCCATTTTTCATTTTCTTGAAGACTCAGCAAAAAAATTTCCAGATAAACCCTGTACTATATTTAAAGGGGCTGAAATCTCCTATCGTGAAATGAGCCAGATCACAAATGAGCTCGCCGCTGCCCTGATTGATCTGGGCGTGAAAAAGGGCGACAGGGTTGGAATATTGATACCCAACACTCCTCAATTTGTGATGGCCTATTTTGCGATTCTAAAAGCTGGTGGTGTGGTAGTTGCCACAAATCCTCAATACACAGCAAGGGAGATCATTCACCAGGCTAATGATTCTGGTCTGGAATTGATGATCTTAATGAGCAATTACTATGAGCTGGTCAAAGGGCTGCAGAAGGATACCGGCATAAAGCAGATCATCTGTACCAATATTAAGGAAACTCTGCCACCCCTGCTTGGCATGTTGTTCACGCTGGCGAAGGAAAAGAAAGGCGGCTTCAGGGTAACCTTAAGGGATAATGATCTCTGGATGCCCGACCTGCTGGCTTCGTATAAGGGCCGGGAGCAGCCCCAGGTTGAAGTTGGCCCTGAAGATACAGCAATATTCCAATACAGCGGCGGCACAACCGGCATTCCTAAGGCAGCCATTGGCCTGCACAGAAATCTGGTTGCCAACACAATCCAAATGATGCATTGGATCACTACTGCTGTTATGGGTGAAGAAGTGGTCATGATGGCAATACCCCTTTACCATGTTTATGGCATGGTAGCCGGAATGAACTACGGTTTAGCGGCGGGAGCAACCCTGGTGATGGTTCCTGATCCGAGGGACCTGAAGGATCTGCTGAGTAATATGGACAAATATAAAACCTCGATCTTCCCAGCGGTTCCTGCCCTTTACAACGCGATCAATAATAATGCCGATGTTATAGCCGGGAAATATGATCTCAGCGCGATCAAGGCTTGTATCTCAGGATCAGCCCCGCTGTTAAGAGAAACCAAGGAAACATTTGAGAAGCTGACTGGCGGGATGTTATTTGAAGGATTCGGGTTATCAGAAACCCCGACAGCAACTCACTGCAACCCCAACCTCGGCGAAAACCGGACCGGGTCGATCGGCTTGCCTTTTCCTGATGTGGATGCCCGGATCATTGATCTGGATGATGGGGTCACGCAACTTGCTGCTGGAGAGATCGGCGAGCTGGTGATCAAAGCCCCCCAGGTATTTAAGGGCTACCATAATATGCCCACAGAAACACGCAATGCGCTCAGGGATGGCTGGCTATATACAGGAGATATTGCCCGCATGGACGAGCAGGGCTACTTCTATATTGTCGACCGCAAAAAAGAGCTCATCAAACCGGGTGGATTCCAGGTTTGGCCCCGGGAAGTAGAAGAGGTGCTCCAGGACCACCCAGCGATCCAGGATGTTGGTGTGGCCGGCATCCCAGATCCCAAACGAGGCGAAACAGTGAAAGCCTGGATCGTTCTAAAAGAAGGTTATTCGCTGGATCAGGCTGAGCTGAAAGAATGGTGTACTGATCGTATGGCCAATTATAAGATCCCTACTGAGATCGAGTTCCGGGATGAGCTTCCCAAGACCCATGTTGGCAAACTTCTCCGGAGGGAGCTGGTACGAGAACATAAAGAGAAATCGGGGGCCTAATCAGTCGGTTGTTGAATAATGAATTTAAACTAACCTGATCGATCGATCAGGTTAGTTTCTTTTCCGGGAGATTTTGTTGAGATATTTTTGAGCTTCCTCATATCTGGGAAATTTGGCTTCCAACTCCCGGAATTTTTTGGTATGGACCCTTCTACGCGAACTTACAAGCGGTGCACCCAGTTTTTTGTGAAGCAATTCGTGATACATCACAAAATCCACCACAAAATCCGGCACCTGGCGTTGATCCAGTGTTCGGCTGACCATTACAGTATCTGTGTCCCATTGATAATGACCGAATTTCCGGAAAGTGAGGCGATTATTCCAGATCAGATGAGGCGGGGTGATCTCTCCGTTAAAATAAGTTCGGTTCACTCGAGAAAAACTTGCGGCCAGATCATGTGCTGAACCACAGGCAAAACCACCTTGAGGGATTCCCAGGTATTCCAGATTTTCCCGGGCTGCTTTGTAAAGTGGAGAAAAAGTATATTCCTGAATTAATTGACCAGCAGCTTGGGCAGGTTTCCCAAGGGCTGTTTCTAGAAGAGCGATCAATACCCTATCGGGCGCAGATATAAAACTTTCCTGAGCTGTGATCTGAATTTGAGATGATGATGCCTGGATCTTATATAACGAACCGATATGGAAAAAAGAAAAATCCACTTTGTGTTTTTTGAACCTGGGTTGAACCTTAATAGTAGGCAGGTAAAGATTTATCCGCTGAAGGCTATCAAGGTGGGCATCAAGGTTCTCTTGATTATCCAGGTATTTCAGCCATTGGTAAGCCCTGCGTGATCTGACAGACAGACCGGCGGGAGTTAACTCTTGTTGGTCAAGGATCTTCTGGATTGTTTCAACGTTGTGGTGAATATCATTGCTGAGATTTTTAGCCAAGTTTTCATAGGATTCGGCTCCCCGGCTGGCCCTAGCCACGTTTGATAAAGTCATCAAATCCTGAATGACTGATGTCTGTTTTACGATATTCCGGATCGAGATTGCTGCCATGGGTTCCTGGTTTGATGGTTCTATTATGCATGATACGTTCGGGGTTGCGGTGCGGTTCTGGTTTGTATTAAAAAATCAGAACAAAAATCACCCGGTTTTTCTTTGACAAGGACGGCATGATGTCATAAAATCGTGTAGTCAGCTAACTTGAGAGGCAGTCCAAACCTCAAGTATATTACATAACGGCGCCAAAGATCACAGGTTTATATTAAGAGACCATATTTCCTAGGAAGGTTTAATAGATGAAAGAATATTCTACCCAAAACATTCGCAACATCGCCCTTGCATCTCACAGTGGATCCGGAAAGACCATGTTAGCAGAAGCACTGCTGTTTTATTCTGGTGCGCTGACCCGACTGGGAGATATCAATGCCGGAACTACTGTATCTGACTTCCAGGATGAAGAGAAGCGGCGGGGAATCTCAATTTCAACCTCGGTATTACCTGTGGAATACAAGAATTTCAAGATCAATTTACTGGACACACCAGGTTATACCGATTTTGTTGGTGAAGTGATCTCATCTATGCGCGTGGTGGATGGGGTAATTATTCCTGTAGACTCGGTTGCCGGTGCTGAAGTGGGCACTGAAATTGCCTGGGATTATGCTGATGAATTTAACCTTCCTCGATTTGTTGTTATCAATATGATGGATCGGGACAACGCGAATTTCGAGAAAGCGCTAGATTCTGTCCGGCAAATGACTTCTATGCGCCTGCTCCCATTACAACTGCCGTGGGGAGAAAAAGCTGATTTCAAAGGTGTGATCGATATCCTGGAAAAAAAGGCTTATCTGGGTGATGGAAAAGAAGTGGTGGACATCCCGGCTGAGTTTGCAGATCAAGTCGAAGAACTGCGTATGGAAATTATTGAAGCAGCCGCTGAAGGTAATGATGAGCTGTTGATGAAGTACCTTGACGGAGAAAGCCTGTCCGAGGATGAAATTTTACGCGGTTTGAAAAATGCTGTGCTCTCCCGATCCTTTGCTCCTGTTCTTGTCGCTTCAGGAACTGCCAGTGTGGGTATGGCTCCCTTATTAAATGCGATTGTGAATATTATGCCCGCTCCGGATGAAGTACCTGCCGTTATGGCTGAAGGTGCCAAAGGCGAGGAAGAGCTAACATGTTCAGACGCTGGACCCTTTGCAGGTTATATTTGGAAAACCACTGCAGATCCTTATGTTGGCAAGATCACTTACTTCCGGGTTTATTCCGGCTCAGTTAGTTCTGACAGCAAGGTTTGGAATTGCCAGGAGAATGAAGAAGAGCGGTTTGGCAATATCAGTGTTATGCGCGGAAAACACCAGGAAGATGTAAAGAATGTTCATGCCGGAGATATTGTTGCGGTGCCTAAGTTGAATGTTACGTCTACTGGTCATACCCTGGGAGATGAGAACCATCCTCTCAAACTGCCTATCCCGGTTTACCCCAAAGCCCTTTATCGAGTGGCAGTCATCCCGGCAACACAGGCAGACTCTGGAAAACTCAGTCCGACATTAAGCCGGCTGTGTGAAGAAGATATGACCCTGTCTTGGAAACAAGACAAAACTACAAAAGAAACCATTCTGGAAGGAATGGGTGGACAACATATTGATGTTGCCATCCGCAAAGCCAAGGACATCTTCCAGACAGAGCTGAACACGCAGATCCCCAAGGTTCCTTATCAGGAAACCATCAGCAAAAATGGCTCTGCCCAGTATCGTCATAAGAAACAATCGGGAGGATCAGGACAGTTTGCTGAAATTCATATGCGGTTGGAACCGCTGCCCGATGAAAGGTTTGAGTTTTCCAACGAGGTTTTCGGCGGCTCAATTTCGAAAAACTATATGCCCGCCATTGAAAAGGGTGTAAAAACTGTCTTGGAAGAAGGTGTGCTTGCGGGCTACCCGGTCGTAAATGTCAAAGTGGCAGTATATGACGGTAAGGAACACCCGGTTGATTCCAAGCCTGTGGCATTTGAGATCTGCGCTCGCCAGGTATTTAAAATGGCGTTCAAACAAGCTGGCGGTATCATTCTAGAACCGATCATGGAAGCCAAGGTGACTGTACCGGAAGAGAATATGGGAGATATCCTGGGTGATTTCAATACCCGGCGAGCCAGGGTGCAGGGCATGGATACCAAAGGTGGCCGTTCGGTGGTTTCTGCCCAGGTACCCATGGCTGAAATGCAGCGCTATACCACTGACTTAAGATCAATGACAGGTGGCCGTGGTGTTTATGAAATTGAGTTTTCCCATTATCAACAACTGCCTACCCATTTAGCAGAAGAAGTTATTGCTGCGAACACGGAAGAAGAAGAGTAGACAGCAAATAGTAAAAATAGTAAAAGCCCCTGCAGATAATCCGGCAGGGGCTTTTTAATTCAAAAAAATAATCGGGATTGTTGTTAGGTCAATTTCAACCAGGAGAAAACCCTGGGAGCGCCGAATGAGATCCACAATCCGATCAAGAAGTATCGGAAAAATCTAAGTGAATAGGAGATCAGAGAGATATCATCAGGAAATATGGCGCCAAGTCCTTTCCAGAAAGCCAGCACACCAATGATGCCGACGATATAACGCAAAATCAGCTGCCAGATCTTGCCTTCGTGGGAGAACATGCCTGTCTTGTGCAGCAGTATGATACCTAAACCTAAACCCAGAAATGAACCGGAGGTGGTGAGCAGCCCGTCATAACTAAAGGGGTTATCAGCCCCCGCGGGGATTGGTGGATGATTAAATGGAGGTACAAGAAGAACAGCGGGAATGATCAACAAGGCAGTGATGATTATCAGTGCCAGGATCTGCATGCCAAGGCTGCTGTGTTTAAACCAGGTTGTGACTGGCTCTTCCAGCTTAAGGAATAACCATAATAATAAACCTCCGACCAGCCAGCCAGCCAGGACATCATGAGTGAAATGGACTCCCAGTAGAATCCGGGAAAACCCGATCAAGAAGATCAAGGCGACTGCGGTCCAACGGATCCATTTTTTCTTGGTAGAGGTAGCCAGTAACCCCCAAATACTGGCTGCATTTTGGGCATGACCGGAGGGGAATCCAAAGCCTGTTGCATTTACCACCCCGGAAACCTCACTGGAGATCCAAAACGGGCGCGGCCATTGAAAGCCGAATTTCAGAATGCTATTCATCCCTCCGCCGACCAGGAGCATGATCCCGATCCGGATGCCGAGAGTGGTGTTAATGCACCAGAATAATGCCGGCATCACTATCAAATAAAACTCAGTATCTCCCAGGAAGGTAATCCCCTGGAAGATTTTTACGAGCCAGTCAGGAGTTCCTTGAAGCCAGATCGAGACTGGAAGAAAGAGTTGGGTTAAGGTTTCCATGACAAATTCCTCCATAATGAAGTGAATATGATAGCTGGAATTATTAAAATAAGGGTAATGATGAAAATTGAATCGGGATTCTTTGTATAGAGGGCGCCAGCAATTGGCGGCGCTGCCATTAATGCTATCCCGGTCACAGTTTCTATAACACCATAAGCAAGCCCAAGGTTCGCTGGCTGGACTATCTTTTCAACCTGTGCGATTAACAAGGAGCGGGTCGCCCGATATCCTCCCAGTAAGAAATACGCCAATACCAGGACCGGCATCTGGGTATAACGCCATATAAGTGCTGCAAAGAACCCCACAAATAGTTGGCCGAGGATCAGTCCAACTTGAGGTGGCATGAAACCAAAAAGGAGATTGAGAAGCACATTTCCAAGATTGGTGACAGCTCCCAGAATGCCAATAGTCTGGAGGGAGATCATTCGCTCGTTCTTCAGGAAATTCGGTGCCAGAGGTTGAGGAAAGAATAACGCAAAATAGATCAGGAGCAATACTGGCAGGAAGGTGATGAACCTGCGGTTCTTAAGCAGATCCCCGGCTGGGTTCTTGAGTTTTCTCTCCGTTGGTTGAGGTTTAATAAAAACGATGATGATGCTGGAGATGATAAAACAGCCAAATGCGAAAAAGTAGATCGACCTCAGCCCCAGGCTATTTGCTAAGGTACCCCCGGCCAATGGCCCCACAATACCACCCAGATAAAAAGCAGCCGAGTTAGTGGTCATCACCTGTTCTATGCTCAATTCGCCCCGAGCCGCGGAGATATAGCTGTTCAGAGGCGCAATCACAAATACGGTTGTTGAATAGAGAATGATCCCGATCGAAAAAACAGTCAGGGATTTTGCGGCTGCCATAATTCCGGTTGTGGCTACGCCCATGCCCCAGGCTGCCCATAATAATTTCCTGCGTCCGATACGATCAGACAGAAAACCGGCAGGGATATGGAACAGGGTCATGGCCAGGCCTACAGCACCCAGAATGCCGCCAATGACCAGCGGAGAAGCTCCCAGCTCTTCAAGGCGGAGTGGTTGAAAATATACAAAAGCGCCTTCGCCCACTCCCCAGATGATCAGGCTGATCATCACCAGTACAAAATCTTTTTTCATTATTGGGACTTGAGTGTATCTGCTATAAACGACTGAACATTCTTAAACACGGTGTCTTTATCCAGATCCCTGGTGAGGACATGACCGCTGTTTTCAAGCAGGATCTTCTTCTTCAAACCCTCTGGCGTTCCAAGCGCCTTATAAACCAGGTCTAGATTTTCAGGAGGAACCCCGATATCTTTCTTTGAATGCATTAATAAAGCCGGCGCTGTGACTCTGGGCAGAGCTTCCTGCAAGGCTTCAACCAGATAAGTAAACTGAAGGATAGCTTTGGTTGGGTATTGATCATAAGAAAAATGATCTTCCCGGGCGTTGGGGTTTTGCCAATCGGAGTCACCTTTATCCATATAAGGAAATAACCAGGTTAGATAAGGCAGGAACTTTTTTCGGGGATCGGCTCTGATCTCATAAGGTGTGGATAGGCCGACAACTCCAGTGACTGGCAGGAATGAGGAATGGTACAGGGCCAGAATACCCCCCATGGATAACCCAATTAAAAATATGTTCTTTTTGTTTGATTTGAGCAAATGCCAGCCATCCAATACTGAACCGGACCAATCTTCCCATTCCATTCGGTTCAGATCCTCTATTTTTGTACCATGTCCAGCCAAGCGGACACCAAGAACACTGTAACCAAAACCTGACAGATATTCTCCAAGAGGGCGCATTTCCGTCGGCGCACCAGTGAATCCGTGGATCAATAAACAGCCCGTTTCATCACCTGGGAAATAAAAAGGTTCGGCGTTTTTTACCAGCATATGCAACTCCTGCTAGATCATTTTTGACTGGTTGGATCACTCATCGATCGCTAGCTGTGTTAACTCTCGGGGACTCTTTGTCAGTGAAAGCCCTCCTTCCTTCGTAACTACAATATCATCTTCGATGCGGACTCCGCCGCGCTGGGGTAGATATATACCTGGCTCAATTGTGAATGTCATGCCAGGTTCGAGGATAGTCTGGTCGAACTTGCTTATATAAGGCTCTTCATGGGCTTCACGGCCCAATCCATGACCGGTGCGGTGGAAGAAAAACTCTCCATAACCGGCGTCCTCTATTACTTGCCTGGCAGCTTGATCGACAGCACTGGCAGGAATTCCTGGCTTAACAGCAGCTCGTCCGGCAGCGTTGGCATCTTTTACGAATTTGGCTATTTGATCCATTTCTGGATGCAGGTCTCCCATTGCAAAAACCCTGGTGATATCAGAGAAATATCCATTATGGCTTGCCCCCCAATCAATCAGGATAATATCTCCGCGCTTGAGGATCCGATCAGAAGGTGCTGCGTGAGGATTAGCTGCGTTTTCGCCAAAAGATACGATAGGAAAAAATGGCAATTCTGGATCGGAACCTTCCAGTAAAAGGCGGCTGACCAACCGGCCGGCGATTTCCTTCTCTGTGACGCCCGGTTTGATTGCCATGTTTATACTTGATAAGGCGCATTCTGCTATTCGGGCCGCTTCACTCATGAATCTGATCTCATCTTCGCTCTTAATCCTCCGCATCTGGGAGAGGAGTGATTGGGCAGAAACCAATTGCAGATCTGGCGCAGCGCCCTGGATAAAGGAATGTTCAAGGAACCGGAACCTGCGAGGAATGATGCCAAACTTCCCTGATATTAAATCTGAATCCTGGAGGGCCGATTTAAAAACATCCGTCCATGTTCCAGGATCCTCATTAAAAAGGAATGATTTTGCTGGGAAGGGTAGGGAAGCGATCTTGGCGCTCTCAAGTTCGGGAAGGATGAATACTGGTTCCCCGGATCTTGGAAAGATGCCCATTACCGGTCGTTCCATCAGGTGAAAGTCCAGGCCGGTTAAATAGGTCAGGTCTGGACCAGGATTTAAACCAACGGCCTTCAAATCACTTTTCTGCAGCAGGGATTGAAGGTCTTTTTGGCGGTTTTGATGAATATTTGCTGACATCTTGTCTCCCGGTTGATTTAATTGTCTACACATGGAGGTAAAACACCCTCAATAATCGTTATGATAACTCAATTTATTGTTGAAAAAACTTCAAATTGATAACTTAGGAAATAAATCATCTCACCTAAAATTTGATCGTTATTTCTATCAGTAACCTTTTAAAACAAAAATAGAATGAAATGATCCAGGCACCTGCGGGGCTGGCATTAAAAAACTCATTTCACTCTACCCTATGACGATAAAAGGTGTGCCGTCTTGTTTATTCCCGGGTGTCTGCTTGTTGAAAGATCATCACATCCCCGGAAATTGTTGTAATCTGGAGACGCTGCCCCTGGATAGAGATAGTTGCAGCCTGGGAAAACATACTCATTAACTGCTGCTCCTGGTCCATGACTCCATCAGGGTTAAGGCAGGCCATTTCGGTCCAGCCCAGTCCTTCGATCTGAATTTGATCACCTTTGTTTGTATAACTTCCAAAATAATGGTTGCAGCTGGCTGAGCCATTAACCTGGCTCATCTTCAAAGGATGCAGTCATGGCTGTATCTGTGATCAAGGATTCCCCATTAAAGCTGATCAAAGTCCAGGCAGTTCCATTCAAATCATTTTTTGCTGATCCTGACAAGCTCCCACAGCCGGCCGCGATCATCGTTGTTAATAATACTGAAATGAGTATTAATTTCTTCATAGTTATCTCCTAATTACCTTATACCATTCTGACGGAATTAAAGGGAGAAAAGTTCCCTGATTATTTCCTTGATCATAAGCACAGGACCAGACAGCGAATCGGTATCCTGGATCAGCTTGTGATTTGGAATAACGCTATAATTAGGATCATACGTAGGAGTTCGGATGAAAAGTAAGAGAGGAAACCGGAGAACGGGATTGGTCATTGTAATTGGTTTGTTTCTGCTGTTGATCGGGCTCTTAGTATTTTCAGGAGTAGAAAAACGAGTTCTGGATCAGTCAGCCAGGAATCAAGCTGGTGGGTCTTTTGTTCAATTAGAACAAGGTTCTGTAAACTATTTTCTTGAAGGCCCTGCAGATGCTCCCATCGTGGTTCTTGTCCATGGTTTTTCTGTACCAGCATATGTTTGGGAACCAACAGCAGCCTATCTCAACGAAAACGGTTACCGGACCTTGAGATTCGATCTGTTTGGAAGAGGATATTCTGACCGTCCAGACCTTGTTTATGATATCTCATTATTCACAGATCAAATTTCCGGGCTGATAGCCGAATTAAAGTTGGAGAAACCGCTGTTTGTGGTGGGCCTCTCTATGGGCGGACCGATAGCAGCCCGTTTTGCTCATCAACATCCAGATGATATTTATGGTGTCGTTCTCATTTCACCAGAGGTTACTCAGACTACTAATAAAGATATCTTTCCCCTGAATATCCCATATGTAGGGGAGTATCTGATGGCAGCGGTTATGGAACCTTATATTTTGCCAAAACTTCAAGCTGGCGATTTTACGGATCCTGAAAATTTCCCGGATTGGGAAGTTAAATATCGTGAGCAGCTGCAGTTCAAGGGAACTGGTAGGGCGTTATTATCAACTATTCGTGAATTAGTAAATCTGAACCCGGAAGAAGAGTACAAGGCCTTAAATGATTCCGGTCTGCCCGTGATGTTGATCTGGGGAAAGGCAGATCAGACTATAGGGCAAAACCAGATAGAGATCCTGCAGCAAATTCTGCCAGACCTGGAGACCAGGTTCATGGAGGACGCAGGGCACCTGCTGCATTACGAGCTGCCTGATGTTGTGAATCCTGAACTGGTCGAATACCTTAATCGGGTCTCAAGATAAAATTTGGTTATATAAATTATTAATCCATAATGAGGATAGGGCGATCGAACCAACTCGGTCGACTGTGGTGGAGAGTGTCATCCTAATGATTCCTTAATATTTACTAAATATCTCCTTAACCACCCTGGATTATCCTGTAAGCATTAACAGTGTTTACCAGGAGCTTAAAATGAAAAACAAAATGATTTTATTGATTGGCGTAGTCTTGATCCTCGCGTCCTGTGCGACCGCACCGCTGACTTCGACAATCAGCGATCAAACCCAAATGACAACGGATGAAGAGATTTCACCTGTTTCCCAAGGGCAGGGGCCTGATGAGGGAACCCATGAAGAGACCATGACGGCCCTGTCTGATAGCGATCTGACAGAATTAGAAATTCAGGGTATTCTCTTCATGCGAGAAGAAGAAAAACTGGCCCGGGATGTCTATCTGGCCCTGGCTGAACGCTGGGATATGAATGTTTTCAGCAATATCGCCCGCAGCGAACAAACCCATATGGATTCTGTATTAACCCTGATCGACTTATTCGATCTTGAGGATCCGGTTGGAAATGCAGGGCAAGGTGTGTTTCTAAATCAAGACCTGCAGACTTTATATAATGACCTGATTGAACGCGGAAACATTGAGTCTGGAAGAAGCCTTGCTGGTTGGTGGAGCGATCGAGGAAATTGATATTCTTGACCTGCAGGAGAACCTGGCAGTGACAGAAAATGGGGCTGTGATCGAGGTTTATAATAATTTACTAAAAGGATCTATCAATCATCTGCGGTCCTTTGTGAGAACTTATGAACGCCAGACTGGAGAGAGTTATCAGCCTCAATTCATGAGCCAGGAAGCTTATGATGAGCTGATGGCCAGCAGCGCTGCTCTCGGTAATGGTGGTGGTATGGGCCTGAATTCGTCATCCCAGGGCAGGGGACAGGGAAGATTTAAATAAGATCGATAATAACAATTCAGCTCTGCCATTCACGACAGGGTTGAGAACAGCGCCCCCAAACAGTGGCGCTGTTCTTTTTCTTGAGGATTCTGCGGACGCCAGACAATTGAAACCAGTGTGGATAGGGCAGTTCTTCTCCCTTCCCAGTCTCACTTTCCCTGCCATCTTCTTGACATCCCACCTTCCCTCAACTACAATGTTGGGGCAAAAATAAGGGCCTGTAGCGCAGCTGGGAGCGCGCATCAATCGCACTGATGAGGTCGCGGGTTCGAATCCCGCCAGGTCCACTCCGGTTGACGTAGCAACCGTTAACGAGTAAAATATTCCCTAATAGTTATTGGGCCCATGGCGCAGTTGGGAGCGCGTCTCAATGGCATTGAGAAGGTCGTGAGTTCGAGCCTCACTGGGTCCACAAAAAACGGCACTTCCGCAAGGAAGTGCCCACATATTTATAAACCGGGAGTAGTAGATTATCTGCCAGAGAGGTGAAAAAAACGGCTGAAATTTTCACCGAAGGCGTAAGCAGAACGCCAGAAAAGATCGAACTCGCCCGGCACGCAAAATTGCGTGTTACTGTGCCTGAAAGTAAGTAAGGCGCAGCGCTCCTGCCCGATAAAGCAGCCCCAAGTGGTGGCAGATGATGTCACAATCAGGGTGGTACCACGGAGTAAACCTTCCTTCGTCCCTGGCGCTGGAGGGTTTTTTGTTTAATGGATATTGAACTTTGGAGAGAAGATCATGAGCAGAGAATATAAACCGCACGAGATCGAGCCCAAATGGCAGAAAAAATGGGAAGCCGATGGACTCTATGAAGCGGATATTGACGAGACAAAGAAAAAGTATTATGCCCTGACCATGCTGCCTTATCCTTCCGGGGATCTGCACACCGGCCATTGGTATGCCATTGCCCCGTCTGATGCCCGGGCTCGTTTTAAACGCATGCAGGGGTATAACGTCATGTTCCCGATCGGATTTGATGCTTTTGGACTTCCTGCAGAAAACGCTGCCATTGCCAGGGGAATCCATCCCAGGGAGTGGACCTATAAAAACATCGAGAATATGCGCTCCCAGTTAAAGCGTATGGGTGCGATGGTAGATTGGCGCCGGGAGATGATTTCCTCAGATCCCAAATATTACCACTGGACCCAGTGGTTCTTTATCCAGCTCTTTAAGCATGATCTGGCATACCGGAAATATTCCCCGGTGGATTGGTGTCCCAAGTGTAATACCACCCTGGCGAGGGAGCAGGTCCATGGTGACGACCGCCACTGTGAACGCTGTGATACACAAGTGATAAAAAAAGACCTGGAACAGTGGTTCTTTAAAACTACAAATTACGCTGATGAGCTGATTGATTTTTCTCAAATTGATTGGCCGGATCGTGTGCAAACGCTGCAGACGAACTGGGTGGGTCGATCGGAAGGCGCCGATGTTATCTTTAAAACCGAGCAGGGCGATGATCTGAACGTGTTCACAACCCGGCCAGATACTTTATGGGGTGCTACGTTTATGGTCCTGGCCCCGGAACATCCCCTGGTGGATATAGTAACTACCAAAGAACAGAAAGAGGCTGTGAAAAATTATCAGGAAGAGGCAGATCTTAAAACCGAGATCCAGCGCGCTGCGGTAGACAAGGAAAAAAGTGGTGTCTTCACCGGTGGTTATGCCATCAATCCTGTCAACCAGGCCCTCATCCCGATCTGGATCGCAGATTACGTGATGATGGGCTACGGGTTCGGAGCGATCATGGCCGTGCCGGCCCACGATGAAAGAGACTTTGCTTTTGCCCGTCAGTTTGGACTGGAGATTATCCCTGTCATCCAGCCAGAAGGTGAGAATTTTGATGGCAATACCATGCCGGAAGCTTATGTAGGCCCGGGTTTGATGATCAACAGCGCTCAATTTGATGGCACTGCTGTTACTGAAGCCAAGGGGCGCAAAAACCCCGGCCTCGCCAAGGTGATCGATTGGCTGGAGAAAGAAGAACTAGGGAATGAAGCTATCAGTTATAAACTGCGGGACTGGCTGATCTCCCGTCAGCGTTATTGGGGTGCTCCCATACCCATGGTCTACTGTGATGACTGTGGTTGGGTTCCAGTACCGGATGACCAGCTGCCTGTTGAACTGCCAGAGGATGTCGAGTGGTTGCCTACTGGTGAGAGCCCCTTGAAATTACATCCCACCTGGAAGGACACCATCTGTCCATCCTGTGGTAAAAAAGCCACCCGTGAAACAGATACCATGGATACATTTATGTGTTCCTCCTGGTATCACCTGCGCTACCTGAGTCCGGATTATGACCAGGGACCATTTGACCCCAAAGAATATGATTACTGGATGCCGGTAGATCTATATACCGGGGGTATTGAACATGCCACCATGCACCTTATGTACACACGCTTTTTCCATAAAGCATTACGTGATATGGGTATCACAGAAGGTCACGAACCGATGGCCATGCTGCGAAATCAGGGAATGGTGCTGGGAGAAGACGGCGAGAAGATGTCCAAAAGCCGAGGAAATGTTGTATCCCCGGATGATCTCGTGGAGAAATACGGCGCTGATACGGTCCGGGGGTATCTGATGTTCTTTGCCCGGTGGGATCTGGGCGGACCCTGGAACAGTCAGGGCATCACCGGCACAGAGCGCTGGTTATACCGGGTCTGGAACCTGTATACCAAACCTGCCAAAGCAGGGGAGCCATCTGAAGGGTTGATGCGCGATATCAAGCGCGATCTGCACACTGCGCTGGCAAGCATCACCAGGGATTATGAGCGGGTGGAATTTAATACCATCATTTCCACTTTGATGGAGCTGCTCAACAACCTGGTGGACGCTAAACGGAAAGGGGCGGCAAACTCACCGGAATGGCGCGGGATCCTGGAAACCTATCTGTTGATGATGGCACCCTCAGTGCCGCATATCACAGAAGAGCTCTGGACCGAAGTGCTGGGAAATGAATATTCGATCCACAATCAAGCCTGGCCGGAAGCTGATCCTGAGCTGATGGCAGTGGAGGAAATCACCCTGATCGTCCAGGTGAACGGCAAACTGCGGGATAAGATTGTGGTGGCGGTGGATATCAGCAAAAAAGACGCTGAAAAGACCGCTCTGGCAAGTCCGGGTGCAGCCCCGTACCTGGAAGGTAAAGAAGTCAGGAAGGTGATCGTGGTACCGGGTAGATTGGTGAATATCGTGGTCTAAGGTGAGAAGTGTACGGCAATCCTGGAATTGATCGGTATGCTTACGCCTATAATAATCTGTCAACAAGAAAGCTGTGGAATAATCAATAGCACAGCTTTCTTTGCGTATAGGCAATATGAGATACTACTGCAGCGTGGGGTATCCGTCAGATAGCGAGCGGGGGAATGGGGTATACTTGGTGCGAACCAGGTTTACATCACTTATCTAACTAATAAGGAGCCAAATTCAATTATGAAAAAAGAGATTGTTACCTCAAAAAAAGCGCCCGCAGCCCTGGGACCCTATTCCGTTGCGGTTAAAGCTGGGCATTTTGTCTACACAGCTGGCCAATTAGGTCTTGATCCTGAAACTGGAGAATTTGTCCCCGGTGGAATTGAAGCCGAAACCCGCCAGGCGCTTAACCAATCTTAAACACGTGCTGGAAGATGCCGGTTCAGCGCTCGATAAAGTGGTCAAAACCACGGTGTTTTTGAGAGATATGAATGATTTTGCTGCCATGAATGGGATTTATGGTGAGTTCTTTACGAAGGAATTCCCGGCCCGTTCAGCAGTCCAGGCTGCTCGCCTTCCGAAAGATGGAGCAGTAGAGATTGAAGTTGTCGCATTGCTTGACTAGATCGATCTAAAATAAATATATGACTGGTGAATTGATCCTGCTGGTGGACGACGAACCCAATATCATAGAATTAGCCCAGCTCTATCTGGAGCGGGAAGGCTACCGCATTATCACCGCCCCGGATGGCAAGACCGCCCTTGAAATTGTTGATCGAGAGCGTCCGGTTTTGATGGTGCTGGATCTGATGATGCCTGAAGTGGATGGACTTGAAGTCTGCCGCACATTAAGGGGTAAAAAAGACCCTGTGGCAATCCTGATGCTTACAGCCCGGGATGAAGATATTGATAAGATCCTGGGATTGGAATTAGGAGCGGATGACTATCTTACTAAACCTTTTAACCCGCGTGAATTAGTTGCTCGCGTCAAGGCTGTCCTGCGCCGGAGCTCAGCACAGGGAAATGAAAAGGGTGATGAGCTGATCCAGATCGGTGATATCCTGATCGACCCCCAGCGCAGAGAGGTCAAGATCGCAGGAGAATTGGTTGAGATCAGGACCCAGGAATTCGATTTGCTGTATACCCTGGCACGCCAACCGGGCATTGTACTCAGCCGCGATCAGCTATTGGATCAGGCCTGGGGGTATGACTATTATGGGAATACTCGTACAGTGGATGTGCATATCGGCCATCTGCGGAAGAAATTATCTGGCTCTGATGTAAAAATTGAGACAGTTACCAAGATAGGTTATAAGTTGGTCCATTAAAATCTTCGGATCGTTTTAATCATGTTCAGTTCATTACGTGCGCGTCTCTGGTTAACCTACGCTATCATCATTCTCCTGATCCTGAGCATCCTCGGGGTCGGCGTCTTTGTTTATATTATCCGCAATCCCCTGATCGACCGCCAGGCATTGAGCAGGTTGGACGCTGCCCAGGCAATTATTCAGCGTCAGATCAATGAACGATCGGTCGTACCCAGGGAATACCAGCAGTACCTTACCCGTATCAGTGATTCCTTGTCCATTCGTCTACTCCTCATCAGCCCGGAAAAAAAGGTACTTCTGGATTCAGAGTCTGACAGCCCGGCTCTCGTTTGGCCAGATGAAGCTGAGCCAATACGCCAGGGTAAAGGCCAAATTGATGACCAGGATGGAAAAAAATGGTTGTACAGCTCCTGGGTCATGCCCAAAGGGGATCTCCTGGTGCTGGCTGTTCCCCGCCAGGGTGGTTTTCAGCTGCTGCGCAGTCCCCAACTCAGAGAGACGCTCAGGGAAGATTTTCTCCCTGCTTTCCTCAGGGCAGGGCTGGTGGCGTTTGTGCTGGCGGTGATCTTTGCAGCCTGGATGGGCAGCTGGATTGCCAGCCCGCTTCAATCTATCGAACAGGCCTCGCGCAATATCTCTGATGGAGAATATCATCAGATTCCCCTGAAGGGACCGGATGAGGTCCAGGCATTGGTTGGGGCCTATAATGAAATGATCGATCAAGTGCGCGCTTCTCAACAATCCCAGCGCGATTTTGTGGCTAATGTATCCCACGAACTGAAAACACCCCTGACCTCGATCCAGGGTTTTTCCCAGGCCATACTGGATGGCACGGTGGAATCAGGTCCAACGCTGACCAAGGCCGCCGGGATCATTAAAACAGAAGCTGATAGAATGTACCGCCTGGTGGTGGATCTGCTTGACCTGGCCCGCTTTGATGCAGGTACTGTGGTACTGGATCGAAAAGCTCTTGATCTGAGCAGCTTGCTCACTCACGTCGTGAACCAGCTTATTCCCCAGGCCGCGGAAGCACAGGTGAAGCTCAGCCTGGAGATTGATACTTTACCCACCTGTGTTGGGGATGAGGACCGCCTTTCACAGGTCTTTACCAACCTGGTTGATAATGCAATCAAACATACCCCGGAAAATGGTTTTGTAAAGATTAGCGCTTACAGTGATTCCGGTCTGGCGAGAATTGATATCATTGATAGTGGAGAGGGTATCCCGCCAGAACATCTAGGCCGGATATTTGAACGCTTTTATAAAGTAGATGGGTCCCGCAAGAAAGAAACCAAGCCCGGTACTGGATTGGGTTTAGCTATCGCTCAGCAGATCGTTCAAGCCCATGAAGGCCTGATCTCTGTCCGGAGTGCCCCGGGGGAAGGCTCGGTTTTTGAGGTGATTATCCCAGTTGTAAAAGCTGATGACCAAACAATATTGATGGAGAAAATGGATTAATCCTGTTATGAAAGTATCTCTGATCATTCCATGTTATAACGAAGAAAAGACCATCCAGGATCTTCTGGCTGCCATCTGTGAACAGGATTTTCCCCTGACAGACCTGGAGGTCATCATAGCTGATGGCAGGTCAACAGATAAAACCCGCCTCAAGATCAAGGAATTTATGGATGCGGTGCCGGAATTGAATGTCAAATTAATAGACAATCCTAAAAGGAACCGCTCAGCAGCATTAAACCTGGCAATCCAGGCAGCTTCAGGTGAATATATCATGCGCATGGATGCCCATTCATTTCCTCATCCCAATTATGTTAAGTACTGTTTGCGGGATTTGGAAGCTGGCCTGGGAGATAATGTAGGGGGAGTGATCCAGATCAAACCAGCGAATAATCGATGGATCGCCCAATCAATCGCTGTGGCAGCAGGACATCCTTTGGGTGTAGGAGATGCCAGCTACCGGATTGGTTCTAGTGCCCGCGAAGTGGATACAGTTGCATTTGGCGCCTATCATTCATCCCTGATCGATCGCATTGGCGGTTATGATGAAACATTGTTAATTAATGAGGATTATGAATTTAACGTCCGGGTCAGGAAATCAGGTGGAAAAGTCTGGCTTGATCCAGATATCAGTGCCTCCTATATTGCCAGATCGAATCTCAAGGATCTGGCTGTTCAGTATTGGAACTACGGATATTGGAAGCTGATCATGCTGCTGCGCTACCCAGAAACCTTCCGTTGGCGTCAGTTGTCTGGTTTTTTTGTGCTCAGCTGGATCGGGTTGGGATTGCTGGGGATCTGGTTCTTATTGGCACGCTGGTTGCTCTTTATTGAAGCGCTGGTGTATGGTGGGGCCTTGCTTTATGCCGGTACTCAGGCGGCCCTGAAAAAAAATAACCCTGATCTGGTATTTGGTTTGCCCCTGGCAATTGCGACAATGCACTTTTCTTGGGGCAGTGGGTTTCTATGGAGCCTGATTCGTATTTCTTTTGATAAAATAGTCAAGAAGATAAAAAAGTCCAGAACAGAGAGCTTATGAGTCCAAATTCGTTTGATCCTCAAAAAGAACGCCGCTTCCGTTTCCGTTTTGTTGAAAGGCGGGTGCTGTTATTAAATGGCGATTTATTGGCTACTGCCGGAGCGTTAGTTCTGTCCATACTGCTTTGGGGCAATCAGGCGCAGCCTACAGGTTTTACATTCTCCTTTTTACTGGATCGAGTTCCTGGATGGTTTTATCTATTACCAATTATCTGGCTCTTCTTGTTGATTGAACTCCATGATGTTAGGAAAGCCGGCAGCGTGAGCCATACCATCCAGGGTGTGGCAACAGCAGCTTTGATCGGTTCATTCCTCTATTTGGGAATATATTTCACATCGCCCCCTGAATCACTCCCGCGAACCGGTGTAGCGGCTTTTATCCTAACTTCAGCGATCTTGACTTTATTATGGCGTCTCTTTTATATCCGCGTTTTAACCACGGAGTTATTTTTACCGCGTGTACTGCTGGTGGGTGGTGGTGTATCTGGAAAAATCCTTTTAGACTCTTTTAACAAAATTGATCCCAAACCTTATTACATCATTGGCATTATTGATGACGATCCTGCCAAATTAGGTACAGAGATTGAAGGTTACAAGGTATTGGGATCGGGTCCTGAACTTCTGGATGTGATCAAAAAGGAAAAGATCTCTGACATTATCGTGGCGATTACTGGCGTGATCAAAGGCGGTACATTTCAGGCAATACTGGATGCCCAGGAATTGGGAATTGAGATCACACGCATGCCTGTTGCCTACGAAGATCTAAACCAAACTGTTCCCATCCGGATCCTGGAAGCAGACTGGATATTACGTTCGTTTGTGGATGATACGGGGGTTAGTGGGACATACCATGTAGTCAAGCGGATCGTGGATTTAATTGGAGGATTGATAGGCGTACTTGCCTTTCTCTTTATGCTGCCATTTGTCGGGCTCTTGATTTTGCTTGATGATGGATTTCCAATCCTTTACCGCCAGGAGAGATTGGGACAGGGTGCAAAACCATACAAGATCATTAAGTTCAGAACGATGGTCAAGGATGCAGAACGGGATGGCGAGGCACAATGGGCCAGTGATGGAGATCAGCGAATTACCAAGCTTGGCCGTTTCTTGCGCAAAACCCACCTTGATGAGTTCCCGCAATTTATTAATGTCCTTAAGGGTGAGATGAGCCTTGTCGGACCGCGATCAGAAAGGCCCAGTTTAATCAATAAACTTCAGGAAGATGTACCTTTTTACCGTGCCAGGTTAATTGTGAAACCAGGAGTCACAGGTTGGGCTCAGATCAATTACGGCTACCCCGAAACGGTGGATGAAACCATTAATAAATTGGAATATGATCTGTATTACATCAAGAATCGAACTATTTTATTGGATCTGCGAATTATCTTGGGCACCCTGCCAACAATTTTTGGGCTAAAAGGAAAATAACTGTTATGCCAACCTCTCTGGTTACCGGGGGCGCCGGTTTTATAGGGTCGCATCTGGTAGATGCTTTATTGGCGCGCGGTGATACTGTCCGTGTGCTGGATAATTTTTCGACAGGAAAACAGGAAAATCTTCATCACAATATCGACCGGATAGAATTGGTCAACGGGGATCTGCGGGACAGCACGCTGCTCGAATCACTTCTTCAAGGAGTTGATCTGATCTTTCACCAGGCAGCCTTTGTGTCGGTCCCCCAGTCAATGGAAGATCCTAAAAGCTGTTTTGACATTAATGTCAATGGAACAGGAATGCTCCTGGCGGCAGCAAAAACCGCAGGTGTAAAACGAGTTGTGTTGGCATCCAGTGCGGCAGTCTATGGGGAGAATCCAGCAATCCCACTATCTGAAGCTGAAATCCCGGATCCTTTATCCCCTTATGCTGCTTCCAAATATATTACTGAGATCTATGCCAGCCTTTTCACAAACCAGCTGGGCTTGGATGTTGTTGCCTTGCGTTATTTCAATGTTTTTGGCCCCCGCCAAAACCCGGCTTCGGACTACGCAGCGGTGGTTCCGATCTTTATAAAAACCCTGGCAGATGAGGACCAGCCTGTAATTTATGGCGATGGGCTTCAAACCCGCGATTTTATATATATCGCGGACGTGGTCCAGGCCAATTTATTGGCTGCAAGTTCTGCTCTGGCACCAGGAAAGGTGATCAATATCTGTTCGGGTCAGGAGATCAATTTATTAAATTTGCTGGAAATATTGGCAGGTATATATAACAGAGAAATCCAAGCGGATTTCCAGGATGCGAGATTGGGAGATATATACCGTTCTTTGGGTAATCCCACAAGAGCGCGAGATACGCTCGGATTTTCTCCAGCCACCAGTTTCTCAGAAGGGTTGAAATTAACCACTTCCTGGATGCGAAAATCCTATTCTGGATGATTTGAATTAAAGATTCGGGAAAAAACTATGCCAATTGTATCCATTCAGCAGTGGAATGAATTTAGCACAGACTGCTCTCGGGCGCATGTGCTGCAAAGCCCTGCCTGGGGAAAGCTGAAATCCCAGTTCGGCTGGGAGATCTGCCGGATTATTCATGGAAAACTTGGCGCTCAGATCTTATTTCAGCGAATTCCCTTGGGATATCAAGTCGCTTACCTGCCACGGGGTCCTATTTCATCTGAAGGTGATGTTTTTCAACATCCTGATTGGATTGGCTTTCAGCAGGACCTGGATGAGCTTTGCAGCGAGAGAAACGCGGTCTTTCTGAAAGTAGAACCGGATTGCTGGCAGGAAAACGGCAGGGATATTCCACCTCCTGTGGGTTACAAGCTCAGCCCTCATGACATCCAACCTCCCCGGACTCTTCTGGTCAGCCTCTCAGAAACTGAGCAAGAGATCCTGGCCCGCATGAAATCCAAAACTCGCTACAACATCCGACTGGCTGAAAAAAAAGAAATCACTGTTCGCCAAATAGATGATATTGAACCTTTCTACGGATTATTAGAAAATACATCTGATCGGGCAGCCTTTGGGATCCATACTGAGGAATATTATCGGAAAGCCTTTGAATATTTCCAGGCGATCGGGGAATGTCAGTTATTTTTGGCTGAATACCAGGATATTCCTCTAGCCAGCATAATGGTATTTATCCGGGGCAAACGAAGTTGGTATTTTTATGGTGCTTCTTCCAACCAGCATCGGGAGCGGATGCCCACCTACTTGATCCAGTGGGAAGCTATGCGCTGGGCCAAGCAGCAAGGCTGCCTGAGTTATGATCTATGGGGTGTGCCGGATGAGAATATAGATAATTTGGAGAAGAATTTCATAGATCGCAGCCATGGTTTGTGGGGAGTCTACCGGTTTAAACGTGGTTTTGGCGGAGAACTGAAAAGGGTCTGCGGCCCTTGGGATAAGGTTTATAAACCAGCCCCGTATTTACTGTATACGCTCCGGGCAAAATTAAAAAGAGGATAAGGATTTTAAATGGGTTCATCTTCCTGGAATCAGGTCATTAGCGGGTTTGATAGCCCTCATATTCTGCAAACCTCACAATGGGCAGAAGTAAAAAAACATGCTGGTTGGAAGCCACATTTTCTGGTGTGGCATCTT
Organism: uncultured Chloroflexia bacterium; assembly: GCA_963695575.1. Lineage (GTDB taxonomy): Bacteria > Chloroflexota > Anaerolineae > Anaerolineales > UBA11858 > B10-G9. The sequence goes on from CAVOGS010000014.1 coordinate 181,197, forward strand.
GTCAACAACAAACTGGCGTTAAATGTGTCCAAAGTAAACACATTTGAGAATCTGAAACCGGCTGCGGCCGCTTTGGTCCTTGAGCGTCAGGTCGTTCCAGGTTTGGCAGTGATGTATTTACCTAAAGGGCCGCTGGTAACAGATTGGAAGGATCAAGGACTGCGAGAGCAAATTATTATCGATCTGGAATCTTATGCCCAGAGGGCAAAAGTGATCCAGATGAAGATCGATCCAGATCTGGAACTTGGCCGGGGTGTACCTGGAGAAGAAGGGTCATCGGAGAATCCAGTTGGCAAATTATTCCTGGATGAACTGGACCAGCGCGGTTGGTTGTTTTCCCCAGATCAAATTCAATTCCGGAATACTGTGCTGGTGGATTTAAGGGAAGATGAGGATCAGATCCTGGCAGGCATGAAATCAAAAACCCGCTATAATATCCGGCTCTCGGCCCGGAAGGGTATAACTGTCCGGGAGGGGGATGAAAAAGACCTGGCTGATCTTTACCAGATGTACGCTGCTACATCTGTCCGGGGAGATTTTACGATTCGAAGTCAAGCATATTATCAGACCTTGTGGCAGACCTTTATAAAAAGGGGTTCGCTGCCGGAATCAGAACCGTTCGCCCAGCCCATGATCGCAGAATATGAAGGACGACCAGTTGCGGGTGCTGTAATTTTCAAATTTGAAGATAGAGCCTGGTATTTACACGGTATGTCCCTGCCGGAACACAGCGATAAAATGGCTCCGCACTTGATACAATGGGAAGCCATGCGCTGGGCAAAATCCCGGGGCTGTACGATATACGATATGTGGGGTGCGCCAGATACCTTTGATGAATTTGATTCGATGTGGGGAGTGTACCGTTTCAAGAGGGGATATGGGGGAGAAGTACTTCGGACCATGGGTGCCTGGGATTATCCCGCCAGGCCGTTTTTCTATCGTTTGTTTACCCGCTGGGTTCCCAGGGTGTTAAATATTATGCGCTGGTTTGGCAACCGCCGGACCCGGCGACGGATCAGAACTGAAGACCCTCGTTAAGTGATCTTGAGTGAGGAAAGACTATGTTTCCAAAATTGGATCTTGCCCATTTACCAACTCCAATCGAAGAATTGCCCCGACTATCCAAATTATTGGGTGGACCTGAAATCCTGATCAAGCGTGATGACCAGACGGGTTTGGCTTTTGGCGGAAATAAAACCCGTAAATTGGATTATTTGATGGCAGATGCTGTTGAAAAAGGTGCCGATCTGGTCCTCTCGACAGGTGCGGCACAATCCAATCACTGCCGCCAGACTGCTGCGGCCGCTGCCCGCTGTGGGATGGAATGTATTCTGGTATTGGTTGGACCGGAACCTGAACAGCCCTCTGCTAACCTTTTCCTGGATAAGCTCCTGGGGGCAAGGATCATCTGGACAGACAAGATCAACCGTGACAAAGCACTTCAACAAGCCTATGATGATGAAACAGAGGCTGACAAAAAACCCTACCTGATCCCGTATGGTGGATCTAACGCGGTTGGGGCATATGCGTATCTCCAGGCCTATAACGAACTCAAGGCTCAAATGAAAGCTGACTTGCCTGATTGGATCGTTTTTGCTTCTTCCTCAGGGGGGACCCAGGCAGGATTAATCGCAGGTGCTGGTTTGGATCAGAAACCAACCATCCTTGGAATTAGTGTGGATGAATTTGAAATCCAGCTCAAACAAAATATTCTGGCAATTCTTGAGGACCTTCTGGGGCAGATGGGGTTGGACCGGGATATATCTGATCAGGATATTATGGTTAATGCAGATTACACAGCAGAGGGGTACGGGATCATGAATGATCTTGATAAGGAAGCCATTCACCTGTTTGCTGAAAATGAGGGAATCTTACTCGATCCTGTTTATACGGGGAGAGCTCGGAGGGGGATTGATCGACTTGATTCGGAGAGATTTTTTCAAGAAGGATCAGCGGGTCCTTTTTTGGCATACAGGTGGAACCCCCGGATTATTTGCTGACCGGTATCTTCCCTATCTATAAAAATATTCAGTACTAATTTCTTAACCGTATTCACCTGCTTTCTGAATTGAATTCCATTCATACTAGATATTGTGATTTCCAATACCAAGGATAAGAAAATCCACTCAAGAAGGGTCTTTTGTAACGGAAAACCTGATGCTTTCTGTGGTAAAATTTTTTCTTGATGAAATGAAATTATTGTGAATTCATGAACAACTTCTGAGTAAGGAGAAGACATGCTTTCTTATTGGTTATACATAGCAATTTTTCTTGTAGTTGCAGTCGTAGTCCCTATTGTGGCTGTTGGCCTCCCGGCCCTGATCTCACCCAAAAAACCCAGCCACCGCAAAGAAGAAGTTTACGAATGTGGCATTGAAACTACGGGCAATATTCGGGTCCAGCTGAAATCCCAATATTATATTTACGCCCTGATCTTCCTGGTATTTGATATTGAAACGATTTTCCTTTTCCCTTGGGCTGTCTCCCTCGGGAAACTTCCTTTATTTGCAGTTGTTGAAGGTGTGGTATTTATCGCGATTCTATTTGCGGGCCTGATCTATGCAATTCGAAAAGGCGCGCTTGCCTGGTCCTGATGAAACGCCAGATGTTAGCAGGAGATATTTATGGCTGATTTGATTACTTTGATTGAAAACTGGCTCAAAAACCTGCTTTTAGGTTGGGGAGTTGGAGAAGCGTTCACCCTTTTCATCCTCCAGGCGGTTGGTAGTGTAATGGTTGTTGTCATTTGTTTTTTGATCGTGATTTTCCTGATCTGGGTAGAGCGAAAACTAGCCGGAAGGATCCAGGATCGTTTTGGCCCTAACCGGGTTGGACCATTTGGTATCTTCCAGCCCATCGCGGATATTATCAAGATCTTCACAAAAGAATACATTACGCCTGAAGGCGCTGAGAAGGGATTTTATAATGTCGCCCCGGTCCTGGCGATGGCCTCGGTCCTGTCGATCTGGGCTGTCTTCCCATTTGCTGTGAATGTTCTCGGGGCAGATATCCATGTTGGGGTCCTCTATATTGTTGCCGTCGGTGCTTTTGGCATCCTGGCAATCCTGATGGCAGGTTGGTCATCCAATAATCGTTATTCCCTGTTGGGAGCATCCCGGTCTGTGGCCATGTTGATCTCTTATGAGATCCCTATGGTGGTTTCCCTATTGATCCCGGTGTTGTTGTCCCATTCCATGAAATTATCAGATATCATCAATGCTCAGCAGCCCTGGTGGTTCTTGATCGTCGCCCCCCTGTCAGCCTTGATTTTCACGATCTCCTCCATGGCTGAGATTGGTAAAGCTCCTTTTGACTTATTGGAAGCAGAATCCGAACTGGTAGCCGGGTATCATACCGAGTATTCAGGCATGAAATTTGGTATGTTTTACGTGGCTGAATTCCTCCACCAATATACTGTGGGTGCCTTGATAACCATCTTCTTCCTGGGTGGATGGGGAGGACCCCTCGCTATTCGCTGGCCGATCCTGGGATTTGTTTATTTCCACTTTAAGACATTTGTGGTGTACATTATTATCTCCTGGATCCGGCTCTCACTGCCCCGTATTCGTATAGATGAAATGCTTAATTTAAACTGGAAATTCCTGATTCCAGTTTCTTTTATTAACCTGGTAGCGGTTGCAATTGCCGACCGGGTCATGATTGAATTTGGCTTTGAACGGTGGCTTTATGTCGGGATCATGTTCGCTTTGAACATTTTCATCCTCTTAGTGTCCCTTTTCCTGGCCGGGAAAGCCAAGCCGGAAGTTGAACGAGTAACATTCCCGACCAGGCCCGTTGCCGTTCCACCCGGCGCGGAAAGTAAGTAGGCGTTTAAAGGATAAATCTATGGTATCAGTAATTATTTTCACGGCAGTTAGCCTGGTAACTCTTGGAGCAGCGGTAGCTGTCGTGACCAATAAAAATATTCTTCACAGTGCATATTTCCTGGTGCTGGCCTTTGTGGGAGTAGCCAGCATCTATGTGCTCCTGGAAGCGCCCTTTATTGCTGTAGTTCAGGTCTTGATTTATATCGGGGCTATTGCAATCCTGATCGTATTTGCGATCATGTTAACTCGCAGATTGTTAAGCAAGGATCTGGAGCGGCGCAATCAACAGTGGATCGGGGCTTTTCTGGGTTCCCTGGTGCTCTTTGCGGTCCTGGGCTGGATTGTTTACAGTGCCAACTGGCCTGTGAGCGGGGCAGCAGCGCCTCAGGATCCTATCAATTTACTTGGCGAGGAACTGCTCAGTACATATGTAGTTCCTTTTGAGATCGCTTCGGTCTTGCTCTTGGCCGCTCTGGTTGGATCGATCCTGATCGGGCGGGAAAGAGATCAGGATTCAAGGAGTGCAGAATGAGTATTCCTCTTAATTGGTTTTTAGTCCTCGCAGCGGCTTTATTCAGCATCGGTTTATACGGTGTTTTATCTCGCCGCAATGCGATTGGAATATTGATGGGCATCGAGCTGATGCTCAATGCAGTTAATATCAACCTGGTGGCTTTCTGGCGCTATATTGATCCAGTCAGATTAACAGGACAGATATTCGCCATATTTGTCTTCACCGTGGCAGCTGCCGAAGTTGCCGTGGGTTTAGCCCTGGTGATAGCGATCTACCGCAACCGTGATACCGTGGTTGTGGAAGAGATCGATTTATTGAAGGAATAAGTGAGAGGAAAATAATGAGAGAATTTTTCTTCAACATAACCTGGATCATTCCAGTTTTCCCCTTCCTGGCATTTTTGATCATTATCCTGTTTACTCAGGGGAATAAAAAACTCAGCCACAGCTTGAGTATTGGCTCGATGGTGTTGGCCTGGCTGGTGGGTTGGGGCGTGGTTTTCAGCGCCATCGCCACCCCTCATCTGGGTGAACATCCCATCCACAAAACAGTGCCCTGGTTTGAAACCGGCTCCGCTGTCTTTGAGATCGGTTATTGGATCGATCCCTTGATGGCTATCACGTTATTTATGGTGCCCTTTGTGTGTTTGATGATCTTCATATACGCAGTCGGTTATATGGGCTTTGGCACTGATGAAGTGGATCCTAATTACTCCCGATTTTTCGCCTACATCGCCCTTTTTGCCACGGGCATGCTGGGACTGGTAATTTCCGAAAACTTGCTGACATTATTCATGTCCTGGGAGATCATGGGTTTGTGTTCATATCTCCTGATTGGCTTCTGGTTCCAGAAAAATTACTCGGACCCGAATAAGATCACTCCCCGCCAGGCTGGACTGAAGGCATTCCTGGTCACCAAGGTCGGTGACCTGTTCCTGATGTTAGGGATTATTTATCTTTATTCACAGGCAGGAACACTCAGTTACGCAGACACATTATTCAATCATGAATTCCTGACCCATCTGGCTGAAACTCCAGCGCTGCCCATATTCGGTGGCTGGTCGGCTGCTTCTGCTATTGCGGCCCTGATCTTCGGCGGCGCAGTCGGTAAATCGGCTCAATTCCCGCTGCATGTCTGGCTGCCGGACGCGATGGAAGGGCCAACTCCGGTCAGCGCTTTGATCCACGCAGCAACAATGGTTTCGGCAGGTGTTTTCCTGGTTGCCAGGATATTCCCGCTTCTGAATATTGTTGTTGAATTGGAGCATCATAATCCGACCATGGGTTTGATCGCTTTTATTGGCGCATTTACTGCAATATTTGCATCTATCATCGCCATCGCCCAGAATGATATTAAAGGGGTGCTGGCGTTTTCCACTATCAGTCAGCTCGGTTATATGATCGCAGCTCTGGGCATCGGAGCCTACGTAGCTGCCACGTTCCACCTGATCACACACGCTTTCTTCAAAGCTTTGCTCTTTATGGGATCTGGCTCTGTCATCATAGGCGCTCACCACGAACAGGATATGATGGAAATGGGCGGTTTAAGAAAAAAAATGCCCAAAACTTTCTGGACTTTCCTGGCTGGTGGTTTGGCTCTGTCCGGTTTCCCCCTGATTACAGCAGGTTTCTGGAGCAAGGATGAGATCCTGGCGCATGCCTGGGAAGAGTTCATACATTACGGCACTGCATCCTGGCCATTTTTTGTCTGGTTGCTGCTGACGATTGCCGCGTTCCTGACTGCATTTTATACAGCCCGCCAGATTTCTCTGACATTCCTTGGCAAACCCCGCAGTCACCACGCTGAACACGCCCATGAGTCACCAAATACTATGACCATTCCCTTGATCCTGCTGGCGTTCTTTGCGATCACGTTGGGGTGGGTTGGAATACCAGAGGAGATCGTTGGCCACGGCAATAACTGGTTCCATGCCTTTGTGGGACATGAATATGCAGCCACTCCGCTGAGCATTCCTGTGATGCTGTTATCATCCGGTCTGGCGATCGGCGGACTGGGGTTGGGTTGGCTTGTGTATGGACGTAAACCTCTTGAAGCCGGTCAAATGGACCCCGTTCAGAAAACAATGGAAAAAATCCGCCTGGGATGGCTCTATAAGGCCATGCAGAAACGATTTTACTTTGATGAGATTTACAAGGCGATCTTTATCAACGGCTCTGTGAAATTAGCAGACCTCTTTTACAATTTTGATTACAACTGGGTGATTAACCCGATTGTCAATCTGGTTGGTACTATCACACGCGGCATATCCGATTTCTTTAATAAAATTGACGAAAAGGTTGTGGATGCGCTGGTTAACCTCACCGGTCTTTCAGGTATGAAACTGGCTGACCTGGGGGGCATCACTGACCTAAAAGTAGTGGATGGCATTGTCAACGGCATTGCTAATATCACTGGCTGGATAGGGGAGAAGGTATTTCGACCCCTCCAGACCGGCAAAGTACAGAACTACCTGTTGATCCTGTTGATATCCATGCTGGCAATTATTGGCATTTACCTGGTCTATTAGGCCGAATCGAATTACGAGGAGAATATGATGAATTTTCCAGTTTTGAGTGCAATCACTTTTGTTCCGTTATTGATTTCCCTGATCGTTTTGATGATCCCGAAATCAAAAGAAAACTTGATCCGCTGGGTTACCACTGTACTGAGTCTGATCCCGCTGGCCTTGGCCATTTATGTTTATATTGTGGTCCAGGCAGATCCGGGAACGATGCAGTTAATGGAAGAGTACTCCTGGATCCCGGCCATCGATGTGTACTACCGCATGGGTGTGGACGGCCTCAGCGCCGTGATGTTAGTGCTGACCGCGCTTTTATCCACCCTGTGTTATTACTATTCGATCTACACCGTCAAAGACAGGGTTAAGGAATATTATTTCCTCTTCCTGCTGCTTCAGCTTGGCATGACCGGCGTTTTTGTTTCCCTCGATTTCATATTCTTCTATGTATTCTGGGAAATCGGGCTGGTGCCCATGTACCTTTTGATCGGTGTCTGGGGTGGAAAACGACGGATCTATGCCTCCATCAAATTCTTCCTTTATACGCTGACAGGAAGTATGGCCATGCTTCTGGCGATTATTGGTGTGTACTTGAACACCGGGACTTTCGACATCCTGAAAGCAGCGGCTGCCCAACCTTTCGCAGATGATTTGTTTCTAGCTGCGGCCGCCTTTTGGGCCTTCTTTATTGGTTTTGCGATCAAGGTTCCTATTTTCCCCTTCCATACCTGGCTTCCAGATGCTCATACGGAAGCACCCACAACGGGCAGTGTCATCCTGGCCGGTGTTCTGCTTAAGCTGGGCGCTTACGGTTTGATCCGCATCGTTTTGCCGCTTTTCCCTGAGCAATTTGCATATTATTCCTATGAGGTACCCATCATCCCCATCCTGGCGGTGATCAGTATTGTTTATGGAGCCCTGGTATGTATGGCGCAGTGGGACCTGAAGAGACTGATCGCTTACTCATCCGTGAGCCACATGGGGTATGTCACCCTGGGCATCAGCGCAGCTGCGGCCAGTTTGCACACGGGAAATGATATGAACAACGCGATCATCGGATTGAACGGCGCTTCTCTGCAGCTGTTCACTCACGGTATTATCACTGGTGGGTTGTTTTTCCTGGTGGGTATGATTTATGATCGGGCCCATACACGCCAGATTAAGGACTTTGGTGGTCTGGGAGCAAAAATGCCCTATTACTACGGCATCATGATGGTGACCGGGTTTGCTTCTCTGGGATTGCCGGGATTAGCAGGCTTCTGGAGCGAATTCTTTGTCTTCCGGGGCACGTTTGGCATTATCCCCATATTCGCAATCATCGGTGTTCTTGGCATCGTGTTCACAGCCGCTTACATCCTCTGGAAAGTTATCCAGCACGTTTTCCTGGGCGAATTTGACCAGGCGAAATGGGATGCAGCCACCCACAATGCACCAATCACAGACATGATGACATTTGAGAAAGTCACCATGTGGCCGTTGGTAATATTAATGGTTTTGATTGGTTTATATCCCTCCCTGATCACTCGTTTATTGAACGCTGTCTCAACAGCAATTTTCAATAACTTCTAGATGCGATAGAAAGAGAGGCAATAACCGTGCAAATTTTCTTATTTCTACTCCCGCAGCTGGTTCTCTTCTTGAGCGTTGTGCTTGTATTTGGGATCGATCTGATTGGATCCAAAGAGAAGAAATGGCTGCCGTACCTGGCGCTGGCAGGGGCAGTAGTCTCCTTCGTAGTATCCATTTACCAATACGGCTGGATGGATTTCGAGGAAGCCATCGTTCTTGGCGGAATGATCGCTATGGATTCCTTTTCCCTCTTTTTCCAGATTTTTGCTTCCCTGGTAGCAGTCCTCATCACGCTGCTTTCCATGGCCTTTATGAAGTTGAAATCACCCTATCAAGGAGAATTTTACAGTTTCATCCTGCTGGCCTGTTTTTCGATATCTCTGCTGGCTCTTTCCTCTGACCTGGTGATGATCTTCATAGCTTTTGAGCTGCTGAGCATCTCGTCTTATATCCTGACCGGTTTTTTCCGGTATGATGCCAAAAGCAGCGAGGCTTCCATAAAATATTTCCTGTACGGATCATTGGCTTCTGCAATGATGCTGTACGGTATGTCCCTGCTCTATGGTGCAACAGCTTCAACTAATTTAGTGGAGATCGCCCGGGGTCTTGTGGGAATCGATCCTTCCCTGAATTGGGTGGTTGTTCCGGCAATAGTCTTGATGGTGGTTGGCTTTGGCTTTAAGACAGCTACGGCTCCCTTCCATCAATGGTCACCTGATGCTTATGAAGGCGCTCCGACTCCTGTGACAGCCTTTCTGGCAGTAGGTTCGATTGGAGCTGGTTTTGCGCTTTTCATCCGCGTGATGTTAACCGCCTTGCCGGCTTTCCAGCTGAATTGGGTTGCTTTGATCACTGGTTTATCAATCGTGAGCATGACCCTGGGGAACCTGGTTGCTCTCAGTCAGAAAAATATCAAACGGATGTTGGCTTACTCTGGGATCGCTCATGCCGGTTATATCCTGATCGGGTTAGTCTCCTGGGAAAGCGGCCTCTTAGGGACGGTTTTTGACGGTCTGAGCGGCATTCTGGTTTACCTTTTGGTCTATCTGGCAGCCAATCTGGGAGCCTTTGCCGTCGTGATTGCAATCGAATATAAAACAGATTCCAATCAAATTGCGGACTTTGCCGGATTGATCAAACGCTCTCCGCTGCTGGCTGGTACCATGACTGTCTTTTTGCTGTCTTTGATTGGTATCCCTGGCACTGGCGGGTTTATAGGAAAGCTGCTGGTGTTTGGTTCTGCCCTGCGCGTGGAGTATTATTTCCTGGCGCTGGTGGCGATCATCAATAGTGTGGTTGCCGGCTTTTACTACCTGAATGTGATCCGCTACATGTTCTTCCAACCCTTGGATGAACCTGATAGAGAGAAAATCCAGGTGCCTGGTTCGCTGTCATTTGTTATTGTGCTGGCATGTGTATTCACCCTGCTGATGGGTATCTTGGCACAGCCTTTTATTAAATTTGTTCAGACATCGTTGCAACTGGTTCTCTCCTGATCGTTTGATAATCAGTATTTGATTGATAACCAACGTTGAATAATTCGGGAAAGCCTGTTTGGTTGACAGCTTTTTGCCTTGTGAGTAAAATAGTGCAAGTGCAGGTTTTCCATGAGGAGTTGAAATTGAATACAGGCGGAGAAGAGACCAACCAGGATTCTAAATGGCAGGATCGGATCTGGGTTATGTCTGTAGCAGGGCAGGCGGGCCTGTACATTGCCTTCCCGGTCATATTGGGATTTGGGCTTGGTTTACTGCTGGATCGACAATTTAATACTGTAATCTTATTTTCTGTATTGCTCGCAATGACAGGATTTGGCGGAGGCGTATTTCTTGTTTACCGCTGGGTTCAAACAACAGTCAAAAAACATCTTACTGAGAAGCAAAAGGAAGATTAAATCCGTATGGAACAAGAACAGGTAAAGAAAAAGGGCAGTGGTTGTTTAGTAAAACTGATTATCGGTATTGCCGCTTTGGCATTGATCGCCTACGGGCTGATGATGCCAGGCAAACATCTTCCTGAAATCAGTCTTGCTGCAGAACTTATCCCCGTGCACTTGCCCATCCCGGGTTTTGAGCATGGCATTCCAAATACACTGCCAACTGCTATCATCACTTCTTTGTTATTGATCATCATCGCTTTTTCTTACTCCCGCGCAGTAAAGAAAGCAGAGAAGAGTGGAAAAGAAAGTGGTTTGCTGGTCGCACTGGACGCGTTATACGAAGGTGTCTTTTCCTTTGTGGAGACTACGGTTGGAAAGGAAAATGCAGGATTATTTTTCCCTCTGATCGGATCATTTTTCTTCTTTATCCTCTTTGCCAACTGGTCCGGTTTGCTGCCAGGCATGGGATCGATTGGTGTGTGGGAGATGCATCACGGAGAAGAAATCCTCGTACCGATATTTAGATCTCCAACAGCGGATTTGAGCACAACGGTAGGATTGGCTATCATCACCCAGGTAACAGCCCAGTATTACGGGTTTAAATTCCAGGGAAGGAAATATCTCAAGAAGTTCTTCAACTTCAGTGCGGATCCGGACAGCGGCTGGCTTAAACCGGTGCTTTCCTTTGCAAATGGATTTGCAGGCATACTGGAATTCATGGGTGAGTTCATCAAGGTGCTTTCCTTTGGCTTCCGGTTGTTTGGCAACGTTTTCGCTGGAGAGGTACTCTTAATGGTGATCAGTTTCCTGACCGCTTTCCTGGTTGTGGATGTGTTTATTGCCCTGGAATTATTCGTTGGCGCTATTCAGGCGCTGATATTTTCAATACTGTCACTGATTTTCTATCAGATGGCATCACAGCATCATTAGTCTTAAGGTAGATTTCTTAAAGGAGAAAACTGCATGTCGTATGAAGCCGCAACTCAAATAGCTGCAGCCCTCGCAATCGGATTGGGATCACTGGGTCCTGGTATCGGAATTGGCTTGTTGGCTGCCAAAGCCATGGAGGCAGTAGGTCGTAATCCCGAAGCCTCTGGTGATGTTCTTACAAATATGATCCTGGCCATTGCTTTTGCTGAGGCAATCGCAATTTATGCCCTGGTTGTAGCGCTGGCAATCAAGTTCGTGCCCGTTACACCCCTGGTATTGCAATAAGGAGGTTGCTGTGGGCGATGCATTAGGAGCCATGGGAATCAATGGCCCGTTTTTGATTTCCCAAATAGTAAATTTCCTTGTCATGTTCGGTCTGATGACCGTCCTGCTCTGGAAGCCAGCCAAAAAGCGCCTGGACGAACGCCGGGCCATGCTGGAAAAACAGGTGGAGGATACCGAAGCTGCCGCAAAAGTGCGGGAAGAAATTGGGACGGAACGCGAAGCTGTTCTGGTGGAAGCCAGAAAAGAGGCTGAGAAAGTCGTTGCTCAAGCCCAGGACCGGATAGAATCCATCAAGAATGAAGCTTCTGAAGAAGCTAAGAAGATCATTCAGAAAGCTCAGGAAGACGCCAAAGAGGAACATGTCCGGGTGCTCAAAGGTGTTCGCGACCAGGTGGCTATCCTGGCGATCGCCGCTACCCAAAAATTACTCGGTGAGGCCCTGGATGAAAAACGCCAGAAAGCCCTGGTTGATGAGTTTTTCTCCAGTGTAAAAGATGGCAAGGTAGTTGTCCTTGAAGGTGAAAAATTAGAAGGAAAGTCAGCTGTTATTACAAGTGCCTTACCTCTGACGGATAACGAAAAACAGGTTATCGAAAAAGATATCCTGAAAAGAACAGCTGGTGAACCCGAGATCAAATTTGAGGTGGACTCGGATTTGTTGGGCGGATTGACCATTCGCATCGATGATAAGATGTACGATCATTCTGTATCAGCCCAGCTCTCAGGTATGCGCTCGCTGTTCAGTTGATTCGGCTGCAGTTTTTTAGTGTAAAATAAAAACGCCTGGATAATTGTCCGGGCGTTTTTCTCATCAGGAGGGTGAATTTGAGGAGTGTCCTGAAGTGATTGTAAAACGGGATCTGGGTAAGTTATTTGAAGAAATAATAACGATAAATGATTTGCCTGGAAATAAGATCTCGATCTCGGGCATTAAGATAGATTCGAGGGAGATCCTGCCCGGGGATTTATATTTGGCTGTTTTCGGCACCCGTCTTGATGGGCACGATTTTATCAATGACGCTATTTCTCGGGGTGCTGCAGCCATCGTTGGTTCCAAGCCTGAACCAGAAATCACCATCCCCTATCTTAGAGTTGAAGATACACGTCTGGCTTTGGCTCACCTGGCTGCCGCATGGTATGAATACCCCGCCCGCCAGCTTGTCGTAATTGGTGTGACCGGTACAGACGGCAAGACGACAACTGTGAATCTGATCCATCAGATATTAATGGCCGCTGGTTTGAAAGCAGGACTGATTTCCACAGTAAATGCAGTGATCGGAGATCGGGTGCTGGATACAGGTTTCCATGTCACTACACCGGAAGCCATGGATGTGCAGCGTTACCTGGCTGAAATGGTGCAGGCTGGAATCACTCATGTAGTGCTGGAAGCGACCTCTCACGGACTGGCTCAGAAACGGGTCGCGGCCTGTGAATTCGATGTGGGTGTAGTGACCAATATCACCCATGAACACCTCGATTTTCACGGCGATTACCAGGGATATCTGAGCGCAAAATCAGAATTATTCCAGCTTGTTACTCAATCTTCTGTTAAATCAGAATTTGTCAATAAGATCGCTGTGTTGAACGCAGATGATCAATCCTATTCTGCATTAGCTGAGATCATCCAGCGGAAAAAGCTGAACACGGTTTTGTATGGGATCAAAAATGAAGCTGATTTCACGGCTGAGAATTTACAACATAAAATTGATGGAATTCAGTTCGACTTTGTGAATGCTGATTCCCGGGTTTCTGTCCAGACATCGTTAATAGGAGAATATAACGTTTCTAACTGTTTGGCTGCGGCAGGGGCCTGTGTATCAGGGCTTGGATTGAGCCTGGAAATTGTCCGCGAGGGAATCAAAAGACTCTCTGGCATTCCCGGACGAATGGAGAAGATCGATCTGGGACAGGATTTCCTGGTAGTGGTGGATTTTGCTCACACGCCTAACGCGCTGCGAGTCGCATTATCAGCAGCCAGAGAATTGACTGAGGGACGAGTGATTGCAGTATTTGGATCCGCGGGATTACGTGATAAGGAAAAAAGACGCTTAATGGCACAAGTGTCTGCTGAGCTGGCGGATCTTACAATATTGACTGCAGAAGACCCCCGGGTAGAGCCCCTTGATGGGATCCTGGGAGAGATGGCCCAGGGCATGATCATAAAAGGGGGAGTAGAAGGCAAAGACTTCTGGCGCATACCGGATAGGGGTGAGGCAATCCGGGCAGGACTACAACTCGCTGGCAAGGGGGACATTATTATGGTATGCGGTAAAGGCCATGAACAATCGATGTGCTTTGGGGAAATTGAATATCCCTGGGACGATCGGACGGCCGCATTCTCAGCACTGGCAGAACTACTGGGTACACCCGGTCCAGAGATGCCACGTTTACCAACCGCAGAAGATTAACAGACTCTTGAGTGTAACATATCTATAGTTATTCCATCTATTGACATAATGCAGATAGAGGACTATACTTCCCGTGTTGTAATATAAAAATGACACAGGAGGTATTTATGCCTGGTCGGCGAAATGTAGAAACAGGGCCTTGTCGACAGCGCCGTAGAAAGGGCATCCGTTTGGTTCTGCGCCCCAGTTTGTTGGTTATGCTGGCAGAAAAAGAAACCCATGGCTACGAGTTATTCGAGCAGCTGTCAACCCTTGGTTTTGATCCAGAGTGTCTGGATTCCAGCATCCTCTACAGAGATTTAAGGGATATGGAAGACATGGGATTGATCGAATCCAAGTGGGATGACGAAGAAAGCAAAGGGCCTAAAAGGACGAGTTTACCGGATCCTGGATGAGGGAAAGATTCAGCTAGGTGTTTGGATCGATAGCCTGAAAGTTATCCAGGACCAGATCAGTCAGCTTACTGCTAGATATAACAAAACCATTTAATGGAGGTAGGAATATGAAAATTGCTATATCATCCACGTCGGGAAATATGGACAAGGAATTCAGCCCTCGTTTTGGACGCTGTGCTTATTTCTTAATCGTTGAGGAAGGCCAAGAAAATTGGGAAAAGATCACTAATCCAGCAGTAAACGCCCAGGGTGGAGCAGGGACTCAAGTAGTTCAATATCTTGCTGATCAGGATGTGGATGCTGTGATCAGTGGAAGATATGGACCCAATGCCTATGAGGCCCTGGAAGCAGGTGGGATCACGGCTTACCTGGCCAATTCAGGCACACCGAGAGAGCTGCTTGAGCAGGTACAGGATGGTTCCCTGAAAAAGGCTTCAGGACCTAGTGGAGAAGGGATGCATGGTAGAGGAAGCGGTAGAGGTATGGGGAGGGGCGGCCGCCAATGATACGGATTGCCGTTGCCAGTGGAAAGGGGGGCACAGGGAAGACTACTGTGGCAATTGCGCTGGCTGAATCACTCTCCCTGCAGGAGAATTATGTCCTGGTAAGTGATTGTGACGTGGAAGCACCTAATGTCCACCTGTATCTTAAACCTGCTTTTAGCAGGTCTAAAGATGTACCGGTTTATATCCCTGAGATTGATAGAGATAGCTGTGATGGGTGCGGAATCTGTTCTGAGGTCTGCCAATATAACGCGATCATTCAGGTTAAGGAAACCCCGACAGTTTTTCCGTCTTTATGCCATGGCTGCGGTAGTTGTACGCTGAGTTGTCCTCAAAACGCTATCCGGGAAATTCCCAATTCGATTGGGATCCTGGAACGGGGTGCAGGAAAAAATAAAGTCCACTTACGACATGGTTTGTTAAATCCGGGTGAACCTATGGCTGTACCTGTGATCTCTGCTTTGAAGAATTGGAATGATGAAAATACTCCCCAGGTGGAGATTGTAGACTGCCCTCCCGGAGCATCCTGCCCCGTAGTCGAATCCATCAGGGAAGCAGATTTTTTACTTTTGGTCACAGAACCAACACCATTTGGTTTACATGATCTGAAACAAGCCCACCAGGTTGGCCTTGAATTGGGCATTAAAACAGGCGTGATCATCAACAGAGCTGGTTTAGGCGAGACAGATATTAAGGGATTTTGCCGGGAGAAGAAGATCCCGATCTTGATGACAATCTCGCTGGACCAAAAGATCGGTTCGGGCCTGGCCAGGGGAGATACCCTGTTAGATATATACCCTGAGTACAAGGAGAGATTTATTAACCTTTACGAGGATATCCATTTGTTGGTTGAGGAGGTTGTGGAAAGATGACACAACTCCTGATACTGAGCGGCAAAGGAGGGACTGGTAAAACCAATCTCTGTGCTGCTTTTTGCCATCTGTATAACCAGGGAAAAACTGGAAAAAGCGCTGTCCTGGTTGATGCTGATGTCGATGCAGCTAATCTTGGATTTTTATTGGATCCTGAAGAAATAAGAAGGGAAACTTTTATCGGTGGAGCTGTCGCCCTGATCGATCAGGATATCTGTAACAGCTGCGGCCGCTGCCAGGAAGTTTGCAGATATAACGCTGTGGTTTTAGAAAATGGAAAATATGAAATCGACCCGATCCCATGTGATGGCTGTGCAGCGTGTGTCTATCAATGCCCGGAGCAGGCCATTTCAATGGAGCAGCAGGAAGCAGGTCAGTGGTATAGATCTAAAACGCCCTATGGCAGTTTTTTTCATGCTCATTTATACCCGGCCCAGGAAAATTCTGGCAAATTGGTTGCTCTCATTAAATCAATGGCGCAGGAAGAAATGGAGGTCAGCGGTGCTGAATTGATGCTGATAGATGGACCTCCTGGAATTGGCTGTCCGGTGATCTCTGCCGTGTCAGGTGCTGATGTGGTCCTGGTTGTTACTGAACCATCCCTGGCGGGTTTACATGACTTGGGGCGCGTTTTGGAGACCACAACACATTTTGACGTTCAGGTAACAGTTTGTATCAACAAAGCAGATATCTATCCGGAAGGCGCACAAAAAATCAGGAAGTTCTGTCAGGAGAAAGAAATTGAATGTTTGGGGGATATTCCCTATGATCTGACTGTGCCACAAGCGATGGTACAGGGACAGCCAGTGACGTTGTATGATCCTGAAGCGCGGTCTTCACAGGCGATAAAAATGATTTGGGAAAAACTATTGGTTTTTATCAATCAAACCAGAGACATCACAAGAATTGATCCAGATCAAATAACGAACACGATAATTAAAGGAGAGTAGATATGAGAATTGCAGTTTCAGCAGATACGAATCAAGGATTGGAAAGCCAGGTAGCCCACCATTTTGGACGCTGTCCATTTTTTGCCCTGGTTGAGGTAGAGGATAATAATATCCAATCGGTTTCAGTGATCGATAATCCCTTCTACGCAGCTCACGAACCAGGACAGGTTCCGGGATTTATCAATCAACAAAAAGCTGATGTGATGTTAAGCGGCGGGATGGGCGGAAGGGCGATCCAGTTCTTCAGCCAGTTTGGTATTGAACCTGCTACCGGGGCTTCCGGCACCGTAGAAAACGCAGTGGTTTGTTTCCTGGAAGGGAAAATCTCAGGCGCATCCTCCTGCGCAGAAAGTGAAGCCCACGGTCATGGCCATGATCATGACCACAATCATTGATAGGTTGGTTGAATCCCTTCTCTCATTGCTCAGCAGGGGGTTTAAAAATGCAGGGAGAGAAGGGATTGGTCCCAAATTCCCGTTTTTGGATAAACTCAAGATCCAGATCAAAAAGCGATTTGATGAATTTTGTGTCAATCTGGCACAACTGCGGGTGGGTTGTAGCCAGATCCTGATAAGGGCAATGTCTGAGTTCGATCTGGGGACCCTCCGGTGTTGCTTTCCAACTGGCCCGATAATGATGGTCATTCAAGAAAGCCACTGCCTGATTAAACGATGAGATCCGATTCTGTGCGTCAAACTCAAAATCCTCCCCAAGATGGCTGATGATCCGTTCCAGGATTAGCAGGTAATCATCTCCTTCCACCAGCGCATCGAGAAATGCGCCCACAAGGGGAATAGTATTATCCCCCAGACATTGTGAGTTAAGGTTATACAGCAGGATCGGGCGTCCAGATCCACCTGCCGGGCGCTTCCCGGATACCTGGATCAGGCCTTCCTTCTCTAAAATGGCCAGATGATAGCGAATGTTGGCTGGTGTCATTTCCAGCAAACGGCCGATTTCTGCGGCCGATGAATCGGGATGGGTATCAAGATAGTCCAGGATTGCTGTTCTGGTGTTTTGCATATTTCGAGTATATCATTTAAGGATTAATAAAACAAAAGAAATTTTGTTAAAAAATTTGTTGACAGGCAGTGCAATAGGACAATATAATAGGGAAGTTGTACAAATTATCACTAGTTCCGTTGTGAGGAGTGTTTTTCATGTCGAGTGAAATCAACAAACCTGAATACTCTATTCCCCCTGAATTGGAAGGTACGGTAGCGATTACAACCCTGGACAAAATTTACAACTGGGGCCGGCGGTATTCTGTCTGGCCGATGTTTTTTGGCCTGGCTTGCTGCGCTATTGAGATGATCGCCACCGCGGGCGCCCGTTTTGACATGGCCCGCTTTGGGATGGAGATCATGCGGCCCAGTCCAAGGCAGTGTGATTTGATGATCGTCTCCGGTACAGTCACAAAGAAGATGGTCCCCCAGGTCGTCCGGTTATATAACCAGATGCCAGAACCAAAATATGTTTTATCGATGGGCGCCTGCGCATCCGGGGGCGGACCATTCAAGCGGGGGTATAACGTGATTGCTGGAATTGATAAATACATCCCTGTGGATGTTTATGTTCCTGGCTGTCCTCCCACACCCCAGGCCCTTTTATATGGACTGATGAAAATCCAGGAAAAGATCGACAACCAATCCATCAAAGAAGTCAGCTGGTACCAGAAAGGTGATGACGAGGGCATCCCCGTCCCCATCCTGGGCCCGGACTTGATTGATGTTAGAGATTATCCGAACTTGATTAATAGAGACCAGGAAAAGGATACCCAGGCATGAATGAGCAGATAATCGAGATCAAACCTCACGAACAGGAAGTATTGGATAAATTCCCGGACTGGCTTGTGGTAGACGAGCGAGAAGGATATCAGGGCCTGTTTGCAGTCAGGGAGAATTTACTTGCCCTGATGGAATCACTTCGAAACGAGATCGGATATGATCACCTGACATCCGTGACTGGTGTGGATTATCTGGCAGAAGAGAAGATGGAAGTGGTTTACCATTTATTTAAATCCACAGGCGGCGCAATTCTTGAGATCAAAGTCCAACTTCCGCGGACTGACCCGGTGGTACCGTCCCTGGTCGGTTTATTCCCCGGAGCTGATTTCCAGGAGCGAGAAGCCTGGGATCTGATGGGCATCAAATTTGAAGGCCATCCAAATCTAAAACGGATCTTGATGTGGGAAGGTTTTGATGGACATCCCCTGCAGAAGGACTGGCGGGAAGTCTTTTATGAAGGTGAATTCAAACCCTATGAGGACCGCTGGCCGGAAGGCAAAACCTCGAAGATCGAAGACGATAATCCATATAAAGAGAACATAGCCTATCCAAAAGGATTCAATCCCGAAACCTGGATCCCGGAAGGGCAGGAGCTGCTTTTCCAGGGTACAACCGTCATCCCGCAAGATGATCCCGGGATGGATACTGAACAGCTGGTTGTAAACCTGGGGCCTCAGCATCCTTCAACACATGGTGTCTTCAGAATGGTAGCAAAACTAGAGGGAGAGACAGTGGTGGATCTTGAGCCTGTGATGGGCTATTTGCACCGCAACCATGAAAAGATCGGTGAACGCAACACCTACGCCATGAATATGCCGTACACGGACAGGTTGGACTATTTCTGTTCAATGTCCAATAATTTCGCTTATGCATTGACCGTTGAAAAACTTCTGGGTGAAAAGTACCAACCCCCGGAACGGGCCCAGTATATCCGGGTCATCATGGCAGAATTGACCAGGGTCCTGAACCATTTTATGGCAATTGGTTTTTTCCTGAATGATATTGGCGCCTATTTCACACCGGCGTTATACACCATTAAAGAACGAGAGTTGATCCTGGACATTTTTGAAGCCGTTGCTGGATCGAGAATGATGTGCAACTACTACCGGTTTGGCGGTGTTGTGCGCGATCTGCCGGAAGGCATGGAAGAACATATCCGGCATATGGTCTACGAGCGCCTCCCTCGCCAGGTGGATGAACTGGATCGTTACCTGGTCGAAAACGAGATCGTGAAAAGCCGCGGCCAGGGCGTGGGTGTGCTGACGCCGGAACAGGCCATTGCGTACTCGGCTGTAGGACCCGTGCTGCGCGCTTCTGGCGTGCCATATGATATCCGCCGGGCCGATCCTTATGGAATTTATGATCGATTTGATTTTGATGTGGCAGTCCGCTACCACGGTGATGTCTATGATCGTTTCATGATCCGTTACGATGAGATCCGATCAAGCATCAAGATCCTGCAGCAGGCGATTGATGCGCTCCCCAAGGGAGAGGTTTTGGCCAACAAACCAGCTTATAAATTTAAGATGCCCAAGGGTGAAGCCTACGGACGAGTTGAAGGACCAAAAGGTGAGTTGGGATTTTATGTAGTATCAGATGGAACTGATAATCCCTACCGCTACCATGTCCGGGCGCCATCATTTATCAACCTGACAGGATTACGTGAAATGTCCCTGGGAGAAAAAATAGCCGACCTGGTTGCTATCCTGGGCTCAATTGATATCGTGCTGGGAGAAGTAGACCGCTAAGGGGCTGCCGGCTCACTGGAGATGAATATGAAAGGATTTGGGATAATCAAGGGCTTGGGCGTTACTCTGAAACACATCTACGATACATACGCCGAAGATATTAAAGCAGGCCGGAAGCGTTATTACACCGAGGACGGCGTGCGCCAGCGCATGACCCATGATACCAAGGGTATCTTCACAGTGAACTATCCTGAGGAGAGACTACCTGTTGCTGAGAACTTCCGTTATGTGCCTTTCCTGGTATACGAGGAAGTTGATGGTGAGAAGGTTCCCCGCTGCACAGCTTGTGGGATCTGCAGCAAGGTTTGTCCAACCCAATGCATTTGGATCAACCGTGCGGAAGATCCGGAAACTGGGAAACCCCTGAAGACGCCAGCGGATTTTTCAATTGATATCGATCTGTGCATGAATTGTGGTTTCTGTGCAGAATACTGTCCCTTTGATGCGATCAAGATGGACCATGATTACGAGCTGGCCACTTATGAGAGGATGGAATCTAATGTCCATCACAAGGATCGCCTCTTAAAACCTGCCTCCTATTACGCAGGGATCCGTCCAACTTACTATGCCCAGGAGCAGCAGGCGAAGGCAGAAGAAGCAGCAAAAAAGGCGGAACGAAGACGGCCCGGTGAAGGAACAGAAGCCCGTCCACCCCGTGAGGGCAGGCAGCGTCCTGAGCGCCGGGAACGTCCTGAACGAAGAGAACGTCCACCTCGCGACGAAGAATAATTAACAAGAATTTATTGGTGAAGAACTAAAACAGTTATGTCAGATCAACAGCGGTTGGATGAACTTGAGGATCAGATCGAGGACCTTAAACGGTCTTTACCTGCCCATTCTATTCCAACCGCTATGTTGTTAAATCTGGAGGATCTGGAAGAGGAATTGGAGCGGCTTCGGACCTCTCAGCAGGGGGAATCAGATGCCTCAACCTAAGATCCTTGTTAATTACCAGCTCTGCAAGCCGGAATCTTGTGAAGATGGCATCTGTGCGGCTGCCAGAGTGTGCCAGAAAAAGGTTCTCCGCCAGGAAAAACCATGGGAGATGCCAGACGTTTATCCATCCCTCTGCCTGGGCTGTACAGACTGTATTTCTGAATGCCTGATGGGAGCCATTCAATTGATGAAATGAAAAAAACCTCACCTGCTGAGCGAGGTTTTTAATTTGGAGCACCAGAATGGTTCCCTGCTCAACTTTTAAGGCAGCGATTATTGATCCGAAGAGTCCGGGGTTTCATCTGGCAGGCCCAGGATTTCCCTGGCTTCTTTTTCCTGGTGATCCATAACCAGCAGTTCCGAGATCTGGTTATCTCCCACAAAAAAAGATGGCGCTTTGTAATGGGGGACAACTACAGCGCGGATGCCGTTCTCTTCCAGGATGGATTGATCCCGGATCGCTTCAATGGTTGGTAGGATATTCAGGGTGATAGATTTCATATAACACCGCCATAGACTTGATTTTATTTTACTCTATCTGGGTGGTTTTAGGATTTTGGGATTTGGTACTTAACAAAACTAGAAACTTTATCGGCTGTAAAAAAGCGTATAATCAATGCTGGAAATATGGAAATTTACTCCTTCCTGGCAAAACTGCTTACCCCATTACAGTTTTGTTAGATAACGACAGCGGTTTGACTGTGTGTATTTCTGTCGTTATAATGAAGATATTAAACTGGAAAGAATTATGAATAGGAAAGTACCCCGTTCTCTAGGCAAAAATTCCGGGCAGAGCTTCGTCGAACTGGCGATCGTTTTGCCCCTGTTGTTATTTTTATTGATTGCCTTTGTAGAGGTGGGAGCGGTTATCTACAATTACCTTTCCCTCCTGGATGTAGTCAGAGAGGCTGCCAGGTTCGCGGCTGACAGGGATCCTGAAGTGCTTAATGGAGACATGAGCAATTATCCCAAAGTGCTTGTTGGATGATGCACTGCATTATTATCTTGATACTGCCTGTGTCGTCATCGGCTCGAACTTCAACCAGGATATCACCCTGAATCCGGCCACAGACGATATCGCGATCTCGATCTTTACTATTGATAATAATTTTGTCGCTGACCGGAAACCCAATGATGGCGATGGTGTCTGGTCTCTGTATGGTGATAACTGGACCAAAAATTGTGATGGAACCTTGAGATCTAACCACACCATTTTTCCCGCAGGCTGTAGGGAATTCCTGGGTGGCAGTTTCTACTCCAACAACCGGACCAGGAACACCCACGCCGGGCGCTGGAACGATCGTTCCCGGGGGACCAACCGACAAGGGCATCGTTCTGGTTGAAATCTATTACTGCCATGACCAGTTGCTGAACCTGCCATTAATCAGTGATCTCCTGCCCAATCCGATCCCTCTGCATGCTTTTGCTGTTATGCCGGCCCCCATGGCAGCTCCCACAGCAACCCCGCTGCCATAGCCCAAAGAAGGCACTTATGAAAAGAAAAAATAAAACCTCCCATTTAAAACTCTCTTTTTTGATTTCCCGGATATTTAACCAGGTCAAGGAAGGAAATCTTCGGGAAAAAGGCCAGGCTCTGGTCATCACCGCGGTGGCCTTCCTGGCCATGCTCGCTTTTGCTGGATTGGTTACAGATGCCGGGACTCTGTACTTGAATTTCACCCGCCTGAAAAGAGGTTTGGACTCCGCGGCAGTGGCAGCTGCCAACCAGATCAGGGACTCATCCTTACCTGCAGCCCAACGCAAGGCATTGATACGGGAAAGCGCCAGAGAGATGCTGGCTTTAAATAATATCAGTGATATTTATTCTCTGGAAACTTATATCTGTGAAGATACCGGCATCCCGATTGGCATTTGCTTCTCTTTGTCCCGGAGCCGGGAGAAGATGGAACGAAAGTTAGCCTGGATCCAGGCCACGCAGAACAGCCCGGTCTATTTTTTACAGTTATTTGGGATTAATGATATCCCGATCACGACCCACTCCGTCGGAGAAGCTGCTTCCATTGGACGTTGTCCTTGTAATCGATACGTCAGAGTCCATGGCTAGTTCAGACAGCTGGGTATCAATGCTCAACTTTGATCCAAGTGCTTGCAATGCAGCCAATAACTGTCAACCCTTGCGGGATGCCAAAGATGCAGCCAAGGCAATGATCGATAAGCTCTTTGATGGTTATGACCGCATTGCCATTGTAACATATGATTTCAGTGCTACTATCCATGATCCGGATCTATCAACCAGCGATGTTCTCGAAGCGGATCACACTGCTGTAAAGGCAGCAATTGATGCAATTCAGTTACATGACGATACTGACCTGGATACAATTATTGCTACCGGTTGGCAATCCCCTGACTGGGGAACTGAATCCACTGGATATTGATGGGGATGGAACTTATGTTGCTGGAGTTCCAAATGGATATGGTGATGCGATTGTGTCCACCTGCACAGGATGCGGAATGCGGGTGGCCGGTAATATTCTCCAGGCCCAGGGCAGGGTCGACAGCGTCTGGGTCATCGTATTACTCTCTGATGGTGCCACCAACGTCAGTGACCTTCCCGATGCTACAGATGCTAACAACCCGGTGCCAGCCGGATATATTAACGGTTTCTGTGGCGGAAATCCTGCCTTCCCAAGTCCGAACGGATGTGGGACTACAACCCTGGTGTACGGACAGCGATCCCTCAACACGGCATTGTGGTCCCTTCCATGCTGACGCCGGGGAATGCCCCCCAGGAGCCACTTGGGTCGGTAACAACACACCTCCCTATGATGTGGAGGATTATGCAAGGGATATCACTGATCGGGTGGCGCTGACTTTATTCTACAAATGCTAGTGAACCTGTTGGTGGTGAGGAAATCGCAATTTACACCATCGGGCTGGGTGTTGCTGCGGCTCCTCCTGATTATGATGGAGAAGAGATGCTGCGTTATATGGCCAATATTGGGGATGATAACTTCCGCAATCCGATCCCGGATAACCTGGCGGATACCTATCCACCGGATCCATGTGATGTGACTGTCTTTCCTGTGGAGGGTGCACCTCAGACTTCATGCGGACAGTATTATTATGCCCCCAGCGGCGCATATTTGACACAAATCTTTGAAAAAATTGCCGGGAGTATCTTTACCAGAATCACGCAATAAACTCTTTATCACCCTCTCAAGGCTGTATACAAAGAGCTTTTTTATGTTATACTGCGTATACTAATTTAAAGGAAGGGGCACGAGAAGATGCAAGCGGGGCGGATTTCTCACACAAAGACGAAAGGTCGGGGTCAGGCAATGGTCGAATTTGTCATTGCCCTCCCGATCTTGTTGTTTGTGATCTTCGGGATCATTGAATTTGCACGCATGGTCTTTGCCTGGATGGCAGTTCAGAACGCTGCCCGATTTGGCATTCGTTATGCTGTTACCGGCGAGTTTAATGATATTTACTGTATTGAAGCCGGAAACCTGCTGGGCGGAGCTCACGTAGCTGCGGATACGGATGGGGGAGATCCCCAGGACTGCAAGATCCCGGATACCTACACTAATTCCGATAAAGCTGATAAAGAAAGAGAATTGATCGATATGGCCCGCCTCTTTTCCATTCAGGATGCCGCTGTTGGGGGAGGTACAGGGCTCTGGCTGCGCCCCAACGTATCTGGAAATTATGAGCAGTACTTAAGCTTGCATAGTGATGCCTTCCTTGGCCTGCCCGGCGAATCCGGTTTTTACCACATCACGGTCTGCAGCAATCGGGCTGGCCAGTATGTTATGGATTACGGGAACTATGCCATCCCGCTTTGCAAGGATTTGATCGCTACCCAATTGATGGATGACGCCGGCGGCCCGGGAGACCGGGTCAAGGTCCATGTAGAACACCGCCACCCCCTGTTTTTACCCATTTTGAGCAATATCTGGCCTTCAGTCAGCCTCAACGCAGAACGTGATGGTATCGTAGAAAAATTCCGCACATCCCGTGCCCTGGGTGTTTCCGGTCCGATTCTGTCCGCGCCAACCTGGACCCAGACGCCGACTATTACACTCACACCTACGATTACTTATACACCCACACAAACACCAACCCAAACCCCTTCGGCAACGCCTATCCCAGTGGACTGCGCCCTGATCGATATCGATTACAGCACAGTCGGAGCATATGGGGGCGGGTTTTATGGTGCCATCGTCAGGATCCGGAATAATAACCCTGTGCCCATTCACTTCTATCCGGGCAGACCTGGCCTGGGAGAAATTACCTCCCAGCCGTTCTGTTTGGGCCATGCAGTTTAATCTCAGTGCCTGGGACTATCCTGGATGATATGGTCCCGGACTCAGCCTGGGTTCCTGCTGTTCCGGTTGAAATGGCGGCAGGTGGACTTGGGTGATTATGTGGGTTATTCCAGCCGGTATCAGAACCAGTCCAGGGAAATACTATTGTGGACCTGGAATTTGATGATGGCTGTATTAAGGGAATTACCGCCAATTTACCCACTGCAACGGCCAGTTTAACACCAACTATCACAGAGACTCCCACTGTGACACCAACCCCGGACTGCAGCCAATACTCTCTGAGTAATTTCACATTCTCCAACGGCGCTAGTTCAGCAGCTGACTGTGTCAAATGGCGATGTGGTGGATACGGTAGCTCAACAGATCCAGTTTGATTGGAATTTTGCCGAGTCCTATGGAGTTACCAACGGTTATCCCAACTTGAATGTCGATTGGTTCAGCTGGAATGGAAGTTACTTCCACCTGGGTGGGAATGGTGATGGAATTCAAGATTATCAGCTCCCCTACCAATTGGGCTGGCAGCCTGCCGTTTAACGCTGGAAGTTCGTATATCTGGGCAGATCGATTTTGATAATGATTGGGCCGGAGGTGGACCGTTACCGGGTGTCGTCAGCAATGACTTTGGCGTGATCATTGATTTCGCCAACGGCTGCCAGCTGCGCCGGGACGCAGTGCCCAGGCCGATCATTTCCTGGACGCCGTCTTCCACACCAACAGTGACCTGGACACCAACCCCGCCGCCGCCGCCGACCAATACGCCGCTGCCAACTGCCACACCATTACCTTCGGCAACGCCGTTGCCGACCTTTACGCCAACAATTACCTGGACGCCGTCTATCACGCCGTCTAAGACAACGACACCGCCTGCCAACGGCTACATCCGCTGCCTACCAATACAGTTCCAGCTCCAACCAGAACAAATACCCTGATTCCGAGTGTGACACCTCTACCATCGGCTACCAGGACTCCAGCGCCAACGAATTCACCTACACCAACGCCAATTCCTACCTGGACCCCGGCTTGTCCTTTTGATGATCCTGGATGGCCTTGTCAACCTACCTGGACTGCCACACCATAAGATGTATGTACTTGGCAATCACGATAAACAACAGGTAGCTTTGAGTTGTTCACTTAAATCAATAAACCTTCAAAAGACTGACGCTCATTTACTCGAAGCGTCAGTTTTTTTATGAGCAGAACTATTAATGCAGGGTTGTAAGGTGACACCCCCTGATTATCCTCTTTATTCCAGAATGTAGCGTTAACCTAACAGGGTTGTTAGTTTAGAGGGCTTGTGCAAACACTCAAGGGTGCTACACTGATAGCGAACTCCAAATTATTTGATTATCTAGCGCTAATTTTGGAAAAGGAAGAAGCTCATGACGAAACAGAAACGCACCAAACTCAGCATACTTGGCCTGGTTTCGTTATCCCTGATCATCGCCGCGGCAAGCTATGGTTTTGCGGAAGTTGGTACAGTTCCCAGCGCAGGACTGCTGGGTGTTGCTTATGGTGTGAAATCACCGTACCAGGTTTCCAGGATCAGCTATACGCTTGATGTCGACAACCCCAATACTTTTACCGCTGTGGATTTTGAAATTGATCAGACAGGTGCAGCTATCACAGCCGGTGTATCCGTTACTGAAAAGGGGCAGGTGGTTTGGGCTGATGATTGTGAACGGGCAGGATCTGGTTGGACCTGCACTTTCGATCAGAGCATCGATGTTCTGGCAGCTGATTGGCTGCATGTTGTATCTTATTAGTACACTTCCCAATCGATTTCTCCCGGCATCATCCTGGGGGAAATCGTTTTTGTTTAGGAGAAACCAGGCGTGGATCTTTACTCATCCACGCCGTTAGTTTATAAAAGCGGTGGCCTATGTTGCGTATAGGGACAAAGCAGTAACAAAAAATACCGGGGCCAGGCAATGGTGGAATTTGTCATTGCTCTCCCGATTTTGTTGTTCCTGCTTTTTGGGATCATTGAATTTGCCCGACTTACTTTTGCCTGGATGGCAGTCCAGAATGCGGCCAGGTTTGGGATCCGTTATGCTGTAACCGGGGAATTTAACGATATCTATTGTGTGCAAGCCGGAAATAATTTGGGATCTGATCATATCAACGCTGATGTGTTTGGGGGAGACCCTCAGGATTGTCTGATCCCAGATGATTATAGCGGGGCAGATTCAGCTATCAAAGAAAGGGAATTAATCGATCTGGCCCGGCTCTTTTCTATCAAGGATGCTGCTACTCGGGGGTGGGACCGGTTTATGGCTTGAACCTGCTGTGTCAGGAGATTATAACCAGTACCTCTTGAGCCATAACCCGCTTATTCATAGGTATGGATGGTGAAAAAGGATTTTTCCACGTCACCACTTGCAGCAACCGCTCCAATCAATTTGTGCTGGATTATAACAACTACGCTATTCCCCTTTGTTATGACAACCTCAGCAGTCAATTAATGGATGATGCCGGAGGTCCCGGCGATCGGGTAAAGGTCCATATTGAACACCAGCATCCGATCTTCTTACCGCTGATCAGCAATCTCTGGCCAACTATTTCCCTGAATGCTGAAAGAGACGGCATCGTTGAGAAATTCCGGACTTCAAGAGTGATGGGTGTCTCCGGTCCTATTTTGTCCGCTCCAACCTGGACCCAGACGCCAACCATCACAGATACACCAACGATCACCCCCACAACTACCCCGTCAGTGACCCCTTCGCCAACCTTTACGCCGATCCCGGTCCAGTGTGACCTGATCGAAGTCGTCAATAGTTATGTGGGCCATTGGACTTCTGGATATCATATCGCCTCGGTTACGATCCGCAATAATAACCCGGTCCCGATCCATTTGATCTCAGCCAACCAGCAGTGGGTGAAAAATGACCCGGGCCGGTATTTATGGGCTACCCGATTTAATAACAGCAGCTGGACAATCCTGAACGACTACCACTCCACCCACAACTTGGAATCCTTCTCCATAGCATCGAGATGGCACCTGCAGGAGTGGGGGATTATATAGCTTTATTCCAGCCTCAGAATATCGGCTTGGAAGGAAATACCTCGGTGGATCTGGAATTTGATGATGGCTGCCATAAAGGTGTAACGGTGACTGATGCCTACGGCAACCGCTTCAGCCACCCCCACAGAGACTGCGACCCCGACGATCACGCCCACGCCGAATTGCAGCTTGTACTCTCTGGGTGCGTTCAGCTTCCGGAATTATGGCCAGCTGAGGGCGTATTTTAATAATGGGGATGTAGTAGACACTGACCTGGTTTCATTGGAATTGATCTGGGATTACGCCGAGCAGTACGGGGATGCAAATGGTTTTACCAACTTGAATATGGACTTTTACCAGTGGAATGGGTCCTATTTCCCGGGCCATGGCCAAAGTGGAACCAGGGATTATTCCTCTTCATCGATCTGGACTGGCACTGTCCCCTTTAATGCCGGGACCCAATACCGCTGGGATATTGATTTTGATAACGACTGGGGTGGAGGCGGTCCGCTGACAGGGTGTAGTGAATTCCGACTTTGGCGTGCGGGCGATTTTTGATAACGGCTGCAGCCTGATCAGGAACGCTGTACCCAGGAGCGATCGTGACCTGGACAGCTACTGCGACAGCATCTACTACTCCGACACCATCACCGCCGCCGCCGCCGACCAATACCCCACTGCCCAGCAATACCCCGCTGCCCAGCAATACGCCGCTGCCGACCAGCACACCGACCAAGACCTGGACGCCGTCGATCACTCCTTCGGCGACAACAACCCCGTGCCTTCGCACACTTCCTGGCCGACCAATACAACAGTGCCCAGCGTCACTCCTGTGCCAAGCATCACACCGTTGCCGCCGACACCTCCACCTCCGACACCGACCAGTAATGCCACCAGTACGTTTACGCCAGTCCCAACCTGGACTCCCGCATGTCCGTATGATGATCCAAATTGGCCCTGCCAGCCCACCTGGACGCCAGGTCCATATAATTGAAAAATAAAAAAATCGCTAAGTGCCCTGCATATGAGGTGCACTTTCATATTAACTAGAGTCAGCAGGAGTTGTATCAGTCAGAATAGTTAACAGGATTGTAAATTTGATAAGGGTTGGCGCAGAAATCCCAAGATGCTACACTTATCTCAACCAATCTGTCAAAAGGATCTATTGACCTGGGATTGATTATTTGACAAGATTGTATTCTAGGAATGGAGGAAATAATCTACAGTTTGATCAATATGGTATTGATCTCATGAATCAGTCTGCAGTATTTATTCCAGATATTATGGATAAAATAGGAATAACCCAGAAAAGAAGAAAGAATAAGGCCAGGCCATGGTTGAGTTTGTTCTGGCCCTTCCGGTTCTGCTCTTTGTTATTTTTGGCGTCATCGAATTTGGCCGATTGATCTTCTCCTGGATGGCTGTTCAGAATTCTGCCAGGTTTGCTATTCGGTATGCCGTGACCGGAGAATTTAATGAGATCTATTGTGTTCAGGCGGGAAATAATCTGGGTTCTGCGCACATTAACGCTGATGTATTTGGCGGAGATCCCCAGGATTGTATGGTTCCAAATGAATACACAGGAGCTAATGGCAATGAAAAAGAAAGGGAATTGATCGATCTGGCCCGTTTATTTTCAATCCAGGACGCTGGAACCGGTGGAGGAGCAGGGCTTTGGTTGGATCCAGCCACTTCCGGTGATTATGAACTATTATTTGGTAACTCATAATCCAGCCAGTATCGGACAGCCCTCAGAAAAAGGGTATTATCACATTACCATATGCAGCAACCGGGGCAATCAATTTGCGGTTGATTATAATAATCACGCCATTCCTCTCTGTATGGATAACCTGTCCAGCCAGCTGATGGATGATGCTGGCGGCCCCGGAGATCGAGTCAAAGTCCATGTTGAACATCAGCATCCGCTCTTTTTACCTCTATTAAGCAATCTCTGGCCAACGGTTTCAATTAACGCTGAAAGAGATGGCATTGTTGAAAAATTCCGCACTTCCCGGGTGATGGGCGTATCTGGACCTATTCTTTCTGCCCCTACCTGGACCCAAACCCCTACCATCACAGATACTCCAACAATCACACCCACAACAACACCATCAGTGACGCCTTCGCCAACCAACACTCCAGTTCCCGTGAATTGTGATTTGATCAATGTAGCCAACAGCTATGCAGGTGAGTGGTTTTCTGGTTATATGATCATCTCTGTATCGATCAGGAATGATAATCCTGTCCCGATCCATTTCTACAGGGCCAACCAGGAATGGCAGAAAAATGACCCCGGGCGTTATCTCTGGGCAGCTCAGTTTCACACCAGCGGCTGGTCGATCCTCAATGATACAACCCCGCCAACATCCTGGATACCAGGATCAGCGGTTGAACTGGCCCCAGGACTGCAGGCTGATTATATTGCCTTATTTATGCCTCGATATGTTGGCCTGGAAGGGGATCATGCTGTGGATCTGGAATTTGATGATGGCTGCTTAAAAGGTGTCACAGTGTCCATGCCGACTTCTACACCAACCGCGACCCCAACTGAAACCGCCACACCAACTGTCACCCCAACCCCGGATTGTAGTAAATATGTTCTCCAAAATTTCACTTTCCGGAATGGTGGACAGCTGAGAACATTTTTCCGCAATAATGATGTGGTAGATGCTCAACTGACATCCCTGGAACTGATCTGGGATTATGCAGAACAGTACGGGGCTGTTAACGGCTACAACAATATGAATATGGATTGGTTTAAGTGGACCGGAGGATATTTCCCTGGTCATGGGAATGGAGGTTCGCGGGATTATTCTTCCTCAAGCAGCTGGACCGGAACCCGTCCGTTTGATGCTGGCGTTCGAGGTATCGCTGGGATATCGATTTTGATAATGATTGGGGCGGCGGGGGACCTTTAACAGGTGTGGTCAGCAATGATTTTGGCGTAAGAGCGCTCATTTGACAACGGGTGTACGATCATCCGCAATGCTGTCCCTCGAGCGATCAATACCTGGACTGTCACACCGACTCCAACCAAGACAGGGACAGCGACAGCGGTGCCGCCGCCTACCAGCACATCACCTCCCACCTGGACGCCTCTGCCCAGCAATACACCACTGCCGACCAGGACACCAACCAGGACGCCATCACCAACGATTACCAGGACACCATCAGATACACCGGTGCCTTCCCACACTTCCTGGCCGACAAATACACCCAGGCCCACTCGCACACCTTGGCCAAGCAGGACCCCGGCGCCTTCCCTGACGCCGTCCAAGACACCAACCCTGAGCGTAACAAATACCAGTACACCAATCCCAACCTGGACTCCAGCATGTCCATATGATGATCCTGGCTGGCCTTGCCAACCAACCTGGACGCCATCACCTTAACAGCAAGAGCCCTATTGTAGGATCAATATCAGAAGTGCCCTGAACATCGGGCACTTTTTTTTACTAAGATTTCCCCAAGAAGGCAAAAATCCCTCTTTTTTCTTGAAAAATGATGCGCAACCAGCCCAAAACTAACAGGATTGTTAGCGTTTTTAGGGGGGTTTTTGATGATAAAAACCAATTTTCATCAATAATGGGCCAATCCTAACAGCGTTGTTAGTTTAAGTGGGTTGACCAAAAAAATAGGGATGCTACACTCTAGGCGTAACACAAAATAGGAATTAATTATTTAGTTCGGAGGAATAATATGAATAAAGTTTTGAAGTTTCGTTATCGGATTTTGGCTCTCCTGGCCCTGGCAGTGATCCTCAGTGCCGCCACCTATGGTTTTGCGGACGCAAACAGCGTTCCCGCCGGCGTGGCAGGTGAAGGTATGGGAGCGATCTCGGGCTACACTGTAACCAGTGTGCAATACTACCTGGACAGCAGTGATCCTACCCAGTTTGACCACGTTACCTTTACGCTGGATGCCAACGCATCGGATGTTTATGCAGGCCTCGGTACTGGTTCGGTCATCTACTGGACCAGCTGCAGTGGTGGACCCACCAACTTCTCCTGTGATCTGACCGGATCATCTGTCAGTGTCGCAGCCGCGATTGAACTGCATGTGTCTTCTGTCCAATAAAAGTAGTCTTTATTGG
Organism: uncultured Chloroflexia bacterium; assembly: GCA_963695575.1. GTDB lineage: Bacteria > Chloroflexota > Anaerolineae > Anaerolineales > UBA11858 > B10-G9. Next base: position 213,701 of record CAVOGS010000014.1, read on the forward strand.
TGAAACTGGAAATGAAGAGGGGCGTGGTAAATAAACTTACCGCGCCCCTCTTTGCAGAAAAAAGCCATGGCCCCTTTAAATCGCCAGCAACTCCCGCACATTAATATTGTTCAGCAGCCTTTTTGCTGTCCTGTGGCTGCTGTTTGCCCCTCAAAAGCTTGGGGGACAGGTATCCTATGTCATCATTACAGGCAACAGCATGGAGCCGGAGATTGAACTGGGGGACCTTGTTATCGCCCGGGCTGCGGCAGAGTATGAATTAGGCCAGCGTGTTGTTTACCGCCATCCTCAGGTTGGATATGTGTTTCACCGGATCATCGAGAGGGAAAATGAGTATTTTATCTGCAAGGGTGATAATAATGATTGGACCGATTCTTTCCATCCGCTGAGCAGTGACATCCTTGGAAAATACTGGTTTTATATCCCCGGTGCAGGTACTGTCATCAATAAGCTCAGGGAACCAGTAATATTTGTACTTTTTACGCTTATAATTTTAATTGTGATTGCTTCGATCATCTTATTCCAGAGGAAGGATATCCCTCTGAAGAAGACCCGCAGCAGAAGGTATCTTATGGACACTCAATCTTCTCCCTCAAAAGGTGAATCCCGCCAGGAAATCTTATTGGTATTTGGGATAATAGCCATAGCCGCATTGATTTTTGGTGTGATTTCCTACACGCGCCCATTAACCAAAACCATTGCTGATAATTTAACCTACCAGCACCAGAGTGGTTTTGAATACAGCGCTCCGGATAAAGATGATCTGTATGATAGCGACAAAATCACGACCGGAGAACCTGTCTATCTGCGCCTGACTTGTGATATTGTGCTGGATTATTCCTATCAGTTTCTGGCCCAGCGCATGACCCCGGGAGAGAAAGAGGCTCTATCAGGAACCTACCAGATCGATGCCGTGTTAAGCGATGTAGATGGTTGGAAACGATCTTTGTCCCTGGTGCCTGAAACCGCATTCGAAGGCCTATCATTTGAATCCAGCACCGAGCTGGATGTCTGTGCAGTCCAGTCCCTGATCCTGGAAAAAGAGGAAAAAACAGAGGCCAAAAATCGCTGGTACAGCCTGGTGATTATTCCTGAAGTTAACCTGGACGGGCGAAATCGAGGGACATCCCTATCAGGATACCTATCTGGGGTTGATCGAATTTCAAATTGACACCAATATCATGCGCTTGCCCGAAGGGCTGGAGGGCATTGTACTTTCCGAGGAAGGCATGATCGAAAACCTCCGCGTGGTTCCCAACAATATGCTGATTTTTGGTCAGGAACTATCTGTGACCAATGCCCGGGGTATCAGCCTGATCATCTTTGGTGTCGCGCTGCTGGGTGCGGTTTATCCGGCCTGGACCCTGGTGAGGGATCTCAGGAAATCGGACATATCCAGGATTCAAGTTCAATATCATCCTCTGCTGGTGGATATCAAGGATGGAAATCCAGCCAAGCAGGCGGAACAAGTTGTGGTTGTATCCTCTTTTTCTGACCTGACAAAGATGGCGGAACGGTACGGAGCGATGATCCTCCATGAAACGCTGGGAAAATATCACCGTTACTCTGTTCAAGATGAACAAACCGTATATCAATATGCCATTGAAGTGTTCAAAGAAGGATCCCTCTTCCCGGATATGAGTGATTTTAAAAAGTCCCTCCTGCAAGCAATCGAACAGGATCAGCTGGAGTTATACTACCAGCCCGTTATATTGCTCAAGGACAATTCAGTTGTTGGCGTAGAGGCATTCTTGCGCTGGGTCCATCCTGAATTGGGCCTGCTCTATCCAGCGGATTTCATCTCACATGCGGAAGAGAGTGATCTGATAACAGATATTGATGGCTGGGTTTCAAAAAAGATCTGTCAGCAGCTTCGAGAATGGAAAGAAGAGAAAGTGTCCCTGGTTCCGGTTTCGATAAATATCTCACCGGAGACGATCAAAGATAGTAAATTTATTAATTTATTTACTGCAAACATGCTGGAAAACCTGTGTGACCCTGGTTTGATCCAGATCGAGATCAACCGGTCGAATCATGTTTTCCAGGATGAACAAATTAAAAACCACCTATCCCAATTACATGACCTTGGGGTAAATCTGGCCATTGATAATTTTGCGACAGATGCAGCCAATCAGATCAACCAGGTACTCCAGCTTCCCATCAAAACCTTGAAAATTGATAGGACTGTGATCCAGGATATCAAGGAAGACACAAACTCACAACGCCTGGTGAGTGCGGTTGCCGCGATGGCAAAAAACCTTGATATTGACGTGGTCGCTCAGGGTGTTGAATCCAAAGAAGATCTCAAGGTCCTCAAGGCTCAGAAAATAGAACTGGCCCAGGGTTTTTACCTCGGCAATCCAATTCAGGCCAGTGATCTGGCCAGGTTACTGGATAAATCTGTCTCGGCCAAGGGTAACAAGGGTAAAAAGAAATAGGGAGTATATGATCAGGATGAAAAAAAATTGGCGGCTTGTTTTGATCCTATCGGTTTTGGGTTTTACAACCCTGGTGGTCGTATCAGTATTTAATGCTTTCGCCGCTGCCAATACAGTTCCCACCACCAGGGCGGATAAAAATAGTATCGGGCTGGGCGTTAATGAACTTCAACCCCCGGAATGTGTAGGGTTGGGATTGACCAATATAGTGGATATTGGCGCAGGGGAAACCGGCACGCCCGCAAACGATCTAATTTTGGGAACCGCTAATTCAGATACTATCATCAGGGGCGGGGCAGGGAACGACTGCATTCTCGGGGGAGCGGGTGATGAGCGGCGTTGGTTTCTTTTCTTTTGGATTTGGGGAATTATGGGTGAAGATGGAAATGATGTGATAATAGGTGGTCCTGGTACAGATGTTTGTTATGGGGGAGCGGGCACTGACACCTATTACGGCTGCGAAACTACCTACTGATTGATTTTTTTCCAACTTGATCAGTCTTTTAAACGCCGCTAATTAGCGGCGTTTTTATTATGAATGGTTCATTTTTCTAACAATCCACACAACAGCTCATCGATAAACCCCCCTTGTTGATGAGCGTTCGATAATAAAAAACAATTATAGATATAAGCAAATACAATAAGAAATACTTGTCATGAGGGTACAATTGTCACATGACATGTTGTGCATTTTGGCACACAATCTATGTAAGATGTTAACTTATATGTGAGGGATTTTTAGAACAACCTTTTCTATCATGGTGTACTCCATTCCACAATTTTTCCAAGGAGAGAATATGAGAAATAAAATTATTGTTTTATTGGTAATGTTAGCTGCAGTCCTGGTATTGGCCAGTTGTTCAGGGGGATCATCACCTGCAGCTGCTGATTGTCCGGATTGTCCCGAGTGTCCGGAAATCGATTGCCCGGCGCCATTGGGTGGTGAAGTGCCTTTTGAAGCTGCCTGGGCAGGCTCCGGCCATGCTGACAGCGCAGCTGAGGCTTTCAGGCATTGGGATGAGGAAGATGACGGCCTGGTAGCGGCAAGCTGTGCTAAATGCCACTCCACGGCTGGTTATGTCGACTTCCATGGTGGGGACGGCAGCGCTGCTGGCAGCATCGAAAATGAAGTAGTTGCAGTTGAAGTGATGGGCATTCAGTGTGCTGCCTGCCACAATCCGGAAGTTGTCAAGAAAGACAGCGTTGTTATGCCATCTGGTCTGGAACTTACCGGCCTTGGTGACGAAGCTCGCTGTATGGAATGCCACCAGGGACGAGAATCCATGGTGAGTGTCAATGCCAAGATCCTGGAAACCACCGGCGCGGCAGATCTGGCCGCAGTGGACCTGGATGCAGTGACAGAAGGTCTTGGTTTCAGCAATGTGCATTATTATGCAGCAGCTGCTTCCAAGTACGGCACCCTGGCCAAGGGTGGCTATGAATACGCTGGAAAGACCTACGATGGCAATTTTGCCCATGTAGAAGAATTTGACACCTGCATTGAATGCCACAGCCCCCATACCCTGGAAGTTCAGGTAGAAAGCTGTGTTATGTGCCACGGTGAAGGTGAACCACAAACATACCGCATGGAAGCATCCGCGGTTGATTACGATGGTGACGGTGATCTGGAAGAAGGCATTGCTTCTGAAATAACTGGATTACAAGATATTCTGGCGGTTGCTCTGACTTCTTATTCTCAGGATGTCATTGGAACACCGATTGCCTATAACAGCGCTGCCTATCCCTACTTCTTCATTGACACCAATGCAGATGGTGTAGCAGGTGAAGATGAATCCGTATTTGCAAATGGATATGCATCCTGGTCACCCCGTTTACTTCAAGCAGCCTACAACTATCAGGTTTCCCTGAAAGACCCAGGTGGATTTGCCCACGGTGGTAAATATATCATCCAGCTTCTTTACGATTCCATCGCTGATCTGGATGCCGCTGCGGCTGAAGGTTTGTATAGAGATGACCATGGTCATTTCCAGGGCTCAGCTGAAGCATTCCGTCATTGGGATGAGGATGGCGAGGTTCCAGCCAACTGCAGCCGCTGCCACAGCGCAGATGGCCTACCGCTTTATCTCGAGCAGGGTGTACAGATCAATCAGCACATCTCCAACGGTTTCCAATGTGAGACCTGCCACGGCGGAGAGGAATGGCCTGCCCGCTACACAGTTAGCTCGGTGACATTCCCCAGCGGCGCGAGTGTGGCCGTAGGCGAAGGTGATGATTCCGGTCTGTGTATGTCCTGCCACCAGGGCCGCGAGTCTGGAGGGAGTGTAGCTAAAGCCGTTGCTGGATTGCCGGCGAATGCTGTATCTGATACCCTGCGCTTCATCAACGTCCACTACTTCCCGGCAGGAGCTTCCCGCTTCGGCAGTGAAGCCAATGTCGGCTATGAATTCGCCGGTAAAACCTATGCTGGCTACTTCGAGCACGTGGAAGGCTTCCAGGCTTGTACAGATTGCCATGACGCCCATGAACTGGAAGTGAAGACTGAGAACTGCTTCACCTGCCATGCTGGTCTGGAAGATGTCAAGGACATCCGCATATCAGAAGTTGATTACGATGGTGACGGTGATGTGGAAGAAGGCATCTACGGCGAGATCGCAACCCTTAAGGATTCGCTTTATGCAGCCATGCAGGATTACTCAGCCAAGACGGCTGGGGTGGATGGGATTGTTTATGATGCCCATAGTTATCCCTACTTCTTCACTGATGCTGGAGAAAGGTTTGCTACCTGGACACCGAACTTGGTGGCAGCTTCCTACAACTTCCAGTATGCGTCCAAGGATCCGGGAGGATTTGCCCACAATGCTGAATATGTCATCCAGCTCTTGATCGACAGCATTCAGGTTATGGGAGGCAGCACCGGAAGTTTCACCCGGCCCTGATCCCTAGAGAGATAGATAAGTAAATCAAAATGCTCCCTGAGTTACTCAGGGAGCATTTTTTGTTAACACTTTAGAGCGTGGAGGGCAGAACGGGCGTACCAAAAGTCCATCAGCTTGGAGGGCGGAAAGAAGAAACCTACGGAAAAGAAATCGCTCCCGTAATATGGGGGTAGTTCAAGCCGCCAAAATGACAAGGAGTGATCTCTATGGAAAGTCTGGCATATATGAAGTGGGTGCCCACATACCATCTGGTATTTGCACCCAAATTGAGAAGAAAAACAGTCTCTGGCCAACACCGATAGAACATCGCAGCGATAATACATATTATTAAGAGTAGAAAGGGGAAGTGAGTATCGATGGAAGTGCGATGGTGGATCAAATCCAGCATGAAAAAGGCCTGCCGCAGAAGAACAGTGTGATCAGCAACATGAGGTGTCGCAAACAAGAGGCGTATAACTTCAGGTCAAGCCAGCCACTATGCGGGCGGTCTTGCCAATAAAAAAATAAAACCCCCGGAAAGAGGTATCTTCTCCGGGGTTAGGTTTGTTTTCTAGATTGATGTTATGGTTTTATTCAGCAGCGCCAGCTTCTATCCAGTCTTCAATCAGGGATCTTTCCTGGCTGGTGAATTGAGCAAAATGAGAACCGGTTAGCTCTGTTTTTAGCAATAACAAACTTGCTGCTGGGTTTCCAGGCAGGATCACCGCGCCATTATCATTTCCGGCCATTAAACCCTCATAGCTGCTAAAGGTCAGCCCGGCCTGGGCGCCTTCTCCATGGCAGGCACCGCAGCGTGATAACAGGATTCCGCTGATGTTTGCACTGTAGGTTAGATCCATGGGATCTTCAGGAACTTCCAGCGGGGCAGGTGTTGGTAGGGGGGTTGGCAGTAACTCCAGGATCGTTTCCCTTAATGCCGGAGCGTCAAATCCAGCAAATTCCCAGCTGACGCCGTGGCAGGCGCTGTTGGAGCAGAAAGAGGTATTGCTAACGCCGCCTGGATCTGCTCGATGGTGTGGCAGTTGCTGCAAGAAGTATCAAAGACCAGGTGATGGAGGGAGATCCAGTTGGTGTTGAGATGATTCTCAGGTTCTGGTCCTCTGCTGATCTCAATTTCAGCCAGGAAATCTCCCGCCTCAACCACCACGGGGACCGCATGGCAAAGGTTGCATTCCAGGCGAATGGCTTCTTTTTCTTCCGTGAGATGGGAGCCATCATGGCATCTAAAACAGCCTGGGGCGTTCTTATGGCCGATATTATCAGGGTGGGAAGCCCAATCCGATTTTTGTTCTGGATAGACAGTATTCTGGTAGGAAGTTTTCAGTTCATCAATAGCCTGGGAGATCAACTCTGTGTTCTGTGAGTAAAACGCAGGATATTTCTGCTCGTAGAAGTAATCCAGGAGATCAAATGAGGCTAAAGCGGTTTCCATGCTGCTGTATTCTTTGTGATATGTTTCCAGGGCGATATCTCTGATCTCCGGGATATCTGTGGAGATCAATCCCCTCTGCAGTAATTGATCGATTGAATCCTCAGGATAGGGAACAAGGTGGGTGATCCGGTTGTGGCAGGTAATGCAGTCCATTTCTTTGAGGTCTTCCTGATTGATCCCGGAAGGGTCAAAATCAGAACTGACATCGATATATTCTGTGCTGGTTCCATCTTCATTATCCACCCGAATATAGGGTATCTGCTGTTCTTCTCTATCAAGGGGTAGATAATAAATTGGATTTTCAATATGCCAATGAATGCCCTGTCCAAGACCTGTTCGTTCACTGCCGCCACCTGTCTTGAGGATCAAATAGGTGGTGAAGCTGGAATTTTCGAGGTCATTCCGATACTGGACAATTTCCCTCAGGCTGTCATCCGAGAATTTTTCCGGAAAATGGCATAATTCGCAGGTTTCGCGGGCCGGGCGCATGTGTTTGACCTGGATGGGGTATTCATAGGTCTTGAAAAGCGAGGCGGTGACATGTTTCAGGTCGCCTGCCTTGCGTGTGATGCGCTCAGTGATGAACCCTTCTCCGATGTGACAGTCCACACAGTCCACCCTGGCGTGGGGTGAGGACAGATAGGAGGTATATTCCGGGGGCATAGTATGGCAGGCCTGCCCGCAGAACTCAGGAGAATTTGTATATTCCCAGGCGTAGGCGCCGCCCCAGAGAGCAAATAAGGTTAAGATTCCCAATAAAATATAGGGTGCCAATCTCAACCAGAGAGGTGTTCCCTCGGGAGGGAGAAAAAAGCTTCTAATTCGCTGGAGAAGTTTCTTCATAGGTAATCCTTTATACTAATAATGGTTGTTGAATAATAGTTCCATTGTAACATGCATGCATCTAACAATTTACGCCATCAACGGTCGATTATCGGTACTGTTCCAATTTCTGGTTAGCTGATTTGGAATGGGGCCTGGGTGGGATCTGTGGGGATGAACAACTCCTGGGCAGGCTGGTCAGGTGGCAGCATCTGGCTCTTGCTGCAGCTGGGGGATATGTTGGATTTTCATGCCCCTTTCTATAGTCCTCTGGTTGGAACTAATTTATTGGATTAGGATGGCAAAAATGTCCTCTAATAATATATCCAGGTGATATAATTTTTTAATAATTTGATTTAATTAACCCGACCATGGTCTTTTTGATTAATCACCTTTCGAAACTGGCAAAATTCTGTTGTTGGAATTATTTATAATTTTCTGCATTTTATATGGAGACTCCGTGCGCATACATTTTCCAAAATACCGTATACTCTCTGCTTTAGTCAGCTTCATCTTATTGCTTGTTATTGTCCCGGTTGTGATTGTTTTCGCTGCTACTGTTCCGGCGGAGATCAATATGCAATTTACACCCATTGCCATTGCTTCGGGAGGCACCTCCACATTACGAGTTACGGTCTTTAACCTCAACGGCAATCCGCTTACCAGTGCAACATGGACAAATAATTTCCCTGCCGGGATGACTGTTGCAGACCCGCCCAATATGAACCAAACATGTGGTGGAACTGTGACGGATGGATCAGATGGAGCGCTGGAAGCTGGTGATTCCTCCATCAAACTGACCAATGGCATTGTGCCTGGTCAGCAGCCCAGTGGTTTACCAGGAGAATGTTATGTTGAGGTCGATGTTACCTCGACGACGCCCGGCAACCTGATTAATACCATTCCAGCGAATCATCTATCATCTCAAACCATTGATCCTGATGGCGGTGGATCCGTAGCAATTACTAATACAACCCCGGCTAGCGCCACCATCAATGTTATCGGCGTTGAGTCGCCTTCCTTGAGCAAAGCCTTTGCACCTAACACCGTCTATGTTGGTGAGACCAGCACGCTGACCATCACCATTCATAATAATGATGAAGATTACCCTTTGACAGAAGTGACCATGTTTGACGTTTTACCCACTGCCGGGGATGGCGATATTACTGTAGCCAGCCCCTCGAATGCTTCCTTGAGTGGTTGTGGAGAAGGCTCAGGTGCAGAGTTGACTGATGAATCCGGAACAACGGGTTCTTTAGGTGCTGGTGATATAACGATAAAACTTGTCGACGGGACTATTGCTCCTGACGCTGACTGTGTCATCTCTGTTGATGTCGTTTCGCTGGTTCAAGGCGCCTATACCAATCAAATCCCCACCGGTGATCCCGCTGGTGGTTCGATCCAAACCCAGCAGGGTGTCACCAACGAGGACGCCGCTGATGATCCTCTCAATGTCCAGGCTTTTTCCATTGATAAAGAATTTACCGAGACGAGGATTGCTGCCGGTGAGACAACCGGGGTGACGATTGAGATCATAAATAATGCCACCATTGATTACACCGGCGCGGCTTTGGATGATGTCCTGCCCGCAGGGCTTGTATTCGTGAATGGCAGTGCATTACTTACCTGTGCAGGTGACCCTTCGACGGCAACCTTCACGTATTCCGCAAGCTGATACCTTGAGAATGACAGGTGGTGTCCTGCCTGCGCAGACAACCTGTACGATTACGGCTACGGTGAGAGCTCTGACGTCGGCCACGATTGGTACCTACACCAACGATATCCCTATCGGGGCGTTGACCACGGATCAAGGGGCGATTAATCACGATTCGACATCAGCAGATATTGATGTGGATACTTTGGGGATTACAAAAGTATTTGCTGAAAATACCATTCCCTCGGGCAGCACCAGTGAACTGACGATCACGATTACCAATCCCTTTTCTAGGGACTATACGGATGCGGCGGGTGGTGACCCGATGCTGGCAGATGTTCTCCCTGCCGGGTTTGAGTTTTCCACTACTCCAGCTCCGAGTTTAGGCGGAGCTGGCTGTGCAGGAGAACTTGTGATTGGCGGAACAAATAATGATACGCTTTCCCTGGGGGACGCTACTTTGACAGCCACCTTACCGGCGAATTCAAGCTGCATTATCACGGCCACTGTCAGAGCGCAATCGAATAGCATCCCTGCTGATCCTGGCGACTATTTAAATGTGATATCAGCAGGTGATATCAATACCGACCAGGGAGCTACAAACGCCTCTCCTACCAGTGATACCATAACCGTTCAATCGCTTGAATTAACAAAAGAATTTGTTCCTAATACAATTCCCGCTGGGGGAACCAGCACAATGACCATTGAGATCATTAACAATGGGACAGGAACATTGACCGGAGCAAATCTCTCGGACGTTTTGACGGATACCACTTTTTATTTCGTACCAGGAACAGCGGCGACGACTTGTCTACCTAATGGTGTAGCTAATATTCCTGACTCCCAGACTGTCTCTTTGACCAATGGTACTATTCCCCCAAGCGGCTGCAACATCACTGTGGATGTGACCACGGATGATAATGCACTACCATCCAGTTATTTAAACATAGTTACAGCGGGGGATCTCACCACTACCGAAGGTGACACTAACCCTGCCGATGCCAGTGACACCATCAGCGTGGAAACTGTCACGATCACGAAAAGTTATGGGACCGGCACGATTTCCTACCCGGAGACCAGCACCTTGACCATCACGATTTCAAATCCTGCGGACGGCCAGGCCCTGACCAATATGGTTCTCACAGATACGCTACCTGATGGTCTGGTGATTGCTACTGATCTTAATGCTGGCGATACTACTTGTAGTGATACATCTACACCAGTCCTCGCTGGTGCAGCCGGGACAAGAACCATCAGCTTGTCTAATGGATCGATGGCAGCAGGTTCCTCCTCGTGCACGATTGTGGTAGACGTCACAGTAGAATCGGATACCGCTTCGGGGAATTACACCAATACGATTGGCCAGGGTGATTTGGCCTCCGGTCCTGCCGGTACTGGACCGACAAATGGCAATACGAATTCTGCTACTTTAATTGTCGAAGCCCTTGAAGTGAGCAAGGAATTTGCTTACGTTGGTTTTCAAGCTGGCGATCCTGCCAGTACCAACCCGATGACGATTACCTTGACCAATCCCACCGGTGAAAATTATACAAATGTTAATTTGTCCGACACGCTGCCAACCTCGCCGGATAGTGATCTGGAATTTGTCTCTGGGACAGAGAATACGGACTGTGTTGGTGGGTCGGTTTCGCTTTCTGGATCTCCATTCCGAACGATTGCATTGAATGGAGGTACTATCCCTGCAAATGATAGCTGCGTAATTACCGTTGATGTCACAACAGATACAGGTGCCACGGCGGGTTCTTATACCAATACTATCCGCCCGGTTGATATAACCACCACGGTGGACGGCAACACTGGACCTACTGTTCCAAACAATGTAACTGCTGATGTTTATACCTACACCTTACAAGAGGGTGTAGAAGCCACCAAGTCATTCACGCCTTCATCCATTGATTATTTCGATTATGCCAGCGATACTTCAACACTACAATTGGAATTTACCGCTCCTCCGGACGTAGATCTGACCAATTTTACCTTTACGGATGAACTGCCGATAAATGGAGATGGCAGTGTTTACCTGGCAAATCCTATTAACGCGTCCCTGTCTGGATGTGGAGTTAGTGCAGAACTGACCGATGAGAGTGGAGTGCCGGCTTCCTTGGGGCCAGGCGACACCACAATCACAATGATCAACGGTACCATCCTTAAAGGAGCTACTTGTACTGTCTCCGTGGATGTCACCAGCAATACTGGTACCACTCCTGGCGTCACCTATACCAACACCATTACACCTGGTGATGTAAGCAATGCTGAGGACCGCAATCCAGCGGGAAACGTTACAGCCAATTTGACGGTCACGACTCCCAGCACGCTGACGATGGTGAAAGACTTCGATCCCAACATTGTTGGCCCTGAAGGGCGTTCAAGATTGACCATCACCCTCGAAAATTCGGATACCACCGCACTCGTTGATGTCACGTTGGAAGATTTTCTTCCTGGCAATACTTCAGATGGCGTCGTCATCGCATCAACACCTAACCCCACCACTACTTGTGGCAGCGGTGTGATTACTTTCCCGGACTCTCAAACAATCCAGATGACTGGTGGTACGATTCCTGCTTCGGATGGAACTGTGAACGGCATTTGTACCATCAATGTCACCGTTCAGGGCAAGACAACCAATGGTAGTTCGCCTGCCACTTATACCAACACTATTCCGGTTGGGAACGTTGTTGCCACGATTGCTGGTACCCCCTCGACGATGAATCCCCAGGACCCAGCCAGCGACGACCTCACTGTTAGAGACCTCGATCTCGAGATTGTAAAAGGTTTCAATCCCGTATTGGTCTATGGTGGTGCCGATTCGGTCATGAGTATTACTCTCAGAAATCCGAATGACAACGCTGAGTTGATCGATATCACTTTTACCGATTATATGCCAGCAGGGGACATGATTCTAGTTGATCCACCTAATTTCGATCCTACAGACTGTGGGCCTGCGGCCGATCTGACCAGGATTGATGCGAGCACTTTTGAATTTAGCGGCGGCTATTTAGCAGCAGGTGATGAATGCACGATCACTATGAAGGCAAACATGACGGTCAACGGCAACCGTACCAATACCATTCCGATTGGTGCGGTTACAACCTCTAATGGAGCCACCAACAAAACAGCTACTTCTGCCACACTGACCAATCTGGCCAGCGTCAGTGTCAGCAAGAATTTTGAACCCAATCCTGTCGCTGCGGGACTGGAAACCTATTCTGTTCTCACCATCGAAATTCGGACGACCGAGTCAGTCGCGATTACAGGCTTGGGACTGATAGATACCTTGCCCACAGGGTTGCAGGTTGCAGATTATGTCAGCGGTCCTGCACCCGCACCGACCAACGCTTGCGGTGGTTCGCTATCCGCTCCTATCGGGGGTATAACCATCCAGCTTTCCAATGGCGGACTTGGTGTGGGATTTGCAAATTGTATAATGACCATTCCGGTCACAGGGGCTGAACCAGGTGATTTCACTAACAATATTCCCCAGGGAGTTATAACAAACGACCAGGGTATTACAAACATTCCAGCTACCGAAGACACTCTCACCCTGACTCCGTATAGCTTAGGCAACCGCGTTTGGTACGATACAAATAATGATGGCATTTTCGGTGCCGGAGAAGTAGGTATCTCTGGGGTGCGTGTAGAGTTGTATCGAGACACCAATAGCAATGGTGTTTATGACCCCGGGGTAGATGCGGCTGTTGTGGATGGGGGTGGTAGTGCTCGTTTTGAAGTTACCGATGCGGATGGTTATTACCGATTCGATGATCTGGGTCCCGATGACTACCTTGTTGTTATTCCAGGGGTAAATTTTAATGGCGGGAATTCGTTAGCAGGGTACCATAGCAGCGGTACCACGTTGGCGGCTGATGGGACTATCAGCGACAGCATCGGCCCCGATCCTGATGATGATGCCGATAATGAAGATAACGGCAAACCCACGGCAACCTTGACGACGATTGATTTTGTCTCGGCGCAAGCCGTCACCCTGGGGCCAAACCAATCTGAACCTACCGATGATGATGATCCAACTACTAACCCTGTAGCAGGCGAAGCGGCCAATGACCAGAGTAACCGCACGGTTGACTTTGGTTTCTTTGCCATCGCCTTTGCATCTCATGATAAGCAGCTTACTGCTACCGATCAGGCATTTACCACGACACCGGATGTCGCGATTGGAGAGATCCTGACCTATCAAATCACCCTGACAGTGCCCCCCGGCGATCTGACGGGGGTGACGCTAACCGATACCATGGATCGGGGTCTGGTGTTCGATGAATGTGTCAGTATTACAGCTGGCAGCACGGATCTGACTACCAATGGCTCACTAGATTTTGTTCCGATTTGCTCCACACCATCTGCTGTGAATACCTTCCCGGGTGGAAGCACTAATCCCGCGGATCCAGGACGGCAGGTAATCTTTGATTTCGGGACATTGACCAATGCTGGAACCTCCGATGTGGATCTGGTGGTTACCTACCAGGTAGTTGTCCTCAATAATATTGAAAATCAAAGCGGGATAAATTTGGGGAACCAGGCGCTTTGGAGCTGGACTGGTGGTACGCTGTTAGATGCTGCGGACCAGGTTACTGTCAGGGAACCGGATCTGGTGTTTTCCAAGACGGTCTCCCCGCGCACTGCCTTGCAGGGGCAGGAGATCACCTTCACGCTTACAGTGGATCACTCAGCAGAGACAGAAACACCTGCCTATGATGTGGTGTTAACGGATGTAATTCCGGTTGGGTTGACTTATGTTCCTGGAACGCTGCAGTATGTTAGCGGACAGATTCCCGACACTCTGGATGACAGCGCTCCGCCTACACTGACCGTGGTTTGGGATGACTTCTCTGTTTCTGGTGCTGCCTCAGTGGTTTCTTTCAATGTCACCCTTGACAGCACGTTGAGACGAGGAGACAGTGTGGAAAATACCGCTTCGGTGGCCTGGACCAGCCTGCCGGAGGATGATTTTGTTCCTCCTCTGTCTGCTTATAATCCCCTCTCAGTAGAGCGAGATTATGATCCGGCCAGCGCGGTTGATGTCTACGGCCTGGAGGCATCTGCAGTGGTCGGGCTACCCAGATTACCCGATACAGGTTTTGCCCCCGGTGTTGTCTCTGAAGTACCTTCCCGACCAATGGATTACCGGTACGGTAATCTGGGTGGTATTCAGCTGATGATCCCGACTCTGGATATCTCACTGCCGGTCCTCAGCATTCCTCAAAACGACCAGGGTTGGGATTTGACCTGGCTCTGGCAGGGTGCAGGCTGGCTGGAGGGAACCGCCTATCCCACCTGGACCGGTAATACCGTCATCACCGGCCATGCCTATCTGGCCAGTGGTTATTCAGGTCCCTTTGTCAATCTGGGGGATCTGTCCTGGGGCGATGAGATTATTCTGATTGCGAATGGCTACCGCTACAGCTATCAGGTCAGGAATAAAGCCCTGGTCTCTGGAGACGATGTCAGCATCCTGGATCATAAGGATCAGGATTGGCTGACACTGTTCACCTGTAAAGACTACAGTGAGGAATTGGGCGATTATCGTTATCGTCAGGTCGTTCAGGCTGTTTTGATCGATGTGGAAGCGATTGAATAAAATATGAATTAAGGGACGAAGTCCTTCGTTATCCTAAGGGATTTGATCCATTTATTGGATCAAATCCCTGTTTTGTTTAAGGACTTTGTCCCTGAGCTTAAGAAGGATCAAATTTCTATGTTTTTTGAAGGACTCCGTCCATTTTTTAGTACTTAAACACCCCCAGATATGGGGTTTTAATCAGTTTTTAGCCCCAGAGAGCGGTTTTTCCTTCAAAAAGCACTCTGACTGCGCCATCCATATAAAAAACCCTCTCAAGGAGGGTTTTTTTGCTTCGGTAATCAGGATCTCCAGGTATCTTTCAGTACCCGGATCCAATTCTGGCTGCAGATCTTTTCCCGTTCCTGGTTGTTAAATCCTGCTTCTTCTAACAGCAGAACAAGTTTGGGGAAACCGCTGACATCTCTCAGTTTTGAAGGGATCTTGGTACCATCAAAATCAGATCCAAATGCTACGTGATCCACTCCGATCAGGTCGGATATATATCGAATATGGTCGATGATCTTGGAGATAGGGGCGTCATTTTTGGGTCTTCTCCCGCCGTCGATATCGTTCACCGAAAAGATGATACCAACTACACCATTAGATTCCCCAACTGCTTGCAGCTGTTCATCGGTCAGATTCCGTGCCTTGGGTATAAGGGCATAAGCGGCGGTGTGTGTGGATACCAGAGGATCGGAAGATAGATTTGCGACATCCCAGAATCCTTTTTCATTCAAGTGGGCCAGGTCGATCATCACGCCCATGTGATTGCATTTCTTAACCAGTCCTTTTCCCGCGTCCGTTAGACCCGGACCGATATCCGGTCCAGAAGGATAAAAAAATGGAACGCCGTGTCCAAATTTATTGGGCCGGGACCAGGTGATTCCCAGGGAACGCATACCTTTATCATAAAAAAACTGAAAATTTTCAAGGTCCGGTCGGATTGGTTCAGCGCCTTCCAGGTGCAAAACGGCAGCCATAATATTATTCTAATACAAATATCAAGCTCAGAAATAGTGGTGGCGATTTGAAATTGCCCCAGGGAGTCTTCCTGGATTTTATATAACAGATCAATCATCTGAACAGCAGATTGATACGCATATTCAAAATCCAGCGCTGGTGGAAGTGTGACCTTATAACCTTCATCGTTTAGAACCATGCGATCTTCGGTGGAAGGCACACTGGTTGGGTTGGATGTGTATACTGAAAAAAAACCGCCGATCATTCCAGCCTGTAAAGCCCGCGGGAAATCCAAATGACCAGGATCGGAAACCAGGAAGGCTTTTGTATTCAGCGGGTCAGGCGTTTTGGCGATTTTGTTAAGAATGTCGTTGTGTCCGTCAAAGATCTTCATAGATTGTTAAACAAAGGAAGCGGGATCCTCAAAGGATCCCGCTTCCTGATCTAGTAGGTTTAGAATGCTTCCGTTTCGTCATCCGTCCGATCGAACTCGACCAATTTTCCGGAAGTGGTAAAAACAGTTCGTTCGCAGATATTGGTCACCCGGTCGGCGGCTCTTTCCAGATTGTGAGCAACCCAAAGATGGAAGGTGGCCCGGTCTATGTTATCTCTGTCGGAGATCATCAGTTCGAGCAATTCCTGGTATTCCAGGTTGTAGAGCACATCAATCTGATCGTCTTCTCTGGGGATCGACATACCTTCTTCTTCATCGAGGTTGACAAAAGCCTTGATTGCGCGGTGCAGCATATCCGCCGTCATTTCGGCCATTTTGGGTATATGGACCAGCTGTCGTAATGGCGCCTGGTCACCCAGCCGCATGGCAATTCGGGCAATGCCTTTGGCATAATCCCCGATGCGTTCCAGTTCTCCTGCGATATCAATTACAGAAGAGAGCCTCCGTAAATCTGTTGCCATTGGCTGCTGGGTTGCAACAATGATCAAGGCCTGGCGTTCAATATCAAACCTCATCTCGTTGATGGTCTTATCAGCTTCATAGATAGTTTTGGCATTTGAGATATCCCGTTCAACGAGGGCTGTTACGCTGCCCAGGATAGCCTGTTCTACGATGCTGGCCAATTCTATGATCGCATCATTCAATTCCCGGATTTTACTGTCTAACGTCTCTCTTGTGTCTCTAGTCATAAAAACTCTCTCTTGACACCCGGCATGGAAATGATTGCCCGGTCTCTAAAATCTAATTCTATTAAATTAGAATAACCAATCAAATTTCGAGCTATTATCCAGTATACACTATCCAAACCTGCCCTGGATGTAGTCCTGGGTCCGCTGATCCTGTGGATTAGTAAACATGATTTCTCCACTATTCACTTCTATAAGCTCGCCCTGCAGAAGAAAGATCGCCTGGTCAGCCGTTCGGGCTGCCTGTTGGACTGAGTGTGGAACAAGAATGATCGTGTAATCGCGTTTCAGATCCTGGAGGGATTCTTCCACTTTGCCGGTTGAAATCGGATCCAGTCCTGATGTGGGTTCATCAAGCAGAATTACTTCAGGTTCGAGGGCAAGAACCCGTGCCAGGCAGAGCCGCTGCTGCTGTCCGCCGGAAAGGGCAATGGCAGGATCGTCCAAACGGTCCTTGACCTCATCCCATAAGGCTGCCTTTTTTAGACTGCTTTCAACTGCCTCGAGCAGACGGGTTTTATCCGTTTCACCTGCCACTTCAAGCCCGTAAGTAAGGTTTTGTTGGATTGTTAGGGGTAATACAACTGGTCGCGCAAACACCATTCCAACTCTTCTGCGAAGCTGGATCACATCGATGGTTGGATCAAGAATTTCCATTTCATCAAGCAGGACACTGCCTTCCTGCCGGGATAAGTCTGTAAGGTCGTTTAAGCGATTCAATGTTCTTAATAAACTGGATTTTCCACCTCCAGCGGGACCAAAAACCACAGAAATCTGATTTGATGGAATATCAAAACTGATGTCTTTGAGGGGTTGAACACCGTCAGCATATTGGAGCGATAGATTTCGGATTGAGATCTTGTTCATTATTTTCACACTACCATTGCCGTTTAGCCCTGGCTCTGGAACGAATTGTGGTGGCGATCAAGTTCATACTGAGTACAAATACAAGCAGCACTAATGCTGTTCCGTACTGGATCTTGATTGGCATACCTGGA
Source organism: uncultured Chloroflexia bacterium (assembly GCA_963695575.1). Taxonomy (GTDB): domain Bacteria; phylum Chloroflexota; class Anaerolineae; order Anaerolineales; family UBA11858; genus B10-G9. The sequence continues at coordinate 231,635 of CAVOGS010000014.1, forward strand.
ACTTGAGTGGAGATCACATAGAGGTGGTAGGGAAGGGCCATGGTGGCGTCGAAGGGTGAATTGGGTAATCTGGGCAGGAAAAACGCTGCTACGGTGAACAGGATTGGAGCAGTTTCTCCTGCTGCTCTTTCCAAACCAAGGATGACACCGGTGAGAATTCCTGGCAGTGCCTGGGGTAAAACGATTTTCCTGATGGTTTGCCATTTAGTAGCACCAACCGACATGCTCACTGTCCTGAAGGCTTGTGGAACAGCTCTTAAAGCCTCCTCGGCAGTGCTGATGATCACCGGCAGAGTCATGATCGACAATGTCAGGGATCCTGCCAGAATGCTGGTTCCAAATCCCAGGAAAAGCACAAATAAACCCAGCCCAAAAAGACCGTAAACAACCGAAGGAATGCCAGCCAGGCTAATTATTGCGATCCGGATCAACTGTGTCGCCCTGTTATCCGGTGCATATTCAGAGAGATAGATTGCAGAGCCGATGCCTAGAGGAACAGCAAATATCGCTGTGCCCAGTGTCAGATAAAAAGTACCAATGATGGCTGGAAGAATACCGCCTTCGCGCATGCCTTCCCGGGGAAATCCGGTCAAAAATTCAAGATTGATGGCCGGGATCCCAAGATAGACGATATAGATAATAACACCGACGATAGGGATGACAGTGAGAAATGTCATCAGCGTTAGAAGGCTGAACCCCAATCGTTGTTTTTGCTGCCGGGCTGAAAGTTTCATAGTTATGAAAGAATACGTTCCTGACCTCTCTTTTGGCGATACACAAGTGCAGAGGCAGTGACATTAACCACCAGGGAGATCAGGAACAGGATAATTCCAATCAAGAATAGAACATGATAGTGGGTGCTGTTGTTGGCTACTTCTCCCATCTCTGCCGCAATTGTTGCTGTCATTGTTCTGACGGGTGAAAACAGGTCTTTAAGGCCTTTTGGCAGGATAGGGGCATTGCCGGTCACCATCATGACAGTCATGGTTTCGCCGATTGCCCTTCCGATACCCAGCATGACCGCTGTAAGCACTCCAGAACGGGCTGCTGGTAAGGTGACCCGCCAGATGGTTTGCCATTCTGTTGCGCCGATGGCCAGGGAAGCATCACGGTAGGATTTTGGTACTGCATCCAGGGCATCCTCTGCAACTGATACCACTGTTGGGATGGCGATGCCGCCTAACAGGATTGCGCCAGCCAATGCTGATAATCCAGTCGGTAAATCCAACCAGATTCTTAGATATGGGGATAATATCAACATACCCAGGAATCCAAGAACAACGGATGGCAAACCACCCAGGATTTCCACGAGAGGTTTTAATGTTTCACGCAGCCATCTGGGAGCGATTTCTGATAGATAGATCGCTGTTCCAACCCCAAATGGCAGGGCAATTAACGTTGCGCCAACTGTGATGATCAAAGATCCGCCGATCAGAGGCAGAACACCATAATAATCTTCGATTGGATACCAGCGGGATGAAAACAGATTGGATAACTCAACTTCCTTCAGGGCTGGAATACTCTCCAGCAGCAGGAACAGGAAGATCAATCCCACAAATAGAATAGCTGAATACCCCGCAGCATTGATTATTGCGGTGATTAGAAACTCACGATTTGGCGGACGATTAGTAGAGGCCATATTATTGTATGATTGGTACAAATCCAAGTTCAGTAACGATTTCCTGTGCAGCGGGGGATAGGATCCAATCAAGGTATTGCTTGATTGCCCCTTCAGGATCTCCGTTTGTGTACATGTATAGGTCGCGGGCAATGGGGTATAAACCACTGTTAACAGAATCCGCAGATGGGAAAATGAAATCATGCTCAGCCGAGCTGGCTACACCGATCACTTTCATTTCATCAGTCACGTAACCGAGGCCATCATAGCCAATAGCATTTGGATTTTGCCTGATCTCCGCGCTGATCCCTTCAGAGGAGGGCAGCAGCAGGGTATTCTGCGCAAAGAGGGTTTGATTATCTTTTTCACCCAACCGGATCACTTCTTCCAGAAAATAGACATGGGTCCCGGAATTGGTCTCTCTGGATAAACGTACAATGGGACGGTCTTCACCGCCGACTTCTTTCCAATTATTGATAACACCGCTGTAAATGTCTGAAATTTGCTGCAGGGTCAAATGTTGAACAGGATTTTCCGGGTTGACGATGACGGCGATGGCATCCCTGGCAATTACAAATTCAACTGGTTCTGATCCGTTTGAGATGGCTGTTTCCCTTTCTTCCTGCTTCATTCTCCTGGATGCGTTGGCTATGTCGACAGTGCCGTTTATCAGCGCGGCAATGCCTGTACCTGATCCTCCTCCGGTAACTGAGATCTGAACAGATGGATCGATGATCTGGTATTCCTCCGCCCAGGCAAGAGCAAGGTTGACGATTGTATCTGATCCTTTGTTGTCAATGACGCTGATCGGTTCAGATGGATTTTCAGCTGTGGATCCCTGGCTCCTGCAGCTGGTGAGAATCAAGATGATTACCAGGAATAAAAATTGTTTTTTATTTTGCACATACAGATTATATGGTGAATGGAAGGCATATACAAGTAAATAGTATATAATTTTTCCTATGGTTGATAAACACGTTACATTTGAAATCAGGGATCTGAATTTCTATTACGGATCATCTCTCGCTCTCAGCGGGATAAATATGGATATCCTGTTCCGGCGAGTGACTGCATTGATCGGGCCCTCCGGCTGCGGAAAATCAACTTTCTTGCGCTGTTTAAACAGAATGAACGACACCATTTCCGGCACCCGGCTCGAAGGCGAAGTGCTGCTGGAAGGGAAAGACATTTACGGAGAAGATCAGGATCTCGCCGATCTGCGCCAGAGGGTTGGGATGGTATTCCAAAAACCTAATCCTTTCCCGAAATCCATCTATGATAATGTTGCATATGGTCCCCGTGTGCTTAACCTGACCCGGGGCAAAGAGGATCTCAACCAGATAGTTAAGAAGAGCCTTAAACGGGCAGCCCTGTGGGAAGACGTCAAGGATCACCTGGATGACGATGCGTTTGGATTGTCACTTGGTCAACAGCAGAGGTTATGTATCGCCCGGGTGCTGGCAGTGAAAGCTAAAGTGATCTTAATGGACGAGCCCTGTTCCGCCCTTGACCCGATCGATACCGGCAAGATCGAGGAACTGATCAGGGAACTGAGGGAACGCTATACCATTGTGATTGTTACTCATAATATGCAGCAGGCAGCTCGTGTATCGGATAATACGGGATTATTCTGGTTGGGGGAATTGATAGAATTCAATCCGACCGATAAGTTGTTCACCAATCCGGATCATGATTTAACCGAATCTTATATTACTGGCAGGATGGGGTAGACCAGGAAATCAGGATTACTGGTATCACTGAACTCTTTCGTATAGGAAAATACAGCCTTTCCACTTGGTGGATGGCTGTATTTTTAATCTTTTTTGTGTCCTTAATCCAGGGCAGTAAAACTCCTGATAGCGCTTTCAAACAGGAGTAGATTCTCCGGATACAGATCAGCGGGGGTTGTGAAAACCACATTCCAGCCCATCTTTTCACCAAGGATGACATAGATGACCTGTTTTCCAGGGCCAAGTTCTTGGTCCACGACATCGAGCACGACCCTTTCCATCGGATATGGGGCATCCAGGAATTCTTCGCGGGATAGGGGTTCAAAATTCGCAGCTGTATCAGACAGGGCTTGATTTAGCAGATCTTCAGTTGTTGTCTCAGGGGTAATATCTACAGAAGCCAGGATGATGGCGGATTGGGTGGTTTCTTCCACAGCGATCAAGAAATCGATCTCTGGCATTTCACCCAGATCGGGGGTTTCCATTTCAGCTGCCGGGGTGACACCCATTTCTTCGCCTAACTCAACTGCCATATCTGTGAACCCTTCTACGAATGCTTCCATCACACCAAACATAAGTTCCATAAAAACCCCGGCAAAATCAAGCACTTCATAGGACGGTGGGATAAACACTGAAGCGGTTTGACCTTCCAATTTGTTCCAGCCGGTAAGATCATCCGGATTCCTGGGAGTAGTTGACAGCTACCGGAGTCATGGCCAGGCCAATTTGGTAATTCTCCGGATCCTGGGTGGGCAGCGGAGTTGGGCTGGGTGGAATAGTAGCTGAGGGTGTGAGGGTGGGGACGAGCGTCCAGGTAGGAGGCATTTCTGACATAGCTGTTGCTTTGGGCGGGAAATCAGTAGCCGATAACTGGGGCAAGGGTGCTGGGGGCTGAAGAAGGCCACAGCTGCTGCCGATCAGAACTATCAGGAAAATTATCAGGAGTATGGAATATCTTTTCATGTTTTTCATTATTGGATGATACCTCATTTACCTGACTGGTGCTCTGCCGCGGGCCAATTCAGGATGGCGCATTTTTATCATGGGGATGCCAATGCCGTAGGTGATGAACTCACCCTCAGGTGTGACTTCGATCAAGCAGGTGTCTTTCATAAATTCAGTATCTTCGGCTTTATGGCGGAAAACTGCTGTCAGCAAATCTGTTGGAGCCTGATCTCCGGGAATGACTTTTGCGGTTCCCGAAAATGTGATCGTAGCCTGGGGGATCTTAACCCAGGGAGCCACAGGTATGCGTTTGGCAACAGGGATGGTCATGGATACGGAGGGATTGTTTTTTATATGGCGAGCTTTCCAGGTTTGAAGGCCTGTACCGATATAAAGTTTTTTGTCCTTGACGATATAAACAATGCCCACGGTCCGGGCTTCATTATCTTCAGTTACCATACCTAGGATTGCAAAGAGTTCCTTATTAATTCTTTCCCAAACGTTTTCTGTGGTGGCAGGGTTGGTCATTGGTTCTATCCTCCTAAACCAGGTTTTTGTATTGAGAATGATAACACGGGGAGTTGTTGATTTAACGTGAACCGGGAGGTGTACAACTCTTGATTGGACACCTCCCGGACTAGAGATATTTATTTAAAGGTGATCGATCCAGAACCTTGATCAAAAAGCATTTCAATGGTGTATTTTGCGGAATCATAATTATCAGATTCCCAGATACCGTCACCGTTGCGTTCGCCGCTGACCAGATTAAAATCACGCCCGGGATTGAAGGATCCGCTACCAGAGTCAAGCTCCACACGGATTCCAGTATCTTCCGGGATATCGATCTGAACGCTGCCGGAGCCGCTGTCCATTTCAAATTGGAATGATTGATCTTGCGGAAGTGCCAATTTGATAGACCCCGATCCGCTGTCTAAAAACAGATCATCAATGATCAATTCAGACAGATCAAAATTGCAGCTGCCTGAACTGGAGTCCAGGTGAAGATCTAGAGGGATCTCCGGGGATAAGCCAATTTCCCATTCTGCCCGCTGGCTGCCCTGGAAGGGAGAAAAGCCCCAGTTATTGATCAGGCGTGTGTCGAGGTTAACATCAGCCAGGTCTCCCCGGGAATCGACATCAAAGATCAGCTCACCTTGGTAGGTGATGTCCCCTTCGATGAGGGTTTTTGAATTGTTCAGGGCGTATAAAGTGCCGGGTTGGCTGGACCAGTCGATAAAAACATTCGCGGATTCAAAATCATCCAGTTCGTGTTCAATGTGGGAGGTCTGCCAGGGGGAATCTTTGGTAAAGCGGTTCAGGACTGGCAGCTGTTCAGCGAAAAAGACTGCCCCGGCCACAACCGCAATCAGGACCAAGACCAGGAAAGCGCTGATAATTGCGCCAAAAGCTGAGCGCTGTCCAAAGAGCACATCAATGCCTACAGCGACCAGGATCAGAGGCCAGAAACGCCAGATCAGGTTCCAGGTGCTCCAGTCCACGATGCCCAGGTTGGAAAGCAGAAGCAGGACACCGAGTGAGATCAACATGATGGGCCAGAAGAAAGATCGTGAGCGCCTTCTAACTGGTGTGATAATTTCGGGTGTATTATTTTCAGACATGGTTCAATCCTCCAAATGAATTCTTTGTTTACTTATAGATATACGGGAATTTCATTCTGAAGTTGTAAATTCTGGCAATTCATTTTTTACTGATTCGATTTCCTCCTTTATAATACGAGAAATTAGGTAAGAACGCAGCTCATGAAAAGTATTTCAGGAGGGATCATGGCAGAGAAATCAGGAGCCCAGATCAGCAAAAAAGCTTTTGTCCAATCGGTGATCATCCTGTTTGTGATCATGATGATCGCCGGTTTGTTAACCAGGGTCATTCCCGCTGGAACATACCAGCGGATGAGTGATGCTGGCCGGGAGCTGATCAACCCTGACAGCTTTCAATTCACGGAAAGGCCGGATTATCAGATCTGGCGCTGGTTCACCGCTCCTGTAGAAGTACTGTGGGGAGAGGACAGCACTCCTGGTGATTGTGATCTGCCTCTTTATCCTGATGGTGGGCGGTGCCTTTGCTGTGCTTGATAAAAGCGGCATCCTCAAAGCCGGCCTGGGCCGGATCGTGGCCCGTTTTGGTGGTCAAAAATATACCCTCCTGTTATTGATCTCCCTGTTTTTTATGATCCTGGGCGCCTTTTTTGGCATTTTTGAGGAGGTCGTCCCATTGGTCCCCCTGGTTTTATCACTCTCCTATTATCTGGGATGGGACGCCCTGGTAGGACTGGGCATGAGCATCCTGGCAACGAACCTGGGATTTTCAGCCGCCATCACCAATCCCTTTACCATAGGTGTTGCCCAGGAATTGGCCGGCCTGCCGCTTTTCTCCGGCAGCTGGTTCCGGATCCCGATCTTCATTGCCATTTATGCTGCCTTGGCCTTTTTTTTAGTGCGATACGCAAAAAAGATTGAACATAATCCAGAAGCCTCTCTAGTCTATGACGAAGAAAAAGCCAGCCAGGAAAAATACAAACCGTTTGATCTTGCAGATGATAAAGAACTCTCCCCGGTTATGAAAAAAGCCACGATCTGGTTTTTCTGTGTTGTGATCGTGATCATGGCTGTTTTGTTTGGTGCTCCATTTATCTCTTTCCTTTCTGATTATGCTTTACCGCTGGTGGGTCTCTTATTCCTGGTCGGTGGAGTGGGGGCGGGGTTGATGGCCAGCGCTGATAAAAAAGAGGTTTGGAAAGCTTTGGGTGAAGGAATGGGCGGTATTGCTCCTGGCATCCTGCTGATCCTGATGGCAGTGAGCATCAAACATATCGTGGTTTCTGGTGGGATCATGGACACAATACTTTTCCAGGCTTCCAGTCTCTTCCAGGGCGCCAATCCCTTTATCTCGGCTGTTTTGATCTACCTGCTGGCTCTGGTGATCGAATTTTTTGTGGCTTCAGGCTCCGCCAAAGCCTTTTTAATGATGCCTATCCTTTTACCGCTGGCGGACCTGGTGGGTGTCACCCGTCAGGTCACCGTCACAGCATATTGTTTCGGTGACGGATTTTCAAATATGATCTACCCAACCAATGCGGTATTGTTAATCGTCCTCGGACTAACGGTAGTGGGGTATCCAAAATGGCTGCGCTGGACCCTGCCGCTGTGGGGAATGATCGTTTTAATCACTTTGGCATTCCTGGCATTGGGTGTGGCGATCGGATATGGGCCATTCTAATCTCAAAAATATTTAGGATAACCAATGAGCACTCTACCATCGATCCATTTCCCGACTTCCTACCAGGAGTCCAGAGCATATTTTTATGAACAGCTGGCGAAAATCAGGCAAAAATGGCCTTCCGCGGCCCTTGACCGTCATTTCATTTCTGAAATGGATGATCTTTCTATAGACTGGATCTCAGCAGAACCAGAGGGCCGGAAAGATAAATTGATCCTGATCACAACTGGACTTCATGGGGTTGAGGGGTTTGTAGGTATTGCGATGCTGGATTTATTCCTCAAGGAATTCCTGCCGTTAATCAACCCCGAAAACACAGGACTTATTCTGGTGCACACACTCAATCCCTGGGGTATGGCAAATTACAGGCGATTTAATCAGAATAATGTGGATCTAAATCGGAACTTCATGACAGATCCAAATGAATTTGATGTGGTTTTTAATCAGAATTATCTGAAACTGGATCGGATCCTAAATCCACAGCGCCCGCTCAGACCATTTTGGCAGGAGGATCCAATATTTATCCTTAAGGTCATTGCCAATCTTGCCAGATATGGGATTCAAAGTTTGAGAGAAGCAGTCATGTTCGGGCAGCAGAGCAACGCAGCAGGTTTGTATTTCGCAGGGCGGGAATATCAAAAAGAGACTCTCTGGGTCCGGGATCTGATCAGCAAGATTTTTTCCAGTTACAAAGAGGTCATGCATCTGGATATGCATACCGGGTATGGACCAAGTGATCAAATGAGCCTGGTGGCTGCTCCCTCTGAAACCAGGAGTTCTGGGCAGTTGATGGATGAGTTCAATTATCCCCTGGTGGTAAAAGCTGATCCAGATGAGTTTTACAGCATGCAGGGGGATATGATCGATTGGATCTATCAATATCAACAGACTGCCTATTCAGGAGTAAAGTATTTTGGAGCAGCCTGCGAATTTGGCACCTACGGTGATGGGATCTTGATGGAAACCAAAAGCTTAAGGACGATGATCTATATCAACCAGGCTGATCAACAAGGTACGATATCACCGAAAGTTGAGTCCCGGATCCAGGCTGAATTTGTGGAGATGTATTTCCCGAAATCGCCTGCCTGGCGTGAAAAAGCCCTGGCTGACTGCCGCCAGGCATTTACCGGTGTTCTGTCTGCAGAAGGATATTTTGATTAAGGAGTAGATATTTGAGGTTTAAAGGATCCCATGATTCTTGAACCAACTCAGGCTGTCCCGCACGGTTTCCTCAAGGAATCTTGATTTTAACCCCAATTCTTTTTCAGCTTTTTCGATGTTGTAACCCTGCCAGTGTTTATAAGCTCTGACATGATCTGAGGCAAAAGGAACAAATGGCAGTTTATCTCCCGCTTTGATATAGGCATCCATTAACCAGGTTGGTAGCGTAAATAAGGGCGGTTTTACATTTGCGATCTCAGCAAAGATGGCTGCGGCCTCTGCAACCGTGTAATTGCTTCCTCCCAAAATATAACGGTGGCCTCTTTTTCCGATCCTGGCTGCGTTGATGTGAGCCTCTGCTGCATCACGAACGTCTACGACATTCAGCATACCAGGAGGTATGAATTTTCCCTTGCCCTGGGCGATCATCACCAGGATCTGCCCGGTACTGAGGTGTACATCCCCGGGACCGAGGACCAATGTTGGGTTGAGGATCACAATATCGTAACCGACACCGGATGCTTCCAGGGCGAGGTTCTCCATGGCCGTTTTCATTTCATGGTAGCTGTTGTCCGGCATGGTTCCCTGGATATAAAAATCTCGTTCATCAGCCAGGCGGTTTTCGTTTTCAGGAGGTAAACCGATGGTTGTTAGGCTGCTGGTATAGATCAATCGCTTAACGTGGGCTTCACGTGTAGCCCGGATCACGTTTTTCATTTGAGCTGCAGCCGTTTCTACTCGGGTGTTTACAAGAGCTGGATTTCCATCCTCAGGATAACTGGCAGCAGCGTGAAATACATAATCCATACCTGACATGGCTTGTAAAAGCGAGGGATAATCTTCCAGGCTGCCGTTAAACCATTTTATATCCAGGTCCTGTAAATGGCCTCTGCTCTCAGGATTTCTCCGAAAACCATGAACACGCCAGCCGACAGCCTGTGCTTTTTTAGCGATATGACCACCGATAAACCCGGCAGCGCCGAGAACGAGGATATCATACATAACTCAGGTTCCTTTTATGCGTTTGGTGGGACCGCTCTGGATCAGTTCTATTTCATCGGGATAATCCAGCAGCTCAGTTGCTTGATCGACCGTAAGCCAGCGGACTTCATCTACTTCGCCGTTCATTTTCTCGGGATCTATGGATTTGACTTCCATATGCCAGAACAGGACAACCTTGGGTTTTCCGTCCAACAGGTATGAAATGCTGCCAGCAAACTTTTTAATTTTACTGACACATCCTGTTTCTTCAAGCACTTCGCGGAGAGCTGCTTTTTTCCAGTTTTCGCCCGGATCCACTTTCCCTTTTGGGAGAGACCAGTCGTTATGTTTGTGACGGTGTACAACAGCGATTTTTTTCTCGGAATCTTCTTCTATCCATACTATTCCCCCGGCGGCCTGAATGACAGATTTGTTTTTTTTCACTGATGGTAATCTCCAGATAATTTCTGATCAAACCTGGTTAATTTTATCACAGGCGCATGAACACCCAAGTTTGCATGAAAGGCTTTGATTTTGAGGCAAACGTTTTTTGCGGGTTATTCACATCCAGGGCCGGGCTGATTTCTGGTTTCTCTGGATGACAACTTTTTGTTTGATTGGGGAGAAATATTGGCGAATAGCTCTGAGAGAGATCTGATAGTCGCCGCTGGAGCTCCACTCCAAAATATGAATCAATTCTTCTAATCCCTCTTGCATTCCCAGTCCTGATGGGACGCCAAAGCGGTATGTTAAAAGATACGGATTGTCTGTTTTTAGATAATCCAGGATCGAGCTAATACCTGCAATCAGCAGGTTTATTGGAGGGTCGGTATTTAGTTCCTTTAAAGCCCCAACTGGAAGTCCAAGATTTATGAGAAAGATATCCAACAGGTGAGGCATCAGGAAAAATTTTCCTAAATCGGCTTTGTGTTTTAGAGAAAGTTCAGCTGGAAGCTCAACCGGGTTATCCAAATTGTCTTTTATCAGGATTTCCAAATCAAAACTCTCTTCGGAAATTTCGTCATGATGGGGAGCTTCCTCAATGGGTACAAGCTTATAAACGATATCCATGATTTGAGCAGCATGTTCCTTGAAGAAAACTTTCTTAGCTTTTCCAGGAGGAATGGATGCCGGGGGAAGTATATTGCCAATATACATTTTCAAATATGGGCGTTTTAATTTTATACCGGCCCCCATCGCTCCGGCAGTATCATTAAAACCAATTGGCAGGATTGGCGCTCCCGATCGATAACTCAACCAGGATATGCCAGGCTGGGCGGGTTGTTTTCCAACGTCCCAAACACCACCTTCAGGGAATAATCCTACCATCCCTGCTTGTTGCAGAACATCCAATGCTTTTTGTAATGCTCCTCGATCATAAAATCCCCGTTTAATCGGTATAGATCCGTATATAAAATTGATGATATCCGTGATTTTTTCGACTGGCATGTCGGCGGCACTAAGCATTTCGATTTGGCGGGGAGCAAAAGCGTTAAGGAGGACAACTTCCATTGCCCCGGTGTGATTACCTACTATCAAAAGTGGGCCATTTGTGGGGAAATTTCCAATCCCTTCAACCTCAATCCGGAATAATATCCTCAGCAGGGTTCTAAACACACCCTTGCATATAAAACGTAAGATCCTTCTTCGGGGATAATTCAGGGTTGTCTTCTCTTCTGACATCGTTATTCTGGGTCCTGTTTCGAAAGGGCCGCTGCAGCATCCCGATCGATATACCAGGAAAGAATTCCTTGTTTTGGATCGATCAACTGTGCCGGATAAATTTCTGGGTTAAATTGTCCTTCTAAAACTTGTTTTAGTGGAGAAGTTTTATCCTTGCCGGCCACTAAAAAAAGGATATTTTTGGCAGCATTAATCAAGTGGTGAGTGAAGGTGATCCGCCAGGTATCCAGTTGAGGAACCCAGTTGGCAGCAACCAGCTGTTCAGGATTTGTTCGATCACTGCATACCAGGTCGGTTTTTGGGAATAACGATGCTGTATGACCATCGTTTCCCATACCAAGCAATACCAGATCAAAACGGGGAGGGGATTGCCGAAACCAGGTAGATATCTCTTCCTGATATTTTCTGGCAGCTTCCACTGGGGGCAGCTCGCCCTGGATGCGGTGAATATTCTGGGATGGGATTGGTCTGTGTTTAAGGAGGTGCAGATTTGCCTGATTGAAGTTGCTGTCCTGGTGATCCGGTGGTACAGGGCGTTCATCTCCCCAGAAGAAATGGATCTTGTCCCAGGCTAGCTGGTCAGCTGGATTATCCGTCAAAGATTTATACAGAGGTAGAGGGGTGCTTCCTCCAGATAAGACCACTGAAAATTGACCTTGATCCTTGATCGCTCTAGAAGCAGTTAAGATGAACTGATCAGCTGCGGCATGGATTAATTCGTTCAGGGTTTGAAAGATTTGGATTTTATTCATTAGGATCAACAATCAGCATAAATGGATTCTGTATAAGTATACCTGATGGATGAAAATCCATCCTTTTAACAAAAAATCCGGCACCTTTTGGCTGTGATATACTTTCAAAAGATGAGTAACCTATTTGGGTTGATGGTGTTATGAGTAGTATAACTGGAACTGATCAGGAACAGATTCCTGAAAGCGAATTGATCTCCCTCGCTAGTGATGGAGATGCAGATGCTTTTGGAGCTCTTTATGAGAAGTATATTGATCAGATTTATAACTATATATACTTCAGGACCAGTAATACTAAAGATGCAGAAGACATCTGCTCCCGGGTTTTTATTAGAGCGCTGCATCATATAGAAAGGTATGAGGATCGGGGATATCCGTTTTCGGCCTGGCTGTATCGAATAGCACATAATTTGGTTGTAAACTGGTACAGGGACAGAGAACGATCGGATGAGATCTCTTTGGCAGATCATTATCCTCCTCCCATGATGGATGGAGACGTGGAGGATCGGATCGAAAAAGAGAATGAAAGTGAAAGACTGATGGCGATTATTCAAGGATTGCCGGATGATCGAAAGGAATTATTGATCCTGAAACATGTGGAAGGAATGACCAATACAGAGATCGGCCAGATAATGGACCGAACAGAAGGAGCAATCAAGGCGCTTTATCATCGAACCCTTGAGTCACTCAGGGATGATTACGGACTTTGAGATCAAAGGTAACTATGCTGAAAATTGTGATGGATAGCGCTGGTGATCTGCCAGCAGAATGGATCAGCCAATATGAGATTGATGTGATTCCGATCAATGTCCATATGGGAAATGAAGTTTTCCTGGAGGATGTGGATTTGACTATCGGTCAATTTTACAGCTGGGTCAAAGAAACAGGAAAGGTGCCAAAAACATCCCAGCCATCACCGCAGCAGTATATTGACTTTTACAGGGAGATTGCACAACCGGGTGATGTGGTTTTATCTATACACCTGACCAGCAAATTATCTGGCACTTATGAATCTGCCGTGCTGGCAATCCGGGAATTGGAAAAGGATGATTTTAAGGTGATCCCATTTGATACTTTGTCAGGAACTGGTATCCAGGGTTATATGTGCCGCGAAGCTCGGGAAATGGACCGCCGGGGAGATTCAGTTGATCAGATCCTGGAACGTCTGAAACAGATCAGAGAGAATACCCAGGTGATCTTTACTGTGGATTCACTTAGTTTTGCCCAAAAAAGCGGCCGGGTCCAGATGCTGGAATCAATTTTGGCATCGATCCTGAAGATCAAGCCGATCATTACCTTAAAAGAAGGCACCCTGGCAGTGGCCGACAAGGTTCGAACCCGGAAGGCGTCTCTGGATTTTATTATTCAGGAGATGTCTCGTCGGATGGGAGAAAAATTAATCAATGCTGCCGTTATCCATGCCAATGACCTGGCTACAGCACTTGAACTCTCGGAGAAAATTGAAGGCATATTGAATGTAAAAAATATGTTTATTGAAGAACTATCTGTAGCTATAGCAACACACCTGGGACCTGGAACGGTTGGGATTGTGGCTTATCCAGTAGAAGAAGGGGTGAGTTAAGAATGGAGAAAGGGATGAAAATGACAAGGGATTTAATAAAAATCGAAAGGCGGCTGAAGGATGTTTTACAGCCTGTCACACCAAGAATGGATTTTGTGACCGAGCTGCGCAGCAAGCTGGACGAGGAAATGATTAAAAGGACCAAGGCCAAGAAGGTCCAAACCGGATTATTGGTGGCAGGCGGGATTGTCAGTCTGGCAGTGATGGTAGTCACCATCATCCGCTCTTTGACATCTTGGCCCGAGAAGGTTAAGTCCATTTCCAAGAATTTGCCAAAACTGCGGAAACGTCAGCAAATAGCCTCAGTCTAGCAGCCTGTCTCTCAAAAGAAGCAAATGAACGGGAAACGGCATCGTTATTTGGTGCCGTTTCTTTTATTAATAGAATATATATATTGAATTAAATCGGTGTTATCAAAAATTATCCCTCTCTAAATCGTGCTACAATTTTTTTTATGAAAGAAGCCTATTACCAACCGAATACCCTTCAATCACTTTCTGAACACTGGCTGGCGAGTTATAGCAGACCCAAAAAAGCACTGCGCCAACCCTTTAATATTCAGGAAGCAGGCCTTTTGATCCTGGATATGCAAAGATATTTTATCGATGAGAAATCCCATGCCTATGTTCCAAGTGCTGCTGTGATCATTCCCGGATTGAATGCTGCAGCACGTTATTTCCGAAATTCTGGCCGACCAGTGATCGCAACTCAGCATACTAACACGCTGGAAAATGCCGGGATGATGGCTTCCTGGTGGTCGGAGTTGATCCTGGAAGATCATCCACTTGTTGGACTTGACCCAGAGCTGGATGTTAAACCCGAGGAACTCCTGCAGAAATCCCAGTATGATGCTTTTTTTGAATCCGAGCTGGAAGAACGGCTCAAAGGGCAGAGAGTCAAACAGGTCGTGATTGGGGGAGTGATGACCCACTTATGCTGTGAGATGACCGCTCGGTCTGCTTTTGTGCGGGGATATGAGGTTTATTTCCTGGTGGATGGCACAGCGACATATAACAGGGAATATCACCAGGCTGCGCTCTTAAATTTGGCCCACGGGACGGCAGTATTAACATCTATCGATCAGATAATCAAGTGATGAGCTCCAACCAGATGGACATCTATCCAGTTGTGATCATCGGTGCGGGCCCAGCGGGATTGGCTGCTGCCATGCAGCTTATCCGCCAGGGCATTAAGCCCGTGGTGCTGGAACGCAAACAGATTGGTGGATTGTTGCTGAATGCCAATTGGGTGGAAAACTACCCGGGTTTTGTAAATGGCATCACCGGGCCAGAACTTGGGCGTCTTTTCGCAGATCAGGCTCAACGGCTAGGAATTGATGTTCTAGAAGAGGAAGTGATTAATGCCCGTTTTGAAAAGGAATTGTTTCGTATAGTCACTGATAAACAAGAATTCAAATCTCGAATTCTGGTAGCAGGGACTGGTACAAAACCGAGGAAATTAGCTGATGATCTATTTGAGGGTGAGTTTGTTGGGAAAGTATTTTCAGAAGTTTATCCGCTGCTCGGTAAAAAAGAGAAGCAGATTGTGATCATCGGCGCAGGTGATGCTGCATTTGATTATGCGCTTAATATGTCCAAAAATAACAAGGTCATAGTTCTTAACAGAGGATCAAAGATTAAATCCCTGCCTTTATTATTCGAAAGAATCAAGACTGAACCAGCCATTCAATATTTGCCTGACACTGAAGTAATCCGGGTATCAGGATCAGAATCTGGAAGATTGAAAATTTATGCTACTGGACCGGATCAAGATTCGGTTTTTGAATGTGATTATTTGCTGCCTGCAATCGGCAGAGAGCCGGAGTACAGTTTTGCAGACCCAAGTATAATGGTAGTTAAGGATATGCTCTTGAAAGATCAAAAATTATTCTTGATAGGTGATCTCCAGAATGGATCTTTCAGGCAGACCTCAATCGCAGTGGCGGATGGCGTCCGGACTGCGATGATTATTGACCAAATTCTGGAGAAAGGATAAATAATGAAAATTGTTGCTTCTGCCGGAAACCCGGATGTTGCCATGGTTTACGTGGCAGAATTTCCAAATGGCTTAGTGGAATGTGTTGAGGCTGTTCAGCCGCCCCGTCCCCGGGAAGAGAAATGGGTTTTGATGATATCCACATTATTTGGCTGTCCAATCTCGTGCCAGATGTGTGACGCAGGTGGACATTATCGTGGAAAACTGACTGAACCTGAGATGTTCGCACAAATCGAATACTGCATCCAGCAGCGATATCCTGATGGTGTTGTTCCTTCTGAACAATTTAAGATCCAATTTGCCAGAATGGGAGAACCGGCTCTGAATATGGCTGTTTTGGATTTGCTAAAAGGTCTTCCCAGTAAGATCAATGCCCCCGGATTAATGCCTTCTGTATCCACCATTGCCCCATATGGAACGGACGAATTTTTTAAAGAGCTGATCGATATCAAGAATGATATCTATCCTGTAGGCCGATTCCAATTCCAATTTTCAATTCATACTACCGATCCTGACCTGCGTGATCAGATCATTCCTGTAAAAAAATGGGGATTTGAACAAATGGCTCTGTTTGGTCAGGATTATCACCGACCTGGTGATCGGAAGATTACCCTGAACTTCGCCTTGGCTGAAGCCAGTCCAATAGACTCTCAAGTATTGCTTAGCTATTTCGATCCTGATCTCTTCCTGATCAAAGTCACACCGCTGAATCCTACATACCAGGCAGTATCGACCGGGTTAACATCCTATGTGGATCCAAATGATAAATTTGCTACCTATCCGGAGTTGGAAGCGATCCGTGAAGCTGGTTACGAGTTGATCATCAGCATCGGCGAACAAGAAGAAAACAGGATCGGGTCCAATTGTGGACAGTATGTCCAGAAGCACCTATTGGAAAGTGGTGGTTTGAGGGAAGGATATACGTACCAGGTTACCCAGCCAGTCTCCGCACCTGAATAAAACTCACTCCTGGAGGAGTGCCAAAATGAGAGATCTACTTGATCAAATCGAGATTTGGTTAATGAATGGTCAATCAGTCGCCCTGGCAACAGTGATAAAAACTTGGGGCTCTTCACCGCGACCAGCAGGTGCGGGAATGGCAATTTCCGATGCCAGTGAAATAGCAGGTTCAGTAAGCGGTGGATGTGTTGAAGCAGCAGTCATTGAGACTGGGCTGCAGGTTTTGGAGACAGGAATATCTGAAAGACTTCATTTTGGCGTGGGGGATGACCAGGCTTGGGATGTTGGCCTATCCTGCGGGGGGGAGATTGATGTTTTTATTCGCAATTTTGATCTTGAAGATCTTGAAATTTGGAAAACTGCTCTCACAGGATCTGGAACAGTGTGTATGGCCCTCGTTGTAGAGGGGGAGGATTCTTCCTTTGGGAAGGATCTGCTGATTGAATCTAGTGGCGAAAATGACTCAAATAATCAAGAATTAAAAACGCTGATCAGGGATATCGCTTTTAATAACCAGGTTACTGGGATCTACCAGATAGAATCACCTGTAATGAAAGAAGTCTTTTGCCACCTGATCAAACCGGCTCCTGAATTGATATTGGTTGGCGGCGCTCATATTGCTATCCCGCTGGCGTCACTGGCCAAATCAGTCGGGTTTGAAGTTGTTGTTATTGATCCGCGAAAATTATTCAGCACAAAGGATCGTTTTCCGGATATTAAGCTGCTTTTATCTGAATGGCCGGAGCAAGCTTTCCAGAAGGTCAGCATCACAGAGTCATCGGCGATCGTGATGTTAACCCATGATCCAAAGATCGATGACCCAGCCTTGAAAATATCGCTCGACTCGAATGCGTTTTATGTTGGGGCATTAGGCAGTCGAAAAACCCATCAAAACAGGATAAATCGACTTCAGGCTGCTGGCATAGACCAATTTAAACTGGAGCGAATATATGCCCCGGTGGGACTTGACCTCGGAGGTAAAACCCCGCCTGAGATTGCGCTTGGGATTATGGCGGAAATCCTCCAGGTTTGGTATGGCAGGAATAAATCTGATGGTTGATGTAACGCTGGCTCTGGGCGGCGGGGGATCAAAAGGATACGCCCATCTGGGTGTGATCAGGGCCTTGGAAAAGAGAGGTTTCCGGATCCGGGGAATTGCTGGCACCAGTGCTGGAGGAATGGCGGGAGCGATCTATGCTGCCGGTTTTACTCCAGATGAGATAATTGACAGGATCGCCCACCTGAGGCAGGAGAACCTGTATGGATTTGGCAGAGGGCCGGCTTTGCTGGGAACCAAGGGTATTGAACAGATAATAGATCAATTTTTGGAAGGGAAAACTTTTTCAGATCTGAAAATTCCCTGTGCCCTGGTAGCTGTTGATCTTATTAACATGATTGAGATCATTATCCGGGAAGGTAAGGTAATAGATGCCGTAATGGCCACGATTGCTATCCCGGGTGTATTCCCTCCAAGAGAATTTGATGATTATCTGCTGGTGGATGGAATGGTATTGAATCCAGTCCCGGTAGAGGTATCCAGATCACTCGCCCCATCTCTGCCGGTGATTGCGGTCTCTCTAACACCTGAACCGGAGCGCTGGAAAAAAGCCACTCCCTGGGATACAACACCAGCGAACCCGCTATTACGGTCAATCTCCAAACTTCGGGTTGCAAAAGCCTTTGATGTCTATCTGCGATCAATGGATATGACTATTCATATGTTGGGCGAAAAACGGATTGAGATGGAGAATCCAGAGATCCTCATTCGGCCGGATGTTGGACATATTGGATCACTTGATCGTGTGAACATACCTGAGGTTGCTCAGCTAGGTGATCAGGCTGTCGAACTTGTTGAGGATGAATTGAAATTGATCAAGAGGCGGCGGCGCTGGTTCAGCTGATGATTGCCCTTTTTTTCACTCTTTAATATCTCAATAAATATATCCATATAAATACAGTTGATTCAACAGGGTTGGGTTAATCCAATCCTCTGGTATCTGATAAAAAATAAATTATCCATACCAGAGAATGGAATGCTTTTTTTCATTCTCAAGCCAGTATGATGTATAGGGTAGAATTACACTAATTATCCAGACTTGGATTCTAAATTTTCCTTCCAAAATATGAAGATAACTGAACTTCGACTGAAATACAGGATCCTCCCATACTTGATACCGATTCTTTTTATCATCCAGTTGGTATCCCCACGTAAGGGTTGGATGATCATGCTCGTTGGTCTGGCGACAATGTTAATCGTCAGTTATTCCTGGGCAGTTTCCCTAAGAGAAAATCTAACCATGACGCGCGAAATGAGGTTTGGATGGTCGCAAGTTGGCGATCATCTTCAGGAAAGATTTAACCTGGATAACGCTAGCTGGGCACCGGCCATCTGGATCTATCTGGAGGACCATTCTGATCTTGCGGGATATAGTGGGAGTCGGATCACCAGGATCGGTGGAAATGCTCACAGACGTTGGTTTGAGCGGGGTTTTTGTGAACGAAGGGGATTATATACAATTGGCCCAACCAGTCTTCATACGGGTGACCCACTCGGTATATTTGAAGTGAAAATTGAATATCCGGCAACAAGCAATATGATGGTCATGCCGCCAATCGTTAATTTACCTGATATCCAGATCGCCGCCGGCGGCAAGATCGGAGAAGGCATTAACACCGTAAAAACTTGGGATCATACAGTAACTGCCTCCGGTGTTCGGGAATACAACCCGGGTGATAGTATGCGGTATATACACTGGCCGACTTCTGCCCGCCGGAATGAGCTCTTTGTAAGGACATTCGACAGCACACCGACCAGTGACCAATGGATCTTCATGGATATGTTCAATGGAGTAAATGCCGGTGAAGGTGAGGATGCTTCTGAAGAACACGGCATCATCCTGGCAGCATCCTTGATGAATTGGTCCCTCGAAAACGGACGCGCTGTAGGTTTTGGCTCTAACGGGAAGGAATTATCCTGGTATCTACCCCGGGCGGATGAGACCCAGAAGTGGACTATCTTAAGGGCTTTGGCTCTGCTTGAACTTGGCGAAGATCCACTCGACCGATTATTGGAAGCAGCCAGGCAATCTCTTAGGTTTAGATCTAGTGTAATTGTTATTACAGCGGATCTGGATGGTACTTGGCTGAACCCTTTACTACTGATGAGGAATAAGGGAATAACCCCGAATATTTTATTGTTGGATGCTCCCGCATTTGGGGGGAGGGGAGACCTCCAGAGTATCCAGAAGAAACTTATTTCCCTTGGAATGAATTATTTCGTGATAGGTCCGGAATATCTGGATGGGGTAGAGATACAGCTATCACCGGCGACACAAAAACGCCGGGAGGAATATAAGGAAGCCAGGAAAGTCCATTGGAGGCCTCTGATTTGAAAACCCTCTGGACTTTTCTTCGGAAACGGATTTCTTTATCCGCTATAGCCTACCTCACCTTGATCTACCTGATCATGCTTTTTAATTTGATGGGCGTTGAGCTTGTTGTCCGGGGGACTTCAGTAGTAGTGCTGCGGGCTATGTTGGCCCTGGGAGTTATTGTAGGTTGGCTGCTTGGGCGGACATCATACAAATTTTGGCTAGTGCTGTTAATTAGCATGGTTTCTGGTTTTATCTTAACCCTTATTCACATTGGTGGGATCGATACCTCGATCTGGGATTTAATTAAAATCAGCACTGGATATGTCTTGAGGCTGATTTTCGAAAGAAGTACCGCTGATGCAGCGGGAATAGGACTTCAACTCCAGGTTATCCAGACCCGGGCATGGGAAATACTCTCCAATCTTGGATTCTGGATAAATGATCTCTTAACCGGTTTTTCTGTCTATAACCAGGTAAGTACCCTTTTATCCTGGGGTTATTTGTTATTCCTGTTTTCAGCCTGGTTCGCCTGGATCACAAGAAGAAAAAATCAACCCCTTTGGGGTGTGATCCCGGCGGGAACAATGTTAGCCATCTTGATGACATATACGCTTGAAAAGAGGATTTTATTAGTCCTGCTTTTAGGCGCAGGGTTGATCTTGATCGGCCTCGTCAATCATGAAGTAAACCAACGAGAATGGAAAGAACTCAAGGTAAGAGGAGCATCCAACACCAGGGAACGAGTGATATTGGTAGTGATTGGATTTTCGGTTTATACGATGGTATTTGCCGGTTTAATGCCATCAATCAGGATCAAGGCCATTTCTGATCCAATTGAAAGGTATTTATATGGCTCAGAGGAAGGGGGAGAAGGTGGTTCTGGTCCATCTCTTGAAATTGGGACTTTTAACGCTGATTTATATGCAATAGACCGGTTTGCAGGCCTACCTCGCCAGAAATTGATCGGGTCTGGTCCTGAATTAGCCAAACGAGTGGTCATGATCGTACAATTCCCGACCACTGCATTTGTGCAATCAGATCTACCAAACGCAGCCCGGTATTGGCGATCTTATTCGTATGATCGTTATACAGGCGTGGGTTGGCAAGCCAGCCCGACAGTTGAAGTGAAATATAGACCGGGCCAGGAAATCGTTACTATCCAATCGGATAAGTTCGAGATCATTACCCAGGAAATCAGGCTCAGCAACTCGATTCGAGGTATTTTATATTCTGCTGGACCACCAGTTACAGTAGACCAGGATGTATTAGTCTCCTGGCGAACGGCGATCGAAGAAGATCTTAATGGAGATCAGCAGACATTAATGGTGGACGATCTGTTTGCTGCCACCTTAGAACACATCGTTTACCAGGTGCGATCACTGGTATCAATAGCAAGTGATCAGGAATTGCGTTTGGCAGAAGATGATATCCCTGATTGGATTATCACCAGGTATTTATCCTTGCCGGAGACAGTACCGGACCGGGTCCATCTCCTGGCCCAGGATATAATTGTGAACCAACCCACGAGATACGATCAGGCCAAAGCTATTGAAGCGTTTCTGAGATCCTATCCGTATACATTGGATCTACCTGCTCCTCCATCAGATAGAGATGTGGCAGATTATTTTCTGTTTGATTTGCAAACGGGATATTGTGATTATTACGCGACCTCCATGGTGGTATTAGCGCGGTCGGTTGGACTGCCAGCCAGGGTTGTGGTGGGTTATGTCGGGGGGCAATATGAAGAGGAAACTGACAGGTACCTGGTAACAGAAGCGGATGCCCATACCTGGGTCGAAATTTATCTTGGAGAATATGGCTGGATCCCGTTTGAGCCTACTGCTGCCAGGGCTTTGATTGATGATGAACAGCTCATACTTCCGCTGCCTCCTGAATTAGATGAGCTTCCCCAGTCAATAGAAATAACGGAAGATAGTGAATTTCCCTGGACAGAGATCGAACTGGCTGCAATCCTGATTTTAATCCTTGGGTTGTGGTTCTGGAATCGGGCTGATCTGACCAGGCTGCAGCACATGGATGCTACTAGTTTGGTGCTGGTGATCTATCAAAGACTCTACAGGCACAGCCGCTGGTTGGAGTTGGGACACCGGAAATCAGATACCTTATTTGAATTCAATCATCAATTACAGGGCGTTTTTAAAGAACTGGCGATTGCTTCTCACCGGGCAATGATGTTCAAAGACGGTATCCATGAAATCGAATTTCTTACAAGACATGCGGTACTAGCAAATTACGGAAATTTGCCAGTGGACGAGAAACACAAATTAAAGATTCTGACCTCCTGGAAGAAGCTTCGTATTCGGATGAGGAGAGCGATATGGATCCAGGCCTGGAAATCTCTTGGAAATAGGATCACTAAACTCGAGAAAGAAACTGAAGATTTGAATGATATATTAGGAGATGGAGCTGCTGATGGAAAACGTTAAGGCATTGACAACTAGTTTGGTCCATAACATTGAAGAAGTGATCATTGGTAAACGGCGGGCAGTTCAATTGGTCGTGCTCGGTTTGATCTGTGAAGGACATGTTCTGATTGAAGATGTACCCGGTGTTGGAAAGACCATGCTGGCCAGGAGTTTGGCCCGGTCTTTGGATTGCTCCTTCAACAGGATCCAGTGTACGCCGGATATGCTGCCGAGTGATATCACCGGCGTTGAAATTTATGACCAATCCACGAGTAAATTTAAATTCCTGCCTGGACCGATTCTCAATCAGATCGTTCTGGCAGATGAGATCAACAGGGCCACACCCAAAACCCAATCAGCGTTATTGGAAGCGATGCAGGAACGCCAGGTAACAGTTAGCGGTGTAACTCATCCTATCCCCAAACCATTTATGGTATTGGCGACCCAAAACCCAATTGAGTATGAAGGTACTTTTCCATTACCTGAAGCACAGCTGGATCGTTTTATGGTTAAAGTCAGTATCGGTTATCCGGGTGTCACAGAAGAAATGTCTGTTATTGCAAATCAACAGATCACTCACCCAATCGATTCAATTAAAGCTGTTACCAACACAAAAGAGATCCTGGAAGTTCAAGAGCAGATTAAACAGGTCTTTATCGCAGAATCAATAAAAAAATATATTGTTGAAATCGCCCAGGAGACCCGCTCAGCGGATTCGGTTTATCTGGGTGCCAGTCCCAGGGGAAGTCTGGCTCTAGCGCGGGCCAGCCAGGCCTGGGCTGCAATGTACGGACGGAGTTTTGTTATCCCGGATGATGTTAAATTATTGGCTGAAGCTACTTTGGGCCATCGTGTGATCTTAAGTTCATCAGCGCGATTGCAGGAAATGCGCACAGGAGATCTGATCCGTGAAATATTGCGATCAGTTCCGGTACCAGGAGGAGATTACAAGAGTGACTAGGGACTTAAGAGAATATACAAAAAAAACCAGAACCCGATTGGTAGTAGGATTTCTGATTTTGGTCTTTCTGGTGGGAGATGGCCTGATATTCCTGTTTTACGGGAAAGAATCAGGATTATTTGGAGTGGTTTGTACCCTGGGTGCGTTAATACCAGTGTTATTGATTATTATATTTCTGGGCATTGCTGACAAGGTAGTAAGGAATAAGAAGTAGATCCTTAATAATAAGATCTATCAGGTTAAACAAAAATACGGCATCCAAAAGGATGCCGTATTCTTTTTATACCAGTGATTGATTGAGGATCTCAATGAT
The DNA here is from genome assembly GCA_963695575.1 of uncultured Chloroflexia bacterium. GTDB lineage: Bacteria > Chloroflexota > Anaerolineae > Anaerolineales > UBA11858 > B10-G9. The sequence goes on from CAVOGS010000014.1 coordinate 255,350, forward strand.
ATCCAGTACCTCGATCTCATCTGCTAAACCTTTGGAGCGTAATGCATCATCAAACATGATCAAGCAGTAGGGGCAGGCGGTTGAGATTGTATCTGCATTGATATCCATGGCATGCTGGAGACGATGTTGATTGATGCGAGTGTCTGCTGCGGTTTCCAGCCACATTGCACCTCCGCCGCCTCCACAGCAGAAACTGTCCTTTCTGGCAGCCTCCATTTCAAGAGGGGTGAGATTGGCTTGCTTGAGAAGATCACGTGGTTGGTCGTAAATACCGTTATATCGGCCCAGGTAACATGAGTCATGGAAAGTCAGCCTTCCCAAGTCTTTGTTGTTTGATACCTGGAATTGGAGATCTGGCAGAAGCTCCGCCAGGAATTCCACTGCATGTTGGACCTCAAAATTACCGCCAAAAGCGGGATATTCATTTTTAAGTGTATTCAATCCATGGGGGCAGAGCGTGATGATCTTCTGGAATCGGATTTCAGAGAAGGTACCGATATTATCCTCAGCAGCTACCTGGAAGAGATACTCATTCCCCATCCTGCGGGAAGTCTCACCACAGCAACCCTCCGCATCACCCAGAATGCCATAATCGACTTTAAGTTTATTGAGTATCTCAATAAATGCCCGGGTAACTTTTTTATTGCGATCATCAAATGCGCCAGCGCATCCGACAAAATAAAGTATTTCCACCTCTTCACCAGGGGAAAGGACTCTCACATCTAACCCTTCAGCCCAACTCATCCGATTCTGACCTGGCATTCCCCAGGGATTGCCCTGGCGCTCGAAATTCCTGAGAGTTTCTCCAACTGTTTGGGGCACTTCTCCTGTCATCAAGACCTGCGATCTGCGGATATCGATGACTTGTTCGGGAGGACGGATAAACGCCGGGCAGACGTCCAGACAGTGTCCGCAGGTTGTGCAAGACCAAAGGAACTCTTCCTCCAATAAATCTGTTGGAAGTTCGTTTTTGCTGTCCTTCTCTGGTGTGATCAAAACTGAAGCCATATTGTCCCTGAGCATCAGCAGCAGCGTCCTGGGAGAATAAACCAATCCGCTGTTTGTCGCCGGGCAGACCTCTTCACAGCGGCCGCACTGTAAACAGGCATCGAATGAGAGCAGGTCAAGGGAGGAAAATTCGTTAATAGTTGAAGCGCCCAGGATTTCTGCATCCATGATGTCCTTGATGGTCTCGAGTTCACCTGCTGGTCGGTCGGATTTCATGAAGATATGGATGGGAGTGAAGATCATATGGCGCATTTTAGTGAATGGAATGCTGGCAGTGATCAACAAACCCAACCCTATGTGGAAGATGAACATAAAAGGGTGGATCCCGGTTGCCTGGGTGTGGGTCAGGGCAGTATTTCTTAATAGCGCTGCAACCCAATTGCCTATTGGTGACCAATTTGCCCAGGCGGGATCCCAGGCGAATATCCGAAGCCCCTCAGTGACGAAGCCAACCAGTGGAATGAATGCTAGTAAAACCAAAGCATATATGTCATCCCATGAGGTTTCTAAATAACTTGGACGGATGGCGAGCCTCCTGAAGAGGGCCATGACTACACCTAACAAGATAGCAGCGCCTGCCAGGTCCATGATCAGTTCGTAGCCAAAATATACACCCTGGGAAAAAAGAGGCCAGGTGAAAGGCACAAATAATCCCATTTGCATGATCTTGATAGCAGTTCCAATAACCTGGATGAAAACACCCCAGAAGATCAGCAAATGCATAATACCCGGATAGGGTTTTTTAACTGTACGAAGTTGACCCAGCGCATATAAAAGCACATCGCCAATACGGGACCAGGGTTTAGAAATCCGCTGTTCTGTTTTGGTCATACGGATCCTCCGATGAATATTTCACCATCCGTGATCGTTAAGGAGATTTTTTCAAGCGGTGACGGAGGTGGTCCCGATATCACACCACCTTCGTAGGGTTCAAAAAAGCCTTCATGACAGGGGCAGTGGATCACCTGATCAGCTTTATCCCATTTACAGATACAGGCAAAATGAGTGCATACTGCTGAATAAGCCCGCAAGCCCTGGTCCGTGTTGATCACAATTGCCGGGTAGCGGCCGAAGGGCACTGTCAGACTTTCTCCGAGGGGAATTTCATCAACTGTGCCAACCCGGACAGCTTCTGCAGGCGTCTCTTCGAGGCTGGGGGGATATAAATAAGCCAGAAAAGGAGCCATTAATGCTGTGAGTCCTGTGGCGGCCAACCCTTTTTTTATTATATTTATAAAGTCGCGGCGTGAGATCTCGCTCATTTAGCTCACCTCCCCCCAAATCGTCAGGGCAATGATGATCAGTACGGCAAATAAAGATAACCAGAAGCGGATTTTAGTTGTTTTTGCACTCGTTTCTGGTTTTCGATCCAGGAAAGGCCAGATCAGGAGCAGGACGATTGCCAGAACCGGCGATGTAGCGCCAATGGTTTCGGGGATAAAACGCAGAAGCTGATACAGGGCAAGGAAATACCATTCCGGCTTGATATGGGCAGGTGTCACCATAGGATCTGCCGGATCGCCCAACCCGACGGGAACAAACAGTCCAATCACACCAATCGTTACGACCAGAATGATCACTCCCAGGGCGACTTTTGCTTCCAGGGCTACGTGATCAGGATAAAATGGAACACTCTTCTCTTGATTGTTTTCAGCCATCAGCTTACTCCCATTTATTCAATTTCCCGATAAACGGCTTTTATTAAAGAGGTTTCATCAACCCTTGTTTGCGGATCATGATGAAATGCAGCCCCATGGCAGTAACTGTTATCAGGGGCAGGATTAGGATATGAGCCGCGAAGAATCTGCTTAGCGTAAGGCTGGTGATACTCCAGCCGCCTCGCAGAAAGACGAGGGCTAAATCCCCGATAATTGGAATGCTACCGCCGATTTCTGTACCGACCGTGGTTGCCCAATAAGCTCTCTGATCCCAGGGAAGCAGATACCCCGTGAAACCAAAGGCCAACGTCATTACTAGCAGAGATACACCGGAAACCCAATTTAATTCCCTGGGAGGTTTGTAGGCGCCCATGATAAACACACGAAGCATGTGGGCGAACGCCATTACGATCATGCCGTTGGCAGACCAGTGATGGATCATCCTGAAAGCGGATCCAAGCAGGACCTCGTTTTCAATGAATTGAATGCTGGCGTAAGCTTCCAATGGAGTTGGTTTGTAATAGAAGGCCAGCATGATCCCTGTCACGCCCTGAACCAGGAATAAGAAGAAAGTCAATCCTCCCAGGCAGTACCACCAACGCCGCTGCCAATCCGGCACGGGTTTGGCAAGGATTGGTTTCAGGAATTCAGACAATTCATACCGCTCGTCAATCCAGGAAAGGATCCTGGAAGGGATCGGGACCCATTCAGCTCTGGATCTCCAAACGCTGGCGCTGCGGGCAATCCCAAAGAGCAGAAAAACTCCCGCTCCTCCGAAAAGGATCCAGCGTACCAGCGGAGTCCAAATATTCGTGAAATCCTCATCGACATGACATTGGATGCATGTATCTTCCGCAGGCTCAGGAGGTGATTGGATTGATAAATCAGTACCTCCGGGGGAAGATTGGTTTGCTGCCGTGTAAGCGTGAACACCTGCAGCACTGGCCAATAACAAAATCGCGCCGAGTGCCACAATCAGGATTGTACGGTAAATAGATTTCATAAAAACCTCGTCTGCGCTGAGTTCAGTGAGACTTAAACCGTAATTATTAAAATATAGTCAGGAATGAGTTTGATGTTATCCATTCAACAGGTACCCTCGGTTGAGCAGTGTCTGGATTAAAGATCGCAGGAATCTTAGTTTCGGAACGTTATTCCTGATCAAAATGGTTACATCAGTAGATACTAAAAAAAATATAACATAAACCACATACAGATGCATGTGTCATTCTTCATAATGAAAACATTAAGAGCTATTTTAATGGCGCTTTGTTAGGGATAGTTCTTCTATGATCTGTGACACAACAATCGGAATTGATTTGGCAACAGCTGGTGTGGGGATTTCACTGAAATCGAGAATATTTTCTACCTCTACCGCATAGATACTGAATTCTTGTGGAATCTGATATCCCATCTTTTCTGCAGCATCAAGGGCTGTGACCAATGATGTATCATGGGCGGAAGTGCTGTGCTGGGTGGGGGATACTGACCGCAGGTCATCTAAAGTTAGGTGGTGGATCTTTCCAGGTGTCGTTGTTTCTCGATTAAGGTAAAAGGCATCGATCAGAACTACTCGATCGAACCCCAGCAAGGTTTCCATCAAACGCAGGCCTCCGGCGCTGGCTTCTGTGATTGTCAGCTCAGGATGGGCATCCAGGTCGATCAATGTTTCCAATTCTTGAGCAACTTTTACGCCGACTCCGTCATCAGTAAGGATCGGATTGCCTAAGCCAATAATTAGTGTTTTTTTATCCATAAATAGTAAGTAACCAGCTTCCAGATAAGATTCCCTGGTCACTGGTTACTTGTTTTTACTCCGATTTCTAACACACAAATCCATCAATCAATATACTGAGATTGGGATTCGATCAAATTACCTTCTGCGTCCTTGATTTGTACTTCCAGGGGCATTTGGCCAGGCAGCGAGTGCGTTGCGCAGGACATACAGGGGTCGTAATTCCTGAATGCCATCTCGATTGTGTTGAGAAGACCTTCGTTGACTACACCACCTTTGATCAGCCCTTCGGCTGCCTTTTTGATGGACATTGCGATCGGGGCATTGTTGTTGGTTGTTCCGACGATCAGATTCACGTCCGTCAAAATGCCATTCTCATCAGTTTTATAGTGGTGAGTCAATGTGCCGCGGGGTGCTTCAACGCTACCAACTCCTTCTGTGGGTGTGTTGGTAATGATCGGCCTAACGTTGGGATCTGTGATTTCAGGATCATTGGCGAGCTCTTGCATGCGTTCCGCAGCGTAAAGCAGCTCAACCAATCGGGCCCAGTGGGTTGCCAGGCGATGATGGACCGGCGCATAACGACCTTCGGTTTTCTTGGAACCAAGAGTCTCATAGAATCGTTCAAAATGTTCCTGGGCTTTGGGTGTAGCCATTCCGTCAGAAGCATTCAGCCGGGAAAGAGGAGTTGCGCAATATACACCGCTGTCCACTCCATCTACAAATCCTTTCCATCCCACATTTTTCAAGTAGGGGAATTTCAAGTAAGACCAGGGCTCGACCCTCTCTGCGATATGCTGGGCATAATCCTTGGAGGGATATTTGACAAGTTCCTTTCCTTCTGGACCGGTTACCCGTATCAACCCATCGTAAAAATTGACCAGGTTATTTTCATCCACGGTACCCATATAGTACGTCTGGTGAGTGAATGCATCTGAGACGATCAGGTCCACATATGCCTGATTAGCGAGAACGATATCATCAAAGAGTTGGAGACTGAAGAGGGCAAAATCAATATTCTTCTGGGCGTAATCAAGAATGATCACGCGTTCCTCTTTGGTCATAGATTTGGACCAACCTCCGGGTAATCCAGCAACAGGATGCACACCCCGGCCGCCAAGCATTTTAATGACTTCGTGGTTTCTCTTCCGACATTCGATCACCTGGATGCCGATATCCACACCAACTTTGTGAATAACACCCAGGATGTTGCGTTCAGCAGGATTTGAATCTGGCCCCATGACAAAATCAGGGCCGCCCAGAGCATAAAAATGGACTGTATGATCTGTGACATAGAAGGAAGAATAGAAAAGCTCGCGCAGCTTTTTTACAACCGGTGCCGGTTCGACATCAAAGAGTGCGTCGAGAGCTTTTGTGGCAGCCATGTGATGGGCTTCAGGGCAGACACCGCAGATCCGGTTTGTAATGCGGGGCATTTCTTCAGCTGGACGGCCGATGGAAAATTGTTCAAACCCTCGCAGTTCCGGAATTTGCAGATAGGCATTTTTGACATTGCCATCCTCGTTCAGGAAGATCTCTATTTTCCCGTGGCCTTCCAATCGGGTAATGGGATCAATGGTTATCCTTTCCATTAAACAGCTCCTTTTCCATTCTTGACACGTTTAAGAATGGAGTGCGCCATGCTGAAGCGATAAAAAGTTCCCGCTGGATCGGCGATGGTGCCCACCGCTTCCTGGATCATTTCTTCCAGGACATCTTCGTCCATGGTTTCATCCCCCACATCGAGAACCGACGCGATCGCGGATAACATTTTCGCTCCCTGGTCTTCAACTCCATCGGGAGGTCCATAACAGCCCCGGCAGCCGATGCCCACGGATGGGCATAATGCACCGCAGCCAGATCTTGTGGCAATACCCATGCAGATCAGGCCTTGTTCCAGCAGGCATTGATCCGGATCTGGTTGTATTTCATAGGGCCGGTAAATTTTAGCGATAGTTTTTTCTTTTTTCTCCCTGGTGCATTCATCGCAGAGAGCTGTTGTGCCTGCGCCGATAATGGCGCCGGCTGGTGGTAAAGGACCACCTGCGGTTAGAGCAGCTACAACGATCTGCAAAACAGCCCAGATCTGGTGGGGTTCAGGTGGACAGCCTGGAATGTAATAATCCACATCCACTACCTGATCGAGGGATTTTACGGTGTGGTAGAAGTTCGGCAGGGTCAGATCACCTTCGTCGACTTTGGTCACCAATTGGGGGAAGATTCCTTCAGGGTTTTCTATAGAAGGATTGTCTAGATACACCTTGTTGAAAGTAGCTTCCTTGGTGGTCAGATTGGATAGGGCTGGTATACATCCCTCGTATGCGCAGGATCCAAATGCAACCAGAACCTTGGACTTCTTTCGCAAAAGGTGAGCCATTTCCTCGTTTTCTTCATTTCGGATGGCCCCGTTGAATAAACAGAGATCAATATAACCATCCGGATAGTTATGAACGTCTTTATACTTGAAGTCGGCAATACAGGGGAAAAAGGCGATATCAAAGACTTCGTCCACGGTCAAAATATTCTCATGGATATTTAGTACAGAGATCTCGCAGCCGCCGCAGGATGAAGCCCAGTACATGGCCAGTTTTGGTTTTCCATTATCTGTCATGTTATGCCTCCTCGCCAATCATGTGGGCTACTTCATCACTGAGTACTTTTTCTCCCCAGCGCAGAGGGCCGAGAGCCCTAATTTCTTCAGTCATACGGGTTACAGCCGCAGCGAGTACAGTGCCTTCTGAGGCGGATGCCCAAAGCAACTGGACCCTTTCATCTTCGATTCCCCACTGCTGGAGGGTTTTTCTCAGAAGAGAAAAGCGCCGCAGTGCCTTGATATTGCCATTGACATAATGACACTCACCAGGGTGGCAGCCTGCGATCAATACACCGTCTGCTCCGCTTCGGAGGGCCTGTAAAACAAATTGAGGGTCCACTCTTCCTGAACACATCACCCGGATAGGCCTTAAATTCGGGGCATATTTGATCCGGGCTGTGCCAGCCAGGTCGGCTGCTCTGTATGAGCACCAGTTGCATAAAAAACCTACGATCACAGGTTCAAATTGTTCACTCATATTACCTCCTGCTTTGCGGATACTTCTTCCTTAACATCCCAGAGAATCCCGTTCAATTCGGCGTAGACCTGGGTGTTGGTAAAGTGAGCGCCATCGATCACGCTGGAAGGACAGGCCGCTACACAGGTACCGCAGCCCTGACAGAGAGCTGTTACCACTCTTGAGACTTCTTTCTCGCTATCAAATTCAATTGCGCCATAGGGACAGAGCGTATTGCAGATCCGGCAGCCGGAACATTCGTCTTCCCGAATACTTGCCCTGACGGGTTCCATCATTACTGTGCCCTGGCTGATCAATTTAGCGACTTGTGAAGCGGCAGCTCCAGCCTGGGCGACTGTATCAGGGATATCTTTGGGACCCTGGCAGGCGCCGGCGATGAACACGCCGTCAGTCATCGTAGCGACGGGTGCGAGTTTAGGATGTCTTTCATTGAAAAAGCCATCATAATCGCAGCCCATTTTGAAAAGTTTAGATACATCTTCCGCGTCATGACGGGATTGGATACCAGCACTCAGGATGACCATATCAACGGCATTGCGTTGTTGTTTACCGAGCAGGGTGTTTTCTGCCTGGACAACAAGTTTGCCTTCTTCATTTTCATGATGGTTCGCATCTGATATTTCAGCAACACGGCCGCGGATGAAGTGGGTGCCTTCATTCAACAAGCGGTGATAAAACTCCTCGTAGCCTTTGCCCGGAGTCCTCATGTCAATGTAATAATTGAATACCTCCGCCTCCGGCAGATGCTCATGAACCAAGTGGGCAAACTTCAGTGAATACATGCAGCAAACTTTTGAGCAGTATTCGTTGTAATTCTGATCGCGGGAGCCAACACAATGGACAATGGCAACGCTTTCTGGTTCGGTCTCTCCATCCCTCAAAACGATATGACCGGAAGTAGGCCCGGAAGCATTGACCATGCGTTCAAACTCCATACTGGAGAACACATTAGGCAGGCGCCCATATCCGTACTGAGGTATCCTTCTGGCGTCAAAGAGGTCATACCCGGTTGCGAGGATGATATTTCCGACATTGAAATTGATCAGTTCATCTTCCTGGTCGAAATCAATAGCCTTGGTCGGGCAAACCTGTTCACAGACTTTGCATTTTCCAGTTAGGAAATATGTGCAGTTCTCCTTATCCAGCACTGGATACCCCGGTACTGCCTGGGGGAAGGATCTGTAGATGGCTTTCCTTTGGCTGATGCCTGCTCCGTAATCTGTGTCGACTACTTTCTGAGGACATTTTTCTTCACAGATGCCGCACGATGTGCACAGGTCTTCAATCACACACCGGGCATTTTTCCGGACAGTGATATTGAAATTCCCAATATATCCGTCAACACTTTCCACTTCGCTGTAAGTCAGCATGGTTATATTGTCGTTTTGACCAACGTCAAACATTTTTGGTGTGAGGATGCAGGCTGAGCAGTCCAGGGTAGGGAATGTTTTATCGATCTGAGCCATATGCCCGCCGATCGTTCCTTCCCGTTCTACTAAAAAGACCTTGTGTCCAGCTTCTGCGAGTTCAAGCGCAGCTGTAATGCCGGCGATACCACCGCCTACAATAAGCGTATTGGGATTGATCTCAACAGGAATTTTCTCAAGGGGAACGTGATGGACAACACGCTCTATAGCGCCATTTACCAATGCTTTGGCCTTGGTCGTGGCTGCATTTTTATCATTCGTCGCCCAGGAGCCATGTTCCCGGATATTTGCCATTTCAAAGAGGAAGGGATTCAATCCGCCTCGTTCTGTGGCTTCCCGGAAGGTCTTCTCGTGCATGTGGGGAGAACAGGAGGCTACAACTATCCTGGTAAGTCCTTTCTCCTTGATGTCGTTTTCGATCAGCTCCTGTCCGGTGCTGGAGCACATAAACTCGTAGGTGCGGGAAACAACAACATTTGGATTGCCCTCCGCCCACTTAGCAACCTCATTGACGTCGATTGTCCCGGCGATATTTGAACCGCAGTGACAAATATAAACACCAACTTTTTCCAGTTCTGTGGGGGATTTTTTCATATCAGTCATGGATTATCCCTCCTCCATCATAATTGGCATGGGTAAGCCAGTTTTCTTTGTACCCCGTTCGCGTGTTCTTTTGGGTTGGGGCATTTCTGCGGTGATTTTTCCAAGGGCCGGTTTGGCTGAGATGATTTCCTTGCCAAATCCTAATTCATTGGCAGGGATATCGAAAGCCAGACCCATCAGCTGCGTGAAGTAAACGATCGGTATCTTGAACTTTGTACCGAAGTGCGCGTTGACCGCATCCTGGTAGGCATCCAGATTGAGCTGGCACATCGGGCACAACGTGGCGATGAGATCTGCTCCGTTATCAAGGGCGTTTTTCAATAGCCGGCGGATCAACTCCAGAGCAGTATTCTCGCTGATCTGGGTCATATGACCACCACAACATTGGGCTTTTAGCGGGAAGTCAACTACCGTGGCTCCAAGGACTTCTAGGATCTTGTCCATTGAAACAGGATGTTCTGGATCATCAAAGCTTTCCATAGACGCCGGTCGGGGGACCAAACAGCCATAGTATGGTGCTACCCGCAGATTGTATAAAGGCTTCTTTACCTGTTCCTTGATCGCATCATATCCGATATCAACTGCTATTGTTTCTAAGAGGTGCTGGACATTGATCGAACCTGGTTCGTAGCTAAGCCCTCCGGCTTCCAGGGAGATATCAACTTTTTCTTTTAATTGCTTGTTTTCCTGGAGATAATGATCAGTCTTTTTTAGGTTTAGGTAACAGGCACTGCAGGGAGCAACCAGGTTTTCGCTGGTATTTTGATCTGCAGCAAGGGCAAGATTCCTGGATACTAATGCATATGCTGGAATTTTTTCGATTGCAATATATTCCGTCGCGCCACAACAGTTCCAATCATCCACCTCGATTAATTCAATCCCCAGAGGCTTGGTAACTGCCATAGTCGAGGTGTGGTATGCCCGGGCATTCTTTTCCATCGAACATCCGGGATAATATCCGTACTTCATGCTTCACCTCCCAGTTCTTTAGCCTTCTTGAGGATGGATTTTAATTGGGGAAGATTCTTGATTTTTGTTGGTGTAAAATCCATTCGGCCTTTGCTGATCATTTTCAGCCCCATGCCCGTAGCCAGTTTGACAGCGCTGATCGGATGGTAGCGGAGATGGTGTCTCATCACCACACCCATCTCAAAACTTCGTCCGTTGTTTTCAACGAGATCGCAAAATGTTTCTGAGAATTCGGGGGCCTTGTCGCGATCGATCTCCTTATAATAGCCTGCCTTGATTGCCATCCTTTTTAAGGTATACATGATATCCGTGATGGGAATATCCTGGGGGCAGCGAACCATGCAGTAATAACAGGAAACGCAATACCAGTGAGTATTGCTTTTCAGGACTTCTTCTTCCAGCCCAGCATCGATCATGGCAAATAGGGACCGAGGGCTATGGTCCATATCTGGACCTGATGGACAGGAACCCGCACATGTTCCACATTGGAGACAGGCTTTGAGATTAATTGCCTTTCCAGATGTTTGTGCGATAACCTTATCAATCAGGGTTGGGGGGCGAGAAATAAAAGTATCAGTCATGCCAGCCTCCTCAAAGCTCAAGATTATATGAGAATTTATTTGTTGAAATCAAGTGAGAAACTGACAAAGATATACTTATAAAAAGAACTGTTGTAGTATAGTGAATTGAACTAGATTTATATAGTGATTTAAATCACAATATAACCAAATTACACCATTGACTGATGGTGAATGACAAAAATATTGGTCGAAACAGTAAATATTGTAATATAAATATGACATTTAATCAGGGCATGTTTTTTTCTGAATATCCAATAAGGATTATTATTTTTTTGGAAGAAAGGATTTAGGCAGGAAAAGTAGCGGGTTGGTAGGGTAGAATTGGTAACAGAAAGCCATCAAACAACTTGGAGAAAGGGTAATGACAACTGATAAAAAGCTGACCAATGATGCAATTAACACCATAAGGTTTTTAGCAGCTGATGCCATCCAGAAAGCTAATTCGGGTCACCCTGGATTACCGATGGGAACGGCTGCCCTGACATATACACTTTGGACAAAACATCTCGAGCATAATCCTACAAATCCATCCTGGCCAAACCGGGACAGATTCATCTTATCCGGTGGGCACGGATCTATGCTCTTATACGCGCTTCTGCATCTGACAGGATATGATCTTTCTTTGGAGGAACTTAAGAATTTCCGCCAATGGAATAGCCGCACACCAGGCCATCCTGAATATGGTCTTACACCTGGCGTTGAAACCACAACCGGTCCTCTGGGACAGGGATTTGCCAATGGTGTCGGATTTGCAATCGCCGAGGCTCATCTAGCAGCTGTGTATAATAAACCGGAATTCCAGATCATAAACCATTTTACTTATGCGCTGGTTACAGATGGGGATCTGATGGAAGGAGTCGCATCAGAAGCCGCCTCCCTGGCTGGTCACTTGAAATTGGGAAAACTCATCTATCTTTATGATGACAATAGGATCTCAATCGATGGGTCAACAGAGATCGCATTTACGGAAGACCGGGGAGCACGATTTGAGGCTTATGGGTGGCAGGTTCTTAAAGTGGATGATGGGAATGATGTATACGCGGTAGACAAAGCCATCCAGGAAGCCAAAATGGATCCTCGTCCTTCACTGATCGTGTGTCGTACTCATATTGGTTTTGGCATGCCCAATAAACAAGATACTGCTTCAGCCCATGGTTCGCCGCCAGGGGATGATGAATTAAATGCTGCCAAGGAAAACTTGGATTGGCCGGTGGAACCACGTTTTTATATACCTGAAGACGTCAGGGAGCATTTCCGCAGAGCTATATCTTCAGGGGAAGAAGCAGAGGAAAATTGGAACGATTTGTTCGAACGTTATCAAGAGGTTTACCCGACTGAAGCTGCTTTATTAAAAAGAATCCTGGAAGGTAAACTGCCACAAGATTGGCAAGTTCCAAGTTATCCCGCGGATCCAAAGGGAATGGCCACAAGAGCTGCTTCGGGAAAGATAATTAATGCCCTTGCCAATCAGCTCCCTGAACTTATCGGTGGATCAGCGGATCTAGCGCCTTCGAATAAAACCTGGATAGACAGTTCACCAGCTTTCCAGTCCGGAGATTATACTGGAAGGAATTTCCATTTCGGAGTTCGTGAAAATGCAATGGGCTCGATCGTAAATGGGTTGGCTCTGCACGGGGGAGTGATCCCTTATGGAGGAACCTTCCTGGTTTTCTCAGATTATATGCGGCCTGCTGTCAGAATATCGGCTTTATCTCATATCCCAAGCATCTGGGTTTATACCCATGACAGTGTAGGTGTTGGTGAAGATGGACCAACTCATCAGCCAATTGAACATCTGGCGGCGCTGCGGGCGATACCGGAGCTTGTTGTGCTTCGTCCTTCTGACGCAAATGAAACCGCTCAAGCCTGGGCATACGCGGTCCAGCACAGAGATGGTCCTACCGCTCTGGCATTAACCAGACAAACTTTGCCGATCCTGGATCGAGAACTATACAGCAGCGCAGATGGTTTGAAACAGGGCGCATATGTCCTGGCAGATCTGGGCGACCAGGAGCCGGAGGTTCTATTAATGGCGTCTGGATCTGAGGTTGATCTGATCGTAAAAGCGGGAGAAAGGCTGGCTGCAGAGGGTGTTAATCTGCGTTTGGTCTCGTTCCCGAGTTGGGAACTATTCCGAGAGCAGAGCAAAAGTTATCAAGATCAGGTTTTGCCGCCAGCCATTCGAAAGAGGATCGCTGTGGAGGCTGGAATCTCCCAGGGCTGGAGGGAATGGGTGGGGGATGGGGGAACGATCCTGGCGATTGACCGTTATGGAGCGTCCGCGCCTGCAGGAAAGATCTTTGAGGAATACGGATTTACGGTTGAAAATGTTATAAAACTGACAGGAGAGCTGTTGAGGAGTGTGCAATAATGCGTATAGCCATTAGCTCTGATCATGGAGGAGTAGTTCTAAAAAGTGGATTGATCGACTATATCAAAGAATTGGGATATGACCTGGTGGATTTCGGCACAGATTCGGAAGAGAGTGTTGACTACCCTGACTTTGCAAAGAAGGTAGGCAAAGCTATCCAGAATAAGGAAGTGGATAGGGGGATTATAATCTGTGGTTCTGGCGTAGGTGCCTGTATTTCCGCTAACAAGATGAAAGGAATTTATGCAGCCATCTGCCATGATACATACAGCGCAGGGCAGGGAGTTGAGCATGATAATATGAACGTTCTCTGCCTGGGAGGTAGAATCATAGGCATTGACCTGGGAAAGGTTCTTGTCAGGGCATTTCTGAAAGCGGAATTCATCGGGTATGAAAAAGGCAGTGAGCGGCATCTAAGAAGAGTAACAAAGATAAAAGATATCGAAGAAGAGGAAATGAATTAATGGCTATTAACATGCAAGATCTTGATAAGATCGGACAATCTATCTGGTATGACAATATTGAGAGAAAACTTCTTAATGACGGGACATTAGAGGGGATGGTCCAGCGGGGAGAGATTCGGGGTATTACATCAAATCCGAGCATCTTCAATAAGGCGATCAGTCAATCCAGCGAGTATGACCAGGAAATCGAGTCCCTGACAGAACAAGAATATTCCCGGGAGGAAGTATACGAAAATCTGGCTGTACGTGATATTCAACAAGCTGCGGATTTATTCCTCCCCCTGTACAAGAAAACAAAGGGTTTTGATGGATATGTCAGTCTGGAGGTAAGCCCTTACCTGGCACATGATACTGATAAAACTATTTCAGAAGCTAAAAAACTTTGGAAGATGGTTGATCGTCCGAACTTAATGGTGAAAATTCCAGCAACCCTGGAAGGATTGCCGGCAATAACAGAAGTAATTGCTGCCGGGATCAATGTTAATGTAACCTTGATCTTCAGCATTAAGCGCTACGGGGCGGTCATGGATGCCTATTTAACAGGATTGGAAAAAAGAATCCAGGAAGGGAAAAACATCGGAAGTATTGCTTCTGTGGCATCGTTTTTTATCTCCAGGATCGATTCTAAAGTGGATAAAAAAATTGAAGGACTGCTTGCAGAAGCTTCCCAAGATGGACAGGTTGATTTTCGGAAATTACTTGGAAAAACCGGCTTGGCCAGCGGCAAACTGGCTTATTCGGCTTACGAGAGCACATTTGGGGATCAATCTCTCCGTTATTCCAGCCTATCAAAATCAGGCGCAAATAAACAAAGAGCTCTGTGGGCTTCAACCAGTACTAAAAACCCCGAATTCCCGGATACGATGTACGTAGATGAATTAATTGGTCCAGATACGGTTAATACTATACCGCCTGGTACGCTGATAGCCTTTTTGGATCACGGCAGGGTTGAAAGAACTATTGACCAGGATGTTGATCAAGCCAGGGAAGTTTTTGAGGATTTAGAGAGAGTTGGCATTGATATGGACCAAGTTACTGATGAATTGGAAGCTGAGGGTGTCAAGTCTTTTGCTGATGCATACAGCTCCTTGCTGGATTCACTCCAGGCACGCATGGATGATTTTCGATCCTGATCATCAGATCGGGAATTCAAATGCATAATATTGACTGGCAGATTTTTCACAATGAATAATCACCGGCAAGAGCCCGGGGTATGGATGGATCAACTCCTGTGGGATATCGCAGAAGGTCTGTTATCTCCAGATATAAATATCAGGGATAGTTCTTTAGATCGGTTAATTGTGATTGAGGGGTATTACAAATCTCCCCTGATTGCCTCATTGCTTGTCAGTCGTATCTCCGAACCAGACCTGGAAACCCGCTTTCATGTAGTCCAACTGCTTGGAAACCTGGTGGATTTTGATTCTTCAGGCCCGTGTTTTACTGATCAAGCCCTGGTCTATGCCCAGGATGGGCTTGACCAGATCGGGAAAGACCAACTGATCAAATTGCTGGAGGTTTCAGAAAAATATCTGACTTCGGGGAAAGCTATCAGCGCTATTCTGAAGATGATTTCCTATGCAGGGAATAGTTTGAGTGGTATAGTGAACGACCGAAAACAACAAGTAATCCTTCGGCAACAGGCGATATTTTATTGTGGCGAGGTTGGTTTCTTGAGTACAAAACCTACTCTGCAAAATCTTATACAGCGGGTTGAAAAAGCCAGAAACCGTTCTGGTGATGTCAGTGAGAGGCAAAAAGCCAGGGATGAAGAGTTTTTATACCCATTTGCGATTTCTGCTTTGGAAAAGTTAAAACTCTGAGCTCCAATTTGATGAGTTTAGCTATGATAAAAAAAATACCACTTTTAATTTCTGTTGTATTTATTGTCCTGGCTTTGGTTTTGTTTTTTGAGAGTACGGACAATGTTCAAGCTTCTGACGCTTACCAACAGCCTACGGTGGCAATTGCAACAGTGACAGGTACACCAAAAGGCCCCATCGCAATTGTTTACTCTGATCCAGAAGATCAGATCAATGTCCGTTCTGGACCAGATGTGTTTTATCCCAAGGTGGGTGTATTAATTAACCGGCAGGAGGTTCCCGCCCTCGCAAAAACAGAAGGTGGCACCTGGATCAAAATCGCCTATCCTGGTGTACCGGAAGGAGTAGCCTGGGTCTATGCACCCTATGTTCGCGTGACAGGTGAACTTCCAATTGTCCCGAAACCGCCTACACCGACTCCTGAAACGACACCGACCATCGATCCAACATTGGCATCGCAATTTATTTCTGAGATTCCACCCACGCGAAAACCAACCTATACACCTCCGCCTCCTCTGGTTATCCCCACCTATGAGTCGGCTGCTGAAACCAGCGGTACAGGGGGACTGCCCAGCGGCTTTATTATTCTGGGATTGGTATCGGTCGGAATTTTTGGATTGATCGTATCTTTTTTGAGGCGGTCCTGATCAGGAATGATTAGTAAATAAAAAAAGACCAGGCAGTGTTCTATGCCTGGTCTTTTGTTTTTGATGTTGAACTTTGTTATCCACATCCGGTGGAGGGATCGCAGCCGGCGCAACCTGATCCAGAATACGCTGTGCTGGGTGCATTTTGTTCTATTTGAAAACCACTTTGTCCATTTTCTTCAACATATTTGATGGTCGCTTTCTGCAAATAAGCCAGGGTCTGGTCATCCACGATGACCTTTACGCCATGATTGGAATAGACCTGGTCGCTGTCGCTGACCTTATCATCCAATGACATGCCGTATTGGGGACCGCCTCAACCAACCCCGGCGATGAAAATTCGCAGGGAGTGGCCGTCCATACCTTGTTCCTTCATTAATGTTTTTATTTTTATAGCTGCTTCCGGTGTCAAAACAATGTTATCCGTGTTTTCCATATTATCCCCGTAAATTGAAAGTAGTAAATTTCTGTCTGCATTGTAGCAGGATTGGTGTAAGTGTCAACTGTTATTCGGCGGTTCTGCACATTTTTCTTGGAAAAAGTGATTTTCATCCAAAACAAGCATGAGTGTTGATTAGAGCTGTATAAGAAGACTTCGTATTGATTATTCAGGTCCGGGGGAATGTTATAATGCACTCTGATTTTAACTAACCCTGGAGAGATATTTGTGAGTATAACTTTATTATCCGTTTTGGCTCATCCCGATGATGAATCGTTTGGTATGGGGGGAACTTTGGCTAAATATGCAGCCAAGGGAGTTGAGGTTCATTTGATCTGTGCTACCAGAGGAGAAGCTGGTGAAGTGGATCCAGAATACCTGGACGGATACTCCTCAATAGCTGACCTAAGGGTTAGTGAACTTAACTGTGCGGTAAATGAACTAGGCATCAAACCGGTCCATTTATTGGAGTACAGGGATTCGGGCATGACGGGATCCCCTGATAATGATCATCCCCAGGCTTTGATCAATGCTCCTCTCGAGAAGGTTGCTGGTGAAATCGCAAATTTCATCCGCGAGTTAAAACCAGAGGTTGTGCTGACTTTTGATCCTATCGGCGGATACAGGCATCCAGATCATATTTTCATACATAAGGCAGCAAGAAAGGCATTTGATCTGGCTGGAGATCCTTCGTTCATAGGCAGCCATCCTCCATATCAACCTGCCAGATTGTTTTATCACACCATCCCGCGCTATTTTATCCGGTTTAATGTACGTTTATTGAAGTTATTGGGACAAGATCCCACTAAGTTTGGCAAAAACAAAGATATCGACCTGACCCAGATGGCGGTTGATGATTTTCCAGTCCATGTTCGAATAAATTATAAAAATGTAAAAGACAAGAAGGCGGCTGCCTCTAGTTGTCATGCCAGCCAGGGTGGACAGGGGTTAACCCGGGGTTTGATCCGCTGGTTGAGCTGGCTTTTAGGAGCCAGAGCTGAAGACCAGTTTATGCAGGCTTTTCCTGAGCCAAGCCCAGCACGTGTTAAAAATGATTTGTTCTCATAAGAATGATCTTATCGGTTCTGCGTGACGGATAATAATTGACAAAAAAACACCTCCTGAAAGCGTTTTCCAGGAGGTGCTCTTTATAAAAAGATGGATATCATTTAGGGGGTTTCATACGTGATAGCAAGCTTAAATTCACCCCTGAACACATCGGCGATGCCATCTCCATTAGTATGTTTTTCCTTGAACTGAAGTCTAATTTGAAAAGTATTACTGGCGAGGGCATTCTGGAGACCGGCAATACCACCACTATTCATTGTTTGGATAGTGAGTGATGGCAATTCTGCCTCAGAACAAAATCTGACAAATGATCCTGTTGCACCGGCTGCTGTAAAGTCCTCGTATCCAACACTGTTATAGTTGTGCACATAGGCGCGGAGGCATCCAAGATTGCCAAAAGGATCTCCCAAAACATCATGGTCCACGATTTTGAATTTGGCAGTTAATATGGTTGCGTTATCAGGAATACCGCTGATGTCATAGGTTACAAATCCTTGCAAGCCAACATTATTATCTGTATCTCCGGCATTACTGGCGTTTGTGCGGACATCAAGTCCATCTTCTACCTGACCACGACTCGTGAAGGTGATATTGACGGTATCTGTCGTTGGTGCTGGTTCCTTGACTTTGATCTCTACCCAGAAAACATCATTAGAGCTGTTTTCTATATCAAAGATAATGTCTGATGGATCCCGAAGCTGCCAATTTCCCCTGTAAGTCCCTTCGGCTGCCGGGGCGGTTAAGGTGACTGAAACATCCACGTTCTGCCCTGGATTAACTGTACCTGCTGTAATTTGAACAGACCCCGGGGCGCTCATCCCATCTCCACCGGAGAATACAATATCATACCCGGAAGTCCAGGCGCATGAGCCGGTATTCTTCAATCGCCAGGTTTTTGTGAAGTTCTCACCAGGTTCAAAAACTGTACCATCAGGGATGGTCACATCAGTCACGAATCTGCCAAGATTGCATGGTATAGGTGTTTTCGATGGGGTTGGTGTATCCACGTTAGGGGTGTCTGAGGCTGGAGGTGGATCTGTTTCATCTACACCCGGATCAGGCGTAACTGAGACCACAGCCTCTTCAGATTCAGCTGGATCATCAAAACCCGCGGCGACTGTTCCCGCTACTGATGTTTCGATTAATGCAGTTTTTTCTGCCGCGGAGATAGCTGAGTTAGGCATATTGCAGGCGCTGAGAATGATAACTAGAAAGATGAGAGCTAGTTGATATTGGATTATTTTTTTCATATGTTTCCTCGATGGTATGGCTTCAGTATTGTTTGATCTATTTGTTTGTATTTTAAACGGATATTTGTTAAAAAAGGTTACAGATTAATTTCTTTCCGGGACAAGGTAAATGCCCGGGATGCTGATCAGCGTTGTCAAACCTTTGATTATCATATTGCTGAAAAAGATAGACAGTACCACCGCCGGGGGCATAGTGCCCCAGAAAGCCAGGTAACTGAATATCAAACTGTCAATTGGGATGCTGACTGCGTTGCTAACCAATACCCTGGCCCATTGGTACTTTCGAGTGACTTTTTCCACCCAGAAGCGGTACCCTTCAGTATCAATTAATTCCCCGATAACTTCTGCGAGGATAGAAGCGCCAACTATTCGCCAGACAGGGGATAACACCATGGCAAATTCACTTTGCAGCCCGACAGTCATGTCGGGCGGCAGGATAGCCACAATTTTGAAGAATAAAGCCATCAGCAGGTTGATTCCAGCAGCTGCCAGGATCAACATGCGAGCGATCTTGATGCCGGCTACTTTGTGGACCATATCCCGCAATGTAAAGGTCAGGGGGTAGATAAAAGTGCCGGCATCTATAGAAAAACCTGCGATGAACACGATGCGTAGACTGGCAATATCCGCTAACATTTGGGCAGCGACATAAAAAACCGAGACCAGGATAGCTATCGAAAGCAGCTTGTTTTTCTGCTGATCTGATGTTATTGAGGTCATAAATCCTTTTCCAGCAAGTTTTTTGATTTTTCAATAATTTCTAAAGCTTCTTTCATATGAAATCCGATGATTTCCAATTCTTCGCGGGTTGGCAGTTCGGCATACCTGGGACTGAATTGAAAACCAAACCCATCTCCTTCAAATCGGGGGATAATGTGCAGGTGAAAATGGAAGACATCCTGCATGGCGGCTTTTCCATCCGCCAGGAAGAAGTTAACTCCTTCACAGTGCACGCTGCTTCGTCGTAAAGCGGCAGCTAGTTTTTGACCCACTACGAAGATGTGTGCACCGGTATCCGCAGGCAAGCTGGCCAGATCCGGGATATGCTGATTGGGAATTACAAGCATGTGTCCGGGATTAATTGGTTGGATATCCATGATTGCAGTGCAAATCTCATCCTGATAGATGATGGTTCCGGCTAATTCACCTGCCAGAATTTTGCAAAATGGGCAAGTATCCATTGGGTCCTCCCTGGTACGAATACAGGGGTGGTCTGGGTTTCTATTTGAGAGCCTTTCTGACATTATTCACAAGCAAATTGTTAGTTATCAAATCTTTGACCCGGTCAATTTCCGGACCCCAAAGCGTGTCCCCGGGTTGGTAAGGAACGGCTTCCCGGATTGTATCGTGGGCAGCCTTTGTCCCTCTGCCGGGGCTTTTCTCTGGTTCTTCCCGTAAGCGTAAATCTAATGCCCTGGCGGCTGTATATAGTTCTATAGCCAGTACATGGCAGGTATTTTTTATAACCTGGTATGAATGTCTGGCGGCAGTCATTGCATTGGCATTATGGTCTTCCTGAGCTGCCGAGGTTGGAAGTGAATTTATCGAATCCGGGGTTGCCAGGGCCCGGTTTTCAAGGACCAGGGATGCAGCAGTATACTGGGGCATCATCATCCCTGAGTTCAATCCTTCTTCCTGATGATTATCAACCAACATTGCGGGTAGGTTTCCATTCAGATGTCCATCAGTAAGGCGGTAAACCCGACGTTCAGAGATACCAGCTATTTCTGTTAGCGCTATAGCCAAAAAATCCATCACCATCCCCACTGGTTCCCCATGGAAATTTCCACCCGAAATTGCTTCGCCTTCAGCAAATAACAAGGGATTATCAGTCGCTGCGTTGACTTCTCTCGTGATTACCTCTTTAGCGAATTCCAGAGTTTCTTTTGCAGGTCCATGTACTTGAGGGCTGCAGCGTAAAGAATACGCATCCTGAACCCTGTTGGTGGAATCTAGCAGGGTGCTTTCTCTGGTGAGCTGGCGGATCATTTCAGCAGTCTTGATCTGGCCTGGATGTTGTCGGGATTCGTGGATGCGCGGGTCAAATGCTGTTGATATGCCCAACAGGGCTTCAAGGCTCATCGCCAGGGCGATATCCGATACTTCGAGTAATCTGGCTGCCTCGAAACATGCCAGAGAAGCGATGGCTGCAGAAAAGGTGGCGCCGTTGTTCAACGCAATACCTTCTTTGGCTTCCAGGATGATTCGCGAAATGCCTGCTTTTGCCATGGCTTCTTTCCCGGTCAGGGTGGCTCCCTGGTACTCCGCAAAACCGGAAAATTCCTCCAGATCCTGCTCATCAGTGGAAAGTACCAGTGCTAAATGAGACAGGGGGGCAAGATCTCCTGATGATCCCAATGATCCCTGGGATGGGATTATTGGATGAACACCCTTATTGAGCATATCAAGCAGTGTTTCGATCAGGACCAGGCGAACGCCGGAATGTCCCTTGGCCAGCGTATTGGCCCTGATCAGCATTGCAGCCCGGACCACTGTAATAGGGAGCGGATCACCAGTTCCAACTGCGTGGCTCAGGATCAGGTTGCGGTTAAGCAATCGGGTTTCAGACCTGGATATCTGTTTATCAGCGAAAATACCAAATCCTGTGTTAATCCCGTAGACTGGATCTCCCTTTGAGATGATCTGTTCCACCCACTGGCGAGATTCCTGGATTTTGTAAATGATCTCCGGAGAAATACTCACATCTTCCCGGTCAACGGCGGTTTTCTGAATATCTTTTATTGTGAGGGAATTTCCATCAATCTGGATCATTTTAATCAACCTTTGAATCCACTGGTTTTGTTACCAGGGCAGGGGATGGTCCTGACAAGGTGTTTGCTCTTTTTCAACATACTTGTACATTGTGACGTTTGTAAAAGGTTTTCCAAGGATGTTATCGTGAACAGCCCAGGAGCGTAAACGGATCTGGTTTGCGGCTGAGGGTGAGCGGAAAGGAGTGCTGTTATCTAATAGAGGCAGCAAATCACCACCTTCAGCAAAACCATCGTTGATCCTGGCCATGAACTTTTTACCAGTTTGATAATGAAAATTATATTTCTCAAAGATGATTGCCACGTGATAAAAAAGCGGCTCTACAAAGAATAGCTCCTGTCCCATGCAGGCTGCAAAACTTTCAAATTGCTGGAGGGATTCCTTAAACAGATGGGGGCCGCGGTAAATCTGCCCGGGAGCCAATCCCGCTTCAAGGGATTTCTGTTCTGCATCGAGGTTGCGCTGGTTTGTGCCAAAACTGGTTTTTGTACCATCAGGAAGGCGGTCAACATCATAACGGGGAGTGAGAACATCATTCATCCCGTATAACAATATGTGCAGTTGACCGTGAATGGTATCGATTATATGGCCGAACAAAATTGGGTCTTGTGCTTCAGGTTCGTGATAGAGAGCCAGCTCGGTGCTGGAAGAACCAGCTGGACAGTGCATTAAAAATAAATCCGTTCCCTGAGCATCTTTTAAGTCTTGATTGATTTGATAGGAATCCAGGAGAGCGGGAGGGATGATCCTGGCGTAGGTCTCCCTTTTTTGATCGGCAGGAAGCTGATTAAGTCCAGCGATAGTTGAGGGAAAACTCATTATTTTATCCAGGGTATTGAGAAAGTGGGAACTTATAAACCGATTTGTCTGAGGTCCCTTTGGGTTTGGCGATCCGCTTCACGTTCCGCAATATCCTTTCTTTTGTCGTGAAGCTTTTTACCCTTTGCTACAGCAATTTCAATTTTTGCCTTCCCGTTCGATAAATAGACCTTTAGGGGAACGATTGTATGACCTTTTATACGGACTTTATCCCACATATCGAGGATCTCTTTTTTATGTAAGAGGAGTTTCCTGCGGCGATTTGGATTATGGTTAAAAGCGCTTGCCTGTTCATAGGGGTGAATATAAGAATCAACCAGCCAGGCTTCCTCACCATCTACGTGTATATAAGCTTGATCAATGCTGATCTGGTGATTGCGTATAGATTTTATCTCGGAACCTTGCAGAACAAGGCCAGCCTCATAAGTATCGAGGATATGGAAATTAAAATAGGCTTTTTTGTTCTTCGTTATCGTCTTGCCGCTCATGGGATCATTTTAACACAGATTGGTTTTCAGGCATTTGATCATCCAATCACGATGCGGGTGCCGTGACCTGTATTGAACCAATCGCAGTGGTTTTTATAGGGCGGATCGTAGGCAGGGTTGACCCACCTGAAAATCCATTTTGCGTCGCTGTTTCTCATGTTTATACATCCGTGGCTCATCTGGTTGCCAAAATTATTGTGCCAATACGTGCCGTGAAAGGCGACACCAGTCTCAAAGACAAAAAATGTTGTCCAGGGAACACCAGGCAAGGTATAACTTCCGGGTGCGCCTGTAGCGATTACGCCTCCCATGTGTTTGGACGGATATTTTGAGGTGACAAAGAATGTTCCCCGGGGTGTGGCAGTGGCATTGGGATTTTTCAGGCTGACTTCTGTATAGCCAAGTCCGGAGGAGATCTGTGTCTTAAAAACAAGTTTTTCAGATTCAAAAGCCATTAAGGTTTGATCTTTTAATGAGACCAAAATGTGTTTTTGTTCTGGTGGAACATGGATGCTGGTCGGAAGATATTCAACATCCTGGATTAAGCGCAAATGGTCACGCCGAACGTAATAAACCAGGGAATCTGAGAGCTGGGAGGTTAGTTCGTACCAAAGGGTTCCGTCCGGTCCTTCTTTAACACCACTGATCCAGTGGTTCGTTTCATAATAAAGCCTGTACTTCTTTTTCCAGCCCTGGTATTCGCTGAAAGTGTAGGCTTCTGTGTAAGGAACAGTGATCTCAGCCAGGTTGCCACATGCGAAGATCTTGTCAACAGGATGATTTAACCGATATCGTGTATGCTGGACATACACTCCGGGCAGATACCCACCCCAGACGCGATACCAGAATGCCAAAGGGTGATCGCCGTCTTTGACCTCGACTTCATAGTAGAGATGGATCAGTTCATCAAAGCTGGTCTTTCGAACTACCTCACTTTCGTAGTCCGGTTCTTTGTAAATGGATATGACCTTATCATCGGCAGCAATTCTGCCAATAACACCTCGAGTTCTTTTACTGCCAGGAAAAGCTGAACCTGGAGAAAACCCACTACCTAATACACCCAGAAGGGATAATTTAAGAAAGTCTTTCCGTGTGATGGATGTCAATCCACACCTCCAAAACAAATTCTAACGAAGAGTACCAGGAATTACAAGCAAGGCCTTTCCAGTTCTTGACGCTCTGTGAAACGATTTTATTCCCCGTTATAATGGAATTGATCCATGGAGGACACCAGGTGGTAATACCAGCTTACAAAAAAAACCTTCCCGCTGGGGCGCTTAAGGAAAAGGCGGCTGCCCTGTCAGAGCATTTACTTAAATGCGATATTTGTCCGCGTAATTGTGGTGTAAATCGTTGGGATGGAGAAGTTGGGATATGCGGGATTGCCAGGCAAGTTTGGATAAGCAGTTATGGCCCGCATCATGGAGAGGAGGATCCGATTAGGGGCACCCGTGGTTCGGGGACGATCTTTTTCAGCGGGTGCAATTTGAACTGTCTCTACTGCCAAAACGCAGAAATCAGTCAAAAACAGACCGGCGTGGAAATTCCTAACAGAGATCTGGCAGATATCATGCTGGAGCTGCAGCAAATGGGCTGCCATAATATCAACCTGGTATCGCCAACGCATGTTGTGCCCCAGATCGTTGAGGCGATTTCCATGGCCGCAGTGGATGGCCTGTCCCTGCCGATCGTATATAACACCGGCGGTTATGATGCTCTATCAACCTTGCAGTATTTGGAAGACATTGTTGATATCTATATGCCAGATATGAAGTATAGTGACGAAACTATAGGACTGGAACTTTCAGGTATCCAACTTTATCCTGCCATTAATCAGAAAGCAGTGTTGGAAATGCATCGGCAGGTCGGTGATTTGAAATTATCCTCAGAAGGCATCGCAGAGAGGGGATTGTTGATCCGGCATCTTGTTCTGCCAAATGGTTTGGCTGGTTCACAGAAGATACTGGATTTTATTTTCAATCAAATCTCGGCAGACACATACCTAAATCTCATGGATCAATATCGGCCTGCTTATCGGGCCCAGCTAGTGCAGGAATTGGATCGGAAGGTCCATGGATCGGAATTTAAGGACGTTGTTCAGTTGGCCGAAACCATAGGATTAAGTCGTTTGGACAAACGTTACTATTAAGAGAAAGGCGGAGTAAATCAGGCATCCAATTTGAGACCAGATGTTATAATACGACCAGTCAAAAAACTGGCTAATTCCAGTTTTTGGGAAATTTCAAAGTACATATATACCCCCCTTTTTGTTTTGGAGGATTCTCATGTCAGGACATTCAAAATGGTCGACCATCAAACATAAAAAAGCCGCTACCGATGCCAAACGCGGAGCTATTTATACAAAACTGGCCCGCGAGATCCAGATCACTGCCCGAGAAGGCGGCGGTGATCCGGAAACCAATTTTGGATTGCGGCTGGCGATTGATCGAGCCAAATCTGAAAATATGCCCAGCGCCAATATTGACCGGGCGATCAAACGCGGTACTGGTGATGATAAAGATGCCGCCACCATGGAAAAGATCCATTATGAAGGATATGCTCCCCACGGGATTGCCGTAATTTTAAACTGCATCACCGACAACCGGAACCGCACTGTGGCAGATATCCGCCATGTTCTGACCAAAGGCGGCGGTACCATGGGTCAGGAAGGATCGGTATCCTGGCAATTCACCAGGAAATCATATTTTAATATCCCCTGCGGGGACCTCAGTTTCGATGATTTATTTGAGATTGCAGCAGAGGGCGGGGCGGATGATGTGATCGAAGAAGAGGATTACTTTGAGATCATCGGCCCGGTTGAAGTTTTTAAATCTATTCACGACCAGCTGAAAGCCGCCTCGATCAAACCCGAAGCCTCAGGGTTGAGGATGGATCCTAATCAGGAAATTGAACTGAATTTGGAGGAAACGATCCAGGTCATGAAGGTGATTGACAAGCTTGAAGAGCTGGATGATATCCTGGAAGTTTATTCGAATCTTAAAATTAGCGATGAAGCCCTGGAAGGAATGGCTTAACTGAATGGCAGATGCTCGAGTGGTGATCGGGATCGATCCAGGTACAGCAATTACCGGATATGGGCTGATCAGAGAAGCAGAAAATGGTGATATTTTATGGCTGACCCACGGAGTGATCACCACTGAAAGTGATTGGGGCGAACCCAGACGGCTGCTTCACTTATATCGCTCCTTGCTGAAGATCATCAATGACAACAACCCGGATTCCTGTGCTGTCGAGAAATTGTTCTTTCAAAAGAATGTAAAAACTGCTTTATCAGTAGGACAGGGCCGGGGAGCAGCGCTGATCGCTCTAGCGGAAGCAGGTTTACCGATTGGAGAATACACACCGTCTGCAATTAAACTGGCAGTTGTCGGGTATGGGAATGCTGATAAGAATCAAGTACAGCAAATGGTGAAATTATTACTGGGATTAGACGAAATCCCACAGCCAGATGATGCTGCAGATGCCCTGGCTGTTGCCATTTGCCATATACACTCAACTCGCAGAATAACTGAATAATCAGATGATAAATCAAGATATATTTCTCAGATTTGGCGCTTCGTTATTGATTGGCGTATTGATTGGTATGCAGAGAGAATACGCCCACGGTTCCCGCGATGGGACTGGATTATTTGCTGGGGCCCGTACATTCTCTCTCATGAGCCTGGTCGGATCAACTGCGGCTTTTTTAGGAGATACCCTGGATTCCGATTTGGTTTTCATCAGCATTATTAGCCTGATGAGCCTGATGGTCATTGTTGCCTATTATGTTACAGCAACCGAGAGAGAGGAAATTGGTCTTACCTCAGAAGTGGCTGCATTGATCACTATCCTCATCGGGGCAATCTGTTATATCCATTCGATAGAATTGGCAGCAGCTATGGGTGTGGTAACAACAGTCTTGTTGGCGGTAAAAGGAGAATTACGTCAATTTGTCAGGGTTATCACCCAGGAAGATGTTTTTGCCACCCTTCAATTTGCGGTAATTACTGCCATTGTATTACCTGTTTTACCAAACAAAACCTTCGGACCAGCTCCATTTAATGTTCTAAATCCTGCCCAGATTTGGGAAATGGTTATATTTATCTCAGGAATCAATTTCTTGGGATATATCCTGGTGAAGATAGTTGGCCCTAAAAAAGGCTTGGGAATCAGCGGTTTATTGGGTGGCCTTGCATCAAGCACAGCGACCACGATGAGTTTTTCAGAACGAAGCAAATCACAGATTGGTATGGAAAAACCCTTTGCTGTTGCGATAATCGTTGCCTGGATAATCATGTTTATTCGAGTGATCGTCGAGGTTGCAGTGGTAAATAGTTTGCTGCTTTCCAGTGTTTGGCCGGCACTGACTGCCATGGGATTGACAGGATTGATCTACGCGGGCTATTTATTTTTTTCCCAGACAGCTATTGATGAAGAAGAATTGGAGCTTTCCAACCCATTTGAGCTCAGTTCCGCCATTAAATTTGGTTTGATCTATGCCCTGGTATTATTGGGTACGAAAGCAGCTGAACTATATATTGGTGAAAAAGCGATCTATCTGACCAGTATTATTGCCGGATTAGCCGATGTGGATGCAATAACTTTGTCCATATCTGATCTGACCCGGATTGGGGGAAGCATTTCTCTGGATACAGGGAAATATGCAATAATCCTTGCTACCATGTCCAATACATTGGCCAAGGGTGCATTGGTTTTTTCGATCGGGTCAAAATCTCTAAGACGGTTTATCTGGCCAATCATGACCGTGATGGTAGTTATTGGGATAGGGATCGGGTTTATTCTATGAGAGAAAATTTATGATAGCAAGCATTCAGGGACAGGTCATCCAGATAGGAAAAGACAATCTGGTCATTGAAGTTGGGGGAATCGGTTTTCTGGTTTTTGTGACGGAATTTTTAGTTCAGTCCCAACGTCGGGGCGAGGCTGTTTCATTATTTACTCACCTGGTAGTGCGTGAGGATTCGCTGACATTATTTGGTTTTCAAGACCAGGAAGAAGTCTCGTTGTTCCAGGAGTTGATCAAAGTTAATGGCGTTGGACCCCGCCTGGCCCTGGAAACGCTCTCCACACACACACCAGAAGTAATCAAAAGGGCGGTTTTGAATAAACAGGAAGGGATATTTGCCCAAGTTTCGGGAATCGGGAAAAAGACCGCTCAGAAGATCCTTTTATCCCTTGAAGATCGGATAACCTTTACGGATGATCATGTAATATCTCCAGAAACAGCTGGTATAAACGGGGAGGTCCAGGAAGCGTTGATCACCCTGGGGTACTCTGTATTGGAAGCGCAAGCAGCTCTTCAAACTATCCCTGATGACGCTCCTCTCAACTTGGAAACCAGGCTCACGATTGCCCTCCGGTTTTTCAGTTGAATGGTATCTTGCTGGACAATATGCCGACTATCAGTTATCATTTTTTGGATTGCAAAGTATCTTATCTGAAATAGGAATAATCTAGAATTACGATCAGAAAATGACTGGATAAACTCTCGTTTTTTGATGAGCTTTATTAATTACAGCGGAGGTATCGTGACTGAATCCATTAATCAAATTACAGCAGAATTTCAGAAATTTATTGATGAATTTCAGCCAACGGCTGAGGTGCAAAGTGTTGGTACTGTCCTGGAAGCTGGTGATGGCATTGCCCGGGTAGATGGTCTTGCAGATGTTCAAGCTCAGGAGTTGGTCCAATTCAAAAATGGTGTTATGGGAACCGCCTTTAACCTCGAGAAGGATAGTGTCGGGGTCATCATCATGGGTGAATATGATGAGATCATCGAGGGTATGGAAGTACGATCTACGAATCGGATTACTTCAGTTCCTGTTGGTGATGGTTTGATCGGTCGGGTGGTCAATGCCTTAGGCCAGCCCATAGATGGAAAGGGACCCATTCGCAGCGCAGGGTATCGACCTATTGAAGTCATTGCTCCAGGAGTTATCGAAAGAAAAGATGTTGATCAGCCTCTCCAGACTGGAATCAAAGCAATTGACTCCATGATCCCGATCGGTAGGGGCCAGAGGGAACTAATCATCGGCGACCGCCAGACTGGAAAGACAGCAATTGCGCTGGATACTATCATCAACCAGAAAGGAAAAGATGTCATTTGCATCTATGTGGCCATCGGTCAGAAAAAAGCCGGGATCGCCCGAACTGTAGCCATTCTGGAAGAACATGAAGCGATGGAACATACCATTGTTGTTTCCGCTTCAGCTGATGAACCCAGCGCCCTCCAATATATTGCCCCGTATGCGGGCTGCGCGATGGGCGAAGAATTCATGGCCGCCGGTAGAGATGCCTTGATCGTTTATGATGATCTCTCCAAACACGCCTGGTCTTATCGTGAGCTATCCTTGCTGCTCAGGCGTCCACCAGGACGCGAAGCCTATCCCGGCGATTTGTTTTATTTGCACTCCCGCCTGCTGGAAAGGGCTGCCAGAATGGCGGATGACTTTGTGATCGTACCTGAGGACTATACAGATGTCCTGGCAGAGCAGAAGGATGCTGTGAATGGAAAAGTATATAGTGGTCCCCTGGCAAAAGGTAACGCGAAACAAGAAATTGAAGCCGGAGTAAAAGGTAAAGTCCTTAAAGTGAAGGGCACGGGAGGCTCACTAACGGCCTTGCCGGTCATTGAAACCCTGTTGGGAGATGTATCGGCCTATGTGCCAACCAACGTTATTTCCATCACAGATGGACAGATCTACCTGGAAAATGATCTCTTCTATTCTGGTATCCGGCCTGCGATTAACGCCGGCATCTCGGTTTCCCGCGTTGGTGGAGACGCCCAGCTGAAGGCCATGAAACAGGTTGCAGGCCAGCTTCGTTTGGATATGGCCGCATTCCGGGAATTGGCAGCGTTTGCCCAGTTTGGATCTGACCTGGATAAAGTAACCCAGGCAAAACTGGACCGAGGTCGGCGTCTGCGCGAGGTTCTTAAACAACCCCAATTCTCTCCTGTACCAATTGCCAAACAGATCGTGGTGATCTATGCAGCAACCAATGGATATGCGGATGGGGTTCAGCTGAATGATATGGCTGAATGGGAAAGGGAATTGGTTCGTTATGTTGATTCCAGCCATCCGGATTTGCTGTCAGCCATTCTAGAAGAGAAACAGATCACAGAAAAGATCGAGAAACAGCTTAAGAGTGCCCTGGATGGGTTCTCCTTATAATCGATTAACAAGCCAATTATCTCCGGGATAATGATCCATGGCAAATGCAAGAGAAGTAAAACAACGTATCAAAAGCGTCAAAAATATATCCCAGGTAACCCGGGCTCTGCAAGCTGTCAGTGCCAGCAAAGTGCGCAAGGCGATTGACCAGCTTGAGGATACTCGTCCTTACTCTGTGAAAGCCTGGCAGGTCCTGAAGCATATTGCAGGCCAACCCGACAGATCAGCGCTGCATCCGATGCTGGCAACACATGCGGAAGTAAAGAATATTATTGCCATCGTGATCAGTGGCGATCGTGGTCTGGCTGGAGCATATAACTCCAATCTGATCAAGAAAGCCGATGAATGGGCCGAAACCATGTATGCCCCGGTGAAATATATCACTGTGGGAAAACGAGGTCGGGATCAGCTGCTCAGAAGGGGTAAAGATATTCTGGCCGAATTCAGTAATCTACCGGCGCAGCCATCCTATAGGGATATCTCTCCAGTGGGATATATAGCAGTAGACCAGTTTCTGGATGATGAAGTGGATGAGGTCTATTTGATCTATACCCAGTTCGTCAACAGAATGAACCATCAGCCGGTTGTTAAAAAGATCCTCCCCCTGGAAACCGATTCAGAAGATCGGGTGAAGGATTTTGAAATCACAGAAACATTGGCGGGTGGGTATATCTTTGAACCGGATCAAAAATCTCTTCTTGATGAAATTGTGCCCCGGTTCACAGTACTTCAGGTATTTCATGCTGTGATCGAATCCCTGGCGAGTGAACATTCTGCCCGAATGGTAGCGATGAAAAATGCTACAGATAACGCAACAGAGCTTGCAGATGCTCTCCAGTTGGAATACAACAAAGCCCGACAGCAGACTATCACAAATGAAATGCTCGATATCGCAGGTGGTGCGGAAGCATTATCTGATTAGTTGTTATATTTTGGTTAAACCTGAAAGGATAATTTGAGTGGAGGAATTAATGACAGAAACCAGCGGAAAGATCATCGAAATCAAAGGCGGTGTTGTCGATGTATTATTCCCCGTTGATCATATGCCAAATATTTATGATGCACTGGTTGTAGAAGTTGAGGGTGCAGATGACTTGGTCCTGGAAGTGGAAAACCATCTGGGAGATGGAGAAGTCCGCTGCGTAGCGATGGGGCCAACACCCGGTTTAAGACGCGGTATGACGGTAGACGGTACTGGTGCGCCTATCAGGGTACCCGTTGGGGAACAAGTTCTGGGACGTGTAATGAATGTCCTTGGCAAACCTGTTGATGGAAAGGGTGAGATTGTATCCAATGAATATTATCCAATTCACAGGTTAGCCCCATCCTTTGAAGAACAATCTACACAAGTGGAAGTATTTGAGACCGGCATTAAGTCAATTGACCTGGTAGCCCCCTTCACAAAAGGCGGCAAGACCGGGGTGTTTGGCGGTGCAGGGGTGGGCAAAACAATCATCATCATGGAACTGATCCGTTCAGTAGCCACAGAGCACGAGGGAAATTCGGTCTTTGCTGGTGTTGGGGAACGGACCAGAGAAGGCACCCAGCTGTACAGGGAAATGCTGGAATCCGGAGTAATGAAAGATACCGTAATGGTTTTTGGTCAGATGAATGAACCTCCGGGACCCCGTTTGCGTGTTGCGCTGACAGGATTAGCTGTGGCAGAAAAGTTCAGGGATGAAGGTCGTGATGTATTGATGTTCATCGATAATATCTTCCGCTTCAGCCTCGCAGGCGCTGAGGTATCAGCGCTTCTGGGACGGATGCCATCGGCAGTCGGTTATCAGCCCACTCTCGCAACGGAAATGGGCAACCTGCAGGAACGCATTACCAGCACCAAGACTGGATCGATTACATCCATGCAGGCTATTTACGTGCCGGCAGATGATTATTCAGATCCAGCTCCTGTGGCAACTTTCACTCATCTTGACGCTACAATCGCACTGGAACGATCAATCGTGGAAAAAGGGATCTACCCTGCGGTGGACCCTCTGACATCAACTTCGCGAATTCTGGATCCCAATATCGTTGGAATCGAACACTATGAGACTACTCGTCAGGTTCAGGAAGTCCTCCAGAAGTACAAAGACTTGCAGGATATTATCGCTATTCTGGGAATGGACGAGTTATCAGAAGATGATAAGATAGCTGTTTCAAGAGCCCGGAAGATTGAACGTTTCTTCTCACAGCCGATGTATGTTGCTGAACAGTTTACAAACCTGCCAGGAAAATATGTTCCTATCAAGGAAACCATCCGCGGTTTCAAGGAAATCCTGGAGGGGAAACACGATCACCTGCCAGAGGATGCATTTATGCTGGTCGGAACGATCGATGAAGCGGTTGAAAAAGCCGAAAGACTTGGAGCAAATTAGGATCAGGAGCTCTTGTTATGCCAATCCGGTGTGAAATAGTTTCTCAGGACCGCCTCGTTTATGAAGGTGACGCTGATATTGTCATCGTCCCTGGATCGCTGGGCGAAATGGGTATCCTGCCTGGCCATGCCCCGTTATTGTCCTCGTTAGAAATGGGGGTCATCCGTGTAAAAACGGCGGATGTTGAAGAGTTATTTACTGTCACTGGCGGTTTTATTGAGGTTCAGCCAGATATTGTGACAATTATGGCGGATGCGGCAGAAAACGTGGAAGATATTGATATTGACAGGGCTGAAAAAGCCATGGAACGGGCCAGTCAACTGCTGGAGCAATACAGCTCTACCGACGCTGAAAATTATATGCGTATCCAGTCAGCATTGCGCCGGTCCAATCTGCGTTTGAAGGCTGCTCAACAGCATCGAAAACGCGGACACCGATCACGACCCCCTGGTATGGGATCAGCTTAACAGGAAATTTATGGCATTTTTATCGCAAGATTTTGGGATTGATCTAGGCACGTATTACACGATGATCGCTGAGGAGGGTGTGCTTCTTGAGCGCTGGCCAACTGTAGCTGCGATAGCCATAGATGAGCAGAAGATCGTTGAATTTGGCCAGGCCGCCAAAGATATGTTTGGCCGAGTACCTGATTCACTTGAAATTACTCAACCCCTGAAACATGGTGTTATAGCGGAATTTGAAGTCACTATGCTGCTGCTGGATAGGCTGATTAAAAAGGTAACCGGTCCAATCCGTTTAGTTCGCCCCCGCATCATGGTCACAGTACCATATGGCGTCACCAGCGTGGAAAGTCGAGCTGTCCAGGAAGCGGTACTGGAAGCGGGCGCTCGGGAGGTGTTTTTAATACCTCAGCCGTTGGCTGCGGCTATTGGAATTGATTTGCCCATCAATACTCCCACCGGCAATATGATCCTCAATATGGGTGGTGGGGCAACTCAGGCCGCTGTCCTGGCAATGTACGGCATCGTCTCTGCTGGTACCTTGAGAAAGGGTGGTGCTGACCTGGATGATGCAATATCCACTTATGTGAGACGCAAGTATGGATTGATCATTGCCCAACCCACTGCAGAACGGATCAAGTTGGAAATTGGCGCTGCTGTTCCCATGGAGGAGAAATCCGGGATCGAAGTTCAGGGTCAAGATCAAGTCACTGGTCTACCACAGCCGCTCACTTTAACAACGGGAGAAATCGTTGAGGCTCTGCAGGACCCCTTGAAGGATATTATAGAAACAGCCCGAAAGGTCCTTGAGAAAACACCTCCAGAATTAGTTTCTGATATTATAGACAGAGGTATCGCGCTGAGTGGTGGTTCTGCACTGCTCCCTGGAATGGAAAAACTGTTAACCAAGGAATTAGGTGTGCCTACATACCTGGTTGATAATCCTACAACTTGCGTCGTCGAGGGAGCTTCCAGGGCTTTTGCCCCAGGCATATTCCCAAAGATCCGGCGCAGCCTTATATCTTAATAATATCTTGCGTTGGAAATGAAAAATCCGTAACCTGGAATACGTTACGGATTTATTATTTTAAACTGAGTGAGTCTATTTCAGGAAGTAACTGAGTTTTTGAAGGTGAACAGCTGGGTCGATATGTTCAATTTGCACACCATCTGGAGTTTTGATATAGATTGGAGCATAGTTCAGAATGGAAGTGATACCGACAACAACCAGATCATCGATCACTTTCTGGGCAAATTCTGCCGGGATTGCTAGAACTGCGATCTGGATGGAGTGCTCAGCAACAAAATCACACATTTCACGGATATCCCTGACAACCAGATCCCCGATTTTCCGACCAATCTTTTGCGGGTCAATATCAAAGATCCCCGCTACCTTAAAACCCCGGTTAAAGAATCCCCTGTACCTTGCCAACCCGCTTCCTAGATCTCCTGCTCCGATGACGATCATATCCCAGACAATGTCTGTATTTAAGATCTGGTTCAATTTGTTGGTCAGGAATTCGATTTCGTAACCTTTGCCCCGTTTTCCGAGTTCTCCAAAATGAGAGAGATCTTTCCGGATTTGAGCTGCTGAAATATCAAGCAGTTTTCCCAATTCACGGGATGAGGCGTAGTTATAACCGTCCTTTTTTAAGCGGTTCAAAGCTCTGAGATAAAGAGGGAGACGTCCAATGATAATGCGAGGAATTTGATGGCCCATTATTTTTTCCAGGGGAGCTTAGGTTGAATTTGAGTTGAAATGATTGGTTTGTGAATTTTTTTCAATTTTACCATAATAAATCTTGAAATATGAGAATGGTATAATAGCTTGGAAATTGGGTGTTTATTCGACCTGGATGGTAATCAAAAAGTAGGGTATCTAATTCATCTATGTAACGACTGAAAACCCTGCTTGACAGTCCAAAATAAATGAAGGATTTAAATGTATTTTGATGAAGTAGTTATTGATGTCTTTGGTGGAAAGGGTGGGGACGGTGTTATCCAGTTCCGCCGTGAAAAATATGTACCGATGGGCGGTCCTGATGGTGGTGATGGGGGACATGGCGGTGATGTTATCCTGCAAGTTGATATTCATGAAAACACGCTGTCTGATTTCCGACACCAGAGGGAATTTAAAGCGCAAGATGGCTTTAGGGGAAAGGGGAAGAACCAAACTGGCGCTTCGGGAGAGGATCTAATTATTAGAGTCCCACCAGGAACAATGGTCTTTAATGCAGGGAATGATACCTTCATGGGAGATCTTGTCGAAGAGGGACAACAGCTGGTAATTTGCAAGGGTGGCCGCGGTGGAAGGGGGAATACCCGATTTAAAACATCAAAGAACAAGGCTCCCCGGTTGGCGGAAAAAGGGGAACCCCCAGAAGAGAAAACCATCAGGCTGGAATTAAAATTGATTGCGGATGTTGGTGTGATCGGCGTTCCAAATGCTGGAAAATCCACCTTGCTTTCTGTGGTCAGCAATGCCAAACCAAAAATCGCTCCTTATCCATTTACAACCTTGCAGCCAAATCTGGGAGTTGTAGATCTGGATGATGAGATTCACTTAGTTATGGCAGATATTCCCGGATTAATCGAAGGTGCGCATCGCGGTGAGGGATTGGGACATGATTTTTTGAAACATATTCAGCGGACCCGGGTGTTGATCCATGTTTTGGATGGCCTTGCGGAGGATCCATTCCTGGATCTGGCCCAGATTAATTCAGAACTCGCTTTATTCGATCCAGCTCTGGGCGATAAATCTCAGATCGTGGTTTTGAATAAAATGGATCTGCCGGAAGTTGAAGCAAAATGGGAAGATCTAAAGAAGAAGCTGAAAACAAAAGGATATCGTGATATCTATGCCATTTCAGCCATAACCAACCAGGACATAAAACCTGTATTATACAGGGCTGCGCAGTTATTGGAAGAGACTCCGGTATATGAATATCGCGCCAGTGTTGAAGATGCTGAAATGCCGGTTTACAGGTTTGATGATGACCCACAAGATTATTTAATTCTAAAAACGGAAAAGGGTTGGCGGGTGTCAGGGAAAGCCCTGGAGAGAGCTGCTGCAATGACGTACTGGGAACATTTCCAATCGATTCGCAGATTCCATAATATCCTGGAAGCCATGGGAGTAA
Source organism: uncultured Chloroflexia bacterium (assembly GCA_963695575.1). Classification (GTDB taxonomy): domain Bacteria; phylum Chloroflexota; class Anaerolineae; order Anaerolineales; family UBA11858; genus B10-G9. The sequence continues at coordinate 291,709 of CAVOGS010000014.1, forward strand.
GCCGGTCTTTACGGGAAGCTGGTGTGCAGCCCGGTGATTCAGTGTTTCTGGGCGATCATGAGTTGGAGTGGGAAGAATGAAAAGGGAAAGGGTTGGGTATTTTGGGGGTACTTTTGACCCACCGCACCTGGGGCATATTATCCTGGCTGCTGAGACTCAATATCACCTTGAACTTGATACATTTTATTGGATAATTACACCCGAACCACCTCATAAAAAGGACCGGATCATCACTCCTGTGAAAAAACGCCTGGAGATGCTTGAACTGGTCGCAGAAGAATATGGGAAGTTTTTGATCTCAGAAGTAGACTTAAAGCGAGACCCTCCCCACTACGCTGTGGATACTGTACATATCTTAAAATCTAATAACCCTTCAGCAGAACTGGTTTATATAATTGGAGAGGACTCCTTAAGGGATTTACCTGATTGGCACGAACCAAACCAGTTTATTTCGAGTATAGACCAGCTGGCGATCGTTCCCCGACCGCATATATCAACTGATTTAGAAGAACTGGAGAGGATCCTGCCAGGTTTGTCCGCTAAGACAGTATTTGTTCCGGAAATTCTACTTGAAATATCCTCCAGCGTAATCCGCAGGAGAGTAGTAGATGGCGCTCCTTTTGAACATTTCCTTCCCGGAAAGGTAGCTGATTATATTAGATCAAATGGTCTTTATCTTCCAGTTAATGATTGAGAAATATTTCTCAGGGTTATATTTTTAGAGAGGTGCTATGGCATACCAAACGATCATATCTGCTTCGGAGTTGAGTAATGATCTCACTAATCCAAATTGGGTGATACTGGATTGCAGATTTGACTTTCAAGATACGGATTTAGGTTTTCAGGAATATCTTAAGGGCCATATCCCGGGGGCAGTATATGTTCACCTCGATCAAGACCTGTCCAGCGAGATCATTCCAGGGAAAACAGGCCGGCATCCACTGCCGGATATCAGCGGATTTTCAGAAAAGCTGTCTTCCTGGGGAATAGATAGTTCTGTTCAAGTGATCGTATATGATAATCTCAACGGCGGTCTGGCTGCCAGGGCGTGGTGGTTGTTAAGATGGTTGGGCCATAAAAATGTAGCCGTATTAGATGGAGGTTGGACTGCCTGGGAGAATGCTAATAATCCTGTTGAAACTGAAGCAATTTCCAAAGCAGCCCGAACATTTTCGCCAGTGGAACAACCAAATTTTATTGCGGATGCGGATTTTGTCGAATTGACCAGGCTGGACCCAGATTATTTACTGGTGGATTCACGATCCTCTGAACGGTATTGGGGTATAAACGAAACCACTGATCCAATTGCGGGCCACATTCCCGGCGCTATGACTGCTCCCTATGAAGGAAATCTTGACGAAAACGGATTCTTTGTAAAAACCGAAGAATTAAAAGAACGTTTTGGATTTATTTTGGAGGGAATTCCACCCGAAAATGTTATCTTTTATTGCGGCTCAGGTGTTACGGCGGCCCATAATATCCTGGCAATGGTTGAAGCGGGATATGATATGCCCAGGCTTTATCCGGGCTCGTGGAGCGAATGGATTACTGACCCAGAGCGGCCATTAAGCCCTGAGAAATAAAATGAACATACCTATTGCATTGGCTCAATTGGAACTTAAACTCGCTGACCCGGAAGGTAATTTCCTCAAGGCTGGTGACTGCGGTTAAGGAAGCTGCTGAAATGGGGGCGGAGATCGTACTTCTACCTGAATTGTGGTCAAGCGGATTTGATCTGGAACATACACAACAATATGCCAGCCCAATTAATGAAGGCTGGTTTGCAAAAATGCATGAATTTGGCTGTCAAAAACAGGATCGCTGTGGGTGGATCCTTGATTGAAGACAACCAGGGACGCTATTTTAATACTTTTGTCCTATATAGGGAAAATGGTGACTTGCTTGGATCGTACAGAAAAGTCCATTTATTCCAAATACTCCAAGAAGACATCTATTTCGAAGGCGGAACAGAAGTAAAAGTGGTTGATTCATCCTGGGGAAGGATTGGGTTGACGACATGTTATGATCTTAGATTTCCGGAGATCTTCAGAAGCTGCGCTCTCCAGGGAGCGGAACTGATCTTACTCGTTGCAGAATGGCCCAGCCGTAGGATCGAGCACTGGAAAGTTCTCCTGCAGGCCAGGGCGATCGAGAATCAATGTTATTTAGCAGCTGTGAATAAAGTCGGTACCAGCCAGGGAGCAACGCTCGGCGGAAATAGTGCCATCATCAATCCGATGGGAGAGTTCCTGGTTTTGGGAGGAGATGAAGAAGAGATGCTGCTTGCAGAAATCAACCTTGATGAAGTGTCCAAAATTCGGGATTGGATGCCGGTTTTTGATGACCGCAGACCTGATGTTTATTGAGTGATCTCCGGCAGGTATTAATTCCGGAACTATCCCTGGCCAGTGGTTATGGGATTTGTCTGCAAATAATATAAAAATATAAATCTTCAAAACCGCAGAATTGGATGATTAGATTGAGAATAATTTCACATAATAAAATGATTTGGAGTATAATGTCCCGCGGTGTCTTTTGGAAGTAAAAACTGAAAGCTACTGTTGTGGTAAAAAATCAGTTTTTTATGTCACAACGAGGCCCAAGATTAGGAGATTATTAATTATTTAACGTCAGGAAGTGGATATGCTCGATGAATTTTTTACACCAAAATCAGTTGCTGTCATAGGAGCCTCAACCTCGCCTGGAAAGCTCGGATATGCTGTCCTGGAGAACCTGGTTGAAGGGGGATATATAGACGTTGGCACTGTATATCCAATTAATCCTAAAGCCGATGAAATCCTTGGACAAAAAGCTTATCCCTCTGTGCTGGATGTCCCTGGTGATATTGATCTGGCAGTTGTAGTCATCCCTTATAAATTTGTACCTTCAATCCTCGAAGATTGTGGAAAAAAGAACATCCCCGCAGTTGTTATCATCAGCGCTGGATTCCGTGAGGCAGGTATGGAAGGGCTGGAGCGGGAATTGGAACTGGTTGATATCGCCAAGAAATATAAAATCCGCTTAATTGGACCAAACTGTCTGGGTATTATTGATACATTTACACCGATAAATGCTTCATTCTCGGCAGGAACCCCGCCCAAGGGACCGATGGCATTCATGTCGCAATCCGGGGCTCTCGGCACTGCGATCCTGGACTGGGCCCAGGCTGGACGTTTGGGTTTGGCAAAATTTGTCAGTCTTGGGAATAAGGCCGATGTCAGTGAAATTGATTTGCTGAAAGCCTGGGCTGATGACAAGAATACGAATGTGATCCTGATGTACAGTGAAGGTTTACCTAACGGTCAGGAGTTTATCAAAGTTGCTCGAGAGGTGACAAAAAAGAAACCTGTTGTCGCTATTAAATCTGGTGTGACTAAATCAGGTTCACGGGCTGTTTCATCACACACAGGTTCTCTGGCTGGATCAGAACAAGCTTATCAAGCAGCTTTTCAACAAGCTGGTGTACTGCGTGCTAATGATATGGCAAGTATGTTTGATATGGCTCTTGCTCTTGGGTACCAGCCGCTTCTAAAAAACGACCGAATTGCAATAATCACCAATGCCGGCGGTCCTGGCATCCTTGCAACTGATGCCCTTGAGCGCAGCGGGATGAGTTTGGCCCGTCTGGAAGTTGAGACTATCCAGGAACTTGAAAAATTCCTGCCTGACGCGGCCAGCGCTGCTAACCCCGTAGATGTTTTGGGAGATGCCAAAGGAGACCGCTACCAATTTGCATTGGACAAGGTATCAAAAGATCCAAATGTTGATGGCATCATGGTTGTATTAACACCCCAGGCAATGACTGAGATCCCAGAGACTGCCAAAGCGGTTGGGGAATTGTCCAATAAGATCGACAAGCCTGTTCTGGCGTGTTTCATGGGTGAGGCAACAATCGAAGAAGGCATTAAAGTACTGCGGGAATATAATGTCCCGAATTTCTCATTCCCCGAGCGAGCCTCCCTGGCATTTCGGGCCATGTCCCAATACAGGGGGATCACTGAACGGACTGACCCGGTTTATGAAAAATTCGATGTTGACCTGCAGTCAACTAAGAAAGTTATTGAGGGAGCAAAAGCAGATGGTCGTTTTGCTATCGGCGATGCAGAAGCATGGGATATCCTCAAAGCTTATGGTTTGAAGATCCCGAAATCCTATCTGGCAAAAACTGCAGATGAAGCAGTTGCCCTTGCCGCTGATCTGGGCTATCCAGTGGTTATGAAGATCGCCTCTCCTGATATCCTCCATAAAACTGATGTGGGTGGTGTGAAGGTGGGATTGGAGTCTGCTGACGAAGTGCGGGATGCGTATGACCTGATGATCTACCGGACAGAGAGATTTTTACCAGAAGCAGAGATCTGGGGATGTCAGGTGCAGGAAATGGCACCTCCAGGTGGTTTAGAAGTTCTGATTGGTATGAACAGAGATCCACAATTCGGGCCCCTGGTGACATTTGGTTTAGGTGGTATTTACGTAGAAGCCCTCAAAGACGTCACATTCAGAGTGGCACCCTTCACTAAGTTAGATGCTCAGGCTATGTTGTCGGAGATCCGCTCTAAAGCGCTCCTGGATGGTGTCCGCGGCAAACCCGCTGTAGATAAAGACGCTATAGTCGATGTATTATTAAGGATGGGACAGCTTGTGCAGGATTTCCCTGAAATCGCAGAATTTGACATTAACCCGCTGATTGTGTATCCAAAAGATCAAGGCGCGTTAGCCATTGATATGCGACTGGTTTTAGCGAGTGAGAAATAAGGAGAAAAAATGAAGTCATTATATATAACTTCAGTTGAGAAATATTCAGGCAAGACCGCCCTCTGCTTGGCCCTGGGAAAGATCTATCAGGAACAAGGATTAAAAGTTGGTTACTTAAAACCATTCAGCATCCGTCCCTATCGTATCGGTGACAAAGTTGCCGATGAAGATGCAGCATTTGTAATCGATATCCTTGGTGTGAATGCCAAACCCTGGGAGCTGGCTCCGGTTGTGGTCACCACTGAATTGCTGCGGGATTATCTAACCAGCAATGAGGTAATCGACTATATGCCAAAGGTGCTGGAAGCTGCTAAATTCCTGGAAGAGAAAAAGGACCTGCTGCTCCTGGAAGGGGGAGGAAGTTTACGGGAAGGATATGTGATGAATTTGGCCACCCCGGATGTAGCAAAAGAAATAGGCAGCGCTATTGTGGTGGTGGTGAAATATTGTGATGATGCTTGTTTATTAGATGATGTTCTGGCGGCGAAATTCAGGCTGCCAAACTCTCTATCAGGCGTTGTGATCAATCGTGTACCACAGCATGCCTTAAGTTTTGTGAATAATCTTGTTGTTCCATACCTCGAAAAGAAAGGTGTACCTGTTCTGGGTGTGCTTCCTGATGATAATAAACTGGCAGCCCTGTCTGTTGGTGAGATTGTGGATATATTAAATGCCGAAGTCTTGACTTCCTGCTACGATGAGGAAGCATTGGTAGAAGCGCTGATGGTAGGCGCGATGACTGAGGATTCTGCTTTGCGCAGGTTCCGGAAACAACCCAATAAAGCGGTAATCACTGGCGGGGATAGGACCGATATCCAGCTGGCAGCCTTGGAAACGTCAACAACCTGCCTGATCCTGACCGGAAACCTACATCCCAGCAACTTGATCATCAAACAGGCTGAAAACATGTGTGTGCCAATTCTCTTGGTCCCAAGTAATACGATGGAAACTGTTGAATCCCTGGACAGGATCTTTGGCAAGACACGGCTCGGCCAAAAAGAGAAATTGGATATGTTTATCAGTTATGTAAAAGAAAATATCGATCTGAAACGGCTGAATAAAGCTTTGGAAGATTAATAGTAGAGACGATCAATCTCGATAAAAAAGGACCATATCCCAGCAAGGGACATGGTCCTTTTTATTTATCCTAATTCATATCAAGGCTGGAAGACAACATCAGCCGGCATGCCAGGCTTTAATTTCCCTTCCATGTTTTTCACAGCTAATTCTATTGCGTATACTGTATTCTGCCTTTCTTCCTGGGTTTGGACATTTCGCGGTGTGTATTCTGCTTCATCTGCAATTCGCATGACTACTGCTTCAAAAACTTCATCCGGGAACGAATCAATGGTCAAATCTGCGATATCACCCAGCTTGATCTGACCGTACATGTCCTCGGGTAAATATACGGTGACAGTCAAATGAGAGAGGTCTCCAACGGTTAGGGCAGTGTATCCGGCAGCGAGGATCTCTCCCGGATCAATAGTTTTGGTGAGGATCACCCCAGTTATGGGGGAATAAACTTGCAGTTTCTCTAATTGGAGATCTACCAGTTTGAGGGCTGCTTCCGCTTGAGTAACCACCGTCTCGGCGCTGTGCCGGTTATTTTCAGCCTGGGTGATCTGGGCCTGGGCAAGAAGGACTCCTGCTTCAGCCTGGGCAACACCTGTTTCTGCGGCCTGGACATCCAGTGAGTATTCACCGGTAAATTGTTGGTAGAGATAATCTCTTGCCAGGTTGTACCGTTCCTTGGCGACAGAGACCCGTGCTCGGGCCTCCAGGATATCATCGTATTCCGGATCTGCCAGGATCTGATCGTAGGCCTTCTGGGCAGCCTTTAATTCAGTCTCTGCTTTTTCATAAATTGTATTTATAAAGTCCTCGATCTCTTCTCTGCCCTCATAACCCACCTGGCGGTCATCCAAGGCTTCGGCAACCTCAAAGGCAGCCTGGGCCTCGCCCAGCCGCTGTTCAGCCTTCTGGAAATCATCATTGCCGATGTCTGTTATAAGATCCTGGAAGTTTTCCAGCTCATCCATATAGAATTCCTGACTGAGCTCTAGTTCCCTTTCGGCAGCTGCAATCTGTTCTGGCTTTTGGAAATACCAGGCCGGAATGTCGATTTGAGCAGTTGTGCTTTCGTTCCAATCGGCCACACGATCTTCCACTCCGGCAAACTCGACCTGAGCCAAGATTTGCCGATACTGGATCTCTGCTGCATTCAGTTCTACTTCCGCCGAGTGCAGATAAGCCCGGGAAGCATCTTCTGCAGCGATTGAGCCATTTAATTGGGCAATCGCTGATTCATATCGAGCCTCAGCCTGGGTTTTTTGCTGTCAGGAGTAAATCATCCTCTAATACAAATACCAATTCTCCTGCAGTGACTTGTGCGCTTTCTTCTACAAGGATCTCGGATATCCTTCCGCTTAATTCAGATGCAATCGAAATCTGAACAGCTTCGATAACGCCAGATGCTCGGATCTTGTCGGAATTTTTTCCACCGCCGATATCGGATGTGATCAAATCGCAACCTGCTAAAACTGCGGCAAGAAAGGATAAAAGCAGAACCAGGACCAGTTTTTTATTCTTCATGATTACCTCCAATGTTGCTGTCTCGCATACACGAGATGAATACATCTTCAAGAGATGGTTCTATTTCTGTAATGCTGTTAATTTGAATACCTGCACCTTTCGCGAGGGATTGCAGGTATTTTGTATGGTGTTTTGATTGGGTTGTAATGACGTGAATCAACGATCCAAATAATTCTGCATTTAATGGTCTGGCACTTCCATTTAACCTTGCCTCGTAAATTAATTTGATGAGGTCTTCCGGACGAGTCGTGTCGATTTCGAGGACATCACCAGTCATCGATTCGGTTTTAATTGTGGTTGGGGTTCCCTGGGCTATGATTTTTCCATGCTGGATAAAGGCCAGGCGGTGACAGTGTTCAGCCTCATCCATATAGTGGGTGGTTATGAATACCGTGATGCCTTCTGAGACTAATTTATAGAGTAGGTCCCAAAATGCCCTGCGGGAAATTGGATCGACTCCGGCAGTTGGTTCATCAAGGAAGATTACTTCTGGACGATGTAATATAGCAGCGCTTAATGCCAGGCGCTGGCGCCATCCCCCGGAAAGATCCTTGGTTGGTGTATCTTCGAATCCGTTTAAGCCTGAGAGGCCCACTGCTTCCCGGATGACTCTGCCCATATTGTCTGAAGTGAGACCATAGGCTTGCCCGTAAAATTCTAAATTTTGGTAAACCGTCAGATCGCTGTAGAGGGAAAATTGTTGAGACATATAACCGATCCGGGGCAGGATATCTGTGATCTGGTCTGGAACCGGGATGCCTAAAACTTCAATCGAACCATGGGTAGGACGAAGCAATCCGAGCATCATGCGGATAGTTGTGGTTTTACCTGAACCGTTGGGTCCCAGGAATCCGAAGATCTCACCCTTCATAACAGTGAAGGAAACCTGGTTGACCGCTGTGAAATCCCCGAATTTCTTTACCAGTTCCTTTGTCTGGATAGTGACGCCATTATTCTTCATAATTAATCCAAAACCTTTCTGATGTAGCGCAGTGAGAAGAAACCGATTACCAGTCCCAGGGCAATCAGGAAGAGAAGATTCGGCAGTATATCAATGATCGTGGATCCTTTTAATGCGATTCCACGCATGATACTTAGCCAATGATGGGCCGGAATAAAGTAGGCTAAATACTGGATGATCTTTGGCATTGACTCCACAGGGGCGGCGTATCCCGTAAACAGAAAATCGATCATGCCAACCATAAAAACAAGTAAAAATGCCTGATGCTGGCTTTTTGAAAATACTGAGATAGCCATGCCTTTGCCTAACTCAACCAGGATATATACAAATGCCAGTACAAATAATAGAACTACAGACCCGCGAACTGGGACATGGAATGCGAAGTGAACAACACCTAACATCAGTGTGAAATCAAAAAGCCCCACCAGTATTACGGGAATTGATTTTCCGATAATGATTTCCAAAGAAGAAAATGGCATCACCAGGAGCTGCTCCAAAGTGCCAAATTCCCTCTCTCTGGAGAAAGTCAGAGCGGCAAAAATCAGGATTGTAAATTCAATCATTAATGCCAGTTCGGCCGGGGTTGTGTAATAGGCCTCGTTTAATGATTCGTTGAACCAGACTCTCAGACTGAAATCAAACCCTTTAAATACCTCAGGATCAATGCCAAGACGGTCTATCGTGATTTCTTCATCCAGGCTTCTGACGACACCTTCCACTGCTCGAAGAGCTTCTCTGGCTGGAATGCTTTCTGCGCCGTTTAATATCACCTGAAGAACAGGTTTTCCATCAATAGATTCCAGCTCCTGCGAAAAACCACGAGGGATGATAACGGCAGCATTGATTTCTCCCCGGTCCATTTGGTCCCTGATCATATCTATGGATTCTGCTGGTTCAGTCATTGAGAAAACATCTGTGTTCTCCAGGGAGATGATCAGATCCCTGCTGGCAGATGTTCTGTCCATATCCCAGATCATCATTGGTAAATTGGTGATCGGCCGGGAGGTTGCCCATCCAATTAATAAGAGTTCCAATGCTCCGCCAAATAACATAAATGCTGGCAGCCACCAGTCACTTTTCAGGTGCAGGAATTCTTTTTTTACCAGAGCCAGGATTCTTCTAATCATTTATCGTAAACCTCAAGCCAATTTCTTCTTGAAGAATAAAGCTGCAATTCCTGTAAATGTCAGACCCAGGAAGACCAACATGATCGCATAAGGCCAGAGGATATCCAAACTGATTCCCGGCAGGAATACCCCCCGGGTGATAATGGCGTAGTGAGTGCCAGGCAGGAAGAGGGATTCCATCCGCGCCATTTCTGGTAAGGCGGCGATGGGGAAAAAGATTCCAGTTAAGAAGAAACCGGGAAATAATACCACCAGGAAAGATAACGCCAGGGCTGCGGATTGGGACTTCATAAATACACCGATGATCATGCCCATGCTCAGCTCAGCAAATAGGAATATTGCGGATAGCAATAAAAATTCCAGGAAATTGCCATTAAATGGCACGCCGAACCAAATCACAGCGATTACAGGAATAATGATGACATTTACAAGGCCGGCCAAAATATAGGGGATCATCTTTCCCAGGAGCAGCTCAATCCTGGTGACTGGAGTGGCTAGCAGTTGTTCCATGGTGCGATGTTCGTGTTCTCTTGCCAGGGTCAGCGCAACCGAAAAGGCGGGGAAACCAAGCACAATGGATAATAAACCGGGCACAATGTCGATCCTGGGCTCAAGGCTGGGGTTGTACCAGGCCCGGATCCTGAGGTCGATTGGCTGGAGTGATTCCACGGGAATTCCGCTGGCCAGGATCTGGTCAGCCAGGATCTCATTTGCAAACGATTCAGCTCTCCAACCTATATGGTCAACTGCAAAACCGCCTGTTTCTGGCTCTGTCCCATCAATGATGATTTGCAGGGATAATCCGCGCATGGCTACCAGATCCTCGCTGAATTCAGGGTGGATGATCACAGCTGCTTTGATCTTTCCCCTGGTTAGGAGTTGTTCGATCTCTTCAATCGACCTGGCACTTGTGTATAAGTCCAGATCCTCCCCGGCGGTAATCTGCTGGATGAATTTCCTGGAGGTTGCGCTTTGATCATAATCCAGTAAAGCGATTGGAACATGTTGGATATCAACCGCCAGAGAGTAGGTCATTAAAAGAAGTACCAGAGTCGGGGTGACCAATACCAACATGAATGTACCCCTGTCCCGGAGGATATGTTGGATTTCTTTTCGGATAATTGCCCACAGATGACGGATTGACATGGTTAATTGGTTTTGTCTATTTTTCTGATCAACGAAATAAAGGCTTCTTCCATGCGAGGTTTGATAACCCGGATTTCATGGAGTTCGAGTTTGTTTTTTTGGAGGGCTTTATTTATGGTGTTCAATCTTTTATTCGCTGAATCTACCAGGACATGTAATGCTTCGCCATAACTCTGGACTTCAAGAATGCCTTTGAGGGGAAGAATTATTTCCCGGGCTTTTTGCCAATCGGAAGAGATAACTTTAATGACCTCTCCTCCGATTTTCTGCCTGATAATCTCCGGAGAGTCACATTCAACGAGCTTCCCCTGGTAGATCAGTCCTACTCGGGTACAGCGATCTGCTTCATCCATATAGGGTGTGCTGACCATAATTGTTGTTCCCTGCAGGTGGAGATCATTTAATATATTCCAAAATTCCCTCCTGGAGACTGGGTCAACCCCGGTTGTTGGTTCATCAAGCAGTAATAAAGGAGGCTGGTGGAGCAGGGTGCAGGCCAGAGCAAGTTTCTTCTTCATGCCCCCTGATAATTTGGCCGCCCGGCGGTCAGTGAAATCTGTCAGTTTGGCAAATTCCAGTAAACCGGGAATCCGCTCTTTTTGGAGGGCAGGGGGGACATCGTACATTTCACCAAAGAACTGTAGATTCTCAAGGACGGACAGTTTCCCATAAAGGCTGAATTCCTGAGCCATATAACCGATATTTGATTTAATGGCCTCTGGATTTTTTTGAAGGTCGCAGCCATCAACAATAACTTCCCCACTGGTAATACCCAATAACCCGGTCAGCGTTCTTAATAAGGTAGTCTTTCCGGCTCCATCCGGGCCCACCAATCCAAAAAGCTCACCTTCGTGAATGGTGAGATTAACGGAATCCAAAGCGATATTCTCCTTGAATTTCCTGGTTAGATCATTGATTTGGATGTATTCTTTTACAGACATTTAGGTTCTTTGTCTATTCCTTGGCTTTGCGAATGACCCAGAGAGTGATCAGAGCCATCGCTGGCGGTTCGAAAATTACCCCAAGCAGCTGCAGGGTGGATCCAAAACCCATAGCAGGGATAACAAACCAATCGATCAAACCCATGATCACAGTAGAGACGATGGCCGCAATGTAGTCACCCTTAACACCAAAAGGTTTGTTATCTTTCCAAATTAACCCAGCTATATACCCCATCAAAAAACCAACGGCGATCATGGCAATGATCACAATTACGGCTTGTGTAAAAACTGACATTTTTTCTCCTTTTACTCAATCATTAAATCTGAGTCTATCAGCCTGGAATGGATGTAAAACGGATGACAGGAATTTCCCTGCCAAATGCCAAAATTCCCTCTGTTGTGTGTTGTATTTCGTATCCAATTAAACGGCTTAATGCTTTTAGATTACCAGGGTATCTTTCCGTATAGTCAAGCATTAATTGGCTGGCTTCTTCAGGATCAAGCTGTTCGGCGGTAGCCGCCATTTTTTTATATCCAACTTGAATTATTGTCCGGGGATTTTCCTTAATATTCCGATACCATTGAGAATGGGTTCCAAATCCAGAAACGACATGATATTCACCTGTTTCAGGGTTACTCTGGATGATCTCTAGAACTGCCTGGCGTTGTTTGCCAGATTTTCTTCCCTGGTGGGTGAGCAGCAGAGCTCTTTTTCCCAGCAAACCGCCTAAACCCAGTCTGTAGATCCAGATCGGCATCCGCCAGGGGATAGCTTTAAGACCACTTGGGGGTGCTGGAAATTTCATATTCGATCCGTAGTTGGCGCTTTTATTCCTTCCAGGAGTAACCGGATATTGGAATTGATATGGTTCGGGATGTTGATATTGTCAGGGTCATAAAACCAGAGCACAATAGTACCCTCTATAATTGCGGATATGGCGATAGCCCCATCCAGGGCGCTTTGGGTATGAAACTCGCCGGCATCGATCCCTTGTTGGATCAAGGTCTCAAGCAGGTTCACGTTCAATCTGTAATATCTGCTGATGGCCTTTCTGATAATTTCCTGGCGGAAGGCGAGGGCAATGAAGTCGTAAAATATCGGCATCCAATTCAGCATCTTAATGATGTCCTGGCCAGCCCGATCCGCATAGTGATATACACGATCGAGAGCAGGGCGCTCATCGGTAAGAATGGCTTTGAATTCCTTTAATTCAGGCTCAAAGAACCTGTCAAGCAGGTTCAGGATTATGGATTCTTTGCTGTCAAAATACCAATATAACGACCCTTTGCTTAAGCCTGAAGTTTCCGCGATATCGGACATGCGGGTTTTATGGAAGCCTTTTTCAGCAAAAGTTTCCATGGCTGCATCGAGAATCTGGGTCTTGCGTTCATCTGAAACATCAGGTTTGGGGGACATATTCCGCTCTTTAAGATTAAACTGACCAGTCAGTCAGTTATAGTATACAAATATTATATTGCTTTGTCAACTTTTTTGATGAAAAGGAGAATATTAATTAATGTAAATCAGAAATCAATTAAGGATGGGAAACCTGGTTGCGGCCGGATCGTTTTGATTGATACATGTACTGGTCGGCTGTGGTCATCAACTCTGCCAGGGTGTCGATCTCTTCATTTAGTTCAACTGCACCAAGGCTGATTGTCATCTTGATCTGATGGCAAGTACTGATAAATTTATACTCCTCGGTAGTTTGCCTGATCCTTTCAGCCACCTGGATAGCTATTGGCAGGGACGTCTCGGGAAGGATAATCAGAAATTCCTCTCCGCCTACTCGTGAGAAGATATCAATGGTCCGGATCACGCTCTGGCAGCAGCTGACTACTTGTTTGAGTACGTCATCACCTGCATCATGTCCATAGGTATCATTGATCGCCTTAAATTCATCCAGATCAAAGAATATCGCTGATAGGGGGCTGTTAAATCGTTTGGCGCGATCGATCTCATACTGTCCCCAGCGCTCCAAACCGCGGCGGTTCAAGATTCCCGTTAAGGGGTCAGTGATCGCCATTTCATGGATTTTTTTATGTAGACGAGCGTGTGTCAAGGCGATTGAGGCCTGGCTCGCAAAGGCTGAGAGAATATCAGCATGATCACGGTTGTAGTAATTTGGTGTGTGATTGTTAAGCGAAAGGAAACCGATCACCTGGTCTCCTTCGAGTATAGGTGCGCCTGCCCAGGACATAACCTGCCTGGTTGATTCGGTTTTTATCCAATCCGGGCTATCATTTATATCTGGTATGATCAACGGTTTTTTAGAATCAACCATTCTGACCAGGGTTGCGAACCTGGATATATCAAACCCATTATTTGACTGGTCGAGTATCACATGACCATTTTCTTTAAATCCCTGCTGGCGGACAACACGCATTTCGCCATTCTCGACCAGGATTAAGTTCGCGGCATGATAGGGGATCACGGTGGCAATTTGAGTCAGGATCTGATCCAAAACAACTTCCAGGTCCAAGGATGATTGGATCGCCCGCCCGGTATGTTGAAGGGCCTGGGCTAATCTTCTCTGCTCGCGTTCCGCTTCGAAAGTACGGGCGTTATTGATCGCGATTGAGGCCTGATTGGAAAGCAGATCCAGAACCTGTAACAATCCTTCATCCAGATCACCCGGCTCAAAGAAACTGACATTCATAATGCCGATCACTTTTCTGTGAAAGATGAGGGGTAAACTGACAAGCGAACCGCTCTTCCAGGTATCCTGAAGGTTTTTTTCGGCCTGGATGTCTGGTATTTGAATCCTGTTCCCGCTTTGAGCAGTTTGATAAAAAATGGAGTTCCGTTTGGGTGGATGAACAGGATCGTGTTGAACGTCTTTGGCGTAGATCACCGCTCCGAAATCCAGGTTCACACCATTATAAAGAAAGATCTGAGCGTCCCGGGCTGAAACCAATAATAAAACTTGTTTTAATATACTTTCCAGCACATCTGTTAATTCGAGATTATCAGAAAGCTGCAAATTGGCCTTGCGGAGAGAGTCAGCCAGGATGCGCTGTTCCCTTTCAGCCCTGGACAAAATGCATATTTATGATTGCCGTTGTGGCCTGATCTGCCAGGAGGCGCAGGATGGTTTTTTCTTCTTGTGTAAATATCCGCAGGGAATCATACCAGATATTAATCACACCAATCACCTCAGACCCGGCTTTTAATGAAAGCGAGATCACGGCAATCTCCCGACCATTATTTTCATGGGAGATTTCGTGAAAATGAGCGATATTTGGGATAAATAGGTCTTGATTGGTTGTGGTTACTAACCGGGACAGTTCAGCTTCACCGGGGTGAGAAAATGGTAATGTTTGCTGTCTGTTTTTCCCCAGTGAAAGGAATAGTTTCAACTCTTTATTTTGGACAAGGTAGATGCTGGTATTGTTGGCAGGGGTCAGCTCATAGACTTGTGATAACACTGTTTGTAATGCTGTTTCCAACTGATCGCTGGAGGATATATTTGTGCTTGCTTTGTGGAGGGAATCCAATTCTTTGGCGCGCCGATCGAGATTATCTTCAATGAGCTTCTTATAGATAATGGATCCCAGGGTTTGAGCAATACTACGGAAAGTATTGATCTCAGGTGTTTCCCATTTCTTGTTGGACAAATAAGATTCAAAACCGATAAACCCCCACAGGGAAACACCGGTGAAAATTGGGAAGACCACATAGCTGCCTTGATCCTGGAGGAAGAAATATTTCCGGGTTTCTTCGGTCAGATCGCTGAGAACCCCAATCATTGGCTGATCCATCTCGGCGGTTTCTATCCAGGTTGTTAGTTCTTCAGGGATGAATGTTTTATCCCTGTCTGGATAACGGGACTGGATCTCAGACCAGTAATGATAAAGGCTGCCGGAGTAGTTTACTGTGCCACTGCCCGTCAATTGGAAAAGGATCAGGTGGTCTATCCCTGCAGCCAAACCGATGTTGCGCAGCAAGTCTGGGATCTTTTCCATCCAATTCTGAGACGTGATCAAATCAGTTGTTAACTGGTTGGTTGCTTCCAGTGCTCGGGAAAGCCGGATCAACTTGTTGTTATTTTCAGCGAGGGAATTGAGTTCAATCTTTGATTTTAGCTGGATATCCCTGAGATGGCCAATAAACATGCCGATGATGGCAAGTAATGCAAAACCGATCAAATGGTTGAAGAGCAGCAGATTCATGTTTTCCTGGCTTCCAGGAAGCAGAACATGGAAAAGGAGGTGGATGGCAATGCTTATGAAGGCAGAGATTGCCCCCATGCCCATGCCCAGTGACCAGGCAGAAACCAGCACCGGAAGGGCTCCCAGTGCCATAAAAACCCAATAATTGTCCTGCGTTGAAAAGAAGATCAATCCGCCAAAATAGATCATCCAGCTTAGGAAGACCATTACCCATTCTGCGGGATCGAGTTTTTGAGGGGGTTTAAACCTGTCAAGCATAATGTTTTTCTAAATTAGTTAAACTTAATGAATATCCACAATAGGGAAATACTAACAGTGATGATCAGGGCAGGGATTCCTTTTTTCAGGAAATATTTATAGGTGATCCTGTATCCTGCCCTTTCAGCGATCCCTGCGGTGATCATATTGGCAGATGCTCCGATAAGCGAGCCATTACCTCCCATGGCTGCCCCGATGGAGAGGCAATAGAATAATACCTTCGACTCGGCACCGGGAATAATCAATGTTAGGTAGGCAATCACCGGCAGCATAGCAGCAGTAAATGGGATATTGGCAATTACCATCGATAATATGGCACTGAACCAGGTGACAACAATCATTGCCAGGACGAGATTCTCACCAATCAAATTGCCGATCAAAGTTGCGATAATACTGATCAGGCCGACTTCCTGAATGGCGCCAACAACGATAAAGAGGGACATAAAGAAAACCAGTGTAGTCCAATCTACCGCACCTATCATTTCATCTATGTCCGGTCTGATCCAGATTAAGAGAGCAGATGCGCCTATCAGGGCAGTAACCGATGGCAGCAAGTGGACCTTTTCGCCAAAAATGAAGAGCATCATCATACCAGCTCCAATCCAGCCGGCCTTTTTAAGATTTTTTGGATTAGTGATTTTCCCTCTTTCTTCTAATTTCTCAAGCAGGAGAGGGGAGCTCGTTTTTTCTTCTGTCAGCTCCTTTCGATAAGTAAGCCAGCTGTAGATGATCAAGCCAATAAAGGCCATGAAAACACCCGGTGTGAGATTGGTCAGGAAATCATTGAATGTTATATTGCCAAATGAGCCAATCAAGATATTGGTTGGTGTACCGATTAAGGTGCTGACACCGATCACATTGGATGCAAATACTTCAGGGATCAATAAAATTATGGGGGATATGTTCAACGCCAGGGCAATCTGGACAGTGATCGGCGTCATTAATAACATTGTGGTCACGTTGTCTAGAAAGGCAGAGGATATACCTGTAATTAACATCAGAATCGGAAGCAGAATGATCATTTTGCCCCCGGAAATCCGGTAAGCGTGGTAAGAGAGCCAATGGAAGATCCCGGTATTTTCAACAACAGCTATCACCATCATCATGCCCATGATCAGGAAGATCACATTCCAATCAATATAGGAGATAGCTTGCGGGAAATTAAAAATAAACAGATCCGACAGGAAGGGTTTGCCAAGATAACTTATTGCTAATAAAAGGCTTGCTCCTGCGAAAGCGGCCAGGGTATTGTGCAGGAATCCGGTAGCTATCAGGATAAGAACAATGACGAAGATCAAGGCGGCAATCCAGAATGCTGGTGTGATCTCTCTTTCCAGTGTTACCAGGGGAAATGAGACTGAATTTCCCAGCTGGAGCTGGTTAATGGCTGCTGGTTGGATGCTGGTGAGTTTATCCTGAAAATGGGGGCGTAAAAAGTAAAGCTTTAGCTGCTCAGGAAACGAATCTGGAACCTGGAGAGCATAACTGCCATCTGCCTGGGTTGTTGTCGAGCTGAGAATCACATAATCTGAATTATCGCCTGAGATCAGCTGCACCTGGACATCTTTAACGGGCTGCAGTTGGAGGTCCTGGATTTTTCCAAAGATATGAGATATCCCATTATTCACATTTGACGCAGAGACTTTTTCCATTGAAAACAGGAAAATAGTCAATGCTAATATGAAGAGGATGGTCCCTGTCAATTTGGTTTTGGCCACAAATGCACCTTAGTGTTATGAAAAAATGTATCAGACTGTGAA
Organism: uncultured Chloroflexia bacterium; assembly: GCA_963695575.1. Lineage (GTDB taxonomy): Bacteria > Chloroflexota > Anaerolineae > Anaerolineales > UBA11858 > B10-G9. The sequence goes on from CAVOGS010000014.1 coordinate 309,419, forward strand.
TACTTCAGCCCTCTTTCTGAATCTGGTCTGTTTCATCAGAGAATATAACTTGCGCTTGGCAGGATTGCTTGATGCGCTCAGCAAATATCTGCAGGCGTTCAATCGAAAGCAGGTTATCATCACCTTCCTCTTCCGGCCGTCCCAGGATCACATAGGTTGGACTTTGTTCGGCACAATAAGATATGATTTCCTCAACCACCCGGCCTTCACGGATCACACTTTCAGCCTGGGCGCCTGCGTCAGTCGCTTTTTCCTGGGCGCTTAATAGGATGAATTCACCCATGTCGTGCAATTCCTGGGAGATATGATTGGTTTTACTGCTGCTGGAGTGGGTCAGAAAATCAAGGTTTACCACGTAAAGGAAATAGATGGTTTCACCTGTTTCTTGTGCCAAACGAATGGATGTTTTAATAGTTGGGTGGCTTGAAGGTCCACCCCGGATTGCGCATAAGATCCCCGACATATAAAATACTCCTCGTCGATAGGCCGGAAAATGAATATTTGTATTTCTAAATTATATTTCAGTATTAAATATTATGATCCTACAATCCGAATATTCTTTGGACCACAGTGGATTAATTTGGTGTTGGAGTTGGGGTGATGTAAGGGGTCGGTGTGATCGTCACTCCCTGATCGAACATGCTTTGATCCGGAAATTCGCTGATCCCCATTTGCCAGGCCAACCGTAATTTATCAGCAGCGATTGCGGGACGGGAAGGCAAGTCCGCTATACACTCTTCTACAAGTTTGAGCATCTCGAGTACAACTACCCGTTGTTTGGGAGGTATTCTCGTTATCATTGCTGTGAGATTATCCCGGGCAACCTCTAGTTCATTTTTTGCCAGCCCATAATTGTCATGTAATAGGTATTGATGGGCCCAGGTCAAAGAATCCAGGGAACGAAGAAGTTCTATTTCCTGGCGGTTGCCGGCGTCTCTCATTTGAACTGTCGCTATGGCACTGATAAATCTCTCATTGGATTGCTGTCCAGCGGATACTGTAGCAATTATTCCGGGGGAGTATGTGCCAGCATAATAAGTATTTGATTCAACCTGAGATTGCATGGAAACTAGATCTTCAGATAGTTGGTCCAGCGTTGCCTGGACACCCGATCCGACATCGGATAGGCTGGCATCCAGCGTAGCCTGCAGGGAGCTGATTTGGCCCTCTAGTGCGGCTTGAGTAGCCTGAAGCTCCTGAACCTTTGCCTGATTTGTGTCTATTGGTTGGAATACTCTTTGATCCAGATAAGGAATCCACCCAGAAGCCGCAAAATAAATCACTGCTCCTACAAGGCAGCCAGTGGTAAAAACAAGGATCAATCGCAACATGATCCCTGGAAACCTTTTGGATGCTGGCTTGGGTGTAAAAGATTGGTTTTGAGGGGAATTTTCTGTTGTTTCCATGATCTCCTCGCAAATTTGGATTCTAATCCTGTTGTAGAATATCTCCTACAAAAAAAGCCGTTCCACCAGGTGAAACGGCTAAATTGCTGACAGCTTATATTAGCGATCTAGGTTGGGCGCGAGCCGTTTAATTCGTTTCTTCAAACCCGTTGCTTCAACTTCGTGCATCTTCTTCATATCATTGAGCGAGCGGCTTGACTTTCGGCGCCTAAAGTGTCCGTGATGACCCTTGGTCCGGAGGATCTTTCCGCTGCCGGTTTTACGGAAACGTTTTGCTGTGGACTGATGTGTTTTCATGTTTTTTTTACCCATAATCTTCATTCTCCTGGCGATAACGTTCGCCTTTATTTCTTCTTTGTGGTCTTTGTTTCTGGTGGTGTGATTTTACGTAAAATTTTATTGAGTTCTTTATTTGCTTCCTGTACTGAAATTTCATGGGTTGCCGACCATTCCGAGGCGATTTTTTTCTTGATCGTAGAATGGGCTCGCTCTTCGGTAGTGTTAAGTTTGTCTCCGGCCCTTTTTCCGTGTAAATCTCTTAATAAAGCACAAAAGCCTGCTAAAGTTCCATCTTCAATAACTTGATTGATACGGTTCTTTCGATCAGTATGTTTACTGTCCATTTGTTCAGCAGGCGATTCCAGGATGGCTATGGCCTTCTGAAGGTTCTTTTCACTCACAACCGGGCGAATTCGTTCAGGGTCCAGGTCATCAGTTGGGATCCAGTAAACCCCGTTGCGAGTTTGAACTTTATAATACTCCCTGGTTTCGTCACCCAGTGATTTTTTTTCTTTTCCCTCCACCTGGCCTACACCGTGGTGGAGATGGGAAACCCAGTCTCCCGACTTAAATGGTTTCTGTTGTCCAGACATGTTATTCTCCAATTTACTTCATGTTCGCTGGAGAGTAGCCCAGCCAGCTATTTTATCACAGCTGTTCAGGAATTTTTTGTTTTTTCCAGGTAATCGCGTAAAATTCTTTGAATCCGCGGCTGCCTTAATCTGCGCAGAGCCTGGGCTTCAATTTGCCTGACCCTTTCTCGGGAAACACCAACTTTTTCACCTACTTCCTGAAGGGTGTGGCTTTTTCCATCTGGCACACCATACCGCAAACGGAGGATCCGCACCTCTCTGGAAGGAAGGGCTTCCATGACCTCTTCCAGATGCTCTTTGAGGAGGTGGATGGTAGCGGTCTCGTCTGGTAATGGTGTTTCCAGGTCTTCTACGAAATCTCCCAATACTGCATCACCTTCTTTGGTGGTTGGCATTTCCAAGGAAAGGGGACGTCGGGCGACCTTCATCATATACTGGACTTTTTCCGGGGCTTCATCAAGAGCATCAGCTAATTCTTCGATGGATGGATCGCGTTCCAGAGATTGTTTAAGATCGTTCTGCATCCGGAACATTTTTGAGATTTTGTCACCCATGTGGACAGGCACACGAATTGTTCTGCCTTGATCGGCAATTGCCCGGGTGACGGCCTGTCGAATCCACCAGGTAGCATATGTGGAAAATTTATATCCCCGTAAATAGTCAAATTTCTTAGCCGCGCGCATCAGGCCGATATTTCCCTCCTGGATCAAGTCCAGGAAAGGTACACCGCGGCCCATGTATTTTTTTGCTACGCTGATAACCAGGCGGGAATTAGCTGTGATCAGATGGTCCAGGGCGTTCCATTCATCCTCGATCATCTGGTGTAGTTCAGTTCGGCGATCGTCAGGTACATTACCGCGAGCCATCTCCTTCCGAGCCAGTCTCCCGCGTTCAATGCGTTTTGACAGGTCCTTTTCTTCATCCTTGGAGAGCAGGGGGATGCTGGCTGCTTCTTTGAAATAGAGCTCAATCAGATCGTTGGTGTCTATGCTGAGCAGACGATTTTCAAGATCCTCGTCCAGATCGTCTTCGTCTTCCAGCTTTCCGTTATCTCCCTCATCAGTAAAAATAGCTTCCAGTTCATCCTCATCGTCTTCTTCGAGATAAGGGATGTCTTCCTCTAACAGAGAAGCAAACGCTTTTTCAAGGCTGGTAACGTCCTTTTTGGCGTCTGGGAAGTAGCTAAGAATATTTGAGAAAGTGATGAATCCCTGGGAGTGACCAAGTTCTATCAGCTCATGTATGGGATTTAATATAGTTTTCTTTTCGATATTATCAGTTGAGGTAGGAGTTATTTTACCCATAGAGGTTTTTGAAACTATCAGTTTGGATTAATAAAATATGCAAGTGATTCAAATTAAGTGAAACACATTAAGGCTGGAAGCGGAACCTACTTTATAAGCTGAACCGCTGGCAGTGCATATACCAATTATTAGATTGGTTTATGCCATTTTATCTATTTCCTCTTTTGAGGGTGGGGGCTGCCCTTTTTTGTGACGGTAAACGATCCGGCCTCGGGAAAGGTCATAGGTAGACATTTCAACTGTAACCCGATCACCAAGCAGAACACGGATGTAGTACTTGCGCATTTTTCCAGCGAGATAGGCCAGAATCTCGTGTCCATTTTCCAATTCAACTAAAAATTGAGTTCCTGGAAGTGCTTTGACTATTGTTCCTTCCATTCTCACTTTTTCTTCTTTTTTAGCCATTTAACCTCTTGTTTTGCTTGACGATATTTTGGGACAGGATTGAAATCTACTTCTGACCCAGAACCATAGTCCGGATCGTTTGATCTCGGCTTAAATCGTTCTAATACCTTGTTTTTTCTGCCTTCTCTTGTTTGCCATTCGGCGCTTGCGCCGGCGAATCGCTTTCTTGCGTTGGATACGACTCAGTTCGCTCTTGGATACAAACCACCTCTTGCGGCGGACTGTGCTCAGTACACCACTTCGAGATACTTTTTTCCGAAAACGCTTCATCATTTGCTTCTGCGATTCGTTAGGTCGGAGTTCAACTTTTACAGCCAAGACTTCTCACATCCTTTCTTTTCGGCACTCATGCATAAAGGGTAAAGCCTTTTGGCCTCACCCTTTTATGGTTCGTGGCCTAAATTTGTGGTAATTTATCTGCTGATAAATTGTCGCGGAATATTCCGCGGTTGCCTATCTCCACCCAAGTATACCTTGAAAAACTTACAATGCAATAGAAATAGATAAGAAAAACTTACAAAATGCTAACATTGACGACAAAATACTGGCATGCTAGAATGTTTTTATGGAAATCGAACAAAATCAACCTCAAAATCTTCCAGCGGGCTGCCGCAGAGCAGAATAAACCCACTGGAAAACTCGCTGAATGGATAACATTTCAGCGAGGATATTCCGGTTGGTGTATTTTATTGTGAGTCCCTGGCTGGAGTGGTCCATATTAATCAACGGATGAGGGATCATCTGAATTTGACACAAATGGCAATCAGTCCGGTATTGGAAGAATATTTCTGGACCCGATTGGAGTCTTTGGCGGGAGATGAAAAACAGGTCCATGATTTGTTCCTAGATGCAAGAAATAAGATAATCACAGAACCAAATCTTGAATTCCGATTAACTATTGGAAAAAATTCTTATCTTCAAGTCAAGTTATTCAAGATCTCTCTGGAAGCATCCAACGATCATTCTTATGCGGGAATAGCCACGCAAGTACCGGACGGGAGAACTACTTACAAACGCCAGTTAAAAATGGTGGAGGAAATGTGTGTTCAGGCCAGGAAAACCAGTGCTTCTGCCGGGGGCAATCTGGAAGCTTTAAAAGGCAATCTTCAGGTCTGGAATCCTGAAATTCTGGATGATTTCTTAACTGATGCCAGGGATCAACAGCTTCTGGTCAATCAATCCCTGGATCTGGTGTTGAATTTGATAAGCACGTTTGATGCTTTACCAATATTCACTGACTCAGTGAATATCAGCGAGTTTTTAAGCGAATTTATCTCCAATCACGATCAAATCGAAATTCGATTTACTGAGGGACAGGATTTTAGTGAGAAGCCGCTTATATCATCGATTGATCCTGCTCTTTCAATGCTGGCTCTCGAGCACCTAGTGAACGAAATAACTGTCAATAACCCTGAAGGACAATCATTGGACATTTCTGTTGCCGCAGGGGAAGATGATCTAAGTATCATATTGGAATGGCTCCAGGACTCTGCCATTGCCAGGATTAACACCTGATCAGGATGAGATCGAATTGACAGGACAGAATATCCGGATGTTTCTTGCCAACAAGATCATTACCGCTCAGGGAGGTTCCCTTGTAGTCCTGAGGTCCGGACCAGGCTCTGATGCGATCTCGAAAATTGAGATCAAGCTGCCGACAGCTGCTGAATCCCAGCTGATATTGAAATCTGACAGCGAGGATAGATTTGAGGCCGTTAGCGGGGGACGGATTCTTGTGGCAGAAGCACAACCTGAATACCAAATCCGAGTTCGAGACGCATTACAAACTGCTGGCTACCGGGTGGATCTTGCTCAGGATGGAAGTTCAGCTCTTGATATGGCCCAGACAATCAATCCGGATCTGATAATTCTGGCTCGCAATCTGCCCGGATTAGATGGCTTGCTGGTTACTCAGGGAATCAGGCGCTGGTCGGCGATTCCTGTGATTATGTTGAGTGAAAGGGCTAACCCGGATGACCTGATATATGCCTATCAGCTTGGGGTGGATGATTATTTACGAAAACCGTTCTCCATTCAGGAATTAATGGCGAGAGTACAGGTATGTATCCGGCGAAGTGAAAATGCCAGATATCCATTAAGACCTGATCTGTTCCAATCAAACATGATGAGGATAGATTACTCTTCCAGGCAGGTTTGGATAAGGAGTAAGTTAGTTGATCTGACACCTATAGAATACAACCTGCTCGTTTTTATGTCCCGACAAGGCAAGCAGATTATGCCTTACGAACAGCTGCTGGAAAGCGTCTGGGAAGGACCGGAGAAGGGTACCCGGCAGGGTTTATTCGTTCATGTAAAGAGATTGAGGGAAAAGATCGAACAAGACCCTAAAAACCCCCAAATCATCAGAAATAGATGGGGTGTTGGGTATGTATTTAATCCTTGAATGGGGGGTATTAATTGACAAATAATCTAAAGTTTGTCATAATCTGAAGGCAAGTGCGGATTTAAGGACATATTAAATAATTTGCTGGACCTTGATGCTGCCTCAGGAATGGTCGGGCAGCAATTTTATTTCCAGATAGACATTGATCCGCAACAAAACATTTTTCAGGAGTTAAACGCAGAGATCCATGGAAAACGAGATCAAAGCCCCAGATCCAGAGCAGGACAATCAGAATCCAGAAGAAGAAAAAAACTCAGGGCAGCCTGAGTGGTTCCAGGATTTTGTTGATCATTATGACGTTGATAAACCCCAGAAAGGGAAGATGCTCAAGGGGAAGATCCTGGATATCCAGGAAAGCTCGATCCTATTGGATGTTGGTTTTAAAAGGGATGCGATCATTCCGGGACAGGATCTTGACCGAGTTGATTCTGAAATTCGCGAAAGCTTGTCCGTTGGAGATGAGATTTTTGTCAGTGTTATCCGCACACCTATGGGGGATGAAGATCTGCTGGTATCGCTTCAACAGGGCTTGGCCCATGAAACCTGGGTCAAGGCAGAGGAATTAGCTAAAGCTGATGAACTGATCGAACTTGAAGTTGTTGACCAGAACCGGGGTGGTTTACTGGTTGCCTATGAAAATCTGAGAGGTTTCATTCCCAACTCCCACATTCCTGCCATCAGGAGGGGAACAAATACTCAAAGAGCTGGTGAGATCAAATCTGAAATGATGGGAAAAACCCTTGCTCTTAAGGTGATCGAGGTTGATCAGACCGAACGGCGGCTGGTGTTCTCAGCCCGTGTAGTCAAGGAAGGTCACCGCGAAAAAAGACTCAATGAAATTGAAATTGGTTCTGTTATAAAATCCCGCATAGTTAACATTGTCGATTTTGGGGTTTTTGTTGACTTGGAGGGAGTTGATGGATTAGTTCATAAATCAGAAATTGATTGGGAAAGGATCCCCCATCCATCGAAAATATTTAAACTTGGAGACGAGATCGAAGTTAAAGTGATCGGAATTGATAAAGATAAAGAACGAATAAGCTTAAGCCGAAAAGTCCTCTTGCCAAATCCCTGGCTTAAACGGGTTGAAAAGTTCAAGGTTGGAGACCTCGTCGAAGGTCTTGTTATCTCTGTTCTGGACTTTGGCGCATTTGTGGAATTAACCGAAGGTTTACAGGGATTGGTCCATATCAGTGAAATCGGGTACGCAAATACGGAGGATCCCAAGGCTGTTGTTAAAAAAGGCGATCCAGTGCTGGTCAAGATTATGGGGATCGACAAGGCCAGAGAGCGAGTCTCTTTGAGCATGAGACGGGTTCCGATCTCAGAACAGATGGAATGGATCATGAACCTGGAGGATGCATCCGAAGGTATTTTATTAGATGTTGATGAAGATTTGCTAAAGGTTGATCCAGACGGGGAAAAGGAATCTGAAGATGTTGATCCAATAGAGGTCAGCAGCCCTGCTGCTGATGCACTCAATGACTCCCCGGCTGAGAAATCTCCGGAAGTGGTCGAACCTGAATCTAATGATTCAGAGGATCCTGAATAGATAAATTGAAATTCTGATATATCGGGTGGCTGAAATGATCAGCCACCTTTTTTTATACCCCGGTCTGGGAGTAGCTGTTTTGTTGATTTGTCCTGGTTGGAAGGGTATTCATCCTGGAGATTTTCGCAATCACATTCTTCGCCCCGGAAGCACTTACTGCAGCAAAATACCAACTGGTTTTTTTCGATAGGTTCCCAGCGAATTTCCACACCACATCCATCACACCAGAGTGTATCAGCGTACCAAGCCATCTAACACCTCCTTCGTAACAGGATTGAAGTTAAGGTGGGTTTTTCAAACCTAAGAGGTCGAGTAAGCAGCGGCGTTATTATCTGTGAGTAATCGTGAATCGATCAAGGATTATGAACAAGGATTTGGACTTTCTGATTTCAATATAACAAAGTAAATGGATAAGTTCAAGTATCAACTCTAGATGTTCAACCAGCGGCTGGCTTCATCTGGCAGATCAGAAAGGAAACCCTGCTGGATAGTGCAGTTGGGAAGGGAATTGACAAACAAGTTCCCGTAACTTTTTGTCAGCAATCTTTTATCGAAAATTGCTACAACTCCAACATCCTTTTTGGTTCTGATCAACCTTCCAAAACCCTGCCTGAAACTGAGGATGGCTTCCGGAAGCATATAATCCTGAAAGCTGTCTTGGTAAGTGTCTGCCCGGGCGGCAACGATTGGATCGGATGGAACCTGGAATGGAAGTTTGGCGATGACCAGAACCGAGAGGTCCTGACCAGGGATATCAACACCCTCCCAGAAAGCCCTGGTGCCCAATAACACGGCCTGTTCCGCCTGGCGAAAGCTTTTAAGCAGGGTGTGGGGGGATGGACCGCTTCCCTGTTCATAGACAATAATGCCTTCCTGAGCCAGGGGGCCAGTGATGGATCTGCCAGTTTCCTGCAGCTGGCTGTAAGAGGTAAATAAAACCAGTGTCCGTCCACCAGTAGCTTTACAGAGGGAAATCAAACCTTTGTTTAAAGCGAGCTGGTGGCCTTTATAATCGCTGGGTTCAGGAATATCTTCCACTAAATATAAAAGGGCTGCATTCTGATAGTCAAAGGGAGATCCGAGAGCCAATTCTTCTGAATCGTCCGCCCCCAATCTGTTGCGGATGTAGTCAAAACTGCCCGCTGTGGTTAATGTTGCAGAAGTAAGGATTACGGCTCGTTTTTCGAACCAGATGTAGCGTTCCATCAGCTCCCCGATATGCAAGGGGGCGGCCTGGATGGCGATTGCCGGTTTTTGAGGGGGCGATTCGATCCAGTAGATCATATTCGGATCAGGTTCAAAGACCAGGTGGTCAATATTTTCATACATTTCATATAATTCTCGGGAGGCTTCCCGCAGGTCATTCAGGATGGCTTCGTATTGTGGCTGCTCAGACCGGTTTTTTCCCACAAGCTCGTTAATCGATTCCCAGATTTTTTGGATATCTTCCAGGAGACCATACAGAGATTGACGGGCCTCGTCCCAGGATTTTTCTACATCATCCCAGTCACTTTGGCCGCGCAGAATGCCCCGAAAATTCTCAGGGACATCTCCTGATGTTCCGATCCTTATTTGCTGAGTGTATCTTCCGGCCGGCCTTCCTCCCCTGGATCTTTCCAGAAGAAGCTGCAAGATCCGGAATAGATCATCCATGCGGCTCTGGGTTTTAAATGATCGGGATATGATAGATTGCACCAGCTGGTTCAAGGAGGCAAAATCACTGGGTGATAATTTATCTTCTCCCAATTTTATGATCCAGCTCAGAATACCTTTCTTTTCATCTCCTAGAACCGATAATGATCTCCTTAAAACTGATTGGGAGGTATAAAAACTTAATGCGTTTGTCGTGGCGCTTTCGAGGTGGTGGGCCTCGTCTATTATCAGAGTGTCATATTCTGGCAGGATCCTATTTCCTGTGGCAACATCTGCCAGCAGCAAGGCATGGTTGACAATGATTATATGAGAAGAATGAGCCCGCTGTCTGGCCTGGTAAAAAGGACAACGCCCCCCGGTTCGTTTAAGACAACCTTCGGTGGAGCAGTCTTCGTGTTCTGCTGAAATTCGATTCCAGATCCGCCTCTCTGTGGGTCCATTGAGATTGATCTCCCCCCGATCACCGGAGAGGCTGGTTTGCATCCAAACCAGGATTTTTCCCAATACACGCATTTCGTCTGCGCTTTTCGGTTTGCTCTTGCGCAAGCTTTCCAGGTGATGAGGGCAAAGGTAATTTGAGCGGCCTTTTAATACTGTCGCTCTGCATTTTAAATCCATGGTCTCCAGCAGCAGGGGAATATCTTTACTGATCAGCTGATCCTGGAGGTTGATGGTATTGGTAGAGATAACAACACGCTGTTGATTTTGTGTGGCCCACATGGCCGCGGGAATCAGATAGGCCAGGGATTTACCAATTCCGGTGCCGGCTTCTATCAGGTAATGCCTGCCGTCTGAGATCGCCCTGGCAGAGGCCCGCAGCATTTCCAATTGCTCTGACCGGTGTTCATAATCGGGGAATGATTTGTGGAAAGGTCCCCCAGGTTCAAGAACGGCAGATACCTCATTCAGATCAAGGCCCTTGACGGTCTCTTTGGGTTCAATTGGCTTAACTTCTTTGGGTGGCGGTTGTGATAAAAGCGGATTCAGGTAAGGTTCTGCAGCCGCAGATGGATTTTCCTTTTTCATCTGCTCGTATGCCCATGTAAATGGCAGGTTTCCGCCCCATCCAGCTCCGGGGCTGAGGCGAACGATTTCTCCCAGGGTGGGAAGATCCAGATCCAGGATCATGTCATACATGATCTGATAGATCGCCTGAGTGACTTTGGTATCATCCAGAGCGCGGTGAGTGGCTCTCATAGGTACACCAAGTACCTGGCCCAAGGCTCTCAGGTTATAACGGCCCTCAGCAGGCAGGATCACAGAAGCCATTTCATAGGTATCTATGGAGAGATTCTTTTTCAAGGCACCAGCTGCGTGCAGGAACGAGAGATCGAACTTTACGTTATGGCCGATAACGGGAGCGTCGCCTACAAAATCGATCAATTGATCGATGGCTTCTTCTATGAAGGGGATCTTGTCTCCCCGGACCATCGCATCTGTTATACCTGTCAATTGTGAGATAAAAGGAGGGATCCTGATACCGGGATTTATCAAAGTTTCAAATTCTTCTTCAATCCCCTTGTCAGTGAATCTAACTGCTCCAATTTCAATGATCCTGTCAGATGTAGATTCCAAACCAGTGGTTTCGATATCTAATGCAACCAAAGTTCTATTTGTCATATATACAGATCCTGCTGCAGGCTCTGATAAATTACCTGCCCATGGCGTAATATTGGTAAAAAAGCAATAATTCTTTAGGATTCACCAAAAGCGTGGATGATCCTGGCTATATGTTTTGCGCCTTTCAGATAGAGATCAATGCGTATGTTTTCGTCAGGCGCATGAGCATTGCCCCCTGGATATCCAATCCCGGTAGTAACTACGGGTAATTTCAACGTGGTAACAAAGGCATGATTTGGACCTGATCCGCCAACCATGGGGACCAGTTCCATCTGGCTGCCAAAAGCATCAGTCGAAGTCTCGACAACCAGTTTGACAAATGGATCGTTTGGATCAGTCCGGGCGGCCGGACCGCCGCCTAAAAATTCTATCTCAACATCAGGAAAACCCTCCCGGTCGAGATGGATCCGTAATTGTTCAAGTACTTGGGAAGGGGTTTGCTCAGGTACGAGCCGGAAATCCACCTTTGCTGAGGCCCTGGCAGGTAATACGGTTTTGGATCCTGGGCCCTGGTAACCCGATGTTAAACCGCAAATCGTGCAGGTTGGTTCAAAGATGCTTGCGACTTGAAATTCGGTTTCGTCCTGATATTCTTTGAGAAAATCTTTGATCCCATAACGAGTTCTTAACTCATCACTTACAGGTGGAAGCGCGGCTAACATATCGATGTCCTGCTTCGAAGGAGGGATGATAGGGTCGTAAAAACCAGGCAGCTTGATGTGTTCGTCCTCATCTTTTAATGTGTTTAATGCCCAGATCAAGCGCCAGGCAGCATTGGGGAAAATTGAACCTCCCAGTCCAGAATGCACATCTTGTTTCGCAGTTCTTATTGAAAGTTCAACATAACAAATTCCGCGTAATCCCAGATACTGCATGGGTTTGTCACGATGATCTACACCGCCAAATTCCCAGATACAGGCGTCTGCTTGAAGCAAATCCTGGTGTTCATTCACGAAATCAGGCAAATGAATGCTGCCAATTTCTTCTTCTCCCTCAAGGATGAATTTAATGTTGCAGGGCAGTTCTTCGGACTCGGACAGGATAGCGTCAATGGCAAAAAGGCGGCTGGTAAAGTGTCCTTTGTCATCGCTGATACCGCGCCCGTATACTTTTCCATCCCGCTCTTCAGGTTCAAAAGGAGGAGAAGTCCAGAGATCGAAAGGTTCAGCTGGTTGTACGTCATAATGGTTATAAATCAGGAGAGTTTTGTCAGTCCGACCTTTTCGTTCTGCAATCACTACCGGAAAACCATCCGTGCTGAATATTTCGGCAGAAAACCCCCGTTTCTTCAACATGACAGCTGTCATCCGGGCTGCTTCTTCCAGGCCCAGATTTTGGGCAGCCACACTGGGCTGTTTGCAATATTCTTTTAATTCGTTAAGGCTGGTCTGCAGGTTGGATTCCAGGAAAGCATCTATCTTTGAAAAATCTGTCATAAAGATGACTCCTGGATCATGGATTCGATGCGGGCAACAATCAAGTCTAAAGCTACGTGATTATAACCACCTTCGGGGATGATCACGCTGGCATACCGTTTTGATGGCTCTACAAATTCCAGGTGCATAGGGCGCACAGTTTCAATATATTGATTGATTACGCTCTGGGTCGTTCGTCCGCGTTCTTCGATATCTCTTTTTAGGCGGCGGATAAAACGAACATCTGCGTCTGTATCCACATAGATCTTAAGATCAAAGAGTTTGCGCAGTTCGGGTTCTGCGAAGATCAATATTCCCTCTACTATCAGGATCAATTGGGGATCTATGGTGGAGGTTTCTGCGATCCGGGTGTGGGTTTTGAAATCATAATTGGGAAGTTCAATGGAATGTCCTTCCTTGAGCTGAGTAATATGGTCGATCAGCAGTTCCGTTTCCAGGGAAGCAGGATGGTCGAAGTTAACCTGGGCCCGCTGCTCGACAGATAGTTCATGAAGTTCACGGTAATAGGCGTCATGAGGTAAAAAAGCGATTTTCTCCGGACCAACTGTCTCAAGAATGTAATCTGCTACAGTGGTTTTTCCTGAGCCTGTACCGCCGGCTATACCAATAACGAGAGTAGTATTTTGTTTTGTCATGGTGCAGGTATTATACTTGAATGACGATAGGTTCTGGTATGGGTAATTCTTATTAATTAGCCATTTTTTACAACAAAATCATTCATTTCTCGTATATATACCAGATCACAAGGAGGAGAAAAATTAAATGAAGAAAACTATTGTAGTACTTGTTCTTATCTCGCTGGTTTTGGTGCTGGGCGCATGTGCAGCCGGACCTAACCAGCTGCGCAACACACCTGATGAAGATGGTGACGTGGCTGGATTCTGGACCGGACTCTGGCAAGGCTTTATTGCCCCCTTCACATTTATTATTTCCCTATTCAATAAAAACATCTACGTCTTTGAGGTTCATAACAACGGCGGTTGGTATACCTTCGGATTCCTGACCGGCGCGTCAATGATCTTTGGCGGCAGCGGAGGTGGAGCGGCCAGCCGGAGAAAACGCAGAAAAGATTAAATCATTCCAGATTGAGATTAGTTTTCGACCCGCAGGGGGGAATCAGGCGGGTCTTCTGCTTTTTTACCCAGTAATTGACTCTTCTGGTAAGCAGCCCAGACAGCTTTTGACAGGATGGTTCTCATCCCGCCTTTTTCCAACTGGTAAATTGCTTCTGCACTTGTTCCTCCTGGAGAGGTCACCATATTACGGAGCTGTGCCAGGTGGAGATCAGATTGAATTGCAAATTCCACTGACCCTTTGATCGTCTCGAGGACAATTAATCGGGCATCCCGGCGGGAAAAGCCCAGGTGAACAGCAGCATCCACCAGTGCTTCGGCAAGGAGAAAGACGTAAGTAGGGCCAGTACCGCTGACAGCGGTCGCCATGTTTAATGAATCCTCATGTTCAACATATAATTCTTTCCCCATGGCTGCGAGGATGACCTTAGCCTCCTCTCGTTGAGCATCGGATACTTCATCCGAAGCTGTCCAAACAGTCATGCCAGCACTGATCTGAGCAGGGGTATTGGGCATAGTCCTGATGACAGCTTTATGGGAAAGGCTTTTTTGAATGGTGGTGATGGGCATTCCGGCTACGATCGAAAACACCAGGCTGTTGGCAGGAATTTTTCCTTTTAATTCTGACGCAACCGCGGGAAGGACTTGAGGTTTGACTGACAATATGACAACATCAGCATTTTTCACGGCCTCGCGATTATCACCCGTAACAATGACGCCATACTTAACTGAGATTGCCTCTCGTTGTTCCTGATTTGGGTCGCTGGCTGTGATCTGCTCAGGACTTAGTTCATTATTCCTCAACAGGGCGCCGATCATGGCCCCGGCCATATTACCGCTTCCAATAACTGCAATATTCTTGTCTTGAAGGTATTTCATTTTGTCCTCCTGGGAGACGGGCTTTAATAGATCAATTTATACTCGCCCGATTTTGATGGTGTCATTGTACCATTCTGGGGATGGCACTGGTTTGTCTTCAATCCTTAACTAGCCTTCGTTTTTCATGAAATCTTGATCTGCAAGATAAGCCAATAATTTCCTTGAATAGCCTTGATGCGAATCCCTGGTGTATTTCACTTCTGTGTAAAGCTGAGCCAGGTTCTCGATTTCTTTTTCTTCAATCTGCTTCCGGAGCCATTTTGATTTCATGTAACGCTGCCAGCCTTTAATTTCCCTATCGCTGTAAATATCGTGGATCTCATTTTCCGAATATTCCTGATATGTTTCCCAGTGTACTAGTCCAGATGAAGGCAGCCGGTCACGTAAATCTGGTTGTTCGTCTGGATATCCCAGAGAGAATCCTGTAACCGGCACAACATTCGCAGGCAGTTTCAGAACCCTGCCAATTAAATCAGCATTGGCCAGAGTACTTCCAAGAAAACAGAGTCCCAGTCCGCGGGATTCTGCCGCCAGGGCAACGGTTTGCGATACCAGAATTGCATCGATGGCTGCAATCATGAAACTGAAGAAGTTATCAAAATTATCTGCTGCCTGATTGAGTTTCACCCAGCGGCGCATGCGGTTGAAATCTGCGCAGAAGGTCAGGAATACGGGCGCATTTACAACCATTTCCTGGCCCAGGTGGGGTTCAAGAAGTTCAGCCCTTAGTTTTGAGTCCCGGGTGGCAATAATTGAATAAGTTTGCATATTTCCGGAAGAGGAGGTCCGGATTCCGGCTTCAAGGATCTCATGAAGCAGATCTTCTGGTATGGGATCGGATTTATACTTCCGGATGGATCGGTGATTGTGAATCTGTTGAATAACAGGCATAAAATCCTCCTGGTATAGGGCAGGTTTAATAAAAAGAAGTATACGACAAAATCCAACAAGAAATTTTCTGATTTGATATCATCGGTCTGGGGTATACTGGAAAGAATTAACTTTGGCCGAGTAAAATTTATGAAGACAAAAACTGTTCAGTCAAATTTGATCTTATTGATCACTGCCGTGATCTGGGGTGGTGGTTTTGTTGCCCAGCGTTTGGGTATGCAGCAAATGGGCCCTTATCTATTTAATGGTTTCCGGTTCATGATTGGCGCAATTACGCTAGTTCCCGTTATCATCGTCCGAAATAAAAAAGTCATCAACCAAAAAGGTGATCTAAAAACAACCTTGTTATCTCGGTGCCGCGGCAGGATTGATCCTGTTTTTTGGAGCTACATTCCAGCAGCTGGGTCTGATCTATACCACGGCTGGTAAGGCAGGGTTTATTACCGGTTTGTATGTGATCATTCGTTCCATTGCTGGGTTTGTTATGGGGTGATCGAGCGCCGTTAGTTACCTGGATGGGAGCAATACTTGCGGTTCTCGGTTTGTATTTCTTGAGCACGACCAGAGGTTTAACATTTGCGCCCGGGGATGGATTTGTCCTGATAGGGGCTTTTTTTTGGGCAGTGCATGTGCAATTTATAGCCCGTTTTTCACCCAAAGTGGATGTCTTTCAATTGTCTTTTGTCCAATCATTATTTACATCAATAATAAGTTTCTCCGTTGGATTCTTCCTGGAGGAATTTAATGTCGATCAAGTTTTATCCGCTGCTGTCCCAATCCTTTACGGTGGAGTGATATCGATCGGTTTAGCCTACACCTTACAGGTCATTGGCCAGCAAGATGCCAAACCTGCTTCAGCGGCAATCATCTTAAGCCTTGAATCGGTGTTTGCTGCTTTCTGGGGATGGTTGATAATAAGTGAGGTGTTAACTCCCCGGATCCTTCTGGGCAGTTCCCTGATGTTGGCCGGAATGATGTTATCTCAGCTGCGCAGGAAAAAATCTCCGGTTCTCTCAGAGTAAGGTGATCAGCTCTTTTGTTCCAGCCGCAATCAGGTGCAGGGATTACCAGCATTGTTGCTCTGAGAGCGGTTGACCTCAACAAATCCCTCGCATTGATAGAGATTATCTTATGGATATGGCAGATTCCAGGCCAATCCAGAGATCAAGAGGGACGGACATTGATTATTAGAAGCAGAAATTAATCCTCTGGCTGCAGATATTCTTCGTAGGAATTTTTACCGTAGACCGCGGGCACCCATTTTTGACTGGTTATAGGCGGCCGTTTATAACCTGGATCAACCTGGCGAGGCGGAAGTTCGATTGGTTCCGGAGTGATATTTTCGTAAGGGATCAAACTGAGCAGGTGGTGAATGCAATTTAAACGCGCATGCCGTTTGATATTGGCATCAACCACATACCAGGGTGCTTTTTCAGTATCCGTATACATGAACATAGCATCCTTGGCCCGTGAATACTCTACCCAGCGGGAGCGGGATTCCAGGTCCATCGGACTTAACTTCCAGCGCCGTGTAGGATCTGTGTTGCGGACCCGGAAGCGCCGTTCCTGCTCTTCGTCACTAACAGAAAACCAGTATTTGATTAGTTTTATGCCAGATCGGACCAGCATACGTTCAAATTCTGGGCAGGTTCGCATAAAATCCCGGTATTCATCATCTGAGCAGAAGCCCATCACACGTTCTACGCCAGCCCGGTTGTACCAGCTGCGGTCAAATAATACCATTTCGCCTGCGGAGGGCAGGTGGGGCACATATCGTTGAAAATACCACTGTTCTTTTTCCCTGTCAGAAGGTGTACCGAGAGCAACGACGCGGGCAATGCGGGGATTCAGGCGTTGCGTAATCCTTTTGATCACACCGCCTTTTCCAGCTGCATCACGGCCTTCGAATATCACTACAACCTTCAAACCCTTATCTTTGATCCAGTAGTGCAGCTTAACTAACTCCTGCTGTAATCTGGCTAGCTCTTTATTGTAGTGAGCTGATTTGAGTTTTCCTGAAGATGTATACTCTAACGGTGCCTGTTCTTCTGACATCAATTGCTCCTTGGCTCCAGGTGAGTTTGCAGTTGAAAAGGGATGATTGAGCGTATACTTAATAAATATATCCAAATCAGTTGCGGTCGTCAACTGATGAATTTCAGAAAATTTGATTGGGGGTGGATTTAGAGGATAATTCTTTCAGGAGATTGACAGCCTTAAATATAAAGAGCCACCGATGGGAATTGAACCCATAACCTATCGCTTACGAAGCGATTGCTCTACCATTGAGCTACGGTGGCATAGATATCTTTTGGTTGACGGGGAAAATTATACCAGCTATCATACTGGAGTGAATAGACACCGGGACTGACCTTAACGATTATCCGGTTTTGAGTCTGATCAGGAGGAATTTTTGCGCATAGCTTTGCTTTCATATCATACTTGCCCTCTGGCAACCCTGGGTGGTAAAGACGCCGGCGGGATGAATGTTTATGTTCGTGACCTGGCTCGTTTCCTGGGGAGGGAGGGAATCCACCTGGATGTCTTCACACGGTCGCAGGACGAACATGTTCCCCACGTTTTGCATGACCTCGGATTTGGTAACCGTGTTGCCCATATTCCAGCCGGACCTGAACATCCTCTGCCTAAAGAAGAACTGGTGACGTATATTCCGGATTTTGTTGAAAATATCCTTGAATTTTGCGCGCAAAAAGGAATGTTGTTACGATCTGATCCATTCCCATTATTGGATGTCAGGCATCGCCGCCGAAGAACTTTCCAAGGTTTGGGATGCCCCCGTTATCCAGATGTTTCATACACTCGGGAAACTAAAACAGCAGGTTGCCCAGAATACTGAAGAAGCAGAAGGGGATTACCGGATCAATGGCGAACAACGCGTAATCTTGAGGGCAGATAAGATCGTTGCCTCTACCGATATAGAAAAAAATCAATTAGAAAATTTGTACGGGGCAGATCCGGAAAAAATCGAAGTAATACCTCCGGGTGTTGATCTTTCGCATTTTTATCCTATCCCTCCAGACGAGGCCAAGGAATTTGTTGGTGTACCAGCTGATAAACGCATGATCCTTTTTGTCGGCAGGATAGAACCATTAAAAGGGGTCAGGACTTTGATGAAAGCCATTGGCCATTTGAGCGATAACGGCGAGGCCGAAGAGAACTTATGTCTGGCTGTGATAGGTGGTGACCTGCAGGATAAAGATGGGAACGACTCAGATGAGATGAAATTACTGTGTCAGCTGCGGGATGAATATGGTTTAAATGACATGGTAACATTCCTCGGAAAACAAAGCCAGGATACCCTGCCGTACTATTACTCAGCGGCTGAAATGGTCATCATGCCATCATATTATGAATCCTTTGGCATGGTAGCGCTGGAATCGATGGCTTGTGGAACTCCAGTGATCGCTTCCCATGTTGGTGGGTTGATCGATCTTGTTGAAGATGGCGTCACTGGCTACCATGTACCGGTGGATGACCCGACTGCCCTGAGCAATCGTATAGCGGCTCTCATAAAGGATAAAGCCCTGCGCTATCGGATGGGCCACGACGCCTTTGCGTTTGCTAAAAAATATGATTGGGGTATTATCACGAAAAAAATGATCCAGCTGTATAGTGATTTGATTGGAGAGTAAAACCTTTTAATCCAGCCTCGGGATCTTTTGAAACCAATCCATAACGAATAGCTAATATTGCTGCCTGAGTTCGATCAGCTACACCCAGTTTTTTCAACAACACACTGGTGTAATTCCTGACTGTTCCCTCGGCCAGGAAAAGTTTCTCGGAAATCTCCGTATTTGATAACCCTTGTGATAATAAGGTCAGGATATCTCTTTCTCTCTCGGTAAAGGTGTAGTGAGAGGGTGGTTGGGAATTTCCAAAGTTCTCGGCATATTCTGACAATAACTTTCCGGCAACCTGAGGATCAATAAAAGACATTGCCTGCCAGAGTCCCCTTGATGGATTTAATCAGATCTGCAGGAGGTGTGTCCTTTAATAAATAACCAGAGGCCCCGCTGCGGATGGCATCGAAGATCCATTCATCATCATCGTAGGTGGTTAATACCAGGACATAGATGTCCGGATAAGCATCAGTAATTTTCCTGGTAGCTATAACACCATTCATATCAGCCATCTTTAAATCCATCAATGCCAGATCAGGTTTAACTTTGGGGATCAAATCCAGCGCCTCGATGCCTGAGTGGGCTATGCCAACCACATTCAATTCAGGATCTGCATTAATGATGGTCTGTAAACCTTCACACACAATTTCCTGATCATCACATATCAAAATCTTGAACATGGCTCAACTCCGTTGTTATGCTAATGTGAGTACCTTTTCCCGGCTCACTGGTGACTGTAAGTATTCCATTGCATCCAGCAGCTCTTTCTTTCATCCCGCGAATTCCAAGTGTGTCCAGGGAACGATTTTCTGTAGTTTTGAACCCAGTCCCGTCATCTTCAATTGCGAGTGTGTATAAATGATTATTCACAGTCAGGCTGAGTTTTACCAGGTTGGCTTGTGCGTGTTTGACGATATTCTCAAGTGCTTCCTGGGCAATTCTGTAATAAACCTGTTCGATGGGAATGGAGGATTCTGGCACTATATCTGGCAAATCAAGTTTAATCTCGAATTGTCCCCGGGATGCAGCATGTAACGCAAGATTTTCCAGGGCCAGTTTTAATCCCAGATCTTCAACCTGTTTAACGCGCAGATCTTTTAATGCTCGTCTGGTATCGGTTAAACCTGTTCGGGTTCTTTCCAGAGCGTGATCCAGGCGGGACGTGATCTCCTGGTGATCTTCTCCCAGGAGAATCTTAATGGCTTCAAGATTCACAGTCAGACCGCTAAGCGTATGCGCAAGCGTGTCATGCAAATCCCTGGCCAAGCGATTTCGTTCCCGACTTACCGTAAGTTGTTCCTGGGTGATTGCATGTTCGCTGAGTTTTATATTTGCTTCCAATAATTTTCTTTGGTGATCTCGTTGGGTGGCTATCAATCTGGTGACAATCTGTCCTACCATGCCAAAGGCGAAAGCTCGGATCAATGGTAAACCGAGAATGGGGAGGGTTTCGTAGTTAATATATTTTAACCTTGGAAACAGGGTGGAAAGCTCGATCACTGTGGTTACGAAAATAAAAGTGAGGACGATTCTGAAGCGGTACTGCCAGGCGATCAAAACCAGAGGGACGATCAAGGTTGGGAATAAAAACCAGCTCCTGGTAATGGTAATCTGGGCGCTTTCCTGGGGGTCAGCTAAGTAGATTAAATTCGTAAAGAGGGGCAGGATGGTTGCAGCCACCAATGCCAGTGGGAGGTAATAGCGGGGAATCTTGTTTTCAAGCCAGTACCAGGATAGATAACCAAACAAGAGCCCGTTGATAACCAGGTTGACATAAGACTGGATCTGGGAGAGATTGATCATCTCGCCTGTTTGCCAGGCTGTGAACAGGGAAAGCACAGCAAAATAGACCATTGCGATCCCTGTGAAGTACCGAAATGTACGAATAACCTCGGATCTTTTTCTTTTTACATGCATATCGAAATAATAACATAAGGCCTGCCATCCCGACCGACCTTAATTCGCCCGTAAAGCAGGTGATGATCAAAGTCATTTTCTTGAGACAATCTTCATGTAAGAAAAATTTCGAAGAGGTCCCTGTTTTGAGCGCTGATCGGAAGGACTTACCTGCCACCAAGATCAGGATTGGTGAAGGTTGGAAAATTCCAGTAGCTGCGATCATGATTCGGGTGGAAGATCCAACGAAGTTGTATCTTGTATGCTTTCAGATGTGAGTTTTGAAAAAAATAGAAACCCCCAAATGTCCTAAGACTTCGAAGGTTGTTTTTTTGCACTAAAAAAATTATTAAGATATTGAATTACCAGCAGCTATCCCTGCAGCCCAGCCTGTGGAGAAAGCGGCTTGCAGGTTAAATCCACCAGTATTGGCATGCACGTTGAGGATCTCGCCAGCAAAATATAAACCCTTCACCAGTTTGGATTCCATGGTAATGGGATCGATCTCTTTGGTATCCACACCACCCGCTGTAATGATCGCCTGGTCGAAACCTTTATGACCTGTGATTTCAAAACGAAAATCATCTTTGAGCCAATGTAGAAGTCTTTGTCTTTCAGTACCGGAGAGTTGGCTGATCTTTTTATCCCGAGGTATTCCAGTTTGATCGCAGCATACCGGGATCAACTTTTTTGGCAGTAAACCTTCTAACATGGAACTGAACTGTTTCCGACCGATCTCCTGGATATCCCGCAGTAAACGGGCATCCAAGGCCTGGTGGCTTAAAGCGGGTTTTAGATCGATCACAACCTCGGTGTTTTTACCCTTTTCCAGCGCTTGGACAACTTTGCCACTGAGGGTTAATATCACTGGGCCGGATAAACCAAAATGAGTGAACATCAACTCCCCAAAAAGCTGATCAGATATTTTATTGTTGATAAATATTGTTGTGGTGATGTTTTTTAAACTCAGGCCCTGGAGGGAACGGGCAGTATTTCCTGCGGTTACAAGAGGGACCAGAGCCGGCCGGAGTGGATGGATCTTATGACCTGCCAATCGTGCAAAGGCATAGCCGTCCCCAGTAGATCCAGTACCTGGATAGGCCTTGCCGCCCGTTGCCAGGATGATTGCACCAGCAGTATAGGTTCTCTGTCTGAAATAACAGCGCTAACCTTTTGATCCTTGATGGTGATCTCTTTTACAGATGTTCCGGTTTTGATTGTCAGGCCTGTTTCTTTGGCCCATTTTAACAATGCAGCAACTACTTCTCGGGCATCTTCACTGGCCGGGAAAACCCTTCCTCCTCGCTGTTCAACTGTTGGGACTCCACAGCTTTCAAAAAAATCCCTCAGTTCCTGGTTATAAAACCGATAGAATAACTGGGTTAGAAATTTTCCATCCCTGTTGAATTCTTTAAGAGATTCTTCGATTGGTGCTGTATTGGTCAGGTTGCAGCGGTGTTTCCCCGTCAGGAGAAGTTTTCGGGCTGGCGAATCCATCTTTTCAAGCAGCAGTGTATTTGCACCACTGGAGGATGCTTGACCAGCTGCCATTAATCCTGCAGGGCCTCCGCCAATAACGATGACATCATAATTGGATCATAAATAGATACCGATTGTGAATTGATTAATGAGCCATTTAATTACAAGTGTAACACTCCTTCCTCTGGAGATAGGCAAAACAGACTTGGATTGTTGGTGATTGACAAATATGTGGTTTCTCTTTAGAATGGTTGGGTAACAGAGCAAGATCGCAACTTAAAAACTAAATCCGGTAAAGGTGCCACTTATCCCTGATGGGATGGCTCAATGGCGAAGTCTGTGAAATTCAGACGCTGACCCGCAACTGTAATTCGGGAATTAGAATTCTCGATAAGCCAGGTCGACCGCCTTTACTGACTGTTCATAACATTCTCGCGGAAAGGAGGTGTGAACTTGGAATATATCATCCATATTCAACTACCTTCCCTGTCCGAGACAGGGATTTTTTGTTTAATAATAAAATTATGGAATAAGGTGAAAAAATGAAAAAAACAACGGTTTTGCTAAAGGTACTTTTGGTATTTGTGTTTACTTTATCAGCTTGTGCGCCAACTGCGGTCGCAGAACCTGCAATGGAACCAGTGAAGGAATCAACGGTAACTTCTATCAACGATTGAACCCACAGAGGTGGTTGTCCAGCCGGCTGTTGTGATAACAGATGACCTGGGGGTCGAAATCCTATTGGCAGAACCAGCTCAAAAAATAATCTCCCTATCACCATCATTAACAGAAATATTATTCAGTGTAGGCGCTGGGGATCGATTGATCGGCAGGGATTCCAACTCCACGTATCCAGATGAGGCTTTGTCGGCAGTGGATCTTGGTGGTATGTGGGACGGGATTCCAGTCGAAGATATTCTGGCGATGGAACCCGACCTGATACTGGCAGGGGAGATCTTTGCTGAAGCAGCCATTAATGAACTTCGAGACCTCGGTTTGGTTGTGTATTGGCAAAAAAACCCGGTTGATTTTGAAGGATTGTTCGAAAATATTATGGATATTGCTGTGCTAACGGGCACTGAAGATGCTGCAGGTAATGTGATTGAAGGATTGGCAAAACGTGTGGCAGCCTTGGATGAAAAATTAGCTCCCGTGGAAGAAGTACCCCTGGTATTCTATGAACTGGATGCCTCAGATCCTGCCAACCCCTACACACCTGGTGCAGGCACTTTCATCTCATTCGTGATCTCCAGGGCAAAAGGATTGAACCTCGGTGACAGCCTTGAAGGACAGTGGGTCCAGGTTAGCTCAGAAGAATTACTGGCCCAGAATCCGGATACTATTTTATTAGCTGATGCCCTGTATGGCATAACCGCTGAGGCAGTAGCTGAAAGAGCTGGATGGGGGGAAATTCAGGCTGTTGTTGAGGGAGCGATCTATGCTTTTGATCCTTTTATCCTCAGTGTTCCCGGTCCGAGATTGATAGATGGTTTTGAGCAGGTTGCAGAAATATTGCATCCAGAGGTTTTTGAAAACTAAGTGATAAAAACTCGTCCTTTCCTAGTGATTTCAATTTTTATTGGGATTCTCTTTTTTGTTGAGCATTGCTCTCGGGGCAGTGACTATCCCCCCGGGTGATGCCCTGAAAATTCTGATAGGCCAGCTGCCCTGGTTTGAATTCTCAGGAAACTGGCCTCGATATTTTGAAACTATCCTTTTGGACCTGCGGCTGCCACATACGATCCTGGTTGCATTAACAGGAATGGCACTGGCAGGCAGTGGAGCTTCGTTTCAGGGACTGTTCAGAAATCCCCTTGCGGATCCTTACCTGATAGGTATCGCTTCTGGAGCAGGTCTGGGAGCCATCATTGTGATGTCTATCCCCCAAGTTGGCAGATTTCTGATCCCGATGGGCGCTTTTCTGGGCGGATTGGCCACTATAGGTGCAGTATATAGATTGGCAAAAGTTGGACGAATTGTGCCATTAACAACCTTGATTTTGGCTGGAGTGGCAATAGGATCATTTACCTCCGCGTTAACTTCTTTTTTAATGTTGATTTCTGATGAAATGATCCTCCAGGCGATGAGTTTTTTGCTGGGTGGCTCAACAGTGACTGGCTGGGAACCGCTCGTAATAGCACTGCCTTATTTTGCAGTAGGTTTGTTGTTATTGGTTTTGGGAGGACATTCCTTAAACGTGCTTCAATTTGGTGAAGAACAGGCTCAACAGCTTGGCTTGCATGTTGAGCCTGTGAAGTTGTTTATTATTATCTCTGCCTCATTAACAACCGCTGCAGCGGTATCATTTTCGGGTGTGATTGGTTTCATAGGCCTGGTTGTTCCCCATATAATTCGCCTGGTGTGGGGAGGAGATTATAAGAAATTGATCCCGCTATCAATCCTCGGCGGGGGAATCACGCTCCTGCTGGCTGATATTCTTGCGCGAACTGTTATGGCGCCAAGTTATTTGCCTGTTGGCATAGTGACTTCAATTATTGGCGCGCCTTTTTTCCTGTGGATCTTACGCAGAGCGAAGAAGGAGGTGTTCTGGTGAACCAGGATACCCATTCTCCTGTTCTTGAAATTAAGTCACTCTCCGCCAAATACGGGGAGGTTATTGCCCTCCAGGATATTAATCTGACCGTTCACCGGGGGGAGATCGTTGGTTTGATCGGCCCAAATGGCGCAGGAAAAACCACCTTGATAAAAGTATTAAGTGGTGTATTGAACGCTTCAGGTGGAGAGATACTGATTAATCAAAAAGAAATTAATACATATACATCAAGTCAGCGGGCGCGAGCTCTTGCAGTTGTGCCCCAGGCAAGACAGCTGGGAGGAACATTCTCGGTTGAACAAGCCGTCCTTCTTGGACGCACAGCATACCTGGGATTTCTTGGAAAACCTGGGAAAGAGGATATGTTGAAAACAGCCTGGGCTATGGAAAAAACTGGGGTGGATACGCTGGCAGACCGCAAGCTGGCTGAGATCAGTGGTGGAGAGCAGCAGCGCGTGCTTCTAGCTCAGAGCTCTAGCGCAGGATACTCCAGTCTTATTATTGGATGAGCCAACCAATCACCTTGATCTGAAATACCAGGTCAACTTGCTGAGATTGATAAAACGATTGGTGAAGGAAGAAGGTTTATCTGTGTTAATGGCCATGCATGATTTGAACCAGGTTTCAGGAACCGCGAATCGGGTTTTGCTGCTCGCGGAAGGACGGATGAAGGCCCTGGGGTCACCCGACGAAGTTTTGACGCCGGAAATTATCCGGAAGATATATCAAACTGAAATTGAAACATTTACACATCCTATAACAAATAAACACATTATCTTCCCGGCTGAATAATTGGCTCCTTGCGAATAAAAAACGCCAGTTCCTTTCAAAGCAGCTGGCGTTTTTTGTTGCAGGGAAGTCAAACAGGCTTTATTTTTTCAGCGGATTTGGCCCCAGTTCTCTGATGCGTTCTGTCATTTCCTGGGCTGCGTCTGCAAAGGATTTACCCTGGCCGCCTGAGAGGAAATACATATTAAGTCTTTCTCCATCCAACCCAATATCGTCCAGTATATTTTTTGTATGTTTCACTTTTAATTCACCCCTTTCATTGCCGCGAACATGGTGGCAGTTCCCTTTGGAACAAGCGATCACATACACTCCGTCCGCGCCATCCTCAAACGCTTTCAGGAGATATCTGGAATCAGTTTTACCAGTGCAGGGCAGTTTGATCAGCTTCACATTGGCTGGATATTCGAGCCGCAGGGCGCTGGCTGTATCAGCAGCCATATAGCCGCAATATATACACATAAAGGCTGTAATCTCAGGTTCAAAACGCTTGTCACTCATAATTCCACCCAACTTCCAAGGACCGGGAAGTCCGGTACCATGATCTGATTATCTGTGTAATTCAAAAGTTGGATAGCATTTGCCGGGCACTCAGCTGTGCAGGTGCCGCAGCCGTGGCATAAAGTGGGTTCGATATAAGCAGCGCCTCCTAGTTCTCCAACCCCTGTGAACTCATCCTTAACACGTGGGATCTCAAAAGGACAGGTGCGCATACATGTTAAGCAGCCGACACATTTATTTGGATCCACTACTGCGACCGTTCCTCCAAAGTGGAATGGTTTTTTACTCAAAATGGTTATCGCCCGGCCAGCTGCTGCCTGCGCCTGGCTGATGCTTTCCTCGATGAACTTGGGATAGTGAGCAATGCCGCAGACGAAGATTCCCTCTTCCATGAAATCCATTGGGCGCATCTTGATGTGGGCTTCGAGGAAAAAACCTTCATTGGAAATGGGCACATTCAACAATTTAGCCAGTTCATTGGTTCCACTGGAAGGCTGGATGGATGTGCTAAGGACCAGCAAATCCGGGTGCAGAACAAGTTCACGATCCAGCATTTGTTCATGCATTTTTACTATAATCTGACCATTATCATGGTCTACGGATGGTGGGTGTTGATCATCGTAACGGGCGAATATCACTCCCCGGTCCCTGGCTTCTGTGTAGTACTGTTCCCGGAAACCGTAAGTGATGATGTCTTTATATAACACTGTTACCTGGCAATTGGGATTAATCGTTTTTAGACGGATTGCGTTTTTAATAGTGCTGATACAGCAAATCCTGGAGCAGTATTCGTAGGTTTCTTCCTTGGGTTTGACACACTGGATCATTGTGACTTGTTTCAGGTTTGTTATCTCGTCAATGTGAAAGGCCAGTTTGTCTTCCAGCTCCAGCTGGGTGATCGCGCTTGGATGTTCACCAAGCAGATAATGATTTACCCTCGATTCCTGCCCTCCGGTGGCTACTATGGTAATTCCGTGAGATATCTCACTTTGGGAGCCGTCGTGATGTTTTAAGATTGCGTGATAAGCGCCGACATGGCCGTCATGTTGAATGATCTCGGTTTTGGTCATCACTGTGATGTGTTCGTGGGCGATGATACGGTTAACCAGATCTCGCAGTAATCTATTGGGATCTTCCCCTTCAACAAGATAGTGGACTTTCTGTAAGTTTCCGCCCAGGTATTTGTCGCGCTCAATAAGAACGACATCATGTCCTGAATCAGCGATTGAAAGGGCAGCCGTCATTCCGGAAACGCCACCACCAATAACCAGGGCACGCCTATGGGGGGGAATAGAGGATTTGTAAATTGGCTCCAGTTCCGCCGCCCGACCGACACCTACTCGAACCATTTCAAGGCCTTTGCGGGAAGCCAACTCAGGCTGATGGGGATGAACCCAGGCCGCAAAACCCCGTAAATTCACCATCTCCATTAAGTATGAATTTAATCCGACTTCTCGAACCGTTTTTTGGAATAAGGATTCGTGAGTCCTGTGACTGCAGCCCGCAACGACTACCCGATTGAGGTTGTGTTTTCTGATTGAGTCCTTTATTTTCTGGAGTCCTTCAGGAAAACAACCGTATCCGATATCTTCGGTGTGGACCACGTGGGGAAAATCAGCGGATCTTTCAAGGAGGTTATCAATATCAATAATTCCCTGCATGGTTGGAAAACAGCGGCAGCTGAACACGCCTATCCTGGGGTCCTGCCCCTGAATGTCTATCTCAGGCGGGAATCCTTGATCAGTCAAGAACGGATATTCTCGCGTGGAATAGGAATTCCCCAGTTTATTCTGGAATAAACGCATTACATCACCAGCAGCGCCTGCGGAGTCAATAATGGTTTCAGCGATCTCCTTGGGTGAGGAGAATGCACCGCAAACATAAATGCCTGGCTGGCTGGATTCCAGGGGATTGAATTTATCTGTCTGGCAGAATCCGTATTCATTGAGGTCAAAGCCGAGCTGACTGGAAACGATAGAGGCTCCGCTGGGGGGCCGGACTCCTACAGACAGAACGATCATATCAAAACGATCTTCCTTGATCTGGCCGCCATTTTCCGGGTCTGGATACCGGATGATGAGATCCTTTGTTTGGGGATCTTCCTGGATGTCCGAGATCCGGCAGCGGGTGTATTCTACGCCGTATTGACTTGTAGAACGATGGAAGTAGGCGTTGTATTCTTTGTTGAAAGCGCGTTCGTCCATAATAAAAATCTGGCAGTGAACTTCGTCCAATCTTTCTTTGGCTAGAACAGCTTCCTTGGTGGCGTACATGCAGCAAATTGACGAGCAGTAAGGGTGTTTCTGGTCCCTGGAGCCGATGCACTGCAACCAGGCAATTCGCTTAGGCGGTGTATTGTCAGAGGGGCGAAGAAGCAATCCTTCGGTTGGGCCAGAGCGGCTTACATACCGTTCATACTGCATGCTGTGCACAACGTTCGGGTAGCGCCCATAACCATATTCACCTAATTCTAGGGGATCGGTCAGGGTATAGCCCATGGCCAGGATGATGGCACCAACCTGGATGGTCTCTTCCCAGGGTTCTTCAGCGAGATTAATGGCGTTGGTTGGGCAGACATCAACACAGCGGCTGCAGCCTTCGCAGTACTCACCTTTATCGATGTAATACGTATCAGGCAATGATCGGGGAGCGCTCTTGTGAACGGCATTCCTGGTGACTATACTCTCCTGAAATTCGCTCGGTAAACGTTCAGGACAGGAAATTGCGCATAGCCCACAATTTGTGCACAGGGCAGGATCAACATAGCGTGGTTCTCGTAAAAGGGTGATCCGGAAATCTCCTGCCTGGCCTTCCGCAGACTTGATCTGGGTTCTGGTCATCACCTCGATATTTGGATGCCGGTTGTGGTCCATAAACGAGGGTGAAATCGCTGGACGAGTGCAGCCGTAGCCGTGATCCGAAGTTCCCCGGCATAAGACGCAATCATGGGTCGGGAACATATAACCCAGCTGGGCAACCCGTCCTCCAAGACCGGGATCCCGTTCAGTCAAATATACTTTTAATCCTGCTTCGGCGAGGTCAGCGGCGGCCCTCATGCCGCCAATACCTCCGCCAACCACTAAAACTGATGCGGCAGGTTGGTGATGTTCACTTATCATTCATACTCCTGATACTCACGAATATCCACAATATTTGTGTCTTTTAGGTCGCAAATCGCTTCAACTAATTTATCTTTTTCCAGATTCTCTACCTTGCAAACTGAGATCCAGGTGTCTGGATTATCAGCTGGATAATAGCCAACACAGACCGAAAGATAACCTCCAGCATTTGCAATCGCGGAGGTTAAACGTGCGATCACACCGCTCTTATCGGGCTGTTCTACGGTAACCCTGATGCCTGATTTGCGTGTTCCGAGAAGATCGGTCATGGCTATGAATAGATCCTCTCCTGACATTATGCCAACCAGGGATCCGTCTTTAACAACCGGGAGGGAACCAAGTTTTTTATCCGCCATTAACATGGCAGCTTCTTCGATGGGCGTGTCTGGGTCGATCAGGTATACGTCTTTGATCATGATCGAGTGGACTTTAAGTTGGGAAAGAGTGTAGTTGATCTCAAATTTACTGAAGCGCGAGACGTCGGAAGGCAGAGCTGTTTCGAGTGAACTCTGAGTGATCAAGCCAACCAGCTTTTGATCCTGATCAAGAATCGGCAGATGGCGGATCTTGTTCTTTACCATTAATTCCCGCGCTTCAGTAACGGCCATCTCCGGTGAACCGAAGATGGGATTTGGCGTCATGCGGTCTTTTACAAACATAAAATCCTCCCTGCATCAGGACAGTGTCATGATTTGGAAAATGGTCCAACTTACCAGGGTTTAGAGGTTGGCGGAAAGGCCATTTTAAAGCACTGCGAAGATACCGTATATTTATACCAGAATGTAAAAATATACAACCCGCAATTGGATGAAATCATGATGAATATCACATGAATTGGGAAGTTTATGACATGAAGCACCGCTGCATTCCGAATTAATGAGAAACTACCGGAAACGAAAGGACCGGAAACAGAAAGTTAACCAGATCAATAAACTTTTGTGGTTATTGCTTCGTAGCCTGATATTTAACATATAAAGCAGATAATCTTTGTTGTAATCGTGAGGAGAGAGCCTTGCCGCCCTGGCTGGTGACATCATCTTGATTATCAAATATCACATACGGAACAGGCACCCCTTGGATCAGGATTGTTTCTGGTTGGTTGGCAATTACTTCATTCCAATCTGATTCCTTGTAAAGAGATTCCATTTTTAGATCTGAAAGTCCGTGTTCTAAAATACTGTCCGGTCTGTCAGGATTGAATCGGGCTCGATTCTTCCGCAGTGATTCCTCCCAGGTAACATCAATATAAAGAATGGCCAATCGTTCCGCGACCTTCTGGCTAAGATGGGAAAAGGCACGTTTAAAACCGCCATGGGATGATCCACGGGCAAATTCAATCACGAATGTCTTTCGGTGATCTTCTCCCTCTTCATCGCGGGTAGCTTTTTCATATTCAAGATTGATGCGTTCGATCAGCAGATCCCACAGGTAAGGGAAAAGAAAATTATCTTCATCGTCAGTGTGGATCCTGGGGTGGCCAAGGTTGCTCAATATGGCATCTTCTTCGAACCAGGTCCATAACATTGGAAAATCATCCAGCTCTTCAAATTCGCCAATATGATATTGCTGAATTCGTTTCTCGATCGGGGTGTTTTTCAGATGGGCGATGATCTCACTTTTACCAGCAGCAGGGCGGGCGATCAATAAAAGATTGTCGAATGTTTTCATGTTAGTTGGGTCCTTATCTGAGGCAGATTTCAAGTTAATTATAATGGCACTTTAAACAAGGATTAATTATCACCTTGCCAGGTTGCAATGAAATCCATCCCTGATGTTTCAAATGGGAGATCAGGTTCATCCATGATCCAATCACCAACGAGGCCCATCTCCTGAGCAGAGATCTCAAAATGGGCCATAACGATGCCCATATCGATCCGCTGTAAATCAGCCAGACCTAATAAAGACTTGAATAAAGGCGAGGGGTAATTCTTGGTTCGTTTGAGGAAAAAGTGAAGCAGATCACCGCGTTTAAGAATTCGCCAGGGCTGTCTATTGGAAGCAGAAGGGGCCAGCCGCACAAGTTCCAAAGGTTTCTGAAATTCTTCCGCCTGGGCATGTGAAAGCGGTTGAGTGAAGGTATCAGAAAAGAAAATCTCATTCCAGGGCAGGCGCCGGTCAGCGCCAGCATAGATCCGGCTGATGCGGTCCATCCAGGCTTTTTGATCAGCAGGATAACCGATAGATATGACAGAAGGGATGTTTTCGCCTTTATTGAGGTCCATCAACCTGGAAAAGCGGCTTTTTGTAAAAGTGCCTCCCAGCCAACAACTACCGATACCCAATTCAACTGCTCGGAGGATGATCAATTCCATTTGATAGCCAAAATCTTCGAGAGCGAACGGCTGGTTTACAACCGAACCAACCACAAAGCCAGCAGGATTTTTTATGAAACCATATGTACCAAGGTCTTTGAGGGAATGAACATCTTCTTCACTGGCGGCAGCTATTTGAAAACGAATTGGATTGCCAAATCTACCTTCCTGACACCGCTTCGTGAAGTTTTCCAGCAAGGTAAGGTCCGCAGGCGAGAGAGGTAGATCTTTGTATGTTCGACAAGAATAGCGTTTTTTTATCAGTTCCGAAACAGGTGAGTTAAAATCTGTATTGTTGATCATCTTGAGAGATTATAGCAGGGTTGATTATGGGAGGTTTTGATATTTAGATGTTCCTACTCTGGAAAATAATCGTGGAAGACCTCAAACGGGATCACCAGGGCCTCTTTGTCGTTGATGTATAGGTATACTTTATAGTTTCCCGTCGGCCAGAAATTTCCTTCGTTTTGTAATTCAAAGACTACTGTGGATGAAGATGGCTCAATTTCCTCGATCTTGATCACAAGGTTTGGGGCACTGCGATTGGTCTCCACAGCGACCCAGCTTGCCTTCAGAACTGTTTCGGGTGCTGGTTGATCGAGGGTGACGACACAATAAAATATCGCCCGGGCATCATATTTCTCAGTTGGTTGTGTGCCAGCCGGATCAAGGAATAAACCAGCAGAAACGATTGTGGAGGGGGTTGAATTAGATCCGCAGGCGCTGATCAGAACCACCAATATCACAAGGAAGAAGAATGAATTCTTGGTTTTCAATTTAATTCCTCTGAGGGAGTGAAGAACTTACTCTTTTTGTGCTGAAAATCTGTTGATGAGTTTCATTATGGACCAGAGCACTCCTGCCAGCACAAATACGATCAGGTAATCAATAACGGGGATCCAGGTGATCTGATGGATTCCGCCGATGCCTCTCCCGCTGTAGACCCATAATGCCAGGCCAATATAAACAGCCAAAAACGTCCAGCGCAGCCATTTTTGAAGTTTTAGACCGTGCATCTGGGTGATCACAAATACACCACCAAAACCAAAAGCGAACATAGGCCACATGTTATTGCCCTGCATAACTGCTACCAGGGTACCGTGAGCCAGGACTGCAACTTCCTGGAAGATCATCCACCAGCGGTTGGTGTGAATGCGTGTGAAGAACAGACTGCCTTGCAGAAGCAATAAGAACATGTAAAGAAATCCAATTAAATGACCGCTGGTAGCGATAGTCGGGTGATACCAGAATGTGTAAACAGTTGCCCAGGCAAAGAAATAACCATGATATTTCCGAGCAAAGCGAATTAGGTCTTTTGAGAAGGGAATTGGTTTTCCGAAAAACATGCCCCTGCGCTGATTTTCCATTAACAAGACCCAGACAAGAAGAATGATTACAGAAACCTGAGAACTCCAGATGGATACGTCCTGGGCCAGACCGTCATACCAGAGATGGGTTTGCAGGACACGCAGCAGGATAAAAAAGGCATTAACTGCAAGCGCAGCATAATTCACCAAGTGGAGCTTGGTACTGTATTTTTTTACTTTAGTCTGGGCATAGTAGATCAAACCCCAGAAGGAGAATTGATGCAGCAGGTAAAACCCCCAGGCCGTAGCCCTGGTCCAAAATGTAGGATTGGGCAGCTTCCAGTAATACCAGGAGGCTCCCTGATCCGGGTCAAGTTGGATGGCATCCAATTTAGGGCCTAAGATCCAGATCAAGCCCACAAAAACCAGACTGGCAACGATCCCAATCCAAAGAACTTTTGTGTCTTGTCGTGGAGCGATATTTTCTTTTGGCTCCTCAACTTTTCCAGTCATTATTTATTCCTCATTTGAACAAATCATCTACAGCGGTGGATAATTGATTGTATCGAAATTGATAGCCGGCTGCTAAGAGTCTATTTGGCGCTACCTCCCGGCCATCCAGGGCCAGGGTGGCAGCTTCACCAAAAGTCAATTTTAACAGAAAAGATGGAATAGAAAACCAGGCTGGTCTGTTTAGTGTGCTGCTCAATTGTGCTGTGAATTCTTGATTTGTGACCGGTTTGGGAGCGGTAATATTATAAATTCCCTGGGTTTGGGGATTTTCAATGAAGTATTCAATGCTCTTCACCAGATCAGTGATATGGATCCAGGACATGATCTGTTTTCCTGTTCCAATAGTACCGCCGATGTAGAATCGGAATGGAAGAGATAACAATGGCAATAATCCACCTGCAGGGCTGAGAACCAGACCGATACGCATGATAATCCGCCGTATGCCAAGTTCTTCAACAGACGAAGTCGACTTTTCCCAGGACTGACAAACCGATGCCAGAAAATCATCGCCCGGAGGACTATTTTCGCTAACTTGATCCTCCCCCCGGTTTCCATAATAACCGATTGCTGACGCCTGGATGAGAACTTCAGGTTTGTGAGCCGCTTTTTCCAGGGCAGTGCTGAGTATTGACCCGGCCTGGATCCTGCTGGAGATGATTTCAGCTTTGCGTGTTTTTGTCCAGCGCATCACCAAGGGATTTTTTCCAGCCAAACTGGAGCCGGCCAGGTTTATCACAGCATTAGAACTATCGATCTCGCTGCTTAAGTCTTGCAGATTCCATGAAATAACTCTGGCACCAGGCAAGGTTTTTTGTGGATCGCGGCTGACAACCGTTATTTGATGCCCTTTATTCTTAAGTGATCGAATTAAAGCGGTTCCGACCAAGCCTGTTCCACCGGTGATTAATATATTCATAATAACTGTCTTAGTGATTATTTATAACTGGGTTCCTCAGCCAGTCTGTAATTACTTCCCCTTCAGGACCTAAAAGGTCCTCGATAGCCATTCTGAAAGCATTTAAATAATCTACTAGTTGATCGTACTCAAGTTTTCTGGTGCTGATCAAACCAGAGATCCAATTCAGACTAAACCGCAGGTAGTTGATATCTCCCAGCGTCAGTGCTGCGGATATATCCTGGATCAATTGCTGATTGGCCTCAAAGATATCGAGCGTGTCGAAGGTTTTTTGGCTGTCTGGCAAATTGAGACGCAGGGTACGGTCCAGCTCGGGACGGATTTCTTTCAGTCTCTCCACCAGCTTGCTGTTTTGAGGCGGGTGAGGTTTGATATTGATCCCGATCCCATTATTTTTGATCAGATCTTCAATCATGGAGATCGCCTCTGGTAAGTTATTCCCAAGGTAAATACCAGGCATTGTTTTAGAAAGATCCGGGATTTGATCAAAAATCCATCCCCCAAATGCTGCCGGGATTTGTTTCTCTGCCAAGTATATTCAAAGTATTCAATAACGCAGCTGTAGTCGAAAGTCTGGATGCTGTTAGAACTGCAAGGGCTGGTTTGATCTCCAAAATGACTTCACTTAAGCGCTCATTTGGCACATTAGCACCAAGATAAACAACATCCCAGCCCCTGTGTTTTAAGAGTAGGGTTAATATCAACAGGGTTATTGTATGCTGTTCACCCGGCGCACAAGCAATCATAATTCTTTGGGCATGAACGGGATTGGGCGCGGCAGTGATCAGCGTTTCGACCTTTCTAATTGTGATCTCAGAAATAAAATGCTCCTGCTGGACAGTTGCCTCTCCCTGATACCAGAGCTGGCCTACTTTATCGATAGAAGGCAGGATCACGGCTGTTAAAACGGTTTCTAATGGAAATTGGGCGAAGGCCAACGATAAGATCTGTTCAGCGTGAGGCTCGTCATAACCCAGGCAGTATTCAATCCATTTTTCCTGGAGGTCCTCGAGCGTATCAATATCATCATCCATTTGAACCAGCGAATCTACTTGCCTCGCCGGGGGTTTATCTTGTTGTAAGGGGTCGTTCCCTGAATTAACCAGATCCATCCAGTAGTTAACGGCCTGGCTGATGCGCATCCCTTCTTTTTGCCTTGCCACCAGCCATTTTAAAGTGGATAGATCATAATCAGAATATAATCGGTGTCCACCCTCTGATCGGGCAGGTAAGGGGAGTTTATAACGCCGCTCCCAGGCACGGATCGTATCGGCTTTGAGTCCCGTTTCCTGGAGGATCAAATTGAGGTTATAACGCGGTTTTCTTGAAATTGCCATAATGTTCCTTATCTTATTATTGGCAGTAGTCTAAACCATATCTTACGAGATGTCAAGGAAAACAGGGAAATAACTAGACAAAAGATAGACAATGGTGTATATTAGGCACAACTTACTGGTACTGAATTATTGGAAATGAAAATATTAGTTGATGGAGATAAATAAAATGAAAAAAATTACAACTGCTCAAATTGTCACGGTTCTGGCAACGATAATTACCATAACGATCAATGCCCTGGCGAATATTCTGCCCTTAAATGGATTAAATACCGGAGAGATCTCTGATCGTTTTCAGATCTACTTTGTACCTGCTGGGTATGTATTTTCGATCTGGGGTTTGATCTACCTGAGTTTGGTGGTCTATACGGTATTTCAATTCTTGCCCAAACAGGCTGATAATCCAGTCTTAAAAAAGATCGCTCCATATTATTGGCTTGCTAGTTTGGCTAATTCGATCTGGATTTTCCTGTGGCATTACGAAGTATTTTCACTGACCCTGGCAGCGATGGTGGTGATATTAATCGCGCTGCTGCTTATTTACAAAGCGCTGGCTGGATCTACCGGACTGGAAAAATGGTTAGTGAAACTGCCTTTCAGTCTATACCTGGGTTGGATCAGTGTGGCAACGATCGCGAACACCTCCCAGACTTTATTCTTCTTATGATTGGAATGGGTGGGGAATTGCCCCTGAGATTTGGACAATGGGGATGTTAGTGATCGCTGGTTTGCTGGGTTGGATGATGTCCTGGCGCGAAAATGACACACCTTATGTATTAGTTTTGATCTGGGCTTTTATTGGTATTACAGTAAGTCAAGCAGGAACAGCCCTGGTGGTAAATACCGCTTGGGCAGTCGTTGTTCTCCTGGTAATAGCAATAATTGCTGGCGTTTATAAGTACAAGAAAGTGTATTAGGAGATAATAATGACTATAAAAATTGTGACGGATTCAACCTGTGATTTACCTGAAACTGTGATCAAGGAATTGGGTATCACAGTGATTCCTCTCTATATCAATATAGGCAATGAAGGTTTCCTGGACGGGATTGATATCTCTCGCCGGGAATTCTATACCAATCTGGCTGATTATCCCGTTCATCCCACAACTGGAACGCCCGGTACATCCGCTTTCTTTAAAGCATTTGATGATTTGGTGGATCAAGGGGCAGACGAGATCATGACTATCCACATCTCTGAAAGTTTAAGCGCGACTGTTGATGTCGCCAGGACCGCTGCCAAGGAATATCAAAAAGTCCCAGTTACGGTCAGGGATTCTGGCCAGCTTTCAACTGGAACGGGTTTTCAGGTCGAGCTGGCAGCCAAAATGGCAAATGAGGGCAAATCGCTGGATGAGATCCTGGTCGCATTGGACAGCCTTCGCTCCCGCACCTTTGTAACAGCAGGCTTGGACACGCTGGAGTTTCTAAGGCGCAGCGGACGGATGAACCGCTTTATGACCGGGATTGGTAGTTTAATCCAGCTGAAACCAATATTAACTATGAAAGACGGCAAACCAGGGTCCGATCGGGTCAGGACCTCCATCCGGGCTGAAAAAAGGCTTATTTCTTTATTAGAAGAGCATCTACCTATTGAGAAATTTGCTCTGGTACACTCCAATGCTCATAAAAAAGCAGAAGAATTTAAGGCAAAAATCGAGAAATATTTACCTGATGGAGAGATCTTCTCGATGGATATTACACCTGTGATTGGGGCTCATCTTGGTCCTGGGGCGGTAGGGTTTGCGGTCATTACAAAAGCCTGACTAATGGGTTTCAGAGCATAAAAAAACAAAAAGGAAAATCAATGAAAAAAGAAAATATTCGCACTTACCTGGGTATTCTGGTTATCGTCTTGCTGGGACTGGGCGTTGCATTGGCTGGCAGCCAGGGTGGTTATAAAGTAGGCGGAATGCCAATCTATGCCCTGGGCGTCGGATTAGCGTTTTTGATCCAATGGATTGTATTTGTTCCTGCCTATAAAAATAGGACCGAAAAATACTTCGACTTGACTGGCAGCATCACCTATATTTCTGTGATGATAATGGCTGTGATCTTAAGTCCGGAAAGAGATATCAGGACCTGGCTGTTATTGGGATTGGTAGCAATCTGGGCTCTCCGCCTGGGAACATTTTTGTTCCAGCGCATCAAGAAAGCCGGAGAAGATCGGCGATTCAGAGAGATAAAAGAATCTTTTCCGCGATTCCTTCAAACCTGGACCATTCAGGGTTTATGGGTGACTTTTTCCCTGGCAGCGGCCCTGGTTGTGGTTACCTCGACAAAACGGGTTGGAGTGGATATTTATCTTGTGCTGGGTTTGTTGGTCTGGTTGATTGGATTTGGAATGGAAGCTTTTGCGGATAGTCAAAAGAATCAATTTCGCCAGGATCCAAAAAATGAGGGGAAATTCATCCAAACTGGTTTATGGGCCTGGTCCAGGCATCCTAATTATTTTGGAGAGATTGTTTTATGGGTAGGCGTTCTGATCATATCTTTACCTGTGCTGGTAGGCTGGCAGTGGGTAGCCTTGATTTCCCCGATTTTCATCACGATCTTATTGACCAGGATCAGCGGCGTGCCAATGCTGGAAAAGCGCGCCGATGAGAAGTGGGGCGGTCAAGAGGATTATGAAAACTATAAACAGAACACTTCGGTCCTGATTCCGATGCCTCCCAAAGGAGATAAATAATGGTCCTGCAAATCTTAAAAATCATTGGGGCAATAGCCACGATTATCACCGGCGTGGTATCCCTTTTCTGGCCGCTAAAGGTGCCAGGTTTTACAGGATTGGAGCCAATTGGCGGAAGAGGTATTACCGAAATCAGAACCATTTTGGGAGCACTTTTTGTTGGTCTTGGTGCTGTTATCCTGTATTACCGCAGCCCGGAAGCCTATACGATCCTGGGGGTCACTTATCTGGCCATGGCTTTGGTCCGCGGGATATCAATCATTGTAGATCGCTCTGCAATCTCTTCTAATATCATCAGTTTTATCGTTGAATTGGTGTTTGGAATCTTGCTGGTTTTATAAAGGAAAATCAAGATGAAAATTGCTAAAGTTTTAACCCTGCTGGGTGTGCTGGCAATGACTGCGGTCCTGGTTTATGGTTTTACCGCCGGAAATTTCTCTGTGGATGGGGGAAAGATCCTCCAGAATCCCTGGGGAATCGTTTCCCTGGTGGATCTTTATACTGGGTTTTTCCTGTTCTCAGCCTGGATACTCTTCCGGGAAGGATTTACCGTGAAATCCGTTGTCTGGGTGGTATTGATGATGGTCCTGGGATTTTTTACAGCCAGTTTATATGCCCTGATCGCTCTTTATCAGAGCGATGGGGATTGGCAAAAGTTCTGGATGGGAACCCGAGTACATGAATAGAATTAAAGAGCTGCAAGATGAGTTAAGAACCGTCTTCGCCGGCAGGGGCCTAAAATTGCTTGATGTAATTTTGCCCCTGCTGGTATTTTTAGGGTTCAATCCCTGGGTTGGACTGATACCAGCCTTGCTGGCTTCGATTGGAACAGCAGTCCTCTTCTTTGTAATTCGAATTATTAAAAAAGACAATTTAGTCTATGCGCTGAGCGGCTTGTTGGCAGTTTTGCTTGCCGCAGGATTTGCAGTGTTGAGTGATTCTGGGGTGGGATTTTTCCTGCCTGGATTGATTTCCGGCGCCTTAACTGTGCTGCTTTGTTTGGGGAGCATCTTACTTAAAAAACCGCTGGCAGCGCTTTCCAGCCATCTCACCCGCAGCTGGCCTCTTGCCTGGTATTGGCACGATAGGATCAGGCCGGCATATTCAGAGGTTACCCTGTTCTGGGCGCTGGGATTTGGGTTGAGGTTGGGCTTGGAATCCTGGTTCTATTTTGCTGGTTCAGTTTCATCTCTGGGACTGATAAGGACATTGATGGGGTGGCCTTATACGATCTTGCTTTTAGTGCTCAGTTATCTGTACGGGATGTGGCGTTTGGGAGTATTGGCAGGGCCAAGTGTGGAAGAATTTCAAGCTGAGAAACCTGAACCCTGGATGGGGCAAAAAAAAGGGTTTTAACCAAACAGTAATAATTCTTGTCGAGTATTGACTAAATGAAGAGACCCTTACTAACCCTGATTGTCTTGATTAAAAGGGGACATATATCCTTTAAGCGGAACCTTGTCCCCTGATTTGGTAAGATAGAGTTCATTAATGTATATCTAAATTCAACAGGTAGGTTTAAGGATGATCCGCAATCAGTGGTATGTTGTTCTGGAATCAAACCAGGTCCGAAAAAAACCGATTGGCGTGACACGCCTGGGCGAAAAACTGGTTTTTTGGCGGGACACGGCTGGAAAGGTCAACTGCGCTGTTGATCGCTGTCCTCATCGGGGGATCTCATTAAGCCTTGGACAGGTCCACGATGATCATTTGCAGTGCCCCTTTCACGGGTTTGAATATGATAACAGCGGCCGGTGTGTCTATGTCCCTGCCAATGGCAGAGCTGGGAGAATACCATCCTCGCTGCTTTTGTCATCATATCCAACCCATGAGGAGCAGGGTTTTATCTGGATCTGGTGGGGACATCAGCCCCTGGAAAATTTACAGCCCCCTGTGTTCTTCGATAATCTGGATCAGTCTTTTGTATACAGCACTGTCCAGGATCCATGGAAAAGCCATTACTCGCGGGCGATTGAAAATCAGTTAGATGTTGTGCATCTTCCTTTTATTCACCATAATACAATTGGCCGGGGAAATAAAACCGTTATTGATGGTCCGCTGGTGACTTGGGAAGGTGACCAGAAATTACTGGTTTATGTATTCAATCGACTGGATGACGGTTCTCCACCAAAAAAACCCGCTGACCTCAGTTTGAAGGAAGCCCGGAGTGTTCATTTGGAATTTATAATGCCCAATCTCTGGCAAAACTTCATCAGTGATGATGTCCGGGTTGTGATCGCTTTTACACCTGTTGATGAAAATAACTCGATCTTGTACCTGCGCTTTTACCAGAAATTTGTTCGTTTTCCATTCCTGGGCAAGCTGATAACCTGGTTTGGCATGCCGATGAACTTAATTATCGCACACCAGGATCGCCGGGTGGTTATCACCCACAAACCTCAACCAAGTTCTTTTAAATCTGATGAAAAATTGATTCAGGGGGACCTGCCAATCATCGAATATCGGAAAAAACGATCCGATTTGAAAGCCCTGGCACTGGAGCTAAAAAATAATGATCAACAGAACTGAGATGAAGGTCCTCGTTACGGGCGCTACCGGTTACATCGGGGGAAGATTGGTTCCGGCATTGCTGGAAGAAGGCTATCAGGTCAGGGTATTGGTCCGGGATCCAGAACGGCTGGCAGGCAGAAGTTGGCTGACGTCTGTTGAGGTCGTTAAGGGGGATGTTCTGCAGATCGAAACCCTGCATTCAGCCCTGAAAGATATTACCGCAGCATATTATCTGATACACAGCATGGCAAGTGGCGCTGATTTTCACCAGCGAGATTTGCTGGCTGCCAAGAACTTCAGCAATGCTGCAAAAATAGCAGATGTAAAACAGATCATCTATCTGGGCGGCCTGGGCGACTATCAAGCTGACTTATCGGAACATCTAAAGTCCCGCCAGGAAACAGGGAAAGTGTTGGCTCAATCAGGGGTTCCGGTAACTGAATTTCGGGCTGCCGTCATTGTTGGCTCTGGAAGCATTTCGTTTGAAATGATCCGTTATCTTACCGAAAGAGTGCCGGTGATGATCTGTCCGAAGTGGGTCTTTACAAAAACCCAACCCATCGCACTCAAGGACGTATTGGCTTACCTGCTGGCAGCCCTGACTACTCCCGGTTCACTTAATCAGATCATCGAAATTGGCGGCAAAGATGTGATTACATACGGCAAGATGATGCTTGGGTACGCTGAGGGTCGAGGATTAAAAAGGATCCTTGTTCCAGTACCCTTCCTTACTCCAAAACTTTCGGCATATTGGGTGCATTGGGTCACTCCTGTCTCAGCAGAGATCGCTCATGCGCTGGTTGAAGGACTGAGAAATGAAGTGCTGGTTACTGACCCTTCAGCCGCTAAGATCTTTCCCCAAATTGATCCTGTTGACTATCAAACAGCCGTTCAAATTGCCCTAGAAAAATTGGCTGCATCTGAAGTGGAAACCCGTTGGACGGATTCTCTCACTTCGAGTTTAGGAAAACAAGATCCAGTCCAATTAACCAGCCTGGAGGGTTTGATCATTGAAAACCGCCAGATTAACATAAAAGCGGGGAATGGTGAGGTATTCCGGACTTTAACAAGGTTAGGCGGTGAGAAGGGCTGGCTGTATTTCAATTGGGCCTGGCAAATTCGCGGCCTGATCGACCGTGCCATGGGTGGAGTTGGCCTGCGC
This sequence comes from uncultured Chloroflexia bacterium, assembly GCA_963695575.1. Classification (GTDB taxonomy): domain Bacteria; phylum Chloroflexota; class Anaerolineae; order Anaerolineales; family UBA11858; genus B10-G9. The sequence goes on from CAVOGS010000014.1 coordinate 351,631, forward strand.
AGAGGCAGGAGGGATGAAAATGAACTGCGTGTCGGGGATGCGCTGGATTTTTGGCGGGTCGAGGAGATCCTTGCGGATAAAAAGCTTCGGTTGCGCTCAGAAATGATCACCCCGGGAGAAGCATGGCTTCAGTATGATCTGGAGAGCGGGGAGGTTGGTGAGGTTAATTTGCGGCAGACAGCATATTTTGCACCCAAAGGTTTACCGGGATTATTATACTGGTATGTGTTGTATCCCATTCACGCTTTGGTTTTCTCAGGTCTGATCCGGGGAATAAAGGATAAAACTGAAAAAAACCAGAGAAATAGGAGGGACATTGCCTGATCTAAAGGAATATAAGGATTTTCTGGAAAATGTTAAGATACCTATTCGTTTGGCTGTTAAGACCGAGTCCGGATGGCCAATGATGCTTTCGCTTTGGTTTATTTATGTGGATGGGTCTTTATACTGCGCAACTCGTAAACAAGCTCGGGTAGTAGCATACATACTGAATAATGAGGAATGTGCTTTTGAAATAGCCGGGGATCAGCCGCCTTATTGTGGAATTCGAGGGCAGGCCCGGGCCAGTATTGACCAGCAGCGCGGTCTAGAAATTCTGGAATTGCTTTTGGATAGATATTTGGGGGGGCGGGATAACAACCTGGCTGAAACGCTACTCAAAAATAGTTCTGATGAGGTCGCAATCCGATTGGATCCTATTAATCTATTCACCTGGAACTTTTCAGCCAGAATGAAGGACGTTGGTCCAGGACCAGATTTATTGAATGTGAAAGTGTGTCCCTGATGGGAATAGAGGGAAACAATCAACTATGATTATTTACAGGAAGGCACTATGCCCAGAGTTGACTTGAATGTCATTGCACCGGACTTTTCTCTTGAAGCCTGGGATGGTAAAGCGGTCAATCTATCAGATTTTAAATCTGAAAAGAATGTACTGTTGGTCTTTAATCGCGGCTTTCTTTGACCGTTCTGCCGCCGGCATATGGCGCAGTTGCGCGATGATTTTGATAAGTTCCAGGAATTGGACGCTGAAATAGTAGTGCTTGGCCCCGAGGGCAGAGGGGCTTTTCGAACATATTGGGAAGAGAATGATCTGCCCTTCATCGGATTGCCTGATCCAACCCATTCAGTGTTGAAGCTTTATGGGCAGAAAGTGAACTTGTTTAAATTTGGGCGTATGCCAGCCATGGTTATCATCGATCAAGCTGGTATGGTTCGATTTGTGCATTACGGTCATTCCATGTCTGATATCCCAACCAACGCTGATGTGCTTAAAACGCTTCAAACCCTCAATCAGGAGTCAGTAGAAGTATGAGCTCTATCTGGTGGATCCGGCGCGATCTGCGCCTTGGTGATAATTTGACCTTCCAAAAAGCGCTGGAGAATCCGCCAGTTCTGCCTGTGTATATACTCGATCCGCTGCTGATAAAAAACGCACCTGACCGCAGGCTGAATTTCCTGTACCAGAACCTCCAATCCCTTGCCCAGGAATTACAAGCAAGGGGCAGTAAATTGGTTATCAGGACAGGGAAACCGGTTGAGGTGCTCAAAAACTTACTGGAGGAGACCGGGGCATCTTCTATCTATGCAGAAGAGGATTTTACGCCCTATGCTCGTGTGCGAAGTGTTTTAATTGGAAGCTGCCTGCCGCTGAAATTGATCCAGGGCCAGCTCGGTCTTCATCCTCTGGAGGCCCGTAAAGCAAATGACAAACCTTATCGGGTTTTCACGCCATTCAAGAGAAATTGGCTGGGTATCAATCCCACCATCGACTTGCTGCCTGTCCCTGATCAGATCCCGACCATCGAAGGTATTCTTTCGGATCTGATCCCAAGTGGAAAAGATGAACCTCTTTTTCCGGCCAGTGAAGAAGCGGCCCGCCAGCGCTTGGAAAAATTCATTCGCACCAAAATAGATTTTTACCATCTTAATCGGGATCGGATGGACTTGGATGGCTCCTCAAATTTATCGCCATATATCCGATTCGGCGTTTTGGGATTGAGGACAGCACTGCACTACGGCATGAAGATGCTGCATGATGTGAACAGCAGGAAAAACTACGAAGGGGTTCAAACCTGGTTAAGTGAATTATTATGGCGTGAATTTTATATTCATATCATGTTCCATTTTCCCGAATCAAGAACTCAGAATTTCCGTTCTTTATATGATCAACTTCCCTGGAGGAATAAGGAGGCGGATTTCCAGGCCTGGAAGGATGGCCTGACCGGGTATCCTGTAGTGGATGCCGGTATGCGGCAGTTAAAACAGACCGGCTGGATGCATAATAGAGCAAGAATGATCACAGCATCTTTTCTTGTCAAGGATCTGCTTGTTGATTGGCGCTGGGGTGAAAAATGGTTTCAAGAAACCCTGCTTGATGGGGATCTGGCAGTCAATAATGGAAGCTGGCAATGGGTGGCTGGAACAGGTACAGATGCCGCACCCTTTTTCAGGATCTTTAACCCTGTCCGCCAAAGCAGAAAATTCGATCCAACCACTAAATATATTCGGAAATGGGTTCCTGAATTAGACCATCTGGATAATGATGATATTCACGCCCCCTGGGAGAAAAGAATTAAAGTGCCAGGATATCCATCCCCGATCGTTGATCATAAAATTTCGCGGGAGCGGGCTCTGCTTGCCTATCGTATAGCCAGCGGTGATTAAGCAGTTGAACGGGTAGAAAATATATCTCACTTCAGCTTATCAACATCTTTGTGGTCATCAGGGATGATTGAGCAAGATAAGCGTAAATGAATAGAGAGATTATCTAAGGGTTCTCTGATTACTCAAATCCCGATCTGATTTTTCCTGAAAGTCCACATCTAAAAATGAATTATTTAAGGAAGGCTCTGAGAAACAGTCATCAGGCTTTAATGGGCATGTGACAGTGAAAGGTGATTTTCTTCATGTTTGATTGAATTTCAAAGAAGATGTTTTTTCTTATTGTATAATTCCCCATTGATAATCATCAAAAAATAATTAGATATGAATCATGAAGGACTTTATATGTCTGAATTAATGGACCTGACAGCAGAGTATCAAAATGTCTGGAATAAGGTAAACGAGATGATGGATGTCAGTTATGGATGTGCTGAATCCTTTGTCGCTGCTGTTGGGGAATACCTCTGGGGAGATGTGGATGATTCCATCAAGATGATCTCCACGGGTTTCAGCGGGGGAGTGGGCGGGAGCCATGAAGAACTTTGTGGCGGCGTAAGCGGCGCAGCCATTATTATTGGTTTGTTATATGGTAGAACCACTAATGATGAAGCGATGATGGTGAAGTGCAAACGATTGATCTCCGAACACAGAGATCGATTCGTTCAGGAATTTGGAACAACAACCTGTCAGGAATTACGTGATGCGGAGTTTGGTTCGGATGAAAAGAATCCCTGTTCAGCATTGATCGCTCCAGCTGCATTTATGCTGCTGGATATCCTGGAAGAAGAAAAAGAAAGGGAAAAATTGGCTGTTGAATTGGCAAATCATGTGGAATGCGCTGATGTCCTGCCCCTTAATGAGTTTAAAGAACAGTTTCAGGAAGGTAGCCTTGAAGTGTTGTTGGCAGAGTTGGAGCGGATTGATCTGCCGCACGATCACCGTAATTGGATCGGCGATCAGATCAACAAGCTTGGGGATGGCCGGGAAGGAATAGGTATATTGACTGACAATCTCCCTGATATTAAGTTTTTACCTGTTCCTGGAGGGAGCCTGGAAATTGAAAGGGCAGGTAAATTTGATGTAAATGAGTTTTTGATATCAAAATACCCAATCACATCCTTGCAGTTCGAGGTTTTTCTCGACGATCCAGATGGTTTCAAGAATCCGGAGTGGTGGGAAAGCCTGGGGGTTAAATCAGAACAATTGGCTGGAGCGGGAGAGCAAAGATTCAGAAGTGAGAATTACCCCCGGGATAATGTGAGTTGGTTTGATGCGGTTGCATTTTGTCGCTGGCTGAATCACCAATTACTAACGAAGGATGACCGTCGAGATCTGCCGGTCCTTGATTATCATAGAAAATAAGGGTTGGGAGATCCGGCTGCCAACCGAGTGGGAATGGCAAATGGCTGCTACAGGCGGACTACCCAACAGGAAATTCCCCTGGGGTCTGGAATGGAATGACAGCCTGGCCCATACAAAACATAATCAGTTGAATAAATCCATGGCGGTTGGAATGTACCCCGCTGGTGTCTCGCCAATTGGCGCGCTGGATATGAGCGGCAATGTTTGGGAATGGTGTTTAAATTGTTATGAGAATCCTGAAGACCTGGCTTTGTCCAGGATGGATCGCCGTGTGTTAAGAGGAGGGTCCTGGTACCATTGGGGCTCCTATGCCCATACCGATATGCGCAGTCGATATTATCCGGATCACCGTTATAACGCAGGCGGCTTCAGGGTGGCTTGCGGAAAACCTATAGCATAAATTTCAACAAGAAATCAATATTTAATAATAAGCCAGTTTCCACACTGGCTTAATGCTATTTAAGGCAAAAAGTTAAGAACAAACTTCACTGAATATAAAAATCGAATCCGTAAAAAACGGAATTTCTTTTGGGTAGGGTTGATTATTTTTCGATTAGTCACTATAATGTCCGAACATTAGGACATATTAAGGTTAATTGATCCTGAACACTGACAAGGTCCGGATATGAAAAATCTGAGCAGGTCCAGCAAAGTACCTCTTTATTATCAACTTTATGAAATTCTCCATGACCAGATCCAGGATGGTATTTGGCAGCCTGAAGATATGCTGCCAACAGAACTTGAACTGGTCAATAGTTATGGGCTGAGCAGGGCCACAGTCCGCCAGGCTTTTGATTTGCTTGTGAATGAAGGTTGGGTTTATAGGCGGCGAGGTCAGGGAACTTTTGTCTCCCGACCAGTATTTGAGCAGAACATCAACCGGATAGTGAGTTTCTGGGATGACATGCACCAGCGGGGACTGAAACCAGGCACCCAGGTGCTATCAAGTGAGGTCATCGAGGCTGCAGAGGATGTTGTTGAATTTCTGGAAATTGAAAAGAACCAGGAACTTGCCAGTCTGGTTCGTTTGAGATTAGCAGATGGGGAACCGCTCAGCGTAGAGCATTCACTGCTGGTCCACAGCTATTGCCCGGGAGTTCTTGATCAGGATTACGCCAATCGATCACTCAGAAAGATGTTGGCTGATGAATATAACCTTCACATTACCAATGCCAAACAGAAGATTCGAGCTTTACCCGCAACAAAATATCTGGCAGATCTGCTCAAGATAGATGAAGCTGCACCGCTGCTGCATATCGATAGGATCTCCTACACTGAAGATGGAATTCCCATTGAATATTTAAGGATCAATTTAAGGGGAGATCGATATACTTTCCATTCTATTTTGCAGGATTGAGGAGAGTTATGAAGGAATTTGACGTAGTAACTCTGGGTGAACTGTTAATTGACATGTTCCCGGGCAAGATTGGTTTCCGGATCAGCGAAGTAGAGTCTTTTATTCCTAAGCCTGGTGGTGCGCCAGCCAATGTGGCAGTTGCTGCCAGCCGGCTGGGATTAAAAAGCGCCTTTATTGGAAAACTTGGACAGGACCATTTTGGGACTTATTTAAAACAAGTCCTTGATGATGAAAATGTCAACACTAGGGCGATAAGATTCGATCCAGAAGCGAGAACCACAATGGCTATTATTGCCATGCCGGATGAGAACTCTGCAGAATTTGTGTTTTACCGCAATCCCGGCGCAGACCAGCTTCTCACTGAAGATGATTTGGACCTAAAGATGCTGCGGTCTACCCGGATGCTGCATTTTTGCTCTGTCAGCTTGACAGATGAACCAGTCCGATCAGCGACATTTAGCGCTGCCCGGATTGCCAGAGAGGCTGGGGCACTGGTTTCTTATGATGTAAATTATCGGCCTTCTTTATGGAAGAACCCGGAAGAAGCATTGGTTCAAGCCAGGTTAATGATTAAGGAAGTAGATCTGGTTAAGTTGAATGAAGTGGAAGCCGTCCTTTTAACCGGCCTGGAAAAAATCAACCAGTTTGATCTTGTTCAAGTAGAAAATGCAGCCCTGGAATTGATGAAATCAGGGCCGGAGATCGTGGTGATCACCCTGGGTGCGGGCGGGAGTTATTTTCAGATCAAGGAAGGCGGCGTTTATGTCCCGCCGTTTAAAGTGGACACGATTGACGCTGTTGGTTGTGGAGATGCCTTTGTTGCTGGTTTGTTATCAAAGCTGGTTGAACAAAACGATTGGCGAGAGATTTTATCGTTGGCAAGAATGACTCCAGCCCTGCAATATGCAAACGCTGTTGGCGCACTGACCTCCCTTAAGAGGGGAGCCATACCTGCTATGCCTACAAAAAAGGAAGTCGAAAAATTCTTAGAAGGAAAATGAGGAAATAATATGTATAAATTGTCTTATGAAGAGTTGAAAGAAAAAGCCCGCGAACTGCGCCTGGAAATTCTAGAAATGACCACAAGGGCTGGTTCTGGTCATCCATCCAGCTCATGGTCATCAGTTGAACTAGTCACAGCCCTTTATTTTGGTGGTGTACTGAAATACAGACCAGAAGAACCATGGTGGGAGGAAAGAGATAGGTTCATCATGAGTAAAGGGCACGCAGCTCCCTTATTATACGGGGCATTAGCCCACGCCGGCTATTTTAGCAAAGATGAATTGAAGCGACTGCGCGAAGTTGGCAGTCCCGTACAGGGGCACCCTATCCAGGGCATGATGCCGGGCGTAGAAGCGACAACTGGATCCCTGGGGCAAGGTTTATCCCTTGGTATCGGTCATGTGCTTGGCGGAAGATTGGCTGAAAAAAAATACCAGGTCTATGTCCTGCTTGGAGATGGAGAATGTGAAGCTGGTCAGATCTGGGAAGCAGCCATGGCTGCCGCCCATTTCAAAACAGGCAACCTGGTGGCAATTCTGGATTACAACAAATTCCAGGAGACCGGTCCTATCAGCAGAGAAATTGGCCTGGAACCGCTGGTTGAAAAATGGCGATCATTTGGTTGGACAGTCCACGAAGTGAATGGTCATGATCTTGAAGAGATTTTGGCTAAGTTCCAATTGGTAAAACAACTGGAAGCAACCGGCAAACCTCAAATAATCATTGCCCATACAATCAAAGGAAAAGGCGTCTCATTTGTGGAAGCCGATTTTACATTCCACGGCAGAGCCTTAAATGCGGATCAGGCAGAATTAGCTCGGGAGGAAATCAATGCAGCTCGGTAAAATTGCAGGACTGGAATTATGCGATAAGCCCCTCCGAAATATATTCGGAGATGCGCTTTTGGAATTGGCAAGAGCAAATCCTAAAGTTGTCGTCCTGGACGGCGACCTGGGAAATTCGACCAAGGCGGAGTATGTGCGCCAGGAATTTCCAGAACGATTTTTTAATATCGGAATTGCGGAAAGCAACCTGGTTGGTATTGGAGCGGGGTTGGCAGGTGCCGGGTTTTATCCGTTCATTGTCAGTTTTTCCTCCTTTTTATTATGCAATGCCTATGATCAGATCAGACTGGCTGTCGCCATGTCTGAGATCAATGCCACAGTGATCGGCAGCCATGGAGGTATCACTCTTGGAAAAGATGGACCAACCCAAATGGGGATAGAAGATCTGGCCTTGATGGGAGGTTTACCCACTTTTACGATTATTGTTCCCTCAGATCCAGCGATGATGCATGCGGCGGTAAAAGCTGCTCCTGATATCAAAGGTCCAGTATTTATCCGTTCAAGCCGGGTGCCGATGCCTTATATTTACCCAATGGAAAATACGCCCTTTGAAGTAGGAAAGGCGAACATAGTCCGTGATGGCGCTGACTTGACGATCATTGGCTGCGGCATGATGGTATCTGCCGGTCTGGACGCAGCGGCGCTGTTGGCAAAAAAGGGAATAGAGGCCAGGGTTCTGGATCTGCATACCATCCGGCCGCTGGATATCGAGTCAATAGCTGCAGCAGCGAAGGAAACAGGTGCGATTGTATGTGCGGAAGAACATCTGCTCCAGGGAGGTATGGGAAGTAATGTAGCCAGGATCGTATCCCAGGAACATCCTGTGCCGATGCGTTTTGTGGGGTTGGAAGACACCTATGTAGAATCCGGGGACCCCTGGGATCTTTTGAAGAAATATCATTTGACAGCTGATGATATTGCGGCTGCGGGTGAGGAAGTAGTAAAAGCCAAAAAGGGAGCCTGAAATGTTATATAGGGAACTGACACGCAGGCAGTCGGAGAAAGACCCCATCCGCGTGGGAGCAAGCGCCATTGAATGGATGGGCAGCGGCTTGGTGGCGGCCTTCAGGCATGTTCCCGGGATGGAGATATCAGCAGTTGCCAATCAGGATATCCAGGAAGGTGTGGATGCCTATCTTGCTGCAGGAATACCGCGTGACCTCGTGGAAATCTCTGATAATAAAAATGAGATTGAGGACCTGATCAGGAGCGGAAAACGAGTTGTGATGACCGATCACCGCCTGTTAGCTGAGATCGATTCCCTTGACATAGTCACTGATTCTACCTGGTCGCCGGCTATAGGCGCAGATGTCGCCGAGGCCTGTATCGAACACGGCAAGGATATTGTCCTGGTAAACATTGAAGCCGATGTCACTGTGGGTCATATCCTGAAAAAGAAAGCAGCTGAAGCTGGCGTACTGTATTCAGTATCTTCGGGTGATGAGCCTGGCTGTTTGATGGAACTTTACGATTATGTAAAAAGCCTGGGATATGAGGTGATCACAATTGGGAAAGGGAAAAATAATCCATTAAATACAGCTGCTACGCCAGATCTGGTTGCCGAATCAGCCAGGAAAGCTGATAAGGATCCTGTTCAAGTAGCTTCTTATGTGGATGGCACCAAAACGATGTTTGAGATGACCTGCGCCGCAAATGCTACCGGCTGCAGACCGATGCAGAGAGGGATGATAGGACCCGAAGCAAGCTTTGAAAATGTTTCAGATATCTTTGCCCTGGAGGAAGATGGCGGAATCAGCCAATTTCCGGGAAATATTGATTTTGTTCAGGGCCCATCAATGTCAGGAGGGGTATTCATCACTGTCCGGGTAAATGACCAGCGAATTCAGGATGACCTGAACTATCTTAAGGTCGGATCGGGAAAATACATAACATTCTTTCGGCATTATCACCTCTGGTTCCTGGAAGCTTCGATCTCGATCGCCAGGGCATACCTGGAAAAAAATATCTGGCTGGAACCACTTGGATACACCTGTTGCTGATGTAATGACCGTCGCCAAGAAAGATCTGAGCGCAGGGGAAATCCTGGAGCGTTTTGGGGGTTATACAAATTATGGCGTCATGGAAATGGCAGATGAAGCCCGCAGATTAAATGCTCTTCCTGTCGGCTTGAGTCCGGGTGCAAAGGTCATCCGGCCCCTGAAAGCAGGTGAGATTATTACCTGGTCAGATGTTACATTGGATGAAAAAAGCACTGTAGTCAGGTTGCGGCGGGAGCAGGATTCGATGTTTGGATAAATTGGACATGGGTTGATTAAGTAAAGGAGCTAATAATGCAAATAGGAGTATTTACAGCATTGTGGGGAAACCTGCCTTTTGAAGAAGCATTGGACAAGGCGGTCAGCTTTGGGATCACCGCAGTAGAGATTGGAGCTGGAGGGTATCCGGGCCAGCCTCATTGCCCGGTTGATGAACTGATTGACAGCCAAACCAAACGGGATGAATGGTTGGGCAAGATTACTGATCGAGGTTTGACACTTAGCGCATTGAGCATCCATAATAATCCCATCCATCCAGATAAAAAGATCGCTTCTGAGGCGGATCTGGTGATCAAAAAAGCCATTAAGCTGGCAGCGTTGTTGGGTGTGCCAACAATCAATGGTTTTTCCGGCCTTCCCGGTGGGGCTGCTAAGGATACAATGCCTAACTGGGTCACTTGCGCCTGGCCTCCCCACTTCCTGGAAATCCTGGATTATCAATGGAATGAAGTCGCAATTCCCTATTGGAAAACGATCCATCCCCTTCTGGAAGAAAATAATCTCACCCTGGGTTTTGAAATGCACCCGGGTATTCTTGTTTACAACGTTTATAGCTTACTGCGCCTGCGGGAAGCAGTCGGTCCCCGATTGGGCTGCAATTTCGATCCTTCACACCTGTGGTGGAATGGTGTGGATCCAGTTGCCGCTATTCGAGAACTGGGTGATGCGATCTTCCATGTTCATGGAAAGGATGTTTATGTGGATAAATTTAACACCCAGGTAAATGGTTGTAATGACTATAAACATTATGGTGATATCCCGAAACGATCCTGGACATTCCGGTCGATAGGATACGGCCATGATCTGAAAGATTGGAAGGATATCATGAGCGCATTAAGGATGGTTGGGTATGATTATGTGATTTCCATAGAGCACGAGGATGCCATGATGTCACCTGATGAAGGTCTTGGGAAAGCGGTAGGTATTTTAAAAGAAGCCTTGATCTTTGATGACGCAGGCGAGATGTTCTGGGCCTGATCGATTATGAGACTGATTTTATTTGACCTCGACGGAACCTTGCTGACGGCAGGCGGAATTGGACGGAGATCCACAAGGCATGCCCTGGAATCTGTGTTTGGCACTTCGGGAAATTTGGACGAGTTCTATCCGGGCGGAAGAACCCAGGAGGCGATCTTTTCAGATACCCTGGCAGATGCAGGTTTTGCAGAAAGTGAATACCTTGCAAAAAGGGATCAACTCTACCAGGTCTTTCTTGATAATTTTAAGAAAAATCTAGCTGAGGGTGATTTTCAGATCGATCAACTTCCTGGCGCAAGCAGGCTGATCGATTACCTGAGAGGAAATGAAGACTACGCCCTGGGACTGGTTACAGGCAATCATGAGGTTATAGCCAATTTAAAACTGCAAGCTGCAGGCTTGGATCCTGCTGCCTTTTTAGGGGGCGCTTATGGACATGAATCCGCTGACCGATCGGAGCTGGTTCCACTTGGAAAGAGCAGGGTTGAAGAAGTCAGCGGATTCCAATTTCCCGGTTATTACACGATCGTTATCGGCGACACAACCAGGGACGTACTAAGCGCCCGCTCCGTTGGTGCAACTTCTTTTGCTTTGACTTCGGGTACAGATAGCCGGGAAATGCTTCTCGGATCAGGACCAGATTCGGTATTTGATAACCTGGAAGAAGTTTTGGAACGCTTTACGTTCTTGGATGGAAGAACAGGAGGTATTGATGGGATTTGAACAAGTAGATCGCAGCGGAATAACAAAAATCGGCGTGGGGCTGCTGGGTTATGCCTTTATGGGAAAAGCTCACAGCAACGCATTCAGGAAACTGGATTATATGATGTATCCCCAGCCAGCAATCCCGGAACTGGTAGCAGTTTGTGGCAGGAATGAAGAAGCAGTCTCCGAAATGGCTTCCCGCTTTGGATATCAAGGTTATTACACCAATTGGGAAGAAATGCTGATGGATGATCGGATCCAGTTATTTGATAACGTCGGACCAAATAATGTGCACGAAGAACCCTGCGTTATGGCTGCTGAACAGGGCAAACATGTCCTGTGTGAAAAGCCTTTGGCCCGCACCACTGAAGAATCCAAACGCATGTTAGACGCAGTCATAAAGAATAAAGTCAAACATATGGTTGCCTTTAACTACAGGTTTGTGCCTGCTGTGAGAAAGGCTCGTGATTTGATCACAAAGCGGGGCCCTGGGAAAGATCTATCATTTCCGGGCCATGTATTTGCAGGATTGGATTTTGCCCCATTTTAATACGCCGTATTTATGGAGGTATAATAAAGAGATATCCGGTACAGGGGCTCTGGGAGATTTTTCACACATCATCGACATCGGACACTTCTTGCTGGGATCCAGGATCAAAAGTGTTCAGTCCACATTAAAGAATTTCATTCCTGAGAGAAAACTGATGAATGGGAGCGGGTCTCGTGATGTGGATGTCGATGACGCTTTTGCATCGGTGATCGAATTCGAAAATGGCGCCTTGGGCACAGTAGAAGGGACAAGGTTGGCAAGTGGCAGAAAGAATTATCACGTGTTTGAAGTAAATGGAGAAAAAGGCTCGATCACCTGGAACCTGGAACGTTTAAATGAGCTTGAAATCCAATGGGCTGAAGGAGAGCCAGCTGAGAGCAGGGGATTCCAGAATGTGCTGGTGACAGAAGGTTCTGACCCCTGGATCAGCAATTGGTGGCCGCCTGGCCATATGATCGGTTGGGAACATACCTTCGTTCATGAGATCTACCATTTACTGGATTGCATCGTGAATGATAAAGAGGTTGGCACTGAAGGGGCTACCTTTGAGGATGGTTATAATGCCTGCGTGGTGGCTGACGCGATGGTCGAATCCTCTGAGACCGGCAAGCGAGTGGATTGTAGCTATTAATGGAGATCCCCAGAAGTGAGTAAATTGCCAGGCTTTCTCTTACTGACAAAAGTCACATTCTGCAGCTTAACATCTTGACAATTAAAAACGATGACAATATGATTGTCTTAGTTGTAATTACAGGATAACAACATTATATGTCATCCCAATTGCCCAATCTATCAATAGATCGTAATTCTTTTATCCCTTTTTATATTCAGGTGATTGAATCGTTAACTGGATATATCGAAAATAATAATCTTTCGCCCGGTCATCAACTGCCCGGTGAGGCTGATTTGTGCAGTACTTTTGATGTCAGCCGGACTGTGATCCGTCAGGCGCTGCAGGAATTGGAATATAAAGGTTTGATATTTCCGTGAAAAAGGACGGGGAACATTTGTTGCTAAACCCAAGATCCACGAAGGACTTTTCCAGGAACTGACTGGATTTTATCAGGATATGGTGGCGAAGGGCCATCAACCGCGCTCCGATGTCCTGAAACAGGATAAGGTCAGGGCAAATCCGAAAGTGGCTGCGTATTTGAAATTGGAAACTGGCGCTCCTGTTACTCATATTGATAGGCTTCGATATGTAAATCACGAGCCAATTGTTTTGGTTACAACTTATTTACCATATGATATCTGCCCGGATTTATTAGAAGTAGATCTGACAAACCAATCTCTCTATGCTTATTTGGAGAATGAGCATGGTTTGTTCATCTCAAGTGGAAGGCGATTTTTGGAAGCTGTGATTGCTAATCAAATGGAAGCAGAATTACTTCAGGTGGATATTGGTTCTCCATTGCTTTTATTAAATAGTGTTAGTTATTTGGAAGACGGCACACCAATGGAATATTTTCACGCTTTGCACCGGGGAGATCGTTCCCGGTTCGAGACGGAATTAGTAAGGGTCACTGAACCTGGCGATCTGGCAAAAAAGATCCTTGATGTAAATGGGTCCGGATTTGATTAGAACTAGAGATCTTCAAAGGGAACAAATTACATAAATTAAATAATTGAGGAGAGAAGCTAATGAGCAAAATGAAAGTAGGTATCGATAGCTATTGTTTCCACCGTTATTTTGGCGAAGTCTATCCTCATCAGACAGCCCCTGATAAAACCATGACCATGGAGGACTTTCTTGGCTTATGCCAAATACCTTGATGTGGATGGTGTATCCCTGGAGTCCTGCTTTTTTCCTTCCTTTGACAAAGGCTGGTTTAAAGAATTAAATAGTCAGCTGGATGATTACGGATTTGACCGGGTTTATGCCTGGGGACATCCGGATGGATTGGAAGCCGGGAAGAACCGCGACGAATTTGACAGCATGGTTGCTCAGATACCCAATGCTAAATTGATTGGCGCTGACGTGATGAGAGTGGTTGCCAGCAGCTTGATGTTCCGCTTCGAACCCCACGGTCCCCAGATCGATATTCTGGTGGATTGGTTCAAGGAGGCAGTCAAGGTCGCTGAAGATAATGGCGTCAAGCTGGCAGTTGAAAACCATATCGATTACACGGCTGATGAATGTGTAGAGCTATTGGAGAGGGTCGATTCTCCTTATCTGGGTTTGAACCTGGATACTGGTAACTTCCTGCGATTGCTGGATGATCCCGTCGAAGGAACAAAAAAATTGGCCAGCAGAGTGTTTGCTACCCATATAAAGGATCTTAAACCCGTGGCCGGCGTGGATGCCAGGGAGTGGTATTTCTTCTCCTCAACACCAGTAGGTGATGGATTGGTTAATAACCAGAAGATCGCTCAATATCTCTATGATGCTGGTTATGAGGGTTTCCTGGCTGTAGAAACCGATTCCCTGCACCCGGACTATGCTGGTCAGGAATTTGACGCAATTGCAAAAAGTGTTGCTAACCTAAAACGAATAGCAGCCAGCGTTTATTAATTTATCGGGAACTTATTCTGGGCAGTAGATCAGAATGGGTGGTTTTAATTAAACCAGCCTTTCTGAAGAGGGATGTGACTGCTGCCCAGAATAAATATTTTATAAGTCGGGTAAAGTGGTTCGTGGAGTGGTACTATGAGATTTGGAGCAAATACTTTTATCTTTCGATCACCCTTTTCTACAGACAGAGATCTGGATCTGATACCCAAGTTGAAAGACATGGGATTTGATCTGATTGAGGTGGCTGTGGAAGATCCTGCACTGGTTGATACGGATTTATTGAAAACAGCTCTGGAAGAACATGATCTTGGGGTTGTGACCTGTGGAGCTTATGGGCCTGGACGCAACATCAGCAGCCTGGATCCAGTTGAAAGGCAGGCGGCCAAGGATTATTTGATCTGGATGATCGATGCAGCTCAAAAATTGGGCTCAGATGTTGTTAATGGTCCAATGTACTCAGCAGTTGGTAAAGACCGCTTGGAAGATCCGGCTGATAGAGAGCAGGAATGGCAGTTCGCGGTTGAGGGATTGAGGGAAATGGCGGCTTATGCAGATAAGCGAGGTGTGAAACTGGCTTTTGAACCTCTGAACCGATTTGAAACTGACCTGGTTAATATTGTGGAGCAGGGTTTAAAACTGATTAATGATGTAGGTGCTCCAAACCTGGGATTCCACCTGGACACATTCCATATGCATTTGGAAGAAAAAGATTCGGCTGCAGCAATCCGTAAGGCGGGAGACCGGATCTTCCACTTCCACGCTTGTGAAAATGACAGAGGTGTGCCGGGAACAGGTCAGGTGAAATGGAAAGAAGTATTCGAAGCCCTAGTTGAAGTGGGCTATGATGGCAACGTTGTGATCGAATCATTTACCCCGGAAGTGAAATCGATTGCCAGGGCTGTTTGTATCTGGCGCGAGATCGCTCCTGATCAGGATTCGATTGCTCGGGATGGATTAAAATTCATAAAATCCTTTCCTGGAATAAACTAGAAATCAGGGTAAATGGAGATTTTTGATTATGGCAGAGGATAAGAAAAACAATAAAGTTCCCATGATGGAAGTAGTCAATATTAAAAAGGCTTTCCCGGGTGTGCAGGCCCTGGATGATGTCAGTGTGAAATTTTTCCCGGGAGAAGTGCATGCGGTTGTGGGTGAAAATGGAGCAGGGAAGTCAACATTGATGAAGATCATGGCTGGAGCGTATACACCTGATAAAGGCGAAATTTTTTTCCAAGGAGAAAAAGTCTCTTTCAACCATCCAGTTAAAGCTCAAGAAATGGGCATCAGTATTATCTATCAGGAATTTAACCTGCTGCCTGAGAGAACAGTGGCCCAAAATATTTATTTGGGCAGGGAACCATCCAAATATGGTGTGATTAACCTCCGCCAGCTAAACCAACAAACAGAAGACGTTTTAAAAGAACTTGGCGTCGAGAATATGATTTCTCCTACGTCCATGGTGAGTTCACTCTCGGTGGCGGAGCAGCAGCTGGTAGAAATTGCCAAAGCCATCTCTCTGAATGCTAAAGTGCTGATCATGGATGAACCCACAGCTTCCTTAACAAATACAGAAGTGAACTTGCTTTTCGATTTGATTTCCAAGCTAAAGGCCAAAGGGCTGGCTATCATCTTTATCTCTCACCGACTCTTTGAAGTTTTTAGTATAGCTGAAAAAATCACTGTATTAAAAGATGGCGCTCTCATTAATACAAAACCAATTGATCAGGTAAATACAGAAGACATTGTCTATATGATGGTTGGCAGGACTCTCGATCACTACTTCCCACCTCTGGGATTAGAGGAAGAGTTCGGAGATGTCGTTCTGAAAGTTGAAAATGGATCGAACGACATTTTGAAGGAAGTCAATTTGGAATTAAGAAAAGGAGAAGTGCTTGGTATTGCCGGCCTGCAGGGATCAGGCCGCACCGAATTGGCCCAAGCATTATTTGGTGTTGTCCCATTTAAAACAGGAAAAATTGAATTATTCGGGAAAGCAGTCGAGATTAACACCCCCAACCAAGCGATCAAGCGCAGAATGGGGTTTGTAACCGAGGACCGAAAATCTGAAGGCTTAGCCTTGATGCAGCCGATCCGGGATAATATGCTTTTAGCAATCAGATCTCTTCAGAACTTGTTGAGTTTTGTTCACCCAGACGGTGTAAGGACATCACGCAGCATGGTCCCTGAGCTGGGACAGCAAGTGGATGTCCGGGTGGATTCTTATGGCAAACAAGCCCAGGACCTCAGCGGTGGAAACCAGCAAAAAGTAGTGCTTTCCAAATGGCTGGCATCAGGCGCCGAGGTATTCCTTTTTGATGAACCAACTCGTGGTATTGATGTTGAAGCCAAAGCCAGAATTCACGATATTATCCGTGGTCTCACTAAGTCAGGAGTGGCAGTACTAATGGTTTCTTCAGAGCTGCCAGAGATCATTGGTATGAGCGACCGCATTCTGGTGATGCATGAAGGCACGATTGGTGGTGAACTCCCTCCCGAATCTAGTGAGGCGGACATTATGCTGGTAGCAACGGGTCAGCAGAGCGGAAATGGAAAAACCAAACCTGCTGCAAACGATGGAGGCACAAAATGAGCGTAGAGGTAATTGCGGAAAGTAACGATAAGCGGGTACGAAGCAATTTATGGAAAAAGATTCCCCAGGTATATTATTTCCTGGTGATCGTTCTGGCTGGCGGATTACTCCTTGACCAGGTATTTGCGAATGGAAATATTCTTTCTAATCCAACCATCCTGCGAAATATTTTGGTCCGCTCAGTCGCTTTGGGAATCGTAGCTGTGGGACAGACGTTTGTAATGATCGGCGCTTCTATCGATCTGTCAGTGGCATATACGATCAGTCTGACATCAGTGATGACTTCCTTGATGATGCAAGGGGATCCCGCCCGTGTACCGATGGCTATCGGAATGGTGCTTGCTGATGGGTGTCGTGGTGGGATTGATCAATGGCTTGATCATCACCAAATTGAATGTGAATGCTTTTATTGCCACGCTGGGTACCGGTTTGATCATTAAGGGAATTCTAAATGGAACTTTTTCTTCAGGCTCAATGGGGTCTGTCCCAAAAGGTTTTCAAACCCTCGGTTATGACAGTATAGGTCCAGTCCCATTTTCGATCATCTTGCTGGCAGTGGTCGTGTTGATTGGTTGGTTTATATTATCCTGGACAAAATTCGGCTCGCATCTTTACGGCGTAGGCGGGGACTTACTTGTCGGCAGGCTGTCAGGTTTGAGGACATCGCGTGTGCTCATTATCGCCCACATCATTTCCAGCCTTACTGCCGTACTTGCCGGTCTGTTTATTGTCAGCAGGCTTGGCGCAGGAGCACCCTGGGTGGGTCCGGATGGCGTTTATGATTTGGAATCAGTTGCAACTACCGTAATTGGTGGAACGGCCCTCTCAGGAGGAAGGGGAGGTGTATTTGGCACCATCGCAGGTGTATTGATCTTTGGCGTGATCGATACTGTCTTCAATCAGTTAGGTGTGGATACGTACTTGAAGATGGTAATAAGAGGTGCAATTATTATTCTTGCAGTAGCCAGTTACTCCGTTCGCTCAAAACGCGAGGCGGCATAAAGAGAGAAAATTATGACTACATCTGTAAACAATCCTGCAGCCGAAAATGGTACTAAAATTTTTAAAAAAATCTGGGAGTGGATCAGGAAAATCCCACCAGTTTACCCAATCTTTATTGTGGTTGCTTTTGGTGTAAGCCGATTGAATCCAAACTTCGCTACAGTGAATGGGATCATGGCCTTCATCAGGCGGGCGGCACCTTTGATCATCCTGGCAATGGGTCAATTATTTGTCCTGGCATCAGGTGGTTTCGATCTGTCACAAGGGTCATTGGTCACTTTGACCATCATTGGTAGCTCATTAATTATCTACAACAATGAAGAGTTTACCTATATAGCAATTGCGATCATGATCGGGTTTGGAATCGTGATTGGCCTGGTCAATGGATTTGTGGTTGCCTATCTGAAAGTACCCTCGTTAATTGCAACCCTTGGTATGCTGCTGCTGGTGAAAGGTGGTGGTTTATACTGGACAGGCGGGGCACCCAAGGGATATTTATCCGAAGCCTATCGTTTTATTGGGAGAGGGTATATTGAAAATGTTCCGTTAATCGGTCGTTTCCCGATGTCGGGGATAGTCTTGATTGTGGTTGCAGCAATCTTGATCATCTTATTCCATAAAACCAATCTCGGAAAGCAAATCCTCGCCATAGGTGACAACGCTCAAGCTGCCAAGCTATCAGGGGTAAAGGTGAAGCAAGTCAGGATGATTGCCTTTATGATTTCTGCAGTCTGCGCAATTATTGGAGGCATCCTGCTTGGCGGTTATGGCGGTTCTTCTTATACCGCTGGAGAAGGTATGGAGATGTCAGTCAGTATCTGCGGCTGTGATCGGTGGTGTGTTATTGCTGGGCGGAAAAGGATCAGTGTATGATGTGGCTTTTGGTGCACTGACTCTGGAAGCCATGGTCAGTTTGTTGAATTTGCTGGGATTGCCAAAACCATATCGCGATGCAGTTCAGGGTTTGATAATTATCGCAGCTGTTGCATATGCGGGGTTCCGTACTCGGAAACGTGATTAATCTGGTAACAATGCTAAAACTGCACTGATAAAGGAGGTGATATCGCCCGAGATAAAACCGATTGGAAGTTAAAGCACTAACGTGAAAATCCTATCAAGGAGAAGAAAAAAAATGTTTAAGAATAAACTGTTTATTGTGCTCAGCCTGATCCTGGTGGCAGCCTTTGCGCTGTCCGCCTGTGGCGGAGCCGCCCCGGCCGAAGAAGTTATGGAAGAAGAAGTGGCCGAAGAAGTTATGGAAGAAGAAGTGGCCGAAGAAGAAGTGGCTGAAGAAGAAGTCGTTGTAGCTGAGAGCCCAGGTTTACAGATGGAAGCAGCAGCTGTTGTTCAGGAATTCTGGTCCGATGCAGAATACGAAGAATCAATCACCTGGACCGATGCTGATGTTCTCAACCCGGAAGCTCCTTTGTACCTGCAGTCCCTGCTTGGACAACAAAGTTGACACGACTCAGTACAAGATGGATCCTCCCTATGATGTCTGCTTCTCCAACGCTGGTGTCAATAACACCTGGCGTGTGACCGGCTACGTGACCATGCGTGAGCAGGTTGAGCAGCTGCGGACTGAAGGTCTGGTCAAGAACTTCATCCACGTCGATGCTGAGGGTTCCGATGAGAAACAGATCGCTGACATTGAAGACCTGCTCGCAGGTGGTCAATGCGATGTGTTGATCGTTTCCCCCAACTCCACCAATGCTTTGACTCCCATTGTGGAGCAGGCTTGTGAAGTGCTGCCGGTGGTTGTATTTGACCGCGGCGTGCTGACTGATTGCCCGGTTACCTTCCTGAAGACCGTTGGTGGCTACAAGTTCGGTTACGATGGTGCTCAATTCATCGTCGAGAACCTGCCCGATGGCGGCGACGTTTTGGCTCTCCGCATCCTCCCCGGTGTGGATGTTCTTGAACAGCGTTGGGGCGCAGCCCTGGAAGTTTTCGCTGTCAATCCGCAGCTGAACGTGATCGGTGTGGAATTTGGTGCCTACAGTAATCCTGACACCAAAGGCATTGTTGCTGACTACATCGATCGTTTTGGTAATATCGATGCTGTCTGGATGGATGCTGGTGGTACCGCAGTCGGTGTTCTGGAAGCCTTCGAAGATGCCGGATTGCCCTT
Source organism: uncultured Chloroflexia bacterium (assembly GCA_963695575.1). Taxonomy (GTDB): domain Bacteria; phylum Chloroflexota; class Anaerolineae; order Anaerolineales; family UBA11858; genus B10-G9. The sequence continues at coordinate 371,605 of CAVOGS010000014.1, forward strand.
CCCGATCATGGTTGGCGAAGATCAGATGGACTACCTGAAGTTCTGGAAAGAGAACGATCTGACCGCGATTGCTCCCACCTTCCCGACCTATCAGTGGCGAACTGCCGTTCTGGCAGCCGTCATGATCCTGCAGGGTGAACCTGTGGATGCCCGCTGGGTAGTCCCGCAGCCGAATGTCACCCAGGACAATCTGGATCAGTTCTACCTGCCCGACATGCCGCCTCTGTACTACGCTTTTAGCGGCGCCGAGGACATGACCAACTGGCCGGATGCCTGGATGGAACTTGACACAACCAAATACGTGGATGTGATCGACTAGTTCATGGATACCTGGAGCCCGTCCGTTTTATGGGCGGGCTCAACTGCAGTTTGGAATATTGTTTTATTGATTGCGGGCAACTTTCATCGATCATTTCATTAAAAGCCCTTAATCAACTGGGTAGGTTCGTTCAGCCGAACGAACCTACCCATAGAAAAGAAAGATAATGGAATGCAGCTGATAGCGCATTCAAGGAGACCGAATAATGATTGAAATTGGATTTCATACTGATGCGTTTAACAGCTCGTACTGGAGTTTTGAAAAATGTTTGCAGTGGGCCCAGGAAAACGATGTCCACTATATTGAATGCGGAACAATCGATGGTGTTAGCTGGTTACATGGTCTTGGCTACCAGCCCCATGTTTCTCTTACTGAAGACCCAATGGCTCTCCGGAAAAAAATGGAAAAATACGGTGTCAAATTCTCTCAATTAGACGCCGCTTTCCCTGTTTCCCTGCCAGAAGGCGCTTCGCTTGGCCTTATATATATTCTGAATTCCATCCGCTGGGCAAAGCTGGTGGGATGTTCCCATATTGATACTACAGACCATATGTTCAAACCGGAAGGCCTGACAGATGATCAGGCCCTGGAAATGATGAAAAGGATCTATACAGAAGTCGTTGAGATCGCAGAGCTATATGAGATCATCATCAATATTGAGCCGCATGGTTATTACACAACCAAACCTGAATTTATGGAAAAAATGCTTAACTTCGTAGATTCTCCCTATCTTAGAATGAATTTCGATACCGGTAATACTTTCATCGCTGGCCAGGACCCGGTGGCTTTCTTGACAAAATTCAAAGATAAGGTCAGTCACGTCCATGTTAAAGATGTTTCGGAATCACTGGCAGCTTCCCTGCGTGGGGAGCTCACCGGGATCGCTGTCAGCAATACAGCAATTGGTGATGGCGTGAACGTTGACAACATCAAAAAATGTTTTGATATCTTTGTTGATATGAAATATGACGGTGTTGTAAGCATCGAATGTGAGGGGGCAGGGGGTCCTATGATCGAACAAAGTCTGGCCTTTGTTCGTGACCTGGTGGACGACGCTAATAAACGAATGGCTGCAGGGTAATCAGGTAAGTTATACAAACAGGTATGGCAGGAGTTCCCTGCCATACCTGTCACAAAAAAATTTTACCCCGGAACGTGTAATTACAGGATTATAAGGCAATAGATATACAGGGAGATTCTCCAAGATGGCAAAAAAGTACTTAATTGGCGTTGACCTTGGTACCAGCGCTACAAAAGCTGCCTTGTATTCTATTGATGGCAAATTAATAGCTGATTCCACTGTGAATGTTCCGATCCATTATCCAGAACCTGCTGTTGTTGAGCAGGAAAACGAAGATTTTTATACTTCTGCGGCCCAAACGGTAAAAAGCTGTCTTCTGGAAAGCGGAGTGGATCCCAAAGATGTAGCTGCGATTTCTTTTGACAGCCAGATGGCTGGGGTTGGGGCGATTGACGAGGATCATAAGTCGGTTTCCAAATTCGATTCCTGGTTGGATATGCGCTGTGAACCTCAGATCAAGTTCCTGGAAGAGAACTATGGAGAGCTGATCACTAAACTTACTGGCTGCCCTCCAACCTGCGATCACGGTCCAAAAATCCTGTGGTGGAAAAAGGAACGTCCAGCAGAATATAAACGTACAGCGAAATTTGTTATGCCTGGGGGATATGTCGCGGGCAGGATGGCCGGTTTAAAGGCCGATCAGGCTTTTATCGATTATACATATATCCATTTTTCCGGGCTCAGCAATGCACTTGAAGGAAGTTGGTCCAAAGAGATCTGCAGTGCTGTTGGCGTGGACCTGGAAAAACTTCCCAAGATCGTTGATCCCTGGCATGTGGTGGGCGAAGTTACAGTTAATTCAGCCAAAGATTTTGGGCTGGCGGAGGGGACAATAATCGCGGCTGGCTGTGGGGATACAGCAGCCGGTGCATTAGGTGCTGGCATTGTTAAACCCGGTATGGTTTTTGATACCGCGGGAACTGCATCGGTCCTGGCGGGCTGCACGGACCAGTATGCGCCTGATATAAATAACCGGGCTTTATTGACCATGCGTTCTGTTATCCCGGGATTATGGCATCCTCTGGCGTACATTGCTGGAGGGGGTCAGGCATTAACCTGGTTCAGGGATAAGTTTTTTAATGCCATAAAGGGAGAAGTCCAGGATCAGGTTGATTTATATTTGGAGCTGGATAGCCTGGCAAATAAAGCCCCCTTGGGTTCAGCTGATTTATATTTTTCACCTCATTTATCAGGGCGAATCTGCCCGGCAACACCGGAAATGCGCGGTGCCTGGATTGGGTTTTCATTTTCTCACGCGCAGGAACATTTTTACCGTGCGATCCTGGAGTCAGTGGCCTATGAATATGCTTATTATCTGAATATATTAAAGGAATTAATTCCGGAATTGAACTTAACTGAAGCCAGGGTGATCGGAGGTGGAGCTCAGAGCTCTTTCTGGAATCAGATCAAAGCGGATGTTCTTGGTGTGCCATATCTACGTTTGGCAAGAACAGAGTTTGGGACCTGGGGATCTGCTATGGTAGCTGGAAAAGCTGCAGGGATATATGACGATCTGGCTCAGGTGGCATATGATCATGCCGCAGCGGCTGGGACACCCACAGAACCCGATCTGAAAAATCATCATCAGTACCAGGTGCATGTAAAGAGATATATCGAGCTTCAGGAAACGCTTGTCAGAACATTTCGAAGTTATTAAGGAGTTTAATTGATGTCTACCAGGATTAAAATCTGTATGATCGGTGCCGGACGGGTAGGAAAACTTCATTCAGGCACATTACGAAGATATATTCCTGACGGAGAAGTAGTCTGTCTGGTTGATACGCAACAAGCTATGTTGGATGAGACGGGCCAGGAGTTTGGTATTGAGCAGCGGTTTACCTCGCTTGAAGAAGCGCTGGATAAATCAGACTTTGATGCTGTAGTGATCACCACACCGACTTTTACACATAAAACATTAGCAGTGCTGGCTGCAGAAAACGGAAAACATGTCTTCCTTGAAAAACCAATGGCAATGGATCTCGATGAATGTGATCAGATCATTGAGGCTTGCAAGAAGAATGGGGCTCATTTGCAGTTGGGGTTTATGCGCCATTTTGATCCTGATTTCAGCCTGGCTTATGACAGAATCCAGGCTGGCGAAATTGGGGAACCTATGCTGGTGAAATCCCTGACTCACGGCCCTGGTCTTCCTCCCCCCTGGGCAAGGGATTTAAAGACCTCTAACGGAAACCTTGCCGAAGTTAACAGTCACGATCTGGATGCCACTCGCTGGCTGATGGGGTCGAATCCTGAGAGGATATATCTAGAAGTGGCGAATTTTAAAGGGGAAGAGCGCGGGGTTGATACTGAACATTATTATGACAATATGATCGCCAGCTTAAAATTTGAATCGGGAGGCCTTGGCAGCATCTCCGGTGTTTGTCCTTGTGATTATGGTTACGATGCCCGAATGGAGATCATCGGTAAAAAAGGCATCATGATCATCGGAGAATTGAAGAATAACGCTTTAACCATAGGCGTAGACAGAGATACAGGATTGGTTACTCCGATATTCAAACGCTGGCCAGATCGATTCCAGATGGCATATATCCAGGAAATTGAACATTTCATAATATCCATTCAGCAGGACTCAACTCCCAAAGTCAGCGGTGATGATGGGCGCTGGGCGGTAGCTGGCGTGCTGGCTGGAACTAAATCACTCCTCGAAGAAAGACCAGTATTGCTGAACGAGGTTATGTAGGAGATTTGATGAGTAAAACCATGAAAGCCGCAGTCTATCACGGAGCAAATGATATCCGTTTCGAGGATGTCCCTTATCCGGAAATGGGGCCGGGAGATCTGATCATAAAAGTATTAAACGCAAATATTTGTGGAACTGATATGCGGATTTTGCACGGTGGTCACCGGATGTATCCTGCGGGTACGGTGCGCATTCCGGGTCATGAAGTTGTGGGTGAGATAACAGCCGTTGGTGATGAAATCACTAAATATCGAGTTGGTGAAAGGGTATTTATCGCTCCCAATATGGGAGAAGGAGATAGCCGGGAAACTATATCCGGAAATAACAACCTGGATCCTAACTTTCAAGCCGTAGGGATTAACATCAATGGCGCTTTTGCAGAATACATGCTGGTTCCTGAGGAGGCCGTCAGGCAAGGGAATGTTATGCCTGTCTCCCCGGAAGAGGACCCGGCTGTCGCGGCCTTGATCGAACCACTGGCTTGTGTGCTTAGAGGTCAGAACGCCGTGAATGTCAGAAGCGGGGACGTGGTTGTTGTGATGGGGGCAGGGCCGATTGGCATGCTGCATGTATTACTGGCCAAAACGCGAGGCGCTGCTAGAGTGATAGTGAGTGAACCCGATGACCATCGCCGGCAAAGGGCCTTAGAGCTGGGTGCCGATCAGGTCATTGATCCAATTAATGAAGATCTTGAAAAAATTGTAAAACAGGCTTCAGACGGTAGGGGTGCTAATGTGGTCATTGTAGCGGCGCCATCAAAACCTGCTCAGGAATCAGCTTTGCAGATTGCCGCAGTGGGTGGCAGGATCAATTTATTTGGCGGTTTGCCAAAAGATGATCCCATTATCCGTTTTGATTCCAACCTTGTGCATTATAAAGAATTGATCGTCACAGGAACCACTGCCTGTTCGACGCATGACTGTATGCAAGCGGCAGACCTGGTTAATGCGGGTGTAATGGACCTCTCACCCCTGGTTACCAGCCGGTATCCCTTAAGTGAGGTGGAAGAGGCCTTCGCTGCAGCGGGAGACGGTACGAATATGAGGGTATCGCTGGTTCCTTGAGATGCAAAAACAAATAACCACTGTTCAGGGCAGGGTCCCTTATAAAAAACTGGGCATCACAGATGCCCATAATCATCTCTGGATATCCGGGCAGGATGTAAAGGCAGAGAACGCTCCCATATTGGATCAGCAGGAAAAGATCATCCAGGAATTGGTTTCGTATAGGCAATTGGGAGGCAATGCACAGCTTGATTGTCAGCCTGGTGGCGCTGGAAGGGATGGGGTAAAACTGCTCCAGATCTCAAAAGGCTCAGGGGTTCAGATTATTGCCTGTACCGGATTTCATCTGAGGGAATATTACCCAGAACAGTCTACTATTTGGCAGTTGGACACAGAACAGGCTGCAGAATATATCCTGTCAGAGATTAAAGAAGGGCTGGAAGAAACAAGACAGGCAATACCAGTATTTCCCGGCTTTATAAAAATTGCAGTTCGGGAAACACTGGAAAAATCCCCCCAGCATTTGATGGCTGCAGCTTTTGTTGCCAGTGCTACAAGTGGTTTGTTAATAGAGATGCATACGGAAAAGGGTGCAGCTATTGAGGATTTTGTGGATTATTTTGAGAACAAGGGACTGAAACCTGGCAGCCTGGTAATTTGCCATATAGATAAAAGGCCAGATCTCGGTTTACACAAAGAGCTTGCCAGGGCAGGATATTTGCTTGAGTATGACACATTCTTTCGGCCAAAATACGAGCCGGAAAAATTCCTCTGGCCTTTGATTTTGGATTTGGTGAATTCGGGGTTTTCGAAATCACTAGCCCTGGCTACTGATCTGGCTGACAGCAGCATGTGGCAGTCCATGGGCAATGGACCCGGCCTAAGCGGATTTATAGATCTGATCAAAAAAAGGCTGGATGAAGAAATTCAAGATCCAAAGGTCGTTAAGGATTTAGTTGGCGGAAATATCGCCGAACGATTGGCAATCTAACAAGGAGACTACATGATGAAGACTGGACCATTCTCGTTTGACATTAAAGCCCCTGACTATATTCCTGGCGAATATGACAATCATATTAAACGGAATCTGAGTAATATGGCGGGTCAGTATGCAGATCAGGAGGCTTTTGATGCTTTGTTGGCTGAGAATGACCTTTTACTTTATGAGGTTTATGAGATCAAACGTCCTGAAATTGAAGGTGAGATTCTGCATGGAATATCGATTGTGCATCCTGGAAAGGTCGGTAATGAGTTTTTTATGACCAAGGGGCACTTTCATACTGTCCTGGATACTGCAGAAATCTATTACACGCTCAAGGGCCAGGGGTTAATGGTATTGGAAACACCTGAAGGAGATTGGGCAGTAGAAAAATTAGAGCCTGGAAGGGTCCTGTATGTTCCACCTCGCTGGGCTCACCGGTCTGTGAATATCCACGTTGAGGAAGATTTGGTGATGTTTTTCGCCTATCCAGGCCATGCCGGACATGATTACGGGACAATCGAGACCCAGGGTTTTCGAAAACTTATCCTGGACGTGGATGGAAAACCGGAAATTGTTGATAATCCCCGCTGGGCACCTCCGGAGGGTAAATGAAGGCTCTTAAGGATTGTAAGATCCTTGTAACACCAACTTCTTTTGGATCACAAGATCTGGAATTAAAAACAGATCTTGAAGACCAGGTTGGAGAAGTGATTTATAACACGACTGGAAAACCCCTCAGCTCAGAACAGCTTCAGGAGCTGTTAGTTGATATAGACGGGTATATTGCTGGACTGGACGAAATCGACGCCAGAGCCCTCGAATCAGCGCCGGTGTTGAAGGTTGTGGCGCGATATGGCGTGGGGTATAACAACGTCGATCTGGCTGCAGCTGAAAAATTAGGAATTATTGTTACCAATACACCAGGGGCAAATGCGATCGCTGTTGCTGAGTTAACTGTTGGATTGATTCTAAATATGCTCAGGCCAATCCTTCCGGCGGTTCAAAGGACAAAATGCGGTGAATGGCCCCGGTATAAAGGATTCTCGCTGGCAGGTAAAACAGTCGGCCTGCTAGGGCTGGGAGCTATAGGCAAAGAGGTTGCTAAACGGCTGGCGGGTTTTGACTGCACGATCTTGGCTTACGATCTGTATCCCGATGAAAAATTCATGGCTGAGTATGGGATAAAGTTGGCTTTAATGGATGATATTTTGCCGGCAGCAGATATCGTCTCTCTCCATTTGCCCGGCACTCCTGAAACCAGGGAGATCGTCAACGCAGAATTTATCAAAAAAATGAAATCAGGGGCCTGGCTGGTGAACACCGCCAGGGGTGATTTGATCAACGAGGCCGCCTTGTTGAATGCTCTTGAAGAAGGTAAATTGCGGGGAGCCGCTCTGGATGTATATCCAGAAGAACCGCCTGCTAAAGATAATCCATTGTTGCGCCTGGAGCAAGTGATCACAACACCTCATATGGGCGCCCATGCTGATTCCGCCACAAATTTGATGGGCAGCATGTCCCTGGAAGAATGTCTCAGGGTATCTGCAGGGAAAAAAACCAAAACATCAAGTAAGGCAAGGATAAGTAATGAAAGAAAAGAAAAATATCTTAAAGAAGATCCAGGAACTGGGAATCCTGGCAGTGATCAGAGGCCCATCTGAAGAGCTTACTTTGAAAATGGTCGCCGCTCTTGTTGAAGGTGGTGTGACAGGGATCGAAATTACCTTTACAACACCAAATGCGCTGCAAGTTGTCAGCGCACTGGACAAGGAATTTGGAGATAAGATCGTTTTGGGGATGGGAACATTGACGAAACCCAAACAGGCAGAGGCTGCAAAAAAGGCTGGCGCAAAATTCCTGGTGAGTCCGCATACTTCTAAGAAACTTGCCAAGGCGATGGTAGCGACAGGATTGCCAACGATGATGGGCGCGTTAACTCCATCAGAGGTGATGAAGGCCAGGGCTTATGGAAGTGATGTGGTTAAGATATTCCCAGGATCGCTAGGCGGGCCAGCTTATATGAAATCACTCAAAGGCCCATTTCCTGAGATCCCCATGATGCCCACAGGAGGTGTCTCGGACCAGAATCTCGGAGAGTGGTTTGCTGCAGGAGCGTTTGCCGTTGGTGCTGGCAGCAATCTATGTCCCAAATCGATGGCCCTGGCAGGAGATTTTGAGGGGATTACAAAAATCGCCCGAATTTATATGACTGCTATTAAAACCGCCCGAAGTAAATAATAACGAGGAATATATGGATTTCGACATCATCAAAAAAAATAAACCAACCTTTTATTTTATTGGGGTCACAACCGGTAAATCTTCGATCAACAAAGTCTTTCCGTTATGGATGGATGTTATGGGAAAACCAGAAGTGGTTCTGGAAGGTATCGATCATCCGCTTCACGATCACCCTGAGAAATATAGAGCATCAGTCGCCCAGATCAAATATGATCCTCTTTCCTTGGGCGCCCTGGTCACATCCCACAAGATGAATGTTTATTCAGCAGCAAGTGATATGTTTGATTATTTTGATCATTATGCCCAAACGACTGCGGAATTATCATCTATCAGCAAAATGGACGGCCAACTTCGAGGTCATGCCAAGGATCCAATCACTGCCGGTTTGAGCCTGGAAGCGATAATCGATCCGGGTTATTTTGGAGATACAAAGGGGCATGTATTTTGCCTTGGGGCTGGAGGATCAGCGGTAGCTACATTGTTGTATCTAATTAATAAAAAAGACCCAGGCGACAGGCCGGAAAAATTCATTGCAGTGAACAGATCTCCCGGGAAATTGGATCACATGCGTGAAATGGTCTCAAAATATGATACCGACATTGAGGTTGAATACATCCATAATAACGATCCACAAGTTAATGACCAGATTATGGCTTCCCTGCCCGATCACAGCATCGTGATCAATGCGACAGGCATGGGCAAGGATACGCCGGGCTCTCCAATAACAAATATGGGAGTATTCCCAAAGGATGGCATAGCCTGGGAATTCAATTACCGCGGTGAACTGGATTTTATGCACCAGGCATTAAAACAGGTTGATAGCAGGAATCTTCGAGTAGAAGATGGTTGGATCTATTTCCTTCATGGTTGGTCTCAAGTGATTGCGGAAGTATTACATATTGATCTAACGCCTGAATTGTTCAAGGAATTAGATGCAGCTGCAAGTGCTGTGCGTGGGTAAAAACTTTCTATAGGAGGCAGGTATGTTAGCGCAGGTAGTACCTCTTTATTTCAGAGAAGGCAGGGATGAGGATTTTGATAAGCAGCTCAGTCTTCTGAAAGACCTTCTGGTTAATGATGTGGAATTTTTACCAGAAGTTGCTCTTGGTGATCCTATTCCCAAAGCTGATGCTGTTTTATTTCCCCAGATTTTAGGGGAAGCTTACCGCCAGCTGGATGATTTTAAGGCAATTGATATACCCATTCTGATCATTACTACAGAATTTGGCACAATGGCCATGTGGGACTGGGAAATCATCAAGTATCTGCGTATGAAGGGCGTGGATGTTATCGCACCATATAATATGGCTCAGACCAGAAATCTGGCCCGGTCTCTGGCTGTTAAGAAAGAGCTCAAATCGTCTAAATTCCTTGTCTACCAGGACAATCCGGGAGAGGGTTTCCAACCGGAGATCTTCAAACGTTTCTTCTGGTGGGAGGAAGAATGCACTCAGCTGATGATGGAAAAATACGGTCTTTCCCTGGAAAAAAGAAGCTTCAAAGAGATGGCTGCTGAAGCAAAAGAGATCACAAACGAAGCAGTGTTGAAGGTATGGGATGACTGGAAAGACAAGTTACCTCTGGATGGGCTTAATGACAATCAACGGAACAGCGCCTTGAAGGTCTACCTTAAATTGAAAGAGGCCCTGGATGCCGACGATAAGATCAAGGCGGTAGGCATCAATTGTTTGAACGAGAGCGAATATTCTGATACTACACCATGTCTTGCCTGGAATATGCTCTACGAAGAAAGGAAACTGATCTGGGGTTGTGAAGCTGATACAGTGGTTATGTTAAGTAAATATCTGCTGAATAAATCCCTGGACTGCCCGATCATGATGACCAATATGTATCCCTTCCTGATGGGTGATGCAGCATTAAAACATGAACGAATACCTTATTTCCCTGAGGTGAATGGCAACCCTGATAATTATATTCTGGCTGCTCACTGCGGCTATTTTGGTGTTGTGCCCCAGTCATTTGCAACAGACTGGTCTGTGAAGTCAAAAGTGCTGGCCATTGTGGATCAGAACGCCATTGCTCTTGATGCCCGTATGCCGGAAGGCGCGATGACGCTGGCGAAGCTCAATCCGGACCTGGAAACCATCTCCGTTGTAGAAGGGGAGATTGAAAAATATATCCAGTACCAGGATTCTGATTGCTTAAACGGCGCTGTGATCAGGGTGAGCGACGGACATAAATTAGTCAGTTCATTAACTTCTCACCATTATCTGATCCTGACTGGACACAGATTGGCTGATATTCGTCAGATCGCACAGGTTTTTGGCTGGCAAGTTGAATCATTTTAGGGAGCATTGATGCCTGAGGAATACAATTCTATTGAACGAACGTTTAGGACACTAAAATTCCAGCCTGTTGACCGGGTTCCTGTCGATCTGCATAATTTTATGTTGACCCCTAAATTTCTGGGTGCAGCAGATTTTGCTGATTTTTACCGGGATGGCGCAGCTATGGCAGAAGGCCAGATCAAAGCCTGGCAGAGGTTCGGCCATGATGTGCTGCTGGTTGAAAATGGCACTGCTGCCCTGGCTGAAGCATGCGGTGTTCAGGTCCTGTATCAGGAGGATTCGGCGCCGGTAGCCAGCCAACCGGCAATATCCAGCCTGGACGAGGTTGATCGACTTGTTATTCCGGATCCGTATAAAGATCCGTTGTTAAGTGAAAATCTAAAATCAACCAGGCTGGTAGTGGAAGAAATTGGCGATCAGGCATTTGTGATCGGACGTGGAGATCAGGGACCGTTCAGCCTGGCCTGCGAGATCCGGGGAATGAGTGAGTTTTTGATGGATCTGGCGCTGGGTGAGGAACTGGATAAAGTGCACCAGCTGCTGGAATTCTGCCTGGATGTTTCAGAGCGCTACTGCCTGGCCCAGATCGAGCAAGGAGCCCACGCTACATCCATCGGTGATTCACCATCTGGACCAGATGTGATCTCTCCTGCTTATTATCGGGAATTTGCCTACCCTTATGTAGAAAAATTGTTCCGCAGGTTAAAGAGACGAGATATCATCGTGGCCTATCACATCTGCGGCAATGCCACACCGATCATTGATGATATGGTTCGATCTGGAGCGGATATCATTGAGGTTGACCAGAAATCTGACCAGATCTCAGTGAAAGAAGCAGCTGCTGGCAAAACAACCCTTCTTGGACCGGTTGATCCCAGTGAAGTGATGGCAAATGGCACACCGCAGCTGGTGCAAGAAAAATGTGTGGAAGCGTTAAGAAATATGTCCCCTGGAGGAGGTTTTATCCTGGGTCCGGGCTGTGCTCTACCTCCAACTACACCGGACGAGAATATTGATGCGATGATAGAAACAGCAAAGAAGTATCAGTTAGAATATTAATCAAGACCTGTAAACAACAGCAAGTAAAATTAATTTGAATCTATTTTCAATCTAGAGAAAGGAGTACAACATGACGTTAAAAGTAGGTATCGATAATTATAGTTACCATCGTTTTTTCGGCGAGGTCTATCCCCAGCAGGTGGCACCAGAAAAGAATATGACAACGGATGATTTCCTGAGCCGGGCGAAGGAATTTGGTGTGGATGGTGTATCTCTCGAGTCATGTTTTATTCAGAGCTTTGAGGATGATTATCTGAGTGAGTTAAAAACGAAATTAGATAATTATGGGTTCGATCGTGTCTGGGCCTGGGGGCATCCTGACGGATTAGAAGGTGGAAAGAACGAACCAATGCTGGATGACATGATCAAACATATCTCATATGCAAAAAAGATCGGTGCACCGGTCATGCGGACTGTGGGCAGCAGTCTGGCATTCCGATTCGAGGATCATGAACCCCAGTTGAAAAAACTCACCGAAATGTTCAAAGAAGCTGTCAAAGTGGCCGAGGAATTGGATGTAAAGCTGGCTGTTGAGAATCACTTTGATTTTGATTCTGATGAGTTTCTGCGATTATTTGACGACGTCTCCTCTGATTACTTTGGCCTGACCTTCGATACGGGTAACTTCATGCGTTTGCTGGATGAACCTGTAAAAGCGATGGAAAAACTGGGCAAATATGTGTTTGCTACTCATATCAAGGACATTAAGATCACTCCAGGAGTGGCAGCTGATGAATGGTTCTTCTTCTCGTCAGTGGCAGTGGGTGATGGATATATCAATATGCCGGAACTGGCAAAAATGCTTGTAAATCTGGAATATAAGGGTCTTCTAGCTGTTGAACTGGATTTCCCGCATCCGGATGTTGGAACTAACGAAGATGCGGCAGTAAAGAAGAGCGTCAAATATCTTCAAGATCTTGTAGCTGGAATATAGAAGATAATAACAATCATAAAAGGATGGATGACCTATGAAAGAGATGAACGTAGCTATCATTGGTTCCAAATTTATGGGCAAAGCCCATTCCAATGCCTGGAAGAATGTAACCAATTTCTTTGATGTTCCTATCAAGCCGGTCTTAAAAGTCGCCTGCGCCACGAATAAGGAAGCGCTGCAGGCCTTTGCGGATAATTGGGGTTGGGAAGAAATCGAAACCGATTGGAAGAAAGTTGTGGAACGGGAAGATATAGATATCATTGATATCTGTGTACCCCCCAATTTGCACGCGCCGATCGCCATTGCGGCTGCAAAAGCAGGGAAACACATCTTCTGTGAAAAACCGATCTCCCTGACCTCTGGGGAAGCAAAAGAAATGTTCGATGCTGCGGAAAAAGCAGGTGTGGTCCATTACGTCAATCACAACTACCGCCGCTGCCCGGCAGTTATGCTCGCCAAGCAGATGATAGATGACGGAAAATTGGGGCAGATCTACCATTGGCGGGGATGTTACTTGCAGTCCTGGACCATGGATCCAAATTTCCCGCTTACCTGGCATATGAAGAAGGATATCGCGGGAATGGGGTCTAATGGCGGTATCAATTCCCATAGTGTTGACCTGGCCCGTTTCCTGGTTGGCGAAATCAAATCCGTCACCGGAATGATGAAAACATTCATCAAAGAGAGACCTTTGCCCGGAGCAGGCGCAGCTACTTTCAGCGCTGGCAGTGGTGAGGTTACAGAAATGGGGAAGGTAGAGCTCGAAGATGCAATTTCAATGATCGTCGAATTTGAAAATGGAGCTCTGGGTTCATTTGACGCCACTACATTTGCGATAGGAAGGTTAAATTACAATTACTTTGAGATCTATGGATCCAAAGGAGCTGTGCTCTGGAATTTAGAGAGAATGAATGAGCTGCAGTATTACTCTTCAGAAGACGCAGATGGCGAGAAGGGGTTCCGCACCATATCAGCGACCGATGCCAGCCATCCCTATATGGCAAATTGGTGGCCGCCAGCGCATAATATTGGATATGAACATGAGTTCCATCACGCCGTGGTCGATTTCTTAAAAGGCATTGACTCTGGAGCGGGCGTAAAACCTGATTTTTATGATGGATACCTGGACATGAAAGTCCTGGAAGCCGGAATCGAGTCAGCTGAAAAGAAGAAACAGATCGATCTGGATTAAATAGTAAGATCGGGTGCAGGAGACCGGGATATAGTTCCCGGTCTCTTCACTCATTGATAAGGTAATTCATGATATCCACTGCAGAGGTTGTATTTGAGGGTTTAAATTGTGTTCGGCTGAGCAATGGTCTGGTAACAGTCTGGATCACCACAGATGTCGGCCCGCGGATACTGGGGCTATCCTTAACGGAAGGCGAAAATTTATTTGTTGTCTCACCTGATGCGAGGATCCCGGTTAAGGGCCAGGGAGATTATTCACTCAGAGGAGGACATCGTTTGTGGTATGCACCAGAAATACCTGAGACGACATATATCGCAGATGATAAGCCTGTTGAAATTAGTATGACTGGAGAATGGCGTAGAGGTAATCCAGGAGGCTGATGATAAAACCGGTATTCAGAAATCGATCAAGGTCATTCTTTCTGAAGAAATAGCGCAACTCACCATAGATCATAAACTCTTAAATTCGGGACGAGAAAGTTTCAGACTTGCTCCCTGGGCGATCACAATGATGCGCCCGGGCGGTTTGGGGCTGATCCCGCTCCAGACTAAACCAGATGATGAAAATGGTTTATGGCCCAACAGGGATCTAGTTTTGTGGCCTTATACAAAAATCGATTCGCCCCAAATAAAACTGAAAGACAGGGCGATTGCAATCAAGGCTGAGATGGCAGAAGGTGCATTGAAAGTTGGCGCTTCTAACCCGCTTGGGTGGTTGGCCTATAGTCTGGATGGAACATTATTCGTCAAGAAGACAGCATATCAGGTTGGAGCAAATTATCTCGACAGGGGGGCTTCATCCCAGATTTACTGCAATCCGGATGTGATGGAACTGGAATCATTGGGCCCGGTAGTGGATCTGGAGCCGGGAGAATGTACCACTCACCAGGAAATCTGGCAGGTCTACCCGGAAGGGTTCTGGCCTGAAGAGATCAGTGATCTTTTAAATATCTTCTAATTTCAAAAAAAAGACCTCCGAGGTCCTATTGGACAGGGAGGTCTTTTTGGTAATAATCAGGCGAACGAAATCTCACAACTTTTATATTACCCCGGATGATATTTCAATGTCAGGCTTCCGACGGGATAAGTAATTTCCTGGCTAACGACATCACATTTTACTTTTAACAGGAAGAATAGATCTCTTGAACTATCGCTAAGAGTCTCAAAATTTGCCTGCCCTTTGGCCAGGATCAGGGGTGTGTTTTTGAATAAATCCTGAAATTCAGTACTGCAGGATGGCAAATAGGTGCCCGGATACGGGGTGCCTGATTCGACCAGATTTGCAACCTGGTCAATACCGGCCTGGCGAGCATCTTCAACTAAGGCGTCGTCAAACGCTGGTCCGCTTTTTACTGCATAAATTACTGGCACAGAGAGGGTCTCGATCAGAACTTTGTCAAAAACTGATTCTCCAGCATTATCAGCCAGGATAAGGAGAGATGGGGATTGTGATAACTTGATCCGGAATAGTTCCAGGCTATCTCCCCAAATTTTATACTCCAATAAACGATTGATCTCCTGATCAAGATCATAACTGCTGGGATTGGATATGTCGAGGATATTTCCCAGGGCGCTAATCCGAATAGCTGCGTTTAGCTGGTCATCTGCCTCAGAGACAAGTTTTTTTAAGCGGGGATATAACTTGAGTGCTTCTTGAATACTTAAACGCTTGTGGGACCTGAAAAGATCCTCCTGGTTGGTTTCCAGGAGTACTCTTCTGATAGATCAGTCCCGCAGTGCGGGCTGGAGGTAAGGTCATATCAGCATTGACCCAATCCTGTTGGAACTTTTCAAGTATCTCCTGCCTGGTATTGTCATCCATGGCCGCCTTATTCAAAGTGGTTTCCATGAGGTTCATGATGCAGGGGATGCAGGCCTGATATGTTTTCATAGTTGGCTAAAGGGACAGGTTTCTCAGTTAGCTGCTTGTTTGATGGCAACTTTGTGATTATTCCGAAAGTGGTATGAACCGGATTTCTTTAACACCGCTGGCACATATTCTTTCTGGACGTCAATGAGCGTATTATTTTCGTTGATTGTGATCTTGCCAATCACAAATCCTGGTATGTCAGCCATCGAAGCAATGCCGCCTACTATTTCACCGGGGTTGATGCCGTGGGCTTTACCTTTGGGCATGGTTAATTGCACCATACCTTTTTCCTGCCCGGAGGAGGTTTTTTGGAACTGGCCCTGGCGATTAGATTGACCTTTACGATGGGATTTTTTATTGCTCCTGCCGTTCTTCCCATTATTACTGGATTTGTTAAATTCTACTGGCGCGATCTTTTCAATGGGGCGATCGGACATTCCTTTGCGAGCCATTTTTAAAGCCGCTGCGGCAACCTTGACCGGGTTATGTCCGGAAGCGATCATATATTCCACGAGTTCCTCTTCCCGGGTGCAGCGACCTCGTTCCAGCCAGACTTCCATTTTTTCAAGCAGTCTAAGATCGCGGCGTTCAAGGATATCCTTTTCTGTTGGGAACTGTGTCAGCTTAATTTTGGTTTTTGCATAACCTTCAATACGGCTGAGAAAACGCTGATCTTTAGGCGCAAGCAAAGAGATCGCTACGCCATTTTTTCCAGCCCGGCCAGTTCGCCCGATCCTGTGAACATATGCTTCGGGGTCAGTTGGGATATCAAAGTTAACAACGTGGCTGATGTCATCGATATCCAATCCCCTGGCAGCCACATCGGTGGCAACCAGGACCTTGATCTGTCCTCCCCGGAATCGATTTAATACCTGCAGTCGAGCATCCTGGGCCAAGTCGCCATTCAGCGCTTCGGCGGGGAAACCCTGCTGGATCAGATTGTTAGCGAGTTTACTGGAACCGACCCTGGTTTTGGTGAAAACCAGCGTAGAACCGATTTCCTCCGCTTCAAAAAGGCGGATAAGGGCTGCTAATTTGTCTTTTTCTTTAACCATGTAATAACGCTGATCAATCGTATCGACTGTTAATGCTTTGTGCTCTACCATGATCGTTTCTGGATCATGCATATACTTGTCGGCCAAGCGGCGAATTGATTGAGGAAGGGTCGCTGAAAACAGCGTTGTCTGGCGGGTTGGAGGGGTTTCCTGGAGGATATTTTCAACGTCTTCCACAAATCCCATGCTCAGCATTTCATCGGCTTCATCAAGGATAACAGTATCAACGTGACTGAGATCCAGGATATTCTGCCTGATCAGGTCCTGCAAGCGTCCTGGTGTGCCAACAATGACATCGACGCCTTCTTTTAGACGGCGGCGGGAGGTACCGTAATGCTGACCACCATAAATGGGAAGGACACTGACCTTTTGGTGGCGGCCGTATTCTTTGATCGCGTCTGCGACCTGGATGGCCAATTCACGGGTAGGGGCCAGGACAAGCGTTTTAATCAGGCCCCGATCTTCGCTATTGATCAGGTTATTTAAGATCGGAAAGGCAAATGCAGCAGTTTTTCCAGAACCAGTCTGGGATTGAGCAAGCACATCTTTGCCTTCCAGCATTAAAGGAATAACGCGGGTTTGTACTTCGGTAAGTATTTTAAATCCAAGATCGTCAGCCGATTGGATTAAGGTTGGGTGCAGGGTTAACTGCGAAAATTCAGTAGTCATCAAAATCTCCTCTAGCGTTTTGATAACTCTGAAGCTTCACAACCCATGTGAATTGAGCGTTTTCCTTGCGGAAAAAGATCTGGGTTCAACCAGCCGCTTTCCCAATACCCCCTGCGGCAAGAAAAAAGCTCGTCCCGATTTTTGACGAGCCGCCATGTTGAATTTTCAAAACATTTAATATTCAATTGTAGCTGGTCAAATCTAAACCAGCCGCGGCAGTATACCATCTGGGTTGTGGTTTGTCTATACAAGTAGTGTTAGGAAAAATACACCGGAGAGGTTTTTTTACTGGCGCACCTGGAGGGACTCGAACCTCAACCTGCTGATGAGAAGTTATTAGAATCTGGGACCATGCTGTGCCTTTTTTGGTTGTTTACCATAACCTCTGGACTCCAGATGGGGGAGAAAAATCGACTTTGTGGCAGCTCCTGTTCATTGGCAGGCCTTGATTTGTAATAGCTAACTTACTTGGCAAGACTACGCCGAAAAAAAGAATTTCCTGCTGAATCTCACTCAGAAAAAAATAGTTTGTTCCTGTCCATTTACGGCAATAGAAGGTTAAGGTTATAATAAAATATAACTATCCCCTAGAAAATTATCTTAAGAGTCATAATCAACTACCCTTTTGCTTGATATGGTTGGTTTATGACCATTATTTTTTGGCTTGCTCAGAACTGAAATTGGCTTATTTGCATAATTTTGATAAGATATTGACCTTATTAGTAAAAATTATTGGAGTTGACGTGAATAAATATTTTAAAGAATATAAATGGTCTAATATATTCGCAATGCTGAGAAATCAAAAATTGGACCCTGAAATATGTAGGGATGATTTTTATAATCGTTTGGTTGTTATTACCGGGGCGACCTCAGGTATTGGTACGGCTGCAGCAAAAAAATATGCTTCGCATGGTGCAGATATTCTATGTATCAACAGGAATGAGGAGAAATCAAAAGAAGTATGCGCAATTTTGGAGAAGACCTACAATATCAAATGCACATATCTGATCGCGGATTTTTCGAGATTAGCTGATGTTAAAGCTGTTGGAAAAAAATTATCTGAATGGGAGAGAAATATCGATGTTCTAATCCATAATGCTGGTCTTTTTATGACAGCAAAAACCATCACAGCAGATAACCTGGAAATGGTATTTCAGACGAATTATCTCAGTTCATTTATCTTGAATTTTTACATCAAAGAAAAACTCAAATCACAAAAGGGCGGCCGGATAATATATGTAAATTCGGAGGCACATAGATTTGCTGCCTGGGGATTAAATTTGGATGATCTGAATTGGAATAACCATCGCTATACCGGATTGAAAAGTTATGGCGCTGCAAAAATGGCCCAGCTTTTATCAATGAAAAAACTTAATGAGTATTTTGCTGGGAGCGGTGCAACAGTGAATGCGATGCACCCGGGAAATATAAAAACCAATAGCGGCCAGAATAATGGCAGAATTTACAAATTCTTTAAAAAAATATTTGTTGATAGAACTGCCAGAGATCTGGAAATTTCTGCGGACGCATTATATTATTTAGGTGTTTCCAGTAATCTGGATAAAACATCTGGTAAGTTCTTTAATCTCACAACTGAAGAAGAACCAGCTCCTCCAGCATTGGATAAAGACGCAGCAGAAAAATTATGGCAAATGAGTCTGGAGCTAAGCGGAGTAAATTTATAATGGAAAAGAAAAAAATAGTGATAGTTGGCGCTGGCATGGCGGGTTTAACGGCAGCAGCGTATTTATCCCGGGAAAACTACAATGTTTTATTATTGGATAAAAATGACAGGTGCGGGGGTTTAGTTAACACATTTGAGGTTAAGGGTTTTTCCTTCGATGCAGGGCCGCGGGCATTTGTAAATTCCGGCATGGTGAAGCCAATCTTAAAAGATTTAGATATTAGTTGGAAATTCCTGGAGAATAAAATTTCCATAGCCATTGAAGACGAAATGTTCCGGGTAGATTCAATGGATTCGATAAGTGAATATGAACGGATTTTGTGCAAATTGTATCCTCAAAGCAGGGAGGAAATTGAAAAGATCATTTCCGTAATTTCTGAACTTTCCGGGTACACGGAAATTTTATACGAATTCGACAATCCGAATTTTATAGATTTTAAAAATAATAGAATTCAACTCTTTAAAAAGCTTATACCCTGGACGATTAAATTCCTTTTTGCCTTAGGCAAAATGAACCAGTTCAAAATGCCAATGGAAGAATATTTAAAGGGATTTACAGCCAACCAGTCTCTAATTGATATCTTAACCCAACTATTTTTCAGGAAAACTCCCACAGATTTTGCTCTGGGATATTTTTATGTGTACCTTGATTATTTTTACCCGTTAGGCGGAACGGGCGCTTTATCCAATCTTCTGCAAGAAAAAATTCTGGATTGGGGCGGAGAGATCCAACTGAATAAACACGTTGTTGAAGTTACTCCCTCGCAATCAAGTGTGACTGACTCAGAGGGCAACAAATATCAATACGATCAATTGATCTGGGCAGCCGATTTGAAAAATCTGTACCGGTATCTTAATCTTGAAGGATTAGATAAAAAAATTATTTCAGAGATTGAATCAAAAACTCACAGCGTCCTTTCTGCCAAAGGTGCTGAATCGGTTTTCATCGTATCTCTTGCAGCTGACCGGGAGCCGTCCTATTTCCAAACCAAGGGTGGGGAACATATGTTCTTTACTCCTTCCAGGAAAGGATTAGGTGAGACTGATTTTAAGGATAGATTAGAGTTAATTGAAGAATTTGATAATAAGTCCAAAGAAGAAATATTAGATTGGATGGACCGATTTTTGAAGCTTAACACTTTTGAAGTATCTGTACCCGTTCTGCGGGATTCCACTTTAGCCCCAGAAGGAAAAACAGGAATAATAATAAGTTTCCTCTTTGACTACACTCTAATTGAAAAAATTGAAAATGCTGGTTGGTACGATGAGTTTAAGGAATTTGTAGAAAACCGAATTATCAGTATATTTTCTGAGACCATTTACGAGGGCTTAGAAAAGGATCTTCTTTTTAAATTCTCATCTACCCCGTTGACCATCAAAAAAGTGGCAGGTAGTTCTGAAGGTGCGATTACCGGTTGGTCTTTTGAGACGGATGTGCCAGTATTTAATAAGTTGAAGGATATTCCTAAATCTGTCCTGACCCCCATTCCTGGCGTTTTACAAGCAGGTCAGTGGGCCTATGCTCCTGCGGGCGTGCCCATAGCCATGTTAACAGGCTGGTATGCAACCCAGATAATTATTAAATCATAGAGAATTGTGGTCTTTTAATGATAAACGCGTATCTAATGATCCTGGCAGCTTTTATTTGTGGAGCATTGCCCTTTTCAGTTTGGTTAACAAGGATTTATTCGGGTGAGGATGTTCGCCAATATGGTGATGGAAATCCTGGTGCGGCGAACGTATTTCGAACTGGAAACAAATTTCTGGGATTAATCACCTTGCTCTTAGATGTTAGCAAAGCTGCTGCTCCGGTTGGATTTGCTTATAACAATCTCCAGATACGCGGTATTTTGATGTTCTTAATTGCTATAGCCCCGGTGCTTGGGCATATGTTTTCCCCGTTCCTTGCCTTTAAAGGCGGGAAAGCCATTGCTACCGTTTTGGGCGTTTGGATTGGTCTAACACTATGGAAGGCCTCTCTACCAGCCGTGATAGCGGCAGCCATTGGGAGTTTATTTTTGACCTCCTCTGGCTGGTCTGTTATGTTAGCAATGATTGCTATTCTCGTCACCTTGTGTAGTGTGGATTCCAAACCCGCTATTTTTATCTATCTGGGCCGCTTTGACTTTCCTTCTGGTGTGGACACACCGCGTGGACCTGCGCAAATTCCCTCGTCTGACGGAGTTGGCTGAGGAAGATCCTGACCAGATCTAGCAACTGATATGGCAAAATATCTGACTTATGATTTGGTCCAGCACATCATAGCTTTTCAATTGCTCTTATTGTTGATCGTCATCAGCAATATCTGGTTGATGCGCCGCGCCCGAAACCATCTACCTCCTCAATCCTTTCCTTTTGTATCCATCCTGGTTCCAGCTCGAAATGAAGAAAAGAATATCGCCCAATGTGTGCTTTCACTCCTGGCGCAAGATTATCCTTCGTTTGAGGTGATTAATCCTTGATGACGAATCAATCGATAATACTCGTACGATTCTTCAAGATATCGCCAACACGAATTCTAACCTTTCCATCATTAGACGGGAAACCTAAACCGAAGGATCAGGTTGGCAAAAATTGGGCCTGCGCTCAGCTTGCAGAACAAGCAAAGGGTGATTTTTTCTTATTTACTGACGCTGACACGGTCTATCAAACGAATAGTCTCAAATCAATAGTCAGATCTTTGATCGGAGAAAAAGCAGATTTATTAACTGGTTTTCCTCACCAGCAGGTTCACTCCTGGGGGGAAAAGTTGCTGGTCCCATTTTTCTCCTGGTCAATGATATGTTTCAATCCTTTGTGGCTTGCATACCGGCTGCGCTTTTCCGGACTCTCAAGTGCTGTTGGGCAAATGATGTTTTTTACCCGGGAAGCCTACTTCAAAATTGGTGGTCACGCTGGTGTTAGTGGTTCGGTTGTCGACGATCTGTCCATGGTACGGCAAATTAAAAGGTACCACCTTCGCTGGCGGGTTGTTTACATTGCGGATGTGATTTCCTGCCGCATGTATGAGAACTCCCGTGAGGCTTATAGCGGCTTTGTGAAAAACCTGTTTGCGGCTTTTGATTACCGTGTGCTGCCATTCTTTTTTGTTTTCGGATGGCTTTTTGTCATGTTTTGGGGTCCGATCATTATTTTGATTCTCTTGCTGAGTGGGTTTGCACCCTACGCAAAATCATTTGAGATATTGACCAGCATTGGCCTTGCGATACTGCTTTGGATATTGCCCTATCTGGTAATCAAGGTGCCCTGGACAATTGCGCTGCTCTATCCGGTTACCATATTGGCAAATATTGGAGCAGCTATCCAGTCTTTTCGTCAGACAATCACTGGAAATCTAGTTTGGAAAGATCGACCCATCAGCAGGCAAAAATGGAAATGGTTGTAAGTTTAGATTATTTGATCTATATTTTCTATAACAGTAATCCTGTTGAGAATCATCGGAATGTGAGAATATCAGACGGGGAGTTCAATAAGATCCGTCTGAAACTCGCTAACCAATTTTGTTGGCTGGGGCAGTGGGGCTGATAGCCCAAAAACTCAATAAATAATACCCCGTGTTGAAGAATGTATTTTCTAGATTAATAACAAAAGTGGCGATCTCTCGAGAGAACCGCCACTCTTAGTAGACCCGGAGGGACTCGAACCACCCGAACTCCAGCAGGTTCAGTCCTAATCACTTCACAACTTCAGTGTAATGGGGTATTATAACGACCTGCATAGATAGCATACCTAAGCCGAATTTCTCCTGAATACAAGTGCAAAAAAAATATATTTATCAGAATAAGATACCATGGATGGTTATTGCGTATAGCAAATTATTCTATAACGCTATACATAAATTCATGGGAGGATTGGAGCTTATATTCAGGGTTTATCGCCCTGGAGTAATTGATGTAGGAGGATAGTTCTATGATCGAGTTTGAACATACAATTTTTATTTTATTATTATTGACCGGCATCCTAAACACTAAACCCCCAAAACAGCGCTTGGCTATGGCATTAATCCTGGTTGGTATTCTGCTGGTATTCCTGCCTCCTACACGAGCGATATTCATTCCCTGGAATTTAATATTAGGCCTGGTGATACCATTGCTGATGTGGCAAAATGTCCGCAGAATTGTCAATGCGGAATGGAGGGGGTGGAAAAGTGTAACCCTGTGGGTAATAGGTGGTCTGACCATTAGTCTTGCTCTCTGGCTTGGTGGTGCTTTAAACTTGCCGAGTTCCTTGCTGTTTGGTGTGATAGCTGCTAGCATGATCTGGAGGGCCAGCGAAACGGAAAAAAGCGCCAGCTATATGAGCCAGGTTGGACCTCTAACTTTAGTATTTCTTTTAACCGAGGTGGAAATTGCCATTCAAACTCCCGATCATTATATTGGCGGTATTTTCAGTGGAGCTTTTTTTGGAATGATTGCCGCGTTTATTGGTCTATACTATCTTAAAAAAACACCTCAAAAATATCATTCCTGGATAGGAATTGGACAGGTGTATCTAGCTTATTGGCTTTCTTATTTTGGTGGAGTATCTGCAGTTACAGCAGCTTTGGTAAGCGTAATGACTTTTGTTTGGCTTAACCAGTATTATAAACTTGGCTTCCATGAGATTCCTCCACTGGCGCCGCTTAATACCTGGCCGGGATTCGGTATTGTCTTGGTCCTTTTCATGGTTCTGGGTTGGCAAGGGCACCAACCAATTTCGGCCTTATTAATTCTGGAAGTAATCATAGGAGCTTTGATTGGTATCATAATCGTGTGGGTGGGAAGTAAATGGAAAATCCCTGCATTTCAGAAACAAAGCGTCTTCTGGTTGGCTGGATTGAGAGCGGCAATACTGTTATTTCCCGCTTTATTACTTTGGCCACGAGATACCTTACAAGATCCACTTCAGCTAGCTGTTGCCATCGGAATCGCAGTATTGGTTCTGGGAAGTGTTTATCTGGGGCTGGTGTTCTATTTTCCCAAAAATAATGGTTCATAGAGGACGAATTCCTGCTAATCTTAAATTCTTGATAATTTTGGAGATGAAGTATGACAAATTTACTACAAATTATTTTAGACGATATCAAATTCCTGCCTGATTTAATCCAGGCCTGGAGGGAGATTGGTGTTTCAGGCACAACGATTATGAAAAGCGTTGGCGGGTACCGCACAAGTACCTGGCTTAGCAAAGTTGGTTTGAGTGCGATCGATCATATTTTCGAAGCCAAAGAGGTTCAAAGACGAACTCTTTTCGCTGTTATTGAAGATGACGACCTGCTTGCCCAGGCAATTGCTGAAGCAGAACGGATCGTTGGTGGTTTCGATCGGCCGAATAGCGGAGTGCTGCTAGTACTGCCCATATCTCAGGCCAAAGGTCTCTATAAAGCCAAATCTAAACCAGCTCAAGAAATATCGCCCCCTGCGCTGAGGTCAGATTGGCAAAAGCTGCGGGATACTCCTGTAGAAGATATCGATGCCATTATGCGTTTAGAGCCGACCATCGTAAGCAATGAGGATTCCTTGAATGATGTTGCTCAAAGCATGTTGGTCCATCCGAATGTGCACGTGGCAAGCGTGGTGGCTGACGATGGCAGGTTATTAGGTTTGTTAAGCTTGAAAAATCTTGCCGATGATCTTTTTTTCCATATCCTACCTGAAGAATTCATTGCCGAGAGTACGGACGTTGAGAAGATGATGGCATTTGCAGACAAATCCAGGATATCATGCGCAGGTGATGCTATGATCGATCCGGTTTGGGTAAAACCCACAGATACGGTCAAAGATGCTTTCCAACGCATGCACGATCATGGATTACCAGGCCTGCCGGTTGTCGATGATCTCTATCATGTGACCGGTTATATCAACCTGTTGGAATTGATTGCCATCTGCATGGAGAACAAAGAGAAAGTTAGTATCCGCGGAGGATATAAGATGAATCCTGTCTGGATAGCTGGTGGTATTTTTCTGTTTACCTATGCCCTGATTGTTAGCGAGCGAGTTCATCGCACGATCTCGGCACTTCTTGGTGGTGTGGCAATGATCCTCTTTGGTATCTTGCCGCAAGCCCAAGCTTTTCATGCTGTGGACTGGAACGTAATTTTTCTCCTCGCCGCAATGATGATCATCGCCAACGTGCTCAAAGAAACTGGGTTATTCCAGTGGATCGCTCTTCAGGCAGTCCGCCTGGGAAAAGGTGATCCCTTTCGTGTGTTGGTAATCCTTTCTTTGGTAACCGCTTTGACTTCGGCACTGCTTGACAACGTGACCATTGTTGTCCTGGTTGCCCCGGTAACATTATTCGTGGCATCAAGTTTAAGGGTCAACCCTGTACCCTTCCTGATCGCTGAGATCTTGGCCTCTAATATCGGCGGCATGGCTACACTGGTTGGAGATCCACCGAATATATTGATCGGCAGTGCAGCCGGAATTGATTTTTTGACATTCGTATCAAATATGGGACCAATCTCTCTAATCATATTATTGGCCTTCATAGGATACTCCCGGATACTATTCAAAAAGGACTTGAAAACCGCTAACGATGTTAGCATGGATATCCAGCAATTGGACACATCCGCACTGATCACTGATCCTGTGTTACTCAGGAAGTCTTTAATCATCATGGCAGCTGTTATTGCCGGTTTTCTGGCACACGGCGCACTGCACCTAGAACCAGCTACGATTGCTTTGACAGGAGCCACGCTGTTAATGTTGTGGGGAAAACGCGACCCCCATCACTTACTTCGCGATATTGAGTGGACCACGTTATTCTTTTTCTTCGGGTTGTTTATAACCGTGGAAGCGGTGGTTGAAATGGGAATCATTGAAAACATTGCCCAGGCAGCTTTGAAATTAACTGGCGGCAGCTTAAAGCTTACTTCCATGCTGCTGTTGTGGTTTTCGGCTATAGCCTCAGGCATTGTTGATAATATCCCCTATACGGCAACAATTATCCCCCTGGTAAAGAGCTTGGGCCAAGTCATGACGGTAGAACCGCTTTGGTGGTCGTTGGCACTAGGGGCATGTTTGGGCGGTAATTTCACACTTGTCGGTGCAGCTGCCAATGTCGTAGTGGCCAGTATGGCAGAGAAAAGTGGCCACCCGATCAGCTTTGGTCTTTTCTTGCGCTACGGAGCCAGTACAACGATCCTTTCGTTGATCTTGGCGAGTATTTATATTTGGTTGGTTTATCTTTAGCCGAAATCAGCCGTAGATCAAGGTCGGTTGATCAATAGGAGCTAGTTTGATGGTTGGATTACCAGCTATGCTAAACGCAGAAACCCTTTCTAAGAGGATCTGAATATTGCTTGAGAAGGGGACTAAAAAGTCTAGCTCCCATCAGAGATTTTATTCTAGAGTATTAGGAAAGAAATATTTAAAACAAAAATGGGTGGTATCAATTTGAGATACCACCCATTTATTTTTGGTACACCCGGAGGGACTCGAACCCCCAACCTACTGATTCGAAGTCAGTCGCTCTATCCATTGAGCTACGGGTGCGTGGTGTGTATTATAACGGTTGATTGCGATAAGGTCAATTTTAGTGGGGGGTTGGTGAAAATCTAGAGAGCAAGATGTAAGTTGTAATCAGTAAGCAGTTTTGATTCTTTATTCCTCAAAGATAGCGGAAGCCGATTTGCATACCGATGACTGGTTGGCCTATTTCTACCACTGTTGCCTATCTACCACCCTGCTTGGATTAGTTTGTATAATTGAACATTGGCGAACTCAATGATCAAGTCTAACTCGGAGATGAATTCAGGTGTCGAAGGTGGATCATAGCTTAAGACTAGTAGCGCAATTGGTCCTCGAGTTGTTCTGAGTATGAAAAATTTTCCGGGCAATCCATACAATGATATCCAATGCCTGATGTGGGTGTTATCAGCAGGGGCAATTAACCTATCCCATGACTCTGGGTTTGACCTCGGATCAACCCAAACACCTCGATATTCAATCATACTGTCGGATAGCCTGGCAGCGGCTTCTTCGTTCTCGGCAAGCATAACTATGATAGTTGTCTGTCGGAAATAGGTATATTCCTGACCATCTTCCCTGAGTTTCTTCTCTGGCTCAGTGTACCAAACCTGCTTGATACACTCAATTGGGCAGCGGTGATCCAGCTCGTATGAACGGTCTGCGATGTAGTGAACCTCATTTTCAAATAATTTCCGGATATTGGAATCAGATCCAGAGGCATCTTCCCAGGCAAAAACATCCTCCCATGTCAATATAAGGTCTGAGAGCGGAGTTGCTGTTCCAGCGTCACTCAAACCAGCCGGAGTTGGTGCGAGTGTGTGGGCAGGCTTGAGCCCATCATGAGTATCAAGAGCGTAGAGAGGAGGTACAATTGGATTTTCTTTCCTAAGAAGAAGGTGGTCCTCTAGTATTTTGTAGTCTATTGAATTCGTGAGCACCTTTTTGATTGCTATTGCCGGAAACAAAAATAACAAATCGGCTTCAAAGTGGTTGCCAACTCTCGCTGTAATTACGTTGAGGACTTCGTCATCCTCTCCCAGGTGAATGACAGCTGCAGTTTGCACTCCAGGGAAATCGCCATCGGTCTGCGGAAAAGGAAAGGTTGTTGTGCAAACAGCCCACACATACAACTCATTTTCGGATTCTTCTAAGACCTCCCATTCACAGATAATTTCTTCAATTGAAGCAGAAGGGGAGGTTGAAGCATAAGGGATCATTTTCTGTCCTAATGCGATTTCGTATTCTCTCCAGCGCTCTGGAAAGCTTGGTAGTTGAGTCGGAATAGGTGATACTGTGGTGCTTGGGGAAGGCAGAGACGATAGAGTAGGAGATAGTGTTGGTTCTCCAGTCGCCTGGGCGCACGCAGCGAGGAAGATAATTGCCAGTACGGCGAGCAGAGCTCTTCTGATTACCATGAGTGTCTCCGGCGATTTCCTGCGACTATCTTGAATGGTCATCGCTTTTTTTAAGATAGTCTTATTTTTTCATTATAGATGATAAACCGGATATCGAGATGGTAAATCGAGACGCCAATCCAGGTGATGGAGGGGTCGCTTCGCGACCGACGGAGATAATGAGACGGGATGTTCGCGGAGCCTGTCCTGAGCGTTGTGAAGGACTCGCGACAGGGATAATGAGACCGGTTTGTCCCGGTCGTGGTTCCCTCTCGTAGCTCGGGATAAACTCCGGCTACTCCGGTCTTCGGTCGGCAGCGAAGCTGTTATCCGGTCAGTTCAGGGGGCGATCCTTCGGTGCACCGCCGATGCAAATAGGGTGGAAATTATAGAAACAATGGACGTCATGGACAGATTGCTGTCAACTGGGTAGAGAGGATGCTCATAAAATTCCCCCAGGGATGGGATGGACCCTTCGGCTTCGCTCAGGGCGGGCTTATTCCCTCAGATACAGGATGGACCCTTCGGCTTCGCTCAGGGCAGGCTTATTCCCCCAGAGATAGGATGGACAATCTTCCCCACACAATTCAAAGTCAAGAGTTTATCCTGAGCCCTTCGACTTCACTTCGTTTCGCTCAGGACAGGCCGGGCGAAGGACCTCCATTGAGCTACGGGTGTCTGGTTTTACTACCTAAACCGTAGGAGTAGAATTAGTCAATTCAAGGCAGTTGAAGTTGAATTCCTTCCATTAAAATATCTTGTACGTCCCAGCTTTTTTGTTCTGCCAGTTCCAGATAAGCTCGCCGGAAGATCAAGCTCACATTGATGGTAATCGGTTGCCCATCGGGGAGGTTAAAAGTGTAATTACTGGAATCAGTTTCATATGCTGCCAGACGATTGTCAGAGACAATGATCGTGGGATTCCAGTAGGAGCTGGAAGGTGAGATCTGGGTCCAACGCTCTTGAAGTACTTTTGCGAAAGTTTTTCCTGGCAACCCCGCATAATATCCCCGTTCAGGATCTCCAGTGCCCACCCAATCTGGCAGCACAGGGCCAGCTAACTGTGTAACCCGATTTCCGTTTGTATCTTTGACATCCACAATTAAGATCAAATGCCTCAGGGGTGAATCGGTTGGTACGTGGTGTCCGGCCTGATCATTTGTGATGTTTATAATAACTTGGACTTTGTTATCTAACAGTTTCGCCTTGGCTTCCATTGTGACTGTGTTCTGCAAAAGGTCTTCACTGCCTGCACCTGGCATCTGGTGACTGAAAATGGTACTCGGATTTCTATCACGCCCACCTTTTTCTGGATCAGCGAAGTAACTGAAACCCAAGGGAGGCATATGACAATCCTGACATTGCTGACCGGTCTCCGGGTCGCTGTAGGGGCTCTCCAGCCACTCACCATAGGAATTGTAGATGACAGTATCCCAGAAAGTCCCATAATGACATGGTGCGCAGAACTGGCTCTGCGTCTGAAGAGGAGAGTAGGTATCCTCGCCCGGAGCCACGTCATCCAGGGGACCGATAAAAAGCTGATGATCATCAGAAGGACGCATGAATTCGAAGGATAATACACCAGGCATATTATCGTTAGGCATTCCTGCCTGGTTTAATTTAACATCCCAAATCTTATGGCAAAAATCACACAGGATCCCTTCAGCCGAAACCCCAGTAACCGCTGTGGGGTCTACTTCGTAAGGATTGTTCACTGAGGCAGCAGGTGTATGGCAGGCTGCGCAGTTGCCATTTGTGTCAGGAAAATCGAGTTTGTATCCTGGACCATAATATGGTTTTTCCGGATCAGGTGTCAAGGGGAATGTGCCATAATCGCGGCTGTACTCGTATTGTGTTGGAGGGCTTTGGTTCCCGCTTATGTCTGACCCTTGATACATGCTGATAAAAAGGGGGTTTTTCGCGGATTGGGAGTGCTTGTCTAATAACCACTCATCTACTGGAAGGGTAAGATCGATACCTATATTCTTATTGCTGTGACATTCTGCGCAGCCCTGGTTCTCTCCTTGTCCCGGGTGGTAAAGAGATGGCAGCCAGGAATAGGTTGGATTATCTGATTTGGTATGCTGCTCAAGATGGATCTTAACATCTTGCATACCTGGTTTAACTTCCGGTAGGCCGGAGATGTAGTAGCCAGTCTTCCACGCTGTTAAAGTGACCAACTTCCCAGGATCTGCTCCATTCAGAGAAAAATTGCCCCTTAGATCAGTGATGGTTTTAATATCTGTAGTTTGAATCCGGACTACAGCCCCAGATATGGGTCCAGATTGATCATAAACGAATCCAGAAATCGTGTCCGAATCTGCGAACTTGGCGCATGCTGAAAAAAGGGAACAAATAAGGCAAGCCCAGAGCCAAATAAGATTGGTCATCCCTTTTGTTTTTGGCATAATTAATCTTTGCGTCTCAATACAATTAGTCCAGTAATGGCCAGCGGGACTAAACCTCCCAGGCAGGGCAGCAATCTTGGTCCAGATTCTGTTTCCTTCTCTTCTGTGTTTTCTGTGCCATTACTTTCCTGCCCAGGTTTATCCTGTGATGTTTGTTCTGATCCTTCCTGATTGTCAACGTGTGTTTGAACTTCTGTTTGAACAGCTTTGGGAGGAGTACCATTAATGTCAAGGCGGAATACACCACTTCCAGATGTTGCGGCGTAAAGATGCTGTCCGTCAGAAGAGATTGAAAGACTGGTTGTTGCTCGATTGGTTAAACCCTGGGACAACTTGAACCAAGATCTTCCCTGATCTGTTGATCGAAAAATGCCGCTGGTGATGTCTGAAAGATACACAATGTCAGGATTTATGGGGTCAAATATGATGTCCCGATAATCTCCGTTGGGTTCCAACCCGGCGTAGGTTTGATTCCAGGATTCACCTCCATCAAGACTTAAATAGACACCTGAACCTGGAAGTCCAGCAATCAGTTTATTCGAATCTGATGGATGGACTGCGATCGTTCTGACTGGTGAACCGGGAGACGTAATGACCAGATCAGTCCAAGAGCCTCCGCTATCGATTGATCGGAAAAGACCGTTTTGCGACGCAACATAAACAATCTTGGGATCAAAATGATCTATAGATACATCAGTGAGGACTGAATCAGAGAATTGCTCCCCTGTGATAACTTCCCATGTGTACCCGCTGTCTTTGGATATGACAATTCCTCTCCCGGTTTCATAGTTGTAGGCATGGATCATCGAATTGTGGTTGGCAGAAACCGCATAAACAATGTTCGGATCAGATGGTGCGAATTCTATCTCACTGGTTTCTGGTCCATAGCCAGGGTTCACGGAACTTTCAATCCAGCGATTTTCTTCCGGATTCCAGTTTAGGAAATGCTCACTTCCCAGGATGACATGGTCTTGATTCATCGGATCGAAGGCTACGCCGCCCCATTCTCCTCCCGCCATTGCCCTGTTATCTCCGGGGTTGTGGATTCCATTCCATGTCGCTCCTGCATCGGTGCTGTACCAGGCTCCACTGCGGCCTGCAGCATACACTCGGGCAGGGTTGAAGGGGTCTACTGCGATGCCGATGATCTGGGCGCCAGAATAACCAGTACTGGCGTTTATCCAAGTGCGACCACCATCTTCGCTTAAGAAATTTCCACCACTGTAGTTGTTTGTAAAGACCCGGTCAGAGTTTCTGGGATCACACTGCAGGTCAATTGGCCAGCCTGCTCTGACACCAGGAGGTCCCCAGCCTGAGGTTCCTCCGGTCATTAATGCCCAATTGTCCCCGCCATCAACACTTTGATAGATGGCTATGTCGCTGCCAGCATAGATAATGTCTGGATCACTTGGACAAATATCAACCGCACTGAAGGTTTGAACTAATATATCACCAGAAGGTTTTAGTACTTGCTGCCAGGATTCACCGCCATCAGTCGTTCGGTATATTCCAAGCGGACTATTTCCCTCTTCTGTCATTCGCTGAGAGGCTAATTCTGGTACTACATGTCCAGCCGCAGCAAATAACACTTCAGGGTTTTCGGGATGCATGAATAAACTGCCGATATACCGGAAATCCAATCCGTTTTCCTCTCCTAGAACCCGCCAGGATTGGCCGCCATCGGTAGACTTGAGTACACCTAACCCGCCGAATGGTGTGGGATCGGTCTCTGGATCTGTTTCCCCAACTGAGCCCCGATCGAATATCCCTGTGGACACATACAGCACCTGTGGATTTTCGGGATTGATCCACATATAGCGTGCCAGACTGGCTGGTATTTTTCCATACCAGATACGGCTCCAGTTTTCACCACCATCAATAGTTTTATATACGACGCCTCCAACACCTAACCCCCAGACATTATTTCCAGGTTTTTGGAGTTCACCCATCGCATAGACGATCATAGAATTTTGGGGGTGGACAGTAAATCCCCGGAAGGAAATCAGAATTTCGTATTCTTGGATGATCCCGTTGCTCTTTTTTTGCCAGGTATTTCCTCCGTCAACCGATTTGTAGATATCCCCCGTGTGGTCTGTTCCTATCCAGATAATCTGGGGATCATTGGGGTCGATCGTTAATGAAAAGATTGGAATTCCATCACCTGCTGGACCCCCGACAGTGTCAATTCCCTGATTGTTTTGCTGCCAGGTCAGCCCGTTGTCCGTGCTGATGTGTACACCTGCGTTGGCATCGGTCACGTACCAGATATTGGGATCGTCAAAATTGTATCGGATGTCATATCCAAGCCCTCCTGGGGGACCGCCCAGACGCACCCAGGATAAGCTGCCATCATTCTGGGCTTCGATTTCAGGGTCTTGATGTGGTCCTTGATCTTGATTCCAGATCTCAACATCATCGATTCGTACCAGGTCTTCAGTGAGGGATTCGAATGAAATTCCACCAGAGAATATTGGATTAGGATCGGTATAACCCATAACTTTTTGCTCATTCACATAAACTGTGATCTCTGGGCCCGAACCCGTAATTTCAATCATATGCCACCCAGATCCAATTCCTGGTGCGCTTGCCAGATTTTCATGAAATGTATTTGGACCGGTTTGTTTTGAAATATATAGATTATTTTTATTAATTCCAATGAAATAGCGATTTCCACCGCTGGAAAACCGAAAATTCGCATGAAGGTAGGCATTGTTCTCTAGTTTGACAAGAAAACGGAAACGATAGTCATCCCAGGATCCGTTAGATAAAGATGTCCAGTTATGTCCTTGTCCAACCATTGAGAGTCCTTTTTCACCTTCTATGATTTCCCAACCCGACTCAGACTCCCACTCAGCAGGCCAGCCTGCTTCAAAATCCTGGAAATAGGATTGGATTTCCTCCTGGGCGGAGACAGACCTAACCACAAGCATCAGGGTTATGATCACGGCTGCAATCCTGGAGACGAATTTGGCAGATTGTTCGTTCATAGGAAATTCCTTCTGGATTCAGGTTAAAAGGTTTAAAACCATTCTACAACGAAAAAGCAAATTGGTAATATTTTTAATAGGATAGACGGCAGTGATCATCAAGCCATGTTCTATCCACTTCTTGAAAAAGAATGATAAAAAGACGGAGATGAGGAGACCGGGATAGTGAGACCGGAAGAGTGGTTGCTCCGCGGCATATGGCCAGAGAAGATATAACTACATAAGATACTGAGACCGGTTTGTCTCGGTCGTGGTTCCCTCTCGTAGCTCGGGATGAACTCCTGCCACTCTGGTTTTCGGTCGGCAGCGAAGCTGCTATCCGGTCCGCCCAGGGGGCGATCCTTCGGTGCAACCGTGGTTCAACCAGGGTGGAAAGGATGGAAATTATGGACAGTTTGCTGTCAACTCGATAGTGAGGATGGACCCTTCGACTCCGCTCAGGGCAGGCTATTCCCCCCAGAGGCAGGATGGATAACCCCAATACACAATTCGATATCAGGCGCTCTATCCAACAAAACCGATACTAGCAATGATGTCTGTGGGGAGGGCCCGATCATCCACTCTTGTTGATCGATATATAAAAACAATATTGCCTGCAGTATTGATCACTAACGAAGTTGGCATGGCGATATCCTGGTGTTTAGCGCCAAACAGGATGCGGTCATACCAGGGTGCACCGCGTTGATCCCGTGCGCCAATCTCATCGAGAAGCGATTCTGGAACGTCGCATAGGATGGTGATATGATCCCCAACATACTGTTGTATTGGTGCTGCTTCAGATGGCTGATCCACAGAGGCGGCAAAGACCGATAACCCTGCTTCGCTGAGGCTTTCGTAATAATGAATGATTTCACCAAGTTGCGATTTGCTCGATGGGCACCACCAACCGCGATAGAAAACGAGCAGAGTCGGGGCACATGCAATTAAATCTTGGTCGGAAACTGGTTTGCCGTCGGTTGTCCTGAGGTCGTAACTGAGGAAGGCGATCGCCGACTCCCAGCTTGAGGTGTTTTGATCCCGTGAGCTTTAGCTCATGCCTTGACATAGGAAACCAGGCAACACCAAGAATGATGGAGATTAATGCCACCAAAGAATTGCCCCCGAAAGTCCAACCTATGAGTGTTCCTGCAAGTCCCAACCCAATAATGAGGTCAAATATCCATGTTCGATATGTGAAACCATGAATCACGAATAAGAGTATGAGATAGGATACAAAGCCAGTTAGAACAAGTAATAACCCTAAGGTTGTCAAAGATCCAATATTCATTTGCATTAATCCTCTACATTAATCTGAACCCAGATAGCCAGCCACCGGTTTGTTATAACAGGTGAGCCGGGATAGTGTTCATTTAAGTGACAAATACCAAAATTAGAATCATGTTTTTTTACGGTGCGGGTACCACCGGTTGATTATAGACAGACATGGGCCCGCAAATATTACTCGTCAATCACGACTTCAATCAATTTAACCATACCCCATTGGGGTCGGCTTGAATTAAAGTCAATCGTGTAGGTGAAGTTAATGCCCGCCAGAGGTATTTCACCTACCCAATCTGTAACTGACTGGATCATCAGCTGCCCATCATATTCAAACTAATAGGCAGCATAACCAAATACACCATTGGGAACGCCTAGATAATCCGTGTTGCTGCTTGCAGAAATGTCCCCGAACTTAATTTGATCTTCCGGAAAGAGAACGGTTAAGTTTTTTACATCCATCTTGCCGCTGTTTGAGATCCGCAGGTGAGCGGTCGACGGTAGGGGAGTTTTTGTTGAGAATGGCGTGGGTGTTGGGATTTCAGGTGGTGTGTTTATAGCGCAAGCACTGAGGAGAGCTCCGATAAATATATACAATAGGAAAACTGGCCGAAATAATTTTCTCATTACTTTTTCTCCTGGTATATTGATTGTGCAAGGGCCGCCCAATTTATACCTAACAGAAAAATATAATTGCTGAACGGACACATTCGGGTAAACTTTCACGATATCTGCTTTTATTCATTAACTTATTTCATTTTGCGCCGGGTGAGTGGGAGCTATCTTTCTTGAATAATCCCCTGAAAATTATTCTGACCCTGTGATTTAAACGGCGCGACCAAACCAAAATTTGAGGAATCTCCCAGGGTGTTATATTTATATCGCCTAAAATTTGGCGCACGACTGTTTCTGCGGATGCTGCAACCCCTTCGACCATCATCAACCCAGATGGCTTTAATCCATCTCCAACCATCCACACACCCTCTCCTGCAAAAACCTGCTCTTTCAGATCATAACCTTGCGAGGCCCAATTCACCGGGAACCTCGCAGGAAAATTTGAACTTCCCAGAACTTCACAATCCTCAAAATCAGTTCCAAAAAGATGGCGCCAATCTTCCAGTGCCAATTGGCGTTCCTCCCGCCAGTCAGCACCCTGATTCATAATCTGATGGCTGATGAGCAGATGTTTTCCCGGGGGAACCAGATCTGGATCAAGATTACTGGCTTGTAAAATGCCAGCTATTCTTTGTGTATCCAGGCAAAACATGATTGAATCCTCCTGAATGAGGCTTCTGGGGCTTAAAACCTGCAATTTGAAACCCATCGCAGGGGGTGGGCTTGTTGGGAAAACGGATTCGATGTATTGAGGGGACAAACCAGATGCTGTTAACATTTCCGTTGTGCTGCCTGGGCCAGCGCTGCTAATTATCTCGGATGTCTTGACCTGGTACGTTTCTTTCAGGCGGCGATCGAAGAGAACAGCGCCACTAACGCGGCCATCAGTTAGTATTAGATTCTGCACCCGGGTATTTTTTCGAATTTCAACGCCAGAGTTCCTGGCTGCCAGACCCAGTTGATGGGAGACTTCTCGGGCACCCCCCTTGGGGACTCCCGGTACACCATATTTAAAGATCATCTCAGTAACTTTTCTTCCCTCTACATAGGGCAAGTTATAGATTGTGGTGGAGAGAGTAAATTGGCAAAAACGATCATAAACCGCCTTCACATTCTCTGACATTCCGATCTCTCCCAGCCAATCACCGTAGGAACCCCTATAATCCTTGATCAACCAGGACAGGAACAGGCCTCTAACGACCGAATTTTTTTCTTTTAGGGTTGAAAAGATTTTAAGTATTTCAATAGCATTGTGGGCAATGATGTGTTCTCCATTGATATAAAAAGATGCGAATGTTTTCGAATTCGAAATTTGGATGTTCACCCCGGACCGTCGCAGGGCTTGCGAAAAAGGGCCTTTATCCCCATGCGGAATAGTATGAAAGGCGCCTGTGGGAATTTCTACGTTATCCACCTTAAAACCCGAAAAACGACCCCCCAGAAAACTTAATTTTTCAACAAGCAATACCCGCTTTCCTGCCTGGGCTAATTGGCACCCAGCCAGCAGCCCCCCCATTCCTGCGCCGATGATAACCACATCAAAAGATATAGGATCAGACATTTTTATCCCCCATTGTCCGATCCTGCGGCTCTCGCAGAGGTATTATGACTTCGATGGGACAAACGAAAATACAGCTGCCACATTCAATACACAAGTGATGATCGATAGATGCAATGGCAGTTTCGAACGTAATGCAATTTTCAACCGGGCAGGTGTATTTACACCATTCACAAGCAATACACGCCTCGTCGATTTTCAGGTATGGGTCCATGTCTTTAATCAATATCACCCTTGATGAACTCAGTTTGATTTCCGATTGATTTCCGATTGATTCAAACAGAGGTTTCATTTAAAACTCTGATAGTTTTTCGTTTACGAATTTCCATCACCGGATAAAAAACAAATATTACGACCAGCATCACGGCAACAAAAATGGTATACCAATTAATTAGGTTTGCCTTGAAGTCGTTTGAATTCATCACCATAGCAATGATAACCAGGACATGCCAGATGGCAATACTTTCCAGTGCAACCTTCCAACCACTCCACCGGGTTTCATTCGAAAGCGTGAACATGCCGACACCCAGCAGCGCGATCCACCCGCACATGACCCGCGCAGTTAAAGTTGAAAGGGTCCAGGGCCAGACAGCGATTACAAATGCGGGGTAGAAAAAACCCAACCCAACGAATAAAAGGGCACCGATGGCAGAGATTTTAAAGATGAGTGCTACCACTGGAGGAATAACTACATCGTTTGTTTCTGGAGCTCGAGAATCTGTTTTTCGGTTGATGAACCACAGCACCGGAACCAGGAATGGGGTGATGACATACAAAATCAACCAGAGGATGAATCCCAGATTTCCAGTTGCGAATCGATCCCAGTGGAGAAAGGTAGATAACATCATGATCCAGGTAAATGCCGTAATCGGTAAAAATCCGACCGCAATGCGGTGCCATCGTTTTCCAAAAATCGCATTTATGAATAACCATGACCCTCCGAGATAACCCGCACCCATATATAAGGCCGTCATATGAGGTTTAATAACCCAGGCAAATCGTTCTCCCGTTGTCTCAGGATAAAAATACAGGATTAAAAAAGCCATCCAAAGGAAAGGAACAACGATAATTGCAATAATGCGGGTAAACAAATAGATATTGTCTTTTACAATCACAAGATTTTCTCCCTTTGCAGGAATTGTGGCGTTGGACATTATTACCTCCAAAACTGGTTAGATGGCCCCGGGATCCGTTGAAGTTGGTGATGAGGGGGATTAGAATGAGCAGTAAATAGAAACTGCCAAAGATAGAGATTGTAACTCCTGACAGGACGTAACGAAAAAAATCGCCACTCTAATACTATGTACCACTCTTTTGTTAAGCAAACTAGCTGATATGGAGGAGGAGACCCCATGATCACCTCAGGTACCAGTGATCTGTTTCCCAGAACGCTGTACTTTCTGACAGGGTTGTTAAACTGCCTCTCCATCTCACCCAGGAATCTCGCCTTCAAGCCCTCCATGAAATAGTGAACGATTCTTAAAAGGCTTTCAAACTTGTGCAGAATTCGTTCCTGCTGAAGATGTCTCACTCTCTGATCTCACCTTTGCCTGCCATACCAAACCAATACCAGTTAGTAGAATTATCGCGAAAGAGCCGATCCACAACCATGTTCCAAATGCTGACCAGTCAATTTTATTCACTTGATTGTCAATTATCACAAGCCCTAAAATTGATGCCCCTCCCCCCACGATTTGAGTTAGCCCTATCGTCAACAGTTCAATCGAAGCGGCACAGCTAAAGAGGAGTAATGCCCCGGACGCAGGGGTAATATATAGAACGCTATACATCCGACTGTGGAAGTCATCAATTTGCCATGGCCAAAAGCTGCTGAAACTTTCCGGAGCAATCAGTAGGCCAATTCCATATAAGCCCAAAAGAATGGTTGGAATCAAAAAAATACCCCGCCAAAGTTGGGACAATGGGTACTGGTTGACTGGCTTCAGATCTCGGTAGCTCCAGATATGATAGGCCGCGTTAGCGGGAATGATGATATACAGAAAAAACCAGAGCCAGGTACCCCAATATTGAAAATCAAAACGATCAATATAGAATATACAGACAAATAAAATGATAGTTGTGAATATAAGTATCATGGGCATCGCTACTCGGGCAGGAGCCCAACGCTTGTTAGTTGCCACAATGACTGTTGTCACCAGCGAGGCTGAGTAAATTGCTCCCAGTAACAACGCGTTAAATGGTGATAATTCCCAGGGCCATAGTAGTCGTAAGATGGATGGAAAGAGGAGGAGACCAACCCCAGCAACTAGGAGGACAAGAGCTTCGACTGCTGTGACAATGATAAGTAGCCTTGTGATTTTGGGATTGTCATTAAGTGTATGCATATTAGTATCCTTGAGTTTATTACTCATAATTTTTCTCGTATACCTTTAATTACTGGCGAGTAAAAAAGTTTGCAAGATCAAGGGTAGTCGGTCGGTCGTCCGGTGATGTAATTGGACCTGGGTCGGCGCGAGTTAATCCGCTATTAAATAAAATGTCGCCCTCTATTGCTATGATATCGTATTGCGCTGGCGCATTTGTTCCGCTACTGACGAGCACTCCATCTTGTTTGAGGTCCCAGGAAATTATTGTAGTGTCAATCTCGAAAGCGCTCTTTCCGCTGGCGATGATGTTGCCGCCGAGAGAATAGTTGGTCTGATTTGTCTTAACTAGCCCAGTAGCTGAAGCGCAAGCTGGATCACTGTAAAAATCTACGGTATCAATTTCCTGGCCAGTGCCATCGAAGACAATTGTTGTGATGATATAGACATCGGAAGCTACATCCATGCACACGGATTTCCATGTTCCGATAACTGAAATTTCAATGCCAGTATCTACCCCACTTACCCCAGTTGGTTCAGTGGTTGAAGAAGATGGTCTAGAAGTAACGGAAGGTGGGGGTGTATTGGTTGATTCAATGCCTGATTCATCTCGTGGAGGTGTTGAAGCAATTCCACCACAAGCGGATATCATCGCTATCAGAATAATTAGGATAAGTAATGAAATTGGGGATCGCATGCTACTCTCTCCTTTATAGCTGTGTATATCAATATTGCCTTCCGCTGGCTGACGGATGAGCTTTACCTAGTTCCCTGTAAGGGTTGAGAAGCACCCTCATAAGGCACCCGCGGCCAGGTTTGTTATGATTGCCTCCACTATGATTTATCAACTGATTTACATTTGACCTAAAAGCAGTCTAAGGTAGGTGGTCCAAGACAAGCCTGGCAACTTCCTGAGTCATAGCGAGAGATTCATCTTGTTTTGACGATGAATGGTATGTTGTGATCTGAATAACCGTGTCACCAACCCGAACCCGAAGGCTCCCATAGGAGAATAAGGCTTCATCACCCAGGCCTTCTATTACAATTACATCCGTTTCCCCGCTATCCATTTCGAGGGTCTCTACTGGACCCAGCTGAATGAGAAAGAATCTTCCTCCACGGTCGTTGTGAAATGAACAACTGCGTATGGGACCATCAGATGTCGGTTCGGTATCCGGTGTGGCAGCTTCATCAAAGATAATTTCAACCTCCTCCGGGGTGAGCATTGTACAGGGGTTGGAATTAGCGAGATTCCCGTCTTTCCTGCTCGATGCCTCTGCTTTTTCACTTGACGAATTGGCGCAGGCAGTCAGAAAGAGAGTGATTGTGACAAACCAGAGGAGGGCTTTTTTATTGGACAATTCCATGGTTGGTAATGTTGAGGTATTATTCTGCGAAAAATTCATTTTAATCTTCTCCTCATCTGAACGCATTTGATAATCCAATAGAATAGAATAATGGGTGGTTTTTATAATTTGTTGAAAACTAGATTATTAGCTGTTTTGAATTAATTCCTCAATGCAGAAGAGAAGCAGGTGTGATATAGCAGATACTTTGTTTTAGTTTTTCAAGGGAATATTTTTTATTATGAATACTAATCAATACCTTTTTTACCAATAAATGCATCCAGTACTTGATGCAAATGTCCATTTTTTCACTGACAAATTTACTGGAGAGTGTTGAAAGGGCACCAATATTTTAGAGGAGTGTAACAAGGCTATTGATGCATTGTTACACTTGTTTTGATCAACATTAACATTAATTATGAATTAAGTCAAATAAATTATCTGGGTTTATATAATGATCGAGTTGATTGAAGGGTCGCTTTGCGATCGACCGGGATGAAGAGACGGGATGTCCGCGGAGCCTGTCCTGAATGAAGTGAAGGGCTCACGACCGGGATACTCGCACGACTCGTGACCGGTTTTCCCCGTCGTGGTTGTAGACCACACCGGTCGAACACGAAGTGTCCATGCGGTCGGCAGCAAAGCTGCTAACCGGTCAGTCTGTAGGGCTCTTTTCCGGTGCAATTGGTGTGGAAAGGATGGAAATTATGCTCTCGATGGGCACTCTCGAGTTGACCCCAGCGAGAGGATGGACCCTTCGGCTTCGCTCAGGGCAGGCTAATTCCCCCAGAGACAAGATGGACATCCCCAACATACAATTCGAAGTAGGACGTTTATTCTGATCGGACACTGAGCGAAAGCGAAGTGGAAGACGAAGGACCCCCACGGAGCTACGGGTGCCTGTAGGGAGAGATACTCCGGATGAACCTAAGAGCAATATTTTATCGAACCGTAAGACATTAATCCTACATATGATGAATTAATGGACTATCTATCCAGCCATAGTGAAACAAATAGAGTCGTCAATTGATGTTAATTATTGCCTGATCTTAATCTGCGAAGGACGAAGAATGCCACGACGGCTATAACTAATATAGCCGTAATGATTGAGTATAAAACTGTATTATCTCTCAGCCAGCCGTATTCATTATTGACGCTGCGCAAGATTTCATTGTAGAGATCATCGCCAGATTCGCTGTTGGTCATAATCACCAACCCCTGACCTCGTTTTGGATACATGACGAGATAACTCTTGTAGCCGTAATTGTGCCCGGGATGGCCGAAATAGAATAAATCTCCACCATCATCACCGATCCACGGACCCAAACCTCGATCCTCGACTTGGGGAGTGAGCATCATAACAGCCATTTCCTGCGACAGGACGGTATCAGATTCTCCCATGTAGGTCTGCATCAGCTCGATATAGAATCGGGCCAGATCGGATGGAGTTGCCCACCAGCTTCCTCCAGGTCCCATTTCGGGGAAGGTGTGCCATTTTCCGGGAAGGACGGACCCATCTGCCAGGTGTCCTGAAGCCGCAAGGGAAGACTGGGAATCGGGCAGGGGGTAGCTGACCGTTATACTATTCAGATCCAAAGGATCAAGGACAAGCTCAGCCATGATTTGATCAAAAGGTTTGCCTCCCGCATCCACCAGTAGTTGCTCGACGATCAGATACCCGCCGTTGGAGTAGGAATATTGGGAACCGGGAGGAGCCAGGACTATGACGGGATCGGAAACAGCTGGTGGTTTCCCGTCCAGGATCTGTTCCCGAGTAGGGAGAAGCAGCCCTTGCGCATAGCCATACAAGGGTATATAGCCCAGTCCGGCATTATGGCTTAGAAGTCGGCGCAAGGTAACGGGGACTTGAGATGTGAGTTGGTTCTCGGTGATTTTCCACGAAGTCAAAAATTCATTCACGTTAATATCTAAATCAAGGTCACCTGATTCTACATAATGAAGGG
Organism: uncultured Chloroflexia bacterium; assembly: GCA_963695575.1. GTDB lineage: Bacteria > Chloroflexota > Anaerolineae > Anaerolineales > UBA11858 > B10-G9. The sequence continues at coordinate 414,005 of CAVOGS010000014.1, forward strand.
CAGCCGCAGCAACAATGGGTTTTGCTGTCGATCCTGTTTGAAAAAGAGTCCTGTTTGTGACCGCATGATCCTTGCCCACTTCCATAACACCATAGCCTTTGGCCCATTCGATCTGGTTATTGTTGATCATGGTGATTGATACCCCGGGTACTTGATAATATGCCATTCTGTCAGCCAGATTCATTCGCTTCCAGGGTGGATCTGTTTGCTCGACAAGCAACCCTTCTTCTACTCGTTTTATCTTTCTTGCAATCATCATCTCAGATGATATTGAACAGCTTGATAGAAAAAATAAAACAAGCAAAGCAAATAATCGATTACGAATGCTCGCCATAGTGCCTCCAATATTCATATTCCAAAGTTTTTACATCCGTTTGGATTAAAGATTTACTACGTACAGCTCCATGAAAAAGTTGCATCACCTTGAGATGCTTTTCCATTATGGATCTCAAAAAAAGATAGAAAATGGGTGGATATCCAAGCCGCCAATCTAGTTGATGGAATGGTCGCTTCGCGACCGATCGAGATGAAGAGACGGGGTGCTCGCTCTGCTCGCGACCGGGATACTGAGACCGGTTTGTCCCGGTCGTGGTTCCCTCTCGTAGCTCGGGATAAACTCCGGCCACTGTGGTCTTCGGTCGGCAGCGAAGCTGCCATCCAGTCCGCCCAGGGGGCGATCATTCTGTGCAACCGTAGTGAAACCTGGGTGGAGAGGATGGAAATTATGCTCTGGATAGACGGTTTGCTGTCAACTATATTAAGAGGATGGAAAAAAATTTCCCCCTTGGAATGGATGTGCACTTCTCCCGTCCAATTCGCAATCAGATTCTCTATTCATTAAAATAACGCTGCTGATCAGAATAAAATTCCGCAGTGGAATCATTAGTTAAATTCTGTAACAAAATGTTGATTTTATTCGTTCTTGATATAGAATGAAGAATATATATCAGATTTTCTTCTAATATTTAGTTATTGAACTTGACATCACAAATCATATATATTCCCGATAGGAGGGTAAATGAATAAGTTACACCGCCTGCCCCTGGTTCTCTTTACTTTGTTATTGGTTTTTGTATTGTCAAGCTGCACATGGTTCGGCAGCTCAGAATATCCGACCAAGGAACTCATTGTTGATGAACCTGGAGGGGCTGAAGTGCATTTGGATTCGGGAGCATTGGACCAAAAAGGAAAGGTCACGGTTGAAGATGTTGGACCTGGCGAACCTTTTGGGGGTGCCAACCCACTAACACCTGCCAGCAATGAATATGTGGTGGATTTTGGGGAAGCAGAGCAGATTGGCGGGATGACCATGACTGTGCCGCTTAAGACAACTGGAAAAACCTCGGCCCCTATGGCAAGCGAGGATCGGGTTTACGCAACCTATGCTGAACCGTATAACGGGACACCCTCGCTGGTTGGAACAATTGTTGAGGGAAACCAGGCGACATTCGCGGTAGTTGGTCCTGGTAAATACCAGGTTTACAGCATACTTAATCACGAAGCCTTACTGCAAATAACCAGTATTTTTGAACCTTTGGCGGTACCAACATACAGGCAGAATACCCCCGCCTGGTGCAGTCCTACTGCGATGACTAATCTGGCTCAATTTCATGAAGGCGGATGGCCAGCGGGTGATATTGGAGCTGTCTGGGGAGAATCCAGCAATTATTACTTGGCCGGCAAAGCATCACAACCTTTTGATAGCGGTTATTTTTTTCACTGGCTCCTAGCTGCTGGAGGATATTATGCTCCCTCTGATGTAAAACAGAGTTATATCACGAGTGATTTTCAGGTAGTCATTTGGAACTGGAAATCAGCAGTGGAATCAGGTTACACAAGTCCAGCATTCGCGGAATCTTTATTTGATTTTTTCCAAGCATATGTAGAGTATTATCTCTGGGGAGTGAACCTTCCGAGAAGGCCTGTTGCTTGGGGATCATCATTAGCGGGCCATAGCCGAACGATCACTGGAAGTAACGGCGAAGTTATGTATTACAACGACCCGGGCTCGGGATCATTGAATCAGACAAGGTCCTGGGAAGACTATAAGGCTGATATTGTTGCGAGTACGACCGAAGATAAGATCGAGATCATCGATACTGTAGTGTTTTTCGCCCCGCCGCGACCAGCGGCTGAAAGGAAGTTAGTCCTCTGGCTTTATCCAGGTAACCCTGGCAGCTCAAGTTTGCCGGGATCAGTGACATTATATTCGGGCGAAACAGACCAGCCGATGACTAATTGGTTTTGGGACGGCGCAGGTGGACACAGCAATGGATATTATTATGAAGATAAAAGTGGAAAACTTGAACCTGATCCAACCTTCGGGGTTCAGTTTGAAGCCTTTCATTACCAGGATAATGTTTATTTGGCGTATGAGGTTAGAAATATAACTGACACACACCAGGATTTCACAGTAAAGATTAATGTCAGGAGCGAAGATGGTTCTGTGAATGAGTTATTTGAAACCGGCCCTTGGACAATAGGTCCTGCAAACACTGAGTATGGGGGAGACCCTGAAAATCCTTTCCGAATCGCTAATAAGCCTGCGGGAGTTTATACGGTCACATTTATGGTCTATCAGGGAAACAACCTGAATGATATTAAATATGTGAAGTTTCGCCTCAAGGAACAGGACAAGATTTTTATCGCCCCTCATGGATTTGTAAAACTACAGGCTTTTTGCCGCAAGGGCCCCAGTCCTTTATTTGAGGGAGTTATGATTTATGAAGAAGGTACTGAACTTAAACTAGTGGGTGTTAACCCAGAAAGAACCTGGGGGTTATTTGAAAAGGAAATTGAGGGAAAATTCATCCGCTGCTGGATGGCCTACGATGTTGTGGATCTGACCAAAGAGGATGAGGCCGAGGTAGTTGATGTTCCCCTCTTGCCGATTGCGACCCAAAAACCTGAAGGATCATCTTTCTCCTGTTCAGTTTACACTACGGAAGAAACATGTATGGCGAATAGTAGATGCGATTGGAAATTCACAATGGCGGGATCTGGATACTGCGCCGCAAAATGATCCAATAACAAAGAAGCTTGACATGAACAAACCTCCCCCATTTATCGCGGAGGTTTGTTCTATTTACGGGACCCAACCACGTTTGATAATTTTTGACGCGCCCCCATTGTATGCACTACTCTCCATCAAGGTGAGAGCATTACGGGGGAGCATATGTCTGCATCAGCTACCCGGTCTCCGGTCATTCGCGAAGCGTAATTGCTGTTGACTGACATCAAAACAGAACTATAGAACTGGTCCCGTTTATCCCGATTCTCAATGTTAATTTTCGCCCGTCGTGCCGTCAAATACATAGTTGATCATGAAACTTTGAACGGCTCGCTCAAAGTCATCTGTATCCTGGCTGCCTGCTTCATAGGGATAGATAGAGACTGTAAACACCCGGCCGTCCTGTGCATCAAATATGTAGTGGAGCATTTGCCCGCCTGCGCCGGCGGCGTTTGTAACTACTCGGATCCTCTCGTCATTGCCTATCAAAACACTAGTTTTTGACACAAGTGCTTCAGAGCCTTCGGTCCAGAGGTTTTGTTTAAACATCTCATCCAGTTCAACTTCTTGTTTTCCTACTTGGATCCAGGGCGCAAGCGCATACCCTTCAGTAGCTCCAGGAAACTCAAGATCAGGATCATGGACAAAAAGCACAGAAAATTCAAACTCGTACAGATACCAACCTTCTGGAAGCCAGATAGAGAAATCGTCAAATATATATGAATTTGGATAAACGTCTTTCTCGCGTAGTTCGTCAAGAAGGGTAGCTATATCTAGTTCTTCTTCAACCTTTACACCAACTCTCTTTGAGAAATTCTCGAGCAATGTTTTGTATCCTTCATCGGATATGGTTTCTTCTGCTGAAGTAACCATATCGCCTGCGGTTCTTACATACTTAAGAGCTCCACCATCTAACATATAGACACCTTCGAGTGTTTCAACACCGTCAAAATCAGATTCTTCGAACCCCGGGAAAGTTTCAAGGTAGATAAATGCATTGAAACCTTCAACTGGCATGCCTACGCGCTCAACGCCAGCGCGCTGGAGTTCTTCTTTAAAGATTTTGCTATGATCGCCCGGGGAATTAACTTCTTCAGTTGGCGGGATTACTTCCGGCGCGGGGGATCCTGATTGGATAATATCGGTGCTCGTGACCGACCCGTCTGGTAGCGGCTCAGGAAAATTGCAGGATCCGGATAACAATATCATGGCCAATGTTCCCACTAAAAAGACAAATTTTGTTGACTTCATAAATGACCTCCAATATCAGGCTGATGGAATTCTCAAATCTACCCTTCCAGATATATGTTTTATTGCGATTGATACAATAAGTAAGACGGTATTTTCAGGATAAAGGTTCCCGAATCCAAATAATAGAATCCAATTTACTCCAGGATCAGGCCTTGAATATCTTAAAAATTCTGAACCCTTCTTCCGGGTGAGGGAATCCCCACCAATTATCCCGATTTGGATAAGATTCTATCTCTCTGGATCACTCGTTGTTCTCAAGATTTTCATTGATTCAATCGATATCGAGCCGCCAATCCAGTTGATGGAATGGTCGCGGAGCCTGTCCTGAGCGAAGTGAAGGGCGACCGACCGGGATGAAGAGACGGAGTGCTCGCACTGCTTGCGACAGGGATACTGAGACCGGTTTTTCCCGGTCGTGGTTCCCTCTCGTAGCTCGGGATAAACCGGCCACTCCGGTCAGGCACGAAGTGTCCATGCGGTCGGCAGCAAAGCTGCTATCCGGTCAGCCTGTAGGGCTCTTCCGGTGCAACCGTGGTGCAATTATTGCGAAACCCCCTGGTTTTAGTGCCAGAACCGGGATCTGCAAACTAAAAGCAGTTAGACCCGCTGCACAAGATTCCATGCTCGTGGCTGTGATTTTATAGGGGCCAAATGAGTGGAAGGAATATGAGAACGACGAAAAAAATGATGATATTGAGCCAGACTCCAACTTTCGTATAGTCACTGAATTTATAACCGCCAGGGCCGAAAACAAGCACATTGGCCTGGTGGCCAATTGGCATCAGGAATGATGTTGCCGCAGCAATGACTACGGCCATCACAAAGGTCTGTGGGTTAGCGCCCAGGCTGCGGGCGGCGTCGATCGCGATTGGTGTCACCAGAACGGTGGCTGCAGCATTGGACATCACCTCAGTGGTGAGTGCTGTCATCAGAAAGATCCCCATCATCACAGCCACAGTTCCCCAATTGCCAACCAGCTCCACGATCTTCTCTGCCAGGAAGAGCGCTGTGCCGCTGTTTTGCATGGCTATACCCATGGGGAGCATTCCCGCGATCAGAAAGACCGATTTCCACTCAATAGAATCGTAGGCCTCGTCCATGTCCAGTCACCCGGGTTAAGACCATCAGGACAGCGCCGATCAGCATGGCAGTCGAAACTGGAAGGACCCGTGTGCTAACTGCGATTAATACGCCAGCCAGGATCAATACTGCCAGGGGAGCTTTTTTGATGCGTTTGGATTCCATCGGAGGAGTTTCCAGGATCAGGAAATCCTTGTCACGCCGCAGTTGGGCGATCCTCTCTTCAGGGCCCTGGATGAGCAATGCATCCCCGAGATTGAGATGGATATCTGCCAAATTTGTGCTGATGGATACACCATCATGCTGGATTGCCAGGACTGTCAGTCCGTAATGAGCCCTGAAATCGGATTCTTTTAATGTTTTGCCCTGCATCTGGGATCTCGGGGAGAGGGTGACTTCTATCAGGGCTTGGGATTCCTGGCTGAGTTCTTCGAATTTCCAATCATCTATGGTTTCTAATCCCAAAGCATCGCTTGATTCCAGGATGTTCTGAGAGCTCCCTTGAATCAAGAGAAGGTCACCAGCCATTAACACAGGATCCTGCAAGGGAACCAAAAGACCCTCATCACAGCGTTGGATTTGGATGACATTGAGGTTGAATTTCTGGCCCAACTGTGATTGGGGAAGAGTCTGTCCGATGAGGGGTGATTTCTCTCCAATGCGCACTTCGCTTATATAATCTCGTATTTGATAGGAATCTGAAATATTTCCACCTGGTGTGCGGTCTGGCAGGAGACGATTTCCAATCAGTAAAAAATAGAGGATGCCAACCCCTAAAACAATCGCCCCCATAGGTGTAAAGTCAAAAAAGCCAAACGGTTCCATTCCTCCGTATGATTCCATAATGCTGGAAGCCAGGATGTTTGGTGGCGTGCCAATCAGCGTCATTTTCCCGCCCAGTAGAGAGGTAAAAGCCATCGGTATCAGCAATTTGGAAGGAGCAACATTAATCTTGCGGGCCACGCTGACGACAGCGGGCAGAAGGATCGCCACTGCGCCAATATTATTCATGAAGGATGACATCACCCCTACGGTCAGCATAATGATGAAGAGCAATCGCAGGTAGTTCTCGCCTGCCAGGCGCAGCATGAAGTTGGCCAGGGTGTCTGCAACCCCGCTGCGAAAGAGGGCTCCACTCACGATATATACCGACCATACTGTGATCACGGCAGGGCTGGCAAAGCCCGAGAAGGCTTCTTCGATGGTCACCAATCCAGTCACTGAAAGTGTGATCAGAACCAGCATGGCGATGAGATCGACCCGCAGGCGTTCACTTACAAATAAAATCACTGCAACGGCTAGAATTGCCAAAACGAGAATATTATCTTGCGTCATAGAACAGCCCTCCAAATCGGCCAAAGCTGCGCCAGACACCTGACACTTCATCTAATATGGATTACCTGTTTTGGGGAAATAGAATAATAAAGTCATATACGACAGCCCGATGACCAAAACCGCTAAGCCTAGAGCTGCCCCGAGAAGAAGGGGCTGCGCTAAAATATCCCGCGGCCAGAGTAAAAGAGCAGGGAACAGTAATAATCCAGTTCGAAGTGCTGCCATCAGTAATGACCCTTCTTTCTGAAAGGCAGGGATATCCAGTTTGCGTCCCAGCCAGGTGATACTTAGTCCTGCTAAGGCTCCAGCGAATACTTCAAGGATGATTATGGTTGAAACAGGTTGGTGGCCCTGCCATCCCAGGAGCAGGAATAAGGCAAGAATGAGACCAAATCCGGGCCAGGTATTCAGGGGTGCCGCGGGATCTGTAATGTAAGTTCCAAATCTGGAATATTGGTTCAACCAAATGAAAACCATAATGCTTACCAATACTGCTGCCACAGCTGAAACTCCAGCATAAAAGGAGAACCAATAGGCCAAATACGATTGTCCGATCCCTATCCAGGAATGGTATCTGGACGGTGTTTTCTGGAGCAGCTGGATTGCGATAAGGGCGGTGATCACACCAAAACTTGCACCGCTGAAAATACCTCCCATATACTGATTAGGAGATTGGATAACAGCTTCAACCTCGGTCAATAGGAAAACCAATGCCAGCGGACCTACCTGACTCATGTAGCTGGAGCTTTTTTCTGGTTCGCCTGCACGCCAGATCATACTGGCCGCAATTACGCCGAATAATAATGCCCCCGGCCAATTTAAACCCCCCCCAAATATCAGTGCGAAACTAAAAATCATAACACGAAATGACCCAAAGGACTACACTTTTCCATCCTTGCCAATCCGCGGTAACAATTCTCTGGACGTTTTGCCACATGAGCAACGGTACCACTAACCCTAATAACCAGGTTCCACGGAATATTAATTCTTTGAGCGGGCGGTAGGAATACCAATAGGATCCCAACCAGAATGATCATCATTCCCCAGCGCTGTCTGGGGAGGTTTGGCATTGAGGACCCCGGTCAATAATAATAGTACAAAAATTGTATGTTCGAAATCGATCATCGTCATGACCTCCAGTTGGTTGTGATCAAGATAATAAGTGCTTCCTAGATGTCATCTTGAATATCTGGTCCTGCTTCAAATATGCTTAATTGCTTCCACTGTTATCATATATTACTATCGTTAGGTAGATTTCCAAATCTCATGATGATGAGGCTTTCCCATAACTGTCTTTGAAAATGATGTTGAGGGGCAGTCAACATCATGTTAACAACCCCTCAGGTCTTGTTTACAGGAAATCCACCTTGCCGGTGTTAACATCATACATCGCGCCCGAGATACCTATCTCTTTCTTCTCAAACATATCCCGCAGGATGGGACTTTTCTGCTTGATATCTTCAATTGTCAGGGTCACATTCACTTCAGCTATCTTGTCAATATCAAGTGCATCGCTTGGACCAACCTCGTTCTTAACAGCTTCCACTGCTGGTTGGAGTTTGTTGACCAATCCAGTGAGATTGCCCAGTTCAACCTGGTCTTTTGCACCCTGGATCGCTCCGCAGCTGGTGTGGCCCAGGACCAATATATGCTTCGATCCTACGACCTTGGTGGCAAACTCCATCGAACCGAGGATGTCCTCATTCACAAAATTCCCGGCGATCCGGATGCTGAATACGTCACCGATGCCCAGGTCAAAGACCAGCTCCGGCGGCACTCGGGAGTCAACACAGCCCAGGATGACGGCAAAAGGGTACTGGCCTGAACTGGTGATGGATGTCTGCTCCAGCAGATCTCTTTCCTCCTGTTTCTTTTCCAGGAAGCGCTGATTTCCAGTTTTTAACAGCTCCAGGGCTTTTTCTGGAGTCATTTGTTCTAAGGTTTGTTTACTTTGAGTTATCATTTTTTCTCCATTTTGCTGCTCTTCTTAGGCAGCTGCTAATTTGTATTTTCCATCGCTGATCGTGATCAATTGCTCACCTGTCAGCCATTGGACACTATCCTCGAAGGTATCAAAGATTTGCTCTTCAGGCAGCAGGTCTGGAATGATATCGATCGATCCTGAGCATGTCATAAGGTTGCGGTTGGACACCAGTTAACAGCACTGTAACACCTTTCTGGCTCAGTTCGAGAATGGCTTCTTCCATCGCGTACAACCCGGATTGGTCCATATGGGGGACACGGTCCATGCGGATGATCAAGGAGCAGATGTCTTCATCAAGATTCCGGATCAGCTCCTGGAAATGGGATGTGAAACCAAAGAACATCGGTCCATAGATATGTTTGACATATACACAGCGCCGTAATCCGGGATATTCCAATTGCTCATCAGGCCAGCGTTCTTCTCCGTCTACTCCAGAAAGGGCTGAAACTGAAGTTCCCCGTTCTGCAAGGTCGCTGGATCGTTTCATGAATAACAGTGAAGCCAGAAGGATGCCAAATCCAACAGCCTGGATCAGGCTTCCGAATGTCGTCACAAGGAACACCAGGATCAAGACAACCGCGTCAGCTTTGGGTACACGGGTAAGATGACGAAATCCTTTTTTGTCAATGATAGCGATTCCGATTGGAATTAGAATGCCAGCCAGTACTGAAAGGGGTATAAAGGCCGCAAGTTTGCCCAATCCCAGCAACACAGCCAGTAAGAACAATCCGTGGATTGTGCCGGATAGCCTGGTTCTACCACCAGCATTGATGTTGACCACAGTTCCTTTTGTGGCCCCTGCGCCGGGGATGCCGCCGATCAAGTGCTGCGGCCATATTTCCAATTCCTTGACCTATCAGCTCGCGGTTGCTGTCGTGTTTGGTTTTTGTGATGTTGTCAGCTATAACGGAAGTAAGAAGAGAATCTATCGAACCCAGCACGGCGAGGACCAGGGCATACTCTGCAATCAGAAGATAGGCACCCGAATCAATATTCAGGAACTGTCCTATTTGAAGAGAAGGTAAACCTGAGGGAATGTCCCCGATTACAGGTATATTTAGCCCCAGGAAGAACGATATCAGTGTGGCCGAGATCAGCGCAACCAGAGCGCTGGGAACAGCTTTTGTGATTTTGGGGAATAAATAGTAGACAAGAACAGTAAAGATGCCCAATGCTATTGCAGCCGGGTTGAGTTCAATAAAGAAGCGGGGTAACTCTGTGATCACCGCAATCGTATTCTTGGGTGCAGTTACACCAGCGAAAGGAAAGATTTGCAGAAGGACGATGATCAATCCAACGCCGCTCATAAAACCGGAAATCACTGGATACGGAAGAAATTTTATGTATTTTGCGATATTCAATAGTCCGAAAAGAATTTGAATCAACTCCGCCCAGAAAAAAGGTCAACAGAATAATGCCTAAGGCACTATCAAGGCTGCCTGTGTATTCGATCGCGGCTACAACCAGCGCAGCTGAGATAACGGTCATTGGTCCAGTTGGGCCGCTTGCCTGAGTGGCTGTTCCACCAAAGATTGCAGCCAGAACACCGATGGCAATCGCTCCGTAAAGTCCAGAGACTGCACCAAGGCCGGATTGAACACCAAATGCCAGAGCGAGGGGGAGAGCTACAATGCCTGCGATCAGCCCTCCAATGAGATCACCCCTTAGATTTGAAAAGTCATAGATTTTTTTCATGTCATACTCCTTTTATGGTTCATTAATAATTTCAAAATATTATCGATTACAAATAATGTGCAGAATGTGATATTGATATCTTCATTATTGAAGATTGGATTTGTCCTTTTTCCTTTTAATCATTTTTTGGGCTTCAACTGCCAGGAAGACTACCAGGCTCAAACCCAGGCTGAGGACCAGCTCTAAGGGTGGTAGAGACTTGGTGTTGAAGATCTCCTGCAGTGGTGGAAGATAGGTGATCAAGAGCTGCAAGACCAGGGTTGACCCAACTGCAACCAGCATTGCCTTATTACTGAAGAGGCCCACCTCAAAAAGTGAGCGGTTCTCTGATCGGACAGCCAGGGCATGACCCATCTGGGATAAGGTAATGGTGGTGAAGACCATCGTACTCCAGTAGGGATTTCCCGTCATCCAGCCCCAAACGCCAAGGCCCAGTGAGACCCCTCCCATCAGCAGGCCGACCCAGGTGATGTAGATTCCCAGACCTTCTGAGAAGATCCCTTTCCGGGGATCGATCGGGGGCCGCTGCATGGCGTCTTTTTCTGTTGGTTCTATGCTTAAAGCCAAACCTGGCAGTCCGTCTGTCACCAGATTGATCCACAGGATCTGAAGGGCAGTGAGCGGGAGGGGCAATCCAAAGAAAGGCGCCATCAGCATGACGATCACCTCTCCAAAATTGCTGGTCATGGTGTATTTGATGAATTTTCTGATATTCTCATAAATGGTCCGACCTTCGCGGACAGCTCCCACGATGGTGGCGTAATTGTCGTCGAGGAGCACCATGTCGGAAGCTTCTTTGGAGACGTCGGTGCCGGTAATGCCCATAGCGACACCGATATCAGCTTTCCTCAAGGCAGGGGCGTCATTAACGCCATCCCCGGTCATGGCTACTATCTCTCCCTTGTTCTGCAGGGCGGTGACGATCCTTAGTTTGTGTTCCGGGGAAACTCGGGCAAAGACATTGACATCACTGACAATCTCTTCCAGCTCCTGATCATTCATCTGTGAAAGCTCTTTACCAGTGACAACCCGTCCGTCCCGGAAGATACCCAAATCCCGGGCGATCCTCTCAGCTGTAAGGGGATGATCTCCAGTGATCATGATGGTGCGGATCCCGGCCTGCTGACTGATCTGGATGGCCTGGTATGCTTCAGGCCGGGGAGGATCCATCATGCCATAGAGACCAACAAATACAAGGTCCTGTTCTGCTTCGGTTTCAAGATCTGAATCAGGGACCTGGTTAGGAAGCTGGAAGGCTAAGGCCAAGGACCCGTAAACCGTCCTTCGCCATCTTTTCTGTGGCAGATTCTATCCTGGATCTCCAGTTGGCATCAAGTTCAAGAACCTCACCATTCACGTAGACTGCTGAGGAGATCTCGAGCAGCCCATCAACAGCCCCTTTTGTGAAGGACATGGATTGACAGTTCTTTATCAGACTTTGTCTGGGGGATTGGAGGCAAAACCAGTTGATTTTGGTTATTAATTTGATGAAGCGTGGTCATACGTTTGCGTTCTGAAGTGAAGGGTACTTCTGCCATGCGAGGGAAGAGTTGATCAAGATCGTTTTTGACGCAGACCTAGATTGTTTGCTGCTGCCAGCAAGGCTCCTTCAGTGGGATCACCCAGGATCTGGATGCTTTTTGGATCTTCTTCTGAATGGGATACCTGGGCATCATTATTAAGGGTTCCTCCGATCAAAAGCAGCTGCATTTCCGGACTGAGCTGATCCATTGCAAGTTCAGGATCACAATCACCTGGCAGGCAGTCGATTTGGAGTGTGTTCCCGGCCACGTCCAGTATTGTGAGCTGCATCTGGTTGGCAGTCAACGTTCCGGTTTTGTCAGATGATATCACTGTGACAGAACCCAGGGTCTCCACTGCTGGAAGTTTGCGGATCAAGGCCTGGTTCTTGAGCATGCGCTGAGCTCCCAGGGCCAGAGCAATAGCGACTACAGCCGGCAGGCCTTCTGGTACCGCAGCCACGGCAAGCGCGACTGCTGTCAGGATCATGTCAGCAGGGTTTTCACCCCGGAGCAACCCCAGGAAAAAAACAAGGGCGACAACTCCCAGACGAAATCATGGCCAGGGTCTTGCCCATTTTGTCCATTCGCTTTTGAAGGGGTGTTTGATCTTCCTCGACACCCTGGATCATTTCTGCGATCTGACCCAGCTCAGTAGTCATGCCGGTATTAACCACGACACCCTCACCTCGACCATAAGTAACAGTTGTGCCCATATAAAGCATGTTGGTGCGATCACCGAGCGGCAAATTCTCAGTGGAAAGGGCAGGGATTGTCTTATCAACCGGTTCGCTTTCTCCGGTGAGGGAGGCTTCTTCAACTCGAATATTGGCTGAGTTGATCAGCCGTGAATCAGCCGGGATCTTCGATCCTGCTTCGAGGAAGATGATATCTCCCGGGACCAGGTCCTTGGAGTCGATCTCACTGGTTTTTCCATTTCTTCTGACTTTGACATAAGGAGAGGCCATTTGTTTCAGCGCATTCATGGCTTTCTCAGCCCGGTACTCCTGGAATAATCCGATGATGGTGTTCAATAATACTATTGCGACAATCGCAATAGCATCCTTCCAGTCGCTGACAAGGATGGAGATCACTGCCGCAGCAAAAAGCACCAGGACCATGGTGTCTGTCAGTTGGGCCCAGAGCATCTTCCAGATGCTCCTTCCTCCCCGATCGATAATTTCGTTCCGCCCGTATACCTCCAGGCGCTGGATTGACCTGTTCTTCGGTAAGACCTTGTTTGGGTTCAACCTGGAGTTCTGCCAGGACATCTTCGGGTTCGATCTGATACCAGATCATTTTTTCAGTGAGGTTTTTTTCAATCATGTTGATCTTCTGCCTGATCCTTGAATCGGTAAAACGCAGTAATCCATCCGGCTTTTAGATCGATCAAAGGGATGACCTGCATGACCTCCCTGCCGGAATAATCTTCGATGGTAGAACTCAGGTCTTCAGCGATCATTTCCAGCACGCTGCGAAGGTATTGGTCAAGCACCCGGGTGTTGGTGGTGTTATTGAACAGGACAGTTTCTGCTTTGACCATTGCTCTGGGTATGGCCAATGCTATGCTGTTATCTCCCATCAGGATATGGACTTCATCTGGATTGCCGCCATGGCCTGACCTGCCAAGCTTCCAGAAAACGCTGGCTCAGCTCCTTTGAGAAGCTTGTGCGAGCTTTATTTACATTCATGATCTCCCTCCAAAAAAAATACACCAACAAAACCTTCAGGGAGGTTTATGTTGGTGTATTTGATAACCTGTCAATCCTATAAGAGCAGACCCTTTATCAAATCAACCGCTGAAAAGCAAATTTTATAAAATATTGATGATCCTAGTCAAGTTAAATCTTACCGGAGTAGACAAGCTGTTTTAGTAATTACAAATCGATATACCGGGATCAGACATTTTCTCCGTTTAAGGTTAATACGATCACACGTTCCCCTGTATCGAGACTGACATCAGAAAAAAGCCCCAGCAGCTTTTTACCGAAGACCTCCATAGTGAAGCTTTCCATGATGGAGCGCGATGTGTCGAATAGCTGGCGGCGGGTGTCCTTGACCAGGATTCTCCCTTCTTTGGTCTCGACCAGTTTCTCTTCGGCTGGGGTCAGAACGCCCCGGAGACGAACGACAACCATATCATCAAGCAAATAGGTCCGGGCCTCTACTGGGCCGCGTCCGAGGTAATCTTTTTCAAATTTGACGATCCTTTTGGTGAATTCAGCTTCCATCTCACCCTGTGAATATGTCTTCCTGGGAGTTTTCATGAGATTCTCCGGTGGATCGGGGGAGTGTTCGTGTTATATATTTATTTATCCCGTAACAACGAGCCGTTACCAATTGGTCTATTGTATTTTAACATAAAGAAAATAGAGTGAGGAGTATGTGGAATCGAATCAATTAATGTCCCTTTCCTATATCTGGTACATGTTCTACTTACTTATTACTAAACTACTCCTTACTGCACCGCATGGGCAAAGCTGCGGGTGCGTGTGGGTGCAGGGTGGGGGATAGTCAAATTTTTTAAACAAGAGAGCAGCCGGCATTATATGATCTGTCTGTAAAAACATTTCATGAACAAAAAAAAATGACATATCAATTTTGGAAGTTGTGTTAGGGCTGTCATTGAATTATATTTTAATCATCACCTCATTCAGATCTATGTCTACGCGAGAAAGAGATGAGAGAGTAGATTATGCCAGATCCACTGGATCAAATCTTTGAAGAACCAGAAATAGCAGGAGAAGTACAACACCTATGCTCTCGTAAGATAAGACGGGCTGGTGAGTTATTGTATATTCTGTCAGGAATAGTTGTGGTCGGGCTGCCGTTTACGATCACAATCAATAATCCACATCATAGATTAAATCCGCTGCTCTCTACCAAAACACCTGGGCTGGTCATTGTCGCTGCACCGTCTTCAACCCCTACGTCGGGCTTGCCACCTACCTGGACACCTACGGATTCACCGACTGATACTCCAACCTTGGCACCTTCATCCACAAACACACCAATATCAATTATCGAAAACTCACTGACGCCTACTGCTGGCTTGGAGATTGGTGATACGATTGCCACCCAGGATGGCTCACCCGCATCAGAGGTGGATATGGCCCATACCGATCCGTGGTGCAATACGCAAGGGGTTACAGACCAAATTTTCTCTAGGGACAGTCTTCCTTTTAGCACACAGGATATACCAGTGCTAAACCATACCCAGATTGCTTCAACTTCATCTGGGCCCTTTCCAACAGAACATTTCCAGAGCAAGGATTTGTCACCAGCGGATGGAATCTCGCACTTGTTCACACCTGAAATTCAATATTGGGAAGAGGAAATCGTTGCCTGGGGTGAAGAATTTAGGCTGGATCCAGATTTGATTGCCACTGTCATGCAAATTGAATCTTGTGGTTATATCAGGGCCAAATCAGCTGCAGGGGCGATGGGTCTATTCCAAGTCATGCCCCAGAATTTTAAGAAAAATGAAGATCCATATGATCCAGACACAAACGCCTACAGGGGACTGAGCTGGTTACGGAAAACTCTGATCGGGGGCGGTTCATACAGTATGGCGCTGGCTGGTTATAACGCTGGACTTGCCCGGGCAACAAATCCTTATCTGGAGTGGCCTGCTGAAACTCGACGTTATGTAGATTGGGGATCAAGGATCTATCAGGCCGCCAGGTGCGACTATGAATACAGTTCTGCTCTCTACGATTGGCTTTCAAAAGGCGGAACAGCCCTTTGTAATAGAGCAAACGCAGAACAACAAGAATAATATAATCCAGCCTTAAATCCTGTGTTTATTTGTAGGGTTCTGGTGCAACCTGATCGAGAAGATATCCAAGAATATGAGTTCTAGCCAATAAGCGATTAGTTTTGCCCTCTAAACACAGGAAAGTGGGGGATGAAAAATGGGGGGGCGTCCAATAAGAGATCAGATACGGTTACAGCTTTTTCTAAAGAAAGTGAGATTTGCTGAAAAGAAAAAAAAGAGCTGTGCCTGGACACAGCTCTTTCGTTTTATATAACAGAAAAATTTACTCAGCATACGGGCAGCCTATACCACCAAAATCGCACACAAATTCCTGAACCTCTGCATTGTCCATTCTGTAAACACCACCTGTGCCGGCACAGCGCTCGTTCATACCGAAGGATGTCACTCCTGCGACGATATTTGAATCACCCAGGAAGTTGGGACCTCCCGAATCTCCGAAGCAGGTACCACCTGTTGAGTTATTATTGGATAAGCAGCATAGCAAAAGGATTGACAAATCCAGTCTTGTTGATCAGGAATGGATGGGCCACCATGCGGACTCTGTCGGCTTGAATTTCCCAGGGAGCTCCATCGGGATAACTTGCCTGGAGGCCGTAACCGACAGAAGTAAATTTTGCACCGAAGTTTTTTCCAGTTTCTAAGGTATCAATAATATTTATCTCAGGTAGGACACCATACTCATCAAGTGGGTATCCAGCCCCTTCAAGAATTACGATTCCCACATCATGATAGATGAATGCAGCGGTCTCATAATCAGGATGTGCAGCCCAGGAATCTGCTTCATAACAATTCCCGAGATCGCATGTACCATTGGAATAATCATTCGTTATTCCGTCACCAGCATCCACGTCTGACTCAGTATAGATTCTCATGCCGGTGTAAGGTTCGTCAGGATAATTTGACGTACAGTGACCGGCAGTCAATAACACAGTGGGTGATAACAAGGTTCCAGTGCATCGGTAGGTAGGTTCACCACCTACATCCATGAGCAGCAGGACAACATGGGGATGGCCTTCGCCATCCAATTCGCCGTCAGTTATGGCAGAGGCAGGTATGACCACTGCCAATAACAATAATATAGCGATCAATATACTGATTGTTTTTTTCTTCATTGGGCAGACTCCTTTTAGGATATTTTGAAGAAGGTATACTGAGCACAGCGATCACATAATCTGGTTGGTTTCACCTCCTGGATACAGCTAAAGAACAAATGAGTTTATATAAAGGCCACAGCGCCACGTGACAGTCCAGGCCTTTGCGTGCAAATGGTCAGGTTAGAGAGATTGGTAATAAACGTTATCCTTCTATATCTTCCTATTTAATATGACGTTTAAATTGACAAAAGGATACTTTTGGTTACGTAATAGATTTAATTAGCGAGCGGGTTGGGAATGAATATCTCAAAAAGCCTATTTTTAAAATTCCAATAGAAAATCATTTTTAACAGATAGAGCTGTGTCCCAGGTGCGAGCCCCAGCCCTTGATAGTCTGCAAATCAGCTATAATTGAGCGGGAAAAAACAGGCTATAAGGAAAATAATCCGGGAAGCAGGAATTAAACGAAAAGATACCCCGGAGATTCATTTGAGTGACAACCTGCTTGCTGCTGTGTGAGCAGGTTGAGCGAGCTTTAAAAGGTCAGAAGGCTGCCCACGAGAGAGATAAGGGATAGATCAATCGTCCATGGTGGAGTTGGATGACTTTCAATCCTCGAGTGGATTGGCTTTATTCTGGGAATATTTGCCGGAGGCGGCAAGGGAGCTGAGAAGTAGGTGACAGTAAATTGGCAGGACGGCTATGTGAAAATCAATGGGCTGGATATCCATTACTACCGCACAGGAAGTGGCCTGAACCAGGTGGTCCTGAACCATGGCGCCCTGGATGATGGTCGGTGCTGGCCCCGGGTTGTAAAAGCGCTGGAAGATGAGTATGATCTGATCATGCCCGATGCACGGGGGCACGGGATGTCTGATGATGGCGCAGGGGTGTACACTGCTGAAGCCAGGGCCGGCGATCTGATCGGTTTGATCGAAGCCCTGGATTTGGAGAAACCAGTCATTGGAGGACACTCGATAGGTGGGCTTACTTCGTTATACACGGCTGCAATGCGGCCTGACCTGATTGCTGGTTTTTTCATGGAGGACCCTCCGATCACTCTGCCTGGTGAACCGCTTTTTGGGGGGCAGCCAGTCAAGGATAACCAGGTTGCCATCAAAAGAATGACGAATGCTTGGAGGCTTATCAAGGATGCGCCACGATTTTTTAGCCTGCCGCTGACCAAGCGTCTGATGCCGTCTGCGACGCCTGAAGTGATTGAATCCTGGCTGGAATCGAAGAAACTGGTGAGTGAGGACTTCATCCAAGCGCTTGCTGACCCCGGGTGGCTGACAATCGATGCAGACAAAAGCTTGTTGCAAGAGATCATCTCCCCCGCGATGCTGATTTTTGGCGACCGGGACAAAGGCGCGATCGTTTCCGAGTTGGTCGCTGAGAGCGTTCGAGAGCGAATTAAAGGATTGCGAGTAGTACATCTGGCCGGAGCTACTCACGACATTCGCCGGATCCAGTTCGACGGTTATCTGGCGGCAGTACGGGATTTCTTGCAGATCGTTTGGGAACAGTAGCCAGGGTCTTTTTTGAATGTTGCCATTCAATAACTTATGGTTATAGTTCTTAAGAGGCAAACTTCTATCCGCCACATCCCCCGTCACTTGCTATTTTTGATCTACAATACCAAGTCGCCAATCCAGTTGATTGAATGGTCGCGGAGCTGTTGAGGAAGTGAAGGGCGACCGACGGGGGTAAAGAGGTGGGTTGTTCGCTTCGCTCACGACCGGATACTCGCTATACTCGTGACCGGTATTTCCCCGTCAGGGCCGCAGGCCACTCCGGTCTTCGGTCGGCAGCGAAGCTGCCTCCCGGTCAGCCCGTCGGGCTTTTTCCCGGGTGCCAGGAACCAAGTGAACGTACGTGTCAAGCGTGGTGCTGGCTCGGTCGAACCCTTTGAGCCGCGAGACGGCAAACAGGTTTATTCCATTGGCGGTCATGTGAATACCAGCTGTGTGGTTCAGATCTTGGATACCGCTCCTAAAGCGATCGGATTAGCGAAAACCTCCCAAAACATCAAGGCAATATTTTAAAGTTTGTCTAATTACAGGCCCCGTTTTGGTTTAAGGTTGGTTTATTTGATTAGGCGCTTTGGTGATGGTTACGTCAAATCCGCTTGTTCCCTCAAGTGGGATATTTATCTTCAACGGCTGATCGGTCAGGCCACCAAACTCAAATGCGCCACCCATAGTAAAAATATTTGGCTGGAGAGATATTGTTTTTAAAAACTGAAGCGCAAGGTTTTCGAGCAGTACAGTGCATTCTTCTGGAAACGGATTCATGTCAAATTTCCAACTTGTTCCAACCGGGATTAACCTAACATCCACAAAGCCATTTTCAAAAACTTCCATTTTGCCGCCTAGTTCAATATCCCAGGTGGCATTGGGATTGAGGTGTTCGCTCCTGAATACCAAGGCCCCATTCTCATGCACTTCGCAATAAGTATTTTGGCTGGTAAATGAGCCGGTCGCTGCAATCGGATCAGCTTGTCTTCTAGCAGTTTTAACAACATTATCCTCATCCGCATAGAAATCCGTATCCCAACTAAAATCGATCTTGCCGCCTTGATCATCAGATAATATTGTGGTCATATTAAAATGGAACAGTATGGGTTTGATGATCTTGGCTGTGGCCTGGCCAGGAGAAGATTTGATCATACCTTGTGAACCTTCGGTATCTCCCACGAACATTATAGTATCGGTACAAGAAAGTTCATCATTGGCGGTGTATTTATTGGTGATCGACGTGCCCCCAATACTTTTCTCCGTCCATTCCAGGCTGCCGCATACCGGCTGATTACCTTCCAGGCTAATATCAACCTGTTCATGTGCTTCGCCATTAAGATCGGTCATTTCGACAGTTAATTCAACTGTTTCATTGGGTTCAATGACGCTTTCAGTCGGGTTAATGTCTGCGCATATTCCAGCTTTCTTGACCTTGTCAATAAAGGCGGCAGGCAATTTGCTCAGTTCTTGCGAAGTTTCTCCGTATATTATTGTTCTAGCAAATGGCGCTCCCCACCCACCTGATTTATCAAACGCCGCCACCGATGCAAACTGTTTCCCGCTGACCCGATAGACATGATTAAATACAACAATATTTGCGCTTAAAATATCAGAAGCGGCATTCAATTGATCTTGACCATCCCCATCTTCCCACTGATCCTGGGCAGATTCTTCCAACAAGGCCCGAATATCATAAAAAGTGGCCACAGAAGCCCTGCTCAATTCGGCATCGAGTTGAGCTGCTAAGGCGCTGGTTAATTGATTGGCACCCTCAAAACCTTCTGGCAGCGCTCCTGGCGCTTGGACATATATTCTTTCACAAATCTCTTCCCCGTCATTGCTCTGAGCAGCGCTATTATAAAGTGGGGCTGAATGACTGAGACTGGCTAATCGAGGGGATGAGACTGCCGCAAGGCTCACCTGAATAGCCTCTCCACAAGGTACTGCTACAGCCTGTCGCGGAAAATAGATCCCTGCTTCGTCCCCGCGCCAGCCTTCAACGATAGCTTTCCCGGCCGGGAGTTGGATGGAAAAATTCCCGTCCTCTGTAAAAATAGTACGGGTCACCAAATCACCGTCAAGCGATATTGCCCTAACTGTGCCAGCTCCTCCCAAATTGCCGCTAATTTCGCCTTCCAGATTGCACTGCTGAATTGCGACGATATTTGAAACTGCCTCCATTCCTTCGGGGAGGTTCTCCTCATCAAAGGCACTTAAGGCTTCAAAATCACCCTCCGATAATAATTGCCCAAGTTCGGCATCCAGAGCAGAGACCTGGATCTGATTTGCAAATCTCCCGGGAAGCAACCAGGTCTGATCGACGATCTGGGACAGCGGTACCCCCGGTAAACTGCCTAAAAGCAATTTACCGTCGGAGGATGGTGTGAGATAAGCTGACGGACCATCAAATTTGAATGGGTCGAATGACTCAAGGTCATCGTCGTATTCATCGTCTGAGAATTCTTCTTGCACCAGGTCGCCCAATTGAAAAACAGCGACCATATCCAATGGTACTTGATGGGCTGTAACCCGGACCTTGATAAAATCTTCCTCACCTACATAACTCCCGCCTACTTCGAGCCATATTCCAGGGAATGAAGAGACACGGAAAGACCCAAACGCGATAGCCCCAGCTTCATTTTCAAGGCTAATTGAATAGACCCCGTCCGGTGCGTCTGAAGGTACCTCAAATGATCCAGTGCCAGAGCTGAAATCGAAGGTTTCAGATAGATCGCCGTGAGTAATTGTTACGGTTCCATCTAAATTAGGATCGCCATCTAGGGTAACAACTTCCCCGGGGCTGACCAATTTTGGAGTGGCGCCTAATTGAGAAATCATTGGGAACTCGGGTAGGAGGTCCTCCTTAACAATCAATTCCCGGACTTCGTCAGGAAGATTTTCAAGAAGGATTTCATCATTTTCAAGGCTGTCATTTTCGCTACCAGGATTTGAACTACCCCCACAGCCAGATAGAAGGGCAATTATTATTATTCCAAGAAAAACCCATTTCAGCATTATTTTCATATTTACCTCCAACTATTAAAATATACAAACAGTCAATTTAGTTGATATTAGGAAACTTTTTGGTTCGGACCCATAACAAAAGTGGTGCAAATGGTATGGTATGTAGAGAGTACAGCTCTTATTGAAAAGATTTATAGTTAATACTTGGAAAAAGGGATGGATTGATTATACTCTAAACAAATGCTCGCATTATTTTTGTATAATTCGGAGGTAGAAACTCCCATTAAAGAGATTTTGATAAACATTCTTATTCCAGGTTAACTTTATTAGATGATGAGGAAGGGTAGAATCGGGGCGCCGAACCAGATGTGTTGGTGGTTTATTCTGGTGCAATCGGCCTGGAAAGGAAAGATTATTTACTCCTGATGGATTTTTGTTAGTCCATTCCTTTGAAAGGAAATGACTCAATTTTCCCCCTGAAAAGGATATTCCATGATCGCAGCTGCTAGCTGGGCTGGTTGATCAATATGAATGTCATGCGCGCAATCCGGGAACCAGAGCACCTCCACCTGTTTTAAAGCCAATTCGGCCGCTTGAACTTGTTTTTGTTTGAATGGCATTTGGTCGCTGCCATCATCAGCAGCACAAATCAGGACTGGTTCCTGGACCCGGGGGAATAGGGCATTGGGATCCTGTTCGAACATCGCCTTTAAGATCATCATATGCCTGTCCAGGGTCAACCAGGGGCGGATCGTTTGATCCGCGAGGATCTCAAAATTCCCCAGGGTGGCTTCAATGCCTTGCTCGGACCAGCCAGGGTGCATCTGGCGGATCCTGTCTGCGATCTGGGTCCGGGAGATTCCAGACAGATCAGGCGGACGCAGTTCAACCGCGCTCTGCTCCCAGGGTCCCCGCTCCCGGAGGTTTAAAAATCCCCCATCGACAAAAACGTACCCCTGGGCGGTATCGGGATATTGAGCTGCAAAATCCAATAGGACATTACCTCCCCAGGATTGCCCGACCAGCACAGGCTGTTCCCAGCCCAGCTGCTGGAGAATTTGGTACAGGTCATTGGTGAAAGTTGAAAAACCATAACCTTGGTCTGGTTTTTCGCTTAAACCATGCCCGCGCTGATCAATGGCAGCCACCTGGTGTCCGGCCAGGGCCAGACGGCTGGCGACCAGGTCCCAGGTTTGGGCATTGCTGCTCAATCCATGGAGCAGGACAAAAGAGCGCTTCTTTTTCCCCAGTTGGGCTGCAGGCTGCCAGAGGCGAAGATGGATCTGAATTCCTACATCAAGAAAAATATCTTCAGGAGTCATCTATTATTTTTAGCCAGTGTGGTACTGATAATATGAAAAATCTGCGGTCTACTTAAATCAATTTGCCCTGTTCTCAGATAATATCGCGCGGATCTTCTTGATTTCATCCATTGTGATCGTGTGGCCCATGCCAGGATAGATTTCCAGGTCCACCTGGGCACCCAGTTCAGTATACACCCGGGCTGCTTCATGGAACAGGGGTTCTTTGACCCAGGGATCGACGTCGCTCCCGCCAATAAATACAGGTGTTCCTTGAAGGTCGCCAACTGGATGGCGGGGCTGATCAGGGGGGCCGATTAAAGCACCGCTTAAAATAAATGACCCGCCAATCCTGGCTGGATTTCGGACCAGATATTCAGCAGCCAGACAGGCACCTTGGGAAAATCCACCCAGGAAGATCTGGGTATCATGAAAACCTTCTCGCTGTGCTTTGTGGATCAGGTCTCCAACTAGATCCAGCCCTGAAGTGAGATCAGGTTCATTAACTTCAAGAGGACCGAAGGCAGTTTGGGGATACCAGCGATTGGAGGCTGCCTGGGGAATATAAAACCGGGTGCCGTCTACCTCGAATGCTTCAGCAAGCGATACCATACTTTCTGCGATCGCTCCTCTGCCGTGTAACAAAATGACAACCTGGTTTGCATTTTGGGTAAGATCCCCGATTTCCAACACTGGTTGTTTTTGATGCAGATCTTTCATGATAGTTCCTTAGCCGGGAATGGGGGTTAACCGGGCTTCAATTTCTGTTCTGCGTCCTTCTAAAAATGGGGGCAGTATAAGTTTTTCGCCCAGTCTGTCCGGGCCCTCATCCACTGCAAATCCTGGCCCATCCGTCGCGATCTCAAATAGAATCCCTGGTGAAACCCGGAAGTAGATGGATCGGAACCAAAATCGGTCTATCAGGGCACTGACAGGAAATCCCAATTCATTAAGATAAGCGTGCCATTCCTTCTGGGCCTCAAAATCATCCACCCGGAAGGCTACGTGATGAGTGCCTCCTGCTCCAAGCTGTGCTGGCGCCAGACCGGGCTGCTCTATGATCCAGATCTCTGTCCCCGGACCACCTCCTGGCGTGGTGGTAAATATGCTCCCGCCGCTCTTACCGTCGATCCAGTAACCCCGATTTTTTTCCTCAAAGAATAATGTTCTGGAAAAGAGTTCTGCCAGAGGAACGGTCGCTGAGACAGATAAGATCACGCTGAACAAACCTTTGATCAGGAATTCGTCTTTTATTTCAGGATGAGGCCAAAGTTCACCTTCAATCTCTGCTCCCAGATCATTTACCAGGTACAGCTGCTGACCTTCCAAATCTTCAAACGGTAAAATCTCCCGCTTGGCAAAAATGCTGATTTCCGAATGTGTGATATTCAGCTCTGTAAATCTACCCTTCCAGAAATCCAATGCTTCCCGGCTGGCAACTCTGAATGCCGTTCCGGCAATGCTGTCCGACCCCCTGATGTTTTCACCGATCTGAGGCCAGTCAAAAAAGGTTAGGTCCGTTCCGGGAGTCCCTTTTTTGTCGGCATAAAACAGGTGATAAGCGGACACATCGTCCTGATTAACTGATTTTTTTACCAGTCTTAAGCCGAGTACGTCCCTATAAAAATGGAGGTTATTTTTGATATCTGCAGTTACTGCAGTTATGTGATGGAGACCTGTTAGATTCATTGTCTTCCCTTAGATATACGATTGGATAGCGAGTCAATAATGGTCATTCTGATTGGATTGCAGGAGAAACTTGCCATGATGTCGGCTCCGCCCTGGTTTTACCCAAAGCCAAATTCAACCGGTAGGCTTCATTCAGGTCCTGACTGGTGATCATGCCCAGAAATTCTTCCCCATCCACGACTGGCAGGGCATCAGTACCCTGGGCGGACATCTGGATCTGGATATCGATCAGTTTGTCAGTGGATGAAACGGGTTTGATGCCGGTTTGCATGACATCCCGAATGGGCGTGTTTAGATCTTTCTTTTCGAGGGATTCTACCAATCGTTGATAGGGCAGCAGTCCAACTAACTTGCCCTCATCACAGATCGGGAAATTCGATTGGAAAGAGTTTAAGGTCAGGTGCAGCGCCGTTTCGATTGGTTCATTCAAGTTGATTGATTGGACACCCCGGGAATAGGCCTGTTCGACCCGCAAATCTCCCAGGACGCTCTTGACCTGGACCATCTTGCCTTCCTGGCCAGCACCTGTATATATGAATATTGCCAATATGATCAGGAAAAAATTCCCATTAAGAAAACCTATCAGTCCAAATCCCCAGGATAAGATCTGGCCGATCGCCACAGCTACAGAAGTAGCTCGAACATAAGGTAACCGGGAAGCTAATATGGCCCTCAGGATTCGACCCCCGTCCATTGGAAAAGCAGGAATTAGATTGAACAAGCCAATAAATAGATTGGTTGTAAAAACATAGCCAAAGATGGATGAAAAGGATAAAACGCCCAGAGCTGAGTTGAACCCCAAGAAGCTGGAAATATTAATAGTTTGGCCGAGAATGGGTGCCAGCAGGAACAAAAGGATCGCTAAAAGCAGATTTACCAACGGACCCGCTGCAGCAATCACCAGTTCTTTGCCAGGATCTTCTGGAATTTCTTTTAACTGCGCTACACCTCCAATCGGCAGCAGGACAATTTGCTTCACGGGTATGTTGTAGCGCAAGGCTGCAATGCTGTGTCCCAGTTCATGGAGGACAACGATCACAAACACCAGTGAGGTAACAACTACACCGTAAAGGGCCCCTTCCCAGCCTCCATTCCTGAACGGGACCAAAAGCTAAGGCGCCCCAGAGCAGGATCAAGGGAAATGTGATATGCATCTTGATATCGATCCCACGGATTTTGAATAGTTTGATGGAATTATTCATATTTTTTTCTCCATATTTTTTCTATAAACATAGACGTGGTGCAGGGAGGGAATATTACCTCGAAGTGGATGATCCAATCATGGAAAAAGCCCGGAGGAACCCCCTAAAAAGAGGGTGAATATTCTGGCTGGATTGGAGGATGGAATAAGATTCGGAGAAACAAGCCAATCACTGAAAAAAGATAGTCTTTGGCAAAAGTGATAAGATTCAACTGTTCGAAATGAAAAATGGAAGGAGAAACTCGTGGTAAATAAAACGTTGGTGCAGTCTGCTTTTGATAACAAACCGCTGATCGCTTATGGTGATTTCAATTTCCTTATCAATCCGCTGACAGAGCAAATCCCGGCAACAACTGCTGAACTGCTGCGGGCAGCAACAGAATGGCTCGTGGAAGTTGGTGATTTTGAAAAAGCGACCAAGATTGCAGGAGAGGAAGATAAAGGCGCTATTCTGGTTGCATCAACTGCCCTGGTGACGGGATTACCATTCGGGATGGCGCGCTGGTATCCATCAGGTTTGGAAGGCCAGGTAGGGGTGGATTTTGAGATGGAATATGCCAGCGGCAGCCTGTTTCTGAACGGTATCGAGAAAGGAGACAAGGTAATCATTGTTGATGATATGGTCAGCACTGGCGGGACGATGCTGGCTATGATTGAATCTGTTGAGAAAGCGGAAGCAACCATTGTTGATATTGTATGTGTGGCAGAAAAGGTTGAATACCGGGGTGTGGATCGGATCAAGATGGAGACAGGATATCCCGTGAAAACGCTGCTGAAGGTATCAGTATCTGGTGATCGATCAAAAGTCCTCGAGGTGTAGTAAAGCTTGATTGATATCTGAGAAAACCCTGACTCTTTGATTCTCGAGAGCATTTTTCTTGATTTTCTCTTTAGCGATCCCAACCGCCTTGATTTTAATATCCAGGCCGATTTTCTCCAGCGCCTTGCCGGCGTTCTGGACAGATACAATTCCGGCGGGGGTATCTTCAAAAACCGTGATGGTTCCGCCTTGCAGCCTATTGATGATATCTGGGGGCCATTGAATTGGATCCAGGATTGATTGTCTGAGGCTTAATTCCTTTTCTATATCCAGTGAGCCAATAATAGCTGCAAGTGCGTGAGTCCGATTTGGTTTTACAAGCCTTCCCGGCTCGACGTGGATATTTTCTGCGAGCCAGGTAATGTCGCCATATCCGAATATTGGAATACCGGATAATTGAACAAGATCCATTCCAACTTCTGCTTCAGGAGATCCTGCAAATCCTGCTGGGCCGCTAGAGGGGCGGTTGGTCATGATCGCTGCGCCATGTGTATTTGCACGAGCCCAGGATTTGATCTTTGCAGCATTTTTGGGAGAAAGCAGGGGGATATCATACATTTCCAGGTAGCTCTGGTTGTTGAACTGGGCAGGTTTTTTGTAATGAGCCAGGTAGGTCTCACTTCCCAGTACAAGTTCCTGAAACCACTGCATTGTTAGCGAACGATCTATATCTTCGCACCCAGATATCGTGGACAGGATGGGTTTTGAATCAATGCTGTGAAGCTCGCAAAGCAGTCGAACAGCTTTTAGGCCGCGTTCGATCGCGGGTAGTTCCAGGGGTTGATCCTGGATCAGAGAAAATAATTTTTCCAGATCTAATGAGGGGGAAATCACACCGGACAGGATCTGGATTTGCAGAGTGGCCAGGCAAAACGCACTGGATTGCCACTCGCTGCTAATGCCCAGGGATTCAAATTTGTAAATCTGTTCCTGCGAGAGTTCGATATTGTCCAGAGAGAGGGATTTTCCACCTAATTGAACCGTATCTTGAAGTGCCCGGTGGTATCCTCTCGCTTCGAGCAGTACACCATCCATATCGAATATCAGAATATCCATTTAATGGGTCCCCTTATGGCGGCGTTCCAATTCAGTTTCTACTTCTTGCAGATCTATATCCTGGTCTACGAGAAGGACAAATAAATGATAGAGCAGATCTGCAGATTCTTCGATTACTCGCTGTCTGCCCTGTTTCCCTGCAGCAATAATAACTTCAACAGCCTCTTCTCCCACCTTTTGGGCGATCCTTTGATAACCATCTTCTAGCAGCTGATTGGTATAGGATCCGTTCTTTGGATTTATCTTTCGATCCTTTACGATTCTAAATAGCTCATTTAACATTTTTTAGCTCCAATTCTGTGAAGAAACAGCTTTGTTCGCCAGTGTGGCAGGCGGGGCCTTGAGGTTTGACAAGCAATAAAAGGGCATCGCCATCGCAATCTACAAATATTTTTTGGACTTTCAGAAAATTCCCAGATGTTTCACCCTTCAGCCATAGCGTTTCCCTGCTTCTGGACCAGAAG
This sequence comes from uncultured Chloroflexia bacterium, assembly GCA_963695575.1. Lineage (GTDB taxonomy): Bacteria > Chloroflexota > Anaerolineae > Anaerolineales > UBA11858 > B10-G9. The sequence goes on from CAVOGS010000014.1 coordinate 441,764, forward strand.
TGCGCCAATCCGGTTTCCAGGGTTTTTTTGACGGCGTCTTCATTCATCATGGCCACCATTAATACCTGTTTGGTGTTTTCGTCCTGAGCAATCCCGGTCAGTAATCGGTTGGTATCATATTTTAATTTTTTCATCTATGTCAACTCCCGGGCTAAAATGGCCGGATTGGAATTTTATGTTTTGCCAGAAATAGTTTGAGCTCTTCAATTGTGATGATCTTGTCATGGAAGAGCGTGGCAGCCAGAGCGGCTTCGGCCTGGGTTTGCTCGAAAACATCAACAAAATCCTGTTTACTCCCAGCGCCACCACTGGCGATTACTGGAACGCTGACATTGGAAGAGATTTCTTTTACCATTTCCAGGTCAAAACCATCACGAGTGCCGTCCCGATCCATGCTGGTGAGCAGGATTTCACCTGCGCCGCATTCAACGCCTTGTTTGGCCCATTGCACAGCATCGATCCCCGTAGGAACTCTGCCCCCGCTGATGAAGACTTCCCATCCCCGGTTTACCCGTTTCGCGTCAATGGCCAGAACAATACACTGGTTGCCAAATCGTTTTGCGCTTTCTGTCAGCAGGGCGGGATCTTTCACAGCCGCGGAATTGATGCTGACCTTATCTGCCCCTGCAAGTAATGTCTTTCGAATGTCTTCAACTTCTCGAATTCCTCCGCCTACCGTAAGCGGCAGGAAGACTTTCTCGGCAATGGATTGAACAATTTTCAGCGTAGTTTGATGGCCCCGGGGTGTGGCTGAAATATCCAGGAAAACCAATTCATCTGCGCCCATCTCGTCGTATATTTTAGCCTGTTCAATTGGGTCTCCGGCATCCCGGAGATTGATAAAATTAATACCTTTGACTACCCTGCCATCTTTTACATCCAAGCAGGGCACAATCCGTTTAGCTAACATTAAGAGCTTCCTTTAGGCTAAAGTTTCCTTCATAAAGAGCTCGGCCTACAATCACTCCTTTAAGGCCAGCTCTTTTGACAGTCTCGATATCTCCGAGGCTGCGGGTTCCACCGGAGGCAATTACGTCCAATCCGGTTTGATCGGAGAGAAATTTAGCAATTTCCCAATCAACACCGGTCTGCATGCCATCTTTCAGAATATTGGTGTAGATCAGCGTTTTTGCCCCGAAATTTGCGAGTCTTTCTGCCAGGGGCAGCATTTTTAACCCCTGGATCAGATTGCCATCCCCGGCTCATAAGTTCCTGGCCTACCGCATCGAATCCAAAGGCGATCCTTTCACCACTGTATAATTTGAGAACTTTCTCACCAAATTCAGGTTTTTCTATTACGGCTGTGCCAAGTACAACCCGGGAAATTCCCAGGTCGAGAGCATTGGTGATCTGCTCAACTGTGCGAAATCCACCACCCAGTTGGATCTTGACTTTATTTTTTCCAGACGTAATGATATCTTGAATGGCCTTCTTGTTTTGACTTGAAGGTTCGCCGAAAGCACTATCCAGGTTTACGACATGGAGCCACTCCGCTCCCTGACTGATCCAATCTTCGGCTACAGATGTAGGAGAGCTGCTGTAGTCGGTCTGCTGGTCGCTCTTTCCCTGTCTTAACCGGACAACCATTCCACCGCGAAGGTCGATAGCGGGGTAGATCACAAAATTATCCATTTCATAGCTCCACAAAGTTTTGAATGATTTTTAAACCCACTTTTTGACTTTTCTCGGGATGGAATTGAACACCAAATACATTATCCTTCTGAACTGAAGATGTAAATCGGATGCCGTAGTCTGTACCAGATAGAATGTCTGATTGATCGTCAGCGATACAGTAATAGCCATGGTTGAAATAGACATAGCTTCCTTGTTGAATGTCCGCCATCAGGGGAGTTGTCTTGGAGATTTCCAATTGATTCCAGCCGATTTGGGGAACTTTGATCCCTGGTTGATTGAAAGCTGTCACTTTGCCTCTAAGCAAGCCCAATCCTTGATGATGGCCTTTTTCCTCACTTTCCTCAAAGAACAACTGCATACCCAGGCATATCCCGAGCAAAGGTTTCCCTCTCAGTACTACTTCTTTTAGTGTGCTATCTAACCCCCGAGATTTGAGTCCCATCATGCCATCCGCGAAGGCTCCGACCCCCGGCAGAACGACTTTCTTGGCTGACAGAATTATTTCAGGGTCGTCAGTCACTTCTGCATTTCCCCCCATAAAATTGATTGCTTTTTGAACCGAATGCAGGTTCCCCAGACCGTAGTTGATCACAGCAATCATCACAAAACCCCTTTCGAGCTGGGAACACTTTCCCCACGCCTGGGGTCAATTTGGGACGCTGCCTTGATAGCTCGTCCAAAGGCCTTGAAGAGCGATTCTGCAATGTGATGATTATCTTTTCCATAATGACCCAATAAATGAATGGTAGAAGCGCTTGTGACGGCAAAGGATTGAAAGAAATGCTCAAGTAAAGTGGTATGTAATCCGCCAACCATAGCTGACGTCCAGCCTGCGTTAACAACGGAAAAGGGTCGACCAGAGAAATCGATAACTACCTGCCCAAGTGCTTCATCCATCGGGACAACAGCAGATGCAGTCCGTGTGACCCCGGCTTTGTTTCCCAGGGCTTCTGCAAAAGCAGCCCCCAGCGTGAGCCCGCAGTCTTCCACAGTGTGATGCGGATCTACGTGCAGGTCTCCCTTGGCTTTAATCGAGATGTCAAACAGGCCGTGGACGGCAACTTGAGTGAGCATATGATCAAAAAAACCGATACCGGTATTGATCTTGTAATTTCCGGAACCATCAAGGTTGATTTCAACTGTTACCTCAGTTTCTTGGGTTTTCCTGTTGATTTTTGCAGTCCTCATTTCAGTACTCCTTTCAGGGTTGAGATCAATTTTTGGTTTTGTTCTTTGGTTCCAATGCTGAACCGGATATGGTCTGTTAAACCTGGTGTATTAAAATAGCGGATCAAAATACCCTGTTTTCGCAGTTGGTCCCGGACTTGTTGGGCTGATGCTCCCAGTACTTTGCAAAGAATAAAATTCGCCTGGGAGGGATAGGGAGAGAGCCCAGGAAGCTGGACAAGTTCATCGAATAACCAGCTGCGCTGTTCAATGATCCTGTCTATTCTCTCTTCCAGCTGCTGAAAGATGCTCCATTGTGATGACTGCGGCTGTATCAGCTGCAATTGATACATTATAGGGTTGCTTGGCTTTCATGATGAAGGGGGTAATTTCCGGGGGAAAAACGCCATATCCAATCCTCAATCCGGCCAGTCCAGCCCACTTTGAAAATGTTCTTAAGACTATCAAATTATCTCATGTTGATCACCTCTGGCAGAAAGGATTTTCCTTGATCTGCAAATTGGATATAAGCCTCATCAAGCACAACCAGTAGTGGCAGATTGACTATCTGTTGAAAATCCTCCTGGGTGATGATCCCTCCATCGGGATTATTTGGGTTGGCAAGGAACAACAGTTTTGGCTGCTGTGTGTTCACCGCAGTAGTTAAAGCCTCGATATTAAGCGAGAAATCAGGGTTCCGGGGGACAGAAATGATCTTGGCCTGATTCAGCGCGCCGTCGAAGGCATACATCCCGAAGGTCGGTGGGCAGTTTACGATCTTATCTCCCGGGTCCAGAACGATCCGCATTATTAGATCGATTAATTCATCGGCACCGGCACCCATAACAATACTATCTTCTGGAATCCTGTGATGGCTGGCCAGTTTTTGCCTGATATTTCTGCTTTCAGGATCTGGATAGATGTGCAGCGTGTCGATGTTACTCAAGGCGTTATTAACTTCAGGAAGGGGGCCGTATGGATTTTCATTGGCATCCAACTTGACCAACTGGTTAATGGGAATTCCGAGTTCTTCAGCCAGAACATCCAGCGGATAGATGGGTTTATAGGCCGGCAGATCTATAACATGTCGCCGGATGAATTTATTTGATTTTGTCATTTTGTTTCCAGCCTTGCCCTGGCTGCGGCCGCATGAGCAGTCAGGTTCTCTAGATCAGCCAGTTCAGCCGCTGTTTTACTCAGCTGGGCTGCTGTTTGTGGTTCAAGGCCGATCACGCTCGAGATCTTTACGAAGTCCAGAACATTCAACGGAGAGGCAAATCTGGCTGTACCTCCGGTAGGCATCACGTGGCTGGGACCAGCGATATAATCTCCCAGGACTTCAAACGAGTGGTCTCCCAGGAAGAAACCGCCAGCGTTATTGATCTTTGCCATTAAATCCTCTGGCTTTTCTACTGCCAGACATAAATGCTCCGCTCCGTAAGCGTTAGCGATCTCTGCTGCCTGGGAAAGCGATTCAACTATCACGATTCCACCAGCATTCTCAAGAGAGGCTTGTATGATCTCGCGGCGGCTTAATTTCCGGATTTGCCTGTCAATTTCTTGGGCAACTGCTGCAGCTACATTCGAATCCGTTGTCAGGAGTATGGCGCTGGCCTGAACATCATGTTCAGCCTGGGCTAACAGATCTGCGGCAATCCAGGCGGGATTTGCGTATTGATCTGCGATCACCATGGTCTCGGTGGGTCCAGCCAGACCATCAAGGCCGACAACGCCAAATAACTGCTGTTTAGCGAGGGTAACGAACAAGTTGCCAGCACCTACTATCTTGTCCACTTTGGGCACGGTTTCGGTTCCGAAAGCAAAGGCGGCAATGGCTTGAGCGCCACCAATTTGGTATAGCTCATCAACATCGCAAAGATAAGCCGCTGCAAGAATAGAAGGAGCAGGTTCGGGAGGGGTGGTGACGTAGATTTGTTGTACACCTGCCACCTGGGCCGGGATGACGCTCATTAATAAGGAAGAAGGAAGTGGGGCAGTTCCCCCGGGTACATAAACACCTACCGATTCAACTGGTGTGACTCGCTGCCCCAGCTGACCGCCCATCTCATTGGATATCCAGCCTTTGATGGGCTGCATTTCATGGAAAGAGCGAATCCGGGAAGCGGCGGCTTGGAATGCTTGCTGAAGGTCGGGATCCAGCTTTTCCCAGGCGTCCTTGAGGACGGATTTAGGAATGGCAAACTCGTTCCCTAAGTAGCTATCGAGCTTATCAGACCATTTGCGTATAGCCAAATCCCCGTCATCTTCCACGGAGTTTAGAATGATTTCTACTGCCATAGGAGGGTGTGATCCCTGCGCCAAAAAACTCCTCAGTCCGTTGGATGATAAGCGGAGAATACTCCATTCTGTGCAAGGCTTTCCGTTTCAGGATGGTTTTGCTGGCTTCTTCAATGTTAAAGATTTTCATTTTGGATCTCCAATGCTTGCATCATGTTGAGAATTTCCTTGGGCTGTTCTTCGAAGATGAAATTGACAGGGGAAACGACCACACCGCTCCCGCCAATTTTCCGAAGTTCTCCAATTGCCTGGTGAAGGTCCTCTTTCTTAACCACAATATGGATTGCATAAAAATTGCTCTGGTCACGGGTCAGGATACGGGAAATGGTTGGACCCTGTAATCCCCCGATAACATCCTGCATAAATAGCTTTTCCGAGATCTCTTCCTCGTTTTTTGCGCGGACATTGGCAAAGATGGCCAGGTTTTGCTTTCCTCGGAGATGGGCGCCGATCATTTCCAATAGAAGGGTTGCTGTTTTCAGCGTTTCTGAATTCTGAGCGAGTCTTTCCCGGTTCGCGATCAAACATGCTTCTGCTTCGAGGACTTTCCCTCCTGTGAGCTTTTTTAATCGATTGTCCCGGAGAGTAGTACCGCTAGAAACAAGGTCAACTATCAGATCAGCATAACCGACTGTTGGTGCAATTTCCAGAGCGCCTTCTGCTTGAATAATCTCAATTGGGATATTCACAGCAGATTGAAAGAATTCCATGGTGAGCTTGGGGAATTTTGTCGCGATTTTGAGCGGGCGCTGTAATCGTGTTTGATATTTATCGAGATCGGTTATGGAATTTATTTTCTGCCATTCATCGGGGACGATTACATTGAGTGTGCATTTTGCAAACCCTAATTGATTGTGTAATTCCAAAATTCTGCCATTGGAATCTCTCTTTTCAAGAAAGATATCTCTCCCGGTTATCCCAAAATCTACACTTCCGTCCCGAACGCTGATGACAATATCTCCCGGTCTCTGGAATATAACCTCAATATCTGGTAGGCGAGGGATCCAGGCGATATATTGCCTTGGGTTGGGTTTATACACTGGCAAACCTACATCTGCCAATAACTGCTTGCTACCTTCTTCAAGCAGTCCTTTGCTGGGGAGAGCTATTCTGATCTTTCGAGTTGCTTCAGTCATACATACTCCTTTGAGAATAAAAAAAAGCCCCCCTGCCGGGGAGCTTTTGTTTTGTTAGAAATGATTCTTATCTAATGAAAATTAAAGCAGTCTTGCCCGGGAGGAAGAGCCGGTTAATGTTGTGATGATGATGGTGGCAAGACAGTTTGAATTTGAAAATAATTCTGGGGTAGGGACAGGTGCAATTATGTTGTGACGCGATAGATTTAGCGCTCTAAATGAACAAATATCTGGTTCAACTAATCGAATGGCTTTCGTCAGGCTTATGATTCACAATCCATGTCCGGCACATTGAGTATCCTCCGCCAGGTGATCAGCACCACCACAACCATCAGCAGCGCGCCGGCAATACCTGGCGCAGCAGGACTGATCTGGGCTAGCAGGAAGGAGCCAATCAGGGGGGCTATCACCTGCGTAAAACTGTTTAACGAGGCTGAGAGACCCAGAATACCACCTACCTCAGACGGATGTACGTTCTTTGTTAATGAACTGCTGGTTGTAACCCGCAGCATACCCGAGGCCAACGCCACCGGTACCAGGGCGATCAAGAGAACTGCCAGGGAGTTAGAGAACGCCCACCCCAGAAGGCCTCCTGCTAGCAGTATTGCACCGGCAAAGATCATTTGTTTGTCGGTAAATTTAGTGCTCAGCCACCGTATACCACCTCCCTGAACCAGTACTACCAACACTCCCACGTAGGTGAGGACATAACTGGTTGCCTGGGCGGTAAATCCCAGCTTCTGCTGGGCAAAAAGGGAAAACATGGTTTGAAAGATGGTGAATGCTAGACCGTAGATCAGCACTACGTTGAGCAGGGGACCAACGCAAGGCCTCCGCAGGGTATTGATTAACGCCCCCAGGGTTATTTTCGGCGGGCTCTTTTCCTTCTCGCTGGTGCGCTTTTCTGGCGGGAGGGATTCCGGCAGCCAGAACAGGGCCCCGACCAGGTTAAGGGCAGCCAGGCCGGCTGCTGCGAAAGCGGGCAAGGCATAATTTCCTCCAACACTGAGAACTCCACCAAGGGCAGGGCCGAAAATGAATCCCAATCCAAAGGCAGCCCCGATCAGCCCCAGGCCCTGGGCTCGATTTTCCTTGGTAGTTGAGTCAGTAATATAAGCTTGAGCCAGGGAGACATTCCCGCCCAGGAAGCCATCCAGTATTCGGCTGAGGAATAGTACCGCCAGCGATTTGGCCCAACCTAGAATTAGGAAGCTGATCACAGTGCCGCTAATGCTGACCAGAAGCAGTGGCTTGCGGCCAAAGCGGTCCGATAGCCGACCCAGGAGGGGGGCTCCGATCATCTGGGTCAGGGCATTGGCGGACAAAAGCAGGCCAACCAATACTGATGAGGCGTTGAAATCGATTGCGTAATAAGGCAGCAGGGGCAGGATCAAACCGAATCCCAGAACATCAACGAAGACAAAGACAAGGATAAGGATCAATGGTCGGCTCATGAGTATTTACCTTTGATGATATGAGTGTATGAAATCAATTTTACCAGCAGGTGCTTCCACACTAGAAAGAGTTACCTGCACCTTGATCTTGTTTATGATCCCGTTGTGATGCAAGATTTCTGAGCTAAAGAGTGGGGAGTAAAAAGTAAACTGAATCATCTTAATCCGTGAGGAAGGAGGGCGTTGAAATAAAGATTCATTTTTTACCGGCCCATTTTTTATATAGATCGCTATATTTTCCGCTTTTTTTCTGCACTAAATGAATATCCTCGATCCGCAGGGTTTTATCAGATGATTTTGCCATAGCAAAAATGGTCAAGGCAGCAACTGAAACTGCTGTGAGCGCTTCCATTTCCACGTCTGTCTCGGCGCTGGTTTTTACTTCAGCCCTGATGGTTATCCCAGGAAGTTTATCAACCAATTCGAAATCGATCTTAATCGAGTTCAGCTGCTGGGGATCACACAAAGGGATCAGGTCCGAGGTGTTTTTTGCAGCACTGATGCCGGCGGTCTGGGCGATAGTTAGAACATCTCCTTTTTTGATCTCACCAGCTTTGATCAGCTCCAGGGTATCTCTCTGCATGGTTACTTTTCCTCTGGCGACAGCTGTACGCTCCCTGATCGGGTCGTCACTATTCTCGTTTTTGCTGTGGTTTGTTTTGGAATCCGTATCTGATAAGGGTTTCTTATTCATTTTGATATTTGGCTCCTCTTAAGGTCCAGGTAGTTAACTTAACACGGGGTAGATCAGGTTGTGGTTCAAGCTTATTTCATCTGATATCCGAATTCCACGTTCAGATAAAAATATCCAATATTAACGATTGGATATTTTGAAAAACGTTCTAATTCCTGGGTATATTCTCCGTATGCTTTACGGACAGAGTTATTTTACAAGGCCCTGTTATCAAGAGTTTTCAGGAAAAACCTCGGCAGTGATTGGGGGATTTAATCAGCTGATTGAACTCGCTGTCGGAGTTCCTTCAAACTGCTGAAGTTCCGCTTGCTGTTCCAGGTACTTACACTCGAAAGAACTGCACTGTGCAGCCAGATCCTCGATCTGCTCGTGCAGATCGAGAACGACATCAATTGCTGGAAAGTTGAAACCGATGGTCAATTCCTTATTATCCGGTTCGAATAAAATAGCAGGTCCGCTACACAAGCAAGCTGATAATCCCCAGGAAAAAGAGAAAACCAAATGTATCGGTAAACCCGGTGACAAAGGCAGCTGAAGCCAAAGCCGGGTCGACATTTAACTTCTTTAACCCAAACGGAATCAGCACGCCTGTTGCGGCAGCCATCAGGAAATTGAGGATCATCGCCAGCCAGATACCAAGGGCAATTCTCCAGTCGCCTTTCCAGATATAGGCCATAACGGCAGTTCCCAGTCCGATGATTGTGCCGTTTACCAGCGCCACACTCAGCTCTTTGAGCAGATAGCGCATGCCATCGGAAGGTTCGACCTCTCCCAGTGCAATACCGCGTACAATAACCGTTGCTGTCTGGCTGCCGGCATTGCCACCTTCGCCAGAGACCAGGGGTAGGAATACAGCTAGCGCTACCATTCCGGCGATGACTTCCTCAAAAACATCGACCACAGAGATGGCAATGAAGAGGGTCAAGATATTGATCGCCAGCCAGGGCAGACGTTTGAGGATCGATTCTTTCACCGATCCAAAGACTTTTTCTTCGCCGGTGATACCTACCATGCGGTACATGTCCTCGGTAGCTTCATCTTCAGCGACTTCGATCAGGTCATCGGCGGTGATAACACCCAGGAAACGTCCGATCTCATCCACTACGGGGAGGACCATGTAGCCGTGCCTTGAAAGCGTGCGGGCGCATTCTTCCTGGTCGGTGGTAACAAAAACGGAGACCACGTCTGTTTTCATCCGATCGGCGATGATGGTATCAACGGGTGTGGTGACCAGATCGCGGAGGCCGATCACGCCCAATAAGCGCTCCACTTCGTCGAGGACAAAAAGATAATAAGTGCTCTCCGCTTCCGGTCCCAGGCGACGTAATTCGGCCAGGGCTCTTTCAGCAGTCCAGGATTGATCAAGGGTGATAACCGCCTGGGTCATCAGACCTCCGGCAGTATCATCGGGATAGCGCATCAGCGAGATGACCTCTCCCGGGTCATCCATCTCGAGCAGGGTTTCGGTGACCTTTTCCTGGGTTAGGTCTCCCAGGACGTCGGCGGCTTCGTCTGTTTCCATCTCGTCCAGGATATCTGCCAACTGGTCGGATGGGAGCATTTCGGCCAAATCAGCCGCATCTTCGTCTTCCATTTCCTCTAACACATCTGCGGAATCTATCGGATTCAGGCGGGATAACAAGGCAACCTGATCTGGCATATCCAGCTCCTGAACCAGATCAGCCGTGTCGGCGGGCCGCAGGGCGTTAATCAGCCTGAGAGCTCCCTTATAATCTTCGTTTTCCAGTGTTAGTTGTAACTCAGTCAGAACTTCGTTCAGTGATTTTTCTTTCATGGCGATGCCTCCAAACAGGGTGTCTTGTGACTCTCCAACCCCGCAAAAATATTGTTCAAGGGCCCGGCAACCAGGCTAAACTGCCACCTGCCCGCAGGTTTATATCCTGCTGATCGTGCTCCAGGAATTTGGTACAGCCTTCAATATTTGTATAGGTTGATAAAAAAAGATTAGTACAGGGTTATATTATAACTTCGCACACTAAAAGTTGAAATCCTGTTATGCAATTCACTTCCTGGTTGAATAATTTTCTGACAGCAATATCTCAAAGACAATTTTACTTTCTATATCTGTTTAGAAGATCTGCCCTTCCAAACTGAAATAGTGGTAATTCCGGATAATAAAAATGAAGTTGTTCTTGGAAATCTCTAGAAGCGAGCCGCCAAACCAGATGTTTTGAACGGTAAATTCCGGTGCAACCGCTGTGAAAATTGGGTGGAAAGGATGGTGTTTATGCTCTTATGGGACAATTTCTGGTTTATCTTAGTCTTGTTTCCCACGGACCCGATCATCTGCGGCTTGAGTTTGTAAAGAAACTCTATCTCTATATTTAGACCCTTAACAACCCGCGGAATCCCCTGCCTGAATAGAATGATTGGGCACCGTTGTGATAAACGAAGACATGATCGTAGCGCCGATCGGCGAATAAACCACCCCCAAGCTTTCTGATCTCTGCGGGGGTTTGGATCCAGGATGAGGTCTTGGTATCAAATTCTCCATAGGTTTGCAAGGTGCGATACTGCTTTTCATTCATCAGCTCGATGCCCATGGCAGCTGCGAGATCAACGGCATTGCCGCCTGGGTGAATCCCTTTTTTATCCCTTTCTTCCTGCCCTTTTCCGTCGAAACAGATATTTCTGCGGCCTGCAGGACTTTCCGCTGAACAATCATAAAAAATGAATTCGCCAGTCTTATCATCAAAAGCAAGTACGTCTGGCTCACCGCCTGTACTTTCCATGGCATAAAGAGACGACAACTTTTCTGGGTTGGCTGCCAGTTTTTTTTGTATTTTGGTCCATTCAAGACCCTGGTGGCGGTTCATGTTTTCCTCAAAACGAGACTGCAGCGTTTTTAGCAGCTCTGGACCTTGTTTTGGTGATAATTTTAAATTTATCTCAACTTTTGGTATCGGTTTGCCGCTGCCTTTGGATGAATTAACTTTTGGCATGAATAACTCCTATTAATGATAATCAATTTTATTCACCCTCAGCTAATCTGACTGGAGGGCGGATGATATTTTTCTTTCTAGATAACCAATAACAGACTAGATGAGCAAACCAAGTCTTACTATTTCTTCAAGATGACCATCTGCGTCAACAAAATGTTATCTGCTGTTTTTAGGCGTATGTCAAGCTGCCAAATCAGTGGATTTGGGTAGAGCTGTGTTGCATTCGTGGTGCAAATAGGGGGGAGAACTTAGACTCTGATAATCCGCAAAAATTGAATGGAACCCCATTAAATTCAAGCATAAGTCAAGACTTTATATAGAGTCCTTTGACTCCGACTGAACCTCAGCTCAGGATAAACGCAGCCGAATGACCAATTAATTGAGGGGTAGGTGTTAGTATGCCTCAAAGTGTGCCAAGGAGCAGCTGGATTTATCTCCAATAAAAAAATTACCAGTTTAGTGTTCTATTTACCTGGCAATAACTACTCGATTCCGTGCCGGTATCTTTGGCTTGATAGAGGGAGTCGTCCGCCAGTTGGAGCAAGGCTGACTCTTTTTCTACATTTTGATTCGGGAAGGCAGCTCCGCCGAGGCTGAGCGTTACCCGGATGGTTTGTTGACCTTCAATGATAGCACTGTCTTCCACGCTTCTTCTGATACGTTCCCCAACTAACTCAAGGTCATCGCTGGCAGCAGCTGGCAAAATGGCTAAAAATTCTTCCCCGCCATATCGGACCAGGATATCGCCTTCTCGCAGAACTGTCCTGATGACCCCGGCTATCGATTTAAGTATCCGGTCACCGACTTGATGTCCATAGGTATCATTGATATTTTTAAAATGGTCAATATCCATCATCAATAAGCCCAAGGGAATAGTGCTTCGTATGGCTCGTTGGAATTCCTCGTGCAAACGTCCCAAACCAAACCGCCGGTTATAGACACTTGTTAAGGGATCCAGGGCAGCTAAGCGCTGCAAACGGTCGTGGGCCAGGGCGTTGTTCAGCGCCAAGCCAAACGCTTGACGGAATAATTCCATTCGGGTTTGTTCTTCAGCCTGATATGGTTTAGTGTTTCCGAGGACAACAGCTCCTAGCGGGACTTGTTTGTATGTCGCTGGCAGGACATAAATTTCCTGAGGCCGAAAATCAGTTAGAATACCCTCCATTTGGACATTTTCTGGGAGGGTTATTTTCTGGGATTTTCCTTGACGCAATGCGATCTGAACATGATCGCTATTTGAAACTGCTTCCGGATCTTTGATGCCCTTGTTAGCGGCGACATGTAATTCTCCCCCGGTTTCTGTAAATACAACACCGCCTTCAGATCCAGTATGTTCAAGGAACATCTCCAATGAATTCTCAGCCAGTGTTTCCAGCTCCAGCGTACCAGCCAGCATATCAGAAAATGTTAACACGGCTTGTTGGGTTTCGAGGGAATTGGATAAGGTTCTAACTAGACGATTAAATGCTTTGGCACTTTCCCCTAACTCGTCTTCGGAGTCAATTGGTATTGAACATGTTTCGTAAGTGCAATCCCGCTCATTTTCCTCGGAATTATAATCTTTGAGGATCAATTCGACTTTCTGCATACCTTCCGCTAGGATTCGGATACGCGTGGCAACAACCAGACGGGCAAGCAACCAGTTAGCCAGGCCCGCCATTGCGCCAGCTCCCAAACAGGCGATATAAAAACCCGGTTTGATCGCGATAGAGCGAGGCACGCCGAGTAAAATCACAAACCAGGGGAAAACGATCCCAATGATCAATCCAAAAAGGATCATCCAGATTGCTAGATCAGTGAACACTTTCTTTGTTATTCTCATTATCACCTCAATATTACTCAAATTTTCAATAGAATTATAACTGTGATTTATATTGCTTTCTAAAATGAAAAGAAGCGGCTGTTATAACGCGCCTTGTTTTTAGTGGCCAAGAGAGGGATTCAATCTGTGGTTTTATTCTACCTGTATCCCAGCTGGGATCTTATTCTATTGAAAAGCTTCCTGCCAGGGGTGGAAACCGATCAATTGGCGAATTGTCTGGAATCCAATATTTCTGGAAGAGCATCAATCGAATTTGTTCTGATAACCAAGAGATATTATTTATTGTCAGGATAATTTCTGCCAACTTGGGGTTATAGTCTCGATTGACTCTTCTTCTAGACCGCGTTTACTCTTTTTCAGCGGCCCATGAAACGGGATAGGTATTGTAGATACACCGGTATCCTGTACAAACGATCTAAAGAGAGGCTAGAAAAAAATCATCACAGGGATATTGTTTATGATTGAGGAAGATCTGAGTTGGTCATCTCCGCCGGCGTTTACAGATTCTTTAGCCACCGAATAAGTCGAAATCAACGGGATATAATGAAGGAAAATTAATCTCTCTGAGCTTATTTGTACGAGAAACCGGGATGCACACAACAAATAGGGTTTACTTGAAAATTCACTCCTCATATGACTAAACGTTTGTTTTTTATGCTCTCCACCCTGTTCATATTCACCTGGTCGGTTGCCGCCTGCAGCTCAGGGTCAAAAATGGTTCTAAGGGATACCTACGGCACCGCAACTTTAACACCATTCCTTCCCAAGGCGACATTTACGAGCGTTAATACCCCCGGGAATATATATAAAAGTACTGATGACATAACTCCATCCCTGACCGCGACTATCGAACAAACGCTTCTGGAAGAAACCAACCAGACGACGATCACAGGGCAGGTTTCCTCTACACCCTCATCCTCGCCAACTTCTAAACGGGACCCAGATTTCGGTTTCTGCCACATCGACTCTTCTTGCGCCATCTGTCACTTCAAATCCAACCTTTGTTACTACCACACCTAAACCTTCTCCTTCAAAATCAGCACCGTCAGCGACGTTGGTGCCAACTGCGACATCCGCAACCGGTCCGACATCGATACCTACACAGACCATAGAATCTACGGCGATATCACTGCCCACTTCTACACCTCTGCCGACAAACACATCAGTCGCCACGGCCACATCAATCCCAATTGGATGTGTTTTTAGTGGAAATGCCTCCTATGAAAATCAGGTGGTCAATTTAATTAACCAGGAACGGACAAATCGCGGACTTTCCGCCTTAACGCTACATTCCAGCTTGCAGTCGGCTGCCCGCCGCCATAGCGAGGATATGGCCTGCAATGATTTTTTCAGCCATACTGGCTCTGATGGCTCTACCCTCAGCTCCCGGGTGCTGGCTGCCGGGTACAGTTATTCCTGGGCAGCAGAGAATATCGCCGCCAGCTCCAGCAGCAGCTTCTCGGCTTCGGCTGTAGTGTCGATGTGGATGAACAGTCCCGGGCACAAGGCAAACATTCTCAGTGAAAACGCTGTTCATATCGGGGTGGGATTCCGTTATGCGGGGGATAGCGTTTCACAAGATTTTGATGCCTATTACACCGCAGATTTTGGAAGGCCTTAAAATTTTTATAGCAGCCTAAATTAATCCAGCAATCGTTGTCTGTAAATCAGGAAAGTATTTCTTGATGGATTTTAAACTTATAAATATGCAGGTGTTCTAAAGATAAAATTTTCGCGCTGAAATTGTAAACCTGGTTGATTTGCCAAAAATGGATCCCTGTGCTAGAATTCCGTCCGGCAGAGCTGAAGGTGTGGCTCTGCTGTGTCATGTAAAAAAACAGCGCGAAACAAGGAATAAATATAAATGCAGATCGGAATTGTGGGGTTACCCAACAGTACAAAAACAACAATATTCAACGCCCTGACTCACAGCCAGGAAGAGACTGCCGTGACCAGCTCTGGCAAAATTGAAGTACATACAGCAATGGTCGACGTGCCGGATCCCCGGGTAGATATTTTAAGTGAGATGTATCATCCTGAGAAAACTACCTATGCCAAGGTGCAGTATAACGACGTTGCCGGGCTTAAAGTTGGGTCTGGGAAGGATGGTACTCTTAGTGGTCAACTACTGAATACGATCTCCCAGTCTGATGCGCTGCTTCATGTTGTGCGGGCATTTGAAGATGACCGCATTCCCCATCCGGAGGGAAAAGTAGATGCCCTTCGAGACCTGGCAGCCCTGGATTTTGAATTCTTGATCTCCGATTTGCAAATTGTGGAGCGGAGACTGGAACGTCTGGCTCATGATCTAGACCGGAAAGGGACTTATCCCGAACGCTCTATTGACCAGGCAGATTTTTTCTTATTTACCCGTCTCAAAGAATGGCTGGAAGAGGAAAAACCACTTCGCACAATGGAATTTTCTGCATCAGAAAAAAAAATACTTCGCGGGTATCAATTCCTCACAGCTAAACCCGCTTTAATTGCATTGAATGTGGGAGACGAAGGCAGCGACGATCCTGCTGATATTACTGGTAACCAGGAAAACACAGAGGAAGTTATTTGTTTGCATGGTTCTCTTGAAATGGAGATTGCCCAGCTTTCCAGAGAAGACGCAGAGTTATTTATGATGGAATTTGGCATTAATGAACCGGGGCTTAATCGAATGATCCGATTGAATTATGACCTGCTGGGAATGCAATCCTTTTTTACAGTTGGGGAAGACGAAGTCCGAGCCTGGACGGTTCCCCAGGGAGCAACAGCTGTTGAAGCAGCCGGAGTAATCCATACGGACCTGTCCCGAGGTTTTATCAAGGCGGAAGTTGTAAGTTATCAGGATTTGATTGATTCAGGTTCTTATGCGGAAGCGAGAAAAAACGGCAAAGTCCGTTTAGAAGGCAAAGGATATATCGTTCAAGATGGGGATATCCTGAATATCCGATTTAATGTTTGATTCAAAACGAGCTGATTGTCAAATCACACTTAGTTTTAGCTTTATCAACAAATATAAACTCCAGCCTGGGCCGAGACCTCGATCCAGGCGTTTTTTTGTATTTCCAAATCGAGATAGGCAGTTAGTCTTGTCAAAGAATAGGATCTGAAATCACTCACTGGCCTTGATTTCAGATAATTGATTATCGCTGAAGGATCTGTAACTCTGAGCTTGTAGGGTAGTCATAGCGCTTGATAATCTCGAAGTAGGGGATAAAATACTTGCTCCGTTTTGAGGTTGAATTTATCAGCTCAAAAATTGGTGACAGACCCTTGCTTGGTGAAAAATCTGCTTTCCAGCTCAAATAACTGCTTTATATACTCTGGGCCGTTGGTGGCTTTGATTAAGAGACCATCATCCTTGAGAGCCTTTCTGATTCCAGTTAGGGTGAGGTCTAAATCCCTCATATGATACAGCATATGATTGGCGATAACGGCATCAAATTGGCCCTCTAGAAAAGGGATCTCCATTGCGTCGACTACCAGATAAAAATAGCGGTTTTTCCCTCTTAGAATCGCTCTAGACTCCCTCAGCATGCCCCCAGATATGTCGGTTAAGATGATTTTCCACCCCGCAGGTACGGTTTTTTCGTTCTCGCGCCAAAAATAACCTGGTCCAGAACCGATGGCAAGGATAGTTCCTTGTCCAGGCAGATCGATCTTATCCATCAACTAGCAATGCCAGCTGGTCAGGTTGGTTCCAAAATCCTTATGCAGAGAGGCTCTTTGGGAAAGATTGCTGGAGTCTTGATATTGGTTGTCTTTGATGTAAGCCGGATCTGTAATCTTGTCTATCAGCTAATGCAACATGAACTGTTTTTAGTACTGTAAGTATTGTTCAGATTCTTTTGGACCAGCATATTCTTTTATAGAAGATGCACATAAATTAATACCGGCTCCTGAGTAATTTCAGGAGCCGGTTATTATTAGCAAGTATTGATCTTGATTATGATTATCTAGTGCAGCGATCGTATTCCTGGAAGTAGTCCAATCGGCTGCATACCAGTTCACCATCTTCGTTTAATTTGCACTCTTCACCCTCATTATATTGAAAAACGGGGGAGTTCACCCAAAATTTCAACCTTGTCTGTAACTGCGATGCAGTCATGCAGGAAAGCAAAGGAAAAGTGATAATTATAGGAAATGATCTGGAAATCGCCATCCAGTTTGATATACGAATAAAAACCATTGGGACAATTCTCACACTCGATATCGCCGAAATTTGTGACCTCGCCACAAATTGGAATAGTTGTACCTTCTTCATCAACTGTGACTGAGCTGGGATTCCTGCAGCCTCCCTGATAAACCCGAATTGTTGGCGTGGGGGGGATTTCAGTATCTTCAATTACAATGACTGTGAGAGATGGTTCGGGTGTTTCTTGTGAAGTTGGTATTTCGCCGGTAAGTAATGCGTTTATGCCATCCTTAGATGCAAAAAGCATAACAGACATCAATAAAACCGCAAAGACAGCGGCGATGGTTAAATTTGAGATGCGGTCATTGCGAATGATCGTTCGAGATGCTTTCAAGAATGAGTATATGCCACCGATTGGCACAAACGCCAATAAGAAAGCCCCCGCATTTTTATTAGGGGTTGAGTCCCTTTTTAGAGATTGTTCTTTCATAGCCCAGAAACCGATCATCACCCGGGTTAATACCTGAGAGCTAATTCCAGCAATCAGTAAATTTCTAGTGGTTCCAGCGTCCAGGAAGATCGGCAGGGCTGTGATCGTGAAATTTATACCCCAGAAGAATATAAATAACAGCAACAGCCCAAGGAACGTTTGCTCTGGTGGGATAAAAGAATCAGTTTTCGGAGTCTTTATAAGTTTGGGAGCTTCTTGTTCTTCGCTATCTCCGTTTCCTGTTCTGAATCCGCAGAAGGGGCAGGAGGCGGAATTTGGCGGCAGCTCCTTATAACATTCGGGGCAGTACTTCATCATGTTCATAGATAATTTCAACCTGCATAAAATGAAAAGATAACCACACTGAGTATAGCATGAACAAATCGTCCGTGAGTGTTATTTTTGTTTGCTATTTTGTTAGAGGATAAATAGCTGAACCTGTGTTTTTGTTAGGAGGGACTTAGGATTTGAATATGGGATCCCATTCGCGTTGAACAAAATCTGGACTAAATTTCGTTCTGGCCCTGTGATTTGCCCAGCTGAGGATATTTTTGTTTTTTGCTGCAGTGGTACATAGATATTTTGCAGATGGCATAATATGGACCCGAGCTAAATCCAAGCGATCAGAATCCCAGCATATCTGAACAGTCAAATTCGCTTTGGTTTTACCGTCTGTGTGATCCTTGCAGGCTATTTGTAATAGGTGAAGTTGTTCTGGGCTAACACCAGGGTAACCTTCAAGCAGCTCTCCGGCCAAATATGATCCGCGTTCGCCATGGCCTGGATCTCTGGTTTGGTTAATCCGGCAAGCGTCGTGGAAGATAGCAAAGAGCCTGATGACAGTGATATCACCTCCTTCGATTTCGGACAGTCTTAATCCGTTTTCGAGAACTCTACCCCAATGACTCAGGCCGTGGGCGCCATTCGGATTTAACTTGTATTGGGAAGCAATTTGGACCAAGAGTGGTTGTAGGTTTATTGGACTCAATGTTTTATCCAGTCGGATCGTGGTAAACGGTTCTTGTATATTATACCTAGATGAGTAAGAATTAGTCCTGTATATCTACCCTGCAGAGCGGATATGTCATGGGTATAATATGCCATAGTAAGATTTACTCAATTGAGAGTATTGATAGTAAAAATTGACTGAGTAAACATTGAGGTTAAATGAAATTCGGATATTTTGATGATCAAAACAGGGAATATGTGATCCAGCAGCCGAATACTCCGCTGCCCTGGATCAATTATCTCGGAAATGATAAATATTTTGGAATAATATCAAATACTGCAGGTGGATATTCTTTTTTTCAGGACGCACGCTTGAGGCGGATAACACGATATAGATATAATAACGCCCCCCTTGATGTAGGAGGCAGATATCTCTATATCAGGGATAACGAGGCGGCGAAAAAAGCCATTCCAGATTATTATTGGTCCCCAACCTGGCAGCCGGTTCGCGGTGAGCTGGAAAAGTATGAGTGCCGCCATGGTCTGGGCTACACAACAATCCTTGGCGAAAAAGATGGAATTGAAACTCAGGGGACTTATTTTGTGCCTCTAGGTCAGGATTTTGAGATTTGGCACTTCAAAATAAAAAATTTAAGAAAAGATAATGCAGATCTGTCTCTGTTCTCTGCAGTTGAGTTCTGTTTGTGGGATGCCATGGATGATCAGACTAACTTTCAACGGAATCTGTCCATCGGTGAGATCGAGGTGGAAGACAGTGTGATTTACCACAGGACTGAATATAGAGAGCGCAGGGATCATTTTTCCTATCTGGCTTGCTCTTTGCCCGTAGAGGGTTTTGAAACCCAGAGAGAAGATTTTCTGGGAGCCTACCGGGGCTGGGAATCTCCCCTGGCAGTTGAAAAAGGAATTACTTCAAATTCGATTGCCCATGGGTGGCAGCCGGTGGGAGTGCAGCACGTCCAGCTCAAGCTTCAACCTGGCGAGAGCTGTGATGTGATTTTTATTTTGGGTTATGAAACCAATATCCAAGATGAGAAATTCTCTGATTGTTCACGCCAGATCATTAACAAATCAAAAGCAAAATCAAAAATCGATAAATATCTGAATGCTGACTATGCTGTTGATGCTTTGGCTGATTTGAGAGAATATTGGGATGGATTATTGGGTGTGTACCAGGTTGATTCTCCTGATCCCCATACGGATCGTATGGTTAATATCTGGAACCAATACCAGGTGATGGCAACCTTTAATTTTTCCAGATCGGCCTCATATTTTGAATCCGGTATAGGCCGCGGCATGGGTTTCAGAGATTCAAATCAAGATCTGCTCGGTTTTGTTCACTTGATCCCAGAAAGGGCCCGCCAAAGGATCCTGGATCTGGCGGCAACTCAAAAAAAGGATGGAAGCGCCTATCACCAATATCAACCATTAACGAAACGCGGGAATGATGCAGTCGGCAGCGATTTTAACGATGATCCTTTATGGCTTATTCTGGCTGGAGCTGCTTATTTGAAGGAAACAGCTGATTGGACGATCTTGGATGAGCTTGTCCCGTTTGACAATCAACCCGGGACAGAGCAGCCTCTTTATAATCACTTAAAGGCTTCAATGCAATTCACCTTGGATAGATTGGGCCCACATGAACTGCCATTGATCGGACGGGCTGATTGGAATGATTGCCTGAATTTGAACTGTTACTCCACAGAGCCGGGACAGTCCTTTCAAACCACTACCAATAAACAAGGCAAGACAGCAGAATCTGTTTTCATTGCTGGTTTATTCATCCTGGCTGCCAGGGATCTGATCCAAATCGCTGCATTAATTAAGGATGATGATTATGCAGCTGAACTTCAATCTGCTGTTGAAAAAATGGAAGCCAGTGTTTGGCAGTATGGTTGGGATGGTGATTGGTTCATGAGGGCTTATGATGATCTTGGAGATCCGGTAGGATCAAAGAGCTGCGAGGAGGGAAAAATTTTTGTTGAACCTCAGGGCATCTGCATAATGGCGGGCCTTGGATTGGAAAATGGCAAAGCCAAACTGGCTTTGGACTCGGTCAAGGAGCACCTCGCAACTGATCATGGAATTGTGCTTCAGCAGCCTGCATATACTAAATATTATCTCAATCTAGGTGAGATCTCATCTTATCCCCCAGGTTATAAAGAGAATGCCGGTATATTCTGCCATACAAATCCCTGGATTATGATCGCTGAAGTCATGTTGGGCAGGGGGGATCAAGCCCTGGATTATTATCATCGAATAAATCCATCTTTCCGGGAGAAAATTAGCGATCTTCATAAATGTGAACCGTATGTATATGCCCAGATGATAGCAGGTAAAGACGCTGCTTTTTATGGTGAAGCAAAAAACTCGTGGCTGACAGGTACGGCAGCCTACAATTCTGTAGCAATCACACAGTGGATCCTGGGGATCCGCCCAGATTACGAAGGATTGGTAATTGCCCCTGTAATACCTGAGGAATGGAAGGGTTTTAGCGTTAAAAGGAAATTCCGGGGCGTGACCTACTATATTAAAGTGTCCAGATCAGGCCCGGGGAATACTGTAAAGATCAATGTAGATGGCAAGCCAATAAATGGGAATATCATCACATATATTCCTGATGGCAAATCGGATATTAATGTGGTCGTAATGCTCGGAAGTGATACTTAAACCAATTAAAGTGGACCGTTATGGTAAATAAGATGTTAAAGCGAATACTTGGCGATCGGTTGAACATTGACTGGAAAATCGCTGTGATCACAATAGTCAGCACCTTGTTGATCATGGTTGATTATTACTACAGCCCGACATCAAAGAATTACCTTGACGGTATTTTTCTATATGTGGTCATCCCGATCTTTATCATTTTCTTCATTTTCCGGGATAAACCAAAATCATTTGGATTCACTTTTGGGGATTGGAAAACCGGATTACTATTAACTTTCCTCGGTCTGGTTCTGATGACACCGATCATCTGGTACCTGGGAGTTCATAATAGGGGAATGACCAACTATTACGCCTATTCGGAAAATGGATTGATATGGAAAAAGGCGCTGGAAATATTTGGTTGGGAATACCTATTCAGAGGATGGATACTGTTTGGATATGCTAAGAAATATGGATCTGATGCGCTTTGGATTCAGGCCGTCCCTTTTGCAATCGCCCATTTGGGAAAACCGGATATAGAGACACTTTCCACTATTTTTGGTGGTTTCGCTTTTGGATGGGTTGCCTGGCGGACAGGTTCATTTTTCTATTCGTTCTTAATTCACTGGTTTATTGCAGCCCTGATAGTGGTCGTTTCTTCAGGTGGATTGGGTCTATCATAATCAAATTTACGGGCTATTATTGATAACCAAAGAATAATGGAGATGGTGAATGGGATTAAGGGTATTAACAGCAGCTGCCCGAGGGGGAAAAACAAAATGGGCTGTAACTCAGGCTCTTGCTCTCTCCGCCGGATTAGCTCACACGCCTTATGTTTTGCTGCCATCCAAAACTCAAGTTGATGATTTCAAACAGAGATTGGCAGATCGCGGTGGAGCGATGGGGGTTTTGTTAGGTACATTCCGTGAATTATCACAAAGCATTTTGGATAGAACGGATCTAAATCTGATTGTTATTTCCGAAACCTCTCAATTAAAATTGCTGCATTCTCTCCTGGAAAACCTGGACC
Organism: uncultured Chloroflexia bacterium; assembly: GCA_963695575.1. Lineage (GTDB taxonomy): Bacteria > Chloroflexota > Anaerolineae > Anaerolineales > UBA11858 > B10-G9. The sequence goes on from CAVOGS010000014.1 coordinate 464,194, forward strand.
TGACCTATTATCGGGGAATTTGGGATAAACCAGGTTTTACTCAGGCAGTTCTCGCTATTATTAGAGAGTTGGAATCCGGCAAGATCGAACCGCTTGTTTTTTTAGAGTCAGTAAAAAAGATCGATCAAAACGGAAGATTGGAAGAGCTGGCATTGATATACAGGGAATATCGGAATGAGCTGTTCAAAAATAGCTGGATGGACCCCACCGGCCAAATCTGGATGGCTGCAGAAGCCCTTGTTAATTCTCCAGATATTTGCCCGAATTGGGATTCTTTGATCATTGATGGCTTTGATGATCTTTCTCCTGTTCAGATGGACTTGGTAATCACTCTTTCCAGAATCCTTCCTGACGCCACTATTACTATCACAGGAATGGAACAGGAATCTGCTCGGCCGCTGGTTCATAGCCGATTTGACCGCTTAAGGAAAGGGCTAGAATCACAACAGCAAGTGAAAACTATTTATCTCAACGAAGAAGATAAAAAAGTGAATCCTGACCTTTTTGATATGCTTGAGCAGTCGTTATTTTCCATTGCTCTTGAATCTGCTCTTGATCCAGGAGACCAGATCAAAATGGTGGCAGTTCCCGATCGGGAATATGAAGTAAGAGCTGCGTTTAGGTGGATCAAAAAACAGATCTCTGAAGGAGTGATTGAACCAGGCCAGTCAGCCATTACGATGCGCAACCTGGAGCCATATAGAAAAATTATCAATAAGGTTGCTCAGGAGTACCGTCTTCCGATCATGATCAGGGGAGGTCTTCCACTAAATGAAAATCCTGCTGTAGCAGCGATCTTAAGTATATTGACGCTTTCAAAGTCCGGCAAAGATGGCCTGGCATGGAATGACCTGATATCTGCCTGGCGATCTCCTTATTTCGATTGGAGTATCTTGTCTGTTGGACAGGTGGGGGACTATTCTCGACAGGATCACCTCAGAGAAACAAAACAAATCTCCGCAATTGCCAGCTGGGGCAGCGTCATTCAGGGATATGAGCAGTGGAAAGAGGCATTTGAGCGATTGATTAATATACCTTCTGATGCGGAAGGAAAATTCTCTGGATCCTCTATTCCAGATCACATTCCGACAGGTGCTTCGGCAAAATTGCTGTGGGAAAAATTAAACATATTTATCGATATGATCGCGCCCCCAGAAAATGGCCAAGCCATTGAGGGATATTTGCAGTGGATCGAAGATCTGCTTGGAGAATTGAATATTGATGAGGACAGGATCCGCGGATTAAATATTTACCAACGAATAATGGAAGGAGAACCGGACCTTGTTGAAAGGGATCACCAGGCTTTGAGAAAACTTACAGAGATATTCAGAGAGCTGACCTGGTCTAGCTTGATGTTTACTCTTGGGCCCACCACGTTTAGCGAAGCTTTGGATTTAATCGAGACGGAAATAAAACGCCAGTCATATCAACCTGCTGTAAAAGATGAAAATTTGATCATCTGCGCTGATTGTACTGAGATCAGGGGCACTGTATTTTAAAGCAGTAGCTCTACTGGGTTTGGCTGAAGGCGAGTTCCCTGGCACTATCAAAGAGGATCCGTTCTTGCGAGATGATGATCGCTTGTTATTAAAAGAGGGTGACGGTCTTCCTCTTCGATCTTCCACGGAAAGCGCAGAAGCAGAATTTTTTTATGAGGCTGTGACTAGGACCTCAGAACGATTGTTAATTACACGGCCAAGGATGGCCGATAATGGTACTCCCTGGCAGCCTTCTCCATATTGGGAGGAACTTTTGCGGACCATCAATATAATTCCCGCAATGGAGACCAGCAGGAATGTTCCAAACCTTGAAGAGGCTTGCTCTCTCTCCGAAATCTTTGAAGTGATTGCTGCTGCTGATCATAAACAAAGAGAAGAATTAATCCATAAAGCTAATCAAAAATTTCCTGATTATTTTCGGCGTCTTTCAGTCGCTGAGAAAATTATCAATACAAGATCCGGACGGACTGGAGATATTGATCCTGTCTATGATGGTCATCTGGAGCATAAAAGCAATGATCTGCAGATTCGTTTTCCAAAAGAATATGTCTGGAGTCCAAGCCGATTAGAGAACTATCAGACTTGCCCTTTAAATTTCTTTGTGGGTAACTTATTGGGATTGGAAAAACCAGAACCTCCCCAGGAAGGATTAGATGCGCGCCAGTTAGGAAATATCTACCATCACATCATGGAAGATCTATATCAAGACATCAGTGATGATTATGATATTCAAAGCCTGTTGAGGGCATTGCCGAAGATAGCGGACAAAATCTTCAAAAACGCTCCAGATAGAGAAGGTTTTAGAGAAACAACCTGGTGGCACCATACCCAAAAGGAGATATTAACTAATATTCAGCACTCACTTATTGTCCTTGAAGGCATCGATCCCTCCTTTAAATTTTACCGGGCTGAGCAAAAATTTGGCATCAGGAATAACTCAGCTCCTCAATTGAATATTACTGTTGAAGGTAAGGGTGATTACCACCTGAGGGGATTGATTGACAGGGTGGATAAAAATACCCAGGGAAAACTGAGAATCATCGATTATAAAACCAGCGGTTCATTTGGATTTGATAATCAATCAGTCAGAGAAGGTAAGAAGCTTCAGCTTCCGTTATATGCATTGGCAGCCCAGCAGGGGCTGCAGTTGGGCGATGTCCAGGAAGGATTTTACTTTCATGTTAGATCCGCACAGCCAAGCAGTTTTAAAATGTCTTCATTTTGGAATGAAGGAGCCCGTGGACCTGAGGCGGCGATGGCGAACGCGGCATTAAAAGGATGGCAGGCAGTTGAGTCGATTCAACAAGGGATCTTCGCTCCGAAACCTCCCGGAAATGGTTGTCCGGAATACTGTCCTGCAGTGGATTTTTGTTGGCATTATCAGCGGCAGGTTTGGTGATATATGGCGAATGAAGAATTGAAAATCGAATCGATCTTAGGTCAAATGGCTCCCAGCCAGGAACAGATTAAAACCGATTCTGGAGAGGAATCGGGATATTGTTGTTACTGCGGGCGCGGGAACTGGAAAAACACGCACGCTTGTTGCGCGATATTTAGCCCTGTTAACAGAGGGCGTCCCACTCCGGAGCATCGTTGCCATTACTTTCACGAAAAAAGCAGCCAGGGAGATGAGGAATAGGATCAGGGAAGAAGTTAGGATCTACCTGCAAAACCCAGGACTGGAAAAAGAAGAATCAAACTATTGGCGGAAGATCTATGAAAGCCTGGACGCTGCCAGGATCAGTACAATCCACAGCCTGGCTGCGGACATTCTGAGACAGCATCCGGCGGAAATGGATCTTGATCCCGGGTTCGAGCTCCTTGACGAAGGACAAACTGCTCTTCTGAAAGCCCAGGCTGTTGAGGCTGCTTTATCCTGGGGATCTAAAGACCCTCAGGCGTCAATCATATTTCCTTTGTTTGGAGCCTGGAAGCTGCGGAGGGTTATTGCTGAGCTGCTTTCAAAACGATTGGATATAGGCGCAGCTCTTGAAAAGGGAAATCAGGATATCTGGCAGACCTGGCAGCCATTATTAACCCAACCAATCAAGTCCTTTATTGAAGATCCGGATGTTGTTTCCGCGCTTGACGAGATCCTGGATTACGAAACTAAAGGTATATTTCAGCAAGCTCAAGAACGTGGAGATCTGCTTGTAGAGGATTTGCGTATAGTAATAAATTCCTGGAAAAAGATCAAAGAGGCGGAGATTTCTGGTGATTGGATCACAATTTCCCGTAACGTAGGACCGCTTGGATCACACCTGAAACAAAAAGGGAAAAAAGAAAACTGGGCTCCTGGAAATCCGCGGGAATTGATCAAGGTTATTCAACCTAAATATTTATCTAGTATCGGGATTGGTAATCTGGATCTTGCTGTAGATCAAAAATTAGCCCAGGAGATCATTCCGGGATTACGAGCGGTATTTCAATATGCTAATCAGTGGTATGACACAGCCAAGGATCAGTTAAATGGATTGGATTTTGATGATCTGGAAAGTGGATCTCTGAGATTGTTGAACGATTTCCCGGATGTAAAAACCTATTGGCAAAATCAGATCAAAGCATTATTGGTGGATGAATATCAGGATACTAATAACAGACAGCGTGACCTGGTGAACATCTTGAATGGAACTGGAAAACAGCTGTTTATCGTCGGAGATGGGAAACAATCCATTTACCGTTTTCGGGGAGCTGATGTAGCTGTATTTCGTCAAGAACAGGAAGCCATTGCGGAAAATGGAATTTGTTTTCATTTATCGACTTCGTACAGGGCTCACCCAGTTCTGCTGCAGAATTTGAATACTCTTCTTGAGCCAGTCCTTGGGTTAGACACTTCTCTTCCTTATGTTGAGCCGTTTAGCGCACTTTTGCCTGGTAGACAAGATCAACCACGATATAAACAGCAGCCATATATCGAACTTCACCTGGCAGCGGGAACCAAGGCTGATGGTGCCGGAAGAACTGCTGCGGAGGCAATAGCGACCAGAATCATAGAGATTATTGAGGAGCCCAGAGAGACTGGCCAAAGTGGTTCTGGACAACCAATTCAATATGGAGATATTGCTGTTTTATGTCGGGCGTCTGGTTCGTTCCCTGAATTTGAATCAGCCTTTGAAAAGGCAGGAATCCCATATTTGACAATCGCAGGAAAAGGTTTTTACGATCGACCAGAGATCAGGGATTTGCTGAACGCTCTGGCAGTTTTTTCAGATCCACAAAATGATCTGGCTTTTGCAGGGTTAATGCGTTCGCCTGTGGTCGGATTGCCAGATGACGTGCTGTTAAGTTTCAGGGATCTGCAGCGTCAAGGAAATAAACCTGTCCTTGTATGAGGTTACCAGGCAAAAATCGGAGCTGGTGAGTGGGGAAAACAAAAAAAGAGTGGACGTTCTGGTAAATTTAGTTTCTAAATATTCAAATCTGGTCGGCAGGTTATCTGCGGCAAATATTCTGGGGAGGTTTCTTGAGGAGTCCGGATATGTAGCAGCTATGGCATTGGGTGGATATCATAGGAATATCCAGAATATGAAAAAATTGGTTTCAGATGCCCAGAATAGTGGCATAGTGGGTGTGGCTGATTTTTTGAACACTATTACCGATTTGAGAAATATCGCAGTCAGGGAAGGAGAAGCTGCTTCTGTAGCCGAAGGAGCTGTGCAGATCATGACTGTCCATCAGGCAAAGGGTCTTGAGTTCCCGATAGTAATATTGGGAGATGTGTCAAAAAAGGATCGTTTTGGTCGGGACATACTCGTTGACCCTTTATTTGGTATCGTACCGCCATTAACCGAAACAAGGATATCAGAAACAGATCCAAAAAAACCTGAACTTGTGACTTCTGCATCTCTGGCATATGAAATCGCACTGGAAAGAGAGAGATTACGAGAGGAAGCGGAGTCAAATCGATTATTTTATGTGGCAGCAACCAGAGCCCAGGAGATGTTGATCATTAGCGGTGTTTTAGGGAAGTTAAATAAAGATCAGACTCTGGGTAAATTTAGTGGTTGGCTTGAAAAAATTGACCAAACCTTGGGTTTGAAAGAACTCTCCTTGAAATTTGATGTTCAAGGAGATGCGACCTATACCTATGAAATCAGAAGGAACGGAATTGAAGCCGACCTATTTGTCTATGAAAATCAGGTTGAATTTGAGTTGGAATTGGAAAAGCAGATTCAGAGCAGCGAGCCTGTTCCAGTTGTTCATATGCCGGTAATTCCAGATCTCAATTTTGAAAAGAGTCCTGATTTGACTGAGCAGAATAACACCCCCTGGTATATATCGAGCAACTGCAATTACTAAAAAAACCTCTGCTCCGGCGAGAATTGTGGGTGATGTAGTTCATCGAGCCCTTCAGCTGTGGAAATTCCCTGACCAGGGAGAAACCGAATTTATTGATTGGACGGTAACAGAATTGAAGATCCGGGGAGTGTTAAGGGAAAGTGAAATCAAGAATGGTTATCGTCGCGTAAAGGATATTATTGATCGTTTTCAAGATCATGAGCTTTTCAGGCGCATGATCAATGCAGAAACCCTTTTGCACGAAGTGCCCTACAGCATTCACGGGAAAGGTAGTGCTGCTCATTCAGGTGTAATTGATGCATTATTCAGAGAGGATGAGGGTTGGTTTATTGTCGAATTCAAGAGTGATGAGATCAGAGATAAGAAGCGATTTGACTGGGTCTGGAAGAATGAGGATTATCAAGAACAGGTGGGAAGATATATAAACGCTGTTGATCTGCTTTTGGGAGAAAAACCGGAAGCAATTCTATGTTTCCTTAATTATGAACAACAGATCCATCTCGTTATTGATCGGTGGTGAGGTAGCGTCGTCATTAAGAATAATTTTACAGTTCGAAGTAATTGAACTTTCGCTTCAGGATTGGTTTTGCCATTTCCTGGAATAAATCCCGTATGTTGTTATCCATGCTCAGATAAATAATTTGCCAACCTTGTTTCACCAGATCAACAGTTTCTTTCACCAGGGTTTTTCTTCTATCCCAGTCTGAATGCTGGAAGGCGTCATCAAGAATGACAAACAAAGGGGTTCCTCCGCTGACATGGGAGGCGATGCCCAGGCGAAGGGCGAGCTGGACCTGTTCACGTGCGCCAGTGCTCAGGTCCCTGAGGGGATATTCTCTATAAGGGTCTCTGACAATGATTTGGTCATCAACCAGGTCGAGGCTTTGATATCTCCCCGTCAGCTTTTTCAAAAGACTTGATACCTCTCCGGTGTTTATATTCTCGAGGATCTTTTGATCCTCCTCAGCTTCGATACGTTTGATAATATTCGAAAGACCGATTTTTGCTACTAACTCAGCAGTGAGATTCAGGTACGATTGGCTGATGTTCTGTCGTTTTATGTGGAGATTATGCAAAACATCACTCCAGGGTGTAGAAATTTCATCCCGTGTCCATACACACGCTTTGGTTTTTTGTGAATCCAAAGTGGATTGGAGAGAGGTAGCTTGAGCTGCGAGATCGGTTAGCCTCAGTTCAAGATCAGCCTCGACCTGGGAATCATAATCGATATCTTGAGGATCATCCAGGTATAGCTCTTCTTCAAGGTTGAGTTTGTCTATTTGACGACCGAGTCTGGAGATATCTGCATCCAACTGATCAGATTGTTTTTTAATGGCCTTGAGGTTGATATCCCAGTAATCTTCTGCTATTGATTGCCCAAGTATTTCCAAGAAAATTTCTTTGATCCTTAGTCCTTCAACGGTTAATTGGATTTCTAGTTTACCAAGGTCTTCTTGATTGGATTTGGCTTTTATGTAAATTTCCAGGAGTTTGTTTTGCTGGGTTTTAAGATCTGTTATACCTTTGAGAGATTGTCCGAATTTCTCCTTGTAGGAGTCTTGGATAGACTCTCGTTCGTCAGATTCGTCAGAAACGGAAGACCATTTCAGCAACCTAATTACATAGAATACCAGGACCAGTGCTCCGAGAGTGGCAGTTATAACGCCCGGCCAAAACAGATCTGGTCTGGATATGATATTTTGCATTATTACAAGGGCTAATCCAGCGCAGAGAAGTATGCCTCCACTCGCTCCAAGCATGATATTTGGCAACGCCTTTGTTTCCAGGCCTTTTTCTTCCCATACCAATTGGGCAGATTCAAGCCAGTGATATACGTCGATATCAGCTTGCACAGAATTGATTTTTTTTGTTAACAATTCTCGATCCGTTTTGAGTTTATTGTGATCCCTAACGCGATCACGGAGTGAGAGGAATTTATCGTTTGAAAGTTCGTTTCTTTTCTCTAATAATTCCTGGTATTCTTTGGAGAGCAAGAAACCGAGGTGGCGTTTGGCTTTGTTTTGCAGTTTTATTTGTTCTTTAATATCATTGATTTGAATATTTATTTGCCGGGCAGGTCCCAGTGAATAATTCAGTTCTATTTCTTCGAGTAAACTGTCTATATCTTTGAGATCATCCTGCAGGTTATTGTGATCTTTGAGCTGACCTTGTTTCTTCCCAATAATTTTCTGATCTATGATTTCCGCATTCCGTATAGTTGGCTGGATTTTTTCCTGGATCGTATCTAGAAGTGCCTGGCTGGTTAATGCGTTTTTTAGAACATCGCGGTTAACGCCTCCCGGACTGCCGCTGGATAAAGCCAGTTCACCCCCTTTAACAATAAGAAGGCGAGCCATATTTAAGGGCAAACCGCTGTTATTCTGAACCCAATAATCCTCGATTTTCTTAGATGATGATGGAGAGAATTCAGCAATTTGTTCACTCAAACCTTTGATATTTACCGATCCTTCAACGTTTATATCCCTGAGATCCCATTTTTTAGCATGGCGGAAAATCGATTGGAGCAGGAATTCAACCAGATAGGTCTTGCCGCTTTCGTTGGGGCCGTAAATGAGATTTAGAGAACCTAAATTGAACTGGATCGAGTCCAGGGGGCCCAGTTTCTGAATCTGTATGCTCTCGATATAGACAGACATTAATTGCCCCCGTGAATGATCTTTAATGCCTGCTCAAGGATATCTGTTTTTGATGGCAATCCCGGCCCAGGTGCCCAGGCAAGATCGTCTATCCAGGTTTTTATTTGATTTGATATTTCAGTTTTATCCGGATCTATGCTGTGTATCAAGTTGGATAAAATTGGATCTTCTCCACGGTAGAAAGTAAAATCCTTAAACGCTTGTCTTACTGCCGTTCGGACATTCTCTCTAGCGGCGTTGGAAGATCCGCTGATCTCAACCCGGACCTGAACACGATTTCCCCAACCTGCTGGAATCTGCCAGCCTTTTATTCGATCTTCGATCTCCGAAAGCAGTATATCCAGGCCATTTTCTACGGGGAGTATCACAAATCGTTCATCAAAATAGATCAAAGGAGAATCAACCAGGTGAGAAGTGATTTCACCCTGATCAGTATCAAGGATTAAGAATCGGCGTAATCCTGTTTCAGAGATATTTAAAGGGCAAGGAGACCCAGGATAATAGACATTTTTATTCTCCTGAGCAAGATGGATATGCCCTAGAAAAACCAATTCTGGCTGGTAGATATCAAGGTCGGTGCGGGTTAACGGCATGTACAGACCCTTTTCATAAGGATCCGGTGTGTTTATTCCTCCAGTCCAGTCACCATGGCTCACAAGGACCCAGCGCTGGTCCTTCAAATCTTCTGAATATCCGGCTATGATTTCACCCATCGTCTGATGGATCTGGTAAGGTAGAAAAAGAATTTTTCGGGAATCATTAAGGGGCTGCAGGGTTGGGTCTGAGTAAACCAAAAGGCCATCACCGATCAGGGCCCCCTGGTTTAGGCGATGATCATGATTCCCGGGTATGATCACTGTTGTAAGATCGGATGTTTTGATGGAGTGGTACAGATCTTCGAACTCGGAATAATTAGGTAATGCTTTGTCGAATAAGTCGCCGGCAATAATCAGGAGCTGGACAGCGTTTTCATGACATTGCTTGAATATATTTAATAGCGCCAAGAATCGCTCTGGATTTTTTGCTTGAGTTGTTAGATGGCTGTCCGCCGTGAAGGCAATTTTCATAGATGAATTCTCGTATATCTTCCTGCTGGCTTATATTGTACATTATCAGAGGTTGGATCACCAAATCTCCACCTTTGGGGGATGGAGAACATAAAAACAGAGATAATTTCAGGCAAAATTATCTCTGTTTTCTTTGATTGCGAGAAATGCAGTTAGGATGGTAATTTAAAAAGACAAATCGGTCAGAATCGATTGATAAATAATTTCTACCCGGTCTCCGAAGAAATATAATAGAACAACCAGGAGCACAACAACAAACGCAAATATAAGCGCATATTCAAGGATTCCCTGACCGGACTCGGATGGTCTGCACTCCTGCCTTGGTTAAATTACTTCAGACTTTGAACTGAAAATATCGATGAGTATTCTCATAATAAATCCTTTGGGTTTATGAATATATACTCACACTATAACATTTTCAGCAGAGGGGAAAATATACAGAAAAGTTTGGGGAAATTAGGATTACCTAATAATCTGGTTTGTCCAAGGGCCCGGAGAGTTAACTTTGAGATTAACGGGAGGTTTTAGCAGTTATATTGTTGGGGATCACTTTCCAAATCCTGGTTTTGTTTACTTTTTCAGGCGGAAATTGCCAATCTGAATTGGAATAATGGGCCATAATCTGCGCCAGACCATAGTTCTTTTCTTCTGGCTTGGTCATTTCTGAAATGGTTCCGTCCAGAATTACGCTTTGAAATGAAAATGACCATTTGCAGGCAAGTTCGGAATTGGGTTGTAAGGTTATATTTCTTTCAAAAGATAAACAGACAAGAGGATTTTTTGTAAATATTTTAATTTTCTTCCCGCCTGGAGAAGTGTGTAAATAAATATTAATTCCATCATAACCGAACGAAATGGGGAGCACGTATGGTTGATCGTCCAGGCTGCAAGCCAGATGACAGATCTGGGCCCGTTTAATGATCCCATCGATTAATTCTCGATCGAGGAGAGGTTTTTCATCGAATCTCATAATAGTTATGGGTTTGTTCTCTGCCTGATAAATTTAGGTAAAAGCCATGAAATTAAGAGGACCACAATCAAAAATGCGATGGTTGGTAATGCGATACTGATCAATGTGCCTGTGATCGATGCCGCCAGTTCCCCGGTGGAAACAGCAGGATTGGCTAATCCGCCGGTTGATGCTGTTGAAACTCCTCGGACCAATACACTTGAACCCTGGATTAACCCTGCGATTCCTCCGCCAGCGATAATTGCTAGGGACCAACGCAGAAAAGGAGTAACGTCGCCAACCATGGACGCAGTTGCGATTGTCCCCGCCACAATGGCTGCTGGTGTGGCAATTGTATCGAGCATATTGTCAAGCCAGGGGATGTAATAGGCTGCAATCTCAATAACCATAGCAATTCCGAAAGCAATGGTTGCCGGCCATGAGCCGATCCAATCAAATCCGGGTGCGAAGGATAGCGCTCCCGCATGATGGGCGATACTCATCCCCAAAAGAGGTACAAAGATCCTGAAGCCACAGGTTGCGCTCAATCCAATGCCTATAAAAACTCCCAGAAGTTGTTCCATAAGTGTATCTCCAGTAATTCTTAATTGGATAATTTAATATGGCCAGATCAATGGCATAACCATCACCACTACCAGCCACACAATGATTGTAAGCGGTAAACCGACTTTAATATAATCAGAAAACCGATATCCTCCAGGCCCCATTACCAGAAGGTTGGCTGGATGACCAACCGGGCTTAAAAAAGCAGCTGAAGAGGAGACCGCTACTGCCATCATCAATGGGTAGGGCGATAAACCCAGGTTGGCCGAGGCACTTAATGCGATTGGGGCAAGCAAGACTGCCACAGCAGGATTGGGCATGATCTGGGCCCCAAGGGTAGCCAGAAGGAATAAGACACTGGTGATGATAAACGGACCCGAGCTGCCGACCATTGAGAACAGACTGCTGCTTAATAATTGGGCGGCGCCAGTTTGATCCATTGCTATACCGAGAGGAAGCATACCTGCAATTAAGAATACTGCCTTCCATTCAATCAGGTGGTAGGCTTCATCCATACGCAAGCAGCCAGTCAGTATCATCAAGGAAACACCTGCAATCGCGGAAATGGATATGGGAAGCCAGTTAAAGATAACCGGTAGCAGCACCAGGATCAGGATGGCAATTGCAAGGGGAGCTTTCTTGCTCCTGGGAGCAGGTTGAGCTTCTTCGCTGAGTACCAGGAAATCTGGCTCTGACCCAAATAACCGCAACCGACGGCGAGGACCGAATAATAACATGGCGTCACCCAGTCGCAATTTCATATCGCGCAAATGAGATCTGTAAGCCCGGCCTTCTCGCCAAATAGCCAGGATAGTGAGGCCATATCTGGACCGGAACTCAAGTTCTCTGACGGCCTTGCCGGCCAAAGTTGAGCGAGGTGATAAAACCGCTTCTATCAACCCGGTTTCGTCCGTTTCAAGTTCTATCAAATCGGGTTGAGTTTCAGTTTCAATCAGAAGATTTTGTAATCCTTGAATTGTATTCAGGTCCTCTTGTTTGCCTTTGATGATCAAAACGTCCCCGGCCTGGAGTTTTTCTTCTGGCGGCGGCATCAAATCAGTTTGGCCTTGTCGAATAATACCCTGGATGCTGAGTCCAAAAGCGTCCCCCAGTCTGCTGGAGACAAGGGTGTTTCCAGCCAGAGTTGAACCGAGAGGAACACGTGCCATGATAAGGTGTTCTTCCAGGTTGTACTCACTGAAATCTTCCGGAATAGAGAGAATAAAGTCTTCATCACTCCTAAACGATTCCAAATCTGATTGATGTCCTTTGATCAACAAAATATCATCTTCTCGCAGAGAAAAATCTTCAATGTCAGCATAGAAAGTAGTATTATTTCTGCGTATAGCCAAGACGATGACTTTATATACATGCCTGAATGCTACCTGCGGCAATGTTAATCCAATCAAAGTTGATCCAGGCGAAATGGCTGCCTCTGCGAGTCCAACATCTGCAGAATAGATCTTCTCAATGGGAAGTGATTCGGGATCAAGAAAATGTTGATCCTGACCGTATATTTCAAACAAACGGTCCAGTTGGCCTTCAACCAATAGCCTGTCTCCGGAATGGAGCAGGAAGTCAGGGCCTGGGGCTAAAATGGTTTCTTGATCGCGAAGTATACTGACCACATTCAATTCCAGGGCAGATCCAAAGCGGCTTTTTTCAAGTGATCTCCCATCCAGGATAGAATCCTCTGGAATGTGGATGAAAGCCATGCGTTCTTGAAAATCATACATTTTGGTTACATCAGGTACACCGCTTGAAAATTCACGGGTGATATCCCTGACTGGCAATAAATGGCGGCCTAAAAAAACCATGTACAGAATCCCACTGGAAAGAATGGCCAAACCAACCAGGGTAAAGTCGAACATCTGAAATGGTTTTAATCCAGCATCGAATAAAGCTTCGCTGATCAGGATATTTGGAGGAGTCCCAATTAAAGTGATTAACCCGCCAAGAAGAGCGGAGAATGAAAGCGGGATTAATAATTTTGAAGGAGGGCGATTGGTGCGGCGAGCAATGTCAATTACTACTGGCAAAAAGAGGGATACAACTCCAATGCTATTCATAAAACCCGAAAGGATGCCGCTGGTAAACATAATAATGAGCAACAGCTTGACATCGCTATCGCCGGCCAGTCGCAAGAAAAACTTTCCCAGTTTGCTGGCAACGCCGGTTCTGGCCAGGCCCCCGCTTAAAATTAAAACAGCCCAAACAGTGATCACGGCGGGATTGCTAAAACCTGACAATGCATCTGTCGGTGAAATTAATCCGCTGATGGCAAGGCTGCCAAGGACCAGCAAACCAACTAAATCCATCCTTACTCTATTTGTGATAAAGAGCAGGATAGCTGCACCAAGTATTATTAAAACCAGTATGATTTCTGGAGTCATTTTTTACCCAGTTATGGTAATTCTTTGATAAATGAACCAGTGGTGGAGATAAAAAGACCAGTTCTAGCTGAATTATAGCTTATTTGGTGGTGTGCCAATAAATAGGCTGTTATAGGTCAGTAAGGTTTTCAGGCTGACCACCAAATATCAAAAGAGTAACTGTGATCTTTGCTGCGATAAATCCTCCGGAGTATTAAAACATACATTAATTTTAGGATTAATCAGGAAGAGGTATTAAATTCCCAAGCAGGATTTATACTGGCCAATGAAGACAATCGAACTGTAAGGTTTGTTTCAGATGAACAGGGTTTTGTGAGTGAGTTAGTTGTGTTAGATTTGGTTTAAAACTTGGTAAGCTCTGATAGTAACCCATTTATTGGGTTCCTTTTTTTCACCAAAATCTATCCAGGTTTTACCTTTATAGTCATATTCGAGGATCCATTTTCCTTCTGGAGTCTTTTTATCCTGGATAAGGGAAATACAGTTTTTTAACCTTGGGTCCTGGCCGTACCCAAGCCGTATAAGAGACTCGCAAATTTGCAGAAGATCGGTCACGTAAAAAACAGGGAATCCAAATTTCCACCAGTTCCCGCTTGGTTTTGAGCTCCATCCGGTCGGATAAGCTGCCGTTGCCGGGTCACAGCTGAACAGGAAATCCACTCCTTGCTGGATAGCGTTTCGTATGAGTGGAGTCTTCATCGAATCGGGCAAAAGGCTAAAAGCAAGCATCACTTTGCTTGCTCCCCAAGCGCAGGGAAGTTTATTATTAGCGCCGCACTGAAATCCAGGTCCAACCTTTCCGGAGTAATATCGCAGCGGGGCTTTTTTCTGACTCATGGGCTCGACACCTTCTCCCGTCAAGCTCCTTGCCATCCAATCAAATCCGAGTGCCAACCGATCATCGGTATATCCCAGATCAATCAATGCGCCAAGTATATTTCCCTGCAGGCAATCCACTGTCCCAGAAGGAACACCATTAGAGGTTATCTGACCGTTTTTTGTTAAGGCCCGATCAAGATAACTGCTGCAAGCTGCAGAGATCCGCTGGTCTAGCTCAGCCTTTGCGCCCAGTTGTGATAGAAGAATGATTGACCAGACAGAACTGCGATATTTTGGAAGATAACCTGGCCCATCGTTATCCCAAAACCCATCGGGATGCATATTATCAAGGACTTTGGATATTTCACCTTTTTTATGAGCAACCTCTCTGGCATTTAATCTCTCGGCAGAAGAACCCAAAGATAATCGATGCATTGCAAGGTATCTCGTTCCTGGATCATCCGGTTCCAGCAACCAGTCGCAAATTGGAGGAGGTATATCCACGTCAGATACTGTCATAAACAATCCTTACTTATTGTAATTATAGCGGAAAATAGTTTAGAGAATTGATCTTAAACCAGGCAGGCGGCGAAAGAAACTCGCTGTTAAGAAGCATAATGCAAGCGCAGGAACAGCTGTTATTGTGATCTTCAGCAAGGGGGAATGTCTGTAATTTTGCAGGGCGGATGCAAGAATTACTAAAACCAGAGGATGCAGTATGTATGCCGCGTATGAGCTAGCAGCCAGCTCCCGGGTCAGATTTGTGCTTTGGTTGAAAAATCTGTAAAACACGACTAATAATGAAGTTATCGTGCAGACACAGAAGACCTGTTCCCAAATGGATAAAGCCAATGATTGCCACTGAAAACCACCCAAAGCAGGTGTGACATCTCCGCTTGCTCCCCCGCTGAGGAAAAAGAGAATCGGCATCAACCCCACCATAACAAGATTGAGGGGAAGCCAAAATTTTAATGAAATAGCAGGTATTTCCTTATCCCAACCTGTAAAGTAAACAACGACTCCGAAAAAGAATAAAAATATGTATTGAATCAAATAAGGAGTCTGAAGGTTTAAAGGTTGAAAAACGGTACCGATAGGAAATGGAATTCTGATCAAAAAAGTCATAAAACCAATCAGAAATGCAATCAGGAGCACAAGTTGCCGTCCAGGGGTTTTTAATGCAGTCGAATAGTTCTGGATATATTTTACAAGGAAAGGTAATAATAACGAGAAGATCAATAACAAGACAACAAACCACATGGGTCCGAGCTCATATGCAAAATCAAGCTGCTTGTATGTGGACTGGATACTCTCAAGGTTGATGGCTGAGTTATATATGATCCTTCTTAACGACAGTCGCAAGATTGGCGATATAAGGTAGACGAATAAAAATATGGGGATTCCAAGGCGGAGGATCCGTTGGATCAGAAAAGATTTTGGCCCCCTCTCTGTGAGGGACTTCGCCGAAAAAAATCCTCCTAATAAAAAGAAGAATCCCATAAAATAGGCCTGGTTGCTGGCAGCAAAGAGTACCAGTGTGATCATAGGTATTAAATCGAGTTCTGTCACCTCAAATTCACGGTAATACCATCCCCCCGGAGCTCCATAAGTAATTGCCAGGTGATGAAGGACCACAATCCCTGTAAGCAGGATCCGAATATTGTCGATATAGTCCAGGCGTCTTTCAGTCATATCTGTTACCTGATGAGTCTGAAACAGCTGCTATGTATCAGACAGTTTGTTATGCATTTGATTGAAATATGTGTTTCAGGTCAACGAGCGATTCAGCTAAACTGGCGCCAGATAATTCCAGGCGTTTTTTGCTTTGGTGACCATTAGGTATCAAGCAGCAATGCAATCCAAGTTCTTGGGCAATTTCCGCGTCATGGAGTGTGTCACCAATCAGGAGAATAGATTGCGGATCAAGATTTAGTTTTTCGATATGAACCCGGGCTAAAGAAAGTTTGCCGGCCGCGTGATGGTTATCCAGCCCGTCGATAAGAGAGAAAAAGTCTTTGATCTTATAATCGATGACTGCTTGATCCAGATAGGTTTTTTTGCTGGCGGACAATATGGATTGATTAATTCCTTTGTTATTAAGCAGATTCAATAGATCAATCGATCCTTCCATGAGTGAACAACCCTGCCGGCCTTGTTCGTAGGCCGTGATGAATTCCGTGCTGATCTCCTCAAAGGGTTCTTGTGAAAAATCAAAACCGAGTTTTAGATAATAGTCCTTTACGGGGAATCCGAATATGTCCAGATAACCACGGCGAGTAATAGAAATCAGCCCCCTGTTCTTTAACATGCCGTTGATCACTGTCAGGCAGATGTCCAGATCATTTAAAAGGGTCCCATTCCAATCCCAGATGACATGCTGAATGCCCTGGAAAATTGATGTGTTAGTCTGACTAACAACCTCTTTCTTAGCGGGTTTTTCTCGCAGGCGAGGTTTCGGCGGGGAACTGATAGCGGAATGAAGGTTAACCTTTCCGGATCTATTTTTTACCCAAAAAATGATCAGAAGTATGCCAAGGATATTGGCAAATGCGCCTATTAATCCACCTTCCGGCCCAAACGCACCACCTGTGAGCCAATCAGGGCCATTTTGTTGGATCTGGACCAGCGTTGCTGATTTGAAATTACCTCCGCTGACCGGGAAACCGAAAATATTACCCTGGAAGAAATTCCAGCTGATGTGCAATCCTATTGGTACGGCCAGCTCACCTGTGAGCAGGAAACCGGTTGCTAAAAAAATCCCGGCCAGACCGATATTAAGTGAGCTTTGTATAGTGGCATTTGGATTTGTTGCGTGAAGAAATCCAAAAAAAACTGAACTGATCAGACAAGCCAACAGTAATGCCGCTTGAGGGCTCAGGTTTATGCCGGAGAATCCTTCCGCCAGATTGGTTAATTGGTAACCCCTGCTGAACAATTCCTCATAAAATCCAACTGTAATAAATAATATTAACGGAATTGAAATAGCTGTCAGAAAAGGCAGTTCAGGAAAATGTGATACAAAAAACCCTGTAGGCGTGATCCATCCTGCGGCAAGTTCCAGAAGGAAAATGGCTGTCATCAAGAAAGCGCCCAACCCTATTCCAAACCAGAAATCTCTCCACCAGACAGGAGTGACCCTGAAACCAAAATCGGAAAATGGACGGTGGTCGAAAATCCGGCCCGCAATCCATACACTCAGGGTTAAAAATAACCCGCGAATGAGATAGGCGCTTAACAAAAGAAAAGGGCTGGGCCCGCTCAAATCCCCCGTGGTATCAGCTGAAACTGGTTGTTTAAAGATGTAAACATTGGACAGGGACAGCAGCAGCTCGCTGATAAATAACAGGATTAACATCAAAAATGCTTGAAAAGCCAGCCGCCACAACATGCGCAATCTTTTTTCCGTATCATTCCAGAAAATATTCTTTATAAAACTCAATAGATATCCTTATGAATCGATCTGATTTCATTCCTGATCGGGAGAAACGGGTTAGATTAGATAAATTCTAACATGGGTCAAGAAGGGCGAACTGTTGAGAAATTCGGAGCAGGCAATAAATGCATAATATATCTATGTGAGATTTCTTGACATGAACATTAATTCAGTATTTTATGATACGTATTATTTATCGATAATATCTGTGTAGTCAGCTGAGGATAAATGGTGGATTTACATTGATAATTCACCACCCACCAGTTCCGTCCGTTTGAGCGCCAGGAGATCTACCTGCAATTCCGATTTGTTGATAATGAACAGTTAGTCTTGAATATGTACAGGTTTCGGTCACATTGTGGATTATTTAGTATAAACCTCCAAGTGACACTTTTTCATAGTAACCATGATTTTCTCCGTATCTTTAAAATGAAAAATGATGTAATTAATTTACATCATCAAAATATCTTATTAAGGCTATTAAACTTGGTTTTAAAACCAACTGTTAATAGAGAAAGAGATAAGTATTATTCAAGATTAATTCGTTTCAAATATAAGTTTTGTTTCTTAGGATGGTTCTATTCAATAGCGGGAGTAAATCAAGATTATTAACAGATTCTTTTGACACCCGTATAATATTCGTGTCGATCATCAAGGTTCGAGTATTGCTTTGCATGCGACTTAGTTGGTATGCTTTTTCCTGGCAGGGTTCAATATCCAGCAATTTTCGGCAGTAATCCAGGCAGTCCTGGTTGCGATTTTGTTTGAGCATGAACTCTGCTATGGTCAAAAGGGCTTGTTCGTATTTGCGGCATAAATTCTGGCGGAGCGGTTCAGCCCAGACCCCGTCCATCTGAGGAGCATAGGGATGGCTGTATAAACCAACAGCATTGATCAGGATTTCGACCATTTTTTGCCCCCGGATTTCTTTTTCGGCTTTCATGATTAATGAATTGAACTCTTCTACATCATAAGAATACTGCAGATTACGATTGAAGAGATAGGACCTTGTATTCGGGTCAAAGATGACCGCATCTTTACCGAGAGATCGTCTCAGCCGGTAAATAGCATTCTTGAATTGACAGTTAAGCTGAGATGCTGAACTATCCGGCCAGAAAACCAATCCGATCTGTTCCTTGGAAGCTCCTCTTGGTAGGGTCAACAAATAAAAGAATAGCTCTCTGACGGTTTTTTGATGGACCCACTCAGATGATCGAATGCTCTTGCTGTTGAGAAAAACCTGATTATTGCCTAAGGCAATTATTGATAAGTTATATGTAGCAAGAGAATCCTGATTTTGATCGGGATAAATCTCCCGCTGCAGCCGGGGAAGCTTATCCCTGTAGATAGCAAGTTCTTCGAGAAGCATATTGAGAATTGGATCAGGAGGTGCATTTTTGATGACGGGCAGGATCCTGTCTTGCTGGAAATGAACTTCAGGTAAAAGGGGTTGGAGGGTTTCAATCTTGTTCAGGCATATAATCCATTCCTCAAGATGTTGAAGGATCGGGTATGTGTGATCCATTTCTTGGCTGACTGCTACCAATCCGGTCAGGGTTTTTGCCAGCTCAATGGGTTTTTCTGCCCTGATAAATATATCTTGTGCTTTAAGGAAAGAATTGTAGGATTTTGAATATTCCATCCGGGCTAATTGGTGATATCCCATTTCCAAATGCCACAGACCAAGTTCGTTCTGGGAAGATCCCTGGGCTATATATGTACGCGCGATTTGCAGCTGGTCATAAGCAATTTCAATTTTGTCTTGATAACGATAGACTACTGCCCTGCTTAAGTGCCAGGTATGAAAGAAGGAAACCTTCTTTGATTTGATCAGATAATTTATTAGAATTGTTCGTAGCTAGATAAACAAATATCCAACATATTTAGAGATAATGATAAATCTCCTAAGCTAGCTATAGAACAAATGCTTGCATACGTGCATTTGCCGAATCGTGGGCGAACATAATAGCTTTTCGAAGGTATCTATTATGCTATTTCATATTCACCACGTAATAATAGATAAATATCCAAGATTGTTATTGATAATTGATAGTTTGTTATTATTTTTGTAAAAATTCCAATAAGTGAGTGATTTTTCAAAATGATATTGGGCATTCTTGAAATCGCCAATTTGTAAATATGCATGCCCTAAATCAATTCGGACTTGAGCTGAGTTTTTGCTTCTGCTAGAGCTTTGATAATCAATCAAAGAGATATTAATTGAGAATTCTTAATAAATTCCCAATTATTACCTAATCGGCCATTTGCTATTCCGATTTCTCTGTAGGTTTCTGCAAGTAATTCCTTATGCTCGGTATTTGAATTAGACAGTTGAATAGCGTATAGCCCATCATCGAGAGCTTCCTTATAATTTCCCAAAATTCTGTTTGATGTTGCACGCCAGGTATACGCCAAGATGAGTAATTCAGGTATTATATAATTTGCAGCTTTCTATTGCTGTATGAAATTTTTGTATACCCTTCTAAAGGATTCCCTAATTCGGTCAAAACAAATCCCTGCAACAAGTATAGTCATTGGAAATGCTTCATATCCTTCATCAGGTAAATTCTCTAACCAGGTAGAGAGCATTTTTATCCGTCCCTGATGAACAAGAGCGGAGCTTGCGTTTTCTATTACTTCAGCGATAATTACCGGGTTGTCCAATTCTTTGGCAATTTCATATGCTTTCTCCCATGCTTGGGTTTCCTTGTGGATATCCAGAAGCCTGTTCAAGATTTCCTTTTTTTCCTCGGGAAATCGGGCTCGGAAACGATCGCGCAGAAAGTCCCGGAACAAGGCATGATAACGGAACCAGCTATTTTCGTCTTCAACTTGCTGGACAAAAAGGTTCTTGTTTTGTAATTCAATAAACATTTCACTCCAGCTCCCAGATTCCGATCGTCCAAAAACCTTTTCAAGGATTTCTGGATTAAATTCATCCATCACGGAAGATCGCAACAGAAAGTCCTGGATGGACTGAGGCTGTTTTTCAAAAACCTGCTCTGCTAGATATTGGAAGAGGTCGGCACCGGTAACTTTTTCAACAGATTTGGCTCCGGGAAAAGTTAGTATATCGGTCTCGGCAGAAAAGACCAAGCCTGTGATCCAACCTTCAGTTCGATCGAGTAAGGTGTTAGTTTCCTCTTCAGTAATGTCTCGCTCAAGGATAGTTTTGTAGTAGGACTTGATCTCATTATTTTGAAACGCCAGCTCTCCGAATCCAATCCCTTTTATCATCCTGCGCCCGATCAATAAGGGAAGATCGGGGAAGTCAAATAAAGTCCGGGAGGCCATTACCAGGTGAGTGTTGTCGTCCATGGTCTGACCGAAACGGCTGATGAAGGTGCATAACTCGCGATCTGCACGTAGGTGGTGGAAGTCATCCAAGAATAGTACAAAATGTTCAGAGATTGACTGATAGATCTCGTTGACTAAATTACTTATCAGCTGGTCGGGATCGTGAAGAGGGTTTGTTTCGTTTTCAAGCACAGACAGGGTTGAGGTTCCAAACTCCGGAAATTTTACCTGGATTGCGTGGATAAAATGTGTCAGGAAACGATTGGGATCAATGTCAAGCGGGTCAATTGAGAACCAGCACACAGGATAATCCGCCAAGTGAGCCAAGTCGATCATCAGACTGGTCTTCCCGTATCCAGCAGGAGCGGAGATCAGTGTGAAAGGATAATCAAGGACATCGTCCAACAGAGAGATCAACCGAGATCTGGTTAAAAGATCCGGTCGGCGTTTGGGAACGAGTATTTTTGTGCGGGTAACAGTTACACTCATAAAGTTTCTCCCCCAAATCAGTTCAAGTGGAAACGTGTTACTATACCCATTATAGACCCAAAAAAGGCAAATTTGTAAGCGTTAAGGAAAATTAATTTAGAGCAGCCTGACGGCCAGGCGGTATACATTAATGGCTAAAAATACTGAACAAATTATTATAAAAAACCTGTGGAGGTCCGTATTTTGGATTTCATTCCCTTTCGGTGTACTAAACTTTTTATTACCTATTTATGGTAAAGAGATAGGCGCCAGCGCACTTGAGATCGGTGGGTTCTTCTCGGCTTTTTCACTGGTGCCGGCGATTATCCGTCCATTTTTAGGGAGAGCTTTGGATCGCTGGGGAAGACGACCATTCCTCATCATTGGACTTACTGGATATATTTTTGCCACACTGGTTTTTTCTTTTGCCAATACAGTATTACTGCTTACCATAGCGCGATTCCTGCAGGGGATTGGATCTGCATTTTTATGGATTGCTGCGTTTACCATGATTGCGGATCTGGCTGAAAAATCCGGCAGAGGACGTGATTTTGGTTCTATTGATGAAGCTAGCTATCGGGGCGGCATCATTGGAACAACTTTGGGATTAACGTTCTTTTTTAGTCTGCAAGGTTTTGCGAATCTAAGTTTCCAGAAGATTTGGTTGTGGTTGTTTTTGTTCTATTGTTTGCCGGCGGCAGCGGCTTTGATCATTGGTTGGAAAGGGACTAAAGAGACTCTGCCAGATATACCAGATACAGATGTTGAGAATAAACCATTTTCCAGTCAACTGCTGGTGTTAATGGGAATTGTCTTGGTTACTGGTGCCTCCCAAGCCATGGTCTGGCCATTATTGATGATTTTTCTCCAGGATCAACTCGGGGCGGGCATTGGATCCCTGGCAATAGCTTATCTCCCGGCTGCTATCATCGGCTCCTTCTTTGCCCTCCCGGATGGGGAAATTAACGGATCGCTGGGGAAGGAAAGGCCCAATGATCATAGGGCTTTTGGTTGGAGCTGTTGCATCACTTCTGATCCCGCATCTCGGCAGCATTATTGCCCTGGCCTTATTATGGAGTCTGGAAACGATTGGATATACGATTTCTATTCCAGCGGAACGTGCTTTTGTAGCTGATATTGCTGGCAAGGATATTCGTGGAACCAGCTATGGTCTGTATACATTTTCCTTTTTTCTGGGATCCGCAATGGGTCCGCTAGCGGGCGGTTGGTTATATGATAACGCTGGTCACGCCATGCCTTTTTACCTGAATTCGATAATTCTAGTGTTGGGTGCAATATTAGTGGGATTGGCACTGAAAGAAAGCCACCCGGTGAGATCTCAGGAATTATCGTAAACTACCCCCTTTGCTGAGTATAGACTCACCTCCAATCTCCACCTCAACAGGAAGGATCTAATGATATATAACTAGAACAAACGTTCTGTTTATATATGAGGTGTTGGATGAATCGTTATCGTTATAACCAGCCAGAGACTTGTGTGCCGGGTGAACAGTATTACCTGTTGATCAAAAGACCTGATTTGTCAAAAGAGTTTAGGAAGGTGAAATTTATCGGATATCGTCCTCATCCAGCTGAAGTGCTTATCGAGGATAGAAATATTAAAAAAGTAATCCACAGGATAAATTTATTCCAAAAAAATGGCAAGGGAAAGGAGCAAGCTAAAACAGGGGAAATATCCCGGGATCAATATGACTTCAGCTCATCTTCAGAAAGCGGACTGGGTGAAAAATTGGGGGCATAAGCTTTATGTTCTGTATACAACCAATGTAGAAATTCCTTGATGGTTGTGATTTTCGACTTGGTAATTTCCAGATTGGCCAGACTGTTTTTTTCTCGCTGAACTCTGGCTGTCAGAACGTCAGAGGATAGTCCCGTGTCCGGAGTGCTTACGAAATCGATATTAAAGTTGATTGCTGATGGTGGCAAGTTATAGATCCATTCAAATATTGACCGGGTGCGAGGCATGTGGAACGCCGAAGTAATGACCAGTAAATTTCTGAGCTGGAGCGGTTCGGAGAATAATATCCTTGAAAAATAAGCATTACCTATCGTGTCGTAGGAGCTGATCTCGGTCAGGATCTTTTCTGGATCCAGGCCGGCCTGGATCAGATAGTCAGCGGCCAGCCGGGATTCGTGGATCGGGAACCCGTTTGGATCCAAGGGTGGCGGTTTGTGGACAGTACCGCCGGATAATAAGCCAATCCAGCGGCAATGATCTTTCAGCGAAAGAGCATACGCTAAACGAGAAATTGTCCAGGGCGGCAGAGAGCCATCATTCCGTAAACCACCACCAGGAACCAGGATACAATCATATTTTTTCATGTAATAAAAATTATAGTAGAGATTTTTAGTTATAAATGTGAAATCCACCAGGCAGAGTGATGCTGCCTGGTGGATGACAATGCTGCCCATCTGCTTAAATTTCTTTATCCCTGCCTTGGAGCAAGGAAAAGATAGCTAATTCAAGATGTGATTATGTTCGAAAAACCGCCCAATAATTTGTGGTTGGCCAAATATTTGTTCAGCGGTTCAAAGGGTTCCCGTTGCTGGAGGATAGTTAGTTATTCTTTTATTATGGCAGATATTTTCCTATTTTCAACTAAACATTTGAAAATGGTAACGATTTATAAAGTAAATTTACCATTTTTCATGATCTTATTTCCATCAAGGTGGATCGTGCACTGCACTGGAACAACATCTACGTGGACATCAGAAGTCCAGTCTGCGCCGGTCTCATAACCACCTGGATTGCCAAAAGCAACATGGATACCTGGTATCTTCTCGTCCTGCAGCAAATTCCCGCTCAACTCAGTTACAGCGGTATTGGTGCCGATGGCAAACTCTCCCGCCCGGAGACCATTCTCTGAAGATTTCAGGTAGGTTAAAAATTCATCTGCAATTAATTGATCCTGGCAAGAAACATTTTGGACCAATCCTTCTTTGACTTCGATAATCATTGGAGAATCCAGGACGCCATATTTGGGGGAGAAATAATCGCCCAGGACATCTGCCACAATTACGCCATCCAGGGTCTCAGGACACGTGAAAACTTCGCCTTCGGGTAAGTTTCCCCAATCACCGGGGGAGTGATACAGCCCATGGCAGGGAACCCATTTATAATCCGGGTTAAATGTAGCACTGATATCCGTTCCTTTTTTCGATGTGACTTTAATGGTTTTGGCTCCCTTGACCAATTCCAAAATCTCAAGAGTCAGCCGGTTGATTTCAATATAATCAGCGGTCATACCCTCGCGGATCAAGCGCGATGTAATGCCAATCATATGTCCATGTCGCGGGGTTGGTAAACCAAGTTCAGTGTATATCCTCCGGATTTCACCAGTCAGGGCCAGACGCATTTTTACTTCACCTTCCTGTCCGTTAGCGGCATAAAAAGTAACCGTTGGCTTGAAATCAGCCAATTCTGTGATCATGGCCCGCGGAACTTCCGTCATGGGCCTGGTTCCGAACTCTTCCAATTTAACCATCCTGGTTTGAGCGCCTAATATATTGGATTCTCTAACCAACGCTTTACCAATAGCTAAGGTCTTTAAATCTGTGATAACCAGCACCTTGTCTGTGTGGGAGATGTTCATGCATACCTGAACGGCGTTTTGGATACCGAGGTTAAATTTCTCATCGATCATTGATATTTCCTTATCAGCAAGAATGATTAGTATATATCTTACTTCAAACATTGAATCTGAAGTAGATCACATCCCCGTCCTGAACGATATATTCCTTTCCTTCGATCTTTAATTTGCCCGCTTCTTTGACAGCAGCAGTACTTTTTAGTGTATTAAAGACTTCAAATGGGATCACTTCCGCTTTGATGAAACCACGCTCGAAATCCGTATGGATCTTTCCGGCAGCCTGAGGCGCTCTGCCGCCTTTCTTCAGGGTCCAGGCTCGGACCTCGTGTTCATTGTAGGTGAAGAAGCTGATCAAATCCAATGTTTGGTACCCGGTTTGGATGATCTGCTCCAAGCCGCTGGCTGGAATGGCGGACAATTCCATATAATCTTGTTTCTCATTTTTTTCAAGGAGATTTAGTTCGGACTCGATCAAGGCACTGATCTGAACCAGGCTTGAGTTTTCTGCGGATGCGATCTCTTGAATGATCGTGAGTTGGGGATGATCCTTTGATAAATATTCTTCACCGATATTTGCCGTGTAGATAACTGGTTTAGCAGATAAAAATCTTAATTCATGGTTTAGGTCTGTAAATTTGGGATCATCTTTCTCTGGAAAGACGGATAGGGGCTTGCCCGATTCCAGGAACCCGTTGATTTTATCTGCCATCTCTAAAACTGTTGAAAGGGATTTATCTCCCTTGATTTGACGCGCCAATTTATCTCTTTTCGTGTTGACTTGATCCAGGTCGGAAATTATCAATTCAAGTTGGATTGTTTCAATATCTTCGCGTGGCTGCGGTTTTTCACTTACATGAACGACATTTGGATCGTCAAAACAGCGAACTACATGGAGGAGCGCATCTGTGTCGCGGATATTACCGAGGAATTTATTACCAAGTCCTTCACCCTGGCTGGCCCCTTTTACAAGCCCCGCAATATCAACAAATTCAATTGTCGTGAAAATGATCTTTTTTACACCCACTAACGCGGCTAATTTTTCAAGACGTTGATCTGGAACGGGCACTATGGCCAGATTGGGTTCGATAGTGCAGAAGGGATAATTTGCGACTTCAGCGTTTTGAGCCTGGGTTAGGACATTAAAGATAGTGCTCTTGCCAACATTTGGTAATCCAATAATCCCGATTCGGAGAGCCATAGGTTCCTCAGGTAAGTAGCTTTATTTGTAAATCATACCAGATAGGTTTGGTTGAAAAAGTATGAAAATTAAACTATGGTATGATGAGGTCTGATTTTAGGATTTGCCATTATCCCGTACCGATTTCCCAAGAATTAGGTTTAATAAGCTAGGAATTATTCTTATCGATACCCGGGAGGATTGATCGATGACCATTGCCATTATTTCTGATACTGATACAAGTTTGCCGCAAAAAAGCCTGGATGATTTTGGAATTCGCCAGGCTTCCATTACTATTCATTTTGGTGAAGAAGTCCTTAAAGACTGTATTGACATTGACGCTGAAAAATTGATTGAACGTGTAAACAGGGATGGAGTACTTCCAACCACCGCTGCTCCTTCGCCAGGTGATTTTTCTGTAGTTTATCAGGACGCTTTTGATAAAGGGGCTGATGAGATTATCTGCCTGACGGTAAGCGCAGGGGTTAGCGCCACCTATCAAGCAGCAGTCACCGCGAAAGAATTATTCCCGGATAAAAAAATCACTGTTGTGGATTCTGAAACTATCAGCATGGGTCAGGGATTTATGGTTTTAAAAGCAGCGGAGCTCGCCAAAATAGGGAAAAATACGGAAGAGATCCTGGAAGAAGTTGTCGCTGTCAGGGAAAGGACTCATTTATTTGCTGCCCTGGATACTCTTAAGTTTATGGCTATGAGTGGAAGGGTCGGATCTCTTTCTGCGGAAATGGCGGCATTGATGAGCATCAAGCCAATTTTAACCATCAAAGATGGCAAATTGGATCTTCTGGAAAAAGTACGCACACGGAAAAAAGCCTGGGCACGCATCCTTGAACTGACGAATGAGCGCTTGGGTGATGGAGAATTCGAATCGGTATTTATTTTACACGTAGCGGCTAATCAGGCAGCCGATGATTTTGAGAAACTATTAAGGGAAAAGGTTTCATGCCCTGACTACATTCCACATACTGAGCTTAATCCGGGACTTTCTGTTCATACCGGAGGGGGATTGGTTGGTATTGCATTCACTACCAAACCCTGAGATCGTTTATACCAAGCAATTCTCTGATTTGTTATAAAAAGATAGAATAGACCTTCCCGTGAATTTTGGGAAGGTCTATTCTATCTTCCTTGATTGCACTATAATATGGGGCAGATTTTTACAAGTACTTGTTAATTATTGAGGAGAGAAGATGGAAGAGTCAAAATACAACGCAACGGTTGTGGGAAAGATCTTGCTCACTCCTGATATTATGACCTTAAGGGTTGATACAGATGAACCCCGGGATGAATTCAGTTCTGGTCAGTACACCTTGCTTGGTTTATATGGAAGGGAAGGCCGCTCGCCTAATTCATCTGATGAAACTGATCCGGTGGAACCAGATAAATTGATCCAGCGACCATATTCGATTGCCTCGGCAACAGAACAAGTCAAGCAATTTGAGTTTTATATTTCCCAGGTTAAATCCGGGCAACTTACTCCACGGCTTTTTAATTTAAACCCGGGTGATCGACTTTTTGTTAGTAAGAGGATTGTAGGGGTGTTTAAATTGGCAGATACGCCAGACAATCAAGATATTGTGATGATAGCAACAGGGACGGGGTTAGCTCCTTACCTGAGTTTTCTCCGTTCCTATTTAACAGCTCGGCCTGAATCAAAGATGGCTGTTATCCAGGGTGCTGCAAAACAATGGGACCTTGGTTATTACAGCGAACTCTCTTTCCTGGATTCCACATTTAAGAATTTTACATATATTCCTACCCTGCCAGAAGGGGATCAGACCTGGAATGGTTATAAACTCTGGATCGATGATATGCTTAAGCAGGATGTTCTTCTGAAAGAAGCTGGAATAGTAGTTGACCCTGAAAAAACGCACTTTTTCCTCTGCGGAAATCCCAAAATGGTAGAAGGTGTATCGAATTGGCTTAAGGATAAGGGATATACAAAACATACACGCAGAGAACCGGGAGCATTGCATATTGAGGATTTTTATTCCTGATTTGAGCTTTTAGAAACCTGTGGGCCTGTTACTGGTTGTAAGTTTCAGGCCCATTTTATGTTAATGTATATGTAAAAATATACACGATTATGATCGATGCCCCTTACATGCTATTGAAGGGATAGGCGGATCGTAGATGCTTTTAAAAAGCGTGATCGCGTTATCTTGAAACGGATGATTATGAATATAAAAGGTTCCGTTGGTGTAGTGAAAAAATATTTGGGCGATCTTTTTTTGATCTTGAAAGCAGCTCTGAAAAACTTTCAAAAGAAAGGGGCTGCTCGGGGAGCTGCCGGGATGGCTTACTACACATTGCTCTCCTTTTTTCCCTTGTTAATTGTGCTGGTTACTATTGGATCCTATTTTGTTGATAGCGGAGAGGCCAGCAGTAAAGTAGGCGAAATAATTATCAGTGCTATCCCGGTCTCGCAAAATTTCGTAGAAATAAATATTCAACGGATTCTGGTTCTGAGAAATTCGGTTGGTGTTGTGAGTTTGATTGTCTTTATCTGGTCTGGGTCCAATGCGTTTTCCATGATGGTTCATCATATTACCAGCGCCTGGCCAGAAACAGAACAGCGGACATTTTTTCAAAAACGGCTTTTTGGTTTAGCAATGGTGATCCTGATAATTTTGCTGCTTTTTGTTTCAATGTTATCTTCCACGGTGTTAAATGCCTTGGTGAAATATCGTGAACTCATTCCTGGTTTAGAATTCTTCTTAAGTTCCTGGTTATGGCATTTTGGCGCAAAAATATTGTACTGGGTGGTTCCCTTTTTGTTTTTTTACAGCGTGTATAGGATTATCCCGATGGGAAGAGTGCCAATTAAAGCTGCGGGATTCAGCGCATTGGGAATTACGCTGTTGTGGCGTTTTGCTACCTGGATATTCCAATGGTATTTGGGAAGTGGATTTGCGCGCTACCAGTTGATATTTGGATCTTTAAATGCGATAGTGGTTCTGCTGTTCTGGATCTATCTAAGCACTATGATCTTATTTTTCGGAGCGCATATTTGCGCGGCCAGTTTTGGAAAAGTACCTATTGAAAGTGGGAATGGAGCTATCTTGCCGGTTTTAGAACCTGACCAGTAGAATTTGTAGCTGCTATAGGTCAGGTTATTCTGGAATATGACCAGTCCAGGAAAACACTCAGAATACCCAGATTGATCTCAAAATCGGAATCCTGATGATTGGTCAGCTCAATATCAATAGCGGGTATACCTTGATCAGATACCCAATCAACCAGTTGGCCAGTAAACATACATCCAGCGTCGATAGGTGGATAGGGATACGCGCTGACTAGAGCTATCGACTCAGCCAGAGAAATCGACCCTTCGTCTGGCGGTTGTCCCCCTGGAAATATTCCCAGAGCTGCGCTGTGATAACTGATGAATGCTTGTAGATCGTGGTCTTCTATAAATGCCATTAAGGCTTGTGTTTCAGGTTCAGATGCAGCCGATGTTCCGCCGGTAATAGGAATATAATCCCAGCAGCCTACCCGGGGCCATTCCGATTTCCAGTTTGAAGGAAAATTCCTGTTCAGGTCGACATTATTTTCATTGGCCCTGCCTCCAAAACCCCTTGAACGCTGGAAGCCATCCGGGTTAAAAGCTCTCAGGATGTATAGCGTGTGATCAGGAGGAATGATCTCTTGATGAGATTTCAGGTACTGGATCAATTCATCAGCAAGGACGATAGTATTCCATTCATAACCGCCATGAATCCCGGCAATTATCATCTTTTCAATTGGACCATCTCCGATAGCTATATACTTCAAGAGGCCGGCCGGCAATCGAGTAGCCAATTATCTGGGGTTGCGGTGGAGCGAGGGTGGGAGTTGGCGGAATTGGAGTTGGGCTTGATGTTGGTGGTGTGAGGGTAGGTGTAAGCGTGGCAGGCAGAGGTGAGGGGGAAACTGTTGGTGCTTCGATAGCTGTAAGTGCGGTCGTTGGTTCCAACTTCCGAAATGGCAGCAATATATCTTTTCCTTGAAAATTAAGTATTAGCAGCCCGACAATAAAAATAAATATTATTGACCAGATGAGATATACGATCCTGGACAAGTCTTTGCGCATAGATATAATCCTGTCTGTTTACTGGTCGGGATCCTGCAAAATAGAAACAGATTCAATCAGTAAAGTATTGCATCCGCTATCTGTCCAGGTGCCAAGGAAAGTTTCATCGGATTGATAGGCCTTGATGGTATAGATTTCGCGGCCGGTTATCATAACGGTATCCCAGTTTTGGATCTTTAATAATTCTTGATAGATATCTTTATTGGCAGGAACAGCATGAATTAGATTGATAGACCCGTTTGGGGAATTTACGACTGGTGATTTCCAGAAGAATTTATGATCGATTACATTTGTATCAACAAGGTCAGGATTTGCGAAATCAGACGTAGTTACAAGTATATCGTGGGTCAGGATCCTGAATTCATTTATTCGAATTGGAGAAGCGTGACGGACAATACCAATGTACTCTGATTCACCGATTCCTTCGAACTGGACTTCCCAGTACGTATCTTCGGTAGAGATTTTCTCGTAAGAATTGCTGATGATTAAATCGTCAAAATCATTGCCGATCAAACCGAATAAACTGGTATTTACACGGAAATAGAAAAAAGCACCGCTGATGATAATAACAAGGAGGAAGAAAAATCCACAAGAGGTTGGCAGTGATGTAACCCAGTCAGTGAATAATCTTAAAAACCCACCAACTCTGGAAACTTCTGGCTCAGCAGGGCTGGTTTGGGAAGGAATATCTAGGCTTGTTGAGTTTGAAAGTCCCTCGGTCTGAGTTACTGATCCTTGGTCAAGGTTCTTTAAATAATGCAAAGCCCCTTTATGGGTTGGGTCCAACGCGAGAATCTTATTAAGGATGGTCCGTTTTTCTTTTTCGTTGGCAGCAACTTCCAGGGCCCATAACCAGGCAGTCAGATTGGTAGGATTTTCGCGCACC
This sequence comes from uncultured Chloroflexia bacterium, assembly GCA_963695575.1. Classification (GTDB taxonomy): domain Bacteria; phylum Chloroflexota; class Anaerolineae; order Anaerolineales; family UBA11858; genus B10-G9. Next base: position 495,406 of record CAVOGS010000014.1, read on the forward strand.
TCTGCCAGGATTAAGGTCCTTGCTTCCTGTTTATTTCCGCCTTTCAGGGCAGATACCGCTTGCTTAAGTCTGGTTGTGGGAAATTCTGTCATTTATCTTTTATTCAGGCTGTGTTAATACGATGAAAACGGCTTGCCGGAATTATTACATCATAACATGAAAAAAATGGGTAGCTGAACCCATTATATTTTAGGAATAAATAAATTGATTGGGTGAACCTGGATTAATTTGATTTACTGACTGAGCAGCCATTTGTAAAGTTTATGCTCAAGTTGTAACCGGTTGGTGTTGACTGGTCCAAGAAAAAGAAGTCAATTATTTTCGAAGAACTTCCAAATAGATTTAAATCGCTTCCGGGATCAAAATCAATTGTTTTAGAGGGCGGGGATGCTGTGCTTTCCCAAATCTTAGCCTGACCGAAGAATATTTTTGTTAAATCTGAATTAGCTGCAGGCCATGAAATAGATATTCGGGATATTGTAACTGTTGAAGGAGAATTGTTCGATACCGTCCAACTGGCCTTTTTAGTACTGGCGGCAAAATTGCCAAGCGACAACTGACCACAGGGCGATACTGTATTTGTAGGGGGAAGAGCTGTACTGGTGGGGAGTTGTGGCGTATCTGTCGGAACAATGACTTTCTCTGTTGGGGTCAGGCTGGCGATAAAACCTGGAGGTGTTATGGTTGGTGAAGTTGTTGGAGTCAGGTCCAAGGTATAAGCAGGCTCTCCCGGGGTTGTTGTATATCCGTCCGGAGTCGTTTCGGGGTCAGGATCAATTGTAGCTGTAAAGGTAGCAGTAGGTCTGGGAGTGATAGAGGCCACAGTCGAAAGGAAGTTGTCATAAACCTGCGTTAAGCGCAGCGAGAGATTTGGTGCAGATAAGTTCAGGTCCCAGATTGTATCAACTACTAATTGGATATCCATGGGGGGAATGTTTAAATTATCAGGATCTTTTCCATAGTCAGCCTGATCAGAGGAATGGATCGGCACTGGAAAAGGTGTTGACCTGGCAAGTAGGAGACCGAAATTACTGAAAATTCCCCAGATGAATACTGTCCCCAATACTAATAATGCTGCGATTATGAGTATTGTTCGCAGCCAGGGTGATTTTTTCAGGTAGGTGTTAAATCGTTCAGCCATAATAAATGGATGGAAAATTTTATCTGGTTTGATAATAGATCTACGAACGGTTTTTCTCGATCACGACCTTGATGAATAGATCCACAATCTGAGGATCAAAATGCTTTTCCCTGTTTTCATATAAATAATCCAGAGTTTGCTTGATTTGACCAGGCTCTGCGATAAGGACGATTGGATAATAAAGCATCATAAACATCAGCGACAGCAAATATCCTGGCAGGAAGCGGAATCCTTTCTCCCTTTAAGCCATAAGGATAGCCGCTGCCATCCCATTGTTCGTGATGGTATAGAGGGATATCCAGCGCATCCTGGAGGAATTTCACCGGTTTCAACATCTCTATCGCGTATAAAGGATGTTGTCTCATTGTGGCCCATTCTTCCGGTGTTAATTTGTTTGGTTTTCGTAATATTTGATCAGGAATGGCCATCTTACCAATATCGTGCAGCATCGCCCCTCGACGGATATTTTCCAGCTCGATTCCACTGATTCCAAGCTCCCTGGCCAGTATCAGAGTTAGGTCGACTACCCGTTTGCTGTGTTCATCTGTATCATGATCCCTGAGGGACAAGGCCCGGGACCAGCCTTCCAGGCTGGTGTTATAGGCTGAAAGCAATTCATCCTGGGAGTTTTCCAGACTCCTTAACATGTCATTAAAAGAAGTATTTAGAACGGATACTTCTTTGCTGCCTGGGGATTCCAGGGTTACCAGAAAATTCCCTTTTGATACCTCTTCAGATGCTTTAGCAAGCCTTTCTAACGGTTTTGAGATTCGATTCGCAAGGCGGTAACCAAATAACAAGACCAGCGTGATGAATAAACCCAGGGCGATAAATATTTGTGTTCGTGTAACCCAACTGGTGTGAACCAGGTAGTTTTGAGGTAGCGCAATTCCCAATACACCAATGTCCAGATCGTCCCGAACTTCCCAGGGAGCAAGCAGTTCAGTATAGGGTATATCAGCAACAGATTTATTCAATGTTTTTGTATTTTCGCTTTGATCTGCAAGGACAAGGGATGAAAAACCGGTGGGGAGATCCTGTGGGCTGATGAAAGATGTTGATAGAACCAGGCCGTTTAAATCATATAAAGTGGTCTGGGCCAAGGTTGTTTCGCGCATATCCTTAACGAGGCTGGTCAGTGACTTGCCTGCAAGGGCAACACCTACAAGATCACCATCTAATAGAATGGGTCCGGCAACATAAAATGTGTTACCCCAGGGGGGAGAGACAGCTAAGGCGTATTTATCGCCATAATCATCTGATTTATTTTGTAGAATTGATGAGACAACATCAATGTTTGTAAAATAATCCCCCCCTGTTGTTGTTTGATAATCCTCCAATGTGCTGCCGGATTGATGCTGGAGTGAATAAACCGTGGAACCTTCTAGATCTAGAATCTCGATATTTTCAACCCGGGCATTAACTGCCAGGGGGTAGATCAGGCGATGTAAATTATCAATTTGGGCGTTGGATACCTCTTCGGGGAGACCAATTGTATTGGTTACAAGGCGTAAGGATTCCAGTAATTTCTCTTCTTCGAGGACCATCCATTCTGATGATAATTTGCCAGCTTCCAGCAGTTGGTTTGAAAACCTTTCCTCCGCTGAATCAAATACGATCCTGGTGGTGATATAAGTGGCTGCAAGCGAGAAAAAGATCGATAAAACCAGGTAAGGCATACTGATCTGAAAACGAATCGGGAAAGTCAATTTGGGTTTACTCTGGAGCGGTTCCAGGATATCGAATTTTGTCAGGTTCCCATCAAGCGCTTTTTTGACCCTTGTTTCCGTCACAGGCAAAGTAAGGACTTGCCACTTTACCAGGTTATCTGAATGCGGTGTTGGCAGATTTGTGTTTGAGGAATAGGTAAAGATCACATTTGTTCTTTGAAATCTTTTTCTTAAAGTGGGGATTGCAGCATCCCATTTTGAGCCTAATAAAGTAATATCAATCAAGAGAATATCAGGCAGAGATAACTTCAATTGCTCACCAGCGGCTTTTATAGAAGATGAAACAAGAACAATATCTCCCCATTCTGAAAAAACAGCAGATATATCTGCGGCAATCTCAGGCTTAGGCTGGATAACTAAAATAGAACGTTTCATAATATATTCCCGGAAACAAAACGGAGCTGTAAACCCTGTTTTGAGGATTACAGCTAAATTGTGACAGCTAATTACCTATATTATAGAATGATTTAGCATAAAGATTTATTTACAAACGCTTTACAGAACGTATAATCAGTACGAGATAGGTTGATTCATGTTGTTTTATGAGGTTGATACCCCCTATGATTAAAATAAGTTCCATCAAACTCCCGATTGGTCATTCTGAACAAGACCTTGTAGGAGCTATACTGAAAAACCTTAAAATAACTGAAAATGAACTTACTTCGTTCAAGATACAAAAACGAAGTTTGGATGCCAGAAAAAAGAGCGAACTTCACCATGTGTACAGCGTATTTGTAGAGGTTAAAAATCAAGAGTCCCTGAAAGCTGTTATTCAAAGTTCTGGCAAGATCGAACTGAGAGAAGAAAAGAAATACCAAATCCCCAAATTAGAAAAGAAAACCATAGGTGAACGGCCGATAATCATTGGAACCGGCCCCGCTGGAATCTTTGCAGGCTTGATTCTAGCTGAAGCTGGCTTAAAGCCAATATTGCTGGAACGCGGGAAACAGGTTAAGGAAAGAATAAGGGATGTAAACGGATTTTGGCAGGACAGAATTCTGAAACTCGAATCGAATGTTCAATACGGAGAAGGTGGTGCTGGTACCTTTTCGGACGGAAAATTAAGAACCAGGGTGAAAGATAAATCCCAAAGGACCCAAAAGATCCTCCAGGAGATGGTTTCGGCTGGCGCTCCAGAGGATATCTTATTTGATTATAAACCGCATGTCGGCACCGCAAATCTTGTAAAAGTTGTTCAGGGCTTAAGGTCAAAAATCGAATCATTGGGAGGGGAATATCATTTTGAAAGCAAAGTCACCGAACTGCTAAAAGATGGGAATTGGATCGAAGGTGTCAAGCTTGATAATGGCGAGGTCTATTTATCAAAAGCTGTTGTTTTGGCTATTGGGCACAGTGCTAGAGATACTTTTTTGATGTTACACGAATTAGGAATTCAGATGGCACCAAAGCCATTTTCGGTTGGGTTCCGGATCGAACATCCTCAAGCACTGATAGATCATATCCAGTATGGGAAATTCGCCGGTCACGCTGATCTGGGCGCGGCTGATTATCAGCTGGCTTACAAGACATCAAGCGGTAGATCGGTATATAGTTTTTGTATGTGTCCAGGAGGATCAGTGATCGGCTTCATCTTCTGAATCGGATACAGTGGTCACAAATGGAATGAGTCAGTATGCCAGGGCAAATACCAACGCAAACAGTGCCATTGTGGCTGAGGTATTTCCTGAGGATTACGGCCAGAGTGCATTGGATGGTTTTCTTTTTCAAAGACATTGGGAAAAAAACGCTTATAAAATTGGCGGTGGTGATTATAATGCTCCGGTTCAATTGGTTGGTGATTTTTTGGCAGGCAAGGCCTCGAGAGGCATGCTGGGAGTTGAACCGAGCTATCTTCCCGGTTACATAGAAACAGATCTGTCCGAGGCGCTGCCTTCTTCAATCATCCAAGCGATAAAAGAAGCTCTACCGGAGTTTGATAAAAGAATGCCGGGCTTTGCTAATGCTGATGCGGTTTTAACAGGCGTGGAAACCCGGACGTCATCACCTTTGAGGATAATACGGGATGGCGATTTTCAAAGCGTTAGCCTTGGTGGTTTATACCCAGTTGGGGAAGGGTCGGGCTACGCAGGGGGCATAATGTCTTCGGCAATTGACGGAATCAAAGCCGCAGAAACGATCATCCAGCGAATTAATGAAAGCGCAACTTAGGGTAAATGATTTTAAAAATTGGGAGCAAGTTAAATGAGAATTGAAGGATCAAATTTCATAGATGACGCAGGCAGGATCTTGAATTTAAGGGGCGTCAACCTGGGCGGCAGCAGTAAAGTTCCATTTAGGCCTGATGGGGCTACATACCAGAAAGAAGGTTTCTACAATCACAAGGATGTTTCCTTTGTTGGCAGACCATTTCCCCTGGAAGAAGCGGAAGAACATTTTGCACGTCTGAGGTCCTGGGGTTTTACTTTCCTCAGATTCCTGATCACCTGGGAAGCGCTGGAACATGCAGGGCCGGGTATTTATGATCAGGCATATATTGATTATGTAAGAGCTATCCTGGAGAAAGCTGCTCAATTTGATATTAACGTTTTTATTGACCCGCATCAGGATGTTTGGAGCCGGTTTTCCGGAGGTGATGGCGCACCTGGATGGACTTTTGAACTGGTCGGGCTGGATATCAAAAAATTCCAGGAAACCGGGGCTGCTTTCACACACCAGGCTCATGGTGATCCGCTGCCGCAAATGATCTGGTCCACCAACGCAACCAAGTTGGCCGCAGCTACCATGTTCACCTTATTTTTTGGTGGGACTGATCTGGCCCCTTTCACAAAGATCGATGGCAAATCTACGCAGGAATTCCTTCAAAGGCATTTTATAGGCTCCATTCAAAAATTGGCAGAATCGATATCGGATCTCCCAAATGTAGTTGGTTACGATTCCATGAATGAACCAGTTGAAGGCTGGATTGGCATTCAGGATTTAAATAAACGCCATACCACTGTAGAAAAAGGATTTATCCCCACTCCTTTCCAGGCCATGCAGCTGGGATCAGGAATTTCCCTGAAGTTGGAACAATGGGAACGAGGTGTGTTTGGCCCTCGCGTGCTTGGCCGAGGAATAATTAATCCAGACCGCGTTTCGGTCTGGCTGGACGGCTTTGATCCTATCTGGCAGGCGAATGGTGTCTGGAAAATGATCAATAATCGACCAGTGTTATTAAAGCCGAACTACTTTGCGTATAGGAATGGCCAGATAATTGATTTTAACCGTGATTACTATGTTCCTTTTAATAATTCATTTGCGGCTGAAATCCGGAAAATTCAACCAAAAACGATGATCTTTGTAGAAAAAGGATTTGGTCCAGCTGGCCCAGATTGGGGTCCGGAAGATGCCCAAAATATTGTTTACGCGCCGCATTGGTACGATCCGGTTGTGCTGATCAAGAAGGCATTTAACAAATGGATAAATTATGATAGAGGAAAGAATAAGCTCTTGTTCGGTGAAAAGAAGATCGACAACTCCTTTCGGGAGCAGCTTTCCAGGCCGATCCAGCATGCAAATACAAAAATGGGTGGAGTTCCTGTATTGATAGGCGAGGTTGGCATAGCATACGACCTGGACAAAAAAACCGCCTATAAAAATGGGGATTTCAGCTCTCAAGAGAAAGCTTTTAACCGCACGCTTGGGGCTCTGGAGGCGAATTTACACCACTTCACCCTTTGGAATTACACCTCCGATAATATCAATGACAGGGGTGATAGGTGGAATGATGAAGATCTCTCGATTTTCAGCCGCGATCAGCAGGATGATCCAGAAGATATCAATTCAGGCGGAAGGGCTTTGGCTGCAGTTTTAAGACCCTATCCGATGGCTACGGCCGGGCAACCGCTTGAGGTCGTATTTAATTATATTTCAAAGACATTTACATATCGATTTAAGCATAAACCCGATATCTCTGAACCGACAATTATTTATTTACCTCTTTATCAATACCCGGAAGGATGCCAGATTGAGGTATCTGACGGGAAATACGAATACGATGTTGAGGAACAGATATTGAGTTACTGGCATCTGACTGATAATTTGGAACATAAAATAGTCATCAAACCCAAAAAATAAAATATTGGTGTTTGCTTTTCCGAAACATTTTCTTTCAGTATGAATATGGTTTTTTTTTCACAACTCCGCTTTTATTTGTCTTTTCAATCCTATTTGAGGCCGACCTTCGAGGTTTATTTACGATTTCAGGATAAATCTTCTCAGGTGTATGTCTGCGTTTCGGTCGTTCAATTAGTTCGTACGTGATCCCGAATATATCCTCTGTGTTGAGGTAAGCATAATGTCCATCACCATCCGGTCCAAAACCAGAGCCTTCCTGGATGATTTCAAATCCTTTTTTGCGGGCTTCATCAATTGCTTTTTCCATATCGTCTACAAGGATACCAAGATGCTGGACACCGTAACCGTGGACTTTTAATGAAATCTTCCTGAAGGGATGGACCATTTTTGACTTCTATCAATTCGATCCGCGTTGGACCAAAATACGAAAGGGCGATGCGCAGGGCATTGTCCACATCCTGACCGTGATAGCGGCTCATTCCTAAAAGGGGCCGTTTGTAGGTATAAAAATGCCAGGGCCCAATTCCGAATATATTCCAATATTTTTCAACGGTTCTGTCGAGATCTTCTACAACCATTGCGATCTGGGCGATGCCGTTGTTTAAGATAGGGTAAGCATCCCCCGGGGGATTGAGGTTTTCCATCTACTCTCCATGTGCCATAAAATGTTATGATTTTGATATAGATTATAAGCAAAAAAGCTCCTATATTTATTGATGATTATTTTTCTGGGATAGATCCGTATAGGGTAAACTTATTTAGACAACTACATTCACCCTGAAGGAGAAGGATATGCTTAAAAGTAAAACCGCTAGATACACCATGTTCGGATCACTATACTTCTCTCAGGGCACGGTATTTTCTTATTTTACATCTCTGAACGCTTTGTATTTTCTGTCCAAGGGTTTATCCATGGCGGATGTTGGTATTTTTGGCGCCATTGCCTTGATCCCCTTTGTGATCAAAATCTTCCTGGGCATGTTAAGCGATCGCGTAAATTTATTTGGCATGGGGCACAGGAAACCGTATATCATCATGGGATTGCTAATTCAAACGTTATGCCTGGTGATCGTTCCCTTTATCGATCCGGCGGATGACTACTGGTTATTTGTAGCTCTCGCTTTTATTCTGCAGCTTGGCATGGCTTTATATGACACATGCACAGATGGGCTTGCGCTGGATACAACTCCTGAAGAGGAGCAAGGCACCATCCAGGGATTCATGGTGGGTGGAAGAGCAGCAGGTGTAGTGATCACTGCTTCCGTCCTGGGTTGGCTGGCCCAGGAGGTCTCCTGGACGGCAGTATTTTGGCTCTTGGGGGTGTTAACGTTAATCCCGCTGCCGTTTGTTTTTTCCATAAAAGAGGAAGAAAAAGCCGCGGCTGAACAATTCGAATGGAGTGCTTTTGCTGCCTTTAGGAAAAAAGAGATCATTGCCCTGGCGGTCGCCGGTTTCCTCTTTTTTATGGTCATCGCCGGCTCCAACCAAAACGTAAACCCATTCCTTGAATCAAATTTCGGAATCTCATTAAGAACGGCTGGTCTATATACAACCATGTGGGGCATGGGGGTTGTCCTGGGAGGCATGCTGGGTGGGAAGCTGATCGACCGGATTGGTCAGCAAAAAAGCACCAGGATCGCCTTATTCTTTTCCTTTGCATCAATCCTGATCCTGGCGCTGATCCCCAATCCCGGCTTAGCCTGGCCGATTGTATTTATCTTTGGGTTATCTTACGGGACCTATCAAACAGTCTATTTTGCCCTGGCGATGTTTTATACAGAAAAACGAATCGCAGCATCCATGTTCTCCATCTTCATGGCCGTTACCAATATAGGTCAGGGTGTGGGTTTTGCGATTGCCGGCGGCCTGGCAAATCTACCCGCCGTGGGATTCCGCTGGGCTTTTGCAATCTCTGACCTTATTCAATTTGGTCGGCGCTTCCATTGCTGCCAATGGTATTTGGAAAGAAAGAAAAACAAGCAGTAAAGTAAAAATTTGAGTCAGCCCACAATAATATAAGGACTGTCCTGATTTGATTCAAGGCAGTCCTTTTTGTGTCGATAAGTTATCGGGATTGACTTTAGATATCAGTCCAGATAGGCTACCTAAATTGACTTTTTCGGCGCTAAGGGACACAGATCCGGTTCGCAGGATAATCTCCGGGTGCTTCAAATCAAGCTCGATTGGATTGGCTGTCATATTGATCAGGATTGCCAATTTTTCTCCCCCGGTCTGCCTATAGTATGCCAGCAATCCCTTTTGTGCCAGTTCGCGGGGCAATAATCTCAGATCGCCGTTCTGTAGGGCTGGAGAATCTTTGCGGAAATTCAGCAGAGACCGGTACCAGTTTAGAAGAGAGTCGGGATCGTCGATTTGATCAGATACATTCGATGTACTTGGCTTAGCGCTCAAGGGCAGCCAGGGCTCAGCATTACCTGTCTGTAAAACCAGCTTGACTGGAGCTGTCCCAGGCCATTGGCGTGCGGCAGTTGTCTCGGTTGACATACAGATTAAGAAGGTTTAGCAGCCAATTTGGCGCCCAGGCGAAGCGCTGGCCAACCGGGTCCAGGGAAAGTTTCGCCGGGGTTTTTCCTTCCGGAAGGCCAATTTCCTCCCCGTAATACACCACGGGGATACCCCGGGCGGTGAGCTGGAGCAGGGCGATCAATTTGGCTTTTTGGGGATCCCCATCTACGCGCTCAATCCAGCGTCGGGAGTCATGGTTGCCAAGAACCAGCACAGGTGTATACGGTGCGGGATACCAGGTTTCATAATGGTTGATCACATCCCAGAAGAAATCTGCCTTATAACGGAAATCCATCAGATCCCAGAGAAAGATCGCATGCATTCCTTCTGATCTATCGCCCAGATATTTTTTGATTTGCAGGTCGCTGCCGAAGATCTCTCCAATCATAAAACGGGAGGGACTGTATGTATCAAATACACCACGCAGCTCATGGGCGAGCTGAACGGTCTCAGGCTGATTGACTGTATATTTCCACTGTGTGAAAAATCCGTATTTGTCCTGGGTTGGAATGTACGACCAATGCAAGGGATTATCTTCGAAATGCTCCCCTTTATAAATGGCATGGAAGATATCCAGGCGGTAGCCGTCCACACCTTTGTCAAGCCAGAATTTGGCAATCCGGAACATCTCTTTTTTGACTTCAGGATTGCGGAAGTTCAAGTCAGGCTGGAAGGGAAGGAAGCTGGCATAGTACCACTGTTCACGGGTCGGATGAAAGTGCCACCCTGATCCCCCCGGCATGGCTTTCCAATTGTTGGGAGGACGGTTTTTTCCTCGCCCGTCACGCCAGATATACCAGTCGCTTTTGGGGTTGTTTCTGCTGGCGCTGGATTCGATAAACCAGGGATGCTGGATCGAGGTGTGGTTCAATACCAGATCAAAGATAACCTTCAGCCCCAGGCGGTGCACCTCATCGATCAAACGCTCAACGTCAGCCATCGTACCGTATTCGGGTGCGATAGCGCAGTAATCGGCTACATCATACCCCCAATCCTGTTGTGGTGAAGTGAAAAAAGGTGAGATCCAGATCGTCTCGAACCCCAGGTCTTTGATGTATGCCAGCTTCTTTGTGATACCCGGGAGGTCCCCGATACCATCGCCGTTGGAATCCCGGAAAGAACGAGGGTAGATTTGATAGATTGTGGTCCTTTTCCACCAGGGAATAATATCCAGCATCAAAACCTCCAGGGTTCAATGAATAGGGATATTTTAGTTTATTTCACTGGGTTCGGCATCATTCCAACAATTCGCTGGCTTGATCAAGGGCGGCCACTTCTTCTGGGCTGAGCCGCCAGCCCATCGCGCCTAAATTATCAGCCGCCTGTTTGGCATTTTTGGCACCAGGGATAGGGACAGCACCCTTGCAAATGGTCCAGTTAAGGGCAACCTGGGCAGGTGTTTTACCGCGAGTTGTGCCGATTTCCTTCAGGAGCGTGATCAATGGTTGAGCGAGGAGTAATTTTTCGGGAGGGTACATCCGTTTGCGAGGGCCAGGGGGTGGATTATCAGGGCCATATTTACCAGTAACCATACCTTTCGCAAGCGGACTATAAGCAATTACAGTAATCTCATTTTTCAAGCAGTAATCAAGCAGGCCATTATTCTCGATCTGCCGGTTAAATAGGCTGTATTCAACTTGATTGGAAGCAAGAGGCACACCTGATTTTTGAAGAATTTCATTCGCCAGCCTGGTTTTTTCCGTGCTGAAGTTGGAAACACCCACAGCCCGGGCCAGGCCTGCATGTACCGTATCGGCAAGAGCAGATACAAACTCTGGCTTACTCCACGGACCAAGGGGCACATGGATTTGGTAAAGGTCAACCTGGCTGAGTTGCAGGCGATTCAGGCTTTTTTTGAGATTTTGCATTAATGCTTCTTTGCGAATACGCCAGGGAAATGGGAAGAATTTGGTTGCAACCAGGACTTCTTTTGTTGCTGTAGGCATAAATTTACCCAAAAAACGTTCTGACCGACCCATACCATATATTTCGGCCGTATCAAACCAGTTTGTGCCATTTGCCAGACTGACATCGAATGCTTCCTGGATATCATTGTCATTAAAACTGTTGCTGCCATAACCCCACATCATGCGGTCGCCCCACGCCCATGCACCCACACCCACAGAGGTGATCATGATACCGGACTTTCCGAGGGGTATAAGATCTTGAGATGTTTTCATTTTTTCATTTTCCTTTCAAAATAGGTATCACACAGAGGACATCACTTCCACTATCAATTACTGAATAATGGATGATCTAATCTACTTGTGTTGATTGAGACAAATGGAATATTTACAATCCCTAACTTAAGACCAACCCTGGGCGGTTCCTGTACCCCCACTGCGACTCGAACGCAGGTCTTCGCCTCCGGAGGGCGACACTCTATCCACTGAGCTATGGGGGCTCGTTGCCTATTCTATCAGAACAGGTCTTCAGGGACAAGACAATCATTTATTTAATAGAAGTAATGATTTAATCATCATCCCCGGATTCATGTTTGCGGCCGTCCCAGTGGCAGCGGATGCAGTTATCAATATTCGAAATACCTTCGTGCTCTTTTACTACTTCAGATCTGTTATGTTCATGACATTCATAACATGAATAGGTGTAAAAGTTATTTCCAGGGTGACAAAGTACGCAGCGGTTATTGGCGCCCTCGTGAGAGGTAGGAAATGTATGGTTGATCGTCGAAGGTTTCCATCTTGATGTGCTGTGGCACAAGGAACATTGTTCGACAAAATGACCATCTGGACGATCCTGGAGGTGGCAATTTTGGCAGTCAGTTGCTCCGGCAGCTGCATGGTTAAAAGTTGCAGGGAGCCAGCCAGTAATAATATGGCAGGCTGAGCATTGACCCTGATAATGATCAGCTGGACTGTCGTTTTGGTGACAGTAGGAGCAGTTTTCGGCAAATGCTCCTAAATGATCAAAGTGAATATCATCCCAGGTTGTTACAGAATGGCAGATCGTACAATCAGAGCCAAATTCACCCTGATGGGGTTCATCACTTTCGTGGCAGGAAATACAATCGGCTGATTGTCCCTGGAAGGTCAGATCAAAATGGCAATCGGTACAAGAAAGATCAGCATGTCCTCCGGTGAGATAGAACCCTGTCAGGGTATGGTCGTAGATACCTGGCAGCCACCCTGTTGGAAGATGGCATTCTTCGCATTGATTACCAAGAAAACCGAAGTGTTTGTCATCTTCTTGATGGCATTCAAAACAAAGAACTGGCGCATCATGGAAGGCGTCCAGATCCACTGATCCTGAATGGCAGTCATCACAAGTGACTTCGTTATGTACTCCGATAAGTTCAAAAGAAGCCTGACTGTGATCGAAAGCCGAGTTGATTGTTTCTACTCCATCGTGGCAGGAGAGGCAGTCCATGCTGTAGATGGAGCTATGTATCTCGGTGAATGAGCGGTTGATTTCAAGGTGGCAGTTGGTGCATAATATTGGATCAAATTCCAGAAAACTTGCCGGATGACAATCAGAACATACCAGATCTTCCGAGGTTGTGAGATCTTGATGGGAGTCTAAAGAAAATCCAACCAGATTATGTGGAAAGTCTTCTCCAGTAAAGAATGTAATATTGGCTTCTTGTCCTAGATGATCAGTATGACATATCCTGCAATCATATGAGCTGAGAACAGAAACAGCAGCACCGTGAAGAGAATGTGAATCCTTAAGCTGATCCGCGACATTTTTATGGCAATCAAGACAAAGGTCTGCCAAGTCGGTTTGGTCCCAGGGCGCAGGATGACAATTTTGGCAATCCTTCGCCAGCTCGATATGTGATGAAATGTTATTAATTTTCCTGCCCGTATTTCTGGCTGTCAGATCGCCTGGTGAAAACATCAGGTTTTTTGAGAAAACATAACTGATGCCAACCGCAGCAACTGCGATTACCAGCCCAACTAAACCTACCCGTGTCAAACAGCCAAGTTTTTTATTTTCCATATCTCAACCAAGTAAAGGTAAATGGCATAATAAATTTTCCAGATGATGGTTTATTAATGGAGCAGGGTAGCAAAATATAAAGTAGCTACAATATGGATAAAAGCGATAAAAAACAACATCATACCTAAAGGTACATGTAATGTATGCCAGATGGCCAGCAGCCTTCTCGAGCGGTCCATATTCTTTAACTGCCTGTTTAATAAATCATGGTGTTTGACTAATTTAGAATACTCTTTGATGATCTCACTTGAGATAGTTTCTGGTACATGTTTTTGATCGCTGCTGACGATTGGATTTTTGCCAGGGCAGCCAATTAGATTTTGATTGAGGATCGGTCTTGTTGATATAACTGGCAAGGTCGGGATGATCTGTCAGCCATTTATCTAGATTCTCCTTTGATTTCTGGATCTTGAAAAACTGTTTCCCCTTCTTCAAGAGCTGTGCCGTCAGCGGAGCGGGGCACGGCGGTATAAAAATAACGTCCTACAAAACCGCTGGCAACGATCAAAACTGTTAAAAGCATCAGTACGCCGGCCAGACCGTTAAATTTCCAGGAAGTATGCAGCAGCACCAAATATGGTCCAACCAGGCCAGTAAAAATATGAAATGACAGCCAATGCTGGAGCTTTCCCCAACGCGCAAACTGGTAGCGCTTGCGCAGGCTGTACAATACCTCTGTCATCAGCATCAGAACAAAACCGATCACGCCCAGTCCATGTCCCAGCAATCCGCTGGCTGATGGTACGGTCGAGGTCGTGACTGTCTGAACATAAAATATTGTGACGAGGGTGATGACCAGAAAGGCGGCCCAAAGTTCCAAATTTTTAATTCGCATCGGAATTTAACCTCATTTTGCTGAATTTTAAGAGGATATCACTTAAACTTGATTTCGGATCCAGGAGCTCATTCCGAATGGATTCAATTGAAACCTGATTAATAACAAGATCCTCAAGAATTTGCGAGAGTGATTGATCTCCCATTAACACAGCTCCCCTGATCGTGGATTCACCAACCAAGAGACGTAAACGATTAACCTCAAAATTATTTTGACAGACAACAGCGTCTGGCATTATTTGCCAGGCTTCACTTTCTCCTCTCACAATCTCAAAATTATCATCAGGGTCAGATTTCCCTACAGATCCAATGATCGTGGTGGTCAATCCTGCAAGTCTGGTGACATTCATAGGGATTCTGCGCTGATACGGTTGTGTTGCTCCAACCATATTCTGCCCGGCAATTTTTCCCTGCTGGCGGGCGATGGGCCAAAGACTGTCAACAGTCCAGGTGTCAGTGTCCGGATCATAGATCTCAGCGTTATCCCCGGCGGCATAAATATCCTTCTGGCTGGTCTCCATGAACTGATTAACTTTTATCCCGCGCTGTACATCTAAACCGGCTTTCTGAGCAAGATCTATTCTTGGTTTGACCCCGATGGCAACTCCCACGATATCAGTTGAAAATAGATCTCCCTGTTTGGTTTGCACATGGGATACTTTGCCATTTTTTCCCGAGAATCTGTTCGAGTTCGGTGTTTTTATGGATATGGATGCCAATATCTACTAACCGATTGAGAATTATATTGGATTCCAATGTATCCAGGACTCTGTTCCAATACAGATCTCCTCGTAATAGGAAGTGAACTTCCATTTTTCTGGCATGTAATCCCTCAACGATTTCGAGGGCTGTTATACCTCCTCCAATTACAAAGGCTTTTTTCCCCCTTCGAGCGTTTTTTATAATTGCCTGTGTTTGAGAAAACGAATCCAGATAATAAACTCCCTCAAGATCAGATGAATTCAGATGAGTCCGGACAGCTTTGGCTCCGGTGGTTAGCAATAATGTATTGTAGGAGAGCTGAGCACCAGATTTCAGGGTAACGGTTTTAGCTTCCGGATTAATCGATACTGCAATTTCCTGGATTATGTTAATCCCAAGATTTCGGAAGTCGTTTTTTGAAAAAGGAAAAAGGGATCTTTTGTCAATTTCTTTGCTAAGATAATAGGCTAAAGCTGGACGAGAATAATACCCTTCCTTTTCAGCAGAAAGTATTGTGATTTCGCAGGTTTGATCAAGGCTCCGGATTGTTTCCGCTGCCGCAACTCCCGCTGCTCCAAGACCTATAATCAGACATTTATTCATAGGAAAGAATTCATTTGTAAGTAATCACTTCAAATCTTAGCGTGCCCCTGGGACATCGGTTGATACATTCAGCGCAGGTGATACATTTACTTTCCTTGATAGGAACCCCTGACCAAGCGAATCTGCGGACATCGATTCCCAAGGGACAGTTATAGGAGCAAATTCCACACTGAACACAGCGAAAAGGATCCGGCACAACTACGCTGGATGAAAGGGCTTTGTATCTTGAGAATTCTTCCGATGATAATGATTTCATTTCTTCTTACAAGAGCAACTGGATTGTTGTTGGAGAATATAGATCTTGCACTAAACACTTAACGATAGATTTGGAGAAATGTTCCGCTCTTAAAGAACCTTTTACAAAGTATAAGGTGTTTTCCTGTAATGCGCAGAATTTGAAACGAGCGTTTGAATATACTTGATCTTATCTTTGCCAAAACGATTGTTCAGAGCTATTTCGGGAATTTGGTTTTCAAAAGCCCATAAAATCTGGTCGGCGTCCTCAAAAGAACCCAAAAGATCACCTTTATCGTTCAACCCCGGCAAGATATCAGGATCGGCTTTTTTGTGAAGGATTTCTGCGGGCAGATTGAGATATGCTGCAAGGACTTCTAACTGGCTGCGGTAGAGGTGGAGCAGGGGCATGATATCCGCGTTATGGTCGCAGCCCCACTGGGTGAATGTACCGGTCATCCATTCGGTCTTGTTTGCTGCCCCGACGACCATTCCATTCAGCTTCTCCGCCTCCCGATAGAGAATCACGCTCCGGATGCGGTGTTTGGCGCAGGCATAAGCGTTTGCGCGAGATACCCAGGAGCCGCCGCTGCCGGCCAGGCGGATACTTAGAAACTCCCCCCGGGACTGTTCCAGAAATTGTTTTCTCCCAAAATCTACTGCCCGGGCTTTAAGCCACTGCCCGGGAAAAAAGTTAAGAGGAAGCAATGAGTAAATCTTCAATGCTCTCAGCGCGGGAGTGATCCGTATGATCTGTAGCTCTGCTCCCAGCTCGCTGGCCATTAATAATGCATGCCCTCTGTGGACCGGCTTACTATCCCTTTCAGGTAGGTAGTATAAATTGACTTTATCAGCCCCCAGACTCTTTACTGTTAGGGCGGCCATAAGGGAGGAATCCAAACCGCCGCTTAATCCAATAACTGCGACTCTTCGGTTGAGGAATTGATATCGCTCTTGGATGAATTGGATTATCTCTGTAATGACATTTTCGGGATCAAGCTGGAGTGGGTTTGAGGGCCAATCCATAAATCCTCCTGTTTGAAGCACAGGTAATTTAGATAATATCAGCCAATAGCTGCAGCTCTGAACGAAGGCGCTGGATCTCCAGGGCGGCTCCCAGCTCATCACCGTGTCTGGCAATCTGGCGTTTTTTATGCATTAAATCACCACAGGCCTGGTAAAAAGTCCGGATATCGCGATAATTCCCATCTAAGCCAGCTCTTATGAAGGCCAAGGATTGTTTCCATGCTGAGCAGGCAACCTGATATTGATCTGTTGATATCAAATCCTGATAAAGTTCGGAGGCTAAATATTCTTTCATCCAGCGCTGTTCACGTTTGATCAGTATGAAGATCAAAATTAGCAAGCCAAGATATCCGCTCCAATCCCAGATAGTTGCTAAAATCAATCCAATATTGGAATGGAAAAGACCGGCCAGGAGGTTGTGAAGCAGGTGGAATATTACAGCCAGAGTCCAGCCGGCCAGCGGTGCGATCCATCGCAGAAGAGGTTCTTTTCCACGTCGGGAGAATGCAAAACCCAGACCAATAAACGATGTGTAAAAAGGGTGTTGCCAGCCAACTAATACAACACGGATCAGTGTCATATCTATCAGGCCACGCCAGCCGTTCTCAAGAAAACCAAACTGATGGATATACCAGGCATTTTCTGTGGCGGCAAAACCGAGCGCTGTGATTCCGCCGTAAATCAGACCATCGAGAAGGGAATCAAATTCTGATCTAAAAAATAGAAAGATCATAAAAACAGCCATCCCTTTTAATGACTCTTCAACAACGGGGGCTACCAGTGTGGATACAGTCAATTGAGCAGCTAGATCACTTCCCGTCAGGAAGTAAATACCACTGCTCGTTATCGAGTTGATCACAAAAGCTGCCCCAGCGGCTACTACCGCACCCCATACAAAAACACCCAGCAGCAGTCGGACAGGTTCTCTTTCGTATCTGTCGAGGAAGTACAGGATCCAGGCATAAAAAGCCATTGGTAACACACCGGCGGTGATCGATACTAGAACGCCCATCAGTTTTCGTCTCCAGATTTTAGGATTATGGCTGTCCTGCAGATTATCGATTCCAAGGGCGGGATACCAAGAGCTAACAGAACCTCATCAGGCCGGCCGGTCCCATTGGTCAGCGAAAAAAGGGAAATTTTTAATGCGGGAGGAGTATCGTCTTCGAGATCTATAACTGAGATAGCGTGGATCAAAGGCCTGAGATCGTACTCTTTGTTTTTGCGGGACCGGATCACTTTTGCAGCTTGTAGCAAGGTTGTAATTTTATCGTTTAGTCCAGGATGATCCTCAGAGAGAGAAACCATGTATTCCGATCGATCAACCAGTCCGGGAAGCTTCTTTCCATGGATCTCTGATAGTTCATTAATATCATTGATCTCCAAACCAGGTGGCAAAGACTTTGTAAGGGCTTTTAAGACCTCGGTTTGTGATCGGGTGTCTGATAACCAGAAATCCCCGAGTTCAGCTGAACTGATGAAACCAAGAGGTAGAGGTGAGGCAAGATTGATGACTGGTCTGGGATTAAAGCCCTCACTATAAGATAGAGGCAATCCAGCTCGTCGAAATGTCCTTTCCCAGGTCAGGATCAAGTCCAGATGGCCAGTGAAGCGCATGTCTGTGGTTTTTGAGAAATTAATTCTATATCGCTGAATTTTCATAAACGTGTTTACCGGGAAACTTCTGGGCACAACCAGAGCTGGCCTGGATTCTGGTGTCTTAGGTCATTATACGCTGGCAGAATGCCGCATGAATAACACTCACCCCGGCAGTCTGCCCTGAGTTTTCCTTGCTGGCTCCATTCAAAATCCTGCAGTAGAAAGGACTTTTTCACACCTGATTGAATGTGATCCCAGGGAAAGATCTCATTCGTTGAGCGCACACGCGTGGAGTAAAACGAGGGATCGAGGCCTGCTTCTTCGAATGCCTCAAGCCAGCGGGAGAAATCAAAGTGCTCTTGCCAGGCATCGAACTTGGCTCCCTTTTGCCAGGCTTTGAAAATCACCTCAGAAAGCCTGCGATCACCTCTTGATAACCAGGATTCAAAATGGGTTTCCTTGGGATTATTCCAATTTAATTTAAGGCCTTTTCCGCGGAGTTCATTGCGCAGCAGGTCCAGTTTTTCGGTGATGTCTTCCCGGGAGGAAATGCCAACCCATTGAAAGGGAGTATGGGGTTTAGGCACAAAAGTACCAATGCTGGTATGGACTTTGGCACGATTGCCAATTGTCTGAAATCCTTGTTGTAAAACTTTTTTCGAAAGATCTGCGATTGCCTGAACATCATCTAAAGTTTCGGATGGGTGCCCGATCATAAAATAGAGTTTAATTGTGTGCCAGCCATGCTGGTAGATCTCTTTGGCTGTATCCAATAATTGCTGGTCTGAGATTGGTTTATTAATGATATTTCGCAATCGTTCTGTAGCCGCTTCAGGAGCGAGGGTAAAACCACCGCGCCTTTTTCCCGCCAGGGCATCCATCAGAGATACTGAAACGGATTCGATCCGCAAAGAGGGCAGGGAGACTGCTATATTCTGACCCACAAAACGTTCATTAATGGCTTCAATTAGATCAGTTATTTGCGTATAGTCAGAAGATGACAGGGATAAAAGGCCAATCTCAGAATAACCGGTATTCGGAATAAGAGTCTCCATAGTTTCCAGGATCTCTGTAATGGGGCGTTCCCGAACGGGCCTGGTAACTATGCCGGCATGACAGAAACGGCAGCCTCTTGTACAGCCCCTCATGATCTCCAGCGGAGCGCGGTTATGGACTGTATCGATATAGGGGACGATAGGTTTTATAGGGGGAGGTGGAAGTTTAGCTACGATTCTCTTATGGATCAAATCAGGGGCAGCGGGATTGGTTTTCTCTAATTTTGAAAAAGTACCATCTATGTTATAGACTGGCTCGTAAAAGGCAGGGATGTAAAGCCCATTAATCCCCATCAATTCTTTAAGTAAATCTTTCCTATTCAATTCCTCTTGTCTATCGGAAATAACTTCAAGTATCTCTAGAATGATCTCTTCGCCTTCTCCGATAACCACGCCGTCAACAAAGGGAGCTATGGGTTCAGGATTGAATGTTGCGTGACCGCCAACGATTACAAGAGGATGGTCTTTGTTTCTGTCAGCAGCATAAATAGGGATCTGCGCCAGATCAAGCGCATTCAGGAAATTGGTGTATAGGCTTTCGTAGGGAAGTGAAACCGCAAGGATATCAAAATCTGAGAGAGGGTGTTTTGATTCCAAAGAATACAAGGGTATATGCTCCTTCCGGAGGGCGGTTTCCATATCAGACCAGGGGACGAAAGCGCGTTCCGCAAGGTATTTACTTTCCTTATTGATCAGATCATACAGGATCATCAGGCCAAGATTCGACATACCCAGATCGTATATCTCGGGAAAGAGCAGAGCAATCCGCGTCGTAACTTTCTGCCAATCTTTTTTGACTTGATTGAATTCTCCGCCAGTATAACGACCAGGCATTTCTACTGTGGGCAGGATCCTGTCCAGTTTTTGGCTGATGTGTGTTTTGTCCATATAATTTCCTGTCAGTACTAGCGGGCATTATACCAAAGGGACTTTTAAATAATAAAGTTCCAGGTTAACACCTGGAACTTTACGCTAGAGGTATTAATATATTCTATTCAAAAACCCAGGGATCTACAGCTCGGGTCCAATCTACCAATTCTTCGTTACTGAACCATAAAGCAACTTCTTTTTCACCGTTTTCTGGTGAATCCGAAGCATGAGTGAGATTACGGCCAATTTCCAGTCCAAAATCATGGCGGATGGATCCCGGAGATGCTTCAGTTGGGCGGGTTGCTCCCATGGTCTGGCGTACTGCAGCGATTGCATTGGGACCATCCCATGCCATCGCCATTACAGGAGCAGAAGTTATATAATCAAGTAAAGATTCATAAAAAGGTTTGTCTTTATGAATGCCATAATGTTCTTCGGCAAGTTCCCTGCTGACTTGCAGGAATTTGCCAGCAATTAAACGCAGCCCACGGTTTTCCAGGCGCTTGATCACTTCACCAATCAAGCCGCGCTGAACACCGTCAGGTTTTACAAGCACTAAAGTCTTTTCCACAAAATCCTCCCGAACAATATGATTAATCCTGGATAAGTATACTTGGATAACCGTTGATTGGGAATAGTAATGAATTTACTTGGGTTGATGACTTAAATAAAAAGAGGCATTGTGAAACAATGCCTCTTTTAGGTCGTAAATATTACTTCTTATTTCAACAAATCCTCAGCTTTGGAGTAGGCTTTTAATGCATCATCAAGTTTGTCAATTCGCATATAAGCATCTCCCAAAACTTTCAAAATCATGATATCAACTGGAAAATCTGCTGTTGCTTGAACAAGGTCATCGATGACCTGAGCTACTGACTTTTTCTTTTTGATAAGGAAGCTGTAGTGTTCAAGCGCTTCAGGAATTTGAGATTCAGTCAGCAAAGCTTTGGCCAGCTGTAATCTCTCTTCAACGGATGTATCCTTGGCTGGAGGCTTGGGGGCCGCTTTAGGTTTTGGCTTTTCCTCCACTGAGCGAATGAAAACTTCAGGTTTTAAGATCTCAATTGTTTGCTCATCAGTGATTTGCGGAACGTTTAGTAGGTCTTTGAGCTCCTTGAATGGACCTTGTTTTTCTCTGTAGATCACTATTCCCTGGGCGACCTGGTAGCTGATACCCAAAATTGATTCAAGCTGAGATATGGCTGCTTTATTGAGGTCAATCAGCTCTTTAGATGGTTTTGACGAAGGGGGCGTCTCTTTTTCAGAGACCCAGGTATACTCGTCTTGTTCGGTAGACTCTCCAGCTGGTTCGGCAGCTTCAGGTATGATCTCTTCCTCGGGTTCTTCGCCTTCGCCATATCCTGCCAACCAGGCGGGGATTTCGACTTCTTTATCTGCCATTCCTGCTAGTTCGTCGGTGTGAAAATCACCTTCAAGTGGCGATGTGGCTTTCATCCACATCGGTGTATCGCCTTCCTGGGATTCTTCGGTTTTGGTATCGGACCAATCAGGAAGATCAGGTTCCTCAGACTTTAACTTTTCATCAATTTCAAGATCGGCCAACCATCCATCACTCGTATCCTGGAAATCTTTAGTTGGCTCTTGGGGAGCTTCACTTGATTGGTCGGATACTTCTTTTTCTAGCTCTGCAAGCCAACCAGCTTCGACTTCGGGTTTGGGAGGTTTGGGTGGTTCAGGCGCAGGGCGCTCTCCTGCCAATTTTTCCAGCCAGAGCATTGCGGTTGTCTGGGGATCTTCTTCATGTTTCAGATCCTCCATCCACTTAGGTACAGTGTCTCCAGGATTTAATTCGTCAGTATACCGTTTGATCTCATCCTGTAAATTGGTGTCATTTCCTCGTTCAACAAATTGTTTGAGCCAAAGAATGGCAGTTTCTTGCGGATCTTCTTCTTTCTTGAGATTCTCGAGCCACTGTGGAACCTCCTGCGCTTGGGACTCACTTGGATCTTTTAGCCGATCAAGTATACCGCCAGTGACATCGTATTCATCGGGAACTTCAGCTTGCGCTGATTCCAGAGATTGCGGGTCTTCTGGGAGGTCAACCTTGATGGCTGGAGTTTCAGTTTCAAGAGGTGCTTCATCGTCTGTCAGATCGAGTTTCGCAAGCCAGTCTGAGTTCTCATCATGTACTACCTCAGCCTGATCTAAAAATTCCTTTTCCTCAGAGCTGAGAGAATGGTCCGATTGTCGTATGGCGTTTTCAAGCGAAGTTGATTCTTCTGAATCATCACCAGCAAGTTCTGATAACCAATCTGGTAAGCTTTCAGAAGGTTCATCTTCCTGTGGCAGATACTTGGCAGTTTCAAGCTCAATTGGCTTTACTTCTTCTTCAAAATCACCCGTGAGTGACTCGCGTAAATCATCTATTGAGGTTGGTTCTTCTGGCTGGTCGTCCATATTCTCGAGCCAGTTGATTACTTCACCATCCGTGGAAGCAACTTCGGTTTCAGATTCACCTTCGATAGGTTTATCAATTTCATCCAACCAAGAGGCTGACTCGCCAAATTCCTTTTCTTCTCCGTCAAGCTCCCTTTCTCCGATATTTGTTAGCCAATCAGGAACCTGCGTATTTAATGTTTCATCATTGGGAGAAACGTCCCCATCCAGGTCGCTTACGGCTTCTGGGATTTGTTCTTCAAAATCTAAGCCTGTGTTACTTTCTGATGGTGGTACTGAGGCTTGATCTGCCGCTGGTTCAGCTTGTTTCTCTGATAGTTTGTCCAGCCAATCCAGGCTTGATGACTCTTCTTCAGGGTCAGATACGCCGGATTCAAAATCTCCCAGCCAGTCAGGTATGTCGCTGCTGTCCGCTGTGCTTTGATCAGATAATGGCTCTGGGGTAGGGATTGATTCCGGAGCTGGTTCATCAGCGCCCAGATCAGAGAGCCAATCAGGCATCAGATCTGTGCCCGAATCTGCTTCGCTGGGTGGAACGGATCCCGGAGCAGGTGTGTCTGAGGGTAGAGGTGTTTCTTCGATGAATTCCTCAGCTTGAATTGTTGAGGGACGGGAATCACTTTCTCCTAATTCTTGCAGCCAGTCTGGAGCATTATTTTCTATGGACTGGATTTCTTCCTCTGCGAAGATTTGTTCTTCTTCACCCTGTTCCGGAATTAAATCTGAGGCAACTAAGTTTTCTGAAAGGGCTGCTGTTGAAATTTCTTCCGCACTTTTTTCTTGATCGGTCTTATTTGCGATTTCATCAATCCAGGCCAATTCATCAATGGGGTTTTCCTTGGAATCCGTCTTCGGGATCAATGAGGCAGCTTTTTCTTCTTCTGTTGCCCTGAGACTTTCAGGCATATTTTCCAGCCAGGCAACTGCGGTTTCTTGCGAATCTTCGTCCAATTTAAGATTTTCTAGCCAGGAGGGGATATCTAATTCTGACTCGCTTTTGTCGGGTTTGGGATCTTCAGCTGGACTTGAATCCGCTGGAGTTGATTCAGTGGGAGATTGTTCAAAAGGCTCAGGAGCCCCTTCCATTGGAAATCTTGGAATCAGGTCACCAGTAGTAATAAATGGTTCTTCTACGTTGAGGCCTTCAAAAGCAGGGGTGGCATTGGGGTCAACGTTGACTCCATCCGGAGCCGCGTCTTCAAGCCAGGCCGGAATATCTGCAGGAACAATCGCATCGTCATCGTCATCGATACTTTCAAAGATGGGCTTGGATTCATCGAATGTCCCGGTATCTTCACCCCAGCCAGCTTCTTTCATCCAATCCGGAATATTATTTTCCTGGTTACCTGGATTTGAATTTTGGTCTTCCGATAATGGAGTTCCTTGATTATCTTCAGGCATATTAATCTCTTTTTCCTAAGGTTTTGAATAATACCTTGTCAGGATCTTAAATAATGGTTTTTAGATAAATAAAATAGCAAGAATTAGTTACTGTCGCTATCCTCATGCCAATCTAATTGACTGATCGTTATTGCGCGGTCAGGAACCAGGTCTACTGAAGGTGCATGTTCGGAAATATAGGCCTCGTAGGGCGAGAGAGCATATAATCGCTTTGTGCAAATTGCCATCTCTTGAGGATGGTCATGAGTCTTTAGCGATCTGGCCATGATGCGGTTCGCTGTGAGATTGAAAGGATATTTTTTTAATATGTCGCTGGCGATGTCTATTGCATTGGCTAATTGATTTCCAGCAAGATAGGTTTCAGTCAGCAAAGTCTTTAAATCATAGCGATCGGGATTCTCTCCTATAGCTGTTCTCAACTCAGAAATACTTTGTTTGACCAACTCACCTCTGAGATACATCCGTGCCAGGGCGCCCTGAGTTAATCGAACCTTGGGCGGTTCCATGCCATCTCTTTTACCATAAAGGCGTTTGAGCTCAACCTGGATCTCGCTGTTGTACGGTTCGTTTTCAAATGCTTTTTCCATATGCAGCACAGAGGCAGCGAGATTGCCTTCTTCTTCTCGAATAACACTCATGCCTACGTGAGATATAAAATCATCCGGAACAGCAGATAAAACACGTTGGAATATATCAGCTGCGTTGCTGTTCTGGTTGTGCTCCAGGTATGCCTTTCCGAGTAACCGGTAAGTATCAATATGTTTGGGGAATTTAGAAAGAATATGGCGGCAGTGTGCGATAGCTTCATCAAGACGCGTCTGTTCTATCATTGAATCGATTTCTTTATTATAGGCGCGCAATGAAATGATGCCCATATAGCCGTCTCCCCAAAGGGAATTAAATGAATACTTACCAGTTTTCTGGTAAGAGCTAAAACCTGACAGTAGTATGCCTTATTATAATCCACACTGCAAGCCCTTTGGTCTGTCCTAAAGAAATTGAAAAGTCAATTATTATTGTTCATTCTGGGTCTTTGTGGGATGCCTTGAACCCTTAAACAGGTGGTTAAAAGGGCTAATTATTGGAATTTGTCATAATTCTTCCAGGAAATTTACAAAACCTGAGTTTAGCTGGATCCGATTCGTTTTTAGGTAAGTACGGATTCAAGCTTGATCAAGCCCCGGGGGAAAGCCTTCGAAATGGGTATTTTAATGAGATTAGCAGGCTCCTAGAGGGTGGTAATATACCATAAACCTTTGTATTCCGTAAAAACAAGAGACCATAAATTTAGATTATTACAGGATAAGATAACAAGATAGATCTATATTGAGGTGGATTATTTGACGCTATCAGCGTCGAGTCATTCTTCGAAATGATGCTTGATGATCTAAAAAGTAATGTTCTATACCCTTAATAACGGCATCTTTTTAGTAGTGGATCTTACTAAATAGGTATCAGACTGACCATTAAATAACGCAAGTAATATATTTTATACTGTAAAGCAGGATCTTATTTGTGGAGGAGATTCGCCCATGGTTTAAGAGCACAGAAAATCAGGTTGGTATGCAATGACAAAGTCATCCAGGCGTATCTGGATGGGGTGTTGATCGATTAGATAGTGGTTTGAGGGCATCTGTTAGAGGCAGTATGGCGATTCCAAACCAAAAAGCATTCAGTGGCAGCAAGGGTATAACATAACGCTGCCATGGGATGGGTAAAGCAATAAGAATGCCGCTAGTCAGGCTTATTGATGTTAAGAACCATAAAAGGATCTTTTGTTGTTTTGGTTTAGAAATCAAAGGAAATCTCTTGATAACAACAAAAAGACCACTTAGTACCAAAGTAAATAGGAGAGATCCTGATATGAGGTTGCGGCCCCAGATATGAGGTAAAACGCCCTGATAAATATTGATCTGCCCCACCAGCGGATTAAGATATTTTGTAGTCTCAAAATATGCCGGAGGAGATAGATAGAGATTGGAAACCAAACTGAAGAGTGACGAAATGAGATTGGGAGTGGCTCCCTGGATATAATCTGCCATTTGAAGCACGAGGACTTGGGATCGTAATTGAATGCCAATTTGAATAGCATTGAAAGGAGATTTCCAGTAATACGGATTTAAAATCAGACTGGAAAGCAGGAAAACTGTCAATACTGCAGCGCTCCGAGCTAACATATTTTTCAGGCGAAGTTTATCATTTGGCGTCATGCATACTGCTATAATTCCAACAGGGATCAGGATCGCACCGGTTTGCTTAGCATTAAATGCAAGAGCAAGAGCGATTCCAACCAGTATGGGATTAATTTGATTTTGGGTGATTACCCAGAGAAAGAACGTGATCCCGAATAACAGAACTGGTTCGGCCATAGCTCTTCTGCCGTGGAGAAGGATCAGCGGATTTAGGCCCAGATATAATAAGGCGAAGAGCGCGGGGAGTTGAGGAAGGATCTTTCGGATAGAGAAGTAAAAGAAATACAGAGATATCGGAATGAGAAGAGTTAGGATAAACCGCGAGGAGTTCAATAAGGCTGATGAAGGATATGCGCCAGAAGCCTGGTTCTGTTCCCAGGCCATGGACCAATTCCAATCGGCCGCTAAGCCTGGTGTCCTGCTGAGAAAACGGGCAAAACCTATCAAATAACGTGTCAGAGGAGCGTCAATCGCCCTGTAAGTCATTTTGCTGGTGAGTTCAACGCCTGGTGAATAAGAGAGGGAAAGCGGGTCCCTAAAGAGATCAAAAAGATCCTCGCTCATATAGATTTGGGTGCTCTCGTCTGGGTGGAATGGCACCAGATCGAAACCCCAGAAGTAGAATAAGGTCAATAACAAACATAACAAATGAACAAGCCAATCTTTTTTGAGGCGCTCTATCATTAAATAATCCTGGGCAAGAGCTTGAATTTGTAAGAATTATAAGCCATGAAATATAGAAAAAAAGTAATAGGATTTATGAATAATGAACGGGTTATTAAATTTGCTGTTTACTTGATTCCAGTCTTGATAGCGGCTGTGATGAAAATTATTCTATCACCCGCGGAATTGACTCCATTTAATGCAGACGAAGCTGTTGTGGCCCTTATGGCCCGCCATATCAACCAGGGAAATATCCCGGCTTTCTTTTATGGACAGTACTATATGGGAAGCCTGGATGCAATGATTGTAGCGATTGGATTTAGGTTGTTTGGCGAAGCGGTTTGGGTGATACGGTTCGTGCAAAGCATGCTGTATCTGGGTACGATCGTGACGGCGATGATGCTCGCTTCCCGGATTCTGGAATCTCAGAGGGCTGCTTTTTACACCGGTTTGATTTTGGCGATTCCACCCATAAATGTGTCCTTGTACAGCACCGTGAGTTTAGGCGGTTATGGCGAAATGCTTTTGATGGGAAATCTTTTACTTCTAGGCGGCCTGTCAATCATTAAACAAATCAACAACGCTTCATCCAAGCTGGACTGGAAATTAGCAGCAGGTTTTTTATTCTGGGGAATTGGCGCGGGGTTTGCTTTTTGGGTATTTGGCTTAACTTTGGTTTATTCTCTTCCTGTCCTGATACTTATTTTTTGGACCTATTATAAAAAATCTCCTGCAAATATCTTTTTGCCCGGTTTAATATTGTTGATCGGCGGCATCATCGGATCGTCGCCGTGGTGGATGGCTGCTGTCCAATCAGGGGATATAAGTATCTTAACAGAGCTGGCGGGAGGAGCGATAAAAAGCACTGATCCTGGTTCCTGGCTGATAAAACCTCTTAATAGATTGATAAACCTGTTTGTTTTTGGAGGCACAGCAATGCTGGGTTTACGCCCTCCCTGGGATATTCGCTGGCTTATGCTTCCAATACTTCCGATAATATTGATTTTCTGGTTAGTGGTATTGATCCACAGCATAAGGGTTGTTATAAACAATAAGGCAAATCCCGGTTTTTCAGTTTTATCCTTAATGGGCCTGATATTGATTGCTGGTTTTGTATTTTCACCTTATGGTGGCGATCCATCGGGCAGATACTTTCTGCCTATGATTATCCCCATGGCAATCTTTGGTGCAAATTTATTGATCACTGAATTTCAAAATAGGCGGTATCTGGAATATGTTGTTTTAGGGTTGCTCCTGGTATTTAATCTTGGCGGGACTTTACAATCGGCCAGGACAAACCCACCGGGAATTACTACTCAATTTGACAAAATTGCCCAGGTCGATCAAAGGTATCTTGATGATTTGATAGTGTTTTTGAATAACAACAAGATTGATGCAGGTTATTCAAATTATTGGGTTTCATACCCGTTGGCATTTCTATCACAAGAAGAAATACTTTTTCTTCCCCGGCTCCCATACCATGAGGACTTCAGGTATACTGCCAGAGACGACAGGTACGAACCGTACAGGGAGGTTGTTGAAGCATCAGATAATCCAGCCTACATAACAACAAAACACCCCGGATTAGATGATTATTTAAGGATCCAGTTCATTGACCATGGGATTAGTTGGGAAGAAAAGAAAATTGGTGATTTTAGAATATTTTATAACCTCTCACAACCTATTCATGATATTGAAATTGGTTTAGGAGTAACAACTTCTCCATGAAAACTAATAAAACCCTTCAAATGATATTATCGATTTTTATCCCGAGATTAGGAGAGATCTTTTTCGTAGCAGTTTTTGCAGCTATTATTGGTCTTGGTCCCAGAATGATGAATATTGACGGAGATCTTGGGCGGCATATCACTTTAGGGAATTACATTCTGGATGAGCGGGATATCCCAACAGCAGATGTTTTTTCTTTCACGAAGACCGGTGATCCGCTAACGCCTCACGAGTGGCTTGCAGATGTGCTTTTTGCTGTTGATGCATAAAACAACTGGTTTAGATGGAATTGTCTGGTTGACGGCAGTTATTATCGCTGTTTCGTTATGGTTGGTATATAAATATAGTTTGAATTTGAGCAATATGAGTCTTGTAGCTTTGCTGGGAGGAATACTTGGCGCCGCTGCATCAAGTCTTCATTGGTTAACAAGACCTCATATATTCACTATCCTCCTGGCTGTAATTTGGACAGGAGAACTTGAAAAATTACGACTTGGCATCCGAAAATCATGGTTCTTGTTTCCTATCATAATGCTGGTGTGGGTAAATCTCCACGGTGCCTTTATCGCTGGTTTGTTGATTTGGGCATGTTATTTTGTTGGGATGTTATTTGACAGGCAGATTTCTTTACACAAGAACCGACCTTTTTTGTGGATTGGATTGACCTCATTTCTTGTAAGTCTAATCAATCCTGACGGATTTGGAATTTGGAAAACTGGATTTGGTTTTCTTGGAAATCAATATCTGGTTAGTCACACAGCTGAATATTTACCACCTGATTTCCAATTGGCAGCATTCTGGCCATTTTTATTCTTGATTTTATGTTCGATATTTATTCTGGGATTGAGTAAAAAACGGATCCCGTTCCCGCATTTATTATTGATTGGCGGTTGGACAGTGATGGCGCTTTATTCAGCCAGAAATATTCCGCTCTATGTGGCTACGGTTATGCCTATCCTTGTATTAGAAACTTCGGGGATTTTATGTGAATGGAAAGATTCGGCCATGGTGAATAAGTTCCTGGATTTTCAAGGAAAAATTGCTATGACAGAAGACGAGCTTCGGGGAGGATTATGGGCAGGTGCCGCTCTGATTTTGGTGATGGTTTTATTTATCGGTGGGTATAAACTGGATTTTCAGAAAGCAGGAAACCAGTTTTCTGCTGAGGTTTTTCCCGTGGAAGCCACAAACTGGCTGGAAGAAAATCCCCCCGAGGGTAATGGATTTAATTATTTTCCTTGGGGAGGTTATTTATTATATAAATTCTGGCCTGAACGGTCAGTTTTCATAGATGGACAGACAGATTTTTATGGAGAAGACCTTACCCGGGAATATGAAAAAGTAATCACCCTGGGGGAGGGATGGCAGGATGTCCTGGGTAAATATCAGATCCAGTGGGTGATCATGCCGCGCGAATCTAAGCTGGGGGCCGCCCTGGATAACAGCATATCCTGGGAAAAAGCTTATCAAGATCGATACGACAGAAATTTGGTTGTACGCTGAAGGTCAGTAAAGCATAGTTGAGTAAATATCTGTAAACAGGATTATTTAAATATGCCCTGGATCAAAGAAGAAAAACTCTATCCGATCATTGTCCTGTTATTAATTCTGATCATGGCTGTGCGAACGCCTTTGGATACTGACATGTGGTGGCATCTAAGGGCTGGTGAAGAAACCTGGCAAAATCAAGAAGTTTATTCTGTTGATACCTTTTCGTACACGAGAGAAGGATCGGAATGGATAAATCACAGTTGGTTATCACAGGTATTGATGTATTTGATATTCAGCGCAAGCAGTTATCAAGGTTTATCCATCTGGGTAGGCGTTTGTGCAGTTTTGTCTATGTTCTTTATTTATCTGCAGATGAAAGGACATCCCTTGTTGAGGAGTGTTGTCTTGATATTTGCGGCGGTTGTATCCAGTGTTGTTTGGTCTCCCAGGCCGCAAATACACTCTCTGCTTCTATTTTCACTGCTAACTTATTTGTTGTTTAAATATAGGGAAACTGGCAAATCGGGATTTCTGATCGGATCGATTCCGTTATTTGTAGTGTGGGGAAATTTACACGGAGGATACATATTAGGTATCATCTTAATCGGATCAATGCTCGCTGGACAGATTATGGACAAGGTCCTCCTGGTAAAGAACACTCCTGAGATCTCATGGAAAAAGATTGGATTATTTGCCCTTTTTATGGTGGCTGCTTTTCTTGTTGTGTTGATCAATCCGTTTGGACTGGATATGTGGAAGATACCATTCAATACTGTTGGTGTGGAAACCCTTCAAAATTTGATCAGTGAATGGGCATCTCCTGATTTCCATCAGCCTTTTCAACAGCCAATGCTCTGGTTGTTATTAGGCGTATTTGCATTGGTAGCGCTATCCAAAAAAACTCTCTCTGGAACTGAGCTGGTTCCGTTGATGGCATTCAGCTGGCTTGCGTTAACTGCACGAAGAAATTTTGGCCCTTTTGCGATCATTGCGGCGCCAATTTTTGCAAAATACCTCGATGATCTAATTCTTGTTTGGCTTGATGCTGCAAAAGAAAAATTCCCTTGGATCAATAAATTATTAAATCAAACAAATAAAATAATAAGGACTTAAATCCTTCAATTAAAAATTTGATCAATTCGGTATTAATTCTTTTGCTTGTAGCTGCTGTTGGTTATAAGATTATCGACGTGAACGATAAAGACTTTGTCGCCCAGGCGGAGCGGGATATTTT
>CAVOGS010000015.1:0-24797 GCA_963695575.1 uncultured Chloroflexia bacterium
GAATGATCACCCATCTTGTCCACTCATTACAGTCTCTTCCTATCTGTCTCTTCTCTCTGGCTATCCATACCCTACCACCCGGCGATAAGGCGCCAGATCTGAGCTGTGAAGAAAGTGATCACAAAACCCATCGCGACGGGCAGAAGGGATGCGATGGTGGTCCATTTGACGCTGGCGGTTTCCTTATAGATGGTGTAAATAGTTGTGCTGCAGGGATTGTGGATCAAACTGAAAAGCATCAAGTTCACACCGGTTAACAAGGTCCAACCTCCCCGAGTAAGGATGTCCAGGGTAGCCAATCCAGAATCCAGTTCAAACATCACCCCGGAACCTGCACCAACACCAGTAACTCCGCTGATCATGACAGTTAACATTAAAATAGTGGGAATGACTATCTCATTGGCCGGGATGGCCACAATATACGCCACAAGGATCACGCCGTTTAATCCCAATAACAAACCAAAGGGATTTAAGAAGTTAACCAGGTGTTCCGCAACACTCACACCGCCGATCATCAGGTTGGCTGAGATCCACAGGATCACACCTGCCGGAAGTGCAAAAACTACAGCTCGCCACAACACAACCATTGTACGGTCGATCACTGAAGTATAAAGAGTTTGCAGAACGCGGGGTGGGCGATAGGGAGGAAGCTCCAGAGTAAAAGTAGATACTTCTCCTTTCAGGATCGTTCTAGATAAAGCCCAGGAAACCCAAAATGTTAACATCACACCCAGCAGGGCGATGGCAACCACAGCCAAAGCAGAAATCAATCCGCCCAGGTGAGCAGGCACAAGTGTACCGATGAAGATGGTAGCAATCAGGATCTGGGTTGGCCAGCGCCCGTTGCAGAGCGAAAAGTTATTGGTGATGATCGCGATCAGACGCTCCCGGGGGCTGTCAATGATCCGGGTGGATATCACTCCTGCCGCATTACAGCCAAAACCCATGGTCATACTCAGGGCCTGTTTGCCGTGAGCGCCAGCCTTGCGGAAGATGTGATCCAGGTTAAAGGCTACTCTGGGCAGGTAGCCAAAATCTTCCAGCAATGTGAACAGCGGGAAGAAAATCGCCATAGGAGGCAGCATGACACTCACCACCCAGGCAGTTGCCAGGTAGGCCCCATCGATCAGAACACCAGAAAGCCACCAGGGTAAACCAATGCTCGCGGCTCCTGATTTTAATAAAGGTTGGATGGTATCAATCAGGAGAGCGTACAACAAACCGGAGGGGGCATTGGCCCCGCTGATCGTCAACCAGAAAACCAGGGTTAACATCAATATCATCAGTGGAAAACCCCATACTCGGCTGGTTACCAAACGGTCAATAGTGCGGTCCAGATCAAAACTGGGTTTTTGATCTGGATAAGTTACAGCCCGATCCGCGATCCGGGTGGCATCGGTATAAAGCGCTTCCATGGTCTTCTCATGGAAGTCCCCGCCGATATCCCAGCGAAGGTCCTGGGCTGATTTGAGGATTTTTTCATAATTTTGTTTCATGATTACACCTGCTTATTTTCAAAATCAGACTGATCAACCGTCCAGGGATTATTGGGCAAATCCGCTCTTCTGGGAAACGCTATTCACTCCTGCCCCTTCCAGATCATCCCGTGTATAGGAGAGTTCTCCCAGTTCGCCGTCTTCTACTGCTTTGATGATCCTTTCATCTCCATCCAGCAAACGCAAGGCGACCCAGCGGGCATTTGGCACATCCGGGAACGCTTCCTCGATCTGGGCAACCAACTGGGTTACTGCCCGGTCCAATTTTGGATTATTGTAATTAACATGATAAGGTTTGGCATGGGTCTCCCCGATTGCTACCTCGCGAATGGCTGCCAATAATTCTTCCAACCCTTCGTTATAACGAGCAACTGTTGGCACAACCGGAACACCAAGGTCACGCGCCAAACGCCGGTGGTCGACAGTCATCTTGTGCCTGTCCGCCTCATCCATTAAATTCAAACAAATCACAACCCTGTTGGTAATCTCCAGCACTTGAAGAACCAGGTTCAGATTCCTTTCCAGCCGGGAGGCGTCCACCACAACAATGGTCACATCCGGCTGCGCAAATAGTATAAAATCACGGGCGATCTCTTCGTCCAAACTGGTTGCCAGCAGGGAATAGGTCCCAGGCAAGTCAACCAATTTATAACGATTATCAGCATAATCAAAACCACCCTCAGCCCGGGTCACTGTCTTTCCAGGCCAATTTCCAGTGTGCTGTCTCAAACCGGTCAAAGCATTAAAGACGGTGCTTTTCCCGGTATTGGGGTTTCCGGCCAGCGCAACCACAAAATCCCAGTTTTCCATATCCACACCCAGTTTCTTCAGGTTAGCAGCATGATGGACAGGGCAGCTGGCACAATCTGCACCAGTGTTTGCCAGAACTGGTCCATCTTGGGTTTTTTTATTCTTTTCTTGATCCATTGTATTAAATCCTTTTATTAATGTCTGATCATAAACCGATTCCCCGGTTCATTTTTCCGGTATTACCTTGATCAGACGGGCCTGAACGCTCCTTAATGCAATCACGGAACCCCTGATCCTATAAGCTGTCGGGTCCCCTCCGGGATT
Source organism: uncultured Chloroflexia bacterium (assembly GCA_963695575.1). Classification (GTDB taxonomy): domain Bacteria; phylum Chloroflexota; class Anaerolineae; order Anaerolineales; family UBA11858; genus B10-G9. Next base: position 2,571 of record CAVOGS010000015.1, read on the forward strand.
AACCATCTCAACATTGATCTCTGTGCCGGGAATAATTCCCAGATCAAAAAGCCGTCTGCGTTCTGTTCCCCGGCTGAGAGAAGAAATCCCTGTTACCACGCCGGACTGTCCTGGTTCAAGGGAATCTAACGGCACTCCTTCGATCTGAAGATCATGGGATTCCTCGGCCAAGGGAACTACAGAAATATTAGCTGCCACTATAGGTGCCAGGACATGTTCCTGATCATCGCTCCAAAACCGGATCCGGTTGGCTGTCATCTCATCAACTTCCACAACCATTTTAGGATGCAGGTCTTCGGCAACGATCTGGGCATAGATTACATCGGGCTCATCTTCAATATGTACAATCCGGGCCGGCGTTCCCGGTGCCAGATCGGACAATGGTATACCCCCATGAGACACCCATTCTCCGCGCCGGGTGGGAATTGGATCACCGTGGGGATCGTGGGTGGGGTGACCAAGGCTGGCGGACAAGCGGTCCATCTCTTCCTCGGAGAGTTGGTGCTCCAGCCTTTCCGCCTGCTGATGCCAATCGCCTTCCTTATAACCAGTCGTATCAGCCAGGTACCGTTCCCATAAACGGTGGGCGCGGACGATCTGTATGGCAGTTCTTTTGCCTGCATCGGTTAAATAAAAGCTGTTTTCACTTAATTTCAATAACCCTTTGGCCTGGGTAAGTGCCAGAAGTTCTGAGGCCTGCGCCAGACTGGTGGAGAGCGCGCCTGCCAAACTTTCCACGGTGGCCGTCTTCTGGTTTCGCTCACATTTAAAGATATATTTCAACGTATCCTCTATAAGAACTTTATCGGTAAGCTCCCTCCTCTTCTGCAACCGCCAAAACAATCCAGATTGGGGCCAGAAAAACAAACCGGCAATCAATAAAACACCACTTCCAATCAATAAAGCAACCAGGGGGTTAATCATCATCACTCCTTCTCCATCCCGGATCCCAGGACTTCAACCCGGATCTGGGCTGTAACATTCACACCCAGGATAATCAGCTCTTCATTTCCCTTTACACGAAGATGAAGGTTGTCATCATATGGTGAAAAATCGATTATGGTAAATGAAGCTCCCGGGATTAATCCCAGAGATTCTAAATATCGCAGAAATCCGGGATCATCATCATTCACAGAATGGATTTCACCAGTCTGGCCTGGACGCAGATCCCGCAGATAGCAGGTTTTTTGATCCGGCATGATCAGATTGCGCGAAGGAATGGGTTTACCATGCAATCCCCGTTCTGGGTTGCCAAGGACAGCCGCTACCCGCTCTTCAAATTCCTCCGAGATCACATGTTCCAGCCGTTCAGCTTCGGCGTGGACCTGATCCCAGGAATATCCCAGGACTTTATGTAAAAAGAGCTCCAACAAACGATGGTGGCGGATTGTTTCCAGGGCTACTTTTTTTCCATCTTCTGTTAAAGCTACTCCCTGATGTTTTACATAATCCAGCAAAGGAGGTTGCTCGCCGGCCAAACGCTGGATCATATCCGTCACGGACGCTGGACTCACATCCAGTATCTGGGCAATTTGTCCTGTTCCAACCCGTTGATTTTCAACAGACAGGTCATAAATGACCTTTAAATAATCTTCTACTGTATCCGACAAATGCCTGTTCATTACAGCTCCATTTTTGATATACTAAAATATATTTTAGGCTAATCTAAATTTCTGTCAAGGATTGATTTGTAGAAATTTACTACATAATCTGGATGAAATTTCCACCAAACCCAAGAAATTTATAACCTTTCCCAATGCAGGAATTGATATTTTTTAGTTTGTTATTAATATTATTAATTTTTGTGTTGACATAGTTAAGTTTAATGCTACAATTTGAAGAATATACACAAACAAGGCAAATTTGGTCGCTATGTTGAATAAAATGAAATCCGTTTATCATGAATATCCCCGGACTTTCTGGCTGATTATCATTGGAATGTTCATTGACCAGCTTGGCGGCATGTTGGTATTCCCTTTCTTCGGGTTATATATCACGTCGAAATATAACGTGGGTATGACTGAGGTCGGGGTATTGTTCACGATCTTTGCTGTCACTGGTGTAATAGGAAGTTTTATTGGTGGCGCATTAACCGATAAGTTCGGCCGTAAAGGCATCATTCTGTTTGGATTGGTCATCAGCGCAGCAAGTTCATTATTATTGGCTTTTGCACCAACTCTGGAATTTATATATTTTGCAGGCGCGATGGTTGGTTTGCTGGGGAATCTATCCGGACCAGCTCATCAGGCAATGATAGCTGATGTGTTACCCGAGGATAAACGTGCTGATGGTTTTGGAATCCTCCGCATCGTTGCAAATCTGGCAGTTGTGATAGGGCCCGCCATCGGTGGATTATTAGCGGCTCGCGGCTACACTTTACTTTTCATTATTGATGTCATAACCAGCACTATTACAGCTATTATTATCTTCCTTTATGTGCCGGAAACCAAGCCTGAAAGAGCGCCAGCTATAGATGGGCAAGAAGAGCCTGAAGAATCGATCGGGCAAGTTATCAAGGGTTATCTCCACGTCGTCAAAGATCGGATCTACCTGGTATTTGTGATTGGCTCCCTGCTGTATGCCCTGGCCTACATGCAGATGAACACCACATTATCGGTATTCCTCAGAGATGTCCATGGTATCCCGGATCGAGGATACGGCTTGTTATTAAGTTTAAATGCTGCCATGGTTGTTCTATTCCAGTTCTGGATCACCAGGCAGATCAAAAGATTTGCTTCCTTAAAGATCATGGCTTGGGGGATGGTGATCTACGCAGTTGGCTTTTCAATGTACGGATTCGTATCAACTACAATCTTCTTTGTGATCGCAATGGTGATCATCACAATTGCCGAGATGCTCGTCACGCCAACATCACAAGCCATTGTCGCCAAGCTTGCTCCTGAGGAGATGAGAGGGAGATATATGGCAATCTTCGGATTCTCTTGGACAATCCCAACTGCAATAGGCCCATTAGCCGCCGGACTGATCATGGATAACTATAATCCAAACTGGGTCTGGTATGCCGCTGGTATTAGCATGATGCTTTCAGCAGGAATATTCGCTGTGCTTCAGCAGAAATCCCCTGAACGCTTCGAACGATCCAGCGAAAAGAATTCAAAAGTCGGAGAAATAGCCACCTGACTCATCCTCATTCGGAGTAATCCAAACCCCTCACTGTTGACCAGCAACCGCCTTTATGGCATAATCACCGCATCATATTCATAAAGGCAGTAATGAAAACGAGTAGGGCTGCTACAATCTGCCAGCGAACCCGGAAATGGTGAGAGCCGGGCCAGATGACCAGTCCGAAAATCCTTTCGGAGCCGTGAACTGAACACCGCTGGGTTAGTAAGGGATCCGGGGTCACCCCCGTTACAAGGGTGCGAGGCTATATCAAAGATCTGGTACCAAGCAAGTCCAGTATTGTGAGCCCTCGCTGAGAGCCCGCTTAAAAACGGGAATCCGGGTGGTACCGCGTGAGTTTTACACTCTCGTCCCGACAGGGACGGGAGTTTTTTTATTCAGGAGGCAGGATGGCCATCAATAAAGCGCCAAACGAAGTTGATTTTATAAAACAGGAGCATCAGACCCTTAAATTCTGGGAGGAGACCGATGCCTTTCAGACTCAGCGGGAGCTCCATAAAGGCCAGCCGCCCTGGTCCTTTATCGATGGGCCCATCACCGCCAACAACCCTATGGGCGTTCATCACGGCTGGGGCCGAACCTACAAAGACCTCTTCAATCGTTTCTGGACTATGAAAGGCCATGAACTCCGCTACCAGAACGGCTTTGATTGCCAGGGATTATGGGTTGAGGTGGAAGTCGAAAAAGAAAAGGGTTTTAAATCCAAAAAAGATATCGAAAGCTACGGTCTGGCCAAATTCGTCCGGGAGTGCAAAGCCCGGGTACTGCAGTACGCTGCGGTCCAAACCGAACAATCCATCCGCCTGGGTTATTGGATGGATTGGAATAAACCTGACACCTTGCGTGATCTGGCAAAAAAACTGGTTGACGACCCGCTGCAAGAGATCACCCTGCCCGGACCCAAAGGACCTGTAACCGATACTGTGGAACAAGTTGTTGGGCGTTTAGGTCTCCAGGAATTAGGTGGTTCGTATTTCACCTTCTCTAATGAAAACAACTACATGATCTGGAAATTCCTCAAGAAAACCTGGGAGAAAGGCTGGCTGTACCGCGGCGCGGATGTTATGCCCTGGTGCCCCCGCTGCGCCACAGCTATCAGCCAACACGAGATCGTAACTGACGGGTATGCCGAGCTGACTCACCGCTCAGTCACCCTGCGTTTCCCGCTTCGGGAACGACCCGGGGAATCGCTCTTGATCTGGACCACAACCCCCTGGACCCTGACCAGCAATGTGGCCGCTGCAGTCGGTCCGGAATTGGTCTATTCAAAAGTTCAAATTTCACTCCCGGCTCCCAATGAAGACCAACAGCACGTGGTTTACCTTTCCAAAGGCACCCTGGGCATGCTGCGGGGAGAATATAAAGTAGTGGGGGAAATTAAAGGGGCCGAGATGGCTGGCTGGACCTATGACGGTCCATTTGATGATCTGCCATCATCCCAGATCAAAGGCGGCGTGACAGAGATCAAGGAACTCCGGGATGATATCACCCAGAGCGCCGTGGAAGCTCATCAAGTCATCCTGTGGGATGAAGTCGGAGAAGAAGAAGGCACCGGCATTGTGCATATTGCTCCCGGCTGCGGTGCAGAGGACTTTCAGCTATCTTTTGAGACCGCCCTGCCCAGAATTGCCCCACTCACTGAAGAGGGATATTTCATCGCTGGTTTTGGCTGGCTGACCGACAAACATGTATCTGATGTCGCAGAAGACATCTTCGAGGACCTGGAAAAGAAAGGGGTTCTTTATCATGTGGAACCATACACTCACCGCTATCCCACCTGCTGGCGCTGTAAAACAGAGCTGGTCTTCCGTTTAGTGGACGAATGGTTTATCAGCATGGGTGAAAGTTACGATAAACCCCGGGAAGAACTTACAAAAGCCGAAAAAGATGCCAGCCTGCGCTACCAGATCATGGATGTGGTAGACCAGATCCGCTGGATCCCTGATTTTGGCCATGCCCGGGAGCTGGACTGGCTCCGTAATATGCATGATTGGATGATCTCCAAAAAACGCTACTGGGGTCTTGCTTTACCGATCTGGACCTGTGATGAATGCGACCATTTCCACGTTGTTGGAGATGATGATGAACTGGAAGAAAGGGCAATTGAGGGTTATGAAGCGTTGAAAGGGCATACCCCACATCGGCCCTACATTGACGAAGTTGTGCTGGCCTGCGATAAATGCGGCGGTAGGATGACCCGCGTCCCTGATGTTGGCAATCCCTGGTTGGATGCCGGCATTGTTCCGTTTTCTACATTAGACTACCGGGTTGATAACGAATTCTGGAAAAAATGGTATCCGGCCCACTGGATCAGCGAATCGTTCCCGGGGCAGTTCCGGAACTGGTTCTACAGCTTGCTGGCAATGGGAACGGTTCTGGATAGTTCACCTCCATTTCTGGAGAACTTCAGCTATGCCAGCCTGGTGGCTGAGGACGGGCGAGAGATGCACAAGTCTGCGGGCAACTCGATCGAATTTAACGAAGCCGCGGATAAAATGGGTGTGGACGTAATGCGCTGGTTATACTGCGCCCACAAACCGGAAAATAACCTGGTCTTTGGATATCACCGGGCCGAGGAAACACGGCGGCGGTTCCTGATCCCCTTCTGGAACGTTTATTCCTTCTTTACAACCTATGCAGAGATCGACGGCTGGGCTCCTGATAAAAAGGGATTTGATCTGGACACACCCGAAGGTCCCACGCCAAAATCCGACAACTCCCTGGATCGCTGGATCCTGGGCCGGCTTAACCAGACAGTTGAGCAGGTAAACAAGGATTTTGAAAATTCCAATGCTTATAACGCCACCCTGGCCTTTGAATCCATGCTGGATGATCTGAGCAACTGGTATGTTCGCCGCTCGCGCAGGCGCTACTGGAAAACCGAAACTGACCATGACAAAAACACTGCCTATGCCACTCTCTGGCATGTGCTGGTTAAAATGAGCCGCAGCCTGGCGCCGATCATTCCTTTTGTGACCGAAGAGATTTACCAGAATCTGGTCCGTTCCGTATATCCGAACGCCAGGGAAAGCATACATCATACGCTCTGGCCTGAAACCGACCCGGAGGCTATTGATCTAAAATTGATCGACCAGATGAAGTTGGCCCGGGAAACCGCCAGCCAGGGTCTGAGCGCCCGCAGCAATGCTGGCATTAAGGTCAGACAGCCGCTTTCTCAGGTGATGGTCTACGTCAAAGAGGGCCGGGCTGAATTGGATGAGGAATTGATCGAAATCGTCAAAGATGAGTTAAATGTCAAGGATCTGGTTTTTGTTCAGGACGTTGAATCCCTGCTGGGATACATGGTACTGCCCAATAACAAAATCCTGGGGCCCAAATATGGCGCGGATTTTCCCAAAATCTCTGCTGCGCTGGCAAAACTTGATCCCAATCAGGTAGCTGCGATGGCAAATCAAGGCAGCCCGATTCTTTTAAAATCAGGTACTGAAGACATCTCGCTCGAAGCAGACGAAGTGATTGTTCAGACTGTGGCCGCAGAAGGCCTGGCCACGGTAGACAGCAAACTGTTGACGGTTGCGATCGAAACCGAGATCAGCGACACTCTCAAGGAAGAAGGCCTGGCTCGGGAAATGGTCCGGCGCATCCAGGATTTCCGCAAACAAGCTGATTTTGATATCGCCGATCGAATCAGGGTGATCTACAAAGCAACCCCTGCTCTGCAGAGCGCTGTCAACACTCACCGCGATTACATCATGGAAGAAACCTTGGCTTTGGAGATGGATGAAGGAGATCCGGCAACAGGCACCTTTAGCGGGACTGCCAATTTCGAGGGTGAAGAAACAACGATTGGACTGGAAGTTAAAAAGTAGCTCTAAAGTCAGTCAGGAAGCGGGTTCCTTGAAGGAAGTCGCTTCCTGATAAAATTTGTTATAATACCCCCATGACCCAGAAAAACATCCTTTTTCAGGAACTGTATTATTACCGACACTAGAAGCGCTGACCCGGATAGTCTGATCAGTGCTTCCCTACACGCCCTCCCAAACGGGGGCGTGTTATTATGTAAACACCAGCCAAGAATCGGGAGAAACAGATGGTTAAGAAGAAGATGTCTATAGATGAACAAGTAGCCTACCTGATGCAAGGCGCTGATTACGGTGATGATCAGGTAAAACAGGCCATGGCTGGCGAACTCAAAGAACGCCTGTTAGTCGCGGAAAAGGAAAATCGCCCCCTGAAAGTATACTGCGGTTATGATCCCACCGCCCCGGATCTGCATTTGGGACATACTGTCACGATGCGAAAACTGAGCCAATTCCAGGAATTAGGTCATGAGGTTACTTTCCTGATCGGTGATTTTACCTCCCTGGTAGGGGATCCTTCAGATAAGGATAAACTGCGGCCCCGTTTAACTTCCAAACAAGTAAAGGAAAACGCCAACACTTACTCGGAGCAGGCGTTTAAGATCCTCGACCGGGAGAAAACCATTATCGATTACAACTCTAAATGGCTTTCCAAACTTACCTTCGAAGATGTTATCCGCATCAGCTCCAACTTCACCGTTCAACAATTCTTGACCCGGGATAATTTCGCTAAACGATACAATAATAACGATCCCGTCTACCTGCATGAATTTTTCTATGCCTGGATGCAGGGGTACGATGCCTATATGCTGGACGCCGATGTGCAGGTTGGTGGTACCGACCAGCTATTCAACATTGTCACTGCCGCCAGGAAATTAATGACCGCCCTGGGCAAAAAGCCCAATATCGGCATCACCATGTCGATCCTGCCCGGCACGGACGGTGAGATCCGGATGAGCAAATCTCTTGGTAACGACATACCTATTGCCGGCGATCCAAAAGATATGTACGGAAAAATGATGAGCATCCCTGACGAGGCTATGGGGATCTTCTGCCGCCTGATCACGCGCTGGACACCGGAAGAGATCAATAGTTTTGAGGCCGATTACAGCAGCGGAAAGATCCATCCCAAAGACGCCAAGATGAAACTGGCCCGGGAAATCGTCACCATATATCACGGCGAGGACGAAGCAGGAAAAGCGGAAGCTGAGTTCGTACGGGTCTTTCAGGAACAGGGTCAGCCGGAAGAGATGGACGAGTATAAACTGGAAAAAGGTCAGACAGTGCTTGACGTTTTAGAAGCAGCCGAAATGGTTGAGAGCCGCAGCCAGGCCAGGCGACTACTACAACAGGGAGCTGTCCGCCTTGATGACCAAAAACTGGAAGATCCTCACGCAGGTTTTCCCGGGACGGGTGTACTCCAGGTTGGAAAAAGGCATTTCAAAAAAATAGTCTGAGCTGTATCTATAGAATGTTGACCCGTAACACAAGATTTTCTTAAGAGTAGAGAGGTATAACACCATGTCCCTTAACTTTGCTTTTCTTGTATTAGAAGAACACCCCTATGGACGGGAGATGCTGCGAATCCTGTTGGATAATGATCTGGTACCGAGCGTAATCATCCAGGAAGTTTCCAGTGTGGGCGATGAAGAACGAGAGAAATTCCTGAACCGCATGGCGGGGCAGCCAGTACCGCCACGCATGACACAATTGATCTCCGGCAGAAAAATACCGGTCTATTCTGTTCCCAATCATAATGATGACTCCTGCCTGGAACTGCTCGAAGCCGATAAACCTGACCTGCTGGTATTGGGCGGCACAAGGATCATAAAACCCAAAATCCTTGAGGTTCCGCGCCAGGCAACAGTCAACGCCCACCCGGGCTTACTTCCCTGGCTGCGCGGATCAGCGTCAGTAGGATGGGCTTTATATAAGGATATGGCGCAGGGTGCAACCGCTCATTATGTAGTTCCTGGGATTGATACGGGCGATATTATTATCTCCAGGCAGTTGCCTGTTTACCGCCACGACACGTACGAAAGCCTTAACTATCGTATTGCCATCCTGTCAGGCGAATTGATGGCTGAAGCGGTATCTGCCATCTCAAATGGCGATGCTCCCCGTATACCTCAAGACCCTGACGCTGGCGAAACTTTTAAAGTAATTCCTGATGATTTATTAGAAGAAGGCAAACAGCGACTGGCAGATAACACTTATTCCCATTTCGCAGATTAAAGAAGGCTAAATAACAATCCCGTCTCCCGGAAGGAAGGATTTGTCAATGAAAAAATCTACTCAAGAATCTTATGCCGTGCAGCTTGATAAACAGGATCAGCTGATCGATTTCAGGGAACGTTTTGTTATAAGCGATCCCGACTTGATCTATTTGGACGGCAATTCTCTGGGAAGGTTACCCAAAGACACGGTTCCTCACCTTCAGGATCTGATCGAAGAACAATGGGGAAAAGGGCTGATCAAGGGATGGAATGAAAGCTGGTTTGAGATGCCTACCCGGCTCGGCGCCAGGATCGCCCAATTAATCGGCGCCCAGCCTGACGAAGTTGTGGTTTGCGATTCTACCTCGGTCAATCTCTTTAAACTGGCAGCTGCGGCCCTGAAATTCCAGGAGGGGAAAAATGTCCTGGTAAGTGATGAGTTCAATTTCCCCACTGACCTGTATGTTTTCCAGGGGGTGATAGATATTTTGGGCGGGAAACATCATCTGAATCTGATCCAGTCTACTGATTCCATTTCCATCTCAGATGACAACATTAACAAAGCCATCACAGAAGATACTGCCCTGGTTGCCCTCACCCAGGTAGCTTTTAAGAGCGCTTTTATGTACGATATTCAGGCTGTCACCGATCTGGCACACCAAAGAGGAGCCCTGGCGATGTGGGACCTGTCCCATTCGGTTGGCGCTGTGCCGCTTGAACTTAATAAATGGAATGTGGATCTGGCTGTTGGCTGCACCTATAAATATTTAAATGGCGGCCCTGGTTCACCGGCCTTCCTGTATGTCCGAAAGGATCTTCAGAACGAACTATTCCCTCCCATCTGGGGCTGGTTCGCTGATCAGGCTCCCTTTGCTTTTAACCTGGATTTTGTGCCAACTGACGGGATTTCCCGTTTTCAGATCAGCACACCCCCTATTCTCTCAATGGCCGGCATTGAACCCGCCCTGGAAATCTTGCTTGAGGCGGGTATGGATCGGCTCAGGGAAAAGAGCATCTTACAAACCGACTACTTGATCTATCTAGCCCAGGAATTACTGCTCCCCCTGAATTTTAAAGTAGGATCCCCCCTGGATTCCTCCCGGCGCGGATCCCATGTATCACTCAGACATCCAGAAGCTTACCGGATCTGTCGAGCGTTAATTGATCCCCAACCCGGGGATACCACTCTGAAAGTCATCCCTGATTTCCGCGCTCCAGATAATATCCGTCTTGGTATTGCTCCCCTGTATACAAGTTTTACGGATATTCACCGGGCCCTTAATAGACTAAAGACCATCGTCGAGGATGGTCTTTATCAAAATTATTCCAAGGAACAACTGAAAGTCACTTAATCCTGGGCTGAAACCTTTTCACCAGCCATCTTTCGGGCCTTATTTTCATTGACTCCTAACAGCAGGACCGTTCCCACAATCAGGAACAAGATCACAGGAATTATCGCCACCCGCTGTCCCAACTGTTCTGCAAAGGGTCCACCCCCTTCCAGGAATTTAAACCATAAAAACGAAGCCCCATCACCCTGCGCCTCGAAGAAGATGGCAGCTTCGGCTGCCACAAGTCCGTAAATCGTTGGCCCAATGAAAGACGACGTCCTTCCTGCCACGGCAAAAAAACCGTAAAATTCAGCACTGCGTCCGGGAGGTGCCAGTGCGCCAACCATAGCGCGGCTCACCGCCTGCACGGAAGATAAAGCCAGGCCAGCAATTCCACCAACAACATAAAAACCAGCCACGGATTCAACAACAAATAAACCCACCACTGAACCGATCATCATCAATAAAAATATGATCAGGGATGCCTTTCCGCTCCACTTGTCAGCCATCCATCCAGAGATATAAGCCCCGATCACACTTGTGAATTGAATCAGGATCATGAACAGGATGATCTGCTGCTGATCCAACCCAAACATCACTGCCCCGAATATCGCCGCAAAGTTAATTGCCATCAAGATCCCGTCATTATAGATCAGGAAGGCCAGGATATATTTTAAGAATTCCCTGTGATTCTTGACGTTCTGAAAAGTCTCTCCCAACCGCTTAATCGCGATTGAGAATATATTCTCTCCCGGTTGGAGTTTTTTATTCTCACCTTTTTCCCGGAACCAGATGAACAAAGGTGCCGCGAAGATGGCAAAATAAATCGCTGTGATCACCAAAGAAAAACGCACGATCCAAGTGCCCTCATTCAGAGTCACCAGGGCCAGCACCACCAGCAAACAGACAATACCGCCCATCAGTCCTATCGCCCAGCCATTGCCTGAAACCCGGCCGATCTCTTCTTGATCTGCCACTTCCGGCAGCAGGGAATTATAAAATACCTGCCCGCCCCGGTAGCCAATCTCCGCCAGAATAAAGAGGACCATGCCAAGCAGGATGTCACCTTTTTGAACAAAATATAAGAAGGCAGTGGAAGTCACTGAAAGAACAGTGAAATATATTAACATGCGTTTTTTTTGTCCAGTATAATCTGCAATCACCCCAAGGAAAGGAGAGATCACCGCAACCACCAACATAGCTATACCCACTGAGATTCCCCACAATCGGGAGCCCTCAGCGCCGCCAACAACGTGCCCCTTGAAATAAGCAGCGTAAATCGCCAGGATCACAACAGCCGCATAGGCCGAATTTCCCACATCGTACAGATACCAAAGCCAGCGGCGGCGGGCGGGTGATAAATCTTGATGGGGGGAGGCAAACATAAAAACTCCTTAGAAAGTGATAAATGCAGTATATCTACATTAAACCCCCCGTGGGTTGAGCGGATACGGTGCCAACAAGGGACAGAGTCCTTACTATGGGCTTAGTCCCATAAAAAAAGGCAGCTCTGCGAGCTGCCCTTTTTATGGATGTAAGTTGAATCTCACTGATAACTGGCTGTCCCATTCTCGAAGACCATCTTTCTGCGCCGGTAAGCCCAGCACATATAGGAGATCGAAACAAAATAACTAGCCGGGAGGCGGTGAAGGTTCTTGATCTTAGTTCCCAGCACAGTGGTTTTCCCGTGAAAGCCCATGGGGCCGATATCGAGCTGGTTGGCCTGGTTTGTGATATTAACTTCCAATTCAGCCAGTTCAGGATCTGGATTGGAATCATCCAACTGTCTCTTCAATACTTCTTTGGACGCAACATAGGATGAACCGCGGTCTCCGCCGATGGCAATACCCAGAGCCCCAGGAGCGCATCCCTTGCCCTGCGCTTTGACCACGGCATCCAGCGTTACTTTACGGACACCGTCAAGATCCCTGCCTGCATTCAAGGAAGCATCCGGTAATTTATACTGGGTACTCACATTTTCGCATCCCCCACCCTTCAGCATAAGATCGATCACCAATCGATCGCCATCAACTTCCTCAAAGTGGATCGATGGATAGTGCTCGTCACCACTGTTGTCGCCGGTGTTTTTACCGGTCAGGGTATTAACAGAATTGGGCCTAAGGTATGTCTTTTTGGTGGCCTGGATCACTGCTTCCTTGATCTGGCGGGTCAATTTTCTTGTACTCCAGCCTTCTGGATAACTCACAAAAAACAAGGGTGTTCCAGTGTCCTGACATATGGGAGTGGAATTTTCCCGGGCCATTTTTACATTTTCCAGGATCGTATCCAATGCGCCCTGGGCTGCAGAACCTTCTTCTTCCTGATCTCGTGACCTGCGAAGATTATTTTCAACATCCGGCGGTAGATCCGTGGCTGTTAAACGCACTAATTCCAAGATCTGTTCAGTTAAATCTGGCTGCATAAACCCTCCCACTCATTGAACCCAATACACGAGTCTGTATTATAGATTATGCCATTTATAGCGGCCAAGTACAGTATGAGAAATAATCCCATTGGGATATCATTAGTCATATCCTGCATCTGCCGTCCCTCATACTTGAAAATTGAAACTATGCTATACTAATTCTGAGCTATGAAAATTCAAAAAAACAGGGAAAAATGGATTAAAACGCTGTATAATTTACGGCTCCAAAACCTCACTGCAACCTTCCTGGAAGCCCTGGGGCCAATGAATCTGCTTGGCGCACAGCTGGTATATCTCAGCCAACCAGTTTTATCTCCCTTTATCTCAAAAGATCAATCCCAGGATTTTGCCAAGATTTTAGAGGATCCATCCGAAACAGCGTTATTTATCGAGGCACTCAGAAATTACGAACCAACAGCCTAGTTGGAGGGAATGTCTGTGTCTGCTACTGGCTTCACAGGAATAGTTGTTATTGTACTTTTCGTCGGATTGATGGGCTTTTTCACGTTCATCAATAAAGAAAAAAAGACAACAAATATCCGCCCGATTCCTGCCTACGACAGAATCAAGCAGGAAATAAACATAGCGGTTGAGGATGGAACTCAACTGCATATTTCACTCGGCAGAGGTGGCATTACCGGCCCAGAATCTGCCGCTGCTTTCGCAGGCCTGAGCATTTTAAAACAGGTCATTGAAAAATCCTCGGTCTGCGATCATCCCCCCGTTGCCTCAACAGGGAATGCTGTAATCTCAATCTTGGCCCAGGATACGATCCAGGGCTGTTCAAAAGCAATCAGTGTATCCGATCATGTCAGAAATCCTTCCGGTGAATTAATCGGCATCACCCCGTTCTCTTACGCAGCTGGGACTCTAAGCACGATCCGGGACGACAATGTCTCCGCTAATATCCACACCGGATGGTTTGGCAACGAGATCACCTGGCTGACAACGGCTGGTGAACGGCAAAGCAGCCCGACCATCGCCGGCACCGCACAACTCCCAGCTCAGGCTGTGATCTATGCCAGTGCATCAGATCCCCTGATCGGTGAAGAGTTGTTTGCTGGCGGGGCCTACCTGGGCGCTGGTAATATCCACGAGGCAAGCATTTCAGCCCAGGACGTTGTGCGCTGGATCATAATTTTTATCATCCTGGCTAGCGTGCTGCTGAATATCCTCGGAATTAATACCTTCTTTGAGAGTATCCTGGCAGGTTCAACGTGAAAATCAACTTGAAATCTCCTGTCTCTATGGCCGTTGCGATAGGGGTCGGAATCATCGTCCTTGCTGGATATTTCATTCCCTCTTTCACAAACATCCGCTTTATTCTATTAAGGACCGGTCTGGTCTTGTCTGCAGTTGCACTGCTGGTCGGTATTATCAATTTAATCACCGTCCATATCAAAAAGCTGGGGGCTGATAGTGAGAATTCTGGCTATAGCTTGATCCTGGTGATTGCACTATTGGCAACCCTGATTGTCGGCATCATTGACATGGTCCAGACCTATATGGTCGGTAAACCAAATTTTCAGATGACCAGTTGGATATTCACGTATATCCAACTGCCAATTGAAACCAGCCTGCTAGCTGTAACAACAGTCAGCCTGATTTATGCTGCTGCCAGCATCCTGCGCAAGAGGATGGACCTGTTTTCAATTATCTTCTTTTTTGTAATTCTATTAGTCCTGCTTGGATCATTTTCAATTCCTCCGGCTACCCTTCCATTCCTTCATATGATTCGGGTTTGGATCTTGCGTGTCCCGGCCCTGGGAGGAGCCCGCGGGCTGCTGCTGGGAATTGCCCTGGGCACAATTACGACAGGGATCCGGATATTGATTGGAACCGATCGACCTTACGGTGAGTAATAATGACTGAGATCCAGTGCCCAACTTGCGGAAGACCAAATGTCGATGATCACAATTTTTGTGATTATTGTGGTGCTCCCCTGTTCAGTGTGGATCCCCTTCCTCCTGGTAGCCCTTCCCTACGGGATGGTCTTTTTGACGAAAAAGATGAGGCTGCCCCAGTTCAGCCACTGGAATCTATGGATGAAGCATCCCGGCTGGACAGTTTATTTGCTCCTGATGAACCTCTACCAGATACGCCAGCTGAACCAGACCAACCAACATCTCCAACAAACGATGACTCCAGGCTGGATGATTTGATTCCCGCCCCTGTAGAGTCTCCGGCTGAAACTGATCCACTACCGCTGGAAGAGTCAGATGCCTCATCTCGATTGGATGATTTTTTTGACGATGATGACACGTTTACACTCCCCAAACAAGAAAAAGAGGAATTGAGTCCTTCTGCCTTTGATCCATTCCTGGAACCTTCTGCAAGAGAAGAGTTATTGGGGGAAGATAAGCCGTCTGATAAACCGGGAGGAGAATGGGGTTATCTGTCCGAACCCTCTGCCAACGAAAGTACACCTGCTGAAGAACCCGCAGGAGAGTGGGATTATCTGTCCAAACTTTCTAGCGAGGAAAGTGCGCCTGCTGAAGAACCCACGGGGGGAGGGATTTTCTGGCCGAATCTTCTGCTGAAGAACCTGTAGATAATTGGGAGATCTTCTCCGAGCCTACAGAAGAAAAAAGTATCTCTCAAAAGGAAGAGCCTTCTCCGCAATCTGACGATGCCTGGGACTTCCTCACTTCACCATCCGATTCAGAAGAACCATCGCTGGAAGATAAACCTGCCCCGGAACCTAAAGATCAATGGGATTTCCTGTCCAGCCCCGCCACCGAGGAAAAGCCTCCCCAGGTTGAACCACCTGCCGAAGATCCGGCCGACAACTTTGATTTTCTAAATCCACTGGATGGAGAAGAAGGGATTTCCAAAACGGATGGATCCAGCGTTGCACCATCTGGGGAATGGGATTTTTTAACTCCTGATCCAGAAAGTGCGCCAGCCTCAATAGGGTTTAGCCCCGACATGGGCGATGATGGGGATGATCCAATCCCTGATTTTGGTTCTCCCGGCTTTAGCGATGATTCTGAATGGCTGGATATGCTACAGGATCCTGCAACTCGAGAAGCGGCACGAGCGGAAGAGGCCGCCCAGCTCAAACCCTCTAAACCCCAGACAGATTGGCTGGATAAGATCAAAAGGTTAAATAAAAGCAGCGAAATAGTGGACGAGGACTCATCTTTTCCAGATTGGCTCTCTGTCTCTGAAAAACCCGCGGAAGCACCACCTGAAGAGGTAAAACCTCCCATCATGGCGCAACCCGATTCCAATGAAGCCGAACCTGCCGGTGATCTACCTGCCTGGCTCAAGATGGATGAAAATGACGAATCCTTGAATGAGTTTTTACGGAGAAAAGACCTTTCAAACGAGGAATACAAACCCGCGATAGTAAGGGGCATCACTGACAAACTCCCTCCCAAAGAAGAAGAGGATGATGGAGGTGATGACGAACCAGCCACAGGCCTGAGTGATTCCCAACAGATCAAATTCCCATCGTGGGCTGAGGAAAAAAGAAAGCAGGAAAAAGCCCCTGAAGATCTGCAATTCTTAGCGGGGGACGAGGGCAAGACAGAAGAGATCATTGACCCATTCCAGGTCGAAGAAGAAGAATTCTTTGATGACCTTTTCAGTGATGAGCTGCCAGGATGGTTGACTTCTGCATCAACAAGTTCTACTTTTGAAGGTTTTGAAGATGAATTATCCCAGGGTGAGCTGCCGGGCTGGGTAGAAGCAATGCGGCCGGTTGTGGAATCAACTGATGCTACCGGACTCTCCGAAGATGAAGATTATATAGAGAATTATGGCCCACTGGCTGGCATTCCCAGCGTACTACCTGCTGAAGCAGAAGTTGCCATAGATCCCGATCAAGTGCCCCGGAAACCTCTTGATCTCATTGCTACTAAATCCCAGCAGGACTATGTCAATGTGCTGAAAAAGCTCATTGGCGATGAGAATAAAACCAAAACCATATTAAAACCTGCACCAGTAGCTACTCAGCGGGTCTTACGCTGGTTAATTGCCATTATTATGTTAGTAACCACAGCTGCAACTGTGGTTTTTGGTGGAATAATTGTCGCAGACCCTCCCACGCCAGCCCAAGTTCGAAACACGGGGTACGGGGCCTTGTATGATCAGATCGAGGCTCTGCGCAATGGGCAATCTGTCTTGATCGCCCATGATTATCAACCCGCGGCATCAGGAGAACTACACACCGCAGCAGCCGGTGTTGTCGATCACCTGATGAAACAGGGCACGTATCTGTCCTTTATCTCAACAAGTCCTACCGGACCAGCTCTCGCCGAACATTTCCTGACCACCACGCAGGAAGAACATAATTACATCCATACCCAGCAATACATCAATCTGGGATATCTGCCCGGAGAATCGGCCGGTTTGTTGAGTTTTGTCATTGCACCCAAGCAGATCATTCCTCTGGCTTTTGATGGCAGTAATGCCTGGGGATCACCGCCTCTCTTGAAAGTCGACACGATCAACGATTTTGCTATGATCCTGGTAATTACGGATGATCCAGATACAGCGAAGACCTGGATTGAGCAGGTAGGCACGATCCTGGAAAACACACCATTGACGATGGTTGTCAGCGCCCAGGTGGAACCACTGATCCAGCCTTATTTCCGGGCTTCACCTCAGCTGCTTAAGGGGTATGTCTCCGGTATTATTGACAGCATGAATTATGAACAACTGCTCGGCAAGCCGAACCTGGCCAGTAAAGCCTGGCTGCCGTTTAATATGGGCATCATCATCACTGTTGGAACGATCTTTATTGGCGGATTGGCGAATGGTGTCATGTCTCTCTTCTCCCGCCATAGAGCCAGAAGTTCAGGGGATGGTAAGTGAACATGGCTAATATGATGGATTTCATCGGATTATCCCTGGGGTTTTTATTGACGATCCTGGTCTTCAGTTATCTACTTGGAGATAATCCCTTTTTCCGTTTGGCGATCCATATTTTCATTGGCGTCGCCGCCGCGTACGTGGCGATCGTTACTGTTAACAACGTGCTGATCCCGCGCCTGATCGTCCCCCTCATTCAGGGTTCACGGGGTGAGCGTTTATTATCCATTCTTCTCTTTATACCCAGCTTGTTTTTGTTTTTCAAAGTTACCCCGCTCCGCAAGTTGGGTAACTGGTCTGTTGCCATCCTGGTTGGGATCGGCGCTGCAGCAGCCATTGGCGGAGCAATCACTGGCACACTATTCCCCCAAATTCTGGGTACAATCAACAGCGTAGATCCATCGGCTTATGCCATCACTTCCAGTGTCTGGGATCAAGCTATTAATGGAATCATCATTGTTCTGGGAACGGTGACAACCTTGATCTATTTCCATTTCGGAACCCAGGATATTCCAGGGCAGTCGAATGAACGACTGCCAATTATCGAACATATCAGCAAAGTCGGAAAAGTCTTTCTGGCAATCACTTTTGGTGCCTTATATGCCGGCGTGTTCCTGTCAGCCCTGGCCGCCCTTGTAGAGAGGCTGTCCTCATTTTGGGATTTCCTCAATACGATCGGTTTCCAAATATTCTCATCATTTTAGGTGTCATGGATACAACTACCGTTGCAGTAAAATCAGTCATAGCAGTTGATATCGGAAGCACCATAACCCGATCGCTATTTTTCGACGTTGTGAGCGGAAAATACCGTTTTATTGCAGTTGGGTCAGCCAAGACAACCGCCGGAGCACCTCATTTTGACGTTACCGAGGGTATATGGCGGTCCCTTGAGCAACTCCAATTTATTACCGGTCGGAACTTATTAAGCGAAAAAGATGGTGTGATCATCCCGAGCACCTCGGATAATCAGGGAGCAGACATCATGGTCGCAACCATGTCTGTCGGGAAACCGATCACTGTTGTCACAGTGGGTCTCCTGGATACTGTTTCCCTTCTAAATGCCCGACAGTTGGCTCAAACCACCTATGCCGATATTATCTCCGAGATCTCATTAAATGATCGCCGGACATCCTCCGATCGGATAAACCTTCTAACCAGAAAACGACCCGATTTGATCATTATCACTGGTGGAACTAATCAAGGAGCATCACATTCGCTTCTCAGCATACTTGAGAGCATCGGTTTGTCCAGTTATTTGCTTGACGAAAGCCAGCGGCCCCATATCCTATTCACTGGTAATGAGGATTTACAGCAGGAAGTAAGATCTGGGTTGGAAAAGATCAGCAAATTAAGAATTGCCCCTAACATCCAACCCGTACTTGGCAAAGCGAATATCCATCCGGCGCAGAAAGAGATCAACGAAATATACAAGGAAGTCCGGAAGAAGCAAACTGGCGGGCTCAGGGAAGTGATCTCCTGGACCGAGGGATCTTTCACTTCAACAGCCTCAGCGTTCGGAAGGGTCATCCGATTCCTGAGTGAGAAATATGAACCCGGGAAAGGTGTACTGGGTGTGGATATTGGCTCAGATGCAACGATCATAGCCGCTGCCTTTAATGGAGAAGAAACACTGCGGGTATTTCCCCGTTTAGGCGTTGGCTCTGGTTCAGCCGGTGTACTCGAGAAGAATTCACTGGAATTGATCAAACGCTGGTTGCCCATCGAGCTCTCTGATCAGGAGATCCAGGATTACATTTATAATAAATCGATCTATCCCGATTCACTTCCTCTCGATATAGAACACTTGGAGATCGAGTTTGCAGTTGCCAAACAGGCATTAAGATTTGCGGCAGAACAATCCATTCCTGATCTTCCCAAACAGCTTGGGGCTGGAGGTACGCTGTTGCCATTTATGGAGCCGATCATAGGGTCAGGAAGAATCCTGACCTTGGCTCCCAAACGCTCTCAGCCCCTATCAGTTCTGCTTGACGGCCTGCAGCCTTCAGGTGTGACAACATTAGCCCTGGACCAAAACGGTTTATTACCAGGATTGGGGGCAGTGGCTGAGATTAACCCCTTATTAACTGTTCAGGTGATCGAATCCAGTACTTTCATGAACCTGGGCACGATTATTGCACCATTAGGGGTTGCCAGACCTGGAACAACGATTCTAAGGGTCAACATCAACCGGGAAGATGGCAGGTCATTTACCCGAGACATCAAATATGGAACCCTGTCAGTTCTTCCAGTGGATCTGGGTGAAAAGGTATCACTGCACCTCCGCCCCCTTCACAGGTTTGATGTTGGCATGGGAGGTCCAGGAAAAGCTGGAAAAGTGAATGCAATTGGCGGCGCCCTGGGCATAATCATTGATGCCCGAGGACGTCCACTTCAATTTTCACTGGATCCGGAAAAGAACAGGAAAAGAAACGAAACCTGGCGCAAAACATTCCTTAAATATGATTGAGTTTCAGGCCAAAACCTGATAGGTAAAAATGATTAGTAAAGTAAAACATATCCACCCACTCACTACCATAAAAAGGGAACGGGTTGTACCTGTTTCCGGGCATGTTCTTGTCAGGCGGATGCAAAAAGTATCCCCTGCAGATGTGATTGTGGTCGCTCCCTTCGCGTCCCAGTTCATCCTCATGGATATTGCCCAGGGTCTAAATGTAAACCCAGCCCGGGCGGATGAACTCCTTCAACGGGAAGCTAATGAAGAGTTAGTACAAGGAGATGTGATCGCGGGACCAGTTGGATTATTCCAGCGAGTGATCAGGGCGCCCCACCCCGGAGTAGTAAAGATTGCAGGGGAAGGGAAAGTCTTATTTGAGACCAACTCTGCAGAATACGAACTGCAGGCTGGTATGGAAGGAACAGTCACAAATATCATCCCTGAACGCGGCGCTATCATCGAAACCAAAGGAGCACTCATTCAAGGCGTCTGGGGCAACGGGAAAATCACTTACGGCGTTGTGCAGCCAATCAGCAATGACCTATTGCAGGAACTCGTGGTAGAACAATTGAATATTGGATTCAGGGGTACCATCATCAGCGCTGGATTTTGCAGGAAACCAGAAGTACTGGAAGCTGCCAGAATTGTACCCATCAAGGGTTTGATCCTGGGCAGTATGTCGTCAGCACTGATTCCATTGGCGAAACGAATGGACTATCCCATTATGGTTATTGATGGTTTCCGGGAAACACCAATGAACAGGGCAGCTGAAAAGATTCTTATTGAAAATAAAGACAAGAATATTGCCTTGAACGCCCAGGAGTTCGATCATTTTCAGGGCAACTTCCCCGAGGGAATCATTTCTCAATCAACAACAATTGAACCAGATTTACCAGCAGAAACCGAGTCACTCAAAGCAGGTAAAAAGGTTATCATTATAAATGGGCCAGAAGCCCCGCAAATCGGGAATATTGATAAAATAATTCCTGGAAAACAAGTTCTGCCTAACGGCATTGAAACCCGGCTCGCAGAAATCAGTTTTGCCAACGACAAGAGGGCTGTCCTACCGCTTTCAAACATGGAAATTATCAAAGATTGATAGAAAAAACAATTTACTGAATTTTCTGACAGGGTAAATTGAGGAGAGAGACTTATGGGAATGAATGACTTTGAAGATCTGGAGTTCGAAGATTTAGAAAGTGAAGAGGCGATCTCAACCAGCCGGGGTTCAAACCGAACCTTTATGATCGTGGCTGGTGTTCTGGGAGGCATCCTTCTGATCGCATTGCTGGCGATTGCTGCTTATGCCTTACTGTTTCTACCTGGACGCGATACCGGGCAGCAAACGCAGGTTGCCGAAATTAACGCAACCAATACAGCAGTGGCTGAGGAGGCTCAGCTAACAGCAATTGCCAAACAGGTGACGATGACCCCCGCCTTCACAGCAACCCTGCCCCCTTCCAATACTCCCACCATGACCCCCAGCAGCACGTCAACACCAGTGCTGGCACCTACAAATACACCTGTGCCAACTGATGGCACACCAGATCCAGGTGCTACAGAAACTGTGGCCGCCTTGCTGACACAACAGGCAGCCGGAGCAGGGGATGGGACGGCAATTCCAACGGCTACCGCGCTCCCGAATACGGGATTCGCGGATGATTTCGGTGTTCCTGGCCTTGTTCTCGTTGCAGGGGTGTTGATGGTGATCATCATTCTCAGCCGTCGACTAAGAACCTCAACCGGTTGATACTGCAGGCTGAATACCCTGTCAACCTGATTAAATAAAAACAACCACATCAATTTCTCTCTTCTTGCTGTGGTTGTTTGATTTAATGGATCCAGTTAGGCCTATCAGGTAATGCTTTCAGCAACTTCCTCACCGTAGCCCAGTAATGCCTGAACCATCTCCTCGCTTCTTCCCTCTGCATAAACCCTTAAAACCGGCTCTGTGCCAGACGGTCTGATCAACAGCCAGGAATCATCTTCCATTATGTATTTCACACCGTCGGTTGTA
>CAVOGS010000016.1:0-69691 GCA_963695575.1 uncultured Chloroflexia bacterium
GTCAGTTGGAAATACGACTTGCCGAAGTTCAAAGCGACCTGGAAAATGAGTCGTCCCGATTGGAAGCTGCCAGTAAACGTTTGGAGGCATTGAGGGACTCAGTGGACGAATGACCACAGTCGAAGACCAGGTTGTCTCTATGCAGGAAGAAGTAAACGGAGCGCTGACAGAGGTCGAGACAATGGGAGCAGCCGTGGACGAGTTATCACTGGAAACCAAGGATCTTGCGAGTCGAGTCAACCGTTTTGATATCTTCCTTGAGGGATTAGATCAGCTGCTTAGCGGATTATTTGTGACTGCTCAAACCGAAGACCCAGCGAGACCATAAGGGAGACTTATATGATGAATAGCAGCGATTTGAAAGAAACTGAGAAAAAGAGTCAAGATCACAAGGGTGCTTTAGGCTCCCGATTGATCCGTTTCTTTGTGCGGCTGTTCCTCCTGATATTGCTTGGCATTTCCCTTGGCGCGGCAGCTTACTTTGGTATACCTGTTCTCTATAAGGATTATATTGAGCCTATCCAAATGAATTCTCAAAGGATCGCCGATCTTGAAGATGGGTTATTGCAGGCTCAAACCGATAGCAGAGACCGGATTTCGGAGATTGGGGATCGTTTGGCTGAAATTGAAGGGCAGCAGGTTGGTCAGAAGGAAATCCTTTCCGAGATACAAGTAGAAATCGGGAAATTACAAACCACGCTTAAGCTGCAAAATCAGGAGAATGAGGATTTTCAGCTCTTAACTGAGAGATTGGATGCTCTCCAGGAGGAGATCCAGAATACTGGCGCTGAAGTTGAATACCTGACAGGACCGGAAGCTCCCACACAACGACTCGAGTTTCAGCTGCAGCTTATAAGAGTGATGGAACTGCTAACGCGCACCCGTTTGTGGCTGACACAAAACAACTTTGGACTTGCAATCGAGGAGGTCCAGACAGCCAAACTAGCTCTGGAAGGTTTAGCGGATATTACACCAGAGGAAGATCTAGAAAATTTGCAGCAAATCGTCGACAGTCTTGATCAAGTGCTTCGGGCCCTTCCGAAAAATCCTGTCATAGCAGCCGATAGTCTGGAAATCTCATGGAATCTGCTTCTTACTGCAACTGAACGTGTAGCTGCTCCGGTAGATATTACTATTCAGGAGTGACATTTCCCCATTATTGGGCCACTTCTTACCTGGGTCCAACCAGTTGACATTGGGCAGCGGGCACCATGAATGTCGCCAGTATCAAGAAAATAGTTTATGAATGGATGTACTGGAAAGAATTGCCCGGTTTGTCCTGATTTCGCTGACAAGATGGATTCTATTTCAAATTGAGGACACAATAAAATCCCAGGCCTGATTAAGAGTCAGTTGCTCTGCTCTTTGGACTAGCGGACCATGCTTGGTAAAGCAGGGAGATTGTGTCTTTTTAGAGGGGAAATGTCAAGAAAATGGATAGTGCCAATACTTTTTCTAGAGAAAGATACTAATCCTGGTGCAGTTATGGTGCAGTTAAATGGGGATCAAAGAAAGATAAGCCAAAAACACCAGGATTTTTTGTTTTAAGCTCGGAATTCACCCTCTGAAATGTGAAAAAAGGTAGTTGAAACAGGCTCGCCATTGACAGCAAGTCAGTTGTATTATTAGGCGTCTGACATGAGATCAGATGAAATCTTATCGCCTCTAACAAAATGCCAGGAGATTGATCATCACTCGTTCTTGGACGCGTGAGGCCATAAAAAAATACTATGCTCTCCGGAAAACAACTTGAGGGGCAGCTTCTTGGTTGGACGTTGGGTATCCCTCACGGCCCAGATCCCTGATGTCTTATCCGGATTTTATAACCTGATGCGTCCGGCTAATCCTAACTAA
Organism: uncultured Chloroflexia bacterium; assembly: GCA_963695575.1. Classification (GTDB taxonomy): domain Bacteria; phylum Chloroflexota; class Anaerolineae; order Anaerolineales; family UBA11858; genus B10-G9. The sequence continues at coordinate 1,855 of CAVOGS010000016.1, forward strand.
GGAACATGTGCCGATAAATTGCCTTCTGGATACGCTGTATGCGCTTATAGTCAAAGAGTATTGACAAGAATGCAAGTAATCCTTGGACTATTATTCCTGTTCCACCGAATGTAAATTCATCAAAAGAGGTTAATAATTCAATATCAAAGTTCCTAGCAATCAATTCCGGCACTGGAATTGCATATGAGATTTTAGTAAACGATAATCTCTGACCAGATCAAGCGCATAATAATCTGTTGAAATAAACAAATCACAAACAATAAATGTTACACTTGATATATGAGCATAAGGAAACTCATTGCCACCACCCTCCTGACCCTATTTCTCGCAGGTTGTGGGATGTCCCCTGATGAAAGGACTGCCACTGCCACTGCCGCTGCCCCTACTTCCACCGCCACTTCAACACCGGTTCCCAGCCCAACACCGTTTCAGTGTCTGGATTACCAACAAAGCGTTCTGCTTCTGGTAGAAGATGTCTACCTCAAACCCCTGGAAGAAGCCTTCCAGGTTTACTCCGCGGACCTTTGCCGGGAAGGCTACCGGGCGTTAAATCGAGTCAAATCGGTATGAAACCCCTCAGGAGATTCTCGCATCCACCTGGCAGATCTGTATTTCAACCAGCCCGAGCTCGGCCTGGCGGGACTGATCTTCGTGGGGGATTTTCCGCACCCCTATCAGCAGGTGTTATATAAATACGCCAATCAACCCGATACTATCCAGGAATCCATCAGCCTGCAGTACTATGCGGACCTGGATGGTGAATTTATCAAAACAGAGGATTATCAACCTGCCAACGGGGAAACTCCCCTCGGGGAACCTATATTTGACCTCCACCAGGGGAAAACGGATTGGGAGATCTGGATCAGTGTGATCCCAGCCTATCAGGGAGATCCTGAACTAACGCGTGACGCCTTGCAGCGCTATTTTTTGAAAAACCACGCCTACCGGACAGGTGAAACGGACCTGCCGCCCACCTACCTGATGATTATGGCCTATGATGCATCAACAAAGGATGATTACCAACTGATCCTGGATTTGACTACCCAGGGGAACTTGAATTGGACCTCGCTTGACAGAACAGGAGAAAAGCAGCTGATTTTTCTGGACAACCCTGTCAACAGTCAAAGCGAGGACGCCGGATATCAGGCTCTGGGAAAGGGTGTGGCTGACTTTACATTGATCTTTGACCACGGCAGTGTTGGAGCCCTGGGCCTGATCATACCTCCTTGGCTGGAGGAAAACCAGATCCAGACTACCTTCCTGTACACCCACAGCTGCTCGATTGGCAACTTGGACAATCAATATGCTATTCTGACCCAAATCTTACACCACCCTAATAGCCTGGTGTTGTTTGCGGTTGGCAATACCGCTCCATCTGGTGAATTCTGCACCAATGAGGAAGGACCTCCCTCAGCCGTTATACCCGCCGGGCTGTTGTCAGGGGAAAGCATAGGCTCGAGTCTACTGCACCACATAAACCTTCCCCTAATTAAACCCTGGAACGAGACGCCAGAGACCTGTGTCGCCACCAAGGTTCTCTACGGAGATCCCACTTTGAAATTGCAGGGGCTGGAGTAAGCAATCCTGGCCGAATGGAGCTGCTGATCGGATGGACGATATTGCAGTTTATTTACCGGTATTCTTCCCGGTCTTCTTCATTTTCCTGTGGACCTTGATCCTGCTGATATTCTCGTACATCAGCGGCTGGAGAAAGCTGTCAACCCTGTTCCAGTATCCCCAAAATTTTCATGGTGAGCTGATCCGGATCCAATCTGCCCGCATGAATTGGGTCTAAGTTATATTCCCTAAGTTTTCCTCTTGTAAGGGAAAACCCTAACCCCATACTTTGCTCGTCCGATGGAGATTTTGTTATAGATGGTTTTTGGACATAAAATTTCCCCAGAGAAAGGATGGACACCCCCAACACACAATTCGAAGTCAGACGCTAGAATTTAAACCTAGAAACTGATATGAATCAAGTCGCCATTCCATTAAATTTATCTATTTTTGGGTGCAAATAGGGTGGAAACAATAGAAACAATGGAAACTATGGACTACTTTCCCCCTCCCGGATAGACACAAATGACAGAATTGTACTCAGTGGACAGGGTGTACAAGCTACACCCTTGATTAAGAGTCAATTGCTCTGCCCTAACTTGACAAAATTGCTTGGAGAAAAAACGTAAGGGCGACCCATTGGGTCGCCCTTTCTGCCTATCGGATATTATGTGTTTACTTTTAAACCTGCCCCCATTCTGAATTAAACTTTAGGGCTTGATCCAGGTCCAGGTGCCCAGATTTGTCAGTGTCCAATAAGCATCTTGAAGAATCCGCCAGTGCTGGTTCTCTTCTGACGATAGTCTTCGGAACATTCCATAACCCTGGGAGTCTTGTGCTCGCAGGGCCAGTTTGGCATAGGTTTGCTCCGCCTCTTTCTCAAGTTCCATGGCTTCCGATATGATCTTGATGACACTCTTCAGGTTGGGTTCCTGGGCGGCAATTATTTCAAATACGGGCGGAGTGGGAAAATCTCTCCCTTGATAATCAATCGTTTGACCGGTTTTTTCCAGAGATGCCTCTAAGGCGGATAATTGTTCGAAATGATATTGTTCAAAAGCCGCCAGTTCTTCGAAGATCTGTTTGCCAATTGGATTGTTCATTATTTTGGCAGCTTCTGAATAGGAATCTGAAGCCAATCTTTCATTCTCTCTGACAACTCGGATGGCGTCCAGTAAGTTTGGTCTACTCATCGATCTCTCCTTGGGGCTAATTATGAAATTTATTACGGGTCTCTCTTGAGAATAATAATTGCAAAATTTAGTTTTCCCCCGCGGCCTCAGATATCCTGATGGCGCTTGCGATGTGATCCGGAAGGGTGTGAATGACTAACTGAACTTCCTCTGACTCCAGAACGATGTGGTCAGACTCGGAATGAGTGACAGGTAGCTGGAGAACTTCTTCATAGAACCTGGATACGCGCTTGATGTCCTTGGTAAAAGAGAACGGCGCCCGGCTTTGGTGTGATTGTCATCTGGCCTCCTTGGACCCTTACTCCCCGGCTGCGACAACCACCGCCCCTGCCATTTCATTGGCATGGGTCAGGCTGACGGACCAGCTGGTATACCCCAGGAAACCGGCGATCTGGGCCGCTTTGCCAGACAGCCGTAAAAACGGTTTCCCCGAAGGTTCGTTCAGAACTTCCATCTCTTTCCAGGAAACAGGACCGATGCCGGTACCCAGGGCTTTTGAGCAGGCTTCTTTGGCTGCAAAGCGGGCCGCGACCTCAGCCGCGATCAACCGGGGCTTTACCCGCCGGTCTTTGAATTTCTCCAGCCTTTCCAATTCGGTTGTGCTGAAGATCTTCTTCAGGAAGTGCACCCCATGGCGTTCTAAAACTTTTTCTATGCGGTTGATCTCGATCAGGTCGATGCCGGAGGATATATTCATAATTTTGGTCCTGCGCTGGTGATGGCTAATCGCTCCGGGTCCAGATATGCCCGGGATGCTTCCAGGATCGACTGCGGGGTGATTTCCCGGATCATCTTTTCGTAGTTCCTCAGGTAGTCCAATCCCAACTGATGCTGCTCCATGGTCAGCAAAGCAGATGCCACACCGGCGTTAGACTCCAGTGTTAAGGGCAGTTTGCCAATGTAATTGGACTGGACATCTCGCAGTTCTTCCTCAGTGATAGGTTGATCGATAAATTTTTTCAGTTCGGTTGTGATCAGATCAAGGGCTTTGTCACGATTTTCGGGAGCCACACCAGCAATCACCATCCATTGGCCCGGGCCAATACTGGCGCTGAGGGAACTGTAGGCGTAATAGGCCAGGCCGGCCTCATTCCGGACAGAATCTCCGATCCGTCCCATCATGCCAAATTGTCCCAATACACTGTTTCCCAGCAGGGCAGAATAGTATCCTTCCCAGCTGCGGGGAGGGCCAACTGTTCCGACAATCAGGTCTGTCTGGCTTTTTTCATCAATGACATGGTGTTTATTGATGGTCTTGTCCAGGGCTGGCATTTCAGGGACCTGCAAGGTTTCGCGCTGGTCTTTATTGACCCAGTTTCCCAAATGGTCTTCTGCCAGAGTGATCACAGAATCGGGATCAAATGGACCTACTACCACCAGGGTCATATCTTTGGGCCCATAATGCTGGTGATGGAAATCTGCCAGATCCCGGAGTTGTATAGCCTCAATAGTCTCGGTATATCCATCACTTGGATATTGGTAAACATGGTCATGAAAAACGATCTTGTCAAATTCCAGCGATAGCCATTGAGCTGGTATCTTGAGCTCTGAGATCAAGGCCTGTTAATAACTGGGACCGGACCCGTTCGATATCCTCTTTGGGAAAGATCGGGTTCATCACAACATCGGCCAGCATTTTCAGCAGGATGGGCAGATCATCTGCCAGGGATTTGCCGCCAAAACCGGCTGTATGCGGTCCACAACCAATTCCCAGGCTGGCTCCGATCGATTCGAGGGAGTTATAGATTTCCTGGAAACTCTGGTTTTTGGTGCCCCGCATCAAGGTCGAGGATGTAAAATCAGCCAGCCCTAATTTCTCTACCGGGTCGAAGATGCTGCCGGCCTGGATATAGCCGCCGATAGAGACTGCCATTGAATTTGGATTGGGTCTAAAAAGCAAAGTGATCCCGTTTTTCAGCTGAACCCTGGTGATATCATCGGGGCCGGGAAGAGAATTATTATTTTTGGGTTTCATATCTCTGATGGTCATTGGTTATTATTTCCCTTCAGGTGGGGACGATAAATTCCCACCAGGCGGTTTTTTGGCTGTAAATATTGCTGGGCGACCCGCTGGACATCATCTGGTGTAACAGCTGCAATATTGTCCAGGTATTTTATAACCCACTCGTAACTGGCAAACATTTCTGAGAAGCCCATCCAGAAGGCCTGGTTGGTGATGCTTTCACCGCCATAGGCAAATAAAGCCTGGGTTTGTTTGACTGCCCTTTGTAACTCTTCCTTCTCAGGAGGGGTATCCTGCAGGCGCTGGATCTCGCCATCAAGGATCTTGAGAGCTTCATCTGTAGTCGAATCGGGATGTAAAATAAAATTCAGGCTGAAAAGGTAGGGATCTATGGTGGCCGGAAGACCGCCGTGGATGTCAACAACTACTTCGGTGTCCTCCACCATTCGTTTATACAGCCGGGAAGTTTTATTGGAAATTCCTCCCCCGCCAAACATATTTAATCCCTGAGGTCCGGACAAAACACTGTCCAGGATCAATAGCGGGAAGAAATCTGGATCACTTGCGGGCGGCGTGTGATAGGCAACCTCCCCCAGGACAGTATCTCCAGGTCCTTCCACTGTGAATCTGTGCTCCCCGCGTTGGGGTTTCTCTGGCCGGTTGACTCGCGGAGGATCGCCTCCCGCCGGAATGTCCTGATAGAGTTCTGTTATCCGGTCTAACATCCGGTTCTTGTCAAAGTCGCCCGCTATAGAAACCACTGCGTTGTTGGGGGAATAGAAGGTTTTATAATGGCCCAGGAGATCATCTCTCTGGATGGATTCCAGATCCACCTGGTCTCCAATAATGGCATGGTTGTAGGAGTGGATCCGGAAAGCTGCATAATGAAGGGCTTCGGAAAGCCAGAAGTCAGGGTTGTTTTCCCGCCCCTGTCTTTCTGAGATCACAACTGTGCGTTCGGATTCCACTTCTTTTTCATCATAGGTGGTATTAACCATCCGGTCGGCTTCCAGATCCAGGGCCAGATCGATCTTGTCAGCCGGCATGGTCTCAAAGTAGGTGGTCCAGTCCAGGTAGGTGAAGGCGTTCCAGAAACCGCCTGAGCGGGCAACTGATTTTTCCATGTCGTCAGGGGAATGCCGTTCCGTGCCTTTGAACTGCATATGTTCCACCCAGTGGGATATACCGTGTTTTCCGGGGATTTCATCCCGGGATCCAACCCGGTACCAAACCCAGCTGCTGATTAATGGAGCGGAGTGGATTTCTTTTAATTTGATTTCAAGTCCGTTATCAAGAAATATTGAAGGAATGGATTGTAATAGGCTCATAGTTTTTTATTGTGTGAGTGATGCGATCAGTAAATCTAAGGCCAGCTCTTCCTCCAATTGGAAGGTTTTGATGGATTGGTCGATCTCTGAAAGCTGATGATAAATTGTTTTTAATTGCGGCAGTGTGAATAATTTTGCCTGCGGCAGTATTTTTTTGATTGGATAGGGATGGGAACCAATTTTTTGGGCAATTTTATAATGGTCCTGGCCGGGATCTTCATCCATCAATTCCCTGACCTGGATCAACAGCCGGAACTGCCGGATCACCATGCCGAACAGCGTGAGCGGTTTGTTATCTTCCAGCAGCCGGCGCAGCATGAACATGGATTTTTTGCCGTCCCCATAACCGATGGCATCAACCATTTCAAAGATATCACCCTGGCGCACATCCGCTACCAGTTCCCTGACATCAGTTTCTGTCACAGGACGTGAAAAATCGACATAGATCAGCAGTTTTTCGATCTCGGATTTTGCCAGGCGTGGGTCTTCGTCAAGATAACTCGCCAGCAGCTGGGCTGCCTGGTTTTCAATGGCCCCTCCCATTTCCTTGGTTTGATCTACTATCCAGCGGGTCATTTCCGGCCCCCTGGGCATTGTGAATATCTGCATCCAGGACCTGTCAGGATTGTTTTTGATCCATTTGATCAAAAAGTGTTTATCTTCCAACAGTTCATCTTCAATTAATACTAAAGCTGTGGTGGATGGAATGGAATCAAGCAGAGCTGTGAACTTCTCTTGATTGGTTTTCCCTTTGGTCATAGGTTTGGGATTATGAAGAACGATCATGCGGCGCTCAGTTAGGAAAGGTACTGTTTGAGCTTCTGTCTGGATCTTCTCAACGGTTGTGGAGTTGCTGTCCACGGTTGTGATATCCATGGTTGTTTCGTCGCCCATTTTGGGCTTGAGGCGCTCTTCCAGGAAGCTGCGCATCGCATATTCGTCGTTTCCGTGTAAAAGATAGATCGAGGGTGATTTTTTACTCATATCAGTCCAGCGTTTTTATCCTGTGGGCCGTTGTCCCGTTCAGGGTGTGTTTGGAAATGGCCGCGATTTTTAAATTCCCGGGATCGCCGCTGGTGGTGACCTTTTCCTGGACCAGTGGCCCCAGAGGTCGCGTGGCAATCAAGGCGAAAACGCTGAGCATTGTGATCATAGGAATGCGCTCAAATTTATCCCTTTTTCGTTTCCCGACGCCAATCAGGCCGGCCGCTCCAGCCAGGCCGGCGGCAAACCCGGACACCAATAGATTTGTGCCGCAGTTATTGTGAATTGCCAAGTGATGCTCCCCGGCTTTTAATCTTCCAAGCGCTACGCTGACGGTAGTGCTAAGAATCTCGGTCGGGATATCTCCCAGGATCCAGAAACCTCCTCCGTCAGAATGACCGGCGTAGGGCTGCCCTGGATGGGTTTTTGCCAGCAGATTCAGTGTGGCGTGTTCTAATCCGTGATTACGTCTTGTACGAGATAAAATTGGATGCATAAGGTTTCCAGTTATTGTATCAATAGATCTTATCCTGATGGAAGAACCGAAAATAAAGACGAAGACCTATTGTACTAAATTAAACCTGTAATAATCATTTCCTGTATTCAATATTATATACTTCTGAGATTTTATATTCTCTTTGCCTGCCACATGCTATAATTCTCTGGCCGTGATTTATTAAATCAGATTGGTTTAGATAGTATGAAAATGTTGGTTACCGGAGTAGCCGGATTCCTGGGGTCAGCCCTGGCGCAGCAGTTGCTGGAGAATGGACATGAAGTCCTTGGCCTGGATGATCTCTCAACTGGAAAAGAGCAGAACATCCCCGACGGGGTTGTTTTCGAATTGGGGGATATGCTTGATCGCCATAAATTATGGACCCTGCTGCAGGGAGTGGAATGTGTTTACCACCTGGCAGCCAAAGTTTCGGTTCAGGAATCCATTTTATATCCCCGGGAGTATAACAGCACCAATGTAGGGGGCACTGTAAGTGTCATGGAAGCCATGCGTGATGTGGGTGTCAAGCGGGTGGTGTTTACTTCTTCGGGAGCGGTGTATGGCGCCCAAAAAGCCCAGCCCCTGCACGAATTGATGGTCACTTCACCGGATTCACCCTATGCGGTATCAAAACTATCAGCTGAATATTACGTGAGAACGATCGGTAAATTATGGGGTATCGAGACCGTTACACTGCGCATTTTTAATGCCTACGGCCCTGGCCAGCACCTGCCAGCAGATCATCCGCCTGTAATTCCTAACTTCCTCAAACAGGCTGTAAAGGGTGGAAGTTTGATCATTCACAACAGTGGCAGCCAGACGCGCGATTTTGTCTATGTTGATGATGTCGTCAATGCTCTGATCAAAGCCAGTACTACTTCGGGAGTGGATGGTTCGACAATCAATATCGGCAGCGGTACAGAACACAGTGTTCTTGACCTAATAAAAAATATCATTGAACTCACTGATGCTGATACTGAAGCAATCTTTAACCACAAAGCGACTGGCGGTGTATCAAGGATGAGGGCGGATATTTCCCGGGCGTTTAAACTGCTGGGGTACAAACCGAAATTCAGCCTGACAGAAGGCCTGGCTCGAACGCTGGAAATGGACCCTCGATTCAAATCGAGCGATTGAACAGATTTCCTCCCGGTCTTCGATCCTCCGTCTCATCATCCCGGTCTCCCAATTCCCCGTCTGATAACCCCGGACCCTGAATTAACCTCCCCTGGGACGGGTTGGTGAGCAGATTATTTGTATTGTAAAATATCCCTATGTCAAACCGCCTGACAGAATCATTCTTCTCCCGCGACACAGTCCAGATTGCCAGGGAGCTGATCGGTAAGCGATTGGTGCGCCTGGAAGGGGACCAGAGAATCTCCGGGATCATTCTGGAAACTGAAGCCTACCGGGGGGAAGAGGACCTGGCTTGCCACTGCCGGGCAGGACGAACTCCCAGGACTGAGATCATGTACGGTCCACCCGGACGGGTCTATATTTATCTTATCTATGGTATGTATTGGTTGTTGAACCTGGTAACAGAAGCGGAAGGATCTCCGGGAGCAGTATTGATCAGAGCAATAGCCCCCGAAGAAGGAAAAAAAGTCATCCATCAGCGCAGGGGGAAGACCCCTGAAAAGGCCTGGACCGATGGGCCGGGCAAGATCTGCATTGCCCTGGGGATCAATGGGGAGTTAAATGGTCTTAATGCCTGTGCCCAGGGCGCGCCAATTTTCATTGAGAATGGCCAGGATATAGATTCGGCGTTGATAAAAACTGGACCCCGGGTGGGTTTGGACTCAGTCCCGGAACCCTGGCGGAGCAAGCCGTGGAGATTTGTGGTAAATTATCAGCACCTGCTTAATAGATAATAAGAGCATCCCTTGGAGTATTTATGTTTAAGAAACGTGAAGAACCTACCCAGGATCAGACCCCCGCGCCAATTCAAAGCCGGGTAACATCCATTCTTGGAGAGGGAACCAGCTGGAAAGGGGAAATAACCGGAAAGGGCGGCATCCGTATAGAAGGATTATTTGAAGGAAAGATCGACCTTGAAGGATTAATTATTGTAAGCCAGACAGGACGGGTTGAAAGCGACCTGATCAAAGCGGATACAGTGATTGTCGGTGGTGCTGTGCGAAGTAATATTGAGGCCAACAGGGTCGAGATCCGCAGCACAGGGAAGGTCTGGGGAGATGTTAAGACGGTCCGGTTTACCACAGAAGAAGGCGCTTATCTGCGCGGCAAGATCCAGATGGAGGAAGAACCCCTGAGGGATATAACCGTAGAAGAAATCCAGGATTTGGAAATTGAAAAAGCAGACTCATCAAAACCGGTTTTAAAACCCAAAATATCTGCCCAAAAGAAGGTCTGACTTGAAGAATTTTCTGGCCGCAGGCTTCTTGGCTGTTCTTATCCTGGCTGCTTGCAGCGGGAAAATAACCGCTGGAGAAGAAGCCCCCCAACCTCAAAAATCTTTGATCACTGAGGTTGTTAATGTCATTCCTTCAGCAACTCCGGCTCCCCAGGAAAAAACCGCGTCTGCAATCACCCCTATAGCTGCTCCAACACAAAGAGAACCTTGTTCCGAACCATCAGGAAAAACAGTTTCTTACGAGATTTCCTGGAAAGATGAAATATTGACCGGCCGGATATATACACCGCCGTGTTATGGTGAAGAGACTGATCGGAAATATCCAACTTTGTATCTGCTGCACGGTGCTATTGATACGGATCAGCAGTGGGATGATCTGGGTCTGGATGAATGGGCTGATATTCTCATCTCCGGGGGAGAGATCCCTCCTTTGATCATCATCATGCCCCGGGAGATCACCTGGATCGTTTTGCCTGAAAATCCTTTTGGAGATCATTTAGTAAAAGCGGTTATCCCCTGGGTGGATAACCACTATCAGACCCTGGATGACAGGGATTACCGGGCTGTGGGAGGGATGTCACGCGGTGGTAATTGGGCTGTTAGGCTTGGTCTGTTGCATTGGGGTCTTTTTGGCTCTATCGGCGCCCATAGCACTCCTTTATTCATTGGCGATCTGAAACGGGTGCCCGGTTGGGTCGAGATCATCCCCGCATCCAAAACCCCGCGGTTATTAATGGATATCGGCCAGGATGATAATAACCTCGCAGAAGCACAGGCACTGCATAAATCCTTGCTGAATTTGGATTTTCCCCATGAATGGCGCTTATATCCAGGTTTACATGACGAACAGTATTGGAAAACTCATCTGGAAGAATATTTGAAATGGTACAGCGCAGGTTGGGCTGGACAGTAAACCGATATTATTAACGGGTAGATCAAAGAGGACAGATATGAGAACACCAACATTTAAAGAGTTTATGACCTTGGACTGGAAGTCCATAGAGCCCTTATATCAATACCGTCAGGAAATTGAACTGACCCAAGATACACTGGACCACTGGATGGCAGACTGGTCTGACCTTCGAAAATTGGTGGATGAAAGATATGCCAGGCTTTCGCTAGCGACCGAATTGGATACAACCGCTGAGGAGGCAGAAAAGAAATACCACGATTTTCTGGAAAATATCTATCCGGCAACACAATCTGCCGACCAAAAGTTAAAGGAAAAGCTTCTGGCGAGTAATCTGGTGCCAGCAGGCATGGACCTGATCCTGAAAAAAATGCGAACAGAAGCAGATCTATTTTGTGAAGAGAATTTGCCCTTAATGACAGAAGAAAGCAAACTGAGCACTCAGTACAGCAAGATTCTGGGAGCACAGACGATCGAATGGGAAGGGGAGGAGCTGACCCTCACTCAGGTAAAAACAAAAATGCAAACGCCGGACAGAGAAGAACGCAGGAAACTCTGGGAACGGATGTCCAAGACCCAGCTGGATGATCGTGAAAAGATCGACCAGATGTGGGGGAAGTTCATGGATATCCGGGCAGATCTAGCAGCCAACGCGGGTTACCCGGATTACCGGTCTTTTCGATGGATGCAGCGGCTCAGATTGGATTACACACCAGAAGACAGCAAGGAATTTCTTGAAGCTATCAAACAAGTGGCCGTCCCGGCAGCAACCAGGGTTTATGATAGATATCAAGTCCGCCTGGGTATCGATAAGGTTCGCCCCTGGGATTTGTTGAATAACCAGACCACTTTCAGCCTGCCAGCCATCAAGGCTTTCGAAACAGAAGAGGAATTTATCTCCCGGGTGGGGGATATTTTCAACAAGCTGGATCCTGTCCTGGGTGGTTATTTCCAGACCATGCGGGATAACCAGCTCTTTGACCTCTTAAACCGCAAAGGAAAGGGTCCGGGAGGGTTCTGCACCTCATTCGCCACTGTGGGTCTGCCCTTCATTTTTATGAACGCCGCCGGCCGCAGCGCTGATCTCCGAGTCCTGTTCCATGAGAGTGGGCATGCTTTCCATATATTTGAACGGGTCAACCTGGCCTATCATCACCAGTGGCGTCCCGGCCTGGAATTTGCCGAGGTTGCCTCTACTGCAATGGAACTGCTGGCAGAGCCTTACCTTGGAGAAGACCAGGGCGGCTTTATGAGCACCGAGGATGCTGCCAGGACCAGGTTATTAAACCTGGAAGAGAAACTGCTTTTCTGGCCCTATATGGCAGTGGTGGTCGCTTTTCAGCATTGGGTTTACGAAAACCACACGGAAGCCAAGGACCCGGCTGCTTGTGATGCTACATGGTCTGCATTGATTGATGAGTACATGCCTGGTATTGATTGGGAAGGGTACGAGGACGTCAAGATGACCGGCTGGCACCGCAAACTGCATATTCACCAGGAACCGTTTTACTATATTGAATACGGTTTGGCCTCACTGGGCGCGTTCCAGATCATGCAAAAGGCCCGTCAGGATCAGGCATCAGCCTTAAAGCATTACAGGCAGGCACTGGCTCTGGGTGGAACAGTCTCGCTGCCGGAGCTGTACAGGGCTTGTGGTGCAAATCTGTCCTTTGACGTTCAGACCTTGGGCGAAGTGGTGGATTTGATTGAAGAGAATCTGGCTGATTTGGAGTCCAAGCTGGCCTGAAAATTGATTTGCAGTATTTGGAGAAGGATTGGGCATGTCATTTGTCAGTACCTGACAGCCACCCTCTCCGTTATAATGAAATTCTGAAACAGTTCCAAAAAAAAGGAAGATATTGTGAAAAAAATTAAGGTTGTCATTCCAATGGCGGGTTATGGAACACGGCTGCGGCCTCATACCTGGAGCAGGCCAAAACAGCTGCTGGGTCTGGCGGGAAAAGCTGTTATCGAGCACGTCCTGGATACCTTTAACTCCCTATCTGAAAAAATTGAGATCGAGTATGTGTTTATTGTCGGCTATCTGGGAGACAAGATCCAGGAATTTATGGCCCAAGAACACCCGGAAACGACGGTGCACTTTGTGGTTCAGGATGAAATGAAGGGCCAATCCCACGCCATTTACTTGGCGAAGGAGCATATTAATGGTCCCATGATCATGGTTTTCGCCGACACACTGATCGAAACGGATCTCGGGTTTCTGGAAGAAGAGAAATCTGACATTGTCGCCTGGGTGAAACCTGTGCGTGATCCCCGGCGTTTCGGCGTTGCTGAGGTGGGAAAAGATGATCTGGTAACCAGGTTGATAGAAAAACCCAAAGCCATGGACAATAATCTGGCCCTGGTCGGTTTTTACTACTTTAAGAAAGGGCAGGATTTGATCGCGGCAATTGAAAAACAAATGGAACAGCGAGTGCAGTTAAAGGGAGAATTCTTCCTGGCAGATGCCATCAATATCATGCTGGAATCCGGAAAAAACAAAATGCGAACAGAAAAAGTGCATGTTTGGCTGGATGCTGGAACATTTGATGCCATGTTAAGTACCAACCGCTACCTCTTGGAGCACGGCCATGATAACACTGAAAAAGCCGCCCAGCGCATCGGCGTTCGTATTATTCCGCCGGTCTATATCCACCCGGAAGCAGAGGTGGAAGCTTCTGTGTTGGGACCAAATACTACAGTGGAAGCAGGATGCAAGATCCTGGGATGTGTCATTCGGAATTCAATCATTGAAAAAGGATCCCAGGTAGAAGATGTGTTATTGAACGGTTCCTTGATCGGACAGAATTCAACACTAAAGGGGGGATCTTTATCGATCAACCTGGGAGATAATACCGTTATCGATATTTGAAAATTCAATGCAGGTCCAAGGAGTAATATGCCTCGAGACTTTATTGCCAAACGTGTGGCCGAATTAAAACCATCCGGGATCAGGAAATTCTTTGATATTGTAGCGACGATGGACGATGTGATCTCGCTGGGAATTGGGGAGCCGGATTTTACGACCCCAAAACCTATCCTGGATGCTGGTATTGAAGCTCTCCGGCAGGGAGAGACCCACTATACATCAAACGCTGGGATCTATGAGCTGCGGGTAGCAATCGCGGATATGCTGGAGGAGAAATACAAGGTTAAATATAATCCTGCTGATGAGGTTGTTGTTACAGTAGGAGTATCTGAGGCCTTATATCTGGCATTAACGGCAGTGATCAACCCAGGGGAAGAGATCATTATCCCCACGCCCTGTTTTGTATCCTACCAGGCGGAGGTCTTGTTGGCCGGTGGAGTGCCGTATGAGGTGCCTGGCAGCTTTGAAAATGGTTTTCAGCCTGAACCCGAATTGATTAAAAAAGCCATCACACCCAAAACCAAGGCTATCTTTATTGGCTTTCCCAATAATCCCACCGGGGCGGTTGCCACCAGGGAAAACCTGCTGGCGATCAGTAAGATCGCACAAGAACATGACCTGCTGGTGATTTCTGATGAGATCTATGACAGTCTGGTCTATGGAGTGGAGCATGTTTGTTTTGCATCTTTGCCAGGCATGAAGGAGCGCACCATCACCCTGGGTGGATTCTCAAAGAGTTACGCAATGACAGGCTGGAGGGTGGGATATGCCACCGCGCCGGCTCATATCCTGGGCGGCCTGGTTCGGATCCACCAATACACTGTCATGTCTGCCCCATCCGTTTCCCAGCTGGCTGCTCTGGCGGCCATCAATCTTGGAGCAGACGCTGTAGAAGAGATGCGCCAGAAGTACGACCGCCGCCGACAGCTAATTGTCTCAGGGTTAAATGAAATTGGATTGGATACCTTCATGCCCCAGGGCGCTTTTTATGCCTTCCCTAAGATCTCTGGCACTGGCTTTAATGACGAGGAATTTGCCCAGCGACTGCTGGAGGAAGAGAAGGTTGCCGTAGTGCCTGGTTCTGCTTTTGGCTCAGGAGGAGAAGGGTTTGTGCGCTGCTCCTATGCTACTAATTACACCAAGATCGAACAGGCCCTGGAGCGGATAGGCAGTTTTGTTTCCCGGTGCGGATAGGATGTTTTTGTAAAGTGTAAGTCGTAATGCGTTACTTGATTTAAATCAACTTGTCTCCGGTCTCCGGTCAGGACGTGAAGCGTCCACCGGTCTTCCGTCTCTTTACTCTATAACAACCCCGCTCAAATCATCCTCCGGTTCCGGAAATGACATGTTCAGGCTTTTAAGCTTCTCAATGATGATCGTGGAGATCACCAGGTTGCGGTACCATTTGCGGTTGGCGGGGATCACATACCAGGGCGCATACGCTGTGCTGGTATTTTCAAGAGCGGCTTCAAAAGCTTCAGTATATTGACCCCATAACTTGCGTTCTTCCAAATCTCCCAGGCTGAATTTCCAATTTTTATTTGGTTCGTCCAGCCGGTCTTGCAGGCGTTCTTTTTGTTCGTCTTTATCAATATGAAGATAGAATTTCAGTATGGTCGTACCTTCATCAGCCAATGTCTTCTCAAAGGCGTTAATGTGCTCATAACGTTTGGACCAGACTGCTTCAGGAGCCAAATTGTGGACCCGGACAACCAGCACATCCTCATAATGGCTGCGGTTAAATATGACTATTTCGCCTTTCCCGGGAGTGTGTTTGTGAATGCGCCATAGATAATCATGGGCCAGTTCTTTTCTGGTTGGGGCTTTGAAACTGGCTACCTTCACACCCTGGGGGTTTACTCCCTCAAAGACGTGGCGGATAGTGCCATCTTTGCCGCCTGTATCCAGGGCCTGGAGCACAATTAGCACTTTGTGTTTGCCCTCCGCGTAAAGCAGTTCCTGCAGCTCTTCCAGTTCGCCATTCAGCTCTTTTAAATGTTCCTTGCCAACTTTCTTTCCCATCGGGAAGATACTTTTATCACTTGGATCCCAGTGGCTGAGATCTACTTTTTGGCCGGGTTGAATTCGATATTTATCCATTTTTTGCTCCAGTTTTCAGCGGCATTTCATGTTGAATACGTAAATTGAAAGTAGGTAGTTGATTCGGCCATTCCTATCGAAATTTCTTAAAAACATTCAACCTCCGTCTCCCGTCCCCGGTCATTCTTATAAAATAACTGGCGGATCAACTTCAACGATCCATTCGGGACCGGGAGGGTGGTTTTGTACCAGCGCCAGGGGATTTGGACCCTTCACCAGGATCTGCCAGCGCCATTCACCCCGTATTTTACTGAAGTAGGCTGGAGTGGGTCCGACCAGACGGGTAGACCGGAATCCTTCACTATCTATCCAGCCTTGCAGCGCCGCGGCATAAGAGCCCGCTTTTTTCTCAGCCGTTTTTGAATTAATATCCCTGATTTCCAGCCGGATGATCCTCAGGAATGGTGGATATCCCAACTCCCGCCGGTGTTCTAATTCCTGCTGGTAAAAATCATCGTAATCATGCCCGGCGGCAGCTTTGATCACATAATGGTCTGGATCAAAGGTTTGCAGGATCACTTCGCCGCCGAGCGGGCTGCGGCCTGCCCGTCCTGCCACCTGGGTCAAGACCTGGAAGGAGCGCTCAGCCGCCCGGAAATCCGGCAAATGCAGCCCGCTGTCCGCCAGCACAACTCCAACCAGCGTGACCAACGGCAGATCCAAACCCTTGGCCAGCATTTGGGTCCCAATTAACACATCAGCCTGGTGAGTGGAAAATTTCTCCATGATCTGCCAGTGGGCGCCTTTTTTACGGGTGGTGTCACGATCCCAGCGTAAAGTTCGAACTTCGGGAATGAGCTCCCTAAGTGCTGTTTCTACCTGCTGGGTCCCTGTGCCCAGATGACGGATGCGTTGTGATCCGCAATTCGGACAGGTTGGAGGGATATTTCTGCGGTAGCCGCACAGATGACAGCGGAGTTCATGATCTGGCTGGTGAGCGGTGAGGGAAGTTTCACAGCGGGGACAGCGCAGCGCGTGACCACAATCCCGGCAGAAAATATACGTGGCGCTTCCTCGCCGGTTCAGGAATAATATTGCCTGTTGGTTTTTATCCAATGTGGCAGCCAATTTCTCCTGAAGCTGGTAGCTGAATATAGAGCGATTGCCAGCTTTTAGTTCGGTTCGCATATCAACCACACTCACCGAAGGCAGTTCAGCCATCAAGAGATCATCATCCAGATCCTGGTAGCGGGTGATTGTAGGATCCTGAACGATCTGGTTCAACTGGACCTGGATGGATTCCTTGTGAGCCAGGATTCGCTCCGGAAGGGTTAGATAATGCCATTTGCCTCGTTCACCCTGGTAGCGGCTGGTTACATCTGGCGTAGCGGAACCGAGGATGCAGATCGCACCTGTTATCTCGGCATAATGAAGGGCACTGTGCAGGGCATGATAATGGGGGGATATGTCTCCCTGGTAATAAGAATCATCATGGCACTCATCCACCACGATTAATCCCAGATCAGGGAAAGGTGTGAAGATGGCGCTGCGGGGACCAACCACGATATCGAGGGCACCGTGGCGGGCCAGCCGCCAGGTATCATACCGTTCTCCGGGGGAAAGCTCTGAGTGAAGCACACCTACCCGGTCAGGGAAACGGCTCATGAAGCGAGTTACAGTCTGGGGAGTTAAAGCGATCTCTGGCACCATGATAATGGCTTGTTTGCCGGCTTTGATGGTTTCTTCCACTGCCCGCAAATAGATCTCTGTTTTTCCTGATCCGGTTACGCCATGCAGGAGATAGGGTTTTGAACTGCCCTGCTGAATTCCTTCCAGGATGATCTGCCAGACTTTATGCTGGTCTGGTGTCAGATTAGGGGTTTTTTGGGGGGATATAACAAGATCCTCAAGCGGATCACGCAGCACGGGGACTTCGATGATTTCCGCCAAACCTCTTTTTATTAACGTCTTAATATCACTCAAATTAGCGCCGGTCTGTGTCGTAAATATCTGAAAGGGGAACCGGCGCAGCCTGTTCCATGATCAGCTGCAGGGTCTGCTGGCGCCTGGATAGCGCGTCTGGAAAACCCTTCCGGGCCAGATCGTCCATTTGCTCAAGAGCAGCGTTTTGGTCGCCAATGAATTTTAATTGCCGTTCATGTTTTGGTTTAACGCTTGGATCAGCCAGCGTGCTTTGGCTCTCAAGCATTCCCCTGCGGGCCAATGAACCTGCCGTTTTTCGCCAGTTTTTTTGAGGGAGCGCCCTGTCCAGCTGCCGGCCCCGGAGAGGTCCGCGTTTAATAAATAGATCCAACAGGCGGGTTTGGGACGGAGTCAGATCCTGAAGCAAAGATTCACCTTCTTCCAACAGGATCTTACTTTTATCTGATAAGTGGTAGAGGATGTCTGCCTGCACGCTCAGTCCTGCCGGTACCATGGCCTGCAGTGTGACTCCCAAGGGGGAAAGAGTTTCCCTGGAGATATAGTGAGCCAATTCGATCTGCTCTGATGTTACTACAGGCATGGGGTCGAGGATTTTCCGAATGGCTTTGGTTTGCGTGACCGCGGGCCTTGCGGGGAAATCAATGATTATGCCTTGAACCGATTGTCTTCCAAATGGAACTTCCACCAACTGGCCCAGTTTATAAGTCAGCCTGGGTCTCCTGGGGAAGGTGATAATCAAAGATGCCCTGAACGTGGGGAACGTTGACAGCAAGTCGGGCATAAAGAGGTTTCGTTCCGGGACCTGGAACCATCAGGATTAAACTCCCGTGATCTGGATTTTGGCAATCCTCAGCCCATCCATCTCTGTTACCCGAAGTTGGATTCCGCTTGTTAGAATGATTTCTTCACCAATGGTCGGGATATGGTCCAGATGTCCCAAAAAGAAACCGGCGATAGTGTCATAATTATCATCGTGGAATTTTGTTCCGGTGAATTCGTTGACATCATCAATCAGGGTTAAGCCATCCACCATGAGGGTTTCCTGGTTGACACGCTGGATTTCGGGTACGGCGTCATCAAAGGGATTTTTGATCTCCCCCACAATTTCTTCCAAAAGATCCTCAAGAGTGATCAATCCGGCTGTGCCGCCATATTCATCAAGCACAATAGCAATATGCCGGCTGTGTTTTTGAAAAAGATTCATCAAAGTCCAGACCGAACTGCTTTCGGGGACCACCAAGGGTTTCCGGGCAAGTTCCGCGACTGTTTTTGGACCCGAATCTTTTAATTGCCTTGCCTTTAGCAGATCTTGGATGTGGACAATACCGATGATATTATCCAGGTTTCCTTCGTATATGGGAAACTTGGTGAAACGGCTGTCGACGATAATGGCGATACTATTCTCGACGGAAAACTCTGCCGGGAGAGCGATGATCTCGGTCCGTGGGATCATGACCTGGCGCACAAGCAGGCGGTTGAAATCAAAAACAGCGTTGAGCATTTCGCGCTGGGGCGTTACTATGGTCCCCAGCTGTTCGGATTCTGTCAGGATCTCTTTTAATTCATCCACTGAATAGATCAGGGAGTGACCTCCCCCGGAACTCTTCACACCGACCAGACGTAAGGTAGTCCGGGTTGCCCAATCCAGTAAATTAACAAACCAGGTAAAGATCAGGCTGAACCATTTCATCGGAAGGGCTATGAATAATGAAGCCTTTTCAGGGGATTCCAGGGCAGCCACTTTCGGGACCTGCTCTCCCAGGACAACATGGAAGCTGGTGACAATGATCAGCGAAATTATCAGCGGCAGAGCGGTCAGAACCGGTTCGATCTGAACCCATGCAACGGGGAGAACCAGGGATTGAAAAACAGGTTCAAGTAAGGCTTCAAAAGTGTTTTCACCGACTGCACCCAGGGCCAGGCTGACGATAGTGATTCCCAATTGGGCGGCAGCGATCAGCCGGTCCCTTGCGCCTGGATTCTCGAGCCAGCCCAGGACAAGCTGGGCAGCTGAGTTTCCTTGTTCGGCCACAAGCCGGATTCGTGTTTTCCGGGCGGTTATGACCGCAAATTCCGCGGCTACAAAAAAACCATTGAGGGCTATCAGGATTATGATAAACAGAAAGTTCCAGATCATATTATTTTATCCGCGCGTAATGACTACTGAAGTATAACCAACTACACTATTGTTGTCTCCGGTGATATTTCCGGAATGGGCGTAGTTTAAAACCTGGGCGTTTGCTCGCCCTCCAGACGTAACCGCCCGGATCACTGCCGCCAGGGCGCCCAGCCCGCAAGCAGAGCCGGCACCTTCTTTCTGGGACTGATAGAGAGCTTCTGGATCAAGAGACTGTATGCCCTGGATGATGGCTTGGTCCATTTCCCTGGCTTCCCCGGCAGTGTGAAAATGGGACAGATCAGTACTGGCGATCAGCAGAGCCTTTCTGGTTTGGATCAGTTCTGCCAGGATCCCGCCCAGGATCCCCATCAGTTCAGCGTCCTGCTGACGGAGCATTAGTGGCAGTAATTTTAACTCATTTTTGATTGTTCGCTGGATAAAAGGCAATAAAATTTCTACAGCATGTTCGCTGTCATTGCGGATTTCACTCAGCTCCAACCCGGCTTTTTCTTGTAGAGATTGTTTTACAAAGTCCAGGCTCTGGCGGTCAATGGGAACATCACCCAATGGGGTCTGGTAGGCCTGGTGCCCACTGGTCAGGATGGCCCCGGGATGATACTGGTGGAAGGGGGATAGAATCACAATCAGATCTGGCTCCAACCCCGCGATGGATTTAAAAGCATAACCCGCCACCGGTCCAGAGTATAAATGACCAGCATGAGGAGAGACCAGGGCCAGGATCTGCCCCTTGATTTCCTGGATACTGGCTGCCCGGATGTAGCTATCCACAGACGCAGCCAGTTTTTTGGGCTGGGCAGGATACCAGCGGCCGGCCAGGGGTGAGGGTCGAATATCAGTGTGTTTGTCCATCAGTCTAATTCGATTGTAGCACAGGAGAAATTTCAACTGCATGCTTTTGGACCCGATTAGGGCCAGATATTTCAATAAAATGAAAACTGTAAGTTTTCTAATACACTGGTTGGAAATCCTTATAAAAAAACCAATTTGCCGAAAAAAGTCTTCCGGGCTTCAAAATTGAAGATTTATCGGGGAATGACCGTTATTCCAGCAGTCCTAACTTTTCAATTACTGAAATGAACTGCAGGATCCGTTTTTTTTAACTAACAGGATTGTAACTTTTTAAGACTGATGTTAAATATCTCGCGAGTATACTAACGGTGTAAGTTAATGAATATACAAATGCAGTGATGAGTGATTTATAAAGAGGCTGATATTGGAGGATCCTTAATGACAGTTGATAACAAATACCGGACGCTGACAGATGGATTCCTTCAGGGTTCTGCTGCCTCGCTTTTTGAAAATGGAAATAAAGGATTTGACACACCTCCAAAAGATGACACGTCAGAGGATCTAACACGCGGGAATCAAAACCAGTCTTCTGAAGCTTGGGTTAAGAAGTTATCCAGTGTGCAGAGGATTCAACAGATCGTTTTGGAAAACTTGTCACTGCCAACCACGCTGGACTTGTTGGTGGATCAGGTGGTAGTTGAGCTTGCAGTGGATGCTGTTGATATTCTGTACTTCCATCCTGGTTTAAAATCCCTCCGGTCTATCGCCCAACATGGATTCAGGCAAAACGTGTTCCAGGATACGAGTCTAGAAATCGGGGAAGGATTGGCAGGTAGGGCAGCGAAATCCAAATCGATTATTCATGTCCCGGACCTAATGAATTCTGAAGAACAGATTAATCGATCCCTGGAATTCTCGACCGAAAAATTCGTGACCTATTTTGGCGTTCCCTTGTTAGTGAAGGGACGCATGGTGGGTGTGCTTGAGATATTCAATCGATCTGAAATGGATCCAGATGATGATTGGATTGATCTACTAAAACTTGTAGCAGGATTAGCAGGTACCGCAATCGATTTACAGAATCTGACCAATGATCTGGAGCGATCCCGGCAAGAAATTGCCGCTGCTTTTGATGGAGTCATTCGGGGTTGGGCTGCTGCCCTGGAGCTGAGAGGGATAGAGTCTGAAGGACATGCGGAAAGGACAACAGAACTTGCCCGGAGGCTGGCAGTGAAAATGGGCCTGACAGGATCGGAGCTGGAGGATATCCTCCGCGGGGTTCTGCTGCATGATATTGGAAAAATGGGCATTCCGGATGATGTTTTATTAAAGGGGTCTGTTCTGAACGAGGCCGAGAGAAAATTGATTGGCCGCCATCCAGGTGATGCGTATGAGCTGCTTAAATCTGTCGGTGCGCTTAAAACTGCCCTGGATATCCCCCTCTACCATCATGAACGCTGGGATGGTAAAGGTTATCCCTACCAGATCAAAGGAGAGGAGATCCCGTTTCCTGCCCGCATGTTCGCGATTGTGGATGTCTGGGACGCGATGTTATCCAACCGACCATACCGGGCGGCTTATTCCCGTGAGGAGGCCCTCCAGCATATCAAGCAGCAGTCAGGAAAACATTTTGACCCTGCTGTAGTTAAAGCCTTTCTCAGTCTGCTGGAGGAAGATTTAAAGATTGAAAACCCAAAAGGTTAGGAAACTGCCAATAACCTTCTGAAAAAAAGTATTTAGAACCCCGCGATATTCATCGCGGGGCTTTTTTATTCCAAGTGCATAAGAATCTGGAAAAACCCTTATGTTATACTATTTTGAAATCAAACCAGGAGTGCTGTATTATGTATAAGATATCGATTGAATTTTGTGTGCCTTGAAACTACCATCCCAGAGCTTTCAGTTTGGAAGCCGCCTTTAAAAAACAGTATTCTGAAATTGTCTCCGATATCGAGCTGATCGAATCGGCTGGTGGAGCGTTTGAGATCAGGGTCGATGGGGAGTTGATCTATTCAAAACTGGAAACCGGGCGCCATGCGGACCCACCCGAAATCCTGGGTTTGTTTAAGAAATTCATAGAGGAGTAAAACTGGATGACTGAAAAGAAAGGCAGGGTATTTTCAGGAGCCCGACCGACAGGCCGGCAGCACCTGGGAAATTACCTGGGAGCGATTAAAAATTATGTGGCCATGCAGGAGGAGTACCGCACCGTCTACTGCATCGTGGATATCCATGCCCTGACCACAGTTGAAACCACCAAAGACCTGGCTTTCAACACCCAGGAAATGGCGCTGGATTGGCTGGCTGCAGGAATGGACCCCCAAAAAAGCATCATTTTCGTCCAATCACACGTCCCGGAAGTTACGGAGCTGCATACCCTCCTGTCTATGGTGACACCGCTGGGAAAATTGACGGCCCTGCCGACCTTTAAGGAAAAAGTTCGCGACAATCCTGATAATGTGAACTACGGTCTGGTTGGCTATCCGGTTTTAATGTCAGCGGATATTCTGCTTTATAAAGCGGACGCCGTGCCGGTGGGTACGGATCAGATTCCCCACCTGGAGTTTGCTAGAGAAGTAGTGCGTTCCTTTAATTTCACCTACAATACTGATGTCCTGATTGAGCCCCAGGCTGTGGTGACCAAGATTCCCAAGGTGCTGGGTATTGATGGCGAACGCAAAATGAGTAAAAGCCTCGATAATCATATCGAACTGGCAGCTACCCCCGAAGAAACAGAAAAGCGGGTTATGAGCATGGTGACTGACCCCCAGAGGCAGCGCCTCAGTGATCCGGGCAATCCGGATGTTTGCAATGTTTATACACTTCACAAGATCTTCTCCCCCGAGGATGAAGTTGAAGCTATTAACAAGGACTGCCGGAATGCTGATATCGGCTGTGTAGACTGTAAACGGAGATTTGCTGCTAATTTAAACAAAGACCTCGAACCGTTCCGGGCTAAAAGAAAAGAACTGGAAAGCGATCCGGATCATATCAGGGATATTTTAATGGATGGCGCCAAGCGTGCTAAAGTGATCGCCTCTGAAACCATGGCAGAGGTGCGGGAAGCAATCGGGTTTTATGGTTCTAAGGGATAAAAATTGAAAGCGATCCTTCAGCGAGTTCAATCTGGAAGTGTGTCAGTTGGCGAGGAAAAAATAGCCGGAATTAAGACTGGTCTTGTGATCCTGTTAGGAGTTGGTCCTGCGGACACAGAAGCTGAAGCAGAAAAACTGGCTTTAAAACTGGCCCAGATGCGAATATTCCCGGACGACAACGGTAAAATGAATCTCTCCTTGCTGGACGTGGGAGGAGAGGCTCTGGTAGTCCCCCAGTTCACTCTCTTCGCCGATACTAAAAAAGGCCATCGACCTTCTTTTGTAAGTGCTGGCCCACCGGAGATAGCCAAACCATTAACAGACTATTTCGCCATATCACTGCAGAATTTAGGTGTTCCCACCCAAAAAGGTGAATTCGGAGCTCATATGCTGGTTGAGATTCTCAATGATGGCCCGGTGACAATTGAGGTGGAGGTATAACGGATGCTGCGCATCCGGACTGGGAAAATAAGACGGGGGAAAAGCGACCGGTAGGCGCTGCACGTCTAGACCGGAGAGAAAATATTCAAGAACCCATAGATATTTAATCTCAGAGTTGTCATAATCAATAATAAAGGGGGATTATGAGTGAGTATAAATTCCAATCACTTTATGTTTATCAATTGGCTCTGGATTATATCGACCAGATATATGAGATAGTAGTTAAGCTGCCGGTTGGAGAAAGATTTAATTTGAGTTCTCAAATTACACGAGCGGCCACATCTATTGCTCTCAATATTGCGGAAGGGTCAACAGGTCAGTCCGATAAAGAACAAATCCGTTTTCTGAGTCTAGCTTTACGATCTTTCCTTGAATTGGTTGCTTGTTTGGATTTGATTGAGAGAAGAAGGTATTTATCATCTAAGGATATTGATATTTCGCGAAAGATAGGTAGGAACCTCTTTTATAAAATCACCAAATTTCAAAAGGTGTTAAAAAAATGTACCCACACCTAATTGTCATATCCTTCATTCTTCTGTTCATTTTAAGCCGGTCTCCTTATCTCGGTCCTACCATTCCCGTCTCTTAACATCGGTCTCTCTTCACCCCCCTCCTGATGGTAAAATCACTTCCATGGTTGCCAAATTATCCGATCACCCAGGTCCCTTTCCTATCCGGGATTTTGATGTCAGAACAGATCTGTTATCGGTCTCTGATTTAGTAGAGCTGTGTTTTGCTGATCGGCTCTCTCCCGACGGTGAAGCCTTGCTGCGTAAAATGCGTTCCTCAGCCCATAACAAAAGTTTCCAGGAGTGGGCTTATGCAATGGCGGGTCGGGTGTCAATGCCCTTCACTGGTTATGTTTGGGAAGAAGCAGGAGAGATCATTGGGAATCTAAGTTTGATTCCTTACCATATCGGCAGCAAACATTATTACATGATCGCAAATGTGGCGGTCCATCCCGAATATCAGCGCAAAGGGATCGCTCGTTCGTTGGTAAACAAGGCCCTGGATTTTTTAATGCCAAGAAAATTGGATGGCATCTGGCTCCAGGTGGATCAGGGAAACCAGGCAGCGGTTGATCTCTATCTTCATCAGGGTTTCTGTGAAGTTTCCCGCCGCACAACCTGGATGTTAACCCCCACTGATATACCGCAGGAGTTTCTGGATTGGCAGGTGCCGGGATTTTCTGTTGAAAAACACAGGTCCTGGCATTGGCCCCAGCAACGTAAATGGCTGGAGAATAACTACCCGCCCGAGGTTCGCTGGCATTTGCCATTTAGGCTGGAATATTTACGGGGAGGATTGGCCGGTACAATTTCGAGATTGATGCTGCTCGACCCCAAAATATCCCAGTGGTCAGTAATGGCTGGTAAGGAATTGATCGGTGTGGTGTCCTGGCAGTCCTCTAAAACCAGAGCAGATTGGCTCTGGATCGCTTCATCTCCAGAGACAGAAGGTGTTCTCCTTGATGCATTTTTACCCTACTGGATGAATTGACCTGGTTTCAAAAGATCACTGAGGCTGAATTTTCCAGCCAGAAAAACCAACCTCAGCCTCGAATCCCACTGGTTTACACCCGCCCGGACTTTGATCTGGATGAAATACAACGGTTAATATGGGTGAATGTTTAAATAACAGAATCTAATATTCTTATTATTTGTTTTATATTTAGAGTACCTGTTCATCGATTTACCATTTACTATTTAGTGCTTACTGCATATTGAATTGAGTACAGAATACTGATTTCTGTCACAATCGGAGGAACGATGAAATTAGATTGGAAAAAGACATTCCTGATCGGTTTTGGATTTCTGGGAATTTCGGCAATTTGGTATATCTATAATTCTTTTGTGCCCATTTTTCTTCAAACCGGTCATCCCGGTTTTGCCAGTTCAAAGGATGTGTTGGGGTTTGGCTTAAATGCCACTACCACCGGGGCGATCATGGGTATTGACAACCTGGCAGCAATCTTTATTCTGCCCCTGATCGGTATCTGGAGCGACAGGATCCGAACTCCGATTGGACGCCGATACCCCTTTATCATCACTGCAGCGCCCCTGGCCGCTTTGGCATTTATCGCCATGCCGCTGGCTGCAAGCCTGATCAAGCCTGAGCTCAATGGCACAATTGCTGGAAACACGGGAGCCTTTGCGCTCTTTATGGTCGCAACCTCAGTTGTGCTGCTGGCAATGGCGATCTTAAGGACTCCGGTCATTTCTCTTATGCCCGACCTGATCCCTTCTCCGCTGCGCAGCAAAGCCAATGGTGTGATCAATTTTATGGGCGGCATCGGTTTTATCATCGGCGCTTTTGGCCTGGCCCAGCTCTTTGATCTTAAACCGCTTTATCCATTTATTGGCGGAGCTGGAATTTTGATCCTGGCGGTGATATTGTTATTTGCGACCACCAAGGAACCGAACATCGAGGATCTTCCCCATCCGGAAGAACATCAAAAAAGTGATGAAGAGCAAGCAGTCAGCGCTTTAAAAGGCGTTTCTATAGTGCCTAAAAAATACCGCAAATCATTATTTTCCCTGTTGGGTGCCATCTTCCTGCTCTTTGTCGCATATGAAGGCATTGGCACTTTCTTCACTTCCTATGCGGTCAACGAATTGGGTGTCAGCGAAGGTTTTGCGCCCACATTGTTTGGCCTGGCTGGTGTGACCTTCATTCTCTTCGCCATCCCGGCGGGTTATATAGGTGCAAAATTCGGCCGGCGTCGGACAATCATTGCAGGTATATTGCTCTTTGGTATCGATATGGCCCTGGGATATTTTGTGAGCAACTCAACCCAGATGGGCATCGTGCTGGCAATCAGCGGGATTGGCTGGGCGCTTATAAACGTCAACACGCTGCCCATGGTGATCGACACCAGTGAGGATGAACGCCTGTTGGGAACTTACACAGGTTTGTATTATCTGGCATCCCAGGTTGGGGCTGCGATTGCCCCCTTGATGATGGGCTCAGTGATCGATCTGTTTGGAAGTAATTTCAAAACCATCTTCCTGTCGGGACCAGCCTTTTTTGTGTTGGGTTTGATTGCCATGACCATGGTGACTCGCGGTGAAGCCCATCTAGAAGAACCAGCAACCTGAGCTGGTGATTGATGAGGATCATGAAAAAAATTGTTTTTGATAATGACAACACGATGGGGCTTCGGACCAAGGAAATTGACGATGGCCTGACGCTCTATTATCTGCTGGGGCGCCAGGATATTGACCTGGTTGGGTTAACCACCACTTTTGGAAACGGCACGATCGACCAGGTCTTCCCCCAGACACAAAAACTGCTCGCTGATTTGAACCGCCAGGACATCCCCGTATTACGAGGGGCTGGAAAAAGGGGTGAAGGAGCAACTGAGGCGGCGCGTTTCCTGGCTGAACAAGCAGCGGCTTTTCCGGGCGAGATCACAATTTTGGCAACAGGACCTGTGGGGAATTTGCTCGCTGCCCGGGAGTTGGACCCTGACTTTTTTAACAACCTGAGAGGCATTGCCTGTATGGGCGGGTACCTGCACCCGATCAAGGTTGGTAGAAGGAATGTCAACGAGCTGAACCTGTCTGCAGATCCAGAGGCATCATTTGAGGTGTTGAATGCGTCCTGCCCGGTCACTTTGATGAATGCCCAGATTTGCCTTCAGGCGCCTTTCCGATGGCGTGATTACCGGAAGTTGGATTTTTGGAGTCGAAAAACCCGCTGGTTAGTGCGTGATTGGCTGGTGCTGCATGCCATCTTTTGTGGTATTCCGAATTTCTATCTGTGGGATTTACTGCCAGCTGTTTATATCACTCATCCAGATCTTTTTTATAACAATCAGGTAATGATCCAATCTTCTGTTGAGGACCTTGAGGATGGCACCTTGCACCCAGTGGAAACAGCTGGGAAGCAGGGCGTTAATATGCCGGTTCTCATCAAAGATATGGACCGATTCTTAGAGATCCTTTTTGGCGCATGGAGAGAGACCCCGGCCTGATTCATGGTAGAAAATTATTGACTTTCTATCGGAATCGGCGTATACTGTTTTGGAATTAAAGGTGGTCCGTTATGGGAGTATCTGACTCAAAAAGAATAACTGAATGGTAGTACTCAATGCACGCATGCTCAGGCAGCGTGCTTTTTGTTTCTAGATAAGCGGAGGATAAATATGGATTCCGGAATGATCGGAAAAATTCAAAAATCAAAACAGTATGCTGCGGAACGAGAACGTATCAAGATCAATTCGCTCTCGGTGACGTTCCAGGGTCAAAACAACGCCCACCAGGTCACCTTCGAAGACGGCAAATGGGTATGTGATTGCGACTTTTTCCAGACCAGGGACCGCTGCAGTCATACCATGGCGTTGGAACGTATCCTGATCCAGGAAGCTGATTTGATACTTGACTGAATGACCCTGGCGGTAAATAAATTTATACCAGTTACGCTCCCTTAAAAGGCCCTGCCTTAAATGGGAGCGTTTTTATTTCCAAAGAGGGACTGAGTCCTTTATAAAGGACTCAGTCCCTTTCAGAGCTTTGTGTTATTATTCCCAACTTGACACATCGTATTCAGCCTATATAATGACTGCCATGAAATATCATATTTGGACATCAGGATGTCAGATGAATGTAGCGGATTCCCGGCGGGTGGCATCTGCTCTGGAAGGGTTGAATTATCAACCAACCGACAAAGCGGAAGACGCTGATGTGGTTGTTTTGAATACATGTGTGGTACGCCAAAGCGCAGAGGACAGCGCTGTGGGACGGATCAGCTCATTGAAAAATCTAAAGAACCGCCGCCCGGAGGTTGTTATTAACGTGATGGGCTGCCTGGTAGGAATTAAAAGCACCCAGGACCTGGAAGAACAGTTCCCCTATGTTGATGTGTTTTCGGCGCCATCGGATCCAGGCCCACTGATGGCATTATTGACTCAAGATGCCAGCAAAGAGTGGGAACAGGAAGCAACATCAAGGCGATTTGCCTTTATGGACGGCGATCTAACATTACCGGCGAAGGATCGGGATCATCTGGTATCAGCATTTGTTCCGGTGGTGTTGGGCTGCTCCCATGCTTGCACTTATTGCATTATTCCCTACCGCCGCGGCGTTGAACGCAGCCGCCCGGTTGAGGATGTAGTAAATGAAGTTCGGTCCCTCGCTTCACAGGGTATTAAAGAGATCACATTGCTGGGTCAAATCGTAGACCGTTTTGGTCTTGATCTGCCGGAAAAGACTACGCTGGCAGCCCTGCTGCGGATAATCCACGAGGTGGAAGGATTGGAAAGAATTCGCTTTTTAACTTCCCATCCCAACTGGTTCAGCACCGAGTTGATGGATGTGGTTGCAGAACTACCCAAGCTGATGCCCCATATTGAGGTGCCCCATCAGGCCGGCCACGATGAAGTATTGAAGACTATGAAGCGCGAGTACACCGCAGATCAATACCGCCAACTGGTGAAAGATATTCGAGAACGTATCCCCGGGGCGAGTATTGCCACGGACGTGATCGTAGGTTTCCCGGGAGAAACGGATGAATATTTTCAGAGTTCATTTGATCTTTTAAAGGAACTGCGTCTGGATGTTGTACACCTGGCCCGTTATTCGGTCCGCCCCGGTACTGTCGCGTCCAGGAAGATGGAAGACGATGTTTCTGATCAGGAAAAATGGCGCCGTTTTCGCCTGATCGAGGAGCTGCAGGAAGGTATCGCGGATGAGATCAATAAAGCCTATCAGGATCAAACCGTAGATGTCTTGTTTGAAGGAATTAATAAGAAACGCTGGCGGGGCAGAACGCCAACCAATAAGCTGGTTTTTGTGGAAAGCGACCAGAATCTTTTGGGCAAGGTTTTACCCGTAAACATCACCTGGACTGGTCCCTGGTCTATGCAGGGACGGCTGATAGAGGCATAATGGCAGGATATATGGACGATGCGATGAAATCTATAAAACAATATCCGGAACCTACTGTCGGTGCATTGATCTTTAATAAAAGTAATCAGCTTCTGATCGTAAAAACCCACAAATGGAAGGGAAATTACACTATCCCAGGTGGACATGTGGAAATGGGGGAATACTTGAAAGATGCACTGAAAAGAGAGATCCAGGAGGAAACTGGTCTACATATGACCAGTGCCGATTATCTTTGTTACCAGGAGTTTGTTTATGATGAAAGCTTCTGGGAAAAAAAGCATTTTATCTTTTTTGACTTTATTTGCCGGGTTGAAGATGGTGAAGTTCAATTGAATGATGAAGCTCAGGCTCACGCCTGGGTGGACCTGGACAAAATTGCTGACTATCCTGTGGATAAATATCTGAAACATTCTCTCGATTTGATCCAAGCCAACCCCCATATACTTGATTAATCAGAGGCTGACGATCTCGGGGGATGATTTGCATGTACAATAAAAACCTCTCATGGACCTGAAATCTAAAATCCGGATATTTTCTCTTATATTGTTTATGGTTATCATCCTGACTGCCTGCAACCTGCCGGATGAGAGTGCTGGGTTTCAATCTAAACCTGGTGTTTTATATACTGAGGCGGCCATGACTGTCTCGGTCCAATTAACGAACGCTGGGATTGATTTGCCTCAGAAGACCCAACTACCAGGAACTCAAGCAGCTGGAGGGACCCCGGCCGCTTCAGCCTTTGTGATACCAACCTTCACACCGGAGGGGGCCGAAGACGATCCACTGGTTTGTGATCAGGTGAAGTTCATCAAAGACGTTACTATCCCTGACGAGATGGATATCCAACCCGGAGAAAGATTTACCAAGACCTGGCGCCTGCAAAACGCCGGCTCCTGTCCATGGGGAATCGGTTATCTGTTGTATTTTGAAAGCGGAGATATCTTGGGGGGACCATCCTCCCAGGACCTGACATCTGAAACTATCCAACCCGGTGAAACCCTGGACATTTCAGTCGATTTAGTGGCACCTCAAGAAACCGGCATTTACCAGGGTTTTTGGAAGCTGCGAAACGTCCGAGGCGAGGGATTTGGGGTTGGGGAGTATTCAAAAGGCTTCTGGGTGAAGATCAATGTGGTGGAGGGGGCTGGAATGATGCTTGATTTTAATATCCGGGCTGATGAAGCAGCTTGGGGTAGTGGATCTGTGCCTATAGATTATGTTGATTTGGGCGGAGAGATCCTCAATTTTGACCATCCGGGTGATCCGGCCGATCCTTATGTGGCCTTGCTTGATCAGCAGTTCCTGGAAGGAGG
The DNA here is from genome assembly GCA_963695575.1 of uncultured Chloroflexia bacterium. Taxonomy (GTDB): domain Bacteria; phylum Chloroflexota; class Anaerolineae; order Anaerolineales; family UBA11858; genus B10-G9. Next base: position 33,179 of record CAVOGS010000016.1, read on the forward strand.
GCGAATCTCGGGGATCCTGCTGGCGGCCTATCCTCCTCGGGGTGCGGGAAAATATACCATTGGGCGCTTCCCGAATTATAAAGTGAATGGGGGCGACCTGTTATTCGGAAGGGTTGGTTTATCGACCAATTCAAATGGTGTGTGTGGAGACGGTAATGTGACATTCCGTATTAACCTGATGGTGGAGGGTGATCCGGACACTATGGTTACACTCTGGGACTGGAACGAGATCTGTGACAATCAGATGAAATCCTTTGAGCTCGATCTGGATGCTTATAAAGGAGAGGTTGTCCAAATATTCCTGGTTGTGATTTCAAATAATGAGTCGGCTGCTAATTTCGCCGTCTGGGATTCTCTCTCTATCCACCGCTGAACAATCCATCAAAATTAGGGTAAAATTAATTTGAAGGCCTGAAGGAGCATGACACCAGTGGTACAATGAGTGCTCATTGCAGGAAGGAAAAGATCCTATGAGTAAACAAGAATCAACTAAAGAGATCATAGACTCTTACCGAAAGAAACAAAATCAATCTTGGCAAAATACTGCCCTGTTTGTGGGTGCTGCGCTCTTGATCATTCTGGGTGCTGCGTTTATGATCACATGGATGACAGGTGCAAAGCTGGATATTGGCGGGATATTTGCCTCCAAGACCCCCACGCCCACAATCACATATACACCCAGTCCAATTCCACCTACGGCAACGATCACGTTGACACCAACGGAATCTTTACCGACTGATACGCCCGTTCCAAGCCCTACCGCAACCCGATCTGGAGCGGTGATCTACATCGCTGAAGAAAATGACACTTTTGCGTCCATTGCTGAACGGTTTGATATAGATATCTTCACGTTGCTGGTATATAACGCAGGGGAAGATCGTCTGAACCTGGATTTGGCCAACCCGATCCTGTATGTTGGCAATGAAGTCTTGGTGCCAGCGCCAGGCGCGACTGTGCCAACACCCACGCCGATCCCCTTTGACGTGCTGCCCGGATTCCGGGTGGAGTATATGGTAAGGCCCGGGGATTCGGTTGGATCGATCGCCTTCCTGCTTCGCAGTACAGTGGAGGATATCCTGGTATATAATGAACTTGAGAATCCCAACGCGATCTTTCCCGGCCAGATCCTGCTCGTTCGTGTGAACTTGGTCACCCCTGTTCCCACAGAAGAAGGAGCAAATGAAGGGCCCGCAAATACGCCCGGATCGATCTCGACGTTGACCCCGTCACCGTAAATTATTTTCAAATTTATGTAGATCAGGGAATGATTTCCTCCGAGGAAATCATTCCCTTTTTTAATTGAATTGAGGGGAGACAATCAGGGCCCCAGGATCTTTTCTTGTTGCCCGGTCATAAATAACCGGGCTGAGAACAGCGCCCCATGGGGGCTTTTTTAATCTTTATTTCTTAGCTCAAACCAAGATAAGATTGATCCTTGCTCGTGATGTGTCTTTTGATTGACAAGATATTTCTTTAGTTTTGGAATCATAAACTCACTAACCGTAAATATTGAATATTCAGATTGCCAATAAAAATTTCCATCTCCCAAGCCAGATTTATTTATCCGAGTGGAGGATGATCCTTTGATTTTCCCCACAAATTGAGCCACTGGTATCGTTCTGGGAATATGAACAAGTAAATGAACATGATCAACAGTTCCGTTTATCGCATATACATATCCGCCGAGGCCGATAGCTTTGCTGCATAAAAAATTGTAGAGGGAAGGTTCAATGGAACTTGTGATAAAAGGTTCTCGATTCTTCGTTCCCCAAATGACGTGATAATACAATCTGCTGTAAGGCATAAATCCCCCTGTCCCGGATTGACAGCCCCCTTCAGGGGGCAGAGTTTTCAGCCGAGTGATTCATCACCCGGCAAGAGGATTTTACAATTCTAACCATATTTACTCAACCCCTTGATCTAATATCATGTTTTTTAAAATTTTCCTCGGAGGAAATCATTCCCTTTTTATTTTAAACGGCTGTGGTATACTCTCTTCTGATAATGATAACCATTATCAATAAGGAATTGTCCATGTGCTCTTTCGAAGTAGATCAGCTGATCACTACCTGGAAATCCTCCCTTCATCAAAATGGCTACAGAGTGACCCAACCCCGGCTGCAGGTGATGAAAATCATTGCCGCCAGCCCGGCACCACTCACTCCTCAGGATATCTACCATAAATCTCTGGGCTTGGAATCAGCACCAGGTATTGCCAGTGTTTACCGAACCCTGGAAATGCTGGATACCCTGGGTTTGATCCAGCAAATTCACAAACCGGACGGATGCCATGGGATCTGGCCCGCAGTGGACGGCCATAAACACCTTCTTTTATGCAGGAATTGCGGCCAAATGCAGGTAATTGAAGGTAATGAAGAGATAACTGAGTACATCAGTATGATAGAAAAGGAAACAAGTTACATTGTAGATGAACACTGGCTGCAATTATTCGGTACCTGCCTGGCCTGTACCAAATAATAATGGAAGGAAATTTTCGATGAATTTAAGTTGGAAAAAAACTGTGCGGTTTGTTTTATCCTTGGCTGCGATTATTTTATTTTCTGGCTGTGGCGGGCCTCTTGAAGCAGACCGATCTTCTGCTGGTGGCAAAACACGGGTTGTTGTCACGACCACTTTTATCGGCGATGTGGTGGCGAATATCGCTGGAGACAACGTAGAGATAACCCGGCTTTTAGCAGTGGGACAGAACCCCCATTCTTATCAGCCATCCCCTATGGACATGGTGGCTGTGACTGAAGCGGATTTGATCCTCGTCAACGGTTTTGGATTAGAGGAATTTCTGGAGGATTTATTATCAGGTTCTGACACAAAAGCCAAAGTAATTGTAGTGTCTGAGGGCATTTCGCCCTTGATGATGGAACAGCACCCGGATGAAGGCAATGCTGATCACAGCGATGACGATCCCATGGAAGCTGTGATGGGGCAGGATCCTCATGTCTGGTTTGATCCCAATAATATATTGATCTGGGCTGAAAATATCACCCAGCTCCTTGCGAAAGAAGATCCAGCGAACGAGAGCTTATATCAGACTAATTTTGATAAATATCAACAGCAGTTACTGATTCTGGATAGCTGGATCCGGGAACAGATCTCGAAGATCCCGGAAGACCAGAAAGAGTTGGTGACAGACCATACAAACCTGGGATATTTCGCCCACGAATATGGGCTGGTCCAGATCGGGGCTGTCATTCCTGCTCTGACCACAGAAGCGGAGACCTCGGGGATGGAGCTGGCAGAATTGATCGATTCCATCCGGGAATATCAGGCAGGAGCAATTTTTGTTGGCGTTGATTTTGACCCCAGCCTGGCCCAGCGGGTGGCTGATGAAACTGGCGTTCAACTCGTACCGCTTTATTTTGGTTCCCTTTCAGATGGTGGACCAGCCGGGACCTATCTCTCATTTATGCGTTATAACGTGAGCGCCATTGTAGAAGCGCTTCAATAAGTAGGGACGATGAAAAACCTGATCAACAGCTTTAGAAAACAATCTTTTTCCCGGCGTTATGCCCCGCATGAAAAGAATGCACCGCTGCTATCCATGCGGGATATTACGGTTCATTATGAGACCGGGCTGGTGCTGGACAAAATCAGTTTTGACCTCACTCCGGGTTCTGCTGTGGCCGTAGTGGGACCAAATGGCGCTGGAAAGACTACCTTATTTAAAGTGATTGCCGGTATTCTGGATCCTGGTGCGGGGATAGTCCAGGTTTCCGGACATGAACCCGGCGGTCATACTTGTATTGCCTACGTGCCCCAGCGCAGCACGGTGGATTGGTCATTCCCGGCTACAGTCGCCGATGTGGTCATGATGGGGAGGATCAACAAAATGGGCCCATTTTTGTGGCCCACGAAGGAAGATTGGAAGGTTGTTCATGGCGCGCTGGAGCTAGTAAATCTGTCCGCGTACAACAAACGCCAGATCAGCGAACTATCTGGCGGTCAACAGCAGCGTATGTTCATGGCCCGGGCTCTGGCCCAGGAAGCAGAATTGATGCTGCTGGATGAACCGTTTAACGGCCTGGATGTACCGGCTCAGGAAAAAATTCTTCAGATCATGTCCATTCTTAAGCTGCAAAACGTGACCGTGATGATATCCATGCACGACCTGCGTCTGGCAGCCGAGCAATTTGACCGGGTTATGCTGCTGAACAGGGAGCTGTTGGGATTTGGAGTACCTGAAGAGGTTTTTACGAGAGACCTGTTATTAAAAGCCTACCAGGGACACCTGCATTTTGTAGAAGGAGAGTTTGATACCCTGGCCGTGGGAGATGACTGTTGTGAGGGAGAGCACCATGAATATCATTGATCTGATCATAACCCCATTGAACTATTCTTTCATGGTGCGGGGTTTAACTGCAGCAGTGCTGACCGGGATCGTCTGCGCCGTGATCGGTGTCTATGTTGTCGTGAGAGGTATGGCCTTTTTTGGCGACGCCCTGGCTCACTCTATCCTTCCGGGCGTGGCGGTTGGATATCTAGTAACTGATGGAGCCCGGGAGCCGTTATTCTGGTGGGGCACCGGAACGGCCGTTGTGGTCTCACTGGTGATCGGCGCAGTCAGTAAAGGCGCCAAGATCAAACAGGACACAGCTATCGGCATCATTTTCGCCGGCATGTTCGCTCTGGGTATCGCCATTATTTCAACAGTAAAGAGCTACACTGTGGACCTGACACATTTTCTCTTTGGAGATGTTCTGGGAGTTTCCGGAAATCAGCTGATCACTATTGCTATATTCAGTTTTTTGATCATCTTGCTGGTGATCGCTTTTTACAAGGAGTTCCTGGTCCTGACCTTTGATCCCACATTGGCAGCCACCTTGAGGATTCCCACTCAAGTTTTTGAATACCTGCAGTTGATTTTGATCGCTCTGGCCATTGCCGTCTCTTTCCAGGCCGTGGGCGTGGCTTTAATGGTGGCCATGCTGGTTACCCCCGCCGCTGCGGCCTATCTGCTCACCAAACGCCTGCCGGTAATGATGATCCTGGCTGCGATCATCGCTTCGGCCTCTGGCGTGATTGGGCTGTACTTATCCTATTATGTCAACGTGGCATCCGGGCCGGCCATCGTTTTAGTGGCTACGGGTTTTTTCCTGATCGCGTGGTTGTATTCCAACCTTAAGACAAGAATTATGATTTCGAATGAAAGAAAGATTGTTAGGCCTCTTTAATTTTCATCCTCGTTTCGATAAACCAGAAGATTCCGGCTAAAAGTCCCAGGAATAAGATCAGGTACAGCGCAACCAGACCCAGACTGGTTCCGTTGACCCATGCCCCGTACAATAAACCGGCAATTGTGCTGAAAAGAGCTACCCAGGCCACGTAAACCCAGGCTTTCAGTCGTCCGATGATGGAAGAGGTGATCAGGATGCTCTGCAGACTGAGTTCGGGATCGGAGATCAAGTAAGCCAACAATGGACCCCGGTGCATGCCCAGTTCCAGGAACATCTGGGCAATTGGTACTTCGACCAGCGTTGGGAAATACATAAAAACCCCGAAGATCACTCCCGTAAAATTACCCAGGACGGTATTTTCTCCCGCGATGGCCTGGATCCACTCAGGTTTGATCAGCTCCCGGATCACGCCAACAGCAAATACTCCGACGATCAGCAGCGGGAAGATCTGTTTGACAAAACGCCAACTTTCCCATAGAAAGTCCCTGGTTTCGTCCTTTGTTAACTGAGTGGGGATCATCCAAGCTAGAAGAATGATGGATATTAGAACACCAAAGAATTTTCCAGTGAATGCTATAGCCACTCCGCCGGGATAGGGATTGACGGACAGGGCGGCAAAGATCAGGGTCAGGCCAACCAGGCCGGTTGAGATCCAGGTCCAGGCATTAAACCCATCATGGATCTTTTCTAATCCCCGCCAGGCAGTTAGTCCAATCAATATCAAGAGACCAATCAGAACAGCACCCTGGGCAGTAACTCCTTCCTCACCTCTGGTCGGGTCAAATGGGATCAGGCGAAATAATGTTTCCTGGAACTGATTTACACCTGGAAGAGCTAGATCTAATTCGAAATAGGCAGTTTTTAGAACCTCGATCTGGAATGTGCCGACTATAAGTAGAGCTACTAAAATGAGCAGGAAAATAACAGCAGCCTTTCTCATTGAGGCTTGTCCCGCGAACATCAAATCGGTTTTCTTATCATGTTCGGCGTCTTCCTTGCGGAAGATCAAGGCCATAATGATGCCTATACCGATACCAAAAGCGATCGATAATACCAGTCTGGCGATTGCCAGATCCATACCGATCACAGCTCCGGTATAGGTCAGGGCCAGGATATTCACAGCAGGTGCTACAAATAAAAATGTGATCGCTGGACCTAGTCCGGCGCCTTTTTTATGGATACCTGCAAAGAGGGGGATTACGGTGCAGGAACAAATGGCCAGTAAAAAACCAGCCGCGGCTGCAGCGGGGTACGAGATATATTTGGGTGTATTCCTTCCCAGATAGCGTGTCACTGTTTCTTTGGGAATCAGGGCAGTCATTGCCCCGGCGATCACAAATGCAGGCAGCAAACACAGCAGAACATGGGCCGCCAGGTAAGATGTCAGATTGCTCATGCCGCTGAAAAAAAGAGAATAAATGAATGTTAATGCAGATGCCATAACTTTAGGTGTCCTCTAAATTGGATTCGTGTTTTTGAAAGTAGCTAATCAATATTGACCCCGGTCAGAACGGGGAAAACCAGGTATATTTATCCCCCTGTTATTGCGCTGGTAAGATATGAGGTCAATTCGGCCTGGGATGGGATTCGGCCGCTGGAGACTACTTCTCCATTGATGACCAGGCCAGGAGTGCTGAGAACATCATACTCCATGATCTTCTTGAAGTCTGTGACCTTTTCAAATTCGGCATCGATGGCCAGGTTCTGCACGGCTTTTTTGGTTTCACTTTCTAGCTTGCTGCAGTTGGGGCAGCCAGTACCCAGGATTTTTATTTCTAACATTTTTATGCTCCTATTTCGATCTTGGCGATTGGATCCGGTTGGCAGTTGGGACAATCACATTGGATATGTTCATCAGAGCCAGAGATATCAGGTAGACTGGTCATCGGGATATTCAGGATCCCTGCAGCAGATTGGATCAAATCGAACAAAGCTTGATCAGCCACACGGTAATAGATATATTTGCCTTCCCGGCGAGTATCGAGGATGCCAATATCCCGCAGAACCATCAAGTGTTGGGAGATATAGGCCTGGCGTTTTTTGAGGACTGCTTCCAGGTGGCAGACACAGGCTTCTCCATGTCCAATGCTGTACAGGATCTGAATCCGGAATGGAGCCCCCAGTATTTTGAGATAATCAGCGATTTTTGTTTCTGGTGCACTGGCTTTCATATTCATATAATTGAATATATTACTCCCCCGGCCAGAGTTTGTCAACAGATGGATTTAGCGGTGCAGCTGTTCTTAATTAATATATTTCCAGGATAGGAAAGTATTTCAAAGGGATCCCGGATCGTAGCAGTTTAGGATCCTTGTTATTTTTCATCAGAACTGTCCCCGGTGTTCTTTCTTATTTAGATTTCAAACGCCCATTCACCTTTTCTCATCAAGGGCTGAATCTGGCCATCTTGGTCAATCCCGTCCACGTCAATTTCGGCTGAGCCGATCATGAAATCATAATGGACTGTACTGTGATTGCCGCCGGCCCGCAGGAATTGCTCGGTGGTCATTCCATCTGAATCGTTCAAGCAGTCCCTGATCCCGCGTCCCAGGGCAATGTGAATGGAAGCGTTCTCATCCAGCAGTGTGTTATGAAAGATCACCCCGGCCTGAGAGATAGGAGAGCTGTTCGGCACCAGGGCCAGTTCTCCCAGTCGGCTTGAGCCCTCATCAATTTCAATCGTCTTTTTAACGAATTCCTCTCCGGTTTTGGCTTTGACCTTGGTGACTTTGCCTTCCTTGAATTCCAGATAGAGTTCGTCCACAAAGCCGTCCCCCATGGTAAATGGTTTGGTAGATGAGACATATCCATCTACACCCCTCCTGTCGGGTAGGGTGAATACCTCTTCTGAGGGCATATTGACGGCGTTTTCCCTGCCCTCTTTATCCTTGAGGACAGCGGTTTTCCACTGATGGCCTTTAGCGAGTTGGACCTTCAAATCCGTCCCGGGGCTTTTTAAGTGAATGGACTGGAAGTTGTAATCAGTCAACCTGTCAGCCCTTTTGTTGAGTGCTGAAAAATGTCCCTCCCAATACTTGACAGGATCCTTTTTGTCCAGACGGTAAAACTTCACCAGATATTCAGACATTTTCTCAACAGCTTGTGCCAGGATCAAGATCCGGGAAGACGGCTTGAGACCAGGAAGCAGTGGGATAGAGGGTGATGATCCAGGGTGTTGGGTTCCGAACTAGATATTCGTTGGCCTCACGAAAAGTCTCAGAGCGTGTTTTCTGCATCTCGGACAACAGGGCACTGTCAATTTCCTTAAACAGATAGGGATTTGAGCCCCCGATATAGATCCGGGCATCTTTCCTGTCCGTAGCTTTATAGATTTCATCCACTGACCAGGTTGGGATTTCCTGGAAGGAATCCCGGGGCGCGTGTTGATAGCGGATCAGATCCAGCTCCGGGTCACCCCAAAACACTTCCACCAGGGGCGCTCCCATCTTATAGGCCTTTGAGACAAGTTTTTGCACCAGGGGAGCGGCTTCGAGGGGAGTGAAAAACCTGGCTGATCTGCCAGGCAGCGCGCCGATCCTGATCCGGTGGCCTGATTTGTAATTGAGCCCAACTTTCATGATCAGTTCGGCGTAGTCATCGAGATGTTTTTCAAATAAAGTGGCCATTATCATGCTCCTTCGAGTTTACTTTTTATCTGTTCTCAATTAATTCCACAGCCCAGCGCACAGTATCGCGTACCAGCGGTTCAGGGTCATTAAGTGCATTTTTTAGAGCTGGCAGGGCGTCATTTTCACCCTTGTTTCCCAATGCGATTGCCACATTTCTTAAATATCCCCGGCGTTTGGTCCTTTTGACCGGGCTGCCCTTAAATCGGGCGCTGAATTCTTCCTGGCTGAGGCCTATCTCTTCTATAAGATCGATATTTGTTAATTCTTCGCGCGGCTGCAGCGCCTCCAGGATGGATAGGGAAGCCTGACCGGGTTTGTTCCAGGGGCAGACGATCTGGCAAATGTCGCAGCCAAAGATCCAGTCTCCCATCCGGGAGCGCAGCTCCCCGGAGATCTGCTCCCGATGTTCGATGGTCAGATAGGAGATGCAGCGGCTGGCATCCAGAGTATAGGGCTCCAGGAGGGCGCCGGTAGGACAGGTATCAAGGCAGCGGGTGCACGTACCGCAGTAGCTCTCAGTTATCGGTGGGTCAGTGATCAAATCGAGTCCCAATAAAATTTCCGCCAGGAAGAAATATGAACCCATTGCCTTATTGATCAGGGTTGTGTTTTTACCGATCCATCCCAGGCCAGCTCTCATGGCCAGCTCTTTTTCCAGGATCGGGCCCGTATCCACATACCAGCGGTTGGGAACAGCTTCGCCAACCCAACCCTCAATCGACTCCATCAGTTCTTGGAGCCGTTTTTCCAGAAGATCATGGTAATCCAGGTTCAGGGCGTAAGCAGCAATATTTCCGCCTTTTACATTTCCTTTTGGCGCCGGATAAGGACATCCTAAGACCAGGATGGTCTGGCATTCTGGCAGGATCTTCCGGGGGTCAGACCGCCGCTCTATTGAGCGCTTGGACCCGATCCAATCCATGGAGGCGTTGTACCCTGATCTCAACCAATTTTGGAAGAAATCCAGGTGGTCAGGCGGATCAGCCGAGGTCAGACCCACCAGGGAAAATCCCAACTGGGCTGCTTTGTCTTTGATCTTGCTGGTCAGTTGATTATTATCCATTATCTCAAGGGATCCATCCCGGCTGGAAGCCGTTGATGATCAATCGCAGTGGTTGTCCGCCCGTGGTGTTGATCAGCCATATTTCTGGTGAGTCTGAGAGAGAAGCCTGGTTGTAGCGCACATATGCCAGCTGCTGTCCGTCAGGATGCCAGGCAAAAGAGGTATGCTGGTAATCCACATCATCAGTAAGCTGAATGTTCTCTCCGCTGGTAATATTCAAAATCCAAAGTTCCCGACCGGGAGTCCAAAGAGTGGGATCGAGGGATTTATGGCTGTAAGCCAGGACCAATCCTGAAGGAGCGAAGCTGGGGTTGAGATCTTCCGGATAGCTGCCGCGGGAAAGATCAAGGATGGTCTTTTGTGTGAGGTTAAACAGCTGAAGATGGCGAGGCGCCAAAGTATCGCTCAGGAAAAGGATTTCTGAGCTGATGAAGTAGCGGCCATCGGGAGACCAGCTGCCATCCCCTCCGGTTTCGTTGGGCAGGAATTGTTCTTCACCACTTTCTGGATTCCAGAATTGGTAACCTTTTTGGGTTTGATTGTAATAGGAGAGCCAGCCAGAGGGAGACCAGGTTGGCTTTTCCAGATATTGCTTATCTTTTCCGAGATCAAGGTGGGTCATGACTTCGAGATCAAGGATCTTAACGGAGGGCAGCTCCCCGGGTTCTTTGGAGATATATTCATAGGCTAAGAGATATCCATCAGGAGAAATCCTGGGAACAGTACATAACCCATCGCTGCAGGAAATGATCTCACCTAAATCTTTGGTTTGGGGATTCAGGATCATGATCCGGCTGGCGCCGTTTTCAGCGGCTGCGCTGTAGTAGATCTTTTCGCCATCCTGGGAGATGGAATAATCGAGTACCCCGTTGGGCTCTTGTGTCAGTGCCTGACTTTCCCCGCTGACAGGATTGACCAGATATAGATTGCTGGTCCGGTCTGCTGGCCAAAGATAAGTCAGAAGAATTGGACTGACAGATAATTCTCTGCTGATTTTCCCCAGTAAAGGAAGCATCATTCTGGAGCGGACTTTACTCTCAAACTGGATAGTGATCGTCTCGCCGGCTGGCCAGTTCTTGCTAGGCGTAAAAATTAATTGCCTTAGATCCTCGCTCCAGCTGTAATCACCAGGCTGGGCTGGCAAGATGGATAAGCCACCTTCAATGCTGGCTGGATCCATCTTCTGAGAAAATGAGATCATAATCGGCATCCGCCCGTGTAAATCACCTTCGGCCGGTGCAAAATCCTCAATACGGGGTGCTAGCTGCCAGCTGATCACGGCCAGGATCAGCACAAAAACAAATCCCAGGGCCAGTCCGATTTTCCATCTCATAACCCAATTATAATCGACAATGAGTTAGGGCCGTTTCTCATCAGCTGAACTGTATTCAGGTCAATATCAAGCTGATTTTACAGCTTTGAGAGGACGGAAAAGCAAGGGAAAGTTCATGTTAGAATGATAGCTATGAAACGTTGGCAATTCTGGGTCGGACTGGTTTTAAGTGCTGTATTCCTCTACTTCGCTCTGCGGGGTCTGGGAATCAATGAGATTTGGGAGCCGTTAAAGACTGCCCGCTACTGGTGGTTATTACCCGGCGTTGCCGTATATTTTGTCGGTGTCTGGGTTCGATCCTGGCGCTGGCATTACCTTTTACGACCAGTAAAACCTATCTCCACGCAAAAAATGTTCCCTATTGTTGCCATTGGGTACATGGGGAATAATATCTACCCCGCCCGAGCAGGCGAAGTTTTGAGAGCCGTGGTTCTGAAACGTAAAGAAGAAGTTCCAATTTCTGCCTCATTGGCAACGATCATTGTCGAGCGAATCTTTGATGGTGTGGTTATGCTGGGTTTTGTTTTTCTCAACCTGCCTAAACTGGCCACGCTGACTGGAACCTCTGGTTTTATTGGCAACATACAGACCCTGGCGATATGGGGTTCAGCTGCCTTCATCGGTGCGCTGGCTGTTTTTATGCTGGCCGCCATGTTCCCGACACAGGCCGAAAAAGTGATTTCTAAATTGATAAATATCTTTGTGCCGGAACGTTTCAGAGACAAAGTCCAAGAAGTCACATTTAAATTCCTGCACGGCCTGGAATCGCTTCGGTCTCCCCGGGATGCGGTGATGGTGTTGGTTACTTCGATCGTGATCTGGCTCCTGGAAACGAGTAAGTACTGGTTTGTAATGCATGCATTTGATTTCCAGGTCAGCTTTTTCGCTTTGATGTTGATGAACGGAATTGTTAACCTGGCTACAACCATTCCCTCTGCCCCGGGCTATGTTGGAACCTTTGATGCCCCGGGTATAGCAGTCCTGTCTGCATTCGGTGTGGATCAGGGAGTAGCTGCAGGTTATACGCTGGTTTTACATGCCGCTTTATGGTTCCCGATCACACTGCTGGGTGCCTATTATATGGTGCGGGAAGGGATCCGCTGGCAGGGTGGTGAGGTGGTGGAACAAAAGCAGGTAGAGGATGAGTCGGGTTGATTTAGGCGGTATAATAATTTCAAGACATTCTTAGTCTTAAGACTTGTCTTTTTGAAGGAGTACAGCTTATGAATCAGACAAATAAACGCTCTCCCTATCGTGTATTGATTGCCGATGATGTCCTGGAGACACGGCGCAACACGCGATTAATGCTGGCTGATAATCCCATGGTAGATATCGTAGCCATTGCCCATAATGGCCGCGAGGCAGTTGAGCTGGCTAAAAAACACCAGCCGGATATTGCCCTCTTGGATATCAATATGCCGGAGATGAATGGTTTTGAAGCTTTTAAGGCAATGTACGAGATCTTTCCTACCATGGCTTGTGTGATCATTTCAGCTGAGGATGACAACCAATCCTTCCGATCAGCCATGAATGTGGGTGCGAGGGAGTACCTGGTAAAACCGTTTACGGTGTATCAGTTGAATAATGCCGTAAAGCGGGTGGGAGATATTGTAAAAGCCGAACGTGAAAAAGCGGATGTTGCTAACCGATTAAAAGAGCAGCGAATTTCCTATTTACTGCAGCTGGCAGCAGAATATTCCAAAACCCGACGGACGGACGATGAAGCAGTCGAGGTTTTTGAACAGTTGGCGGCCAATCCAAAATGCGAGGTCCGCTGGCTGCGGACCCTGGCCATGTTATATATCATCCGCCAGGAATGGATGAAACTCCAGGTTCTGGCAGGGCGGCTGGCCCGACAATTTGGCTAATCTTCAATTTCAAAGGAAAGTTCAATGAAAACTGCTGTAGTTGGCGCTGGATATGCAGGTCTATCGGCAGCCTACGATTTAGCGCGCGCCGGACATGATGTTGTGATCTATGAAGCCTCTGACCAGCCTGGCGGTCTGGCAGTAGGTTTTAAGGAGCCCCATTGGGACTGGTCCGTGGAAGGTTATTACCACCACTGGTTTGCCTCAGATGAACACATGTTGGGCTTGATCGAGGAGTTGGGTTTCTCGGAGAAGGTTAAATTTCCCCGACCCTATACTGTAATGATACATAAGGGAAAATGGTATCCTTTTGATTCCATTATCCAGGCTTTGTTGTATCCGGGTTTAGGCTGGGGTATTAACAAGGTCCGCTTCGGGCTGGTGGGTTTATACCTGCGGTTGACCAAAAACTGGCAGTCCCTGGAAAAGACCACAGTGGATGCCTGGATGCGTAAATGGGCCGGTAATAAAGTATATGAAACCATGTGGGAACCGATGATGAAGGGAAAATTCGGCCCCCACTATAAAGATGTAAATATGGCCTGGATGTGGGCCAGGATGCATGCTCGCACCTCGAGGTTGGGCACCTATGTGGGAGGCTTCCAGGCTTTCACGGATGATATGGTTGGTATCTTGAACGATCTGGGAGTGGAGATCCGTCTCAAAACAGCGGTGAAAGAGATCTCCGAGAGATTGGAGATCACCACCGATTCCGGTAATGAAAAATATGATCGAATCCTGGTGACCACATCACCAGGCTTGTTGTCCAGGATGGTACCGGATATGCCTGAAAATTATCAATCTGGTTTGAAGGGATTGAAGAGCATGGGAGCAATTGTGCTTACGCTGTCCATCTCAGAACAATTCTCACCTCAGGGATATTATTGGTACAACATCCCCAAGGAACAGGGATTTCCTTTTCTGGCAGTGGTAGAACATACAAATTACCTGTCCCCGGAATATTTCGGCGGGGACCATATCATATACTGTGGTGATTACCGGGATGCGGATCATACCTATTTTGAGATGACAAAAGAACAAATCCTGGAGGAGTTCCTGCCGCCATTGAAAAAGATCAATCCGAATTTCGATCCCAGCTGGGTCAAAAAATCCTGGTTATACCGTACAAAATACGCCCAGCCAGTGCCGGAACTGAACCATTCAGATAGGATCCCGCCTCTAAAAACACCCATCCAGGGATTATATTTTGCGAGCATGAGCCAGGTTTACCCCTGGGATAGGGGCACTAATTTTGCAGTCGAAATTGGCCGCCGGGCAGCGGGTTTGATGATGGAAAGCTAAAAAGAAAAGAATTTGTGGAATAAAGAAGCGCTGGAACTCATGTCCAGCGCTTTATATTTGGACAGGATACGGTTTCCTTATAGGAAACCGTATCCTTTACGCGAGTCCAGCGGAAAACAGGTCGGGGAGAGGATTTCACATCTATGTGAATCATCCCCCTTCTTTTATGAGCTTCTCCACTAAAAAAATCTCCTTGAATTGAGTATAGTAGAGTAATTATTGGTATAAATCCCATTTTAAGGGGGAAATCCAGGGTTTTCCCTATCACCCATGAGGTTTAATGGATACTGAGTTATTGGCCCGTTTTGCATTAATCGAAGGTTTTTCTAAGGTTGATCTCGAGATATTAAAACCGATCATCGAAGATGTTCGTTATCTAGCGGACCAGGTAATCTTTTACCAGGGGGCTGAGGCAGATTATCTGTATTTTGTGCTGGATGGAAAGGTATCTATTCGATTTAAACCTGAGGATGGTCCAGTATTGGCCGTCTCTGAAGTGGATCGGGGTGGTGTATTTGGTTGGTCATCCGCCATGGGTTCTTACAGCTATACGTCTTCGGCGATATGTGTGGAAAACTCTTTACTGATTCGGCTGGAGGGAGAGAAATTGAAGAATCTCTGCCAGGAACATCCTGAAACGGGTATACTAATATTAAATCGCTTGGCCGGAGTGATCGCTCAACGGCTGAGAGGTACCCATGAACAGGTTGTGGCCCTGCTTCATCGGGGTCTAAATGGTAATTAGCCCGGAGGGTCGTGAAGATGAATGAAGTCGAAATAAACCTAAAAGCCGAGCAGATGCAAAATCTGATCCACAGTATTAGTGCTTATATCGAACAATATCATGGGGGATCCGCTGAACTGGTTTCCTTTGATGGTGAAGTTGTAAAGGTAAGATTGGGCGGCGCTTGCCTTGGCTGTCCGTTATCTACTGCTACCCTGAAAGGTTGGGTGCAGGGTACAATCCATCAATTCTTCCCGGACGTTTCAGTCGAAGCTGCGGAATAATCCGATCCAGATCTGTTTTCCAGAGGAGAACCATATTATGGATATTTACTATCAAATTACTGAGATTTTGGGTTCATTTGTCCTGATCCTGGGGTTGTTATTATTTGGTATCACGGCGGGCTGGTTTACGCTGTATGCTGTCAATCAGCCGGAAAAAACCTGGCAGCTGCAGAGCATTGTCTACAGCGTCTTCCTGGTATTTATAGCAATGATGGTTAGATACCTGCCCCCGGGCGCATTGGGCGCATTTCTGGTAGGCACGGCCGGCGCTCTGTTCTATTGGGGTTTGTTCAAGAATCGGGAAAAACCGCCCAAGAAGAAATAACCTGAATTGAGAGCTGGATGCGGGAACCTAAACATATCCGCACCCAGGTTATAAAATCAAAATGCGGGATCTTGAAGTCTTTCAAGATCCCGCATTCTATTTAACCTGGACGATTTCTTTTTATAAGACCTCGTACATTAAAGTCTTTTTACAAACCCAGCGTTTTATCCATCATGGCGGCAACAGCCAGGTAGACCGGGGAATCATCACCCAGCTCGATCAGAGGCCTTCCACTGTAATCAAATTCCACCACGCTCTGGTCAAGGGGTACTGGTCCGAGGAAGGGGACATCGATCTTGTTGATGCGTTCCTGGAGCGTAGCTGGTATCTCGCCAGGTACCCGGTTGAGGATGAAGTAAGAATTTTTTACGTTGATTTCCAGCTCATCTTTTAATGCCACGATATTATCAGCGGCTGACAGACCGCGCATGGTGGGGCCGCTGATTATGAATAAATGATCCACGTCCTGGGTGGTCCTGCGGCTGAGATGTTCCATGCCTGCTTCATTATCCATCACCACATAGGGATAGTTGTGGCTGAGTTTGTCGAGGATATCACGCAGGTTGTGATTTACAGCGCAGTAACAACCGGGTCCTTCTGAACGTCCCATGGCTATCAGGTCAAAATTATCGCTTTCGATCAGAGAGCTGTGGATCTCATAATCAAGGTATTCGTGTTTAGACATCCCGCCACCGATGGTGCCGCGGGCTGCACCTGTAACATTCTGGGCGCCCTGGACCTGTTTTAACATATCCTCACGGATGCCGCCCACCGTGGCGTCCAGGTCAACACCCAGGACCATATTCAGGTTGGCGCTGGGATCGGCGTCAATGGCCAGTATGGGTTGTTGTCCTTTATTTATCAAGTACTTGATGATCATGGCAGAGACGGTGGTTTTCCCTGTTCCGCCTTTTCCCGCCAGGGCAATGGTTATGGTCATATTCAGGTTACTCCTCTAAAAATTCCTCAGGATAAGGTTCCAATAAAGTTTGGGCGATGTTTTCAGCTGCCTTGAATAGAGAGGGTACATGGTCATAGACAGGTTCGCCCAACCGGTCTGCGTCCAGCACACCCAGGTCCATGGGTAAAGTTCCCAATAAAGGGAGTCCGGGAGAATTCTTTTCCAGAAACTCCCTCTCTTCTTGCGTGCGGACTTTGTTGCCAACCAGCCAGAGTTTTTTTAACTTGATATCCTTGGCCAGATCTTTGATTTGGGCAGCCGTGCCCAGGCTGCGCTGGGTGGGTTCCACAACAACGATCATGGCATCCACAAAATCCACCGTGGCTCGCCCCAGATGTTCCACACCGGCATACATGTCCAGGATCAAAACATCATCTTCTCTAAAAAGCAAATGAGTGAAGAGAGTTTTTAACATGGCGCTTTCCGGGCAGATACAGCCGGAGCCGCCCAGATCGACACTGCCCATTTCCAGCAGGCGGACATTCCTGTGGGTCACGCTGAAACGTTCTGGAATATCGTCCACCTGGGGGTTGAGGGTAAAAAATCCGCCAATGGTCCCCGGTTTGGCGCCAGTGCGTTCTTCGATCAGCTGATCCATTTCAGCGATTGGGCTTAGTTTTGCCCTGAGTTCATCCGGAAATCCGAGCGCACCAGCCAGGCAGGGTGATGGATCAGCATCTACCGCCAGGACATCTCTACCCTGGTCGGCATAATATTGGGCTAATAAAGCAGAAAGAGTGGTTTTACCGACCCCCCCTTTTCCGCTAATTGCTAACTTCATGACCTTCTCCTTGCTCGTAGTGTGACACTAATAAGGTTAATTTTATCCCCCGATCAATTTTCCAACCAGCATACTGCCAAGAATGGCACAAACATCGGTGGGCAGATGATAATCCGCTATATCCTCAAAGAGGATTTTGTAAGAGGGAGGAAATTCCTCGTCCCCTTTCCAATAAACGATCAGGACCGCTATTTGGGGAAGGATCTGGTAGCGGAAAGCCCCATCTCCAAAATCTACTCTGACCCCGCATTGTTCCTCATTCCTGGTTTCGAATTTATCATAGTCCTTCTGGAAATATTGGGCCAGTTTTCCGGCTGTATAACCCTGGAAAGCGGCGTTATAAAATTGTCCATCCGCCAGCTCTGAGAAAGATATCCATTTCCCTGTTGTGGGTGAACCCTTAGAGGAATGGAAATAATACAGGATCATTGCCTGGTGAATGGCAGGCAGCGGGTGCTGGCTTTCAGGATCTCGAGCGATGAAATCAGCGCTGGAAAACAAGACCGGTTTCCCCCAAAAAAGGAACTCAAAGGTCGCTGTATCGTTCTCTGTTTGAAGTGAGGTCGCTGTGAGTTCGGCAAGCTGGTTCAGATCACGTTGAAAAAGATCCTTTCGGAGTTCGTCGGCCCGGCGCTCCAGGGGCTCCTGGTCTTTGTTCATGACAAAATCGCTCATGAAATCTATTCCTCATTATGATGTTTTGTCCGCCAGGAGATTTTTTCCAGGCGGTTCTTGTTCGTGGCCAGGGTCATTTACTCTGCCAAGAAGTTCCTCTGCTAAAAATGTATCATACCATGAGCTTAAAACAATTTCTCCGCTAGAAGAATTTATATGTTTATAATGAAATTGTATCTAATCCCTCTCCTCAGGATTGAGGGTTTGGATTTTTATCCCGTAACAGATAGATAATTATGTATAGCCAGCAAAATTTACCTGATAACAAAGTAGTATTTCATGTACTTCGAATTATCCATATTGATCAATCGGGCACCAACTGATGTTTTTGCCTTCCTGAGAGACAAGGATAAATTTCCTCAGGAGGAAGGTTCACCCGTCCTGGTATTAGAAAAAACAACGCCTGGTCCTCCAGGCGCAGGAACCTGTTACCGCGAAGTGGTACAGATGCTACCTTTCTATCGAGGCGAGATACTGTCTGAGATCACTCGTTTTGAACCGAATGAGCTTCTTGAAGAAGACTTCAGAGGCGCTGGAATGTCTGGCCGACTGGCCTATCATTTCATTCAAGAGAAGGATGGGACTCAGCTGATCCAGCGGGAAACACTTCAATACCGCGGGATACTAAAACTTTTTGAACCAATTATCCGGGCGATCCTATTCCGTAAATTACTAGAGCGCTTGGAGGACATCAAAGCAATTCTGGAAAGTGGTTATTCAGTTGCCGGCTAACTCACGCTCCACCTGACAGCTTGTATGGTTCGCTTCGCGAACGATCGGGGACAGGAGGTGGAAGACCGGGGATGGAGAACGGGAAAGGCATGCCCTTCCGCAGGTGCCCTGCGCTGCGCTAAGGGCGATTCGCAAAGTCGATCCGCTAAACTTTATTGGGATTAAAATATCAAGCTTAGACTGAAGGGAGCAGCCAGTTATGAAAAAACCACAGCTAGTTATTATTGCCTACGGCATCTTCTTTCTTTTCTTGGTTCAAATGGCCGGCACACTTGTAGAATCCATTTATATCCTCGATTTGATGAATACCTCCCTGGATGAGAAAGTATTGGGATTGTTGTTCTTTTTTTCGCCGGTTCTGCTGTTCTTTTATCGAAAAAAACGACCCCTTTTTACAGTATGGATTCTGTTTGGACTGCTTTTCCTGGCTCGCGGCCTGACCCCCTACCTGAATACCCTGGGACGAATGCTGGCATCAGGGATCGGCACGGGCAGCGCGTTGATGTTATTTCCCTTCTTGATGACCGCAAAAACAAAAGCTGACTCCAGGATTGCTCTCAACCTGCGGATCGCTGCCGGCCTTGCCCTGGGGGTTGGATTCTCTGTGTTCCTGCGGACCATTAATTACGGACTGGATTACTCCCTTCTATCGGAAGGCGGCTGGGTTGGTTGGGGTTTGGGAGCAATAATGGGATATTTTCTGATGCTCTTGGATTGGACCGGCGCGGATGACCTACAAACCAAGCTCAAGCCTGTAACCCCCTCCTTAATAGGGATTTTCCTGATCATAACCCTGGTCTATTTCGCCTTTTCTGCCCCGGCGGTGATTGCCCGCTGGACAGAAGGAGACTATCGGTTGATTGTCATGACTGTCAGTCTGCTGGCTTTGGGTTGGGTTGGAGCTTCCCTGGGCAAGTCAAAATTAATTGAGGCCATCACACCGACAGGATTGCTGATCTGGAATCTTTTGTTCACCTTTGCCTTGCTCCTGACCATCCTCGCCCAGCGGGTCCCTTTCCCACAAACACCAGACTCGGCTGCCGTTGTGGTTGGCCATCCTACCTGGCTGCAGCAGATGCCGTTGATTTTAACCTTGCTGCTCTTTCCGGTCATCTTTCTTGACCTGCGAATCTTCTCAATCCGCATTCGGCAAGCAAATCCAGGGATTCGTGACCTGGTCCCCGGGATGCTACTGGGCAGTCTCACCCTGGTTGTTCTGGTCTTCATGCATATCTTCACTAATGTGTGGGGTTATGTTGAGCCGGTAAGTCTCTGGTTCCGGAACAAGTTCTGGCTGCCTTACCTGTTGTTAGCGGGACTGATCACCTTGTTCATCGGGCGAAAAGGATTGAATGCCCCGGACGCCCAGACGGAGAAAAAGAGTGATTTATCTCCGGGGTGGGCAGTATTCCTTTTGATCGTTTTTTTGGGAACTGCGGGAAGTGCCCTGTATACCACCCGGGTCCAGGTGTATGAACCCCGGAACAATGCTATTGTGGTCATGACCTACAACATTCAGCAGGCAAATGATGATGATGGGGAGAGGTCTTATAAGGAGCAGCTTAAGCTTATCCAGGAGGTAAAGCCTGATATCCTTTTTTTGCAGGAGTCAGACTCAAGCCGGATTTCCTTGAATAACAACGATTTTGTGCGTTATTACGCGGGCAAGCTGGGTTACTATTCTTATTTTGGACCGACGACGATCACAGGCACATACGGAACGGCAATATTATCCAGGTACCCTCTCGAAAATACACGTACTGTATTTACATTCAGTGATCAGGATGAGATAGGCACCGCAGAGGCTGAGATTGAAATAGGTGGACAGATTTTCACTGTCTACAACGTCCATCCAGATGGCTCGGATACAGCTATGCTGGTTTGGGCAGAGACGCTCCTGGAACGTTCAAGAGAAAAGGTCAATGTAATCGCTGCGGGGGATTACAACTTAAGGGATTACGAGGATGCATATCAACTGATTGCCAGTGAGTATTCAAATGCCTGGGAAAGTGTTTATCCCACCAAGATCGGCTCGGACGGTACGGATATGTCTGGCGAAAACCGGATCGACCACATTTTCTATTCTCAATCAATGGTCGCTCGTAATCCGGTTTATATCTTACCTCCTCAATCAGCTACGGATCATCCTGTCCATTGGGTTGAGCTCGTGCGCTAAATTAATATTCATGAGGTTATCACTACATTCAAAATAGATCTAAATCACCCTTTTTTAAGTATCATCAGTACCTAATTAATATATTATCCGTTCTATTTACTATACAGTATTACCTCTCTCCCGCTGCTCCTGCTCAGCGCTGAAGTTTTTCCAGGACATGAGCCAGGGATAGAGAACTGAATAATGGATACCGGCGAAATATCAGAAAATTATGCGGGAGGTTTGTTTTGATAGAAGAAACCAACTTAAAAGTCTATCGATACCGGTGGATTGTACTGATTGTATTTATGTTTGTCGTCGCCATCAATCAGCTCTTGTGGATCACCTTTGCTCCCATCACAAGCGCCGCAACTGTGTATTATGGCGTCTCAAACCTCAGTATTGGCCTGCTGTCTATGATCTTTATGATCGTTTATGTCTTTGTTTCAATTCCTGCATCCTGGGTGATAGATACCTATGGCATCCGAATCGCAGTCGGCATTGGTGCCGTATTGACGGGGGTGTTTGGTTTGCTGCGGGGCATTCTGGCGGATAATTTTACATTTGTACTCATAGCCCAAATTGGAATAGCCATTGGGCAGCCTTTCATCCTGAACGCGATGACCACAGTAGCTGCCCGCTGGTTCCCGATCAAGGAACGGGCTACAGCCGCGGGGCTTGGTTCACTGGCGATGTATCTTGGTATTGTGGCGGCATTGGTTTTAACACCCATCCTGACAATTCAATCACAGATCAGCGGCATGCTGCTCATTTACGGAGTGGTTGCTGCGATTGGCGCGGTCCTCTTTTTCCTGTTTGTAAAAGAACGTCCTCCGACAGCTCCCTGCCGTCCTGATCAGGAAGAGCGCTCGCTTGTTTTTGACGGTCTGAAGGAATCCTTGCGATTGAGGGATTTCATCCTTCTGCTGGTGATCTTCTTTGTAGGACTGGGTGTTTTCAACGCAGTTACTACCTGGATTGAGGACATCGTCAGGCCAAGAGGTTTCTCAATAGTCCAGGCTGGATACATCGGAGGTTTGATGATCGTGGGGGGAATCATTGGCGCTGTTGTCATCCCGCTGCTTTCTGATCATTTTCGAAAAAGGAAACCTTATGTAGTGCTGGCAGTGATCGGTGCTACATTGGGTCTTGTTGGAGTTACTTTTTTTTCAAGCTACTGGCTCTTGCTGATCTCAGCTTTTATTTTTGGGTTTTTCTTGTTGAGCGCCGGCCCGGTTGGATTCCAGTATGGGGCCGAGATCACCTATCCTACCCCAGAAGGAACATCAAACGGACTGCTTCTGCTCATGGGGCAAATCTCGGGCATCGTTTTTATCCTTGCCATGGACAGCCTGAAATCCCCCGAGACAGGGTCAATGACTTTGCCTTTGACACTGCTGATCGGGTTGATGGTGATCAGTCTGGTTTTTGCTTTTATGCTCAAAGAAGCAAAGACTATTTTGACCGACAATTAGGATCGCAGATCTACTATCAAGAAAATATTTCTAGTCCAGGGGATTTTTTATTATCCCCCTCTTGACCTATCCGAAAGAGGATGTTACACTAACGACCGGTCAACTTATTTAACCGAGGAATTCATGAACAAGCTCAATGCCAAAAACTTTGTTACCTGCGGAAACGCAGAACTGTCTGGGAGGGTTCCCATAGTTTGAGCTTGTATTTAATTTGACATAGCTTAAGCTCCGGGAAATCCAAGCCCCGGGGCTTTTTTTCTTAATCGAATCAGGTCTCGGGTCGTGTCCCGCGGCCTGTTTTCTTTAACAGGCCTGATGTACTAATGATTACAAGGAAATTAAAAATGTTGTTCAGTAATTCGATCAAGAAAGTCAATTCAATATACAAGGAATACCCCAAACAGTTCTGGGTTATTGTGGGCTCGAACTTCATTGACCGTGTTGGCGGCGCGCTGATCTTTCCTTTCTTTGCGCTGTACATCACCAAAAAGTTCCAGGTGGGCATGACCGAAGTGGGTTTGTTGTTTGCCCTCTTTTCAGTGACAGATATGATCGGGAATATGATCGGGGGAGCATTGACCGATTACCTGGGACGAAAAACCATGATCATCATGGGATTGATCATCAGCGCTCTGACCAGTCTGGGAATGGGACTGGTGCAGCACCTGGAATGGTTCTATGTCATAGGCGCGGTATCGGGTATTTTTGCGTCGGCCGCTGGCCCGGCTCATGAGGCGATGTTAATCGATATCCTCCCGGAAAAGAAAAGATCGGAAGGTTTTGGCGTGATGCGAGTTGCCATGAACCTCTCTGTGGCTATCGGCCCGGCAATTGGAGGGTTTATCGCTGCCTACTCATTCCTGATCCTTTTTGTCGCGGATACTGTCACCAGCCTGATCACAGCCTTGATCGTATACCTGGTTGTGGAAGAGAGTATGCCGGAAGAAAAGGAAGCTAAAGTTCAAAAGGGCTTTAAGGAAACCTTTATCGGTTATGGTGATGTGTTGAAGGATCGTAAATTCATGTTATTTGTGATCATCTCCACCATTGCGACAATCGTCTATTCCCAGATGTACAGTACCCTGTCTGTTTTCTTAAGGGATGTGCATGGTGTTCCTGAATCGGGATATGGCTGGTTAATGACCCTGAATGCGGGCATGGTGGTCTTGTTCCAGTTTATGATCACCCGCAAGATCTCAAAACATCCCCCCATGCTGATCATGGCCCTGGGATCGCTGCTCTATGTGATCGGCTTTGGCATGTATGGATTTGTGAATGTATACCTGCTGTTCATGCTGGCAATGGTTATCATCACGATAGGTGAAATGGTCATTATCCCTGTCGCTCAGGCCTATGTGGGCAAGGCAGCGCCGGAAGATATGCGGGGCCGTTATTCAAGTGTCATGGGTTTCTCCTGGATGATCCCCTGGATGATCGGTCCGCTTTTGGCTGGGCTGATCATGGATAACGGGGACCCCAACTGGGTCTGGTACAGCAGCGCTATCCTGGGAATGATCGCAGCCGTGGGATTCCTGTTGTTAAGGAAGAGTCATGACAAGGATTGGACTCCCGTAATCGCGACGCCGGAACTGGAAACAAGTTAGAATAAGGATAAAAAGATGACAAGAAAATTACCTGATAACTACACCTCCCGCCAGGCAGTAATGGATGACTTGCCAGATATCCATCGCCTGGAGGAGAAAAAATCACTTCATTATTCGGGTGTTCCGGGGTTCTCCCTGGAACGTCTGAGGAATGAATACGAAACTCCCGGGTTTGACATCAACAGCAGTGTTCACCTGATTTTTAATCAGGATCAGAATCTCGTGGCCTTGGCCGAACTCTGGGATGAAGCCAACCCGCCCGTTCATCCTTATATCTGGATGTGTGTTGATCCAGGCGTGGAAGATCAGGGTCTGGAAGAATATCTTCTAGGTTGGGCAGAAGAACGGGCGATGCAGGTCTTTGCCCGGGTGGCCCCGGAGTTAAGGATCGCTCTGCGTTCCCATTGCGACCATGCGATCGAATCGTCCAGGAAAGCCAATCTGGCTGCAGGGATGAACCAGATCCGCCACAGCTTCCGGATGCGAGCTGTGATGGACATGGCACCTGATGCCCCTGTTTGGCCGGATGGCATCTCTCTGCGCTCTTACAATCCTGAACAGGATGCCCGGACCGTGTATGAGGTTGATGAAGAGGTCTTTATGGACCACTTCGGTTTTATTAAGGAGGACCCGGAAGAGGGTTTCGAAAGGTTCATGCACCATATGACAGGTGATGATTCTTACGACCCATCGTTGTGGTTCCTGGCTGTGGATAAAAATGATGAAATTGTGGCAATTTGCCTTTGCCGCCGCTACGGTCCCGAGGATAAAGAGGCGGGTTATGTGTCCAGTTTGGGTGTAAAACGCCCCTGGAGGCGTCAGGGCATTGCCCAGGCCCTTCTGCTGGAGGCTTTTGGCGAGTATTATCAACGCGGAAAGACCAAGGTTGACCTGGGAGTGGATGCTGAATCTCTGACCGGTGCGACCGACCTTTACAAAAAAGTCGGTATGATTGTGTTGCGCCAGTATGATATGTATGAAAAGGAATTGCGCCCAGGCAAGGATGTAAGCGTTACAACCCTGGACATGGCAGATGAAAAATAATTTTACTAGGAGATCGATGATCCAAACCATCATATTTGATCTGGGCGGGGTGCTGGTCCGCACTGAGGATCGGCTGCCCCGCCAGCAGCTGGCAGAAAAGTTCGGCATGACTTATGAAGAAATGGACCAATTGGTCTATGGGTCGGCCTCTGCGAAATTGGCCGGACAGGGGGCGATCAGTGCCGAGGAACACAAAAAAGAAGTATTAAAAAACCTGGATTTGCCGCTGGATTCATTCAAATCCTTTGGTGATGAGTTCTGGGGTGGAGACAGGCTGGATAATAAACTGGTTGAATTCATCCGGGATTTAAAGGGGGAATATAACACAGCCCTGTTGAGCAATGCCTGGGATGATTTGCGCCCCCTGCTGGTCAATTTCTGGAAGATCGCCGGGATTTTTGATCACATTTTCATTTCTGCAGAATTGAAGCTTGCCAAACCAGATCCGCGGATCTATCAACATGTGATCAATGAACTGGGTCTGGATCCCGCTGCGCTGATTTTTGTGGACGATTTTATTGAAAATGTTGAAGCAGCCAGGGATGCGGGAATCAACGCAATCCACTTCCGTTCCCGTGAACAGGCTCTGATGGAGTTGGCTGAATACCTCGATAGGGATTTATCAATCATATGAGATTCAGGGACAGAAAGATCCAATTCGCTTTGACTTACTGGTTTGGAAACCCGCCCTGGGATACAGGAATTTCTCCTCCTGAACTCCATCAATTCCTGGAGAGTAATTCGCCTGGTAGGGCGCTGGATCTGGGCTGTGGGACAGGAACCAATGTGATTGCTTTGGCAGAACAGGGCTGGTACGCGGAGGGGATTGATTTTGTACCCCGGGCAGTGAGGATTGCCAAAAGGAAATCGAGGAAAGCTGGTTTGAGCAACAAGACCAAGTTTCAGGTCGGGGATGTATTATCCCCGGTGTTTTTCCAGGGAGAATATGATTTGATCCTGGATATCGGCTGTTTTCACAATATTTCAGGTGAAAAAGTCAATCGTTATATCGATAATGTTTCTGGGCATCTGGCTCCGGGTGGAAAGCTGCTGTTATATGTTCATTTGAATGAAGAGAAAGAGACAGGGCACGGTGCTTCAGAAAAGAGCCTTGAGATCTTGGGGGAAAGGTTAAGGTTGGTCAAGCGCACAGATGGCGAGGAATCCTCCAGGCCTTCGGCCTGGTTGGAATATAGACGCGATCCAAATCATCGAGCGGAATGAAGTCCAGAGGACTGAGAGAAGTCGAGATGCTCTTCGACTGCGGCCCTTCGCCCGAGTTTAGTCTGAGTGAGGTGCAGTGAAAACGAAGGGCTCAGGGCCTCCGCTCAGAGATTTGAATGGGGAAGTTCTTTATTATTTCTTTTCGCGGCGCCTTCTTTCATCTTGTACAATTTGATGAATCTTCTCAAAATTATTTTCAATGAGGGCCTGTTTCTTTTCATGCGACCAACCTTTGATTTGTCTTTCAACGCTTAATGCCTCAGTTCGTGTTGGAAATTCTTGAGCCCAAGCAAGAGTTACTGGTCTCAGATTATATGTATATGATTTTTGATCATATCCAGAAATGTGCTGTGAAATCCTAAGGTCCAGGTTGGATGTGTTTCCAGTGTAAAATGTTCCATTAGAACATTCGAGAATATATACAAAAAAAGGCATGGTTTTCCCCCCTAACAAATCATCGAGCGGAATGAAGTCCAGAGGACTGAGTGAAGTCGAGATGCTCTTCGACTGCGGCCCTTCGCCCGAGTTTAGTCTGAGTGAGGTGCAGTGAAAACGAAGGGCTCAGGGCCTCCGCTCAGAGATTTGGGTTGTCTGTTGATAGGATATTCTTAAATAATTCCCCCACCAGGGATTTGAATTTTTCCGCATCTAATTCCATCAGCAGTTCTCTTCTGGTTTCCCTTTTCAGTTCATAAGGTTTAAGGTATCCAGCGGCGAACTTCCGGAACAGGATCAGGCCGTCCTCCTGGCCATAAAAACTAAGCGAGCGATCCAGGTGCTCCAATAAAAGGTCCTGGACTTCGCTGAGTTTGATCTCCGCCCGGTTCCTACCGGAAAAGATCCAGGGATTTAAAACGGCTCCCCGTCCGATCATCACGCCGTCGCAACCCGTCGCGGTGATCATGGTCTGAATATCAGCAGTATTTCGAATTCCGCCATTGCCCAGGACAGGGATTTGTAACTTTTTTTTGATCTCTGCCAGTGCGGAAAGATCAGGTTTTCCTTCATGGCCCTGTTCCTTGGAGCGGGCATGAACCGCTACCAGGGATCCTCCAAAGGCCTCGATGATCTGGGATAAGAACAGCCCGTTCTGGCAGTCTTCCCAGCCCAGGCGAATCTTGGCTGTAACAGGCACATCAACGGTTTTGATTAAGCCCTTGATGATGCGGGCCACCTTGAGAGGTGTGCGCATTAACCCGGCACCGGCTCCCCTGCCAGCAATAGATCTGTTAGGACAGCCCATATTGACATCAATTGCATCCGGTTTTGATTCTTGTAAGATACGAGCTGCTTCTAGAAGTGTATCCGCACTGTTCCCGTATACCTGAAAAAAGACCGGGCGTTCAGTCTCGGTAAATTGGATTTTATTCTTTATGTAATGAGGCCGCTGCAGCACGTCCTCGGCTTTAACGAATTCTGTATAACTGATCGCCGACCCAAGTTCCCGGCATAGAGAACGAAAGGGCCAATCTGTATAGCCGTCCATAGGAGCCAGGATCAGATTCCCCTTGATTTCCAAATCCTTCACCAAGAAAGCGGGTTGGTTCTCAGGCATTTTATTTGTCGATCAAGGCTTCTTTTAGAGCCTGGTTTAATGACCGCGCTTCGATCACTTGAATGTCTTTTGGTAAGTCAAACCCTCCACTCCTCAGCCGTTTGGGGATGATGGCTGACTTAAAACCAAGTTTGGCGGCCTCGCTCAGGCGCTCGCTCATCCGGCTGGCCATGCGAAGTTCACCGGATAGTCCGATCTCGCCGATCAGGATGGTATCCGCCTTAACAGGTTGGTCTTTAATAGAGCTGGCAATGGCTGCAGCGACTGCCAGATCAGCAGCTGGTTCATTGATCTTCAGTCCGCCGACAACGTTCACAAATACGTCCTGATCAGTGAGTTTGTATCCTGCTCTGCGCGTTAAAACAGCAGTGATCAGCAGTAATCGGTTGAATTCGATCCCGTTTGGTGTCCGGCGGGGATTGCCAAAGGTGGTGGGATTAGTTAATCCCTGGATCTCAACCAGAATGGGCCGGGTGCCTTCCATAGTAACCGCGATCGCCGATCCCGGCGCGTTCACCATGCGTTCAGCCAGGAATGCCTCCGAAGGATTGCTGATCTCGATCATGCCCCTTTCCTGCATTTCGAAGACCCCCACTTCTGAGGTAGCGCCAAAGCGGTTCTTTACAGAACGCAGCAAACGGTAAGCCTGATAGCGGTCACCTTCCAGATATAAAACTGTGTCCACGATATGTTCCAAAACCCTTGGCCCGGCGATAGTGCCTTCTTTGGTGACGTGGCCGATTAGAAAAATACTGATTCCGGTTCGTTTGGCATATTCCCGGAGTTGTGAGGCACACTCCCGGACCTGGGATATGGAACCGGCGGAGGATTCCAGTTGGGGTAGATAGCTGGTCTGGATCGAGTCAATGATCAGAAGTTTGGGTTTGATCGCTACAGCATGGTCAAGAATTATGTCCAGATTGGTTTCAGTCACTAACAGCATTTTCGATGGCAGGTTAATGGGTTGGCCTTCCTGATCCCGATGCAGGCGGTCAGCCCGCATCTTGATCTGCCGTTCAGATTCTTCGCCAGATACATATAACACCCCGGAGTGTTCGGCAATTTCCAGGGCAATTTGCAGCAATAAGGTCGATTTGCCGATTCCCGGATCACCGCCAATCAAGCTGATCGAACCCGGTACCAGACCACCTCCCAGAACCCGTGAAAATTCCTGATGTTTTAACTGCATCCTTTGTTCTTCATCAGAACGGATATCCTGGATCGCCCGCGGCACGGATGTTGCATTAAAACGGGAAGAGGACGCGGACGCGGATGGAGTGCTTTTTTCAATACGCTCTTCCGCCATGGTATCCCAGTTGCCGCAGTTTGGGCATCGACCCAAATAACGTGGATTGGTATAACCACAGTCTTGACAAATATATTGGGAATAAGATTTAGCCATAAGGAAATTATAACGCCTTCAATTTAGAGTAGGGTTCCAACAGGTCCAAAGTTCGGGAAAGTTTGGCACTGCTCTTGCAAAAAGAAGATTATCATCTATAATGATTATAGAACAAACGTTCTATTTGACAAGGGAAGAGGGAGATTTAAATGGATATTGGCATGTTGTGGTTTGATAATGATAAAAAGTCCAGCATACCGAACAAGGTTGAAAAGGCAGCCCTCTACTATCAGAAAAAGTATGGCAAGAAACCTGATATATGTTATGTGCATCCTAAAATGGTGAAGGGGGAGAATGGCAAGAAAAATGGATCGAAAGATAATACGGGGAGTAATCAGCTGAAGATTGGAAAGATCATGGTACTGAAAAATGACAAAGTCCTCCCAGATCATTTCTGGATCGGGATCCGCACCATGGAAGATCAGATCAGTTAGGGTGAGTGATATAGATCTCCCAGCTACCCCAGTAGGAATCCTCAGATTCTGTCTGGCAGGTTGGTACTTCGATATCGGTAATGACCAATCCACTATCCGGAACTTCTAACTGGTAGGTCAGTCCTGGCTCCGCCAAATAATCTGCATAACCCAATCCCAATTCCGGCTTTAATCCAGTATAAAAGACCTCTTTTGGATCTACTCCAAGAGAGATTGCTAAAGTAATGCCCGGCACTCCCTCTCCACTACCATCTGTAGCGATGATCTGGATCAACGTTTCCCCAAGGGTTGGGTCGCAAATTGGAGATGAATCCTGCAGGATAAAAGGTGGTGATGTAGTCGGGGATGGTGTTGGTGCGCTTGACTGCTCACTGTTTGGTTCCCGTGTCGTGCTTGTAGAACCCTGATTGTCATTCCCGGAACTGGGGCTGCTGCTGGATGCCTGGGAAGATTCTTCTTCTTGTGCTGTAGCCGTGGGTGGGATTGGTGTTGCGGCCGGACCGGATGCGATCTGTATGGCAGCTGAAAGATTGGCAAGCACAATGGCCATCTCGTTATCCCCGTTCTCAGCCAGGAATCGCTGCGCCTGTGCGGCCAATGCCAGGGCAGGGTCATCGTCACCGATTAATGCCAGCCGGGCTTCCGCGCGTGGAAGGTTGTTATTGGCTTGATAGGCGCGGGAAATCAGAGAACGGTATATGTCCTTATAATCATCTCGCAGCAAATTGGGGTGGGTATCAACTTCTGTTACAGGAGAAAATACCCAGGCATAGATCAGGCCCATGGCCAGGCCGAGTAATAATCCTGTCAGTAGATACCAATTACTCCGGTTTTGTTCCATGGATTTAGTCCAACTCCTTGATTGCGTTGGAAAGATCCCGCAGCAGGAACATGTCGGGGAGTGTGTAGTCTGCTTGTGAGGCGAACTTTAGGGCATTGTCAACGCTGATCACGGGAGACTTATCTTCCAATAATGTCAGTCGGTTCAGGGCCCAATCCAGATCACCTTCCTGGTGATAGACTTCAGCAACCATCAGCGTGAAATCAGTTTTGTAGTCAATTCTTAAGCTTGCCAGGGTTGTATCCTGGTAACTGACTGGATTGATCACCCAGCCGTATACCAGCCCCAGGCCCAGGCCAAGCAATAGAATTAGGAAAAACAGGGTCCATCGAGACATAAATCACCTTTTGAAAATTCTTTCCTAATTGTGCCATAGAGGGAAGGAACGGACAAGCCATCCTGCTTGAAATAGACTGAATATTGCCTCAGGCAAGCCATTTTTCAGCATAATTAAGGTTTTATTAATCCCGGGGACCGTTTCTTGACGAGTGTAGTAGCAGGTGATATAGTTGTCGCGGAGGCTCTCTAAATGGAAAATGACCACAAAGATGATCAGTTGGAAAATAAAAATAACGAAGAAGGGTACGGAATATTCTCATCCCTTCGAGGTCCGATCAGGGATGTGCTGGCAGGAGGAAATAGCCGCCGGATCCTGACAATAGGCGGCGTGGTTTTGCTGGTTATCATTGTCATTGTAGTTATCAAGGCTTTTTATCCAGGGGCAGAGGGATTGAATCAGTCCCTGCCGGGTTTTGGGGACCAATCCCCAGCTCAATCAACTGGCGATAACCCGGTTGAGAATCAAGGCGCCCTGGAGATGCCCAGTTTTGTTCAAGATCAATCATCCCTTGCCCGGGGTATCCACAGAGCTGCCGTGATCCATACTACGATCCCAACCCGAGCCAGGGTTGAGGTGCTGAAATATGTGGTGGAGCAAGGTGATTCCCTATTTGCCATTGCAGAGAATTATGGATTGAAACCAGAGACACTCTTGTGGGGAAACTTCGATACGCTGGCCGATAATCCTCACACCCTCCAGCCTGGGCAGGAGCTAAATATTCTGCCGGTCAACGGCACCTATCACGAATGGCGGGATGGCGAAAGCCTCCTTAAAGTGGCAGAATATTACGGAGTGGATCCGTTGGAAATAGTACAGTATCCGGGCAACCGGATTGATATCTACGATTTTGATCTGGATAATCCGACTTTTGATATTGGGCAGATGTTGATCGTTCCAGGCGGAGAAAGGGAACTGGTTGATTATGGCCCCCCGGCCATCACCAGGGACAACCCTGCTATTGCAGCAACCTATGGACCAGGCCACTGCGGCACAATTTACACTGGATCCGTGGGTGTGGGTGTTTTCATTTGGCCCACAACCGAACGCTGGATATCAGGTTATGACTATAATCCGGGAGCCAACCACCCGGCTATCGATATAGCTGGAAATACTGAGAATCCAGTCTGGGCTTCAGATAATGGAGTGATTGTCTACGCCGGATGGAGCAACTACGGCTACGGCAACCTGATTGTAGTTGACCACGGCAATGGCTGGCAATCTCTTTATGCCCACCTGAACTCAATTAGTGCTGGCTGTGGACAAAGTGTTAATCAGGGCCAGAGAATTGGCGGATTGGGAAATACCGGTAATTCCTCCGGTGCCCACCTGCACTTTGAGATGATCTATGTAGGTGTAAAAGTAAATCCCTGGAATTTCCTGCAGTAGTTTATAGATTTTTAAATAACTAGAAGCAAGGTACGGTCCTGTACCTTGCTTTTTGTTACAATAAGGTAGTTGTCATTTATCCCGGCAGTAAAAAATGAATTTTAATCAAAAAGTGCCCCATTTGCTTTTTATAGTGTTATTTATTTCCCTGTTGGTTGGTTCCTGCGATCAATTCTCCAGCGATGTTTCAGTCCCCCGGGCTACTTCTGTGTTGGTTCAAACCATTCCACCGGCGACGTTAACGGCAATTAGTGCTGCAGCAGAACTAAATCAAACACCAATGCCTGATCCGCTGGGATTGCCCTGGTCCGCTGTTGAAGGATTGGAACTGGATTTTTGGTATGTCTGGGATCTGGATCAACCAGGCACGGGAATGAACGCGATCGTGGACCGGTTCAATCGAGAGAATGAATGGGGGATTGTAATAAACCCTGTTGATCAGGGCCAGGTCCTTGATCCCCTGGAATCCATCGAAACTGCTTTCGAAGAAGGGTTTGTTCCTCATCTCCTGTTAAGTGAGTCTTCAGCTGTTGCCGGTTGGTATCAAGATGACTTGATCGTGGATCTGAATCCATTTCTCGATGACCCCGTGGTGGGTTTCTCGGAAAAGGAACAAAATGATATTTACCCCGGGATTTTTGAGGGATTTACACTTGAGAAATCTATCCGCCCCGGTTTTCCCTTTACTCAATCTATTCAAGTGATCTATTACAACCAGAGCTGGGCTGAAGAGCTGGGCTACTCTTACCAGCCGGCCAGCTGGGATGATCTGGATAAACAAGCTTGCGCAGCTGTAGCTAGCCGGGAATTAACTGCGCAGTCCCATTTTCAGGGGACCGGGATCCTGTTATCACCCGAAGCGGCCAATATCACGTCTGCAATATATGCTTATGATGGAAATTTCCTGCTCCCGGAAGGAGAAGGTTATCTATTCTCTTCCCAGGAGATCCAACAGATGGCTGAGGATTGGCAAAATTTGATCAAGGATGGCTGTGGGATGGCTTATTATTCATATCCTGATCCCCTGGCGAGTGAGCTGGCTATCCAAAATTTTAACCAGCGAGAAGCCTTGATGATCGTTGGCTCAGCACAGATGATGGACCATATAAAAACGGGAGCAAATCAGACCGGGAGAGCGGATGATTGGTTGATGCTTCCTTTTATTGGACCGGAAGGAAAAAAAGCTGTCTCTTCAGAGATCCAATCGATTGTTATCTTCAATACCTCTCAGGAAGAGGAACTGGCTTCCTGGCTGTTTTTAAAATATCTCGCCTCACCTGAAGTCCAGGCGGAATGGGTTCAGTACAGCAGGTTTTATCCGACCCGAAAGAGCAGCCTGCGATTCTTGCGGGACTTCCGTAACGAGAATCCTCATTGGTCCCAGGGTCTGAATTTGCTAAAATACAGCGTTGGTTTGCCTATTGACCAATCATGGAATACGGTTGCATTATCCTTGGGTGATGCATTTGAAGGAATCCTCACTGATATGACCCAGGATGTGGAAGAGCAGTTAATTGCTCTGGATCGCTTCGCTGAAGAATTATGGGAATATTCCCGGGAATAAAACCATGATTGTTAACAAAACATAAAGGAATTAATGGCTAAAAACCCAAAAGTGACCATATATACAGATGGGGCATGTTCTGGAAATCCAGGCCCCGGGGGGTGGGCGGCGCTGCTCCGATTTGGGCGCCATGAAAAGGAGCTTTCCGGCTCAGCGAAAGAAACCACAAATAACCGGATGGAAATTACTGCCGCGGTGATGGCCTTTCGGGCCCTTAAGGAGCCTTGTCTGGTGGAAATATTCACTGATTCCGAGTATTTAAAAAAAGGTATAACGGACTGGATCCATAATTGGAAAAAACTCGGTTGGCGGCGAGGGTCTCCTGGTAAAACAAAACCTTTGGCCAATGCCGATCTCTGGAAAGAGCTGGACCAGGCAATCACTGACCACCAGGTTACCTGGCATTGGGTAAAGGGGCATGCCGGTCATACAGAAAACGAGCGAGTTGACCAATTGGCTGTTTTGGCCCTGAAAAAGGGGTAAATGAATAAATATGGGGAAACTGAAGGTATTCTCTCTACGGTATAATCCTCACTATGGAAGCGCCAAAACTGCAAATTAAAGAAGAGCTGCTGCTGGCAAAACAATCTCGTTCGGAAGGCAACGAAGGTCGAGCGCGGGTTTGTGCCCGCCGCGCAGCAGGCGCCGCGGTCAGGGACTTTCTAGGAAAAAAAGAAATCACTCAAAAACCAGAAGATGCCATCCAGTCATTGTTGATCTTTGGACAAATGGGAGAGCTCCCAGCGCGGGTTCAAAAAGCCGTTGATAGCCTGGTCCAGCGAGTCAACCAGGATCATAATTTACCGCCAGAGGTAGATCTGATCCACGAGGCTGGTATTATCATTGAATATATCGAAACTCAGTGAATAGAAGGTTCCCTGAACCCCATTTGTTATGAAAATCTTCAAAAAGAAATCATACTGGTTAATTATGGCTGGTTTTATTCTGATATTTTCAGGATGCAGTCAGGGGGTACCAGCTGTTGTCAATACCGGCGCTGCTCCTGCAGCAACGGCCCATCTGCCCAGCCAAACTCCTCAGGAGGTTACCCAACCTTCTTCAACCTCCACACAGGAGCAGCCTCCCCAGCCAACAACTGTTCCACTTGAAAGGATCCAATATACGATTGCAGCTGTGCTGGATTATCCAACGCAAAGTTTGGTTGTGGAAGAGAGAATTCGGGTTCCCCACCCTACTGACAGCTTTCTTAATGAAATAGATCTTGCCATCCCGCCCAACAGCTGGCCGGGAGTGTTCTCGATCCAGGGTGTTTCTGCGGGAGAGTTTCCCATCGAAAGTTATACATCTGATGGGGTTATTCTGAATATCAGATTTGGCAGTCCCGGCTGGCAGCCCGGGGAAATCCTTGACCTCCAAATCCTGTTTACGCTGGATCTCCCCCAACAGAATGCCCGGGAGGGTTATGGTCCATCTCCTTTTGGGTATACTGTGCTGCAGACCAATCTGGTGGATTGGTATGCCATGGTTCCTCCCTATCAAGAAGAGCTGGGCTGGATTATTCATGATCCCTGGTTATTTGGTGAATACCTGGTATATCCGGCGGCTGATTTTGATGTAAGTTTAGAATTGGGCGGGCCTGGTTTAATCGCAGCTGCCAGTTCTATTCCTGTAGAAGAGGGAGCTGCCCTACATTATTCCCTGGAAGCAGCCCGAAATTTTGTTTTCTCAATCAGTCCTTCCTACATCGTGCTGGAAGGAGAAACCCGGGGAACAAAGGTTCTCGGTTATATCTTTCCCGGCTATCAGGTACCCGGAAGGGCAGCTTTTGAAGCCACCCTGGAAGCGCTGGATCTATATACGGAGCTTTACGGCCCTTATGACCAGCCCGGTTTATCTATGGTCCAGGCAGATTTTAATCACGGCATGGAATATGAAGGCCTCTACTTTCAAAGCCGGGGATTTTTTGATACCTATAGCGGTTCAGAACAAAGTTATTTGATAGCCATTGCTGTTCATGAAACAGCCCATCAGTGGTGGTACGGGCAGGTTGCAAATGACCAGGCCCTGGAACCATGGCTGGATGAAGCGCTGTGCACTTTCAGTGAACTGGCTTATTACGAGCAGTTGTATCCTCAATCCGTTGGTTGGTGGTGGGGGACCCGGGTTAATTATTATGAACCTGAGGGACGGATCGATCGATCCATCTATGGTTTTCAAGACTTTGTTGACCAGTATTTGACCTACCGCAACGCGACCTATTTACAGGGAGCGAAATTTATGACTGCTCTGAAAAATGAGTTGGGGGAGGAGCAGTTCTATTCATTTTTGAGAGAGTATGCAGCCCGGAACAGGGATCAACTTATAACTGGAGAGGATTTCTTCTCGCTGCTGGAAGAGTATGTGGAAGTTGATAATCTGGTTTGGGTAGAGGAATATTTTGAGATCCAGTAAAGGAATGAGAAGAGGGGGATAATGAGATGTAGGTGTGGAGATGGGGGAAGAGAAAATCCAATCCCAGATCCTCAAACGCCCTCCCCGGGAGTTTTTAAATTTCACTGAGTCGTCCCGAAGACGGATTGACAAACCTCTGCGGAGAAGAAATAAGAATTATTCCCATTTCTGCCAAAGTATCTATCTGCAGCTTCTAAACCTTAAAAAA
>CAVOGS010000017.1:0-20526 GCA_963695575.1 uncultured Chloroflexia bacterium
ATCATGAATGATCGTTTGTTTGATGCCCAGGATGCGTCCCTGCTTGGAGAGAGCCATTTCCACTTCCTGGACCTGTTCACGTTCCTGGGTTGTGGCGTAAAAGTTTTCCTTGCGGTCCTCGATCCATTTCACCGGCCTGTTCAATTTCATCGTCAACCAGGGCAGAACCATCTCCTCAGCGTAGAACATCATAATTTTGGGGCCAAATCCGCCACCAACAAACGGCGCCACCACCCGCACCTGGTGGGTTCTTACCCCAGACGGAAGCCATGCCATTGCGGATCGGGATGGGGGACTGGGTGGCATCCCAGACCATCAAATGCTGATTCTTCTGATCCCAGTCCACCACGATTCCGCGGTTTTCCATGGCGACCGCGGCGCCGCGGTCCAATTTGAATTTCCTCTTCAACACCAGGTCCGCATCTTTTTTAGCTGCCTCATAATCCCCTTTATTTTGCACCCGATGGGCGCCAGATTCGTATCCAGGTCATCATGGACCAGTGTATGTCCCGGGTCAAGGCATTTTTCCAGATCCGTCACAGCCGGAAGCGGTTCATAAGACACATTGACCTCTTCCACCGCATCCTCAGCGATATATCTGCTTTCTGCTACGACAACAGCGATGATCTCACCAGCATGTTTTACCTTATCCTTCACCAGGGGAACCTGCCTGCGGGAATTAAAGTCACACCTTTCAGGGTTGGCGGCGGCGATACGAGAGGCGGACCAGGTTCCCAGTCATCCCCCATGTCTTCCGCCGTAAAGACTCCCACAACGCCAGGAATCTCTTTTGCCTGGCTGATATCTATGCTTTTGATCCTTGCATGAGCGTAATCACTGCGTACAAAAGCCGCATGCAGCATATTTGGTA
Organism: uncultured Chloroflexia bacterium; assembly: GCA_963695575.1. GTDB lineage: Bacteria > Chloroflexota > Anaerolineae > Anaerolineales > UBA11858 > B10-G9. Next base: position 872 of record CAVOGS010000017.1, read on the forward strand.
AATTCACATCACCCACAAATAAAGCTCCCCCGGTCAGCAGCCGGGGATCTTCAACCCGTTTCACTCGTTTGCCAATTACTTTATAAGTCACAGCAGCACCTCGTCTGGATATCTATTCAGGCTGACAGGGAAATACCAACCCCCTATTCTCAGTTCATCTTTTCAGCTGCCAGTTTAACAGCGTCTATAATATGTTGATAACCGGTGCAGCGGCACAGATTGCCGGTTACCGCTTCCCGGATTTGCTCTTCGGTTGGATTGGGATTTTCTTCCAACCAGGGCACCAATGTGATCAGGAATCCCGGTGTGCAAAAACCGCACTGCAGGGCGTGGGCTTCCCGGAAAGCTTCCTGGAGGGGATGCATATCATCCACTGTGCCCAGTCCTTCTACAGTGATAATTTCCTGGTTATGGACCTGGGGTGCGAAGATCAGGCAGGACCGCACTGGATCCCCGTTCAGCATTACTGTACAGGCACCACATACCCCATGTTCACAGCCCACATGAGTTCCGGTCAATCCCAGATCATTCCTGAGGAAATCACTTAATAAAGTCCGGGGATCAACAATTTCTTGATAGGATTTGCCATTTACGGTGACGAAAAGTTCAAATGTATTTTCCATGATCGTCTCCTTTTCCACCTTTGGCTCGTTGAAGCGCTTCTTCCAGAGCTCTGCGGGTGAGCACATGGGCCAGATGGCGCCGGAAATCAGCCGTAGCATGGATATCGCCGCCGGGATCGATCTCATCTGCGGATGCTTTTTCCGCTGCGGCCGTGATCAATTCTTCGGTGATCTCCTCACCAATCAACATCCCTGCTGCTTCCGGTGCTGAAATCGGGCCATCACCTGCACTGAGATAAACCAGTCGCGCTTCTGAGCAGCGGCCTTTTTTATCTAGGGCAAGGACTGCAGCCACACCCACAAGTGCAAAGTCATGAGGCCGGCGGGCTACTTCCTTGAGTGACCACCCGCTGCGATCTGGCATAGGAGGGATCTGGATCTCAACCAGCAGATCATCAGGTTCCATGCATGTCATTAACAGACCAACAAAAAATTCACTGGCAGGAATCACCCGTTCACCTTTTTGATTTTGGATCTTGAAATTTGCCTCTAGAGCTGTCGATACCACAACCAGTTCCGCTGAAGGATCCGCATGAGCTAAACTGCCACCGATAGTACCCCGGTTCCGGATTTGCGATGTGGCGATTTTGGGCATGCTTTCGTGGATCAGGGGCGCTCTTTCTTCGATAAGAGAGTTTTTTTCGGCCTGTCTGTGACGGGTTACGGCGCCAATCCGGATGCCTTTTTCATGCGTATCAATATAGGAAAGATCAGGGATATTATTGATATCCACCAGGACAGCGGGCTGTACCAGCCGGAAGTTCATCATCGGGACAAGGCTCTGTCCCCCGGCCAATACCTTGGCATCATAGCCATATTCACTCAGGAGTTCCAGAACTTCAGGAACAGTATGGGGGGCGAAATACTTAAAAGGTGCTGGTTTCATAATACCTCTCCATTAACAATGCACACCTGTTTTTTCCATTATAGTTTATCTTCTCTTCAGACCAGAGTCAGGTTTGAGATCTCCCTCTGGAGACATTTTTCCAGGGAAGTTGGCTGGCGGCCTAAAAGCCAGGTTAACATGGTCGGGCTGCCGCAGAATCCGTGAGTCTGGTAATGCAGGAACATTTTCACCAGAGCAGAGATCTGATACGATCCCAGGCCGGTTTTTGTTACCTGCTCCTTCCAGTCCTCCAGCGAGATCTGCTCCGCATTGATCTCCTCTCCCAACAGTTTACTGAGCAGGGCCGCAACTTCTAATTGAGAAGTTAACCCTGTCCCGACCAGCTGGTAGACAGCCCCATCATGAGTTGTATCTGCCAACACTATAGCAGCCACCCGGGCAACATCCACCAGATCCACCAGGCAGATATTTGTTTCGACAGGATAAGGGACTTGATAAATTCCACTGTCTTTGATCCTCTCCAGCTGAGAGGTGATGTTCTGCATATAAGCTGTTGGCTGCAGGATCGTGAATGATAAACCAGACCCGATCAATCGTTCTTCCACTCTTAACTTCAGCCAATGGTGCGGCATGGCTTCAATCTGGGGGTGAAGCACTGAATGATAGACAAAGTGCTCTATACCCACATCCAGTGCTGATGAGATTACTATGTCACCAATTTCAACTTCCCTGGGGTGCACATTGGGTGGGATATGGTATACAGATCTGGCGCCTTTCATGGCTCGCTTGATGTCATCCTTTTTCAGCAGGTCGCCATGCAGGATCTCATCCGCACCAGCTGCCAGGACCATATCAGTATAGGAATCTTGATGGATCAATCCCCGCACAGCGGCGCCGTTTTCCTTGAGCCCCTTGATGACCGCCAAACCAGTTTTTCCAGCAGCTCCGGTAACCAGGATCATTTTTTCCTCTTCTTTATTCAGGTTCCTTGAAGGCCACAAAACGGGCCCAACACGAAGCCAGCTCCATCCCTTTTTGAATGAAACAGCCAATATAATAACGGCCGCTTTCCATCTCTGCCAGCTGACCCCCAAGATTCTCTGCGTGAATAATACCTTTGGGGAACAGGTTCAAATGCATATCCTGATAATACTTGTCAAAGGGATAGATCTCATCCCAACCTGCACCGTACTGTTCGATCAGTTTTTGGTTGGCTTCTTCAAATGTTTTAGGATGCCAGAGGCGCTGGATTGTATTCATGGGATGTTCCATGGCTACACAGTCTACCGCCAGCCATTTAATATCCATCTCGATGCACCAATCACCGAAATCAGGGGACGGGCCTGGATGGCGGATCATATAGCGGAACTCATCAGAGTCAGGGCTGTTCCAGCCGTAATTCAGATAACCGGTTTTGATCACCAGGATGTCGCCTTTTTTCACATCAACAACTTTTTTGACCATATCCGGTGTGTAGACACTGGTATCTGAGACAAATCCGGATATATCCGCCACAACACCGGGACCAAACCATTTTTCAAATGGTGTTTCCCCAATTGTGGATCCAGCCGCATGAAAATGTTTTTCACCATCCATATGGGTTGCCAGGTGGAAGCTTGCCTTGCAGTGAGCATTATTACGCCCCAACCCAAAATACTGTCCCCCAACCCTTTTTGTGTAATTCACTGTCAGCGGCACATAATTGGCCCATTGAGGGGTTTGCACGCTAAATGGCAGGGTCATGTCCAGCATCTGAATTTCCCCCATCAGCTTGAAAAATTCACCCTCTTCCATATTTTCGGGCGGTTTTAAAGCCACCACTCTGCTCCAGGATGATTCCACTTCCATGAAGGGGATGGGGAAGACCATGATCCAGGCTCGCTGGTTGCTGAGCCGATCGATCTCTCCACCCAGCGATTCCGCCAGCAGCAATCCACTTTTTGGCATGGTAATGTGAGTTAGTTTATGGTATTCCTCGGGGGGGAAAAGCTCATCCCATTTTTTCCCGTGGGTCTTCAGCAGAGCGGCTTGTGCTTTTTCAAATTCACGGGGATGCATATAACGCAGATTGGTATTCATGGGGTGTTCAGCACAGCCACAATCCACACCAATCAGCTTTATTTTTAAGTCCAGGGCCCACTGGAAGAATTCCGGTGAGGGCCCGGGGTGGCGAAGGTAATATCCAAATTCCTTGTTTTCGATCCCGCCCTGGGCGTTCTCGTTGGCTACATCGGGTTGATCCCAGCCATATTTATGATATCCAGTGTTGATGATCAGGATATCCCCTTCTTTGAGATCAACTTTCGAGGTGATCATCTCCGGAGTGTAAAGCCCATAATCCGACACATCTTCAGAGATATCCACAACCACACCTTCTCCTGCCAGGTCAGTTAACGGAATATCAGCTATCGAGCGAGTTCCTGAATGGAATGCCCGCGGACCAACCAGGTGGGTTCCAGTATTATTGCTCCATTCGATCAGCTGTCCGTTGGCGCCCTGCCCACCCCCATATGATCCAGTCAATCGTTTGAAGAAATGCACCTGAAGCGGCATTTCTTCCGGAAATGGCGGAGTGAATACACTTAAAGCCTGGTTAAGATCGAACATCTTAGCCTGGTCCAGCATCTGGATTACTTTTTCTCTGTCCATAAACTTCCTCCCTGGTTGAAAGCTGGGATCCTCCCCTATTTATCCAATCTTATAGTGCTCCGCATAAGCCATCAGGGCTTCCTGGAAAAGGCTGATGGGTGGTCGGACCAGACCAGCCCCGACCTGTCCAATGCCAGCTTCTTTATGAGCAATTCCTGTATTAATGCGAGGCGTAATATTCTTTTCGACGATCTTCCTCAAATCCATCCCGGTGGGAGTTCCCCTGAAATCCAGAGGAGGAATGGTGAAGTATTTATGTTCTGTAAAGGTGATCTCATACATTTCCATCGTAGTATTGATCGCGTCTTTGGGGGTGCCGCTGACGAAGTTCACGATTGCTGGAGCGCTTGCCATCGCAAAACCGCCAATTCCAGCCGATTCTGTAATCGTGCTGTCCCCGATATCTCCGCTGGCGTCATCTTCGGTAAATCCAGGGAAGTATAGCCCCTTTGGTGTTGGTACTGGAGCAGTGAACCAGCGGTCTCCGAGACCACTGATGCGAATACCAAAATCTGTTCCGTTGCGGGCCATAACGCTGACGATCGTGCTGCCTTCGATGCCGTGGCTGGCATCGGACATGGCTTTGCAGGCTGCCATGACCGGGTTCAAGACACTGAGCGCATTTTCACCCAGGAATGCCAGCACTTCAGAAGCCGCTTTATTGTCCTTGGCCACAGCAGTGATCAAGGGGGCAAGTTTGGCAGTGAACAGGATCGAGCCGGCCTTGTTGCGGTTATGGCCTTCGTCACCCATATGCAGGGATTCCGCCAATAAAGCCCGGATATCAATGCCAGCGGTGGATTCTATGGCCTCTTTCAGTAAAGGAGCCATGACATCTTCCATCCAGCGCAGTTTGGCGATCACCTCTTCGCTGTAGGCGCCGTAGCGCAGTACTTTGCCGTAACCTTCATTCAAATTTGAAAAGGATTTATTTCCGTGGGTTGTATTCTCCAGGATATAGACCGACATCGAGGGGCAGGTCACGCCTGCCATCGGTCCCACAGCTTGATGATGGTGGCAGGGTTCCAGCTCGATCTCTCCCGATTCCACCAACTTTTGTGCCTCTTCCATATCCTTGGCTTTACCCTCAAAGATCAAAGCGCCAGTAATGGCGCCTCGCATCGGTCCGGATGCCCTATCCCAGGTAATGGGCGGACCGGCATGTAAAAGCAGGTTTTCCTTCATACCCGGAATAACATCGATGGCTTTGCCCAACCCAACCAGGACCGGCCGGGCCTCCATCATGCGTTCAACTGCTTCTTGATTTGCTTTTTCAATATCCATTCCCAGCTCCTTTTCAACCAGGTTCAAGTGAGTTTTAAGATCAGGAATCCGTTTTGGTGTAGCGTTTTCCCGGTTCGAATTTCGACTTGGCTTCTTTCAGGATCTCTTCATAAAGGGCCAGGTTGCGGTCCTCAAGGTGATCAAATGGCTGGAGGCTTTTACTGCCCCAGGTGATGTAGCGTAGGGGATCAGGGTCCAGCTTGGCGGCAATGATCTCTTCCCCGCCGCGGGCCTGGGCCAGGCGCCAGGCAATTGGATTAACGATCATACTGTGGCCAAAATAATAGTTACTGGCCGCGTCTGGACCTACCATATTAGTACTGACCATATAGACATGATTGTCATACGCCCTGGCACAGTTGGTAATGTACCAGATATCATAGGAACGCAGCAGTGCGGAAGGACGGACGATGATCTCAGCTCCTTTTACAGCCAGCAGGCGGGATAATTCCGGAAAATCGCCATCATAACAAATGATCATACCAATAGTGCCGAGCTCGGTCTCATAAACTTCGGCCTTAGTCCCCACTTCTGTCCACCCACCCATATCACGCCGTTCCCCGGGGAAAGGGTGGGTTTTGTCATAAATTCCAATGATTTCACCATCAGGGCCAATCAAAATAGAAGCATTTAATATCCTACCTTCCTGCTCTGCCCGGCGATACGTGGGCCAAACCACATGGACCCTTAATTCCTTCGCAGCTGCTTGAATATCTTCTGTCAATTTTCCGGGCACAACGTCCACCAATTCCCAGAGCTCTTCAAGTGACAGCCCGGTATCAAACCCGGTTGTTACAGTTTCCGGAAAGACCACCAGGTCCGCTTGATTTTCCGTGACTGCCTTCTTTAACCACTTCAGGCATTTTTTGATATTCTGCTGAGGTTGGTTGGGTGTTATCGCAATCTGGGCACAAGCCGCTGTAAATTCTTTCATAGGAGCAATCTCCTTTATGCTTTCATCTTCTCCAAAAGGGCTGCAAGATCGGCATTCCCCCCAGCCGCGGGTTTCCAATCAACCTGGATCACGCCAGCATCCTGCGCTTGTAGGCTTTCCATGAATGATTCCAACCCCACGTTGATAGCCCCAAAATCGGCCTTCAAGGAAGCCAGGTCCACGGGTTTGAAGCTGGTTAGGGAGTTAGATTCAGGTAGTCCATTCAATTGGCTGATCAGGCGTCCGGCATAACGTACTGCGGTGTCACTGCTCAGGAAGACCAGCGCCCCAGCTTTTTCAAAAGCGGTCTGTTGGGCTGTCATATCCTGGGGATCAAGATCGGTGCCTGAGAGCGTGACGACAATATCCAATCTCCGATTGGCTTTGTGAGCTACTTCTTTTGCCGCTGCAACAGCCGGTGCCAGCTCCCCTGCAGGGTCAGGGTGTGAGCCGTGGCCTAAAACAATATCCAGCAGTATCAAAGCCACCTCTGGGTCATTGGCCTCGGTTTCCAGGCGGATCAGACGCAGTTCATGATCCATCATGGGATGTAAACGGCCAACTGTAAACTCATCTTCGCCCAGGTCCACAATGCAGTGTTCCTGGCTGATCAGGGAATTTTCCAGTTTCAATTCTTTATTGATCGGCACATTGGAATACACACCCGGCAGATAATAGTCCAGGATCAAGAGAGCCTCATAGGCCAGAGTCCCACCGGAATATAAACCTCTTAAATAACGCTGACCGGAGGCAAAACCATCCAGATTAATTTCATTTATCTCTTTAAGGGTATCCAGGCCTTCAGACAGGGCAACGGCCGCAGCTGCAGTCTCATCAAATGTGGAGACAAATTGCAGGTTATCAATTTTCTGAAGGGTGGTCTGAAAACCGATGAAGTTTACCACCACCGGCTTTGAAAGCCCTCTGGCGTAGTTAAGTATGGCCTCAGCGGCTTCTTTATCGGGAGGTTTGGAAACCAGAACGATCACCCTGGTTTCCGGATCACGATCCAATAGATCAAGAGCCATTCGGGCTGTCAAACCGCCAACCCTGGAAGACAAGTCCCTCCCGCCAGTGCCCAATGCATGGGTCAGGCCTCCTCCCATGTGGTGAATTCTGACAGACACCTGCTGCAAGCCGGTGCCTGAAGCAGCTACCATGCCGATCGTTCCCTTGCGGGTTTGATTGGCAAATCCCAAACCGATCCCGTTAATGATGGCTGTCCCGCAGTCTGGTCCCATCACCAGCAGGCCTTTTTCAGCGCCTGTTTTCTTAAGATCGATCTCTTCCTCCACAGTGACGTTGTCACTATACAGGAAAACATGTTTTCCAAGGCGCAATGCTTCACGGGATACACCAGCCGCGTAGCGGCCGGGAACTGAGATCAGGACCCAATTTGTTCCCGGCAGGGTTTTATCAGCTGATTCCAGGCTTTTAGGAAGGAAATCTTCCCCGGCACCTTCCCGACTGCGGCGGGCTGCCACCAGTTCATCTACCTGAGCCAGCGCTTCCTGGGCAGTTTTGGCGTCTTTGGCTTTAACAACCAGAACCAGATCATCCGCTTTAGCAGCTTTGATCTCATCCACCAGTAAACCTGTCTGCCTCAATAAATCCAGGTTGGCTTCCGTACCCATCACCACACCTGCATCATCCACACCGGGCAATTCCGCCAGTGAACGCTGCAGCTGCATCAGGATCACAGAATCAAAATAAGCTCCGGATCTGATCTCTGTTTTGATAATTGCCATAATCTCTTCCCAAAAATATCAAATAATGTAGTTAAATAATGCCCTTCTCCGCCATCTCATTCATCTCTGCCAGACTGTACCCCAGTAAATCGACGAGGATCTCCTGATTATGTTCGCCCAAGCGGGGCGGCGCTTGGTGGATCTCAGCCGGTGTGCGGGACAATTTATACGGGAAGCCAGTCAGGGATATCATACCGGCAGTACTGTGCTCAACCTCCTGGACCAGACCGCGGGCTTCCCGCTGGGGGTGATTAAAAACTTCTGGTACAGTATTGATTGGACCACAGGGCAATTCAGCTTCCTGGATCTGATCTAACCATTCCTGGGCGTTTTTCTCTTTAAATACCCCGTTCAGTGTCTGAAGTAATTCAGTCCGGTTTTTAACCCGCTCCTGATTGGTCTGAAACCTGGGATCGATTTTCAAATCAGGCCTTTGAATTGTGTCACAAAGTTTTTCCCACTGGCGCTGATTGGCCGCCCCCAGTACAAAACCCTTATCCTTGGCCTGGAAAGGTTCATAGGGCGCGATATTGGGGTGGGCGTTTCCTACTCGTTCAGGCGGCTCACCGCTGACAAGGTAGTTGGATGCCACATTGGCCAGGAGAGCTGCCTGCGTATCTAGCAGGGAAATGTCGATATGCTGTCCCAGGCCGGATTCCCGGCGCTCATAAAGGGCAGCCAGGATGGCCGAAGCGGCAAACATTCCAGAAGTGATATCAATGATTGGGATGCCCACCCGGGAGGCAGGCCCTTCTTTAGGGCCTGTAATGGACATCAGGCCCCCCTCGGCCTGGACAATGGCGTCATAACCAGGACGTTCCTTATACGGGCCAGTCCGTCCATATCCGCTGACGGAACAGTAGATCAAACCGGGATTACCCTGATTCAACTCATCATATCCTAAGCCCATTTTATCCAAAACACCGGTCCGGAAATTCTCGATAAAAACATCAGAGACCTTGACCAGCTTCCGAATGATCTCGATTCCGGATGGGTCCTTAAAATTGACTGTCAAGCTGCGTTTGTTGCGATTGGCGGAGAGGAAATAGGCTGACTCGCCGGGATAAGGACCATAGGCTTCCCCGACAAAGGGAGGTCCCCAGCCGCGGCTTTCATCACCTGATCCGGGACGTTCAACCTTAATGACGTCCGCTCCAAAATCCCCCAACATCATGGTGCAGTAGGGACCGGCCATTGCCCGGGTAATGTCCACGATCCTGATATCTTTTAGGGCAGCCACGAATATCTCCTCAGGATAGATATTATTCTTTAGTTCCCCGCTTGATACTGGCACATAAAATTGATAATTTAACGTCGGAAATTCCAATTGCGGGTATGTTTAGTATACCTTAATTGGGATTCTGGACGACACAAAGATCCCCTCAGAACATCCAATTCTCACAATCTCCCTGATAGACCGATTTCAGAAATGGTAGACAACAATTGTGGTGATAAATGTTAACCTGACTCCTGCAGGCAGTCCGCATCCTTGGGCTGCAAATCCATACTATAATCCAGCTAGACGGATCAAAAAATATTTTCACACCTGTCATCGTTTTCCTGTATTACAACGGATCGGGTCAAAGATTGTGATTGTATAATAAAAGCCAAATGCCCTGTATCTGGTGAGTAAGATGAGATTTGGATCTTCAATTGGGATCAAATTATGAAAAATGGATTTAATATTGCCCGTTCCTGGCTGGTGCATTTCTACACAGCAACAGGACTGATCGCCGCATTTTTAGCGTTCCGGGCCTTGCTGGACGGAAATGCCCGCACCGTGTTCCTCTGGCTTGGTTTAGCGCTCTTCATAGATGCCACAGATGGCCCGTTAGCAAGACGGTGGGAGGTTAGCCGCTGGATCCCCACATTCAACGGACGCAAACTTGATGACATAGTCGACTACATCAACTACACACTTATCCCCATGATTTTCGCTTACCAATTTGGGATAGTAACAGGTCTGGGAATGGTCGTGCTGGTGGTGGTGCTGATGGTTTCAGCGTACGGATTTTCCCAGGAAGAAGCAAAAACAGACGACGGGTTTTTTACAGGATTTCCATCCTATTGGAATTTAGTGATCTTTTACCTTTACCTGCTCGATCTAGCGCCCTGGGTTTCTGCAGTGGTGCTGGGCTGTCTTTGCAGTTCTCGTCTTTATACCCGTGAAGTATCTCACCTGGAAATCGCCTGTCCTGCCCCGGCTTACAATATTATTGAGTCTGATTTGGTTTGGGTTCCTGGCAGGATTGATGTTGTGGTTTGAGGATGCCCCATCGTGGTTATTATGGGTATCCCTGCTGTACCCGGTCTACCATTTTGGGGTTTCGTTTTATTTGTATCTGCGCCGCATATCCAATAAGAGGATTCTACTCAAAAACACGGAATCTAAGTAGAATATTGCCCAGGACAGGGCTTTAGATTTCAGATCTGCTGAACCTGGCTGGGTGTTTGGTATAGATCATAAATATCAATAAGCATGCCGATCTTGTTATCAATCCCACCCATTTTAGGGAGGCAAGTCGGCACTGCCCGAAGGTGATAGTATCAAAATCAAAAAAAAGAAATCATGATCTCAATAGCTTTACGTGAATTCATGCGTCTGGAATCGGCTGGCGGCACCTAGTTGGTAAATGCAACCAGAACTGGAACAAGGTAACTACAATGACATTTAATGATAGATTGAACCTCTTTATTAATGACAGCAGCCGCGATGAGGAATTTTCAGGCGTTGTTTGGATTCAGCGGAATAATGATGTCCTGTTTGATGCTGTTCATGGATTTGCGAATCGGACCTGGAAAGTAAAGAATCGCCTGGATACGCGTTTTCGGATTGCTTCTATCTCCAAGATATTTACTGCAGTTGCTGTCCTGCAACTGATCGATGAGGGAAAAATCAGCCTCGATACCAGTGTCATTGGACGTCTGGAATTGGGAGATACCAAGATCCCGAAGGAAGCAAACGTCTATCACATGCTGACGATGACATCTGGAATTGCGGATTGGTTTGACGAATCTGGCAATTGGGAAGAAGATTGGGCAGAATTATGCCAAAAACATCCCATTTATCTATTCAGGCGCAATGAGGACTATCTGCCGCTTTTTGTTCGTGAAGAACCTCTAGCTCCTGTTGGTGAGAAGCACCAGTACAATGGAGCCGGCTACATCCTTTTGGGACTTATCATTGAGCGCATAACAGGTGCTCCTTTCTTCGATCTTATTCGGCGTCAGGTCTTTGAAAGAGCCCAGATGCTCCGGTCTGATTTTGTAGCCCTTGATGATGTCTGTGACGATGTGGCCGAAGGTTATATCCCGATTGCTGATGAGGACAAGAACATCACTGGCTGGAAGAAAAATATATTCTCAACTACCCCAGAAGCCGCTGCAGATGGGGGAGGCACTTCGACCGCCGCTGATCTGGTCAAGTTTTCCCAGGCGCTCAGGAAAGGGGAGTTACTTTCTACCGAGATGACCCGGGAGATATTGGCACCCAAAGTACTGGCCAGTGAGGAGCAATTCAGAGGATATATCTGGAAATATGGGTTCGGCATCTTTTTCCTCCTGGACCAGGAAGAAAAGATTGTGCGCTGGGGGCTCACAGGCGAAGAAGATGGGGTCAGCTGCCGTTTGTATTATTACCCCAAGGAAAATCTTGATGTGGTTATCCTTGGCAATCAAAGCTGGTGTTCGGGCAGTTTAGGCTGGAAGATCCACGACCTGATACTAGAAACGGCACCCTGATGCGCCGGTAACCCTGATAGCCTATTACACAAAAGCGCTGAGTCAAAGGTGGCACATTCCATCCAAGACCTGGTAGGTGGCAGGGTTGACAAAACCACTCTCCCCATATAGACTAGGAGAAAGTTTAAGGAAGGAATTAAACGTGGATTCTCAAGTTGTGATTGTTTTTCTGGCTGTGATGATGATGGCCATGCAAATGGGCCAAGTGAGCCCATCCTCCATCCTGGCAGCCGTGCGATTGAGAAAGGAACGTTGATTGAATTAAAATAATCAACACCGGGCTGTCCAGAGTGGACAGCTTTTTTTGTTAAGTTAATTATTGGAGTCTATTATGAGCAGAAATATCCTGGTTGCTGTTGCCTGGCCTTATGCCAGCGCTGACATCCATGTTGGCAATATGACCGGTTCCTACCTCCCGGCTGATATCTACGCCCGCTTCCATCGCCTGCAGGGAAATAAAGTGCTGATGGTTTCCGGATCAGACTCACACGGAACCCCCATCACAGTTAGAGCGGACCAGGAAAATAAAACTCCGGAAGAAGTTTATCAGGAATACCACGCCAAATTCCTGGATCTTTTTCAAAAATCCGGCTTAAGCTATGACCTCTTCACCAGCACCCACACACAGAACCATTTCCGGGTTTCTCAAACAATGTTCAGTGCCCTCAAAGAACAGGGATACCTTTACGCCGAAACCCAGAAGCAGTGGTATTCCACCTCTCAGGAACGTTTTTTGCCAGACCGCTATGTGGAGGGCACCTGCTATATCTGTGGTTTTGAGAATGCCCGCGGCGATCAATGTGACCAATGCGGCAGCCTGCTGGAATCCAATCGGTTGATCGATCCGCGCTCCAAAATGGATGGTTCAACCCCGGAACAGCGTGAAACCGAACATTTTTATCTTGATCTGGGCGCACTTCAACCGCAAATCGTGGAATTCCTGAAACAACGTGAAGATTACTGGCGGCCGAACGTGCTTCGGCAGTCCCTGGGACAGATCCTGGCCCAGGACCTGCACGGCCGGGCCATCACCCGCGATCTAAAATGGGGTGTGCCAGTCCCCGTGCCAGGATGGGAAGAAAAACGCCTGTATGTCTGGTTTGAAGCTGTGATCGGTTATCTATCTGCAGCTATTGAATGGGCGGCAATTACAGGGGACGAGAACAAATGGAAGGACTGGTGGTACAACAAAGACAGCCGGGCCTATTATTTTATTGGAAAAGACAACATCCCCTTCCATGCTGTGATCTGGCCTGCAGAGCTGGCCGGTGTGGGCAATAAATTTGGCGCTCTCTTTGACGAGGATGACGAGCATGAATTGGTACTGCCCTATGATGTTCCAGCAAACGAGTTCCTGAATATGGAAGGCAAGAAGATCTCCGGCAGCCGCAACTGGGTTGTGGATGGCCTGGATTTCCTTTCTCGCTATGATCCCGATCCGCTGCGGTATTATCTTACTGCCAACATGCCCGAGACCAAAGATGCGGACTGGGAATGGAGTGAATTTGTTGCCCGCAATAATAACGAACTGGTTGCCACCTGGGGCAATCTGGTCAACCGCGTTTTAGCTTTTGCTCATAACAATTGGGATGGTATTGTTCCAGATCCCGGAGAATTACGGCCCGAGGATAAAGCCATCTTGAAGGTCATCGAGGATGGATTCGAAAAGGTTGGCGATCTTTATGACCGGGTCAAATTACGAGTAGCACTGACAGAAACCATGCGCCTGGCCGGGGATGTGAATAAATACCTGGACGATAAAGCGCCCTGGTTTGAGATCAAGCAAGATAAAGATATTGCCGGGAAGACAATCTATACAGCCATCCGGGCGATCGATTCTTTAAAAGTCCTCTTTGCGCCGGTTCTGCCCTTCACGTGCGAACAGCTCCACCAAACCCTGGGGTATAAAAAACCACTTTTCGGGGAGCAGTATACTGAAGAGATTAGCGATAACCTGGGCATTCATACTGTGCTGCGTTATCGGGAAGGAGAAGTCTGTTGTAATTGGCAGCCCAGCGATATCCAAGCCGGGCATCTGTTTAATAAGCCCAAACCGCTCTTTAAGAAGCTTGAGCCGGAAGTTGCGGAAGAAGAGCTGAATAGATTAGGGTAAATTACTAATATAGGAAGCGGGATCCTTTGAGGATCCCGCTTCCTCTTTAAGATAATGCTAGTTAATTTTCTCCGTCGTCAGGTATAAAAATATCCTCGATCGAACATTCGAATAGCTGTGCCATTTTAAAAGCCAGGGGCAAGCTTGGATCATATTTCCCTGTTTCAATTGCATTTATTGTTTGCCGGGAAACACTCAACGCTTCAGCCAATTGAGCTTGAGACCAATCAAGTTCTGCTCTTAATACCTTTAGTCTGCTTTTCACCGGTATCTCCACAGGGTCCATAATTTTCCTGCCAGCCAGAATACTGACATGGCAAATAAAACCAGGCCTACGTTTACATCTGGCAATCCCGCAAATTGGAAAAGTGCATAACCACCAACAAAGATGGCTGTTCCCGCAAAACCAATCGCAATCGCTTCGGTTTGAATCCGGCGCTGCAGCTCATCCAGGGTCGCGATCGCCATACCTATACTAACAATTAATAATGTCCATCCAAGCAAGGGAAGGACTGCTACCCAGTACTGCTGGGCCTGGTTTAGATTTTGATCAAGCAAGTAGCTGTAACCAAAACTGGTTAACAGCAGGAAGGTCGCCGCCATCATAATCCGACGGAAAATAGCCCTGGGGTATTCCATCCTGGGTGGTCTTTTACTGATCCGAAAACCTATCGCAACGCCGAACAGGGCTCCGATCAACACACCAAGGACCAGATTAAATTCAAAACCATAACCATATAAAAGCCCAAATGCTCCGCCAGTGATGGCTGTCATAATAATTGTCCTGATCTCATCATTTCCAAGGGATCTTTTATCTTCGGTGTTCATAATTCACAATCTCCTTATGTAAAGCGTACTTGACACTAACATTCTACAATACTTCTTATGTTATGTCAAGTATACTTTACAATTAGTAAAGGATTAGCGACTATGCTTTTTTCGCGATTCGGAAAAGGAAAATCGTTGAGACAAAGGAGGAAGCTGGATCCTTCCTGGATCCAGCTTCCTTAGATAAGATAATTAAGGTTCCACTACCCGGCCCATAAACAGAATTGAGTTGGTCTGGTGATCCCTGATCAGGAACAGGAACGGACGATCCACAACCAGGCGGAGAGGATCCGCGGGAGCGGAGGTCAGGCTCATTACAACCGCAGTTGCCGCGGCTGCCTCGGTGCCTTCCTCATCCACGCTGACAAATGCTTTATGAAAAACATCAGAAATGAAGAGGTCTTTTTGTCCGGTCATACCCGAAAAATCAGCCCCATCATTAAAAGCGCTGGGCATACCCATCTCAGCTAAAGTCTGCCCTAAACTGATTTCTGATTCGAATTCAAATTTGGGGAAAGTCAAATACATTGGCCTGTAGGCCAAACCAGCAACTATCTGATCCAGCACAGCCGGATCTAAACCCGACTCGAAATTATTGAAATTTCCCTGATCCGGCACCAGCACCAGCATGGATACCTGGCCTCCCAGGTATGGTAAATCAACCACCTGGAAACCATCACCCTGATAGTAGGGGAAACTCGCATCCGAACCCAGGCTCATCATGGGGGTGTTGATCTCCTGACCATCAAGGCCGTGGAAAATCCCATCCTCTGTTAAAGATTCCTCAAAAGGTTCCAACCAGGTAGCTTTGAAGTATATGGCGTTGCTCAATACCAGTCGGGTATCGCTGTCGATCGCTCCCTGGGGAATCAAGTCCTGGATCCTTTCCCGGGTCTGATCACTGACCCAGTCATTGATGGTCACTCTGGATTCTTCAGGTGACTGAACATAATCCACCAGGCGTAATCCTGCGCCGTAATTGGCCGCCAACACATCCAGGAACCCATTTTCAAAATGAAAATCTTTTTGGCCCCAGATAGCATTGGCGATATTCAGTTGAAATACTTCGCCCGCATCATCCGGAATTTCCTGCTTTGCGAGGCTTTCCAAATGTTGATCCAGGGCATTAAATGCCGGGTGCAGTCTGTTCTCTTCCATCAAAAAATGGAATACAGCTGCCATCTCCTCAGCAGTTTTACCTTCCGCACCAGCATAGGTCATTGCCAGAGCAGCAGAGATGCTGTAAGGTGAGTAAAACAGGTTGCCTTCTCTGGATTCCAATCGGTGATATAGATCCAGTGCAAAAGCTCTGTTGTCCGCAGCCAATTGCTCTACATCATCTTCCGCCGCATCATTGACCTCAGTGCGAGGCATTTTCGATTCCAGTACCTGAGAACCCGAGCCCCCGGGAACTATTGCGGCAATTGCTGAACAGCCGGCAATAAGCAGGAATGAGAATCCTACTAATAAGAGCAAAAAGAAATGTAGTCGTTTATGGTTTTTCATGTGTCACTCCATCAAGAATAATAATGATCTATGTACTTATGACGGATTATAGAGCGGATTTGTTCCCTATTTAAACAGAATGCGGGATCCTTATAGGATCCCGCATTCTTTATTGTCTTTTAGTAAATATTTACTTGCAATCATACCCATTCTCAAGTACAGGATTTCCAAAACCCCGGGAAGCGACCCAATCGGCTTCCTCCTGGGAAAGTAGACCAAGGTCAACACCTTCAACCAGGGCGTCGGCTCGAACATCAGCCATCAACACGCTGAATGAAGCCGCATCAAAACCCAAACTGATAGCAATATCATAGATGGTTTCGCCGGCGGCTATTCGCTCAGCTAAAACCTCAGGGGAAATTCCCAGTTCGCTGGCCAGATTATCATGGATGATGTCATCCAATAAGCCATCCATGGCAATTTCCTGATTGATGGAAAGATTTTGGTTAACTGGAATACCAGTTCCTGTACCGAGCTCTCCCAAATATGCATTACGTCTGAGTCCCAATGCTTCAGGATTACCGTTTCTGGGTCCACCTTTGAGTGACTCGGATGCCATTGCAGGGCTTGCGACACTTAAGGCAAGTACTGCAACTGTAAGAAGTGAAACTACCAATAAGATTTTTTTCATGATCGAACTCCTTGTGTGTGAATTCTTCTAATACACACAAGTATACGGTCGGGTTGTTAAATCATTGTTAAGGGATTATGAACAGATTATGAAGAATAATTGAACCAGCCGGGGGTTCATTCCCGGTCAGGAATCAGATCTTTCCCCCAATAATTGCCCAGGAATCGGATTTATTTATTGTTTACTATTCCTGGAAACTCACCACCGTGACCCCATCTCCCCCTTCTCCTTCTTTACCAGGGTCATAATTATTTACCTGGGGATGATTCTTGAGAATTTCACGAACGGCTTTCCGGAGTTTGCCAGTACCCATGCCGTGAATGATCCTGGCCCAGGGCAAACCGGCCAGAAAGGCCTTGTCCAGGAAATATCCCAGGTTCTCCAGAGCCTCATCCACTTGCTGGCCGCGAAGATCCAATTCCATACCCGGTGATGTGATCTCAGTGGGAGTCCGGACCACAGCATCATACCCTGCTGCCACTTCTGGAATTTCCTCCTGAGCTGTATGCTCAAGGTCTGACTTTTGAGCGCGGACCCGCAAAATTCCAACCTGGATTTCCACTGCATCCCCATTCACGGATAACACATTTCCTTTTTTCCCCAGGGATCTTAGATACACCTTGTCGCCCTTTTGAATGGGTCCGCTGGGTATAGGCAGATCAAGTTTGGTTTTCCTGGCCGGAAGCGGTTGGGAGATCTCCATATCGATCTGTTCTGTTTTCTCTTCCAATTTTTCAATCTTATCTTCCGGAACCAGGTCCTTTTTGATCTCTGCTTTTATGGTTTTGAGCTCATCCTTTAAGGACTGCAGTTTTTTACGGGAATCCATACGGACCTTTTCCAGATTCTCCTGCCGTTCTTCCTCAATATCCACGATCCGGTCCGCCAAATGAACGCGTAATTTTTCCACTTCCTGATGGGCTTTTTCAGCAGATAGCCGGCTATCCTGTGCCATTTTCCGCTGCCGGTGGATCTCATCCAGCAGATCATCCGCCTTAAGATCGGCAGGGTCGAGTGTGCCTCTGGCAGTTTGGATGATCTCATCCGGAAGGCCCAATCTGCTTGCAATGGCCAGTGCGTTGGAGCGGCCCGGCAGGCCGATAGTGAGATGGTAAGTCGGCCTTAAACTTTTCAGGTCAAACTCAACAGACGCGTTAATCACCCCCGGAGTGGCGTGAGCATAGGCTTTCAGATCGGGATGATGGGTTGTGACCAGGGTCGTAATACCGCGATCAAGAAGATTGGACATCAATGAGCGGGCCAATGCAGCACCTTCCTGGGGGTCAGTGCCCGCTCCCAATTCATCCAGGATTACCAGCGAATGGCGGTCTGCTTTTTCAAGGATCTTGATGATATTGGTGATATGGCCCGAAAAAGTGGAGAGAGACTGTTCAATAGATTGTTCATCTCCAATATCGGCGTAGATATTTGAAAAAAGGCTGATCTCAGATGATGCAGATGCCGGAATATGCATGCCTGTTTGGGCCATCAAGACCAATAATCCCGCGGTTTTCAAGGTGACAGTCTTTCCACCGGTGTTGGGTCCGGTGATGATCATGGCGTAGGTCATTTTATCCAGGGCAATATCTACCGCTACTACCTGATGGGGGTCCAAAAGGGGATGTCTGGCGGCGAACAGCCGCAAAACAACTCCTGGATGTCCCTGGCCTTGTTTTTTGGGGAATGAATGAATAATAGGTGGGAAAGCGTTTAGTTCTAGTGCATATCTTCCCCGGGCAAATGCCAGGTCCAATCGGGTCAAGACCTCTACCATTTCCATGAGAACTGGACCATGTTCAGCCACTTTGGCGGTCAATTCTGCCAGGATACGCTGGATCTCATCTCTTTCATCTAATTCCAGCTTGCGGAATTTGTTATTAGCCTCCACCATTGCCTGGGGTTCAACGTAGATCGTTGCCCCGGAAGTGGACTGGTCATGCACGATGCCAGGCACACTGGTCCGGGCATCCGCTTTGAGCGGCAGGACATAACGGCCGTTGCGCTGGGTGATGATCGATTCCTGCAGGTGTTTAGCCACTTCAGGCTTCTTTAACATCTGGTTCATGCGGTTTTTAAGCCTGGTGTACTGAGTTATTAATTCCCTGCGAATATGTCCCAGCTTCTCTGAAGCAGTATCCATGACCTCATCATTGTCTGAGATAACTTTACTAATTAAAGTCACAAGACCTAAAGAATCCGGCAGCTGCTCGGAAATACTCTCCAGGGTGGGAAATTCTCCCTGAAACTTTTGGAATAATCTCTTAAGGCTTCGGGCAGACACCAGAGAATCTTTAACTTGCAGCAGCCGGGTAGGCTCCAACACAATGCCCCGGAGAGCATCCTCCACGATTGGCCGTAAATCCCTGGCACCCCCGATGGTTGTGCCAGGTTGAATGGTCAGGAGGGCTACCGCATCAGCTGTCTCTTTCTGCAATTCCTGGACTACATCCAGGTCCGCGGAAGGTTTAAGTTTGAGAGCCTTTTCCCGAGCTGGATTAAAATGGCAATGGACTGCCAGGGCAGCCAGAATTCGGGGGTATTCAAGGGTGTTTAAGGTTTTTTGATCCATCGCTGTCAGTGTACCATAATCATTTAACTGCGGATGCGTTTTATGATTATGGAGCAAGAGATACATAGTAAGACAATTTACTGTTTACCACTTTTTATTTACGACCTTTGGTTAAAAAGAGGGCAATCTCAGATATAATTTACCCATAATTTATACAAGGCACTTTATTCAAAAACATGAGC
>CAVOGS010000018.1:0-362710 GCA_963695575.1 uncultured Chloroflexia bacterium
ATGGGTGTCTCATGGGGGTATACCACTGTCCGATCTGGCACCGGGAACGCCGGCCCGGATTGTACATATTGAAGATGAGCCCGATGTGATCTATGCCCAGATCGTTGCCGAAGACCTGCATCCCAAAATGGTTGTGGAAGTTGATGAGATGACAGCCAACCGGATCCGGTTCTGGAGCGATGATCAGGAACATGTCCTGGCACCTATAGTGGCAGCCAATATTTCTGTACTTCCCCTGGCTGAGGAATCCCATGATCTTCAGATCGAAGGAGTGCCGTTAGATTCCCTTGAACCAGGTCAGTCCGGCGTGGTAACAGGGATTTCTTCTCTCAGCCGGGGAACAGAACGCAGACGGCTTTTTGATCTGGGAATTATTCCCGGCACGGAGATTGATGTTGAGATGGTTAATCCCGGAGGGGACCCGACAGCTTACAGGATCAGGGGTTCCGTGATCGCTTTAAGGAGCAATCAGGCCCGTCTGATCAAGGTAATACGGGAAAAATGAACCGGGGATTCGGTTTATGGTAGGAATTTATAAAAGGAATTAAAACAATGGATCAAGAAAAGAATAAAAAAACCCAAGATGGAACAGTTCTGGCAAACACTGGTGCAGATTGTGCCAGCTGCCCTGTCCATCATGCTGCTAACCTGAAGAAACTGGGTGTGGATATGGAAAACTGGGATTTTGTGGTTGCGCTGGCCGGAAACCCCAATACCGGGAAAAGCACCGTCTTTAATGCCTTGACCGGTTTGAGACAGCATACTGGAAATTGGCCTGGAAAGACAGTGACCCGGGCTGAGGGTGGTTTTGATTATGCTGATAATCGTTATAAATTGGTTGACTTGCCTGGGACCTATTCCCTGCTGGCAACCAGTTTGGAC
Source organism: uncultured Chloroflexia bacterium (assembly GCA_963695575.1). Taxonomy (GTDB): domain Bacteria; phylum Chloroflexota; class Anaerolineae; order Anaerolineales; family UBA11858; genus B10-G9. Next base: position 883 of record CAVOGS010000018.1, read on the forward strand.
GAAGAGATCGCCCGTGATTTTATACTATTTGCGCAGCCGGATGTGACCATTGTTGTGGTGGACGCCTCCCGGCTGGAAAGGAATCTGAACCTGGTTCTTCAGGTGCTGGAGATTACCAACAGGGTTGTGATTTGTTTGAACTTAATGGATGAGGCGGACAGGCACAAGATGACTGTCGACCACCGGCGTTTGGCGCGTGACCTTGGTGTTCCGGTTGTGCCAACAGTTGCTCGTTATAACGAAGGGTTGGAGGAATTATTGGCAGCCATTCGCGAGGTAGCAATCGGGGAGACCCATGCCAAACCTTATCATGTTAATTACAATAATCCGAAATTGGACCGGGCAGTAACCCAGTTGGTTTCCCAGATCGAGGAAGCGTTCCCGGATGTGCCAAATGCCCGCTGGGTCGCCTTGCGTTTGCTGGATGGAGATGAAAGGATCATCAAAGCAGTAGAAGACGGCGAACTGGGAGAACTCTCCTATACCCGGGATGATCTGGAAGGGGCAGGTGTGAACAGCGTTTCCCAGAAGAGCGGATTTGCCCAATAATCCATGGACGGTTGATCAGTCTGATTTTGAAAATAAGCAGGTGTAATCATGAACCCAAATTATGAAAAAATCCTCAAATCAGCCCAGGACCTTCGCTGGGATATCGGCGGGGACTTCCATGAGAAGACCATGGAAGCGCTTTATACCGATGCCACCCGGATCGCGGATCGGGCTGTAACTTATCCAGATCAAAAACCCAGTTTTGATCTGGACCGCACTATTGACCGTTTGGTAACCAGCCGAGTATGGGGTTTTCCACTGATGATATTGATGTTAACCCTGGTTTTCTGGTTGACGATCAGCGGGGCCAATGCCCCCTCCGGTTTGTTGTACGCTCTCCTGATTGATACCATCCAACCTTTATTAAAATCAGGAGCCGCGAGCATTGGTTTACCCTGGTGGCTTTCTGGTGTTCTGATCGATGGGGCCTACCTGGCAACTGCCTGGGTGGTGAGTGTCATGCTGCCTCCTATGGCGATTTTCTTCCCGCTGTTCACATTGCTGGAAGATTTTGGCTACCTGCCCAGAGTAGCCTTTAACCTGGATCACATCTTCCGCAAGGCTGGCGCTCACGGCAAACAGGCCCTGAGTATGACCATGGGTTTTGGCTGTAATGCGGCAGGAGTGATATCCACCCGGATCATTGACAGCCCCCGGGAGCGTCTGATCGCGATCATCACCAATAACTTTTCGCTCTGCAACGGGCGCTGGCCAACCCAGATCCTGATTGCTACCATCTTCATCGGTACACTTGTGCCTGCTCACCTGGGCGGATTGATTTCTGCTTTGGCTGTGGTTGCCATCGCCCTGCTGGGTGTGATGTTAACATTTTGGGTTTCCTGGGCTTTATCTAGAACGATCCTGAAAGGAGAAGTATCTACTTTTACTCTGGAGCTTCCTCCCTACCGCCCACCCCGCGTTCTGCAAACTCTTTATACTTCAGTGATCGACCGCACAATGGTTGTGTTGTGGCGAGCTGTAGTTTTTGCACTTCCGGCAGGTGTGATCCTGTGGATCTCAGCCAACCTGATGATCGGTGGTGTGAGTGTTGCGGAACACCTGGTTAACTTCTTAAATCCCTTTGGTTTGTTATTGGGATTAAACGGCGTGATCCTTGTGGCGTATATTGTGGCCATCCCGGCCAATGAGATAGTCATTCCCACTATTTTGATGTTAACTGTCATGATCAGCGGAGTTACTGGTGTTGGTGCAGGTTCCGGGGTGATGTTTGAACTGGATTCTGGATTGGCTACCCTGGACATCCTTACCCGGGGAGGTTGGACCTTGTTAACCGGTGTGAACTTGATGCTTTTCAGTTTGATCCACAATCCCTGCAGCACAACTATTTACACCATCTATAAGGAAACCGCCAGCGTCAAATGGACCACCATCGCATCCCTTCTGCCCGTCGCGATGGGTTTTGTGATCACTTTCTTCACAGCTCAGATCTGGCGCCTTGATCGCGGGGTGGTAGGGTATGGATAGCCAGAGACAAGAGACAGATAGGAAGAGACTGTAATGAGTGGACAAGATGGGTGATCATTCATTGAACTTCTCTTGGGAATTTTTCCCTAAATAAATAACAAAAAAAGAAGCCTGGATTGGCTTCTTTTTACATGGTCAAAAGGGCGACCGATTCGGTCGCCCCTTTTTTATCCAAAATAGTAACAAACTATTAATCTAGTGCGTCGTATCCAGGACCATCTGTGAAGTAATCTTCGTTGATCTGAATCGCGGGGGTGAGGTCCACAACTTCACCTTCGTCCAGGACGCGGGTTGCTTTGAGCACCCAGGTGACACCATTGACGTCCTCAGATTCATGTTCTTCCTCATAACCTGGGGTTCCGACGGGCATACTCATGCGCTCATCACCATAGGCTTCGTATGCGGAAGGAACTTCGTCTTCCATATATATGGCTTCAAAAGGACATTCGGGCGCACAGGCTCCACAATCGATGCAGGTCTCTGGATCGATATAGTAGGTGGGATATTCATCCACCGGTTTTCCGGGCACAATGCATTCTGTTGGACAAACTTCCACACAGCTGCCATCGTGCATGCAGAAACTTGTGATTACATGGGTCATGACTCTCCTCCAAATTGATAAGTTTTATTGAGTATATCTTAAAAACATTCTAGCTGCTGTATAATAAACTCTCTAGCATGGAATTGTAGTCCCCGATTTTTTCTTTGTCAAGAAATATTACTTGACAGTCAACTTTCTTTTTTGAAAGAGGTTACATTCTTCATGAAAAAGGACGCTATCCATCCTGCGCTACCCTACTTGATTATTCCTGTGGGCATCATTGCGGTTTCGACAGCTTCATTGTTTATCAGATTTTCCCAGGAATATGTGCCCTCGATCACTATCGCGGCTTTTCGGCTGGGATTGTCTGCCCTGGTCCTGCTTCCCTTTACCCTCATTGAAACACAGCCGTGAGATCAGGAACCTGGGCAAGGATGATCTGAAGTTTATTCTGCTGGCAGGTTTTTTCCTGGCGGTCCATTTTGCATCCTGGATCACATCTCTGGAATATACCTCTGTGGCAAGTTCTGTGGTCCTGGTGACGACAACTCCCCTCTGGGTTGCGCTGCTGGCGCCATTCTTCCTGGGAGAAAAGACACCCCGGATTGCCTTTGTAGGGATGTTAATCGCATTGCTAGGTGGAGTGGTCATTGCCCTCAGTGATGTATGTGTCTGGCTTCCAGGAGGATTCAGCTGCCGGAGTGAATTTGGGGGCCTGGGATCAAAAACCCTTCTGGGTGATTTCCTGGCCTTGTTTGGCGCAATTGCCGCTGCATCTTATTTGATGATTGGCAAACACCTCAGGGTCAAAATCTCCTTAACTCCCTATATTTTTCTGGTCTTCAGCGCCTCGGCAATTTTCCTGGTAATTGCCATGCTGATCATGGAGGGAATACCACCGGTTTATCCTGGTAAAGTGTATCTCTGGCTGCTATTATTGGCTCTGATTCCGCAGTTGCTGGGGCACTCCATTTTCAATTGGTCATTGAAATATCTGCCAACAGGTTACGTGGCTGTAAACCTGCTGGGAGAACCTGTAGGGTCCACCATTCTGGCTTATTTCTTCCTGAATGAGACACCTCCTGCAGTGAAAATAATTGGTGCTATACTTATTTTAGCCGGGATTGGATTGGCTTCTTTCCGGCGAACATCACAATAAATACGAGGTGATTTTCTAGGAGTTTCTGTGGTGAATAATCAGGACCCCCGCAATATCCGAGATATCCTGGACGCGCTGACCGAACAGAGCAAGTCCTTTCAAGGGATCTGGAACCGTATAAAAAATTACGGCTGGGATATATTTGGCATCCTGCTGATCGCTTTTTCTGTCATGGTATTGATCGCCACACTTCTTCCCAGCCTGGTTGCCGGCTCAGCATTATTAAAATGGACCGATTTTATCCGCTTTGGCCTGGGATGGGGGAGTATATTTGTAGTCGCATCAGGGATCGTACTGGGAATTTGGATGTTGAAGAAACAAGCCGGAGAACCCTATTCGGTTATCTGGGTCAGGATATTCGCTCTGGAAGGCGCGATTTTTGCTTTGATTGTTTTATTTACAGTTTTTGGAGGCCATTCCCTGACCCGCGCCCGCCAAGGTTTGGATGGCGGCCTGGTGGGTTGGGGTCTGGTGGAAGCGGTCTCGAGCGTGATCGGATTATTCTGGACAGGAGCTCTGGCTTTGATTTTTGCCCTGATCGGGGCTGTGATTGGTTTGGGTTTTACCGAGAGGGTCAGGGACCAGCTCGACTTGATACGGGAAACATCGATGCCAATCGGAATGGACGCTTCCGCTGGGTGGAGATCCCGCCCAAGATCCTGCTGAATCCCAGCTGGAAAAAACCACTTCTGATAAACGCACCCAAAAAGTCCCCCCGGAATTCCGAAAACAATTTAAGGTAGATGTCAGGGATGATAAGCCGGTCAAGACCCAACCCAGGGACAAAACGTTGCCTTCTCTTGATCTGCTAACTACCGGGAAAGCTTTTAAACCCGATCAACGGCATATCAATACCTCGGCTGGATTAATTGAAAAGACCCTGGCGGAATTTGGCATACCGTCCCAGGTTGTGGGGTTCCAGGTTGGGCCAACTGTAACTCAATTTGCAGTAAAACCAGGTTATCTGAACGGCGCTGATGATGGGGCAGATGAAGAAAGGAAACGTGTCAGGGTATCACGCATTACATCTCTTAAGAATGATTTGGCTCTGGCGTTGTCAGCCACTCAGTTAAGAATTGAAGCCCCGGTTCCAGGCAGGTCTTATGTAGGTATTGAAGTACCGAATGAAAAATCCTACCTGGTCACTTTACGTTCGGTGATGGAATCGGAGGCTTTTTATAAAATGGAATCACCCCTGGCGATTGCCTTGGGCAGTGATGTGTCCGGGGAACCGGTCGTGGCTGACCTGGCCAGTATGCCTCACCTGTTAATTGCCGGCACTACTGGATCAGGAAAATCGGTATGTATTACCTCACTCACTACCTGCCTGGTGATGAATAATACGCCAGAACAGCTAAAAATGGTGATGATCGATCCTAAGATGGTCGAGCTGGTCCGGTTTAATGGACTTCCGCATCTTTACGGCCAGGTGGAGACTGACCTGGAGCGTATCTTGGGTGTCCTGCACTGGGTAGTGGGAGAAATGGATCGGCGCTATCAAGTGCTGGATGATACCAGATCGCGGAATATCGATACCTACAATAATAAGATTCGGAAAAAGAGAGACGGCGAGATCATGCCTCGTATGGTGGTGATGATCGATGAACTGGCGGATCTGATGATGATGGCCCCGGCCCAAACTGAATTTACCCTGGTTCGTTTGGCCCAGATGGCCCGGGCTGTAGGCATTCACCTGGTTGTCGCCACCCAGCGTCCCAGTACGGACGTGGTCACTGGTTTGATCAAGGCCAATTTCCCGGCGCGCATGTCTTTTGCTGTGGCTTCATCGGTAGACTCGAGAGTCATTTTAGATATGAATGGAGCTGAATCTCTGTTGGGAAATGGCGATATGCTTTACCTCTCCCCAGAGGCCGGCAGTCCGATCCGGACCCAGGGCTGTATGGTGACATCGGATGAATTGGACCGGGTCATTAAGGCCTGGAAGGAAATTTCTGATGTTAAACCTGAGGAGCTGATCATCCCACCCTGGGAGAAAACCATCGACGAAAAGGCAGAACTGGATGAGTATGATGACCTCATAAAAGACGCTTTCCGGATCGTTCGAGATTCCCAACGGGCATCAACGTCATTGATCCAGCGCAAGCTTCGGATTGGTTACCCCCGGGCTGCACGGCTGATGGATGAATTATCAGCCCTGGGTTATGTGGGCCCATCCAAGGGATCCGGTATAGAAAGGGAAGTGTTTATTGCCTCCGATGAAGAATTCGGGGAAACATTTTAACTACAGAAAGTCTGAAATAACCCATATTAGTCTTCTTGAAAGGATCTGTTATGCCAACTGGTTTTAAACTGGGTACCTTTACCATTCACTATTATGCTCTTTTGATCCTGCTGGGGATTGTGCTGGGGATGATCCTCACCTGGAGGCGAGCGGTTCTTCGCGGAAAATCAATGGATTTCCTGATCGAATCCTTACCCTGGGTTTTTATAGGAGGGATTCTGGGTGCCCGGATCTGGCATATCTTATCTCCACCTCAATCCATGGTAGCTCGCGGAATCACCACCCGTTATTATCTGACCCATCTGCTGGAGGCCATCGCAATCTGGAAAGGCGGCATCGGGATCCTCGGTGCTATGGCCGGAGGTGGTTTGGCCTTGTGGTTATTTTCCAGGAAGAGGGCTGTTCCGCTCGCTGATTGGCTGGATATTATGGCGCCCGGTCTGGCGCTGGCCCAATCAATTGGACGCTGGGGAAACTTCATCAATCAGGAGGTCTACGGCTTACCAAGTGATCTGCCCTGGGCAATTACCATCGATCCCCAGCATCGAATGTCCGGTTATACCAGTTTTTCCACCTATCACCCGCTATTCCTCTATGAAGCCATCTGGAGCTTTTTAAACATGTTATTTATTCTCTGGATCGGCCGCAAGTATCAAGAAAAGCTTAAACTCAGGCAGTTTGTTCCTGATCTACCTGATATTTTATGGCCTGGGAAGGGCTGGATTGGAATTCCTGCGATTGGACGTTTCCACCTGGCAGGGGGTTAATCTTAACCAAACTGCAATGTCGGTAGTGGTTATCAGCGCCTGTTTTCTGCTTTATAATCGCCAAAGAGCGAGTGATGGAGCGCCCGAACAGGCATGATTCTTACTGAAAATCTTACTAAATATTTCAATGATTTTTGCGCAGTGGATGGTGTCAGCCTGCATGTGAAGGCTGGCGAAGTCCTGGCTTTGCTGGGCCCCAACGGGGCAGGCAAAACTACCACAGTGCGCATGTTAACTACAGTGCTGCGGCCAAGCAGCGGCAGTGCTCGGGTGGCCGGGTATGATGTGCAGGAAAATCCTGGAGAAGTCCGAGCAGCGGTGGGTGTTTTGACCGAGGACCACGGCCTTTATGACCGGATGCGGATGGAAGAATATCTGGGTTTCTTCGGCAGGATCTATGATATGCCGGATGGGGAGCGGGAGGAACGAATTCTGCACTTGCTTGGAAAATTCGGTCTGATGGATGCCAGAAACAGGCAGATTGGGAAGTTTTCCAAAGGCATGCGTCAAAAATTGTCCCTGGCCAGGTCACTCCTGCATTCACCACCAGTTTTACTGCTGGATGAACCGACTTCTGCGATGGATCCTTCCAGCGCCCGCCTGGTGAGAAACGCCATCAAGACCTTACGCTCGGAAGACCGGGCTATTATTGTCTGTACTCATAACCTGGCCGAGGCAGAAGAGTTAGCCGATTCAATTGCTATTATCCGCGCAGGAAAGATCATTGCCCACGGCACAGCCGCGGAATTAAAGGAACAGCTGCTGGGACCGAGTGAATACCGGGTTCAACTGGCGGATTCCCTGGATGGTAGAACGCTGCCCTTACCGTCAGAGGTGAAGATTACTCAAAAGGGGAAAGACTGGTTTACGTACAGGGTTGAGAAAGCAAAAATCACTAATCCTCTCTTGATCCAGAATCTGGTTGCGACCGGCTATCCTGTTGTCCAGGTGGAAGAGATCCAGCGCAGCCTGGAATCGGTTTATCTCCAGGCAGTCAATCAGGATCCGAAGAAGGGGGAAGACCATGTGGAATGACTTCCGGAAAGCCATGATTGTCACCCGCCGCGAGGTGCGGGATCAATTCCGGGATTGGCGAATAATTGCCCCGATCATCATCCTGACAGTCTTTTTCCCGGGCTTGATGAACTTCACAGCCCAGCAGGCGGTAGACTTTGTAGCCAAATACGGGGCACCGATCATTGCTGATCGCTTGATCCCCTTTTTATTGATGGTGGTGGGGTTTTTTCCGATCTCGGTCTCCCTGGTGATCGCCCTGGAGAGTTTTGTTGGAGAAAAAGAACGACGGAGCATCGAACCGCTGCTTAGCAGCCCCTTAACGGATGTCCAGCTTTATCTGGGCAAGTTAATGGCGGTTATTTTCCCTCCCTTGATCGGCAGCTTCCTGGGAATTTCTGTTTACTTGATAGGCGTTTACCGCCAGGTGGGTTGGGCGCCGGATATCACCCTGTTGATCCAGGTGATAGCGCTGGCGGTTGTGCAATCACTGGTGATGGTTAGTGGAGCAGTAGTGATATCTTCCCAGACCACCTCCGTCCGAGCCTCTAATTTACTGGCTTCATTTATTATTATCCCCATGGCCCTGCTGTTGGTTGGGGAAAGCATGATCATGTTCTGGGCTAAATATGAAGTATTGTGGTGGGCGATCTTTGGACAGGCTATCATTGCCTGGCTGCTGATCAGGACTGGAATTGCTCATTTTAATCGTGAAGAACTGCTGGGGCGCGAGTTGGATACGATTAATATAAAATGGGCCTGGCAGGTATTCAGGGACGCATTTTGGAAAGAGAAGACAACCCCCTGGAAATGGTGGCGCGTGAATGTCTGGGGGATCGTCAAGGAAATGAAGTGGGCCTTACTGCTGGTATTGATCATCTCAGCTGGGGCAGTATTTGTAGGCATCACCCAGGCAGAGGTCTTCTCAATACCGCCGGGATTGCTGGATTTTGGGAACCTGGAAGAGGGCCTGGTGACCGGGATCGAAGAGTTTGGGCCAATCCGGTTTTTCTCAGTTCAGGGATTGGGGACCATATTTTTACACAACCTGCGGGCCATAGCCCTGAATAGTTTATTGGGTATCTTTTCCTTCGGCGTTTTGGGCATCATCACCCTGGCTCTGCCCTTCAGTATCATTGGATATTTTTCCGCCATTATAGGGCAGACAGGCTTGTCGCCACTTTTATTTCTGGCTGGATTTGTACTGCCGCATGGGATCTTCGAGATACCCGCTATCATCCTAACCGGGGCTTTGATCATCCGATTGGGATTGACGCTGGTTACTCCTAATAAAGACCATACAATCGGTGAGGCCTGGATCAGGACCCTGGCCGATTGGACCCGTTTGATCCTCTTCCTGGTTATACCCCTTTTGATTGTGGCATCTTTTGTGGAGGTCTTTATCACACCCCGGATCGCTGTGGCGCTTTTCAGCGGATAAAGAAGGTGGTTCTTATGGCGAAAATAGTATTCCTGGGCACGGCCAATTCCGTTGCCTACCGAGGCCATGAAAATTCCTTCCTGGTCCTCCAGGGAGAGTATTCTTCCATCCTGGTGGACTGCAGCGCCCGGCCGGTAGTGCGCCTGCAGGAAGCAGGTATAGATTTTAAGCAGCTCAGTGATCTGATCATCACTCATTTTCACCCAGACCATGTTTCGGGATTGGCTACATTAATAATGGATATGTGGCTCCTAGGCAGGAAAAAGGAATTTCATATCCACGGTTGTGAACATTCAATCAGCCGGGCAAAAAAGATGATGGATCTGTTTGGCTGGCAGGACTGGAGTGATATCTACCCGGTGCACTTTCATACCTTGCCGATGGAAGAGATGACTCCGGTGATCGATAACCAGGAGTTCAAGATCTTCAGTTCACCGGTTGAGCATATGATACCTACCCTGGGCATCCGGATAGATTTTCGGGATGGCGAGTTTATTGCCGCCTATTCTTCAGATACCTTGCCTGTTCCTCAAACTGTCAGACTGGCGGCTGATGCGGATTTGTTGATTCATGAAGCGACTGGAACGACTTTCCATCATTCCACTGCTTTTCAGGCGGGAGAGATCGCAGCCCAGGCGAATGCAAAAACATTGTATTTGATCCATTATCCTCCAGAGGAGGAGATCAGTCGGGAATCCGCGCTTGGTGAGGCAAAAAAAACCTTCCCCGGGAATGTGTTCCTGGCGGAAGATTTAATGGAAGTTGAGTTTAAGAGAAAGTGAGGACCTACCAGCCCTCTACGTAAGGTTCCCAATCCTGATATAGATTGAGGTATTTTCTGAACAGATAGGTGGCAGACCCGGGCGGTTGCTCGGGTTTTTTATTTAATTTTAGGCCAGATTGCTCCAGAGTCAGTCCGCCTTTTTTGTGGTTGCAGGAGGCGCAGGCCGTCACCAGGTTAGACCAGGTTGACTCGCCGCCCAGATGCTGGGGCAGAACGTGGTCAACGGTCATTTCCTTGCTCTTCTGGCCGCAGTATTGGCACCTGAATTCATCCCGCCGGAAAATTTCCTGTTTGGTCAGTTTTACACTGGGGCGGGGGCGTTTGACGATCTTGTGGAGGCGGATGATGGAAGGTTTTGGATATGTTCGAGATACTGTACGCACCACACCCCGTCCATCCATGATCATATTTGCTTTGCCAATAAGTATCAGACACATCGCCCGGCGTGTGGAGCAGATGTTAATCGGTGCATAATTTCCGTTTAGGACCAACACAGGTTTGTTCATTTCTGAAATTCTCTCGAAAATTATAGCATGTAATTTAACCCCTTCTCAAGGGTTAATCAACGAATTCACCAGCTGGAAACGCCTTTCATCGGGGGAAAAAGGCCTATTTCCCAGTCAGGATTGAGTTCTACACGATTTGTACGGTAAAATGGAATAGTTAATGTTTAGTGGAGAAAATTTTGAAAAAATACCTTAAAGCCTATACTTTTTTGTTACCCATCACTGTCTTCCTGGTTGTTCTTGACCAGCTTTCTAAAACCTGGATCAGGAATAACCTGGCATTTAACGAATTATGGATGCCCTGGGAGTGGCTGGCTCCCTACGCCAGGTTGGTCAATTGGCACAATACCGGGGCTGCCTTTGGCATTTTCCAGGGTATGAACGGAGTTTTTGTAGTCCTGGCCTTTGTGATCATCATCTTGATAATGATCTATTTTCCTTCGATCCCGGAAGATGATTTTTATTTTCGTCTGGCTTTAAGCCTGCAGATGGCCGGCGCTGCCGGTAATCTGATTGACCGTCTTTACCGCGGTTTTGTGACAGATTTTATTTCTGTGGGAAGGTTTCCCGTTTTTAATATAGCTGATTCCTGCATCACAATGGGTGTGGTAGTGTTATTGATCGGTATGTGGATCGAGGAGAGAAGATCTCAAGATGAACCAAGCTTCGATGATTCTTCAGAACCAATCTGAACAGGAGATCAGGCTCGACAAGTTCCTCGTCAGTGAGTTAGAGGGCTACTCCCGTTCCTATATTCAAAAGGTAATATCCGGTGGGGGAGTATCAATTGACGGATTTCCGGTTTATAAAAAATCTGAGCGTGTCAGTCCCGAAACAGAAGTTGAAATTACTTTCCCCGAGGTGGAGGATAGCGAGCTTGTGGGTGAAGATATTCCCCTGGAGATCATATTTGAAAATGATGATTTGATCGCTGTTAATAAACCAGCTGGAATGGTTGTTCATCCAGCGCTGGGGCATCCTACAGGTACACTGGTGCAGGCTGTCCTGGGTTATGCGCCGGAAATTGAAGGTGTGGGAGGCGTTAAACGCCCTGGACTGGTACACCGCCTGGACCAGGACACATCCGGGGTGATTTTATTGGCAAAGAATGACCGGGCCCATCACTTTTTGCAGGATCAATTCCGGGAGCGGCAGGTAGATAAAGAATACCTGGCTCTGGTGGATGGACGTCCGCCGACCCCAAATGGAAGGGTAGAAGTAGCGATTGGACGAGACCCAAAATATCGCCAGCGTATGGCTCCAGCCCTGGAAAGGGACGGCAGAGAAGCCATCAGTGAGTATTTCACCCTGGAGGAGTTTCCCAAACATACTTATTTACGGGTAGGGATCATGACCGGGCGTACTCACCAGATCAGGGTTCATTTGAACTTCCTGGGCTGTCCAGTTGTGGGAGACACGGTTTACGGCAGGAAAAATCCTTCCCTCCCTGTCCCGCGCCAATTTTTACATGCTTTCCGGCTATCGATAGTACTCCCAGGAGAAAAAGAGAAACATACATTTGAGGCTCCCCAGGCTGAAGAGCTGAACCAGATATTAATTGAATTAAGGGGAAACAGGAGCATTAAATTATGATCGACCTTCGTTCTGATACGGTAACCTGGCCGACACCTGAAATGCGGGAAGTGATCGCAAAAGCTGATGTTGGTGATGATGTGTATGGAGAAGATCCCTCCGTAAATCACTTGGAAGAGAAATCAGCCCGACTCCTGGGAAAGGAAGCGGCGCTTTTTATGCCCTCGGGTACGATGGGTAACCTGGCGGCTGTCCTGACCCACTGTGAACGCGGCACCGAAATCATCCTGGGCGATAAGGCCCATATTTTCTTGAATGAAGCAGGCGGGGCAGCAGCATTGGGCGGAATCCATTCCCACACGATTCCCAATCAAAAAGATGGAACCCTCAAACTTGAGGATATCAAAAAAGCAATTCGCTGGGATGATATCCATCACCCCAGAACCCGTTTGATCTGTATGGAAAATACTCACAATATGTGCGGGGGTGTAGCCCTGGGGGTGGATTATACAAAATCTGTTGGCGAGCTCGCCAGGGAACATCAGCTGAAATTACACCTGGATGGGGCGCGGATTTTTAACGCAGCGGCTGCCCTGGATGTTGATCCTGCAGCCCTTGTTGAGCCGGTAGATTTAATCATGTTTTGTCTCAGCAAAGGCCTTGGCGCGCCGGTAGGATCGATGCTTTGCGGTGCTGAGGAATTCATCCAGCGGGCCAGGAGGATCCGAAAAATCCTGGGCGGAGGCATGCGTCAGGCAGGTTTGGTCGCAGCGGCCGGATCATATGCTTTAAAACATCACCTTCCGTTATTGAAAGAGGATCAACGGCGAGCCAGGGAGTTAGCCCTCGGATTAGCAGACATTGCAGGAATCAATTTGATGGATGAGGTTCCACCTTCAAATATGGTTTACATCAATTTGGAACCCGAACTTCCGTTTGATGCCCAGCAGCTCAAAGTCAAATTAAAAGAAATAGGGATCCTGGGCGGCATCGAGGGAGAGAGGCAGATCAGGTTGGTCACTCATCTCTGGATTTCAGATGAGGATATTAAAAATGTGATCCTGGGATTTAAAGAAATCTTCGGCTGAAGGATAAGGGCAGCCAGTGCCGTCCCCCAGATAGGCGCCAGCTGCCAGATGTTATAATTAGACCGTTCTTATCATCGATCAACCAAGGTAAGGAACAGCAATGAAGACCAAATATACAATAGAGGATATTGATCGCATAGCTGACGAGATCCGTGCCAGGATCTCAGTTCAACCAGAACTCGGATTAATCCTGGGTTCGGGTCTGGGTCCGCTGGCGGAGTTGATTGAAGAGCCAACCATCATTCCATATCATGACCTAACCGGCTGGCCTATCTCCACAGTGGAGGGCCATGCAGGAGAGCTCGTGATCGGCAACCTGGAAGGCAAGGAAGTGTTGGTCATGAATGGCCGGATCCATTTTTATGAAGGATATGAAATGAACCAGGTGACTTTGCCAATCCGGGTGATGCAGCGACTGGGCATCGAGATCCTGATCGTCACCAATGCGGCCGGCGGTATAAACCAGGACTATATTCCTGGCAATCCAATGTTGATCACCGACCACTTAAATTTGCTTGGTATGGCAGGAGTCAATCCTCTGCGAGGACCGAATATGGAAGAATTTGGGACTCGTTTTCCGGATATGAGCCAGGCTTATGATCGGGAATTGAATGATATTGCCCGGACAGTCGCCAAAGAACAGGGGCTCACACTGTATGAAGGTGTATATGTTTGTCTGGCCGGTCCAACATTTGAAACGCCGGCTGATCTGCGCTTTTTGCTTGGCGCGGGGGTGGATGCTGTTGGCATGTCCACTGTACCGGAAGTGATTGTGGCCAATCATGGCGGCCAGCGTGTGCTGGGCATCTCAGGCATTACTAACAGTTCCAATTTGTATGGAGAAGCGGAAACTACCCATGAAGAAGTCATCGAAACGGGTTTGCTGTTGGCTCCAAAAATGATGGACCTGATCCGGGGCATTCTGCGGGCCTTATAAAACCTTGTCCAGCTTATTTATTTACCTCAGCGCGGGAGATGTGAGTCTCCTTGATTTTGCCACCAAATCTTAATGAATGAGTTTTTGCGATACCTGAAAGATTTTGAATACTTGATCTATATCATCATTGGCGGCTTTACTGCCTGGCACATCAGGAAGTTTTTTATTGCCTGGGAGGAGCTGAGAGCTGCGGCCTTTGGTTTGGAGAAAGAGAGCGCTCAACAGCGCTTGAACCGCTCCGCCGCGCTTCTGGTAGCTTTACTCTTCCTGGGGACGGCGGAATTTGGATTGGTCTCCTTTATTATCCCTTCCATGCCCAACGTCGATCCCCTGCCAACGGCTACCCTGGATCTTCTGGCTTCACCAACAACGACGATTTCAGTCCTGGAAGAGACCAGTGCCCCAACAGTCCAGGAAACCCCTTTGCCGGGGACAGCGATCATCCAGACGGGATGTGTACCGGGTGAATTGATGATCACTTACCCGGAAAATAATGAACCGGTGAGCGGAATCGTAGAGATAGAAGGCACGGTGAATATCCCGGATTTTGGATTTTATAAATTTGAGATCTCCTCTCCTAATTCTGATGTCTGGCTGACCATCCAGGCAGGTGATTCCCCAAAAAGTGACGAGATGTTGGGCTTCTGGGATACAACCCAACTGGAACCCGGTAATTATTCTCTGCGGTTAGTTGCGATCGATAATCAGGGTATTCAGCAAGACCCCTGCGTGGTTGAACTTTATGTTGAAATGATGGATGAGTAGGTCAGGAAAACTTTATGTCAAAGATCAACATCCGCCCCGCAATTTCTACAGATATCCCCAAGTTGGTCGCATTGGATCATAATTACGCCACTGGGCATGTCTGGCAGATGACCCTGGACCTTACCGATATCCAGACACAGGTTACCTTCCGGGAAGTCCGTTTGCCACGCGAGGTCCATGTTAATTACCCCCGCAGCTCTCATAAATTAATGGATAATTGGACAAACCGGGACCTGCTTCTGCTGGCTGAAGAAGGAGAGACTGTCAGGGGCTATATCAGCGTTCAACTGGGGTTGGCCCCCGCCAGCGCCTGGGTGAAAGACCTTGCCATTGACCGCGTGCACAGAAGGAATGGTTTCGGCAGTGCCCTAATAATCGCTGCTCAGGACTGGTGTGGCAGAAAGGGCATTCACAGACTGACTCTGGAGATGCAGCCGAAAAACTACCCTGCCATTCAGTTTGCATACAAGCTTGGGTTTGAATTCTCAGGTTATAACGATCAATACTACAGCGACCAGGAAATAGCGATCTTCTTTTCCTCATTCATATGAATTTGTTATCCTTCCTGCAAACCATTAACCAGCTCCTGGCAGCTGGTATTTCCATCACCGCGTTTTCTTTGCTTCTCTATGCATTAACCTTCAATTTAAAAGACAAAGTAGCCCGCTCCTTTGCCTTCATCATGGGTTGTGTGGTGGTGGTATTTGTGGGAGAGTCTGTGGCTGGGGTAGTCAGTTCCCCCACCTGGATAGAGATATGGTATCAAATCCAATGGGTGGGGATCATCATGCTTCCAGCGGCCTATGCCAATATGTCTGACGCGATCCTGGCCACCACGGGCCGACCATCCCGGGGCAGGAGAACCAAGCTCGTAAAAGCGACTTTTTTGGTCTCTTTTGTGTTTCTGGCAATGATACCGTTTTATGTCCTGGTGGGACCGCTGGTAACTGAAGGTGTGGTTGCCCCCCATCTGAAGCGGACGAGTCTCACCTGGGTATTCTCCGCTTTTTATATCCTGAGTATGATCTGGGCCTGGGTAAACTTCCAGCGAGCTTACCACCGCACAGTGACCAGTTCCGGCCGAAGAAGAATGGGCTACTTGATCGGCGGCGCGCTGGCACCTGCCCTGGGCTCATTCCCCTATCTGTTATTTGGCTCTGCGTTTGCTTCCCAGCACTCCTATGTGTTCTGGTTTACAGCTGTAGTCAGCAATGTCCTTGTTTCAGGATTGATCATTATTATGGCCTACGCAGTAGCCTTCTTTGGTGTTTCCTGGCCAGATCGAGTTGTCAAGCGTCGTTTGATCAAATGGGTTATGAGGGGGCCTGTCTCCGCCAGCACCGTTTTGGCGCTTACCACCTTGTCTCGGCGGGCAGGGGAACCATTTTCGTTTTTTGCACCCGTGGTCATGGCGGGTACATTTTTATTGATGCAGTATTTCATCACTATGTTCTCTCCAATCTGGGAACGATGGTTCCTGTTTGGAGAGGGTAAAAACAACCTGACTCTGCTTCAGAACCTGGAGGAAAGACTTTTTACACTGGATGACCTGAGCCAATTTTTGGAGTCTGTCCTGGCAGCCATGTGTGATCGTCTGCAAGTTAAGAAGGCATTTGCAGCTTCCCTTGACTCTGTTGGGATGGACTTTTTTGTCAGCGTGGGTGGCCATGTTGACCTGGATGAAGAAGAACTGTCTGAAACGATTATGGACATCTCCTCGAAACAGGATCAACTTGGCAGCTACAGTTTATTCAATTGGGGGAGTTTCTGGATCATCCCTGTGTTCAGTCTTAAGAAAACAGAAGAACTGCTGGGTTTGATTGGAGTTGAGATCCCGGAAGAAGTCCTGGATGGGGACCAAAGAGATGCATTCCAGATCTTGATTCAGCGAGCCCAGGAAGCCCTGGAAGATAGAAAGTTCCAGCAGCAGGTCTTCAGTTCATTGGAAGATCTGACCCCGCAGATGAACCGCATCCAACGCTTACGGGCAGCTGCCCAATATGATGGGACAAGTATTTTAACTGCAGCCCCCGGCGAAATATCCCTTGATGAGGAAAATCTGACCGAATGGGTCAGGAAAGCCTTATCGGATTATTGGGGAGGCCCCGATCTTTCGGAAAGCCCACTTCTCCAGCTTGAGATCGTGCAAAACTCACTTGATGAACACGATGGTATATCTGTCAAGGCAGTTCGCGCTATTCTGAAAGAGGCCATTGATAAGATCAGACCGGAAGGCACTAGAAGGTTTACTCTTGACTGGGTTCTGTACAATATTCTAGAGATGAAGTTCCTGAAGGGACAGAAAGTCCGGGATGTCGCCAAGCGTTTGGCCATGTCTGAAGCCAATCTGTACCGCAAACAGAAGATAGCTATTGAAGTGGTCGCTAAAACTATCCTGGAAATGGAAAAACAAGCTCGAGAAGAAACGAAAGATTCTTCAGTAAATGCATGAAAAATGTTACAATAATCTTTACTTGCCTTATTTGACTGGATTATATTAATGGTTCATGAGGATCAGTTACATAACATGCCGGAAGAACCGCCCGATCTGGGTGATTCGTGGTGGAAAGCAGCCCTGTCTGAAGGGGAAGAGGCGTTTAGTGAAGGGGCAGGTCATGAATCTGATTCAGACCTGTCTGAATCAAATCCTCCTCTGATTATCCTTAACCAACCTGAAAACGATTGGGATTATGTGGATCGTTTATATAAAATGGATGAAATTATCCGTTTGACTGTAGTAGGCTGCAACCAGGGGGGATTGCTCGTTCAGGGGGATAAGATCAACGGGTTTGTTCCTTGTTCTCATTTGCTGGCTGGACATAAAAAGAAAGAATACCTTCAGCAAACTGTAGCGTTAAAGGTCATCGAATATGATCGGGATCGCTGTCGTGTTGTGTTGTCTGAAAGAGCTGCCCAGGCAAAGGCGGGGACCCGGATCAAGCTGCTTGACGAGCTGGAGGAAGGCACCTGTATTCCCGGTGTGATCACAACCCTGACGGATTTCGGGGCATTTGTCGATCTGGGCGGCATGGAAGGTTTGATCCATATTTCGGAATTATCCTGGGGCAGGGTTGACCATCCATCTGATGTGGTGGCTGTGGGGGATTGTTTGGATGTCTATATTTTGAATGTCGACCGCGTAGAAAACAAGGTCGCACTGAGTTTAAAGAAAATGTGTCCGAATCCCTGGGAGACTATTTCAGAACGCTACCAGCCAGGCCAGGTGGTAGAAGCAGTGGTAAAGAACATCGTTTCGTACGGAGCGTTTGTGCGATTGGAAGAAGGAGTGGATGGTTTGATCCATGTTTCAGAACTGGGTGAGAATGGAGAAGATATTTCACCCTGGGATGTCCTGGAGGAAAACCAGAAGGTCTCAGTTGAGATCATCAATCTGGATCCCAGGGAGCAGCGACTCGGACTGAGTTTGGCCGAGGGGGAATAAAAAGGTTTAACCGATCAGAATGATTTCAAAAATCAAATATATCTTTTTTGGGGTTCTATTCGGCTTGTTAAGCGCTGGATTGATCCTGCTGGTTTCGCGGCCCAGACCTGGCAGGGCAGTTTTACTGCGTCCCGCCCCAACCGCCCGCCCGCTGGTGATCAATATAGACGGTGCAGTCGTCTCCCCCGGCGTTTATACCCTTCCTGTCGAGAGCCGGACGGTGGACGCTGTCCAGGCGGCTGGGGGACTGGCTGAGAATGCTAACCCTGGATCGGTAAACCTGGCTGCGGAGCTAGAGGACGGGAGTCATATCTATATTCCGGCTAGAAACCCCGGGGACGATTCCATCAATCTGCCAGGGAAAGCGATCGGTTTATCAGAAAGCGGGGAATTGGTGTCCCTGATCAATATCAACCAGGCTTCCCAGGATGTTTTGGTCAGTTTGCCTGGTATCGGACCGGTAACGGCAGAAAAGATCATCATTTACAGGGAAGGGCAACTCTTCACCCGCATCGAAGAGATCCAAAAAGTGCCGGGTATAGGTCCGGCCACTTTTGAACAGATCAAGGAATATCTTACCGTGGGTGAATGAGTTGGATTTACCTGCTTCAAAAGAAGAAACCTTGTCAGCAATATCTTGGCGGGAAAGAACTGATCACCGTTGTTGGGCGGTTGCTTTCATCGCAAAACACTGACAAGGTTTGGTTGTAGCAGCTGTAATTAATGCTATTTTTTCTTTAGAACAGGCAGACCGTTTTTGGTTTCTGATACAACATAAGCAGCTGGAACTGCATCCAGCGCGCCATCTTTGACTTCTTTGGAGAAGAAGTACAGGGTTGATTCTTTTCCACTCTTTAAAACGCGAGTTCTACCATGCAGATAGTAGGTGACACCTTTAGCGTTTGTGTGTGCGTAAGCCATAATATCTCCTTTGTTCGTACCTTCGTTAAAAAACCGCCCAACATATTTTGTGACGAGGTTGTGAGACCTCAGGTGAAGATGTAGTGAATCTGCTCTGAGTTCCAATTTCAAATATTGCTTTATCGAGGTATTGGATGATCGTTCTTCTTTACTATTGTAACCCTTAAACCTTAAAAAGTTCTATTTTTCCTCTGTTTTTAGAGGGAAAATCGGGATTTAATCCCTTTTTTGGAGCGAAAATTCCCCATATTCAGCAGATATACGAAATCCGAGGGTTTGATAGAGGGCAAGAGCGGGCTGATTGTCACTTTTTACATTCAACCCGATAAAGTCTACTGACCCGGTCAGGTGCTGACACAGCCGGGCTGTCACGGCTCTTGCGAAACCCTTTCCGTGCTGATCAGGATGGGTGGTGATATTTCCCAGGGCAGCCACCCGGTAAAAAGCTGAATAGACATGGACCCCGGCAATGCTGACCAGGCGGCCCTGGTGGCGGACACCAAAATACTGTCCAGTCAGCAGCATCTGGGGGTTAAATGTGTTCCCGGGATAACTTTCCTGATATAGGCGAATGACTTCGGGCAGGTCCGCTTCAGCCAATCGGAAGGTATTTTCTTTGGGGTCCCGATTGCAAGGGGCGGGATCTGCGAGGTCCATTTTATAGTGGCCCCCATATGCCTGGATCTGATAATTATCAGTAAAATAGTTCTCCAATCCCGGGCTGAAATGGGCGAAAAAACGATCCGGTAAAAAAGACCCCAGCTGACTTAAGTATTCTGGTTCCAGCGCTCCGAAGGCCAGCAATACAGGCAGATCCTCCCCCCGGTAGAGAAGTGTGACGTTTTCCGGACCAGCTTCACCCGGAGTTCCGTAAACTGTGATCCGGTGCCAGTAAAAATCATCCAGATCACCCAGGCTGTAGAGATGCAGGGAAAGATCCTGACGGAAGTAAGCCTCCAGGGCAGATCGATTGGTGATGGTTTGAATATCCACGACTGGATTTTACCAACGGATTTGGAAATTGTAGGTTTTTTCTCAGATGATTTTAAGGGAGCAGAGAGTTATACAGAGAGTTATAATGTAGCCACATGAAAACCTAAGATCTGGAAGGTTAAATATGTCAAAAGCTATCGTGGAATGTGTGCCGAATTTTTCCGAGGGTCGTCGGCTGGATGTGCTGGATGATATCAGAGGAGTCATATCGGCTGTGCCTGGAGCCTACGTCCTGGATATACACACTGACCCTGATCACAATCGCAGCGTGATCACCTTCGTGGGAGAACCCAAAGCTGTTGAAGAAGCTGCTTTCCTGATGATCAAAAAAGCGGCTCAGCTGATCGATCTAAATAAACACAGCGGAGAACATCCCCGCATCGGGGCCACCGATGTGGTTCCCTTTATACCTATATCCAATATCACTATGGATGAATGTGTGGAGATGGCCCATCGGGTGGGGGAACGTGTGGGAAAAGAACTGGATATCCCGGTCTATTTTTATGAAGCCGCTGCCCGCCGACCGGAATACAAACGATTGGAGCTGGTCCGCAAGGGTGAATACGAGGGGTTGAAAGAAGAGATCAAAACGAATCCGGATCGGGTCCCGGATGTTGGTCCTGCAGAACTTGGCCCCGCTGGTGCTACAGTGATCGGTGCCCGCGAGTTCCTGATCGCCTATAACGTTAACCTGACCACAGATGATGAAAAGATCGCCCAAAAAATTGCCCGGACCGTACGCCATTCCTCGGGGGGATTGAGGTACGTAAAAGCCCTGGGCATGCTGGTTGAAGGCCGGGCCCAGGTTTCTATGAACCTAACCAATTTCCGAAAGACTTCCCTGCCGCTGGTGGTGGAAACTATTCGCCGGGAAGCAAAGCGCTATGGTGTGGGTATTTATAATACTGAACTGGTAGGCTTAATCCCACAGGCTGCCATGGTGGATGCCGCGGTCTGGTATACCCAGATGGATCTTTTTTCTCCGGACCAGGTCCTGGAAGGAAAAATGGTAGATATTGTAAATCAGGGTGGATCGGCTGATTTTATTGATGCCCTGGCTGCTCCGACACCCACACCCGGAGGGGGTTCGGCTGCCGCGTATGCTGGGGCAATGGCCGCGGGCCTGGTGACTATGGTTGCCCGACTGACGATCGGGAAGAAAGGTTATTCTGATGTAGAATCAGAGCTTGAGAAGATCCTGGAGGAATCTGAAATCCTCAGAGGAGAGCTGGTGAGTGGCGTGAGTGAGGATTCCGAGGCTTTTGATCAGGTTATGGCTGCCTATAAAATACCCAAATCTGATCCTGGCCGGGAGTTGGCAATTCAGGAAAAAACCTTGCTGGCCGCCAGGATCCCGTTGGAAGCAGCCAAGAAATCCCTCAGAATCGGGGAATTAGCACTGAAGGCAGCCCAAATGGGGAATAAAAACGCTATCACCGATGCAGGTTCAGCAGTCAACCTGGCTTTTGCGGCAGTCAACAGTGCGGCATATAATGTCCGCATCAATCTGGCTGATATAAAAGATAAAAAAATCAAGCAACAGATCCTGGCTGAACTGGAAAAATTGGAAAAAGGCGCCCTGGTTCTTATGGAGTCGATCAAATCCACCCTGGATGAACGGGGTGGGTTGTTTTCGTAAGTAGCCCTACTACTCAACTTATATCCGATCCTGGCTTTCTGACACCAGGGTCGATAATACTGGTTGTCAATGAAGAATAAAACTCTCTGGATAGTTATCATCCTCGTCCTGGCTGCAGCTATTTTTTTCTCCGCCTCCTTATTTAAGCGTGAGAAACTTCCCTGGAATAAAGATCAGGACCTCACAATCTATGTGCCGCCTGTGGGGGAGATCCCTCCAACTGCCACTTTCTTTTCTCCTTCCGTTGTAACGCCCACAAGCAAACCCAACCTGGTGTGGGTCGATCCTGATTTGCCAGATCTGCTGCTGCAGCAGCTGGCAGAGATGGACTTCCTTGAGAAAACGGATCAACAGGAAAATGCTTCCACAAGCTTAGTAGTTGGCGATGAAAACCCCCTGCTATACTGGGTATATGCTGCGGTCGCCCCATTTCCTACCATCACGGATGGGATTTCCCTCGATCAGATACAATCAGCCTGGCAGGGAGGAAAAAATCCTCTGGCGCCAGGTTCACCGATATTAATGTCCGGGGAAACTCGGGATGTGCTGACGAAGATATGGGGCGAGCCGGATTCAAATGCAATCGATGTCATCACCCCGGATAGCCTTTCCAGCCAAGCCTGGTCCCAGCAGCCTTCCCTGGCGATACTGCCCTTTGAGGATTTATCACCCGATTGGAAGGTGCTGGAAGTGGATCGTATTTCCCCTCTTCAGCAGGAATTCGATCCGGGATCTTACGGCCTTTCCGTTCCTGTTTCAGCGGTGGGATTCGACCCCAATATCTTCCAGGAAACTACCAGCAACCGGGATCCAAATAAGTTCAGCAGTGTAGTGTTAACCGGTGTGACTGCCCTGGTACGGGCTACGGCATGGACCATGGAAGTGGAAGGGATCAATTATCCTGCCAGGGACATTCTGCAATACCTGAAAGAGGCTGATATCCTGCATATCAGCAACGAGGTGCCTTTTATGCAGGGCTGCGCCTATCCTGACCCGGGGCAAAAGGGGCTGCGTTTCTGCAGTGACACACGGTATATTGAACTGATGGAAACGATCGGGACGGATGTGGTGGAACTGACAGGCGACCATTTTGGAGACTATGGACCTGAGGCTATGTACTCCACGCTGGAGATGTATAACCAGCGGGGTTGGCCATATTATGGCGGGGGAGCTGATCGCGACGATGCCCAGAAGCCGGTCCTGTTTGAACATAACGGCAACAAAATTGCTTTCCTGGGCTGTAATGCCAAAGGTGGAGGATATGCAACTGCGAATGTCGGGTATCCGGGCGCAGTAGCCTGTGATTTTTCAAAGATGACGGGGCAGATCAAGGATCTGCGGGCCGAGGGTTACCTGCCCATCGCCACCTTCCAGCATTTTGAGTACTACACATACCTGGCGCAGCCAGACCAGATCCGGGATGCCCGGACCCTAGCCAATGCTGGCGCAGTCATTGTCAGCGGCAGCCAGGCTCATCAGCCCCAGGCATTTGAGTTTCAGGGAGATACTTTTATCCATCACGGCCTGGGGAATCTATTCTTTGACCAGATCTATGAGATCCCACCACATACAGCATCAGCATTTATTGACCGGCATATATTTTATAATGGTAAACACATCAGCACTGAGCTGCTGACGATCAAATTTGAGGATTTTGCCCGTGCCAGGCCGATGAACGCGGGGGAGCGGGAAGTCCTTTTGCGAACGACCTTCTCTGCTAGTGGATGGTAGCTGTAGGGGGCAGGGAGACGGGGAGAGGGGCGGACTGGGAGACTGGGTGAGGGGGGGACTGGGAGACGGGGAGGTTCGGAGATCAAATCACAAGGTCTCCATGTCACCAAGTCGATGATTTTATTAAAGGAGGAGCAATGGGTTCGATAACTGATATAACCGGATTCAAAGTCGGTCACGCTCAGGACATGGATGCATTAACAGGATGCACCGTGATCCTCTGCCCCCCCAACACGGTGGGAGGTGTAGACCAGCGGGGCGGCGCGCCCGGCACCAGGGAAACCGACCTGTTGCATCCCATGCACCTGGTGAATCAGGTCACAGCGGTTTTATTAACAGGCGGTTCGGCTTTCGGCCTGGACGCTGCAACCGGGGTGATGCACTACTGCGAGGAGAATAAAATGGGTTTTGACGCCAGTTATGCAACAGTGCCCATCGTTCCAGCCGCAGTTTTATTTGACCTGGGTATTGGCGATCCCAAGGTACGCCCGGATGCAGAGATGGGCTACCAGGCCTGCCTGAACGCCTCTGACAAACCGCCAGCAGAGGGCAATGTGGGGGCTGGAACAGGAGCTACAGTTGGAAAAGTACTATCTCCCAAAATGTCCACCAAGTCTGGCATCGGCACAGCCAGCGTGGACCTGGGCGGGGGTGGAAAAGTGGCAGCGATTGTGGCCGTAAACGCCTTTGGAGATGTGATTGACCCAGCGAGTGGTGAGATCATTGCCGGAGCTCGCGGTATCAAAGGTTATGCAGATACTCTGAAAGTAATGAAATCATTTGTGGGCCGCAAAGTAATGGGATTTTCCTCCGGCCCGGCCAATACTGTGATCGGGGTGGTCGCGACCAATGTTAAACTCAATAAAGAGCAGATCACCCGGGTGGCCCAAATGGCCCACAACGGTTTAGCCCGCACGGTCCGGCCGGCTTTCACACTGCTGGATGGGGATACCTGCTTCGCGCTTTCTTCAGGCGAGGTGGAGATGGATCTTAACATCGTCGGCGCTTACGCGGCGGTGGCTTACCAGGAAGCGATCTTACACGCAGTCCGGGCGGCAGAAAAAGCCGGTGGCGTGCCGGCTGCAAAAGAAAAATAAAGTGTAACTAGGGATTGAGTTCTATTCGAAGAACTCAATCCAAATCGTTATGAAAGTCCCTTACCTTTTAATGAAGCGAATGAAACTAAGTTTATTCTGAAGTCGTTAGGTTTGGTAATGAATATTAATTGGAGATTGAGATTGGCCAATCTGGTCACATTTGGATGTGACCAGATGTTGGAATTTATCTTGTTAAACACTAGAATCAAGCACGTCCTATAGGGATTTATCGCGCATTACAGCTTAAGATAAGACAGGTTATCGATAACATCTTTAGGACATCATTAAATTTATGATAACTAATATCGCCACTCATACTCATCTTCATCAGGAAGTGAATTCTCCAACATCAAATTAACTATCACAACTAAGGCATCCTGATTGGCTCCTACAACAGAAAGTTTGTATTCAGTTCTGTTATACGTCCAATAGAGAGCAGGATTAGAACAGGTTGCGCATGTAGCGGCAACATAATAACCTGGTATTCTTCGGGTTAGGGGGACATAAGTATATTGGGATGGTCCCCAGAAAGGCATCAAGGAAGCTTCTGCACCTCCATTTACACCATACTCACGAACCCCAAGCGTTCCATAATAACAACCCTGATTGGGTTGGCAATTCTCACCTACATGAAGTTTGATCCAGTAAGATCCCCTATAAGATTGAGTAACATCTGGATAAACTGAGGGAGATCCTGCCTGGATTGGGAAGTACGGAGGAAGCATAACATCCGTATCCGCTGCCACTAGCTCTTCCATAACATCTTCAAACTCCAGGGGAATTTCCCTGGGATAGACGACAATCTCTTCTTCAGGCTCATCCCAGATAAGCAGGCTTGATCCTTCAGTGAGATTATAATGAATGCGGCCCTTACCCATCGGGTCATCATAGGAGATCTGATTGACTGAGATCCATTTCGGATTGAAATAATCCGAAATAGTAATATCCAGGGGAGTCTGAACTCCGGTTGAAAAATCATGAAGATAGAGGGTCACAGGAGTTTGTTGAATTAGGAATCTTAAATAACCACTCATCTCCATAAATGTTGGGGCATCACTGAATAGCAACTGCCTGGTATTTGGGTTAAATGAGAACTCTGATTGTAGGGTGAAATCGGAAGCATCCAATACAATAATTTCCTGTGTATTATGCTCATATACGAAGAATAAAGCTGGCCGGTAAGCATAAGCATAATTACCCCAAAAAACAGAACTGTCATCTGACCATCCACCTAAATTCATCAACATATTATCGGATTCCTCTTGCAGTTCATCCTTAGGCACAATTGATGAAACCTCCTTACCTTTTTGGTCAAGAATTATGATCTTTTCCTGCATACCTTCACCTGGGACGAAGTTATTAATAGCTATCAGGCTTTCATTCGGGGCCACTCGGAATTGGAAGCTATCAAAAGAATAGAGGACTTCGCCTTGACCATCCTGATCATATCGCCATAACTCGGATCTGTAGTTCTCCTCCAATCCAATCCTCTTTCGAATGTAAAGGTTACCTCCCCAATATTCAGCGGGGTGGATATTCGATGTATCCACATCCTCGAGGGTAATTGTGTAAACAATCTCTTCACTGACCCTATCAATTACCGTGATATCTGCCAGATCAGGATCATCTGGTTTTTCATTCACATCAACCTCGAATTCCTGGTATTCCTTCTGAGAATCTAACTCCCCTTCTTGCTCCTCTGCCTGAATTGAACCATTCGCTTCCACGATTGGCTCTCCCGGACTGCACCCAGATAACAAGATAACTGCGATAAGATAAACCCCTACGAAACTTCTGATAGCTATCTTCATCGTCGCATACCTCATTTATTAGATTTCCAAATGTTTACAGAAAAAGACCCATAATCAACAAGATCCGGTTTCATTATCCCTAATTATAGGTTAATTCACAACTGCTGACTTTACAATGAACCGAAGGAATGGAGATCGATGTTTCGATAGAAATAATCCTTTCATGTTTTCAATCGAAATTTCCCTATTGCTTTGTAATTTTAAGCCATTGGTTGTTTTAATAATATCACTCAATATTTCATTAACATTTGATACCGAGTAGGAATAAAGCCGTTATCCCCCACCGAAGGGCAGGTTCGAATCCTGCCTGCCCCACTTCGAGGATGGAGGGTACTTGTGTGAAACACAAGTATCCTTTTTTTGTTTAAAGTTTAACGGTAACAGGAAGGTAAATAGTAGTTTCGTAAGGCGTATGTCGATAAAGTGATTTATGGAATAATGGAAGCAGCCTTTTTGGGGTGGGTAAGGTAATCTCTTTGGCCCCTTGTAATACTTGCTTATATTTGGCAATCGTTAAGTATGGGGAAGAATATATATGTACATATGAATATCTGCTTGTGTTGAAGGATCCACCCTGGGGGATAGAGCGGAAGGGATTGGTTCCGCGGATTAGGATCTTCTGACTAAATCTCTCTTTCGCAAATTTTCCATTCCGGGTCTTTTTGCATATCCCTCCAAGAAGGTAAATTGCAGAGTAGCCCAAATAAGGTTCGGGCGTAAAGAACCATCCCTTAGCGTATATTTCTGAGAAAATATGCACAATACCCTAAATACCTAAAAGACACATTCAGACTAGCGCTAGAATAGCACGTGAATTGATATCAGATACAAAAAACCACCTGAATAGGTGGTTTCTTATCAATGATAGTGGAGGGACTCGAATCCCCAACCAATGGCTTCAAAGGCCACTGGCAAAAGGGCTGTCCGTCGAGAGAAGTGAGTTTTAGAGGGCCTTTAGGAGGTAAATCCTGTCTATTGTGTATATGATGTATATTGTTTTTATCCCATATGCACGGAAATTTGGATCTATGGCTGCTTCAAGGAATATTTATGTGGTACAAATGTGCTACAATTAATTTAGTCTATATATAACTTATGCGGAGGAAAGGGAGATGAATAAGTTTTTAGACGCAGAAAAAACACTAGAAGTGCTTCTATATATATCTCGAAGAATTAATAACCTATTCAATATAGTTAAGACTCTTTATTTCGCTGATAAATTTCACCTTGAGGAATTCGGTCAACTAATTACAGGTGACTACTATGTCCCAATGAGAGAAGGCCCTGTGCCTAGCGGAGCGTATGACTTAATCAAATTAGCTCGCGGTGACGATTTTATATTTGATCAGAAAATCATTGATGTTCATCCTGAAGAAGCTTTCAAAGTTATAAAGTGTGAAGAGGGTTATAACATCCAACCAAATCGTGAACCTAACATAGATTTACTCAGCGAATCGGATATTTATTGTCTTAACAAATCTATCAATTTATACGGCAAAATGAGTGTAAGGGATCTCTGGAGATTAGCGCATAAGGAAGAATCCTATAACAAATATAAGGGGGAACGAGAGATTCCTCTCAGAGAAATAATATTGCTTGATGTATCTGATGGCAAGGATGTACTAGAATATCTAGATAATTAATTGATTTGACTCTAATCAATATGAACATCGAGGATATCATCAAACCAGGGTCAATAATATATCTCGAAGTAGAGTTCCAACACGAAGAAAAACCTAGAAAAAGATATCTTGTCGTAATAACGTGCGACAATCAACCATTACTATTAAAAATAAATACGTCAAAACATCAATCTTCCATTGCAAGGAAGAAAAGAGAGTTCCTATTTAAATTAAGGAAAGATCCTCATTACCCCTTCTTGTCTTATGACTCGTATCTTGATTGTGGAACAGTTCATTATAATTTAATAACAAAGGATGAAATAATCCAGCAGATTTCTCAAGATAATTCTATCTATCTGGGAGAACTTATCCCAGATCACATGAATGAAGTAATCCGACTTTCTGAAAAATCATTATCGATATCCACACGGCACATGCGAATCATACGAGATAATTTCTCTTAGAATAGAATCTTCTGCTTTCGATTATGATAAAAATGGACTTATCAAAACCAAGTTCTACACTCTCTATCCGTACAGGAATAAAGTCGTTATCCGCCAGGTTGCAGGTTCGATTCCTGTTGGGCTTACTGTAATAATCTCTCATAATACGATAAAAGAAAATTTCTTATGTGGGTTCTTAGCCTATCTCCTGGTTAGTGAAAATCTGCTGATATGAAGTCAGTCGCTCTATCCATTGAGCTACGGGTGCATGTTGAAACTATTATACACCAGGTATATTTTTCGTCAATTTCAGACACCTGATATTCAGTTTTTTGATTTTGAAGTGGATTTATACTGAGTGATTCTTACTGGCGTCTGATTCGGGGTGCAATGCTGGTGCAATTGATTCTCTTCGTGCAACCAAATCAGCCGGCTGAGAGATAGGTGTGGCGATCTGATCCATCACCGCAGCGGCTTTTTCCTGGGTGCCGGGGACCATGTGGGCGTCGGTGTTTAGGGTAGTGCTAGCCCTGGTATGCCCTAACCACCGGGCTACGATTAAGAGATCGATCTCGTTAGCCAACATATGGTTGGCAGTAGCGTGGCGAAGGTCGTGGAAGTGCATGTCTGGTAAATCTACGATGGCAACCGAGGGTTAGACCGCATACTTCGCTTATTTTAATAGTTTTCCCAATCTGACTTCAAAATAGCAAATACTAGATCATCAACCCAATCACCTTTGAACCACATGCTTCTACGGAAATGAGCCTCTTTTATCATCCCTACACGTTCAAGCAGTGAAATACAGCGCTCGTTTCGCGGATCAACAGATGCAAACACACGATGTATCTCATGAGTAACAAATAGATATCCCAACATTCTTTCGACAGCTTCGGTTGCATAACCATGCCCCTGGTGACTTGAATCCAAAGTGAAGCCGATTTCAACTTGCTTAGGCTTGTCAGCAATGAAATGAACACCAAGATCCCCGATTAGCCTCCCGGAATCGCGCAATCGAATTCCAAACTGGACCCACGTATCAGGAATACCGAAAGTGTTATGCTCTAATTCACTGATAAACTCTATTGCTGCAGCTAACTCACCGGGTTCAAATGATTGATATTTGCACACCTCTGGATCAGAACGATACTCATACAAGGCTTTGGCATCGGCCTCAATTAAAGGAGTAAGTTTCAAACGCTCGGTAATTATCTCCAGATCGATCAAGATATACCTTCTTAGTGTCGGTCTAAATAATTAATAACCGAAATTCATTTCCTGAATATGACCCGTTTGGAAGAAAAACAGGAATGGATTCCTGGTATCTGAATATATTAATTATATAGGAATGCATCAGAATCACAGGAATTTTAGTATTCTTGGTGCAAATTTAGTGCAATTAATGCAAAAATCACCCTTGTTTTGATGTTAAAAGAGGGACCATTAGCAAAGATTTACCCTCTAAACAGGTGGAAAAAATTGATGAATAAGCTTGTCGTCTGACATCCAATCAAGCTGTTTGAATAATGATAAACAATTTTATATTTGATGCCATAGATCTATTGGATGAGTGAAAACCGGACTTAGGACGGGGAATCAGAATGTCTGGGTCAGGTATACTTATATTGGAACAGAAAACTTTATAATTCCAGCGCTCCTGATTACATAACCAGGCATGTTATGGACCAGCAAGATTTAATTAAACCTCTGAAAAGACTGCAGTGGAGGCTGACGCTGAGTTATACCAGCGTGACGGTAGGCTCCTTGATTGTGATCGTTATCGCCCTAGCTTACCTGCTGTTTTCAAATGTGCTGGTTCCTTACCACATCCTCGATACCGCCCTCTCTCCCGAGGCCTGGATTGAAGTCGCCTCAAAAACCTCTTCCGCAAAGTGGCAGTATATCCTTTCTCGGGATCCGATCGACAGCGAGCTGGTCTCACTGACTTTACAGGATGGGGATTTTCAGATTACCCACTTCGATGTCCTGCAGATCGGGGATCTGCAGGTGCGGGCTCGAACCCTGGCGAAGGGCACCGTTGTGATTGTTGATCCCGAAGGTGTTGTCCTGGGAATTTCCAATTCCAGCCTGGTTTCCAGGGATCATGTTGGCAAACCCCTGGACCTGACGCTACTGCCGGACCTCACCGAGGTCATGCAGGCTGCCTTATCCGGGGAGATGGATCCCCAGAGATTATTTGTCACCATCGTCCCTTATGAGCAATTCTATTTTGCGATACCTTATTTCAGCGAGGAAACCGGAGAAATTCTGGCAGTTTCATTACTGTATTTTGATGATTTGCCTACTGAAAACGATTTACCGATAAATATTCTGAACGGTATAGGTAAAAGTGTGGGGCTTTTATTACTGGCTGCCGGAGTGATTGGCACGATCTTCGGTGCAGTTACTGCTCGCGGGATCTCCAGACGCTTAGGGAAAGTATCCAGGGTGACTGAAGCCTGGAGCCGGGGTGATTTCTCGGGGCATATTGATGATTCCATTGGGGATGAGATCAGCCAGCTGGCGTCCCAGCTGAACCATATGGCGGGCCAATTGGAGGAGCTGCTGGTAAAACGTCAGCAGATGGCTGTCTCCGAGGAGCGCAACCGCCTGGCCCGGGACCTGCACGATAGTGCCAAGCAAGAAGCCCTGGCAGCATCTTTCCAGCTCGGGACCGCTTTGGCCTATCTTGAGCAAAATCCCCAGAAAGCGAAAAAGCACCTCCAGGAGGCGGAATACCTGGTCGATTCCGTGCGCGAGGAGCTGTCAGTTTTGATCCACGAATTGCACCCGACCGAGGAGAACGGAGCCGCTTTTGAGGATGTGATCCGGGAGCTGCTGGCTGATTGGTCTCACCAGACTGATATTCAGGTTGACCTGTCCCTGGATGGGCAGATCAAGCTCTCCCTGGAACAGGAGCAGGCTCTTTACCGCATTATTCAGGAGTCCCTTGCCAATATTGCCCGCCACAGCCAGGCGGAGCGCGTGGAAGTGAAAATCTCTTGTGGAGAGGGAGTATGCAAACTATCAGTAGTAGATGATGGCATCGGATTTGATCTAGATCTGCCGCGGGAAGGATTTGGGCTGCGGTCCATGAGGGAGCGGGTGGAAACATTGGGAGGAAGCTTCCAGGTTGAGAGCACACCCAGAAAAGGTACACATATCCAAGCGCGGTTACCACTGACAAATGAGGAGGAACCGAATGGATGAAAAAATCACCGTATTGATCGTGGACGACCATGATATGGTCCGCCAGGGCGCCCTGGGGTACCTGGAAGCCCAAAAGGATATTGCGGTGGTTGGAGAAGCGGCAAATGGGATGCAAGCTGTTGACCTGGTCAAGGAGCTTGTCCCGGATGTGGTGTTGATGGACCTGGTCATGCCGGGCATGGATGGTGTGGAGGCGACCAGGAAGATCAAGGATCTTAGCCCCCGGACCCAGATCATTGTCCTGACCTCATTTCATGATGACGAGCATATCTTCCCAGCTTTGAAAGCTGGAGCGATTTCATATTTATTGAAGGATATCAAAGCCGGGGAATTGGTGGAAGCTATTCTCCGAGCCGCGCGCCATGAGGCTACCCTACACCCCAGGGTTGCATCCCGGATCATTGAACAGATGAGCGGCGGAAGGAGCACGGACAGGCCGCTGTTCGCAGACCTAACGGAACGCGAAACGGAGGTGCTGACACTGATCGCCAGGGGTTACTCCAACCAGCGTATTATGGATGAGCTGGTTATTTCTTTGGGAACAGTTAAAGGCCATGTCAGCAACATTCTGGGTAAGCTTCATCTGGCCGACCGCACCCAGGCCGCGATTTATGCCTGGAAGGAAGGCATTGTGCGGCGCCAGTAGGGATTATCGTTTTGAAGATTCAATACCGGTTCGTGAGCGAGCCGGTTTTTTTATATCAACCGGGGGAGTTGATTCAAAACCTGTCCAAAGGCTGACCCAAAACCGGACTTCCGAATCATGTGGATTCCATACGCATTTGCTATCCTAGAGCTGGAATAGTTCTGGTTATCTGTCCGGATCTCTTTCTTTGTCGTCGGGGTTATGGGTGGGATCACGAGACTGCCTCAGTGTGATAATCCCTAAATTCCCTTTCTGACTTGATATGAGGTTGCGTCTCATATCAGGGGGAATCAAATCATCAAATCACAGGATAGTAGATATGAGAACAAAAGGATTCCGGGGGTTTTTAACGATCTGGTTGGGTCAATTCGCATCCCTCTTTGGTTCAGGCATGACCAGTTTCGCCCTCACAATCTGGATTTACCAACGGACCGGATCTCCGACCGCCCTTGCCCTGGCTGCTTTTTTCTCCCGGGTTCCCATGTTGGTGTTTGGACCGATCAGCGGTGCTCTGGCGGATCGGTATCCCCGTAAAACCCTGCTGATCATAAGCGATTCCCTGGCGGGCTTGGCAGCACTGGCATTAGCCCTTGTCTATCTTGGTGGCAATCTGGAGATCTGGCAAATCTATCTCAC
Source organism: uncultured Chloroflexia bacterium (assembly GCA_963695575.1). Classification (GTDB taxonomy): domain Bacteria; phylum Chloroflexota; class Anaerolineae; order Anaerolineales; family UBA11858; genus B10-G9. The sequence continues at coordinate 33,885 of CAVOGS010000018.1, forward strand.
AATCGTTGCAGCCGGAATCGCTGACAGCATCCAGGTGCCGGCCTTGATGAGTTCGATCACGTTGATGGTACCCGAATCTCAATATGGGCGAGCCAACGGCTTGCAGAGTCTGGCAGGAACAGCGTCCAATATCTTTGCCCCGCTGGCGGCTGCTGGACTATTGTCCTTAGTGGATATAAGTGTGATCCTCTGGATCGACCTGGTAACTTTCGGTTTGGCTATCTTGACCTTAGCGATTACGAAAATACCCCAACCTGCTGAGACCGATGTGGGTCATCAAGCCAGGGGTGGTTTCTTAGAAGATATGGCTTTTGGATTCAGATATATTTTTAGGCAGCCAAGTTTGCGGGGATTGCAGTCCATCTGGATGGGAGCGAATTTCCTGGCCACGATAGGTAATGTCCTGGTGGCTGCCCTGGTTCTGACCCGGACAGATGGCAGCAATTCTGTACCCTGAGTGCCGTAGAGGCAGTCCTGAGCGCGGGAGCGGTGGCTGGAGGATTGCTGATCAGCGTCTGGGGTGGACCTAAAAAAAGGGTTGCCGGGGCGTTGTCTTGCATGGCACTCTCGGCGGTTCTGGGAAGGATTTGCTTCGGATTCGGCAGAGACTTCATCTCCTGGACCCCGGGCGCGTTTTTCATGTTCTTTTTTATTCCTATTCTCAATGGCTGCCTGGCGCCCGTCTGGCTGGCAAAAGTACCTCCGGATGTACAGGGAAGGGTGATGTCTGCCAGGATCACGTTGTCACGCTCCATGGTCCCGCTGGGTACCCTGCTGGCAGGTCCGCTTGCTGAATATGTGTTTGAGCCGGCGATGCTGGAAGGTGGCACTCTAGCCTCGATTTTTTCCATTCTTACGGGAAAGGGTCCAGGAGCAGGGATGTCGTTGCTGCTGATCATCACCGGGCTGTTCATGTTGGGGCTGGTCTGGATTGGCTTCTCCATCCCAACTATTCGAGATGTTGAGAAACTGCTGCCGGATTACCAACCCTCCCCAGCTCAGGATTAAACTTGTTGTTTTGAATCCTGGATTAGTCCTCAAAGACTCCGATCTAGACAGAATTGATCCATACCTGGCCAGGAAGATGTAGAAAACCAGCCTACCTTGAAGGATCGTCAGGAACCGGTCCAGCGATCGGTGCGAAATAAGCCAATCGGTGGATGTGGTTCTCCAGTCCCTATGCTATTCTTAGACCGTCAAGAACAGCCAATTCGGGAGGATAAGATGGGTGCAGAAAATTCGAAATTTCAACTCTATCAGCATCCCTGGCTGGCAATGGTGCTAGAGCATCTGGTCGGTATATTTACCTTGCTGGTGGTGATCGTGGGAGCGAACACAGCCGGCATTCCTGGTGATGCGCCTTACCGGCCGCTGATCACGCCCACTTTGGCACATCTGTTGGTTTTATTCCTGGTTGTGCCATTCATCCTCAAACTGCCTAGCGGGAAACAGAGTTTCAAAGAATATCTGGCCGAGATCCGTCTGACTAATCTAAAACCCTTCTTGCCCCTGCTGGGATTGGGCTTGAGCTGCTCCCTGCTAGCTCTTTTCGCACTTTCGTCGCAGTCCCTCCTGTTCCGAATCTGGCAAGGACTGCCGATTACTGCCAGCTTTTTGGGAGGAATGATTCCCATTAAGTCAGATCTTCCGCCTTCCCTGGGGTACATCATTGCCTTTCCTTCGATATTTGAGGAGATCTCCTGGCGGGGGGTGATGCTGGTTTTATTCAGGCGAAAATATTCCGCCAGGACATCTGTCATGATCACTGCTCTCGGATTCGGTCTTCTCCACCTGGTTAATTTACTGTTTGATGTGCCGGCGAACTTCGTACTCCGTCAAGTGATCATGGGGGTCGGTTTTGGGCTTTTCTATGGATATCTGGTGCTACGGACAGATAGTTTATTCCCTGCCATGCTTTTCCATTATGTGGTGAATATGTTTATTGGCTCTTTCACTCATTATGCTCAGAGCCAGGCATCGGATCCAGCACTTGTCGTCCTGCTGCTGATCAACATCCCCCTGACCACTGCAGGGTTGATGCTCTGGGTTCGTTTCTTTAGTAATAAGTGGCTGCCTCGAGGCCAGGGATCGGTCCTGTCCTGGATGGAAATTGTTGCGGTCAAGGAGCGGCGTGTTGTGAAAACCGAATCCAGAACCTGTTATTTGGCAGCGGCTGTAATCATCCTTGTTGGTATTGCATTTACAGCAGGGATTTTCTGGCTTTCTGAGATACGGATGATCCCATCTAATCTGGCAGATATCTATCGGGAAGAACAACACAGCCTTACCGTACCGGGATTTGTGGATCTGCGGCTGAATCGGGTAGGTGCTTACGGTATTTATTATCATTACAGCCTGGTGACCAGTGCCTGGGAGGAGGTTGAGATTCCACCTGAGATCGAATGTTCCCTCGTTTCTGAGACAGGTAAAACCAGCTTAGGCGTGCTGGATTATGTACCCAGCAACCGTTTCTGGGAGAAATATGATGGGGGGCCGGCAGTGTTGATCCAGAGTATCTCAGTAGATGAGCCTGGAGAATACAGGTTCCTATGCCAGTATCCTGAAGGTGTTGCAGGACCTTCATTTCAAATATCACTGGGTCCGAATTATGTCTGGGAGATGATCCGGATGGTGTTAAAGAATGGGCTGGCGCTGCTGCTGTTGATTTTTTCGCTGCCGACTGCGATTTCAGTTTCTGGAATCCTTTTAATGGCAGGTTTAATCGCTAGTAAAGGCACCAACAGCAAATCAATTTAGAAAGTTGAACCGAGGTTATGATGGAAATCTTTCTTGATGATTACCTGATCAGAAGCTGGGAAAAAACCGATGCCGAATCCCTTATAGAATATGCCAACAATCGGAAAATCTGGCTGAATCTGCGGGATATTTTTCCCCATCCCTATAGCGGACAGGATGCTCGGAACTGGATCGATTTTGCTTTATCACAGGACCCAGAGTGCAATTTTGCTATCGCTGCGGGGGAGGAAGCGATTGGCGGAATCGGATTAACTCTTGGAGAGGACGTCCATTGCCAGACAGCCGAGCTGGGTTACTGGCTGGGTGAGCCGTATTGGGGAAGGGGGATCATGAGCAAGGCAATCTCATCTTTCACCGAATATGCTTTGACAACTTTTCAGCTTCAACGGATATTCGCAACACCATTCGCCAGTAATCAAGCCTCCCGCCGGATATTAGAAAAAGCTGGATATTTTCTGGAAGGAATCCTGAGAAAAAGCGTCTTGAAGGATGGGAAAATCATGAACCAGGCGCTATATGCGATGGTCCGTGAGTAATGGTATTGGGAATCAGAGAATTCAACTTATTAGTCAGATAAATTTAGGGGAGTGAACTTTCCATGATCAAGACGAAAAAACAGCGAGGGGGATTGTGTTTGCTGCTGGGAATCATCCTGATAACTCCTGCTTGTTCAGGGATGATGTTGTCTTCTGGAACTGAGCAAGTGATTGCATTTGTTGATGTGAATCTGATCCCGATGACAGAAGAGGTGGTGCTTAAGCATCAGACCGTGCTGGTGGAAGGAACCGAGATCATTGGGATTGGCCCTTCAGATGATACTCAGGGTCCCCGAAATGCCCTGATGATCGATGGGCATGGGAGATATCTCCTGCCTGGCCTGGCGGATATGCATATGCATACCAGGGAGGAATGGGAAGATCTGGATCTCTGGCCGGTGCACCCCTTAAAGCTTTATCTGGCAAATGGAGTCACCACCATCCGGGATTTTGCTCCAGCTGGCTCCCGGTTGACCTATGCTTTGGATTGGAGGGAAGAAATCAAGGCTGGTTTACGAGATGGTCCTAAGATCATCACTTCCGGTCAACTTCTTTATGCCAGTCCGCTGGAAGACGCTGAAGGCATTGTCCAGATGAACGCTGATCTGGGTTTTGATTTCATTAAGTTTTATTCCTATTTATCTAAGGAGGATTTCCAGCGCGGAATGCAGCAGGCAAAACAAGTGGGGATCTACACAGCTGGCCACATTCCTTTTGCGATGGGACTGGATGGGGCCCTAGAGGAAGGGATGGACGAACTCGCTCACGTGGAGGAATTAGTATATGAGTTCATCGACTTTGACCGCCAGCAGGCATTAACCCCGGATGATTGGTGGGAGGAAGTTATCTCAGGTGCTATCCTCGCTTTTGATGTTGAGGATGACGATTTCCTGCAGCATTTTTCAGAGGATAATGAGGCAAACCTTGACAGTATCACAATGATGCTCCTGAACTCAGGAACACCAGTTGTCACAACAATGATCATCGACAGAGTTGTGGTCCAGAAGATTTTTCAGAAAGATGTATTCCTGACGAAGCCGGAAAATATCTACTTCAAACAAGGCTATCTGGACAGATACCTGGCGGGTGATGAAAAACATCTCAACCAATGCCGCGGTTTGGAAGCTTTCTGCGCTGCTAAAGCGGGACTGGATAGCTGGATACTAACGGGTTTGAACGAAGCTGGGGTCCTGCTTGTGCTGGGAACGGATGCTGGTACAGGGGGGATGGGCATTGTGCCCGGATTCTCTGTCCACGAAGAGTTCGAGATCCTAATAGAAAACGGGCTGACTCCCTACCAGGCTTTAGAATGTGCCACAGTGAACCCTGGGATTGTTGCTGCACGCATGGGGAGTGCGGATGATTTCGGGACGATCGAGGTTGGAAAGCGGGCTGATCTGATGCTTGTTGATGATAACCCGTTGGTGGATCTGACCACATTAAGGACCCCTAGCGGCGTTATGGCAGCAGGGGAGTGGTATTCACGCGCAGATCTCCAAGATTTTCTGGAGATCAATAAATAAACCCATTTAGAAAATAAATAAGGAGAGCATAATGAATAAGAATAAATTTCCCCGCTGGATCTTTGCTGTTATCGCGATCGGAGGATTACTGGCAGCAGGGATCTTCCTGGGCATCATGTCTGTTGAGGGGTTTACAGGACCCCGGATAATTCAGGCTTCAGGCTTTGGTCTGCTGGGTCTATTGATGTTCTGGGGAGCATATCAAAGATAGTGAGAGATCTTGGATGCCCCTCAAATCTTGAAGGAATATATGGATATAACTAATCATAATAAAAAATCCTGGAATCAATATGTCGAGGCAGGCAATCCCTGGACGATCCCTGTCAGTTCTGCAGAAGTGCAGCAGGCTCGATTGGGGAAGTGGCAGATTTTCCTCACACCTACCATCCCTGTCCCGGAGGATTGGTTCCCAGACCTGGATGGCTTGGATGTACTCTGCCTGGCTTCGGGAGGTGGCCAGCAGGGTCCCATAATGGCGGTGGTTGGAGCCGTTGTTACTGTATTTGACAACTCTCCCCGCCAATTGGACAGGGATGGGTATGTCGCTGAACGGGAGGGGCTGTCTTTGACTTTGGTGGAGGGGAATATGGAGGATCTATCCTGTTTCAGGGATGGGAGCTTTGAGTTGATCATCAATCCGGTCTCTAACTGTTTTACGGCGAACCTGGAAAATGTATGGAGGGAAGCCGTGAGGGTTCTTCGACCGGGCGGTGAACTGCTGGCGGGTCTTGTGAACCCGGTTCGCTACCTTTTTGATGAGGAAAAGAAGAAAGAGGGGATCTTTCAAGTCAGGCATAATATGCCCTATTCCGATCTGACCAGCATCAGTGAAGAAGAACGGATCAGGTTGTACGGAAAAGAGTCTGCGCTTGAATTCGGTCACAGCCTGGAAGAACAGCTCGGTGGACAGATCAAAGCCGGCCTGGTGATTTGCGGATTCTACGAGGATTTTGCATCAGATGAGAAGATCGCTGAATATATGCCCAGTTTTATCGCGACACGGGCAAGAAAAATTTCAACCTAAATGATTGCTCTCAGGAAAACCGAGCCGCCAAACCAGTTGATGGAAGGGTCGCTTCGCGTCCGACCGGGTTCAAGAGACCGCATGCTCGCGGCGCTTGTGACCGGTCTTCGGTCGGCAGCGAAGCTGCCATCCGGTCAGCCCGCAGGGCTATCTTCCGGTGCATCCGTGGTGCAATCAGTGTGGGAAAGATGGAAATTATGGACTCAATGGACGTTATTTTCCCCGATGGACATATTGGACAACCCTGGGCCTGATAAAAAGTCAATTGCATGCACATTTTTTTATTTTCCACAATATAAGCAAAAGGGCAGGGGAGTACCGGGTATATCACTGCACGCCTGGTTTTTGTGGTAAAGAATTGATTAGAATGGCACGAAGTCACTGATGGTCGTCTCAAGGTCAAGCTCAATGTTGAGATACTCTTGCGTGGTTTCAATGCTGGCATGACCCAGTAGCTTGCTGATCTGAGAGATCGGCACACCAGCACGCCTACCAAGTTCGGCATAGGTTCTTCTAAGATCATGAGGCTGCAGATCAGGTTTCCCGATCATTGCGCCACGTTTTTGAACGATGTTATATAACCCCGTGGTGCTGATGCTGTCCTTGGGCTCTTTGTTCCTTCCAAGGCTCCGCAAAATCAACCCTTCTACATCGATCAGGTACTGCCAATCGATGATAGCATCGGCCAGACGGTCGCTGATAGGAACGACGCGGCTTTTGGCGCCTTTCCCGGTCACATTGAGCACATAGCGCTTGTCCTGTTTGATGATGTCTGTAAACTGGATACTGGCCGCTTCTTCTCTTCGCAGACCAGCGGCCATCATCAGGCCGATGGCCAATCGATCCCGCAGGGTGTAGATCTCAAACTCCTTTTTCCCGCTGGGCCTGCGATTGCAGGCTTCCAGCAACTGTTCCGCTTCGTGATAGGTCAGCCAGGTATGGGCTTTCTCGCCCTGGGGCTGCTGGGTCTTGATGGCGTTCTGCAGCGCCTGGGTCCGGAACACAGCAGCCTGGATGGTGGCTATGTTGTCAGGAGTGGCACTGCCTTTGGCCAGCTGCTCGAGCTCCTGAGCCATGCGGGTCACGGCCGCGGCCAGAAAAGAACGTGTAGAACTACCAACAGTTAGCGCGTATTCGGTCAGGGCCTGGGGATCCGCCAGGCTGCCGCCGGTGGCCAGGTAGTTTTCTAAAGCCTTGATGTACTGGTGCTTGGTGGAAGGCTGCAAGCGTGGGGTCATTCTGGATGGCCTGGACCACAAATTCGCCCAGATCAAAGCTCTGAAAAGGCAGGATTTCTGATGTGAATTTGCTATCGTTTTCACTCATTTTTTTGTCCTAAAATACCTTTTATCACCCTTTGTAATACTTGCGTATATTCCCATTTACATAGGTATCCTTGTAGGTGATTTAATAATTCGTGTAACTCTTATTTGAAATATCGATTAGAAATCAACAGGCCAGTCCTGCCAACTGAGAACCAGAAGACATACACAAAAAGGAAACCTCGACATAGTAAAACACGTTGAGAATGCTAGTGGCCTGCCTGAGGCAAAAGGATAATAAAGTTGAACAAAGGGATTTTATAAAGGACGAAGTCCTGATGGAAGGACTTCGTCCTATTGCGTTATCAGCGATTACGCTGTTCTTTCCACGGGTCACCTTCATTATGATAGCCGGCTTTCTCCCAGAAACCTAATTGATCCTCGGATAAAAACTCCAAACCGGTCAGCCATTTGGCGCCCTTCCAGAAATAGGTTGTTTTGATACCAGACCCGGGGATATGCCCCACCATACCCCGCAGGGGCGCCCCGTGTTCCGGGGTCAGAGGTTTTCCATCAAAATGGGTTGCCAGCAGGAAGTTCTCCTGGAGTGTGATTTCCAGGGGCAGGTTGGAGGTATACCCGCCAGCTGCATGTTGCAAAACATAAGCTGCTTCGGGCTTTAGCTGGATCTGGCCTGCTTCTATCAACGTAGGTAGGGTTACACCTTTCCAGTGAGTGTCGAATTTGCTCCAGCGGGTTACACAGTGAATATCCAGCTGGATCTCAGTTTGTGGAAGCCGGCTGAATTCTTCCCAGCTCCAGCTTTTGTCTTCTTCAACTTCTCCCCAAACTCGGAACTGCCAGCTGTGGGGATCAAATGGAGGAATGCTCCCGTAATGCAGGACTGGGAATTTATTGGTCAGGCTCTGCCCTGGTGGAAGCCGGCCTTCTTTTTCCATTTGATTTTCAAGTTCTTGTCGGTCGGTTGGTTGTCCCATTGCTGCCCTCTTTAAAAATCAAAGGAAGTATCTGCTTTCATAATATGAACCGAGGTATCGGTTTCACCTTCAACGCGTTTTTTCCAGGCTTCCGGGTCCTGGGCGATGAGGGGCCAGGTATTATAGTGAGCCGGGATCACGTGCTGGGGCCGGATCATTTTCACAGCCCTTAAGGCATCATCTGGTCCCATGGTGTAGTTATCACCGATGGGCAAGGCTGCCAGGTGGATTCCCTCCTCTCCGATCAAGCGCATATCCCCGAACAACCCGGTATCACCTGCAAAATAGATCTTTTCCTGATCAGGAGTTGTGATCAGGAAACCGGCCGGCATGCCGCCATAGGAACCGTCTGGCATAGAAGAGCCATGAACAGCCAGGGTCAGTTTTACGTACCCGAAGGGATAATCATGGCCGCCACCGATGTGCTGCGGAAAGGTTTCGGCCCCTTTGGCTCCCATCCACCTGGCGATCTCGGCATTGGCAATCACCTTGGCTCCAGTTTGATTTGCGATCTCGACCGCATCTCCTACATGGTCGCCATGCCCGTGAGTGATAAGAATGTAATCCGGATTAAGGTCCCCGGGTTTGGTTTGTGTGCTGGGATTACCGCTGAAAAATGGATCAATCAGGATCTGAAAATCGTTGATCTTCAGTCCAAATGTGCCGTGTCCGAAAAAAGTGACCTGGTAGCTCATCAGTACCTCCTGGTTGATAAATATGGAGCCAGGGTTTGATCTCTACCCTATTATATGTCAGCTTTGAGAATTGATGGGAATCCCCACCTACCAGGCGAATCAAGTTTACCAGTAGACTTTATACTTCAGCCGGTTAAGGTAAAATCAGAACATGTTCACCATTGAATGTTAGATCACAGATCATTCGAAAAAATTCTTTGTGAGGTTTCTTATGACAATAACAACTGACCGATTTTATCTTGGCCGTATTTTTGATCCCAAAAAGGGAGAAGTAACAACTGAAAATTTAATGTATGATCCGGACGATCTGACCACCCATGCGGTGTGTGTTGGCATGACCGGATCTGGAAAAACTGGTTTATGTATCGATCTGCTCGAAGAAGCAGCTCTGCAGGGCATCCCGGCCCTGATGATCGATCCCAAGGGAGATATCACCAATGCCCTGTTACACTTTCCGGAATTAAGGGCAGAGGATTTTGCCCCCTGGGTGAATCCAGACCAGGCCCGCAGGGAAGATAAGACCCTCGAACAGGCGGGAGCTGATGCGGCTGCTTTATGGACCAAAGGACTGGCTAAATGGGATATTGGTCCGGATCGCATCCAGGCTCTCAAGGACGCAGCCCATTTTGCTATCTATACCCCTGGCTCGGAAGCAGGAATACCGGTTAATATCCTGGCCTCATTAAAGGCGCCCGGGATTCCATGGGATGAGAACAGGGAAATGCTGGTGGAAAAGATTTCTGGCATAGTGATGGGTTTGTTGGGACTGGTAGGTCTGGATGATTTAGATCCGGTGCGATCCAAGGAACATATCCTGATCAGCAATATCTTTGAAAGCGCCTGGAGCCGGGGAAAGGATCTGGACCTGACGGAGTTGATTATGCAGATCCAAAACCCGCCATTCGAAAAATTGGGCGTTCTGGAGCTGGATAATTTCTTCCCGGAAAAGGACAGGCAAGAATTATCCATCATGTTGAACAGTATTCTGGCAGCCCCCACTTTTCAGGCCTGGATCGAAGGTGATCCCCTGGATATCGAGAGTCTCCTGTTTGGGAAAGATGGCCGACCCAGACACAGCGTATTCTATATCGCTCACCTGTCTGACGCGGAAAGGATGTTCTTTGTTACGTTGCTCTATGCAGCGGTAGAAACCTGGATGAGAAAACAAAAAGGCTCAACAACACTGCGGGCCTTGGTTTATTTTGATGAGATATTTGGATATTTACCACCAGTGAAAAATCCACCCTCCAAAACTCCCATGCTGCGGATGTTAAAACAGGCCCGTGCGTTCGGAGTGGGGCAAGTCCTGGTAACCCAGAACCCGGTGGATGTGGATTATAAAGCGCTCTCCAATGCTGGAACCTGGTTTATTGGTAAACTGCAAACGGAGCAGGATAAAAACAGGCTCCTGGATGGGCTGGAAGGGGCAGCCCCGGGGTTGGACCGCAAAACCTATGACAAACTGATCTCCACTCTGGATAAGCGGGTTTTTCTGCTGCATAATGTTCACGAGGACCAACCGGTCTTATTCCATACCCGCTGGGCCATGAATTACCTGACTGGGCCGCTGACCAAGATTCAACTTCCGGCCCTTAATAAATTGGCTGGGGCAGGTAGGACCAAGTCTGTGACGGGAAAAACTGATCAAACGAAAACGCCTACCAGGTCCAGTGGAAAAAGGGAGAACTTAACCAGTACGCGACCCAATGTACCGTCTGGAATTGATGAATATTATTTGCCGAATAATCTGAGCTTTTTAAAAGCCCTGGATCTGGCAGGGATCTCTGCACCCCAGGAGACTGATTACCAGGTAGTGTATAAACCGGCTTTGATCGCCCAGGCGACTGTTCGATTTATGAAGAGGGAGCATAACCTTGATCATGACCTTGTAACTTCTGTACTGGTGAGGGAACCAGATCAGACTGGACGGGTACGTTGGGATGATTGGGCAGTTGAGCCAATCGATCTGGACGAACTGGAACCAGGGGCAAGAGAGGAAGCGCACTTCCATGATCTTTTATCGCCTTTATCGGACAGCGCCAAGCTGCGAGAGTTGGAGACGGACTTTAAGGATTGGATCTACCATACAGTGACAGCATCAGTCCGGGCCAATGAAGAGCTGAAAGTATTTGCAGGCCCTGAAGTGTCACAAGGTGAATTCCGCCGCATGTGCTCAGAAGCGGCAGAAGATGCCTTGGAAAAAGAGAAAGAAAAGGTAACGGATTCATTTAAAAAGAAACTGGACACTATAAAAGATCGATTGATGCGGGAAGAACGTGAACTGGACGCGGACGAGACTGAATTATCCCAGCGAAAAATGGAAGAAGTTGGCAAACATGCCGAAAATCTGATCGGCTTGCTGGCAGGCCGCAAGCGGAGCTTAAGCACATCCCTGACTAAAAGGCGGATGACCAGCCAGGCCAAGGCAGATGTGCAGGAGTCCCTTGATTCGATCGAGCAATATAAAAAGGAGATTGAAGATCTGGAGAAGGAAAGGGTAGAAGCCCTGGCGGAAGTTGAGGAGAAATGGCAGGAGATCCTCGAAAACGTCACCGAGATCCCCGTGACACCCTATAAAAAGGATATTCTGGTAGAACTATATGGCGTGGGTTGGCTGCCGTATTATGTTTATGATGATGGGGGAAAACAGATTGAGTTGGCGGCGTATGCCTGAATGAGGATCTAGATTACAAATTTTTGTTTGCTCGCGGGAGAGCGCATGCTCCTGCAAGACGCTAACTCGCTAAAATCCGAAGTCTTTAGGAGGGTGCTTTCAACAGCCTGGGCATAAATTGACTTCGGATTTCTTATTCATACTCACCCAGGATTTCCGAAGTTGGATGATGGTTTGCAAGGCGGAAGCGATCGCCCAAAAACTTCGGAAGTTGGAGTAGGACCTTTGTTTGTCTGAACAGAATGAAAGTTTAGAACAAGGTAAACACCCACACTGCCAACCCGCCCATCAAGATCCCGATCAGCGTTCCAACTATAATATCCGAGAAGTAATGCACGCCCAATCCCACCCGGGATATATCCACCAGCAGGGTCCAGACTGCCATAATCAGGCCGATCCACCAGAAACCGGTCAACAACATGATCACTGTGAGCATGGTTGCCCGGGCAGCATGGCCGGATGGGAAGGAATGGGGGTCCGAGCTGCGATAGATTTGTCCCCATTCCCCTTCAGGGCGGGGACGTTTGATGAGGAATTTTAATATCAACACACTTACTGCGGTGAAAAAGATACCCAGGAATAATAAAACAATCTGCGGCCGCCATCCGCGAGGGCCGAACAACCACAGCAGCGCCAATCCCAAACCCCAAAACCAGGAATCCCCAGAGTGGGCTAGAAAAGCCGCAATCCTTTTTATCCAGGGTTTATCCTCTGGGATGCGGACCTTTTCTGAATATAGAGCATCTTTTTCTAATAGTGTAGTTAGTGACATGGGATTAGATTAGTTCTCTTCGGGCAAGCTCTAATTGATGAGGTTTATCGATATCCATCGCGATCTCCGGGTAGGGGCAGATCAATCCCTGTCCGGTTATATCCAGACGGCGTGTAACTTTCTTGACTGTCTCGCTGAATGTCAACCGCCGCAAGAGAAGCATGATCAGAATATCAAATCCAATCAGACGGGCCTGATGTAAATAACTCTTCCGGGCCTCGAAGATCTTCCGCCAGAAATCCTTCTTCGATTTATATAATTCCAGATTGATCACGGCAAGATCCCCGCCGCAGACATTCATGTCCCGTAGTTTGACGTAGGATCTGGCAGATCCAGGAAAGCGCTTTTCCATCTGGCTTTGTTCAACGACACAATAATAGAGATCTTCAGTGCCAGCTAGCGATGAATTGATGATCCAGTTGATTCCCTCGGCAGTGATCAGTGGAATATCCGAAGAAACTACAGCGACGGATTTTGCATCGGGGTCGTGTTGGAGAACTGCGTCAGCGCCGCGCTGAAAGTTGAGTATGATATCTTCAGTAGATGGTTTGAAAGTGATGATCTTTTTTGAATGGATCTCGGTCTGACAATCCTCGCAACCTACTATCACAATACTGTCAATTGTGTCAGCTTGATCCAGGGCATCCAGCACCCATTGGATCATATATTTCCCGCCAATTTCCAGCATGGCTTTGGCCTTGCCTCTGGTATCAGGGTATAGAGCAGAATCAGAAGCAGGCACTCCGCCTGCCAGCACTATGGCATCCATTATCGCAGGTCCTGAATTTGGGCTTTAAGGTTCAATTGAACAATGATCTGATCAAGTTCTTCTGTGGTCAGAGCCCGGTTTTTGCCTGCTGCGGCTACCAGCGCGGCTTCAAACATGTTGGTGCCAAAAGATCTTCCATCCAGGACAGGAGTGGTAGTTACGAGAAAATCTACACCGCGATCTTTTAGGAAGGTGACATCAGCCTCGGTAGTGGTATTAGTGACAATCACCTTGCCGGACAAATCATCTGGAGCGTGCTGCATGATGTACAGCCAATCTCCAGCGATCACTTTATTGGCTTGGTAATGTTTCTCGTATTTTGGAACAACTTCGAGTTGTTTTTCTCCAGTGGGGTAGAGCATTTCAATCGGCAGCCTGCCGACTATGGGCAGCAGGATTGCTGCTGCAAAATTCGCCATCGGTACAGTATTGATAGGGATGGGTATACCTAACCCGAACATAAGATCAGCGAAAGTGGTTTGATAACCTGCGTCGATAAAGGATTTTGACATACCGCCGCGAGTTAATCCAGCAACCAGTAAGACTGTCTTGGGATGGATAATATCTCCCAATTGCTTTTCTACATCCTGCATGATCCTGGCTTCCAGAGTAGCTTTCAGACCGCCGCCATCTACATAAGGTGTAGCTTTTACATCGCGGACGAGTTTTAGGCCAGCATAAAGGGGGTAATCCCTTTTGAGGGCATGGATGTAGAGATCAATACCTCCCACACCAAAGGCGTCCACTTTGCCATCCAATTCACAAAAAAGCTGGTAGGCTTTCTCTTCATCTCCGTCTGTTCCAATGCGTTCAATAGAGACTTCTTCGCCCAACAGGGTGGTAACAACTTTTTTATCGCGTGATTTGGATCCCAGGCTGACACTGACAGCTCTCTTCATGGAGTACTTCCTTAATTAGTAATCTTGGATATTTGTAAATTATAACGTAGAGAAAGCGCTGAAGTTACCTTCAGTATGCAGGTTTATTAAAAAGAAACAAGCAGCCGGGATTGCTGGCTGCTTGTTTTATATGCGGAATATTTATCTTAAGGGATTTGGAGCACAACACCTGGTGTCAGCACTGCATCAATATCCAGGTCGTTGGCTGCTGCGATTGCCCTTGGATCCACATCTCCATACAGGCAGGCGATCGAGTACAAAGTATCCCCGTAGATCACGGTGTAATTTGAGGGGTGATACTGCAATGCGCGGTCACCAACCCAGGAACGGCTTCCAGACGGAATCTGAATAACGTCTCCGGGAGACTGTGTATCTCCGCTTACGTACCCGTTGTAATCCTTAAGATCATCTGGGTGGATATTAAACCGACGGGCTAAGCAGAAAATAAATTCACCCGAGTGAAGGGTGTAAGAATCCGGGACCGCGTACTCATAAACTTCTGGGTCCCCGGTCTCTTCGGTTGTAGCCGCGGGCGTCGGAGTGCTGGTTGAAACGAGATCGTCCGAGACGGTCGCTGTGGGGTCAGTTAGGGACTCTTCTGTTGTATCGGGCACCTGTGTTTCACCTGCTTTAGGAGTCTTTGCAATTGCCGTTTCAGTCGCCTGGCGGGCAATCTCGCTCAAGTTTGTTGTGGGTGTTACGGGCGGCGGCGTGGATGCCGACATGGTGCAGGCCGAGAACAAGAGCGCCGATATAATGACGATAAGGATGGTCAGGCTAGTTTTTTTCATCTAACAGTCTCTCCTTGTGGGGGTCCTACCCCTCTTTGTTTGAGCATCTATTCAAGATATCAAATCAATCAGGGTTGATTTGATATTAGCATGATAGGTAAATAGCGTCAAGAAAGAATAAAATCCCTTGACTGCTTATATTATGTGCAAGATTAATGCCATATGGAATTATTTTTTTCAACCCCCAATTGAATATGCCTGAATCGCTTCGATTGACCCACTGCTCCCATTCTGATACACTAAAGAATGCAAGAATAAAATCCTCCAAATCCAGTTAACCAGCAGGGTATTTATCTATGTCTCAAGTTCTCTATTTAAAATGGCGGCCAGGCGATTGGGATGAAGTAATTGGACAGGATCATATAATTACTACATTGAAGAATTCCGTCCGCCAGGATCGGATCTCCCATGCCCAGATTTTCTCGGGACCCCGCGGAACGGGCAAAACCAGCACAGCAAGAGTTTTGGCCAAGGCCGCCAATTGTCTGGCTGAGGATCAGGGTGACCGACCATGTAATGAGTGTGTTAACTGCCAGGCAATTATCAAGGGGGAATTCCTCGACCTGATTGAAATCGATGCTGCATCAAATACTAGCGTGGATGATGTCCGTGAGTTAAGGGAAAAGATCAATTTCTCTCCCAACGTTGGACGGTATAAAGTATATGTCATTGACGAAGTTCATATGCTTTCCACATCTGCATTTAATGCCTTATTAAAAACGCTTGAAGAACCACCATCCCATGCCATTTTTATCCTGGCAACCACAGAGATCCACCGCATTCCTATCACCGTGATCTCTCGCTGCCAGCGGCATGATTTTAGAAGGATCTCTGTAGATGAGATCGTCAAGCAGTTGGAAGGTATGGCAGAAGCAGAGCAGATCACAGTTGATCAAAACGTGCTGCGACTGATCGCCCGCCAGGCTACAGGGAGTTTACGTGATGCCATATCCATCCTTGATCAGCTGTCCAGCGCGGAAAATGAGATCACTGCGGATCTCGTACATCAAATCCTGGGTACATCTCCGGAACAGGCAGTGCTGGATTTTGTAGATGCTATGCTGGCAGGAGATTCGGGAAATGGCCTGAACACGCTGCATCAGTCCTCGGAAAGGGGAATTGACCCAGTTCAGTTCACCAAGCAAGTTGTGGCTTATTTTAGAAACGTGCTGTTGATGAAATTGGAAAACGCTGACCGGATCGATGTGCCGGAGAACTTGATCAAGACCATTACAGCTCATAGTGAAGTTATCACTATGAAACAGCTATTGGATCTGATCCGTGTGTTCAATACCGCTGCCAATGACCGGGGCGCATCCTGGCAGCCGACCCTGCCCCTGGAAATGGCTTTCCTGGAGGGGTTGGAAGTAGTCCATCAGGCAGGTGCTGTTTCGACTGAATTAGATAGACCCAAGCCAAAACCAAAACAAGCCAGTCCTGCACCCGCTGTGAAAACAGAAAAGAAATCAGAACCTCAAAAATCAATTGCACCACAGCAGGAATCTGCTGCTCCAAAAACCGATCAAAAAGATCACCAACCCCTGACAGTGCTGCAGCAGTGGAGAAAGATCCTCGAAGGTGTCCGGGATGTGAATCCCGTGACGCAGGGGATCCTGAACTCGTGCAAACCTCTGGGAATCAAAGACAACCAGTTAGTACTCAGTTTTCAGAGTAATGCCATTAAGGAAAAGATAGATGGCGGAGATCATATTAAGATCACCGAAGATGCGATCGAAAAAGTGATAGGCGTCAGACTTCCTGTTTATTGTATCGTGGGTGGGAGAGACCAGGCAGATCTGCCGGAAGGTGTGGACCCGGATGGGTTGGTAGCGGCTGTGGTCAGGGATCTGGGGGGATCACTTGTATCCGATCAGATTGACTAGTAGTTAATGAAGATTTATTTTATTTGTATGAGGAGGACTGCATGGCAAAAAGATCAAAAGGTGGCGCGAGCGGCCTGGGTGGTCAGGGTGTGATGCAGCAGATCCAGCAGCTGCAGGAACAGATGGTCAAAGCCCAGGATGAGCTAGCCAATGAACAAGTAACAGGCTCGGCTGGAGGTGGAGCTGTAAAGATAGTCGTAACAGGAGACCAGCGAGTTTTAGCGGTAGAAGTTGATCCTGGATTAATTGAAGATGGTGATCAGGAAATTCTGGAAGACCTGATCCTGACGGCGATAAACCAGGGACTGGATAATTCCAGGAAACTGGCCGAAAGCAAACTAGGACCCCTCGCAGGACAGGGACTTCCTTTTTAAAGGAAAGAGATAGCTATTATGCTGCCTGAACCCATACAACAGTGTATTGACGCATTTGCAAAATTACCGGGCATTGGCCCAAAAACTGCGGCCCGCCTGGTCTTCCATTTACTCAGAAACAGGGATAGTGACCTCTCAAAAAAACTGGCAGATTCTCTCTCGAATTTAATATCAGGGACTGATACCTGCCCGATTTGTTTTAATATGATGAATGCCGGTCAGGAAGAATGCAGTATTTGCGGGAATGATAACCGGGATAGGCAGGTGATCTGTGTAGTAGAAGAGCCACTAGATGTGCCAGCCCTAGAGCGAACCTCCGTATATCCTGGTCTGTACCATGTCTTACATGGAGCGCTATCGCCCGTGGAGGGTATCACTCCGGATGACCTCAAAATCAGGGAACTGATCGCCAGGGTTCAGACTGGTGAAATCAAGGAAGTTATCATCGCGACTAATCCCAGCATGGAAGGGGATGCGACAGGGATGTATTTGCAGCAGCAGCTGAGTGGGTTTGACATCAAAGTCACCCGCCTGGCCCGGGGTTTGCCAATGGGTGGAGACCTGGAATACGCTGATCAGAACACCCTGCTGCGAGCTATAATGGGTCGTCAGGAAATGGATTAGAAGATGACAAAATAAACTGGTTAAATATTGCTCTTGATTCACCTTGACAAGGAGTAAATAAGCACTATAATGAACCAGGTTTGACCCACAAAGATTTCGCCAAGAAGACGGCAAATCTAAAAAACTGAAAGAATGCAGACCCTGTGCGGAAGCGCAGAAACGCGCTGACGCAAAACCGATTTTCCTCAAGGAAATCTCGGCGGGGTCTTTTGTTCTCTATGTTGACTGCCCTTGACGCTTAATAGCGCGGGTGGTAGAATAGACCCGCTCTTAAAAAGGGCCTTGTACCTTAACAGCTGAATAGTGATAGAAAGCCAAAAACAGCAAAACAAATCTTTGAGATAGAACTTCGTAATCTAATCCCACCTCGTTGTGGGATAATTTTTGCGGAGAGTTTGATCCTGGCTCAGGATGAACGCTGGCGGCGTGCTTAATACATGCAAGTCGAACGAAGATGTTCTTGAGTTTACTCGAGAGCTCTTAGTGGCGGACGGGTGAGTAACGCGTTGGTGACCTGCCCTAAAGAAGGGAACAACCTCGGGAAACTGAGGCTAATACCCTATGTGCTTATTTAGATTAGATGCTTTATAAGTAAAGGTTCTGTGGACGAAAGGCCACGGTGCCACTTTAGGAGGGGCCTGCGTACCATCAGCTAGTTGGTAGGGTAATGGCCTACCAAGGCAATGACGGTTAGGGGACCTGAGAGGGTGACCCCCCACACTAGCACTGAAACACGGGCTAGACACCTACGGGTGGCAGCAGTAGGGAATCTTGCACAATCGACGAAAGTCTGATGCAGCAACGCCGCGTGTGCGATGAAGGCCTTCGGGTTGTAAAGCACTTTTCTGAGGGAAGAGAAAGGACGGTACCTCAGGAATAAGTCTCGGCTAACTACGTGCCAGCAGCCGCGGTAATACGTAGGAGGCGAGCGTTATCCGGATTTATTGGGCGTAAAGCGCGTGCAGGTGGTTTGGTAAGTTGGGTATGAAATCTTCTGGCTTAACTAGGAGAGGTTGCTCAAAACTACCAGACTAGAGGACGATAGAGGAAGGTGGAATTCCCGGTGTAGTAGTGAAATGCGTAGATATCGGGAGGAACACCAGTGGCGAAGGCGGCCTTCTGGGTCGTTCCTGACACTAAGACGCGAAAGCATGGGTAGCAAACGGGATTAGAAACCCCGGTAGTCCATGCCGTAAACGATGTGAACTTGATGTCGGTGGCGTAATAGTCATCGGTGTCGTAGCTAACGCGATAAGTTCACCGCCTGGGGAGTACGATCGCAAGGTTAAAACTCAAAGGAATTGACGGGGACCCGCACAAGCAGCGGAGCGTGTGGTTTAATTCGATGCTACACGAAGAACCTTACCTGGACTTGACATATAGGTGGTAGGGATCCGAAAGGTGACCGACCCCTCGGGGAGCTTATACAGGTGCTGCATGGCTGTCGTCAGCTCGTGCCGTGAGGTGTCCGGTTAAGTCCGGTAACGAGCGCAACCCTTGCCGTATGTTACATGTGTCATGCGGGACTGCCGGTACAACACCGGAGGAAGGTGGGGACGACGTCAAGTCAGCATGGCCTTTATGTCCAGGGCTACACACACGCTACAATGGTCGGTACAATGGGTAGCAAAGTCGCGAGGCGAAGCCAATCCTCAAAACCGATCCCAGTTCGGATTGCAGTCTGCAACTCGACTGCATGAAGCCGGAGTTGCTAGTAAACGCGCGTCAGCAATAGTGCGTTGAATACGTTCCCGGGTCTTGTACACACCGCCCGTCACGTCATGGAAGCTGGTAATACTTGAAGCTGGTATCTTAACCCTCACGGGAAGGAGCTGGCGAGGGTAGGACCGGTAACTGGGACGAAGTCGTAACAAGGTAGGTGTACCGGAAGGTGCGCCTGGATCACCTCCTTTCTAGGGAGATCTGAGCAAAAGTCTTCGGACTGGCGCTCCACTCTAGATGTATGAAAAAAAAATCAAGAAAAAATCCTTGACGGTGTCAAGGTTATCTCAATGGGTTTTCTATCACTCTTCAACTGTTAAGGAAAACTGGAGGGCCTGTAGCTCAGTTGGTTAGAGCACTGTGCTGATAACGCAGGGGTCACTGGTTCGAATCCAGTCAGGCCCACTCCCCCCCATATGGGGATGTAGCTCAGCTGGGAGAGCACCGCCTTTGCAAGGCGGGGGTCAGGGGTTCGAGTCCCCTCATCTCCACTGAGAGAGGTAAAGCAGGATAAGTAAGGAAAAAATTTGGCTGACAATCTGAACGACAAAATTTAGTAGGAAAGCATTTCTGATGGGATCTCTCTGCCCGGCGAAATGCCGGGCTGTTTTGTCTAAGAAAGCCAAATTAAATAAATTGCCTGATAGTGTGTGTTCCTGATTGAAAGATGAGGAATACACACCGACAGACAAAAGTCAGTCGGAATCGTACCTTAATAATTGAATAGTAACTGCGAATAAATATCGATTTCTCCGCATCACAAGTTAAGCTACAAAGTGCTTACGGTGGATGCCTTGGCGTTCAAGTGCCGAAGAAGGACGTGGGACACTGCGATAAGCCTCGAGGAGCCGTGAACAGGCGCCGATCCGAGGATTTCCGAATGGGGAAACCCGCAGCGGTAAACCCGCTGCATCCATTGACTGAATACATAGGTCTTTGGAGGGGAACCTGGGGAACTGAAACATCTTAGTACCCAGAGGAAAAGAGATTATTCCCTGAGTAGTGGCGAGCGAAAGGGGAGGAGCCCAAACCGGTTGCGTTTACGTGACCGGGGTTGTAGGGCCTGATATATAGAAGTTAAAAATTGATTTGTTAGTAGAAAGGTGTGAGACAGCCTACCATAGAGGGTTACAGTCCCGTAAACGAAAACAAGTCAACTTCTTTCAGGAACCCTGAGTACAGCCAGACACGCTAATTTGGTTGGAATCCGGGAAGACCACTTTCCAAGGCTAAATACACTTGACGACCGATAGCGCAATAGTACCGTGAGGGAAAGGTGAAAAGTACCCCGATAAGGGGAGTGAAATAGAACCTGAAACCGTGAGCATACAATCTGTCGGAGGACTATGATGGAAAGGCGCTGAAGAGATTCAGTGGCCACCATAATGTCTGACGGCGTGCCTTTTGGAGAATGAGCCTGCGAGTTAATCTCTGTCGCTAGGTTAAGGGAGTAACACCCGGAGCCGGAGCGAAAGCGAGTCGTCTTAATAGGGCGCGAGTGGCAGGGATTAGACACGAAACCAAGTGAGCTACCCATGGTCAGGGTGAAGCGGGTTTAACCGCCCGTGAAGGCCCGAACCTTTCAGCGTTGCAAAGCTGCAGGATGAACTGTGGGTAGAGGTGATATGCCAAACGAACTTGGAGATAGCTTGTTCTCTCCGAAATAGCTTTAGGGCTAGCGTCATGTGTTGAGTGTTGGAGGTAGAGCACTGGACGGGCTAGGGGCCTTGTCGGCTACCGAACCTAACCAAACTCCGAATGCCAATACTTTAAACATGGCAGTTAGACAGTGGGAGATGAGTTTCATTGTCAAGAGGGAAAGAGCCCAGACCATCAGCTAAGGTCCCTAAGTATAAACTAAGTGGAAAACGAAGTAGGACTACCGAGACAACCAGGAGGTTGGCTTAGAAGCAGCCATTCCTTGAAAGAGTGCGTAACAGCTCACTGGTCAAGTGGTCTTGCGCGGAAAATTTACCGGGGCTAAGTTTATCACCGAAGCTATGGGTTTCAGCCATTAGGCTGGAGCGGTAGGAGAGCGTTCTGTCAGCAGTGAAGGTCGACCGTAAGGACGGCTGGAGCGGGCAGAAGTGAGAATGCAGGCATGAGTAGCGTAAAACATGTGAGAAGCATGTTCGTCGAATATCTAAGGTTTCCGATGCCAGGTCAATCCGCATCGGGTTAGTCGGTCCTTAGTCGAGGCCGGAAGGCGTAGACGATGGATATCCGGTCAACATTCCGGAACTATTTAGAAGGAGCGATGGGGTAACGCAGGGTGGTAGACCAGCCTACAATTGGATGTAGGTGGAAATGTGTAGGCGTTGAGGTCCGTAGGAAAATCCGCGGACTGAGCCGAGGCATGAGTGCGAGTCCATGAGACAGAAGTGGTTAATCCATGCTGCCAAGAAAAACCTCTAAGCGTTGAATTCTAAGTACCCGTACCGCAAACCGACACTGGTAGATAGGTAGAGCATACCAAGACGAGCGAGAGAACTTTCGTTAAGGAACTCGGCAAATTAACCCCGTAACTTCGGGAGAAGGGGTGCCCTCTATTGTGAAAGATTTACTTCTGGAGCATATGAGGGCCGCAGTGAACAGGCTCTGGTGACTGGTTACCAAAACCACAGGTCTCTGCTAAGTCGTAAGACGATGTATAGGGGCTGACGCCTGCCCAGTGCCGGAAGGTTAAAGGGAAGAGTTAGCTGGTCTTCGGATCAGCGAAGCTTAGAACTCAAGCCCCGGTGAACGGCGGCCGTAACTATAACGGTCCTAAGGTAGCGAAATTCCTTGTCGGGTAAGTTCCGACCCGCACGAATGGCGTAACAATCGGAGCACTGTCTCAACGAAAGACTCGGTGAAATTGAAGTACGCGTAAAGATGCGCGTTACCCGCAGCAGGACAAAAAGACCCCGTGGAGCTTTACTGTAAGCTGCCATTGTGTTTGGACATGGTTTGTGCAGGATAGGTGGGAGGCTATGAAGCCGGAGCGCTAGCTTCGGTGGAGCCGCCACTGGAATACCACCCTTATCATGTTTAGGCCCTAACTCGGATCCGTTATCCGGATCGAGGACAGTGTCAGCTGGGCAGTTTGACTGGGGCGGTCGCCTCCGAAAGAGTAACGGAGGCGCCCAAAGGTTCCCTCAGGTTGAATGGAAACCAACCATAGAGTGTAAAAGCATAAGGGAGCTTGACTGCAAGACAGACACGTCGAGCAGGGACGAAAGTCGGGTTTAGTGATCCCATGATACCGTGTGGAAGGGTCATGGCTTACCGGATAAAAGCTACCCCGGGGATAACAGGCTAGTCTGGTCCAAGAGTTCACATCGACGACCAGGCTCGGCACCTCGATGTCGGCTCATCGCATCCTGGGGCTGGATAAGGTCCCAAGGGTTGGGCTGTTCGCCCATTAAAGCGGTACGCGAGCTGGGTTCAGACCGTCGTGAGACAGGTCGGTCTCTATCCGCTGTGGGCGTAAGGAATTTGAGAGGATCTGCTCCTAGTACGAGAGGACCGGAGTGGACAGACCTCTGGTGTGTCAGTTGTTCCGCCAGGAGCATAGCTGAGTAGCTACGTCTGGCAAAGATAACCGCTGAAAGCATCTAAGCGGGAAACTTGCCTCAAGATTAGATTCCTCATCCCGTTAAGGGAGTAAGACCGCAAGAAGACTACTTGCTTGATAGGCAGCGTGTGTAAGCACAGCAATGTGTTCAGCTAAGCTGTACTAATGGTCGAGGGCTTATACAGTGGTGCGGAGAACTCGATATTTATTCAAAAAAAAACTATTCAATAATGGTATGACTTTAACATGTGAATTATGTTCTTGGTGATTGTAGCGGCAAGGGTACACCTGGTCCCATCCCGAACCCAGCAGTTAAGCTTGCCAGCGCCGATGGTACTTGAGGGGAGGCCCTCTGGGAGAGTTGGTCATTGCCAAGAACATTTTCTTTTAAATTAAAAGGGATTGAGTGCTTCGAAAAGCACTCAATCCCTTTTCCTATTTAAGGCCATGTTTATATTTGTTATATCAGCCCTGCCCACTTTCAATCCATGCCCGATCATCTAAACGGGATTACAATACATAAATAATGAGATCCTTTGATCTGAACAGGCTGCCTGTCCAACTTATTTTCAGCTTCCTGGTGGTAGTTCTTCTTACAGCTGCTCTGGTTGGCCTGCCTGCTATCTGGCTGCTGCAGAATCAACTTGACCAGCAGGCCTGGGCTCAGGTCGAACAGGCTCAACGTACAGCCATTTCCCTTTACGAAAAGAAGAATTTTGAATTGGAGAATGCGGCTAATCTTATTGCCCAACGCCCAACATTGCTTGACCTGCTGGATAAAAAAGACTTTCAAACCCTGGATGAGTATTTGGTCATATTGCAGTCCGGCGTGAATCTGGATCTTATCAATATATGCCAAACTGAAAGGACAATCGCTGGAACCGAACAGAAAATTCCCTTATGTGCGGATCCGATGATTGATGGGTATTATCTCAACGGAAACGATGCCTGGTTGATTGCCCGAACAGGTATTGATGATCTGGAACGCGGTGAAGTGCTCGTCGGCGTTAAGTTGGATAATGAATTTGCTGTCGAGATCAGGGATCAAATTGGCCAGGATCAAGGGTTGTTCTACAACGACCTGCTAATTAGCTCAAGTTTTCAACCCGAATTAGAACAATCCATTAATTTGCAGGATTGTTTAGAAGAGAACACAAACCAACTTCCTCATTTAATTTGTTCGGCTGCTGAAAATGAGCACTTTATTACGGTCAGTCTGCTGGATGGAACGGGATATTCTGTGGCTGTGGGCATGGATATTACGGAAATATCAAAGGCTGAAAACCGACTGATCTTGTGGATGATAGCTACTATGATTGGGATTGCCGGGATTGCAACCTTGCTGGGTGTGGTATTATCCCGTCGAATAAGCCGTCCCCTGGTAAAACTTTCAAAAAATGCGTTTTCATTCAGTCGGGGAGACCTGGAAACCCCGGTAGTCACAACATCGAAACTAGTAGAGATCGTCAGAGTGGCCAGGGCGTTGGATGACGCCCGGATGGATTTACAGGGTATGCTGAAATCCCTCCAGGATGAGCGGGATTGGAGTGAGAACTTATTATCATCCATTGTAGAAGGCATCATCACCCTGGACCAGACTGGCCGGATTACTTTTTTCAGCCGCGGCGCGGAACGCCTGACCGGATTGCTTGGCAGTGAGGTGCTTGACCATCATGTCAACGATGTTTTTCGAGTGAATGAGTCACTGGCCACTTTTTATGATCTCGTTTCTGGATCCTCTGCCGAAGCTTATCAAAAGGTGGATGTGACCTTAGCAGACAATTTACCCACATCACTGGCAATTACCAGCGCCAGATTGACCCGGTCTGGCGTGGAAGAGCAGGAAACTGCATTGGTAATTCGCGATATCAGTGAGGAGGAAGCTATTCACCGGTTGCTGGGCCATTTCTTAGCCAATGTTTCTCACGAATTAAGAACACCACTCAGCGCCCTGCAAGCTTCTATTGAAATGCTGCTGGACCCAGATGGAAATCTCTCGCCAGACGAGAAAAATAGCCTTTATATTTCCCTTCACCTGGGTATCTCCAGGCTGCACAATCTGGTTGATAATCTGCTGGAAAGTGCAAATATTGAGGCCCGCCGCTTCCGTGTTGCTCCCCGTGTGATTGCCTTGGGACCAATTATCGCTGAGGCTGTTCAAATTATGCAGCCTCTATTATTCAAATACGATCAGCATTTATCCATGGAAATGCCTCCGGACAGAATTATGGTCCGGGCGGATAAAAGGCGGATCGTGCAAGTATTGGTAAACTTGATCTCGAATGCCAATAAATATGGACCTCCTGGGGAGGAAATTAGCCTTGAAGTCGATTTATCAGCCCAGTTTGTCCGTTTGTCTGTTAAGGATCGAGGCTCTGGCATTCCAATGGAACATCGGAACAACCTGTTCGAACGGTTTGTTTATCCTCATGATAAAAATGAAATTTCCCGGGCTGGGGCTGGATTGGGCTTGTCTGTTGTAAAAGCTATTGTTGAAGCACATGACGGAAATGTTGGCATGGACGACAGACCGGGAGGAGGGTCAGTCTTCTGGTTCACCCTTCCTGTTGGCAAGTGAGGAAAAATGAAAATTCTGGTTGTGGACGATGATCGGGTTCTGGCCGACGTAATCACATTTATGCTCCGTAAAGAGGGTTTTGATGTCATCCAGGCCTATGACGGAACATCTGCCCTTGAGCGCTGGAAGCAGGAAGACCCGGACCTGCTGATCCTCGACGTTAATTTACCCAAATTAGACGGTTTTGAAGTTTGCCGTCGGATCAGATCCCAGAGTGACACGCCAGTTTTGATGTTAACAGTAAAAGGCGATGAGGAGGATGTCCTGGGGGGTTTTGAGATTGGCGCCGATGATTATATTGTAAAACCTTTCAGTCCCAGTCAACTGGTGGCTCGGGTCAAAGCTATCCTCCGGCGATCGAAAGGAAAACCGATTCTCCCGGAAATTGAAGTTGGTAATTTAAAGTTGCTCCCAGGTAAACGCCAGGTCTGGGTTGGGGAAGAACTTTAAGCTGATTTCACTAACCCATCTGGAGAACCGCCTGCTTGAATATCTGATGATCAATTCCGGTCTGGTGCTGACAATCGATATGATCATAGATAATGTCTGGGGACCATCCGCGGCTGACCGGGATATGCTCCGCCAGATTATCCATCGGTTGCGGGTAAAGATCGAGCCGGATCCGGCTGATCCCATTTACATTCAGACGGTCCCCGGATTAGGGTATGGCTTAATGACGCACGAATAAAGCGGCGCTGGTTATAACAGGGGGAAACATGTCACAGCTTTATCATGGGGGTATCACAGGTTTTATCATTCAAATTTGATATATTTAGGCCAATAGTATATCCCAATGTCCACTTGATCACTGGCAGCTATTTGGGATTGGGACTAATACCAACCTTTTGGACAGAATTTTAAGCTAGATCCAATCAAAGGATGACCAAAAAGGAGCAAAGCCATGCAACCTTATCCATATTTGAAAGTGGACCGTATCCTTCCTGACGAGACCGTGATGCGATTACTTCCAAGAGAGATTGCTTACCGGTTCCATGCGCTGCCGATCGCAAAAGATGGAGATCAAATCACCGTTGCTCTGGCATCACCGGACGATGAGTCTGCTGTAGATGCTGTCAAGAGGATTTTTGGATCGCCTGTCTGCATCATTCGGGCTGATTCTAACGAAATTGACCACCTCCTGGATGATCTCTGGCCAAAAACACCGATCAGGAAAGATATCTTGGTTATCTCCTCTGATGGAGAATCCCCGACTTTTATAGCCGCAGCCAAATCTTTTGCTGAGGTAGTAGATGCAAATTTGGAGCATATACATCTCTCCCGAACAGGAAAATTTACGGATATTTCCAAAGTTTTTAATCAATCCATACCTGATCTCGTGATTTTTCAGGCAGTCCATCCATCCCGCCTAAATGAGATGTTTCCTGATCCGGTTATTAAAGAACAGCTCAAATTGATTCCATCAATATTGATATTTCCTCCAAATCCCTGCTGGCCTCTCCAGAAAATTCTTCTGATACTTCCTGATAACAGAACCGGGGGTGAATTGGCTATCCATTGGGTAGTCAAACTTGCGAAAAATTCCGAGACCAATGTGACAGTACTCCCGATTTTGCCATCCATCCCATTATGTTACGGATCATACTTAAATCATAATTTGACCTCACTCATGGAAGGAAATCATCCCCTGGGAATGAAAATGCGGTCAATCACTGAACAATTTTCTCGCGAGAATATTCAAGGAAGATATAAATTGCGCAATGGTGATCCCCTTACGCAGATCAGGGACGAAATATTCGCATTTGATCCGGATCTGATCGTAATACCATCGGTTCAGGTACGAGGACCAGCCCGGTGGTTTTCATCAGACTTGGTCGAACAATTATTAATGTCAATTACAACGCCGATTTTATTCACGAAGTAAATATAAAAGAGAGAGATAATTATGCTGAGTCTGGAAATGATCCCCATTGTACTCTTGGCGTTCATCTGTGAGCTTGTAGATTCATCCTTGGGTATGGGATACGGTACAACGCTAACCCCTATTTTGCTGGCCCTGGGCTTTGAACCCATAGAAATAGTTCCTGCTGTTTTGTGTTCTGAAGCGATTACCGGTATCCTTGCGGGTGTCTTTCATCAAGAGTTTGGCAATGTTGATTTTAAACGAGGCAGCCCTGATCGAAAGATCGCTATGGTATTGACGGGATTCAGTGTGGTGGGAGTCTTGCTAGCAACGATTGTCGCCATCAACGTGCCAAGCTGGGTCATCAAGGTTTATATCGGTGTTCTGGTTTTAGCTCTTGGACTGGTAATTCTACTAAATAAAAAGAAGGAGTATGTGTTCTCCTGGAAGCGGATTTCAGGAATAGGATTTCTGGCGGCCTTTAATAAAGGCATCAGCGGCGGTGGGTACGGTCCTGTTGTGACAGCAGGGCAGGTTTTATCTGGCGTGCGCGGACGCAAAGCAGTGGGTATCACCTCTTTGGCTGAAGGTATTACCAGTATCGTTGGTTTTGGAATCTATTTGTTTAGCGGTGTTTCCCTGAACAGTTCTCTGCTAATCTCCTTGATCCTTGGTGCTGTGATCTCTGTCCCCATTTCTGCCTATATTGTCAGCCGACTGCCAGCAGGAAAATTGACCTATATTATCGGTGGTATTTCCACAGCCCTGGGCGGCTACACGCTGGTTAGGTTGTTTTTATAAGTTTAGGGTACGGGACTAAGTCCTTGTAAAAGGACTTAGTCCCCGGGTGATAAAAAAAGCTCCCGGAGTATTTACTCCGGGAGCTTTTCTCTTTGTAGCGGAAAAAAGGAATTTAAACTAGGCTGTTTCCTCTTCCAGGCTGTAATCCATCTGGGCCATTTGTTCGTACAGTGACCAGCGCTGTTCAACTCCTTTCTGGGCAGCTTTCATCAGCATCTCTGCCCTTTCCTCATTGCTCTTCAGCAGGGAGCGGTAGCGCAGCTCATTATAGGCGAAGTCTTTGACCTGAATACTGGGCGCCTTTGAGTCGAGCTGGAGGGGATTTTTGCCCTCATCTGCCCGGTCAGGGTTGAAGCGGTATAGGGGCCAGACGCCGGATTTCACTGCCAGGTCCTGCTGGTCTAAGCCTTTGGCCATGTCAATACCGTGTTCGATGCAGGGACTGTACGCCAGGATCAGCGACGGACCATCAAAAGCTTCCGCCTCGCGGAAAGCTTTCAGTGTCTGGGTGTCGCTGGAACCCATGGCAACCTGGGCGACGTATACATAACCATAGTTCATGGCCATCATGCCCAGATCCTTGCGGGGCATTCCTTTGCCGCTTTCTGCAAAGCGGGCAACTGCGCCCAGAGGAGTGGCTTTGGAGGATTGGCCTCCGGTGTTGGAGTATACCTGGGTGTCCAGGACCAGCACGTTGACATTGCGTCCGGAAGCCAGGACATGGTCCAGGCCGCCGTAGCCGATGTCATAGGCCCATCCGTCACCACCGACGATCCAGACATCCTTGCGGGCCAGTTTATCAGCAATGCTGAGCAGATCTTTGGCTTTGCGGCCTTCTTGGCCTTTCATCTTTTCCCGCAGGGTATCGATCCGCGTTCTTTGTTCGTTGATGCCTTCTTCTGTGGTCTGATCGGCATTAATGATCTCATCGATCAAGTCCTGTCCGATAACATCTTTGAACTGGGCCAGAAGTTCGATTGCGTATTCGCGCTGTTTGTCAACAGTCAGCCGCATGCCCAGGCCAAATTCCGCGTTGTCCTCAAAGAGGGAGTTGCTCCAGCTTGGTCCCCGACCATCCGCGTTGACTTTCCAGGGAGTGGTGGGCAGGTTGCCGCCGTAAATGGAGGAACAACCTGTTGCATTGGCGATCAAACTGCGGTCGCCGTAAAGCTGACTGAGTAATTTCACATAAGGGGTCTCCCCACAACCGGCGCAAGCGCCGGAGAACTCGAACAGAGGCTCGAGGAACATAGAGTCCTTGGGGCGGCTCAGTTTTAGGGTGGTGCGATCTGGATTGGGAATGGCCATGAAAAAGTCCCAGTTCACTGCCTCGGTTTCACGAAGCGGCGCCTGGTCTACCATCTTCAGGGCGGGATTTTCAATATCAGTTTTCGGACAGGCGCTGACACACAGGGAACATCCAGTGCAATCTTCCGGAGCTACCTGGATAGTGAACTTCATGTCTTTGAATTCCCGACCAGTGGCGTCAATCGACTTGAAGGTTTCTGGTGCATCCTTCAATAATTCGGCATCGTAAACCTTGGGGCGGATGACTGCATGGGGGCACACAAACGCACACTTATTGCATTGGATGCAGGTATCCGGATTCCACTCTGGAATCTCAAGGGCGATGTTGCGCTTTTCGAACTGGGTTGTGCCCATCGGGAATGTACCATCTTCAGAGAAGGCACTGACAGGTAAGCTATCGCCCTCGCCTTTGATGATGGTCCCGATCACATTTTTCACGAAATCAGGGGAATCCTCAGGTACGGGAGGTTTCATCTTCAATTTACTGTCTGCCTTGGCAGGCAGCTCGATTTTGAACATATTCTCGAGGGCTTTGTCTACGGCGTCGTTGTTCATTTTGACAACATCCTCGCCTTTTTTGCCGTAGCTCTTTTTGATCATGACTTTGATCTCTTTGATCGCCTGGTCTTTGGGGAGCACACCGCTGATGGCAAAGAAACAGGTCTGCATGACAGTGTTGATCCGGGTTCCCAGGCCAACCTCTTCTGCGACCTTATAGGCATCAACGATATAAAAATCAGCTTCTTTTTCGAGAATTGCTTTTTGGAAATCACTCGGCAGTTTGTTCCAGACTTCATCCGGTCCAAACATACTGTTCAGCAGGAAGGTTCCCCCAGATTTGACATATTTGACCATGTCAATCTGTTCAAGGAAGCTGAATTGGTGGCAGGCTACAAAGTCAGCCTGGCCGACTTCGATGATATAGGGGGATTTGATAGGTTCTGGGCCAAATCGCAAGTGTGAAATAGTTTTTGCGCCGGCTTTTTTGGAGTCGTAAACAAAATAACCCTGAGCATAGTTCTCGGTTTGAGTGCCGATGATCTTGATTGAGTTTTTATTTCCTCCCACAGTTCCGTCCGAACCGAGTCCGAAAAAGACACTGCGGATGACATCATCGCTTTCGATCAGGAAACAGGGGTCAAAGTCCAAGCTGGTATTGGAAACGTCGTCATTGATGCCGATCGTAAAGTGGGTCTTGGGCTGATCCTTGGACATTTCGTCAAAGATGCCTTTTACCATACCAGGGGTGAATTCCTTAGAGGAAAGACCATACCGTCCGCCGATCACCTTGGGAGCAGTTTTGAAAGGAGCGATGCCCTGATCAATGCCTTCCGCAATTGCAGAGACAACATCCTGATAGAGTGGTTCTCCAGCAGATCCTGGCTCCTTGGTTCGGTCCAGCGCAGCGACCACTTTGGTAGTAGCGGGAAGCGCCTCAAGGAAATGTTTCACAGAGAATGGGCGGTACAGGCGAACCCGAACAACACCCAGTTTCTGGTCATCAACATTGTTCAGGAATTTTGCTGTTTCCGCAGCAACTTCGCCGCCGGAACCAATGATGACGATCACTCGCTCTGCATCCTTGGCGCCTTCATAATCAAAAAGTTTGTACTCCCGGCCGGTAAGCTTCTTGAATCTGTCCATCACTTCCTGGACGATTCCGGGAGCCTTTTCGTAATAAGGATTTACGGTTTCGCGGGCCTGGAAATAGACATCCGGGTTCTGGGCAGTACCACGAATAACAGGCTTTTCAGGATTTAATGCCCGACTGCGGTGCGCCATGACTGCATCTTCTGAAAGCAAATCTGCCAGGACTTCATCCGTTAGCATTTCTACTTTGGTGATCTCATGCGAAACCCGGAAACCTTCGAAGAAGTGCATAAAAGGAATGCGGGATTCCAAACTAGCTGCCGTTGAGATGGCTGCAAAGTCATGGGCTTCCTGAACGGAACCTGATCCCAGCATGCCAAAACCAGTGGCGCGGGCGGCCATCACATCGGAATGGTCTCCGAAAATGGACAGGGCCTGAGCGGCAATAGAGCGAGCTGCGATATGGAAAACCGTGGATGTTAATTCCCCGGCGATCTTGTACATATTGGGCAGCATTAATAACAAACCCTGGGATGCTGTGAAAGTTGTTGTTAATGCACCGGCCTGCAGTGCACCGTGAACTGCACCTGCTGCGCCGCCTTCCGCCTGCATTTCCATCACGTCTGGGATGGTTCCCCAGATATTTTTCTCTCCGCGGGCGGACCAGGCATCTGCATGTTCACCCATTGGAGTAGAGGGGGTGATCGGATAGATCGCGATCACTTCGTTGATCTTGTGGGCAACAGCTGCTACTGCCTCGTTGCCGTCAATCATTCTGATGTTCTTAGCCATAAAGTTACTCCGTTTAATAAGATAGTAAACGTGTTTAACAGCGGATTAATCTTTCTGTAACCCGAGGCACAATTATACTAGATAGTAGGCTAGATTGTGAACCTGATAACTATTACTTCTTTATTCCCCTGGATATGACATTCTCCCCAAATTTTCCTTTTATGTCCTTTAGTGTTTCATGTAATTTGATATCTTTTTGATAATTTGTATCCCATAATCCCAACTGGTGGGCATTAGTATCTAAATTATGGACTCCTACTCCTACGAGGCGCACCTTACGGCCTTCCTGCCATACCTGATCCAGTAGTTCTTCGGCATTCTTTTGGATAACCTGGAATTCATTGGTTGCTTGCGTAAGGGTGATCTGCCGGGTGAGGGTGGTGAAATCCGACCAGCGCAGCTTGATCTGGACTGTTTTTCCTCGCAGATTCTTTTTAATCAGACGTTTCGATACCTGCTCGGACAATCTGGTGATGTATTTCAGAACTTCACTCTTACGGCCCAGATCTTCCGCAAAGGTACGTTCATTGCTGACTGATTTAACTCCCCGCTCGGTGACGATACCGCGATTATCAATTCCCTTGGCCCGCCGGGACAGGTCAAATCCGTGTTTACCAAATTTATTGGCCAATTCCACTTCCGGAAAGTCTGCCAGATCCCCGATGGTGTGAATATTGTATCTTTCCAATCTTTCCCGTGTTTTGGGACCTACACCCCAGAGCATGTCCACCGGGAGAGGAGCCATGAAGGAACTTTCTTCTCCAGCTGGGACAATAGTGATGGCATTTGGAGGTCCTTCCCCCTGGTAGGCGAGCTTGCCTACATCATTAGCGATTTTAGCCACCAGTTTATTGCTGGCGATTCCGACTGAATTGGGCAGGCCGAGCTCATCCAGGATGGCTTTCTGAAGCTGAACTCCGATAGCCTTGGGAGATGATCCAAGATCAGTGATGTCCAGGAAAGCTTCGTCTATGGAGATCTGTTCGACCTGGTCTGTTAAGCGGGTCAGGCGTTCCATGACCAGTTTTGAATACTTTCCATAATCCTGGTGATTTCTGGAAACAAGAATGAGATTTGGGCAAAGTTGGAGAGCTTTGGCAGCAGGCATGGCAGACCGGACGCCCATTTTCCGGGCCGGGTAAGAACAAGAAGTGACCACGCCTCTTCCGCTTGGTGAACCCCCGACCGCAAAAGCTTTCCCGCGCAATCCAGGATCCTTGATCTCTTCAACAGCACAGAAGAAAGCATCCAGGTCCAGGTGGAGGATTACGCGGGGCGATTCCATAGGGGTGTTCTATTTCTCCAGTAGTGTAAGGTTTACGCAGCTGGACAGGTTTGGTCTTGGCCCGCACCTGAAGGTTGATGGCCTCTACAAAAACAGAGAAACCCATCGCGAAATATATATATCCTTTGGGGATATGGATTCCCAATCCGTCCGAGATCAGGGAAAAACCGATCAGCAAGAGGAAGCTGAGGGCGAGAATTTTTAGAGTAGGCCGGTCGTTGACAAAACTGCTGATTGGACCAGAGGCAAATAACATGATCCCGACAGCGATGACCACAGCAGTGACCATGATGGCGATTTCGTTTACCATGCCTACAGCGGTGATGACCGAGTCCAATGAAAAGACGATGTCCAGCAGCATGATTTGGATGATCACTCCAGTCAATGATACGGCGACTTTCTGGGAGGCATGCCCTTCCTCGCCTTCCAGCCGCTCGTGAATTTCAAATGTGCTCTTGGCCAGCAGAAATAAACCCCCGATGATCAGGATCAGATCACGGCCAGAGATGTCATGTGAAAATACTGCTGAAGAACGGTGTAGTCAGGCGGGTCAACCAGGCAATCGAGAATAAGAGCAGGATCCTGGTGATCATAGCCATCAGCAGGCCAACCTGCCGTCCAATTTTCTGCTGGTTTTCTGGGAAGTTTACCGGCAAGGATGGAGATAAAGATGATGTTGTCGATGCCCAATACGATCTCAAGCGCTGTTAGCGTTAAGAGGGCTATCCAACTTTCTGGGGAGGAAATCCATTCCATTTTAATATTCCTTTTCTAACTTGTTCTAAACAAGATGCTTTGCGATATTGATTACGAAAACGCGATCAAATAAGTTTCAAACCAATGCCTCTGCGAAAACCTCAAGCGGGTGGATGGCCTTTCGTTGGGTTGTATGGGTGATCTGTTCCCGGCAGGATGTTCCTGAGGCGCAGATGATCGTTTCAGTGCCAGTTTTCCGGATCCGGGGAGCTAACCCCAGTTCTGCAATTTCTATGGATAGCTGGTAATGTTCTTTTTCATAGCCAAAGGCACCTGCCATTCCGCAGCAGCCTGCTTCAATTTCTTCCACAGTGCTGCCGGGTATGGATCTGAGAAGTTCCATTGTGCTTGCCGTGCCGAAATTGGCTTTCTGTTGGCAGTGTCCGTGATACAGGATCTGGCGGGCTTTACCGTCAAATTTAAACGTCACCCGGCCGGCAGAGACTTCCTGGAGCAGGAAATCTTCTGCTAATATGGCCAGGTCTGAGATCCGGTCAGCAGCTGAGCCGGGTACCAGGTCCCTGTATTCCTTTTTGAGCATAACCATTACGCTGGGTTCACAGCCAATGATGGGAATTCCCTGTTCCGCGTAGGGGGTTAATAGATCGATATTTTTCCGGGCCAATGTCTGGGCTTTTTTCAAGACACCCTTTGAATACGCTGGCCGACCAGAGTCCACTTTTTCAGTTAATATAATTAGTTCGAGCCCGGCTTTCTGGCAGATCTTTACCAGGGCCTTTCCTATATGGGGATAGTTGTATTCCAGATACGTGTCATAAAAGAACACAGCCTGCTGTCCCGGATGCTCTTTTTTCAGGATCTGTTCTTTTTCATACCAACGCGTGAATGTCTGTCTGGCAAAGGCTGGCATCTCTCTATCCGGGTGAATACCGATCAGGGAAAGCATTTTTGCCAGAGGAGATTCAAGGATCAGATTGACCAGGAGTGAGAAGGGTTGAGCCAATTGGCTTACTTCAGCAATATTCGCAAAAAACCAACTTCGGAAAGGCAGGCCGTGTTCTTGATAATATCCATGCAGGAACTCTGCCTTTAATTTGCTCATGTCCACAGTTGATGGACATTCATTAACACAAGCCTGGCAGGAAAGACAAAGATCCAGGGCGTGATAAAGTTCCCGGGATGTCATTCCTTTAGGACCGAGTTTGCCGGTCATGGCAGCCCGGAGCAAATTGGACCTGCCCCTGGTGCTGTGCTCTTCATCGTGAGTGGCCTGGAAGGAGGGGCACATCACGCCGCCCTCCAGCTGGCGGCAAACGCCGGCGCCGTTGCACATTTCAATTGCCCTGTCGAAACCAAGTTCTTCCTCAAAACTTAACAGGGTTCTGGCAGGTTTTTGATTGGCGTGGTACTTCACTCCATAACGCAATAGATCGTCCCGATCCATGGCCGGGGGATTGATGATCTTTCCGGGATTAAAGCGATACGCTGGATCAAAGATTTCTTTTACTTCCTGGAAAGCTGCCATTAGCGTAGGGCCGTAGAGTTTTTTTGTGAATTCGCCCCGGGCAAATCCTTCCCCGTGTTCACCACTGATCGTGCCGCCATATTGTTGAACCAGGGAGAGAGATTTTTCGGCTAATAAGCGCATTTGTTTTATGCCGGCCCCGCTTTTTAGATTCACCTGGGGACGGATATGTAAACAACCTGCGCTGGCGTGGGCGTAAAGAGCAATTGCCCCAATTCCGATCTCGTTGGCAAACTCTTTGATGCCCACAGCATAAGATGCCAGGTGTTCAACCGGAACGGCTGCATCTTCAATAAAAGTTGTTGGTTTGGCGTCACCTCTCGTGCTTTGCAGAATGCCCATCCCGACCTTGCGTGCTTTCCAGATCCTGGCCTGGCTTTCTGGATCCAGCAGGGGAACGACCGTTCCAAATCGTGAAAGAACGGTTTCCCGGTCGGATATCGAGTTGAGGTCATCAGCCTGGTATTCAACTGCCAGAACTGCTTCAGGATCCCCCTCAATAGACTCCAACAGAGGGCGGTATGCTGGATTTGTCCTGGCCAGCTGGATCAACATGAGGTCGATCAATTCCACAGCACTGGGTTGGGTTTTAAGTATCTCAGGCACGCTGGATAGGGCTTCAGCGAGATCCTGGAAATGGATCAGATAGAGGGTTCTGTGAACAGGTAAGGGAACCAGGTTAAGTTTGGCGGAGGTAATGATTCCCAGAGTGCCTTCTGAACCAACCAGCAGGACACTTGGGTTGATGACCTGCTGTCTGGATAGAATATTCAGGTTGTACCCAGACACGTTTCGGAATGTTTTTGGGTAATCAGTCCTGATCTCATCCCGATAGCGGGCGAGGATCTTTGGCAGCTCCCGGTAAATAGAGGCCTCCAACGAGTTTTGTTGAAGAATGGCTGGAAGGGATCCGTTTTTATGTTCTTTTAATATGGCTTGTGTTCCATCCGATAGAATCGTTTCAGCTTCCAGGAGATGGTCGTGAGCCATACCGTAAAGTATAGAATGAGCGCCAGTGGCGTTGTTGCCAAGCACACCTCCGATAGTAGCCCTGTCCGCGCTGGCGGGATCTGGGCCAAATGTCAGCTGGTGAGCTGCCAGTTGGCGGTTGAGTGATCCCAGAACTACGCCCGGCTGGGCAATAACGGTTTTTTCCTCAGGGTTGAGATCCAGAATCTGATCCATATACCGGGAAAAATCAAGGATGAGCGCTTCGCCAATTGCCTGGCCGGCCAGACTGCTGCCGCCTCCCCGGGGAAGGACAGGGATGCCGTGTTTTTGGGCGATTTCTACCACTGCGGATACTTCACTGCTTTCCCGGGGCCAAACCACCCCCAGGGGCAAAACCTGATATATACTGGCATCGGTGGAGTATAAAAGACGTGTGACCTGGTCTGCTTTATAGCTCAACCCAGCTTGATCCAAGTCCAGCTGAAGCTCTTTGGAGATAACTCTCGATCGGTTTTGTTTTTTGCATGTGGGTAGTATACCAAAGAACGTATTTATGATGCTGAACCCCTCCATTCTTTAATCCCATCAACAAATTGAACTTAACAATCAGTGCTATAATTTTTAGGGATTAGATCGATCGAGAATTGAGGAGGCTGCATGCCTGATAAGCAGGAAATGGAAGATCTCCAACACAGGCTCAAACACTGGGAAGAAGAGACCCTTCAGCCAACCCTGGATCGATTTCCAGAACGCCGCGACCAGTTCATCACCACATCATCGGAATTGATCAATCGTCTTTATACTCCTGCTGACCTGGCTGGCAGCGATTTCGAGGAAAATATTGGTTATCCCGGCCAATTTCCCTTTACCCGAGGTGTGCATCCAACCATGTATCGCTCCCGGCAGTGGACCATGCGTATGTTCGCGGGTTTTGGGGCTGCCGAGGAGACCAACAGGCGTTTTAAATACTTGTTGGAACAGGGCCAAACAGGTCTATCAGTTGCTTTTGATATGCCGACGTTGATGGGATATGATACTGATGCTCCGGAAGCTGAGGGAGAATTTGGCCGCTGTGGCGTAGCGATCTCAACCTTGGGGGATATGGAGATCTTGCTGGATGGCCTGCCCCTGGATAAGATCTCAACCAGCATGACAATAAATTCACCGGCCGCGGTGATCTGGGCCATGTATATTGCTGCCGCTGAAAAGAAGGGCATATCCAAGGATCAACTGCGGGGTACCATCCAGAATGACATTCTGAAGGAGTATATTGCTCAAAAGGAATATATCTTCCCGCCAGAACCCTCCATGAGATTGGTGACTGATACGATTGAATATGGCACTGAACAGGTTCCACTCTGGAATACGATCAGTATTTCTGGGTACCACATCCGTGAAGCCGGCGCGACAGCGGTCCAGGAACTGGCATTTACCCTGGCAGACGGACTTGAATATGTCCGCTGGGCTTTGGAGCGAGGATTGGCAATCGATGATTTTGCTCCCCGATTGTCATATTTCTTTAATGCTCATAATGATTTTTTTGAGGAGATCGCCAAGTACCGGGCTGCCAGGAGGATCTGGGCCCGGGAAATGCGGGAGACATTCGGCGCTCAGAATCCCCGCTCCTGGCTGATGCGTTTCCATTCCCAGACTGCTGGCGTTTCATTAACGGCTCAACAACCAGAAATCAATATCGTCCGGGTAGCCATCCAGGCCCTGGCAGCCGTATTGGGAGGCACTCAATCACTCCATACCAACAGTATGGACGAAGCCCTGGCGCTTCCTTCTGAGCACGCGGCAACCGTTGCCCTGCGCACGCAGCAGATCATTGCTGAAGAGTCGGGTGTGGTAAATAGTGTTGACCCACTGGGGGGTTCATATTTCCTGGAAGCTTTGACTAATAAAATGGAAAGCCAGACCTATGAATATTTTGATAGAATAGAGGGGCTGGGTGGTTTGCTGCCGGCAATCGAACGCGGTTTTTTCCAGGGAGAGATATCGGATTCTGCCTATCGATATCAACGGGAAATTGACCAGCAGATCAGAAAAGTGATCGGTGTAAATGCCCACAAGAATCAAAAAGAACCAGCGATCCCTATCCTGAAAATGGATCCCGAAGGGTATCAGAAACAGGTGGATCGCATTCAGCAGCTGAAAATGGACAGAGATCAGGGCAGGGTCGGGCAGACATTGGATCGGCTGCGGATTGCCTGTCAGGGTACTGAGAATACTATGCCCTATATCCTGGAAGCAGTCCATGCCTATGCTACACTGGGCGAGATCACAGACGTAATGAGAAATGTATTTGGAATTTACCGGGAAGAGAATTGGATCTAAAGGATGATATCGTGAGCGATCTAAAATTTAAACCCCTGGAAGACTTATCTTATGAGGAAGCTCTCCAAGAATTGGAAGAGCTGGTCCAGACCCTGGAAAGCGGGGAAACCGATCTGAAAAAGACCCTGCTTTGTTTTGAGCGCGGCCAGGCCCTGGCTTCCTACTGTATATCCCTGCTGGATGAGGCAGAATTAAAGGTTGAAGAGGTAATTAAAAGTGAAGATGAGTCTTAGTGAATGTCTTGTTGTTTAATCCGGTTCTGTTATCAGCCATGGCGGGTTGGTTTATCGCCCAGGTGCTGAAGGTATTAATCGAACTCATCATCTCAAAAAAATGGAATTGGGCTTTGTTTTTCCAGGCCGGTGGAATGCCCAGCTCCCATTCTGCAATGGTCAGCGGAGCAGCATTATCCATAGGTATGGTGGTTGGTTTTGATCAGGCAATTTTTGCTCTTTCTGCTGTGTTGGCGATCATTGTCATTTACGATGCAACAGGCGTTCGGCGGCAGACAGGCGAGCAGGCCATCTTGATAAACTCGATTATTGAAGAACTCTCAAAAGGCAAGATCCCTCCTCAAGAGAAGCTGAAGGAGGTCCTGGGACATACACCGGGAGAAGCATTGCTGGGCACCCTGCTGGGACTGAGTATTGCTTTTGTAGTCTGTTTCTTCTGGACTTAATGCTGATCCTGCGTTAGCCTCGCCCCCCATTTTCAAGAAAAATCCGATCAGGTCCTGCCTGATCAATATCCCAGGGATAGAGAATATACGCGTCTGTAATGGCGCCGTAATAATCAGGCTGGTATTTCAGGAGGTTTCTGTAGGGGTTGTAGTGCAGAACACAGGTGCTTGGTATGCCTCCAGCGCCTTCTACCTGTTTATAAACAGCCCAGGTCGTTCGGCCGGAACCCCAGGCGTTGTTCATTACCAGGACTTTTTTACCGTCCAGGGGAGCATCTGCAGGGAATTGGGCAACCCTGGGCCATGTGAATAGTCTGGCTTCTTCCAGATCGGCTTCCGAGGGAAATTGGACCTGGGCCAGATAGATCTCGTCGATCCCAGCCGCCGCTGCCATCATACCAGTGGGTATGATACCGCCGGGTGAAATCATGATAATGGCGTTATACTCGGTCACAAATTGGGGCAGTATTAGAGTGATTAATTTGCTGACTTCACGCCAGCTAATGATTTCTTTTCGGGGCAATTCCATCTACGGCGCTCCTGCTGAAAGACTTCATCCATTATAGCAATTAAAATGACAGGGAGTGAAGTGAGTTTCTTCTGGGCTTTTTACTCTGGTATTTCTCCTGCGGCACTTTCCAGGATGAAAAAACCCGTCTCCAGCAGGGCAGACAGCTGCTCTAAATCAGCATCAGCCTGGGAGAGGGTTTTTGCTAATGAGGCCCGGATGCCGCTGGCTTGATGGGCCCAGGGAGAATCGGCTGAGATCCTTTCCAGCCTGTCAAGCAGTATTTTTGCCATCAGTACAGGGTCGGAAGCAGTTGGATTTACCATGTTGTACTAATTGTATCCTGATCCATTCACCGGATTGATTTAGACATTGCGGCAAGTTTTAGAATTTCTGTTAAAGATGTTTCCGGTATATTTTGGTGAATTATGGGATTATATTTATAATAGAGATACTTATAGATATTTAAGGAGGAGCTATGTTTGACGGAGTTGTTGGTGTTAGTTTTTGTTTTGGGGTCATTCTCCTTTTCGCCTTCGGGATCGCAATTCGGGGAATTCGCCTGTTATACGAATACGAACGGGGAGTGGTGTTCACTTTGGGAAAGTATACCGGCATGCGAGGACCGGGTGTAACTATCGTTATCCCTGTGTTCCAAACCATGCAAAAAGTTGACATGCGCATTAAGACCGCTGAAATTCCCCGCCAGGAAGTTATGACCCGGGATAATATCCCCATGCTGGTTAATGCAGTGGTTTATTTCAAAGTCATTAAGCCAGAGGAAGCCATCATTAAAATTGAAGACTATGCCTTTGCTATCCGCCAGTACACCCAGGCAGCTCTCAGGGATGTGATCGGCAACAGTGAGATGGACTTTGTGTTAACGGAAAGGGAATCCATCGCCCAGGATATCAAGGAAATTGTGGACGCTGAAACTGACGGCTGGGGAATTGATGTTGAATCGATCAAGATCCAGGAAGTTGAGCTGCCAGCAGAGATGAAACGGGCTATGGCCCAGCAAGCAGAAGCCGAGCGTGAGCGCCGGGCAGTGGTGATCAATTCCATGGGTGAACTGGAAGCATCCCGTAACCTGCAGAAAGCCGCCCAGGCTTTGTCTGAATCCCCAGGAGCGATGCACTTAAGGACCCTGCAGACTATCCGTGCCATTGCGGCAGATCCATCAGAGAAGATCGTGTTGTTTATTCCCTCCAACTTTGATGGCATTGCTAAGACCCTGCTGGACGGGGATAAGGGGTAAATCCCATGACCGGAAAGCTGGATTTAAAAACCCGCTACCTGCAGATCGCTTTCAATTATGATGCCCGGTTGGTGAAACAGATCCTTCCAACCATAATCCAGAGCGACAGGATCATGATCGAAGCTGGCACACCCTATATCAAAAGGGAAGGAATGAACGGAATTCGTTTGATCCGCCGCTTTTGGCAGGGGTCATGTGGTGGCTGATCTGAAAACAGTGGACGGTGCTGTGAACGAAGTGGCAATGGTCCAGGCAGCTGGTGCTTCTGCAGCCACTGTGCTGGGTAATTCACCTGCGGAAACGCTGGATCTCTTCATCGAGCGCTGTTCAAGACTGGGTTTGATCTCAATGATCGATATGCTGGGAGTGAAGGATCCTCTTAAAGTGATGATGGAGCTCAAGGAACCTCCTGATGTAGTGGTTTTGCATAGAGGTAGAGATGAAGAAAATACCAGGGGGAAGTTGATCCAATACCGGCATGTGAAACGGGTCAGGAGCAAATTCGATGTCCTGATCTCCGCTGCAGGCGGTGTAGGGATTGATGAAGCCCGAAGCGCCATATTTAACGGCGCTAATATTGTGGTAGCCAATTTGGTTTACCCGAATGACCCCTGGGTGGGTATTTCCTGGATGGCGATGTAGCTGCTATGGCCCAGGAATTCCTGACAACGATAGACTGACTGATTTCTCATCCTAATAAAAGAAGCCTGTTGTTCTCAACAGGCTTCTTTTGTTTTTTATTATGGGAGGATGTCCTTTAGATAACTTCCTCTCAGAAAGATGTAGTGATCAGTAGATTGGCAAACTTGGATCAACAATAATAGCCCAGGCATTGATGCCGCCTTTCAGGTTCTTGACTTTCTTAAACCCGGCGCTAACAAGAATTTCAAGGGCTCTGGTTGAGCGTGTGCCAGCTTTACAGAAGATTACCAGTTCCTCCGCACTGTCCAGTTCATTCAGGCGGGCGGCGAATTGACCCAGCGGGATCAAATCCGATCCCTCCAGGTTGGATATTTCCTGTTCATGAGGTTCCCTGACGTCGATCAGGCGCAGGTCGGGATTTTCTTTCAAACGCGTTGATAATTCGGCGGCAGTGATATCCCATTCGTCACCGGCTGACCCTTGATCGTTATCATGGGCCGGCATACCGCAAAATTCTTCGTAATCGATCAGCCCGGTTATTTCCGGGTGGTCTCCGCAGACTTTACATTCCGGGTTCTTCTGAAGTTTGACCGTCTGGAATGAAAGATCGAGGGCGTCATACAAAAGAAGTTTGCCAATTAACGGTTCCCCGATTCCGAGGATGAGCTTAAGGGTTTCTGTTGCCTGGATGCTGCCGATAGTTCCTGGCAGCACACCCAGCACCCCGCCTTCCGCGCAGGATGGTACCAGTCCGGGAGGAGGTGGTTCAGGGAACAGGCACCGATAACAGGGTCCCTTTTCGGCATCAAAGACACTGGCCTGGCCGTCAAACCGGAAAATTGAACCATAGACGTTTATTTTCCCGGTTAAGACACACAGGTCGTTCACGAGGTAGCGTGTGGGAAAATTATCGGTCCCGTCAACGATGATGTCATAAGGTTCAGCGATCCGGAAAGCGTTTTCTGAATTTATGAAATCGTTATAGACGTCAACCTGGATTTCCGAATTGAGATCCTGCATTCGGTCCCGGGCGGATTCAACTTTTAAATCTCCCAGCCGGGATTCGCCGTGAATGATCTGGCGCTGTAGATTTGAGAAATCTACCACGTCATAATCAACCAGCCCGATCCGGCCTACACCAGCAGCTGCCAGGTAAAGAGCAACAGGTGATCCCAGGCCGCCCGTTCCGATCACTAAAACCGAGGCAGCCTTTAATTTTCGCTGTCCTTCCAGTCCAACATCAGGGATCAATAGATGTCTGGAATAACGATGGATTTCCTCATGAGAGAGCTCTGGGAGCATAATTTCTCCAGTGAGTTGTATTATCCTCCAGCGATGGAGGGAATGATTAACACGGTGTCACTTGCTAATAAGGGGGTTTTGAGTCCTTCCAGCTGGTTGACATTGTTTTCATCCAGGAATAGATTGACGTATGGTCTTAACTGCCCCGAATCATTAAAAAGGTGTTTCTTTAACATCGGATGGGCCTGCACGGCTGCATCAAGAACATCTTCCACGATCTCTCCTGGAAGGGAAAGAGAGCTTTCTCCGCCTGCGTAAGGCCGTAAAGGGGTGGGTATTTTCAAAATAGGCATATTTCCTCAACTGATAATTATTATAAACTGTGCTTTCTACAATTGGTCTGGTGGTCATTCACGACCAGACCAGGATACATTTTTGTTATTCTGGTGTACTTAGGATGGTTTCTTCAGAAAAACTCTCCCGGTTATCTTCCAGTCTCCAACAGCGACTTTCAGCTGCTTTCCCATTGTTTACACTGGTAATCAGGTAGGAATACCAGGGAATGGCGAATTCCCGGTCGTACTCCGATGGAAGGTTGGGATGATCCGGGTGGGAGTGGAATATTCCCAGGATTGATGAATTCAACCGGGCAGCTTCTTTTTCACCCAGCAGCATGTCTTCGGCAGTGATCAGGTAGCGATTGTGCTGGTTGGCTTCATCCCGGGCGTTTTCCAGGAACAGCAAGCTGCTAACGATCCGGTCACCTTCTTCCCTTCCTAACATCAACCCGGCGCCTTCATAAGGATAGGCGCTTTCGCCGTGGGCCTTGATCTGATCTAAAATGTGGGCTGGGATGTGGATTTTCATGAATCCCTCCATAAGGCTTCATCGCTCAGATATTTAAACCCTGCGTCAGGAAAGAGTGTAACTACCACACCCTGGTCCAGCTCTCTGGCAACCTGGCGGGCAGCCACG
Source organism: uncultured Chloroflexia bacterium (assembly GCA_963695575.1). Taxonomy (GTDB): domain Bacteria; phylum Chloroflexota; class Anaerolineae; order Anaerolineales; family UBA11858; genus B10-G9. The sequence continues at coordinate 77,793 of CAVOGS010000018.1, forward strand.
GCTGCAGCTCCAGAAGAAATACCGATGAAATATCCTTCTTCTCGGGCCAGACAGCGGACCATATCATAAGCATCTTCGGTTTTGACAGAGATGATGCGATCAGCTGCTGCGGGATCATAAATACCCGGCTGTATGGCAGAAGACAGGTGTTTTAACCCTTCCAGCCCATTAAAAGGTGAATCCGGCTGAATGCCAATCACCTCTACATGTGGGTAATGTTCTTTCAGGTAATATGAAACACCGGTCAGGGTCCCGGTAGTTCCCATTCCGAGGACAACATGTGTAACCCTGGCATTTGTCTGTTCGATGATCTCTGGACCAGTGCTGCGGTAATGTGATTGCCAATTGGCTGGATTGTCATACTGGTTGGCATAATAGTAACGTTCTGGATGATCTTCGGCCATCTGCTGGGCAACGCGGATAGCGCCGTCGGAACCCTCCAGCGGATCTGTCAATACCAACTCAGCTCCCAGGGCACCCATGATCTTTACTCTTTCGGGGCTGGCATTGGATGGCATAGCCAGGGTAATGGGGATACCCAGGGCGGCACCAAATGTTGCATAAGCAATACCCATATTGCCCGAGGTGGAGTCCAGTAAATGCATTCCCGGCAGGATCAATCCCTGGTGGAGTGCGTTTTGAATAATACCCCAGGCCGGCCGGTCTTTTACGGATCCGCTGGGATTAAACCACTCAGCCTTGGCAAATACCTGAACCTGACTGACTGTACTATCGGACAAGGTCAAAAGGGGCAGCAGGGGAGTGTTGCCCACCAGGGAAGGCATGCCTTCGTCAAGCGATATTCTTTTTACATATGGTATAAAGTCCTGCATTCTACTTCCTCATTAAAAATAAAAGACTGATCAGCCTGGCAAAAAAGCCAGGAATATCCGGAGGCTTGCGGAAATCATGCTGCCACCCGAAATTGATTGATCAGTTGAGTTCGGAAGCAGTTCTATGATCCCCGCTGTATACAGGAGCAATTGAAAATCATAATCCAATCCATTTTATATGAATACTATAATACAAATTATAATATGTAAAACCTTCTTGTCAATCCTGCCTGCAGACCAGCAATGATTGATGCTCTCTCTTGATGGTTCAGCTGGATGGATTCTTACCTGCCATCCCGGGCTGGTTCAAATGGCCAGGGCAGATTGAGGTAAGGTATTGCCTGCAGAGTGAATCTAAGAATGGAGTACCGTTTAGAAAGAATTATGTAATGGGAAACCAGTACTTATTCTATTTGAGCAGTAAATTTATTTTATCGGAGTAAGAAATAATATGGCTTGGTTACAACAAACTTTTCTAAATATTGCTGGCAGCAACCCCATTTGGCAGGGGGTTGTGGGCGGCCTTTTTATCACATTGATGAATACCCTGGGTGCTTTGGCAGTACTGGTTTGGAGAAAACCCTCTCAAAAAGTCCTGGATGGAGCACTGGGTTTTGCAGCTGGCGTGATGCTGGCTGCCAGTTTCACCAGCCTGATCCTTCCTGGAGTTGAATATGGCGGCATTATCCCGGTGTTGATCGGTATGGCATTTGGCGTATTAATTCTTATCTCGGGAGATCGGTTTGTTCCCCATTTTCATCCCGGCCGGGGACATGAAGGCCCGGAAACTAAACGACTCCGGGCAGTCTGGCTGTTCATCCTGGCAATCACTCTCCACAACATGCCGGAAGGACTGGCAGTGGGTGTTGCTTTTGGATCGGGAAATCTGGCGGATGCGCTTCCATTAATGCTGGCAATTGGTATTCAAAATATCCCTGAAGGGTTGGCAGTTGCTGTAGCTGCTCTCAATGCAGGTATGGGGACTTATTTTTATGCCGGTTTGGTCGGAATTCGGGCGGGATTGATCGAGATACCTCTGACAATATTAGGTGTAATTGCAGTCCAATTTATGCGGCCGCTTTTACCTTATGCAATGGGTTTTGCGGCAGGTGCCATGCTTTATGTGATCAGTGACGAAATCATCCCGGAAACCCACGGCACCGGCAATGAACGCTTGGCCACGATTGGGACGATGGTGGGTGTGATGGTGATGTTATACCTGGATATCTCTCTGGGATAAAAAATCCACCTTAGTAGGTCCATATTCAGAACCTGATAGATAAATAATATTCTTTACTGCCTATCCCTTTAAATCTATCTTGATGGGATTTTCTTTGCTTTAACTAACTTGCTGCGATTCAATGACAAATACCAGGCGTTGTGTTTTGTTTATTCCAGATCCAGTCAATCTAAGACAGGGGTTATTTGTCTGGGTTGGTGGGTCACCCCGGGTACTTAACCGGGCTCTGGATAATTGGCGGAATTCCCCGGTTGGTGAAGATTTATTTAAATATCAATTACAATAAATGGTCAGAAAAAAACATATTGGAATAGACCTTGTTGAGATAAAAGAGACATACTATGAGCTATGCAAAAAGAACCCAATCTCTGTCAGCTGAAGGCGCCTACCAGGTCCTGGCCAAAGCCCAGGCCCTGGAAAAAACCGGTCGGGATATCATTCACCTTGAAATTGGCCAGCCGGATTTTAAAACCTTTCCAAATGTGAGCCAGGCGGGAATCCAGGCCATCCAGGATGGATATACCCGCTATACACCCCCTCCCGGGATGCCAGCATTACGCGAAGTGATCGCCGAGAGTGCAGGCAAACAGCGGGGATTGGTTTTTCAACCGGACCAGGTTGTGGTCAGCCCCGGTGCCAAACCTAATTTGTTCTTTCCGACCCTGGCCCTGGTAGAAGAAGGGGATGAGGTAATCTATCCCAATCCCGGATTTCCGAGTTATGAGGCCATGATCAGGGTGGCAGGTGGGACGCCGGTCCCCGTGCCGCTATTGGAAGATAATCAATTTTCATTTGATCTGTCAGTTTTTGATGAGCTGGTCTCAGAAAAAACACGAATGATCATTCTCAACTCCCCGGGAAACCCCACAGGAGGGATCATTCCCAGAGCTGACCTGGAGCATATCGCCCGGGCAGCCATACAATATGACTGCTGGGTGCTATCAGACGAGATCTATACCCGGATCGTTTATGATGACCCGCAAGTGGATTCCATTATGGGATTACCCGGCATGGCGGAGAGAACCATTATTATGGATGGCTTTTCGAAAACCTATGCTATGACAGGATGGCGGTTGGGATTCGGTATTATGCCCCGGGAATTGGCGGTTAAAGTTGGTTTACTGCTCATGCACTCTGTAGGATCAACAGCCCAGTTCACCCAGTACGCCGGGATAGAAGCGCTGACAGGAGATCAGGAGCAGGTTGATGTCGTTGTGGCTGAGTATAAAAAACGCAGAGACCTGATCGTGGCGGGATTGAATCAACTGCCGGGGATCAGCTGCAACAACCCCCAGGGCGCTTTTTATGCCTTTCCCAACATCAAGGGGCTAGGGAAAACATCCCAGCAGACAGCAGATTGGATACTGGATGAGGCTGGCGTCGCGCTGCTGCCTGGGTCCGCATTTGGAAAGTTCGGGGAAGGATATTTACGACTCTCCTATGCCAACTCGCTTGAGAATATTCAGAGAGCTTTGGATAAAATCGGGGAGATCCTTTAAAAATCGATGATTTTAGAGTTTTGATATTTTTATATGTCCCGGTCATGAAATGACCGGGCGATGATTAACGCCTGCTGAAGCAGGCTTATGATTTTTCTGTTGCTAAAGTTTCCATGTGTTTCCTTATTCTACCCGTGGCATGATGAAGTTTTTGATTATTTATATAGCGAACTACTAGTGTGAGTTCTGATTCCCTAAATGAGAAGATAGAATAGGATGACTGCCAGTAGAATTTTTCATCGCATAATCCAGACTGATTTATTTTAGTAGATGCAACAGCTTTTAATTGTCCGATGAATTTTGATATGGCAATCGTGGGTGGAATTGATACGGCAATATGTACATGGTCCTCGATTCCATCAACTGCGTAAACAATAGCCCCAAGGCTGATGGCTTTTTTCGCTACATATCCATGTAATTTATCTTCAATTTGAGATGTTATTGTTGGTTCTCTATATTTTGTGCTCCAGATGATGTGATAAAAGAGCTTTGTATAAGCCATAATTTCCCCCTTCTCATAACTATATTTGGTCTTGTTCTGGAATTCAAGCCCGAAGGGCGTAATTAATAGCAGGGCGATTAATCGCCCTGCGAATTAAATCATCTATTTGATCTATGGATAAATATATAAGTTATTAGTTAACGAACTTCTTTTTTGGATTTTTGCAACGACACAAGCACAACTCCCAGGATGATCAAAGCTGCGCCAAGGATCTGCCAGACCCCCATGCGTTCTCCCAGGAAAATTGCGGAAAGGATTGCTGCTGATAGGATCTCGGCTGTGGATACTATAACAGCCACACTAGCAGGGAGCATGGATAGGGCTTTGGTATAAAGCGCAAAACCTACCATGGTTGACATTAGCACAAAACCCAGCATCCAGGGCAGAATTCCGCTCCCTGTTGGCCAGGGATCGGGACGACCGCCCTGGAACAGGAAAATGGTCAATGTCCCGATCGCGAAGATATAAAAAGTGATCGTCCAAAAATTGTAATCCCCGCTGAGCTTTTTCCCGAATAATGATAACGATGCATAGGTGACCGCTGCGCCGAGACCGACCCAGATCCCCAATGAACTGATCTTCAAATCCTGATTACCGATTATCCCGGCAGCCAGGACAGTTCCAGCAACTGCGGCGATGATCGCCAGTATCTTCCTGGTAGATAATTCTTCTTTGAATAACATCCTGGCCATGATGGTCACAAGGATCGGTGCATTGGATTGAAGTACGGTGGCCAGGGATGCGCCCACCTCCATCACAGCGATATTCCAGAAAATGTGGAATATACCAATACTGATCACACCCATGCCGATCAGCCATGGGAGATCGGTCTTTTTCACACGCAGCAGCTTTGGATCGACCGCCAGCAAACCTGCCAGCAGGATCAGTGAGGAGATCAGGTCTCGCCAGAAAGCCAAACTCACAGGGCTTAATCCACCCTTTTCGATGATGTTAATGATGAAGATGCCAGATGAGCCCCAGCCGATGGAGGCGATAATAACCAGGATTATCCCGGTCATTCTTGGATTACTGGGAGCAGAATTTTTATCCACGGATAGTTTGGATCCTTTTAAGGAGCGAGTTTCATCCCCTCAATGTAGAAGTCATAAAAATGAGCATCCTGATCCAGATCTACCTGGGTTGCCTCGCGGGCCAGCTTTTCCCCCAGAGCAAACCCTTCTGCGGTAAGAAAAATAGCAGCGCCAAAGCCTGCTCCATTAGCAATAGTTTCCACGACCTCTTTTTTCACAGGAGGTATCAGGCCCAGATCGAGGATGGAATCAATATCCACTTCTCCGCCAAAGGATCCAGTCAGGATCACACGCTCGAGATCGGTTGGCTGCAGCTCCAATTGATCCATCAAGATATCCATCGCTGCCCGGATAGCCCCCTTGGCTTTTTGCAGCTCACGAATATCCTTTTGACTTAAATAGATATTTTCTTCCTTTGAAAGTATGATCCTGTAAACGCTTTTATCAGGCAGAACGAGATCTGAATTCTCTGCCAAAGATGGGTCAATTCTCCCACTTTCATCAATGATCCCGACCTTTCTGAATTCCCCGATGGCGGATAATAAACCGGAACCGGTCAATCCTACAGGAGCAGCGTCTGCAATGGTGGTAAGCTGCAAAACCCCATCTTTCAGTTTGACCTTTGTGACCGCACCATCCACGGCCCGGGATCCACAGGATATGTTGACTCCCTCAAAAGCTGGACCTGCGGCAGTTGAGGCGGTCAGGATCCGGCTGCCATCGGTGACCATCACTTCGCCATTAGTGCCCAGATCAATGGCCGCCATAGGTCCGGGTGGATCATCAAATCCGAAATACGCCAGGCAGGCCAGGGCATCAGAACCGACAAAACCACCGATCAGCGGGGGAAGGGAGACCTTGATGCCTTCCGGGAATATACCTTCCATGATCGCCGTAGCGTCCGGTATGGATTGTGTATCATGAGGTTGGAAGGGAATAAAAGCCAGATTTTCGAGGGGGAGCCCGGTTAACAAATGGTGCATGGCGCAGTTGCCCACAATGGTCACTTGTTTGACCCTTTTCCAGGTTGAGGGAGAAAGGTTCAGGGAATCAACGGCCTGGTTAATGGATGCCAGCGCCAAACGGTGCAAGCGTTCTTTGTTTTCTGGGTTTTCAAGGGCAGCAGCCAGCCTGGAGATCACATCTGATCCATAGACCGTTTGTTGATTCAACCCCCCGCTGCCTGCGGCCACCTCACCGTTATCGAGAGTTGTTAAAAAGGCTGCGACAGTTGTGGTGCCAAGATCGATCGCCAATCCCAGGGGCAGGTCTCTCTCTTTTTTATAACGGGAACTTCCCTTGAATATCTTGTTGGAATAAACCAGGATGGGAGACAGGACCAGGCGGGTTTCTCCCTGGACGCGGGCCCGACAGGCCAAGCGGTTATTAAGGGCGATCTCGCCTGGGGTGAGATTCTTCAGTTCAATTTCATCCGGGTCGGCAACCCCCACTTCCACCAGGATTTTGCATTTCCCGCAGGTTCCTCTGCCGGCGCAAGGTTGTTCCAGCGGCAGCCCTGAAGCAGCAATGACGTCTCCAACCAGGGCGCCTTCTTCTGCCTGGACGATCTTAGTTTCTGGGCCGTATATAAGGGTGACTTGTGGCATAAATATGTTCCAGAACTGGAAACCAATAAAATGAGAATCCCAGCCTCAAGAACATTCTGGACCGGGATTTTTTTTATTAGAAATAACTACTCGATTTTTGAAAGCGCTTCAGCCATGGCTTTGATATGCTCCGGAGTGCTGCCGCAGCAGCCGCCGATCAACCGGGCGCCTTCATTCCAAACTGTAACGGCGTAGGCAGCCATGACTTGTGGGGAACCATTATAAACAACTTTTGTGCCCACCATTTCCGGGATGCCGGCATTGGCTTTGGCGATCACCGGAAGTTCAGGATTGGTTGATTGAATGGCCTTGATGGCCTCGATCAATTCGTCTGAGCCGGTACCACAATTTGCTCCAATCAACTGGACTTCCTCCAGGTGAAGAACATTTGCGGCTTGCTCTGGCTTAACGCCCATCATGGTGCGCCCATGAGAATCAAAGGACATGGTTGCCGCAATTGGCAGATCACTCACTGAGCGGACACCAGCGATGGCTGCTTTGACCTCTTCCAGATCACTCATGGTTTCGATCCAGAACATGTCCACGCCGCCAGCAGCCAATCCTGAAGCCTGGGCTGCAAAAGACTGGAGGGCAGCATCTTTCGTTAATGTTCCCAGCGGCTCGAGCAGCTGGCCAGTTGGGCCGATCGATCCAGCCACAACCACAAGCTGTCCAGCTGCGTCGGCTTCTGCCCGGGCATTTTTTGCAGCCGCTTCATTCAGCTCAACTACCCGCTCAGCCAACCCGTGGGACTCCAGGCGGACTGAGGATCCACCAAAGGTATTGGTCAGAATGATCTGCGATCCGGCTTCAATATAAGCGCGGTGGATTGCCCGCACTTTGTCGGGATGCAGGACATTCCATTCTTCAGGGGAATGGCCTGAATCCAGACCGGCAGCGAATAACATCGTGCCCATCGCGCCGTCTAACAGGATCGGTTTTCCAGATTGAAGTAAAACGGAGAGATTGCTCATAAGATCTCCAGGTAAAGGTTCGATTTGTGTAGTATACCGTTTTTTCCCCAGGCCAGCTTATAAGCCGCATTCTGTCTGGTGTATTTCCGGTTTACGCCCCGGAGGGCTTCCTCCCTTTAATACACTGAGGTGATCATCTGTCTGGGGTGCGCTTCTCAGCACACCTCGGTGCAGCCTACCTGGAATTCGAAGGAGACGAGCAGCCTCCCCTCCCGAAGGAGTTCATTCCTGTTTGGCCTTGCTCCCGATGGGGGTTACCCGGCTGCAGGCATTACTGCCTGCACCGGTGGTCTCTTACACCACCATTTCACCCTTACTCCCGGAGGAGCGGTTTGTTTCTGTGGCCCGATCCGGCAGATCTCTCCGCCCCGGACGTTATCCGGCATCGTGCTCGATGGAGTGCGGACTTTCCTCACCCCCCGGAGGGGGCGCAACCACCTGGCTGACCTGGGGAATTCATCATAACATGTTTGGGAATTTTCTTGAAGGGGATGGTAGTTTGGAAGGAATTTTGTAACAGGATTATTTCGTGTTCTTTCCCATCTCTCTCAAGGCAGAGATATTTTGATTGATATCCTCCCCCCGGAAAGCGGACCGCCCGACAACCACCGTATCTGCCCCAGCCTGGACAACTTCCTGGATGTTCTCTGGGCCCACTCCTCCATCCACTACCCATTCCAGGCCTGCCAGGTAAGGATTTTCTTTTCCTTTCCGGACCTTATCAAGAACTGCGGGCAGATAGGGACAACCAGGACCCTCGGGCTCTGTTGTGAGAATTACTAAAAATGACAAATAAGGCGCCAAATATTCCAGGTCGGGAAGGGGGGTAACAGGGTTAAAAGCCAGTCCAGCAGCAGCGCCTCCAGCAACGATCTGGCGTAAAACCCGCCGTGGATAAGGGCAGGCTTCATAATGGACTGAGACCCGGTTCGCGCCCTTCTCTATCAGGTCAGGGATGAGCCATTCAGGGTTGTTCATCATCAAATGCACATCAAAGGGAAGATCTGTCAACGGACGCAGATCGGAGATGATTTTTGTCCCCAGGGTCATTAGGGGAACAAAACTGCCGTCCTCAATATCAAAATGGATATAATCCGCCCCGGCCTCAACCAGTTCGTTTACAATGTTCCGCAGATCAAGCTGAGAAGCAGAGGCCAGAGAGGGGGATAGTTTGAAATCAGTCATATTGTTAACGAAGATCTTTGATCTTGTTCATTAATTGATCAACACGTTTTTCCGAGACCGGATTCCAGGTGGAACCGCCTTCCTTAAATGCTGTGCCAATGATGGCCCCATCAGCAATCGCCAGCTGGTCGGTGACATTGTCCTGGTTCACCCCTGTGTTGGCAAAAACGAAAGTATCCGGGATCGCTTCTTTAACAATTTTTAAGGTCTGGGTTGAAGTTTCCGAACCAGCAGTCAATCCTGAAACACAAATGGCGTCAGGTTCGTTATTAAAGACTGTGGATCTGGCAATATCAGCGATGTCTCGATTACCAAGATAGGCAGCGGATTCAGGCACAATATTGAAAAAGAGCCGCACATCCTGTCCACCGATTGCAGACTGGTGTCGGATAACCTTTCCACAATTTGTGTTCCAGATTCCAAAATCGCTGCCATACACTCCAGTGAAGATCTCCCGGACGAATTTGGCGCCTGTGGCAACTGCCAGGTCGATCGATGCGATCGGGTCCCAAAGCACGTTTACGCCAAATGGGATTCTTAACTCAGTTTTTAATTGTGTGACCAATGCAGCCATTGTAGCCGTGGTGATCGGATCCACTTCTGTCAAGTATGGCAGGCTGAACTCGTTAGAAAACATTACTGCATCCACGCCGCCATTCTGCAGGGCCAGCATATCAGCCCGGGCCATTTCATAGATCCAATCCAGTCCCTTGTTTTTATCATAACCGGGGTCACCGGGCATGGCCCGCATGTGAACCATGGCTATAACGGGTTTTTTTACATGGAATACTTCTTGAAGCCAATTACTCATATATAACCTCTCAGTTGATCTTATCCGCGAGTAAGGTCCAGATCAGGAGAAAATCCCCTGGTAACTTTGTCCAGGAGCTCGATCGACTGACTGATATCCACTTCATGGCAGGCAGAGATCGATGAATGGGAATAGCGGTGGGGTATAGAAAAACCAGCGATAACATTACCCTGGTCGCCAAGATAAAGCTGGAAGGCTGGATCAGTGATCACACCAACGATCACTTCACGCTGAAGGGGGATCTTCAGATCCTTGGCGCAGGATTCCATGAACCGGCGCAGCTTGGGTGATGAGAACATACCGCCCAAAGTCCCACGTCCATGGAAATCCATCATCTTAATTGCTGGTCCACCACCGATGACCACCGGATGGATAGGATCATCGACCGGAGTATCCGGCGCTATTGTGATATCCAGGGAAATGATGGCATCAGGCTGGGTGAGGTTGACAGTTGGCAGTGAACCCCGGATGCTGAACTCTTCCAAAACCGTGAATGAAAATACGACAGTTGACTCAGGACGTTTTTCATTGAATCGTTTAAGCAGATCGAGCAGAATAAAGATACTCACTCGATTATCCAGCGCCTTGGAAATGATCAATCCATTGCCAATCTGATGGTAATTTGGATGATAAGTGACCGGGTCTCCCACCTGAATGCCAGCTTTTATAACCTCTTCTCTGGATCCAAGGCCGACATCAAGGAACATGTCGTGGACTTTGGGCACCACAAACTTCTCTTCTTTAGAAGTGATATGGTGGGATTTGGGACCCACGTAGGCCGGAATCAACTCCTCTCCATCGGTCAGGATATCCATCCGCTGGCCAAGCAGGCTTTTTTCCGGCACACCACCAACCCGTTCGAATAACAAAAATCCATCCTCAGTGATGTTGCGAACTATCAAACCGAGTTCGTCCATATGGGCCTGCAGCATCAGTTTATGGCCAGGATATTTTGTGCCCTTTATAATGGCTACAACATTGCCCAGGCGGTCGACATTGATCTCGTCAGCCAGGGGTGCGGCATAATCCCGGATAAATTTTACAGCTCGATCCTCTCTTCCGGAAACGGCATGAATGGCACATAGGTCTTCAAGCAGATTCCAATCGTATTTACTCATTATGTCCTCTTGAATAAAAATAAAATGTATAAGTGCAAATCTGAGAAGGGCTTAAGCCCTTCTCAGATTAAATTGGAATCTTATCCGCCAAAGATCAACTTGCTGATAGTGGTGAGAATCCAGGCAATCCAGTTGCCGCCGGAAAGGCCGGTGATCTGAACTACGCCTTCGGGGATACCAAAGCCAATGTCCGTTGCGATTTGGGTCAGCAGCGGAGCAAAAGCTGAGGAGATGTAAAGCACCATGATCATAATGATGGTGCCATAGAGCAAGGAGCGGAAGAAATTGCCCTTGGTCAGGGGGGGAACCATAGCGATGAAGAAAGCTGTCGCGGCCAGGTCAGCCGCCGGCAGGGTGGTGTTACCTGGCAGGATGGCGGCCAGGAGCAGGGTGATGGGGATCAGGATGATCGCCGCAGAGATGGTGATCGGGTGACCGATCAAAATCGCGGAATCCAGACCAATGTAGAACTCCCTGCCCTGGAACCTCTTCTGCATAAACTCACGGGCAGATTCGGAAAGCGGGGTGAGCCCTTCCATGAAGATGGCGATGATGCGCGGGATGAGCAGCATGATGGCAGCCATCTGCACAGCCAGGAGCAGTACTTTGACGAGGATCTCATTGAAGGTCAAGTCACCGGGGAAGAAGCCGTAGGCGACGATACCAAACAGCAGACCGAGGATCAGGCCAAGCATGATGGGTTTACCAAACACACCTAGTTTCTTTTCCAGAGTCTCTGAGTCCCAGTTGATATCCCGTAATCCGGGGATCTTCTCCATGATCCAGTCCAGGCCCTTGATGATGGGCACGCTGGTGACAGCCCAGCCCTGGGGAATGGAAACACCGGGGATCTTGAAGAAACCTTGAACGTCTTTGGCGGTCCAGTCAGCGATAAGCAAAGAGACAGCTGCGTGAATTGCCGCGGCTATCAATCCCAGAACCAGTGATCCACCTGTTACCAGGTATACCAGGGATCCGGTGAAGGCGTAATGCCAATAGTTCCACATATCAACATTGAGGGTTTTTGTCCACTTAAGAAGAAGCATGATCAAGTTAACCCCGAGGGCAACAACGAAGACCAGGGAGCCGACTGACGTGCCGAAGGCAATGGCAGCTGCAACACCCCAGCCAACATCGAGTGAGGTTAACTGAATGCCGGTGGATTCTACCAGGCGTCCTGTGGCAGGTCCAAGGGCTTCAAAGAGTAGGTTGATGACCAGTCCCAGACCGATAAAACCCACACCTACGGTGACAGATGATACCAGGGCCTTCTGGACTTTCTGCCCCAGTATCAACCCAAGAATGAAGATGATAATGGGGAGCATGACAGCTGAGCCTAAGCCTGTCAAAAAATTGAAGATTGATTGAATGACTTCCATTTATTTCTCCTTTAAATTGGTGTAAGGATAATTATTTCTGATCAAGATTATTGAGTATTTGAACGATTTCCTCTATCACCTCCTTTATTCCGAGTCCGGTTAAGAAGGGCAGCCCATTGATAACAGGCACCTTGAGCTCAAAAGGTACCTGCGCAGTGGTGACTACCAGATCAGCGTGATCTGCATAGTCTGTCACTTCTGCAATCCGGCACTGAATTGTATGGATTAAAAAACCGCGCTCCCCAAGTATTTCTTTGAGTTTTAACGCAACGTGGGTTGAAGTGGCAATAGCTGTTCCACAGGACACAACAATGGTGAAGGTTCGGGTTGGTTGGGAGCGATCTTCCATGAATTATTCCTCTGCAAATAGATCCCGGAATGTCAGGTCAAACATCCAGATATCATATTCATATGTGTCATCAAAAGGAGGAGGGACTACGGCCAGAACCCTGATCTTGCCGCTGTCGATCTGGGAACCGAATTTAGTTTCCACGTTACCGGGTTTTCCATATTGAGAATGGACTACGACGATATCTACGTCATCCACATCTTTGAGTTTGTCCAGCAGCTCCTCGGTTTCTTCGGTAATGGACTCGGGCTCACATATTGCCAGGGTCACCTTTCCGGCTTTGATTCCCAAAAGGTCAACTTGCAGGGTGTTCCCGCCGACCCCGATTTCTGGCAGTATAAAGATCTCGTTGATTTCTTGTTTTAACATCGCCCGGGCGATGTAAAAGCGCAAAATATGGCGGAGATGTTCTTCTTCACGGGGAGGTTTGGGGATGAATTCCCGGAATATCACATAAGTATCGATCTTGTCTGCCTTAACTTTATAAGAGGCAGTGGTCTGGGGGTCAAAAACAAGTTCCATAAATCCTCCTTATTCAACCTTGTTATCTGCCAGGATGACGTTAACGCCTAGATTGCGAATGGCTTCCACCAGGTGAGACGGTGCGCTTGAATCAGTGATGATGGTATCAACTGATTCCAGGGGACCAACGGTATTAAATGTAGTAACGCCAAACTTACTGCTGTCTGCAACGATGATCTTCTCCAATGAATTTTGGAGCAGGACCTTTTTAATCTGGGAATCTTCAATATTGTATTCAGTTAATCCATTTTCCAGGCTGATACCGCCTATCCCAATGAAGGCTTTGTCTGTATGGTAGTTGCTATATACTTCTTCAGGGATATTACCGATCATGGACAACTCCCGGGGTCGAACAATGCCCCCGGTAATGATCAGACGGGCATTAACTTCCAGGCTTAATGTCCCAACCAGTAAATTTGCGATCTGCAGGCAGTTGGTTAAGATAGTCAGGTTTCGTTTATCGGCCAGCTTACGAGCTACTTCCAGTGTGGTGGTACCGACATCAAGGGAAACACTGTCCCCGTCATAGATCAACTCGGCTGCTTTTTCACCGATGATTTTCTTCTTTTTCTCGTTTTTTGAGGATCGGGTTTGGAAAGGAGGTTCGTAGCTTCGCCCCAGATTGGCAACTGCACCTCCGTGAATACGGCGGACCAGCCCGCGGCGGTTGAGATCATTAAGATCCCTTCGAGCAGTCATATCGGAAATGCCAAACATCTCACAGATTTCCTGGATTTTGATCGTGCCGTTTTCGGCGATGTGCTCAAGGATGCTGTTTTTACGGGTTTCGTTAAGCATTGGGGATATCCCGTATATGATTGATTATGTTTGTATTGTACAAAGATTATGTTCGTTTGTCAATAAATTTGGGATATTTTAAGCCAAATTGCCTGAATATTTAAGGCTTGGATTTATTATTTACAACACGGAGGGAATAGGTTGGATACTTGTCAAAAAGAGCAACATTCAATATTGTGACCTTCTTTATTTTGAAAGGCAAACTGACCAATGGGGTGGACAAATTGCCCTCCGTATCTTAAAATGTCCCTTCGAAACAGTAAGAAATTGATTGGAGGAATACCCTTGGGATTAAAATCATCACAAAAACGAGAAAGACAGAATGAAAAGCGCCGGATGCAGAACCGTTCTTATAAAAGTCGGACCCGCACCCTGATCAGAAAAGCCTTTTTGGCGATGGAAGAAGGCAACCTGGATACCGCCAAAACAGCGACCGCTGAAGCCGTCCAGGCTTTGGATAAAGCTGCTGCTAAGGGCGTCATTCATAAGAATAACGCATCCCGCAGAAAGAGCCGCTTGATGACCCGCTTAGGGGTCATGGAAAAAGCCGCCTAAATATCTAGTAGTAAAACTTAATCAGGGCTGCTCCAGCAATTTTAGGACAGCCCTTTTTTGATATCCTTAATTATGCCCATGTTATAATCTCGATGCAGTACTGGAAATTTATCTCACCCCGTTTTATAAGAGTTCTTTATGTTCCAGAAAGAGAAACAAGACCTCGAAAGACAGATCTATAAAATCCTCCAGGAAGCCGGAATCCCTGTGCCGGAAGAGCTGGGTTGGGCGCCAATCCCTTTTTCTGGCGAATGGGGTATTGCGACTTCCTTTTTTAAGGTGGCTGCCCTGGAAGGGAAAAACCGCCAGGGTGTAAATGTTCCTCAGAGAGCACAAGAGATCGCTGCCCTCGTAGCAGATAATATTCCTCCCCAAGATTATTTCCCCCGCATCGAAAATAAAGGTGGATACCTGAATTTGTATTTTGAATCAGGCTTATTCAGCACCAGGGTGATCGACTCGGTCTTTCAGTCTGAAAGTTTTGGTAAGGGCGAGGATAAGAATCAAACCTTGATGGTGGAATTCTCAAATCTCAATACCCACAAGGCATTTCATGTGGGTCACCTGCGCAGCACCATCCTGGGAGATGTGGTCAGCCGCATCCTGGAGTATGCAGGGTATAAGGTTGTGCGGGTAAATTATTACGGAGACATGGGGCTGCATGTCATTAAATGGCTCTGGAATTATCGAAATCACCATCTGGGAGAGACTCCCCCGGAGGATGCTACGCAATGGATGGGTGAGATTTATGCTGAAGCCAGCCAGCGCCTTGAAGAAGATCCTGAACTGGAAAAAGAGATCAGGGAACTTTATGCCGCCTGGGATCGACAGGATCCGGATCTGGTTAAGTTATGGAAGGAAACCCGCCAGTGGTCCTTAAAAGGTTTTGAGGATCTTTATCAGATTCTGGATATTCACTATGATCGCATCTATTCAAATAGCGAGGTCGAATTCCAGGGAAAAGAGATTGTCGAAGATCTCATTAAGCGGGAGATCGCTGAAGACTTAAGACCCGATGACGCTGTTATTGTGCGTATTGATGATTTACTGGGATTGAAGAAGGAACAATATCGGGTTCTGGTTGTCCTCAGATCGGATGGCACTGCTTTATATGCCACTGAAGATCTGGCGCTGGCAAAACTGAAATATGAAGAATTTGCACCTGATCGTTCCATCTATGTGGTTGATGTGCGTCAAACGCTGCATTTTCAGCAGGTTTGGAAAACCCTTGAAATTGCCGGATACGATTGGGCAAAGAAGTGTGAACATCTGGCCTACGAAGTTGTCAACCTGCCAGGCAATGTAGTTATGGCTTCCCGTGAAGGAACGGTTGTGAGACTGGAAGATTTGATCCGTGAGGCCAAAAGCCGGGCTTACGAGGTAGTAAATGAAAAGAACCCGGATCTATCCGAGCAAGATAAACAGGGGATATCAAGCGCGGTTGGCCTGGGTGCGATCAAATTCCCCATGCTGGACCGGGAATCGACCAAGATCGTAACCTTTGATTGGGAAACAGCTCTTGATTTTAACGGCCAGGCAGCGCCATACATCCAGTACGCTCATGTTCGCGCCAACAGCATCCTCAAAAAAGCACCTACGATCCCGATCAAGGTCAGGAAACCGGAGTACTCACTGGATGCAAGCGAAGTGACGTTAATTGAGAACCTCTCCCAATTCCCGGCCGTGATCCAAAACGCCGCCAGAGATTTAAAACCCCTCCATATCAGCCAGGCTATATACGGGATTGCCAAAGCATTTAATGCTTTTTATCGGGAAGCTCCGGTTTTGAATGCGGAACCTGAGGTGCGCGATTTTCGTTTGCAGCTGGTTGAAGCAACCAGGCGGGTTTTAAAAACAGGATTAGACCTTTTGGGTATAGAAGCCCCGCGTGTGATGTAAATAAATACCAGTCATTTGTCACTGGAAAGCCCAGTTATATTTTGTACAATATCTGGACTGGAAATCAGTGATTTTCTATTTTTTAACAAGAGTTTTAAGGAGAAATCTATGGCTATTAGAACTTTGATCATGGGCGCTGCAGGGCGTGACTTCCATAACTTCAATGTTTTCTTCAGAGAAAACAAGGATTATGAAGTGGTCGCCTTTACAGCTACCCAGATTCCCAACATTGAAGGTCGTAAGTATCCGGCCGCCCTGTCTGGTGCTCTCTATCCTGAAGGCATTCCTATTTACCCTGAATCTGAGTTGATCCCCTTGATCAAAAAATATCAGGTCGACCAGGTGATATTTGCCTACAGTGATGTGTCCCATGAATACGTCATGCACAAGGCTTCTGAGGTTTTGGCTGCGGGACCGGACTTCCGACTGATGGGTCTGGGGACAACCCAGGTCAAATCCACCAAACCGGTGGTTTCTGTCTGTGCAGTCCGGACCGGGAGCGGAAAAAGCCAGACCACCCGCCGCGTAGCCCAGATTCTCAAAGAGATGGGTAAAAAAGTGGCTGTGATTCGCCACCCCATGCCCTATGGCGACCTTGCCAAACAGGCAGTCCAGCGTTTTGGTGAATTGGCTGACCTTGATAAACATGAGTGCACCATCGAGGAAAGAGAAGAGTATGAACCTCATATAGTCCAGGATGTGCTGGTCTTTGCCGGTGTGGATTATGAGGCGATTCTCAGGGAAGCAGAAAAAGAAGCCGATGTGATTCTGTGGGATGGCGGCAATAACGATTTGTCCTTTTACGAGGCGGATTTGCAGATCATTGTGGCTGATCCTCATCGCCCCGGTCATGAGACCTCTTATCACCCGGGAGAAGCCAATGCCCGGACAGCAGATATCTTTGTGATCAATAAAGTGGATACAGCCGATCAGGAAAATGTGATCGCTCTGCATGATTCCCTGCGAAAACTGGCTCCAGAGGCAGTTATCCTTGAAGGTGCTTCCCCACTATTTGTTGATGATCCATCCCAGATCAAGGGCAAACGTGTCCTGGTCGTGGAAGATGGACCGACCCTGACCCATGGAGGCATGGCTTACGGGGCTGGCTGGGTGGCAGCCAGGAGATTTGGCGCTGCCGAGATCGTCGATCCCCGGCCTTTTGCGGTTGGAACGATCCTGGAAACCTACCAGAAATATCCCACAACTGGCGATGTGCTGCCAGCTATGGGGTATGGTGATGCCCAGGTCAAAGAACTGGAGAAGACTATCAATAACGCTGATGTTGACCTGGTGATCATAGGGACCCCGATTGATCTGTCCCGCTTGATGAAGATCAATAAACCTACGCAGCGGGTCCAGTATGAGCTTCAGATCATTGGTAAGCCGACCCTGGAAGACTTGTTGAAGGAAAAATTCTCATAAGGCTAAACAAGTCAGGTAAAATAAATACAAAATCAGTACCCTGCGTTGACGTGAATAGATTCCTGTAACCGCAGGGTACTCTTCTTAAGGTGATAGTTATTTCACAGCAAGTGGTATATCCTACATGCCAAAATTAGACTGGACTTCAAAATCCGATCAACTGAAACCTGGCGGCAGCCTGGTCACCGAATCCGTTTTATATTCTGGCCCAGCTGGACAGATACAATCCGGGGAAATGAACAGGTTGATCCAGGGTGATAACCTGCGGGTGATAAATGCGTTGACCCAGGAGTATCAAGGCAAGCTGGATCTAATTTATGTGGATCCGCCATTCTTCACGAATAAGGGATATCCTGCCCGGGTTGGAAGAGGTGAAGATTCTCGTAAACCAGATGAATGGCAGCTGGCCGATGGCTATCCGGATCAATGGGATGACCTGGATTCCTATCTTGATATGCTTTATCCCAGATTGAAACTGATGCACAGCTTGCTGGCGCCGACAGGATCCCTGTATCTACATCTGGATTGGCATGCAAACTCTTACGCCAGGATCCTGCTGGATGAGATCTTCGGATATGAAAATTTCCGCAATGAGATCATCTGGACCTACCATGGTCCCTCGCCTATCAAGACAGCATTTAACCGCAAACATGACACGATCCTGTTTTATTCCAAAACAGAGCAGTACATTTTTAATGCAGATGATGTTCGAGTTCCCTATGCGTCAAATACAGTGGATACATTCAAGTCGTCGAAAAAAGCAGGATTTGGTAAGGTTCCTGACCTGGAGAGGGGTAAAGTTCCTGAGGATTGGTGGTATTTTCCTGTAGTCGCCAGGTTGCATCAAGAACGAACAGGATACCCAACCCAAAAACCGGAGCGCCTGCTGGAAAGGATCATCCTTGCCTCGACCAATCCTGGCGCGCTGGTGGCAGATTTTTTTGGTGGGGCAGGCACCACTGGAATTGTTGCGGATAAATTGGGGCGCCGTTTCATATTATCGGACATGCAAAGTAGAGCGATAACAACATCGCGCTCGAGACTGGTGTTGAAAAGACAAGACCTGGGAGAGAACCAGATTGACAAGGAGGGGGAAGGACCGCCTGTTTTAGTGCAGCGGGAAGAATCCCAGAAGAATCCCCCCCTGAGAAATGCAGTGGAATTGGGTTTCCCGGAGATCACAAAACAGGATGGAGTCATCCAACTGCCGCCAGAAATGGTACCCCAGGTAGCCTATTGGGAAGTGGATCCGGATTGGAAGGGAGAAATCTTCCACAGCCGCTATCAAGCTGCTAGACCCTGGCGGAAAGGCGATATATCTTCATCGATGATCCTGCCCGAGAACGCGGGAAAGATCTGCGTTCGAATTGTTCTGGTAAACGGGGACCAGATCCAGCAGGTGATTAACTAAAAAGACCCCGCTGAAAACGGGGTCCCGATTATTCCAAAATAGTTTGATCCTATAAATCGAGTTTATAGCCCCTGCCGCGAATAGTCACGAGCAAGACCGGTTTTTTGGGGTCCTTTTCGATGATCTTCCGGAGCCAATTGATGTGAACATCCAGAGAGCGGGTATCTTCCGTGTAGTCTGTTTTCCAGATCTTGCTGAACAGGACTTCTCGTTTTAGGACGATCCCTTTTTGGCGGATGAACATCTTTAACAGCTCCACCATCCTGGGAGTGACATGTTCTTCTTTTTTATTACAGAGGATAACCTGTCGATCCAAATCCAGTTTGATTGGACCTTCCTGGATGATATTCTTTCCATCACCGGGGGAGAACGGAACAATGCGGTTTTCTAATTTTCGAATGGTAAAGGGATGTACCAGCTGGACATCGGCTACGATCTCATTGGTGGGCAGATTATCAGGGGCATTGATCAAAATGATAGGGACTGTGGGATATTTACCACGAACAGATTTGCAGATCCGTGAGCCTGTCGTGCGCATAGAGGCTGCATCTATCACCATCACATTGGGTTTTCTTTTGGTTAATTCCTGGAGGGCATCTTTCCCGGTGCTTATAAATTTGACCTTATAACCTTTCGATTCCAGGTCCGGGACAAAAGATGGAATGTCAGCTCTTCTTTTTCCGGCCCAGAGAATACGAGTTTTTTGGGTATTGTTTTCAGTCATGAACGGTCACCTGCTGGGAAACATCCAATTTTGGCCGGATAGTTTTGCCATTATATCGTGAAAGACTAATATAAGCAATTACCAATTTGTTAAGATTTCAGGTTTTCTTTTTAAGATTAGCAAATATGAAATCCCAACTCTGTAAACATCCAATCAAACTATTCGTTACTCTAATTCTATCTATTTCCGGCAAAGATCGAAGGATTAATGAAGTTTTTTGGCAGCTGAAAGGTAAATTCGGTGGTAGTGATACAATTTGTGATATCAACCAGATAGAGAGCGAAAAATATGTTAATTCACTCTGCTTCACAAGTTCTTACATTGGCCGGGGGACCCCAACGCGGTGACCAGTTGGGTGATCTTGGCTTGATCCCTGATGGCGCAGTCCTGTTCAGGGAGGGGGAAATCCTGGATGTTGGAACCACAAAAGAATTTTTACAGAAATATCAAGATGAGGAAAAATGGGATGCCCGCGGCAGGGTTGTAATGCCAGGTTTTGTTGATCCCCATACTCACGTTATCTGGGCAGGAGATCGATCGAGTGAATTTGAAGACCGCCTGGCAGGAAAAACCTACCTGGAAATCCTGGAGCAAGGTGGTGGAATTCTCTCAACTGTGCGGGCAACCAGGGAAGCCTGCCTGGAAGATCTCAAGAACCAGACCCGTGACCGGATTCGCCGTATGTTTAAGTATGGCACAACCACACTGGAGGCAAAAACCGGTTATGGATTGAACCAGGAGACTGAACGTACCATGCTCCAGGCTTTGTTAGAGCTGGATCAGGAGGAAGCACCTGATGTAGTGATCACTTACCTGGGCGCTCATGCTGTCCCGCTGGAGTACGCTGGAAATCCAGGAGCTTACGCAGACTTATTATCCCAAAAATTGATTCCAGCCCTGGCAGAGTGGTGGCCAACCAGGACGGAAAAACCGCTACCCTATGTGGATGTATTTTGTGAGCGGGGAGCATTTGACTATCAACAGAGCCGCCAGATCCTTGAAGCAGCAAAAGATCTGGGTTTTCCCATCAAGATCCATGCAGATGAATTCGAAAATCTGGGCGGAGCCAGCCTGGCCGCCGAATTGGGAGCAGCCTCAGCGGACCATCTGGTAGTAACCTCACCGGAAGATATCCAGGCATTGGGGAAATCAGATACGGTTGCGGTGGCTTTGCCCTGCACACCCTTTGGCCTGGCTGAACCTGAATATACCCCCGCCAAAGAAATCCTAAAAGCTGGTGGTTTACTGGCAATTGCTACTGATATCAACCCCGGCACAGCCTGGTGCGAGAGCATGCAGTTCGCGGCAGCGCTGGCCTGTCGATATATGAAATTGACACCGAATCAGGCCATTGCAGCAGCCACGATCAACGCTGCCGCGGCAATTGGAGTTGATGAGGTGGTTGGATCCCTTGAACCCGGAAAACAAGCTGATTTGATCATCCTGGATATTCCAGATTATCGGCATATTGGATACCGATTTGGCACAAATCTGGTGGGTTCCGTGGTAAAAAAGGGTCAGTTTTATCTAGGAGAGGAGGTTTAGTGGATTTTTTAGACAATTCACTTTTTATCTGGATAGCGATCGCGGCAGTAGGGTTATTTATCTTGCGATTTATTCTCAAAGTAACTAAAAAAATCCTCACGCTGGCAATCATGGTTGGCCTGGCGGTGGCTGTGTATCTATTCATTACTCAATATGTTATGCCCGGAATTGGAATTCAATAAAACAGGATCCAGTTTCAACATCATTCCCACCCTGGAGAAGATTCATGCCAACAATTGAACAGGCCCGGAAATTTTATCCGGAAGATGATCCGGTGCATGGTTTTTCACATGTATTAAGGGTTTACCGCCTATGTGAAAGGATTGGTATGGCAGAAAACGCCAACCTGGAAATTCTCAGGGCAGCAGCACTTCTTCATGATGTTGAAGGTGATGTGGATGTTCGCGAGAAGCACCATCTGGCAGCCGCTGATTTTGCTAAAAAGACCCTTAGAAAGGAAGGCTGGACGGAGGGAGAGGTTGAGGCCGTGCTGCACTGCATCCGGGCTCATCGTTTTCGTAATCAGGATGAAAAACCAAGAACGCTGGAGGCAAAAGTCCTTTTTGATGCGGACAAGATCGATGCCATTGGTGCTGTAGGCATTGCCCGGGCAGTTTCATATGCAGTACGGGCGGGGATGGATGTGTATGCCCCTCCTTCGGATCATTACCTTTCGACCGGCGAACTGGCGCCAGGAGAGTCCCAATCAGTCTCCCATGAATATCTCTATAAACTTCGCCATATCAAGGACAGGATGTTTACAGAAACAGGCCGTTCCCTGGCTGAGGAGCGGCATAATTTGATGGTGCGGTATTTTGATGGCTGGCTGGATGAAATCGGAGAATTTGGAATTTAAAACTCTTCTATCCGGGATTATTGCAGTATTTTCTGGAGTTCTTCCAGATCCACACGGGAAGTAAGATCCAGGCTTAATGGTGTAACAGCGACTGCTCTCTTGTTGATAACCGTATGAGAATCTGTTCCTGGGGGGGATTGGTCATAATCTGGTGCGATATCATACCCTATGCCCTGGTTGATTCCTGATGTAGCGATCTCCCCTGGTCCGGTTGGTTGATAAAAACGTTTGGTGGATAAGCGAGTTGTCTGCCAGGGAGTATCCGGGGTCGCATCAGCTGGAACTTCAACTTTCAAGACCTGTACATCAGGTGGCATTTCTTTGCCCATCAAGCGGCTGGAAAAGAATGTAGTGAAATAACCTGCTGTCTGAAAATCGATCTCTCTTGAATAGGATGCGTGATATTTTTTCTCAGTTTCCAGGGAAATAGCCAGCGAGGGAATTCCTGCAGCTGCTCCTTCCAGAGCCGCTCCAACCGTACCCGAGATCGTGACTCCACTGCCGACATTCAAGCCGTAATTGATTCCCGAAACGATCAGGTCCGGCTGGCCGGGGATCAATGAAAAGATCCCATAAAGAACTGCCATAGCTGGGGTACCGTTCACCGCATGGACTGTCCATTCTTTCCCGTTGACCACCAGTTTTTCTTTTGTTATTTGGCCATCATAATAACTGGGAAAACTTCGTCCCGTTCCGGATGATTGTTCCCGGGGTGCAACTACTGTCACAAATCCAAGCTCATCCAGGGCTTCGGCTGCTGCCCATAACCCGGGGCTCTGGATGCCGTCGTCATTGGTTAACAGGATTTGGGGTTCTTTTTTCATGGATGTTTTTCCTATCTAAAAAGAGCGGGAATCCCGCTCTTTTTCTTCTGGCACCCTCGGCGTGATTCGAACACGCGACCCCTTACTCCGCAAGCAAGTGCTCTATCCACTGAGCTACGAGGGTATATTAATCTGGCGGGGAGGGTGGGATTCGAACCCACGATCGAACGTTAGCCCGACAACTGCTTAGCAGGCAGCCCCAATCAACCACTCTGGCACCTCCCCGGGGGAGAAATTTATGGCGGAGGGAGAGGGATTCGAACCCCCGGTGGGCTTGCACCCACAGCTGTTTTCAAGACAGCCGCCTTCGTCCACTCGGCCATCCCTCCCTATTTAAAGGTTCTCCGAGCGGAGAGATTTTACCATAGCTGATTAAGGGAGGCAATGCAAAGTATTCACTCCCCTTGACTGAACCTTTCCTGAGGGCTACAATGATTTTTCGCGGATGGCTCTACATGTTGAGTCTGTCATCCGTTTTTTTTATGGAAATTACAGCACTACACGTTTATGTTTGAACAGCTAACCAATCGCCTGGATGGAATATTCCAAAACCTGCGTCGTCGGGGAAAACTCTCTGAAAAAGACGTAGACAGCGTTATGCGTGAGATCCGCCTGGCCTTGCTGGACGCGGATGTTCATTACGGCGTGGTCCGGGAATTTGTATCCCGGGTGAAGGACAGAGCGGTTGGTCAGGAAGTATCCAAAGCGCTCAATCCTGGACAGCAGGTTGTCAAGATTGTCCATGAAGAATTGATCGCAACCCTGGGAGAACCAGCACCTCTCAATCAATCACCTACCTCCCCCCTGGTGATTTTACTGGCTGGCTTACAGGGCTCTGGAAAAACGACTGCGGCAGGAAAACTCGGCCGGCTGTTAAAAAAACGTGGAGAACAGGTACTGCTGGTTGCGGCCGATCCCTACCGGCCCGCAGCTGTGGATCAGCTGCAGATCCTTGGAAAGGAATTATCCATTCCGGTTCTGACAGATCCGAACCTGCAGCCCGCTCAACTGGCGCAGAAAGCGCTCCAGGAGTCGGAGAAAACAGGCAGCACAGTGATCATCCTGGATACTGCTGGACGGTCCCAAATAGATCAAAGCTTGATGGATGAGCTGGGATCAATACGGGATGCAGCCAATCCGGATGAGATCCTGTTAGTTGTGGATGCCATGGTTGGACAGGAGGCGGTACATATCGCCCAGGGATTTAGTGACGCTGTCCCTATCACTGGTTTGATCATGAGCAAAATGGATGGTGACGCCCGTGGAGGTTCCGCCATCTCGATTCGTTCTGTGACAGGCGTGCCAATCAAGTTTCTGGGAACCGGTGAGAGTCTGGATGCCCTGGAAACGTATGACCCCTCTCGATTGGCATCCCGAATTCTGGGAATGGGAGATGTGATCGGTCTAATTGAGCGAGCAGAGGAAAGTATTGATCTTGAAACCGCTCAAAAACAGACTGAACGATTATTATCCGGGGAATTCACCCTGGAAGACTTCTCCAAGCAAATTTCCCAGGTATTAAAAATGGGACCGATCGGAAAAATCATGGGCATGCTGCCGGGAGAATTTGGTAAAATGTCCCAATCCGTTGACCCCCGGGAAGCGGAGAAAAGAGTAAAAGCCACTCAGGCGATCATCTTCTCGATGACACCTGCAGAAAGGCAAGATCCAAAAATACTGAACGCCAGCCGGAGAAAACGCATCGCAGCAGGATCCGGGACCCAGGTTTATGATGTGAACCAATTGGTGAAACAGTACCGGGATGCAAAAAGAATGTTCAAAGAGCTTAAGAAATCCGGGTTAAAGAATCTACCCCGATTTTCTTAACAAATTCTGATTTTAATGTATAATAGTCTCCGCTGTGTCAGTCGCACAGCGGTATGAGTTGTTGAAAACTTAAGGAGTACAAGTCATGGTTCGAATTAGATTACGCCGCGCTGGTGGAAAAGGTCAGCCTACACATCGTATTGTGGCCGCTGATAGAGAAAGTCCCAGAGATGGCAAATTCATCGAAATCCTGGGAGATTACAACCCCAGGACTGAACCCTCCACGATCAGGGTTAAAGAAGATCGTATCTATCACTGGCTGAGTGTTGGTGCACAGCCTTCCGATTCTGTTTTGCAGATCTTCCGCACGATCGGTTTATTGGAACGCTACCAGCGTTTCAAAGATGGCGAGGATCTGGAGAAGCTGATTGAAGAGGGCAAACAGGTCGAGAAAGATCGGACTGTTGACCCGCGCACACGCCGGGATGATTTGATTGCAGCCCGGAAACCCAAGAAGATAGAAAAACCGGTTGAAGAGGCACCTGAAGAGGTCCTGGAAGAAGACACTGCTGAGGTCGAAGAAGTGGAAGAAGTTGCCGTGGAAGAAACCGCTGCTGAAGTAGTGGAAACTGAACCGGAACCAGAACCGGAACCTGAGCCAGAACCAGAACCAGAACCAGAACCAGAACCTGAGCCAGAACCTGAGCCAGAACCTGAGCCAGAACCTGAGCCAGAACCTGAGCCAGAGCCAGAACCAGAACCTGAGCCCGAACCTGAGCCAGAATCAGCAGAAGAGATCAAGATCACCGACGCAGCCCGGAAAATAGCTGAAGACGCTGGCATTGATCTTACAACTGTCAAGGGAACTGGAAAAGACGGCGCAATCTTAAAATCTGATATCACCAAGTTAATCAAGGATTAGCTGGCGGACAAGGGTTAATATCCTTCAGATCTTTTTGCGGAGGAAACATTGATTGATTTAATCACGTATATAGCGCGTTCACTTGTTGAAGATCCTACTCAAGTAAAGGTCACCCACCAACGGGGCAGGGACAGCATCAGCTTCCAATTGCAAGTGGCCCGGGAAGATATGGGGCGGGTCATTGGTAAAAATGGCAGAGTTGCAAACGCTATCAGAACGCTGCTGAACGTGCCAGCATCCGGAATCGGTAAAAAAGTGAATTTGGATATCGTAGAGCCACAATGAAATCAGATCAGAACTCTAATACCAGCACAGGTTCGTCCAACACGGATGAACCTGTGTTTGTTCTTATAGGGAAATTTCGCAAACCGCACGGCATTCGGGGAGAGATCCGCATGACCGTGCTCACAGATTTCCCGGAGTTGGTCTCTCCAGGCCAAATCATCTATGTCGGGGAAAAACACCAGGCCTATACAGTCAGGGATATCCGCTGGCATGGGGGAGATATGCTGGTATCTCTCAAGGAATTATCGGACCGCACAGCTGTTGAAATATTCCGTAACATTATGGTATATATGAAAAGTAAGGATATGCCAGAACTGCCGGAAGGTGAATTTTTTATTCACCAGCTTGTTGGTATGGAGGTTATCACCGATCAGGGGGAAAAGCTTGGGGTCCTCAAAGAGATCCTTATCACCGGGGCAAATGATGTTTACCTGGTGGAATCACAAGAAGGTAAAGAACTGCTGCTTCCGGCAACGGAAGAAGTTGTGCTTGATATCAATCAGGAAACTGGCCAAATTCTGGTCCATATCATTCCGGGATTATTGGATTATTAAGCTGGGTCTGTTGGGGGAGAATGGAGATATCATTTTAATCTGATTTAATCTAAATTCCACCTGATCACAGCTACTGTGTTATTCGACCAGTTGGAATTCTCTCTTGACACGGATAAAAAAATTATGGTATTCTGAGCCCGGCTCAGGATTTTGAGTCTCATCAGGCTGGATCAGGGGGTCAATGATGAAAGGTCAAACAAAATATTGGGTTGGGTTTAACCTTGTAAAGGGAATTGGCCCGGTCCGGCTGGATAGACTTCTGCAGTATTTCGGGGATATCAGGTCCGCCTGGGAAGCCAAGTCATATCAGCTAAAGGCGGCAGGGTTAAATGATAATCTATCCAGCCAATTGATCCAGATCAGGGAAAGAACCTGTTTGGACGAGCTGCTGGGCACGATCATGGAAGCCGGGATCAAGGTTTATTATTGGGACCATCCCGGTTATCCAGAACGATTGCGCAATATCAACCAATCTCCTTTTGTGATTTACTTGAAAGGGGACTTGATAGAAGATGATATCTGGGGAGTAGCGATTGTTGGGACACGGCGTTATAGTGAATATGGACGCCAGATCACTACAGAGATCTCCAGGGTATTGGCTGGTTGTGGAATTACAGTGATCAGTGGATTAGCCCGAGGTATTGATGGGGCTGCCCATCAGAGCGCATTGGACGCCGGCGGTAGGACCATTGCTGTTCTGGGAAGCGGATTGGACCAGATCTATCCTCCTGAGCATAAAAAATTGGCAGGAAGGATTATAGAACAGGGTGCTTTGATAAGTGATTACCCTGTTGGGACTCCACCCGATGGATCCAATTTCCCGCCCAGGAATCGGATTATATCGGGTTTATCGAAAGTAGTTATCGTGATTGAGGCTGGCCTGAAAAGCGGTGCAATAATTACGGCCGGATATGCAGCAGAACAGGGGAAAGAGGTATTTGCACTCCCGGGAAAGATCACCTCGCCAATGAGCAGAGGTACAAATTTGTTAATTAAACAGGGCGCTCACCCTTTGCTTGATGCCCAGGATATTCTGGACCTGCTGAATATGAGCTTGATTTCCGAGCAGCGATCAGTTCAAAGGACACTGCCCGGGGATCCCCGGGAAGCATTGTTATATCAGGCAGTGGGAGATGAACCGCAGCACGTGGATGAGCTATGTTCTCTGGTAAACTTACCAATTGAAGAAGTAACATCAACCCTGGCACTGATGGAATTGAAAGGAATGGTTCGAAAAACATTCGGCATGAAATATGTGGCTGTCCGGGATATGATGATAGACTATCGTAGCGAGCAGAACATGAATGGGGAAGGAAAATAACATGATCGAGAATTTTTATGCAGTTATCATGGCAGGCGGCGGAGGCACGAGATTGTGGCCCCTGTCGAGGCAGAACCGTCCCAAGCAGATGTTAAAACTGGGGGGGGATAGGTCATTATTCCAGGTTGCCGTTGACCGATTGGCTGATATTTTGCCTCCTGAAAGGATCCTGGTTGTGACCGTTGAGGACCAGGCCACGGGACTGCAGGAACAATGCCCTGAAATTCCCCTGGATAACTTTCTCTTGGAAACCATGCCGCGGGGAACTGCCTCTGTGGTAGGATATGCAGCGGCTGTTTTGAATAAAAAGAACCCGGATTCGGTCATGGCTGTCTTGACAGCAGACCATATCATTGGTAATTTAAAGCTTTTCCAGCAGGTATTAAAAGCCGCTGATCAGGCTGCAGGTGAGGATTATTTGGTCACGCTGGGAGTCACACCGACTTTCCCATCAACGGGATATGGATATACCCGGCGGGGTGAACTGATCGGGAATTACCAGGCGCTGGATGTTTACAAGGTGCTGGAGTTTACTGAGAAACCAGCTTTGCCTGAAGCTGAAAGAATGTATAGGAGTGGTGAATATGCCTGGAACTCAGGAATGTTCATCTGGCGGACAGAGGCTATCTTAAAGGAATTTGCCCGGCAAATGCCGGAACTTTTCTCCCAACTGTCCCAAATTAAAAAGGCTTGGGAAACACCACAGCAGGAAGAAACCATCCGCAAGATCTGGCCTGAGATCAAACCGCAGACGATCGATTTTGGCATCATGGAAAATGCAGAGAGAGTTGCAGTGATCCCGGCCAAAAATTTAGAATGGAATGATGTCGGCAGCTGGGAAGCGATCTTTGATCTGCTGCCAGAGGATGAAGATGGCAATATTAACAAAGGGATTGAGCATATAGGCCTGGATACAAAAGGCACCCTTGTTTATGGAGAGAATTCTCCCCGACTGGTTGTAACTATCGGAACAGAAGATCTGATTATTGTTGATACGGGAGATATCCTGCTTGTTTGCAAACGCGACCAGGCCCAGGATGTGCGGCGGGCAGTAAATAAACTAAAAGAAGCAGGCCGAACAGAGCTTATTTGATATTGATTTGTGTATGGGAGGTTGGTTTTGAAAGCGTATTGTGTGAAATGTAAAGAAAAACAAACTATAGATTCCCCTGAAGCGGTATT
This sequence comes from uncultured Chloroflexia bacterium, assembly GCA_963695575.1. Classification (GTDB taxonomy): domain Bacteria; phylum Chloroflexota; class Anaerolineae; order Anaerolineales; family UBA11858; genus B10-G9. The sequence goes on from CAVOGS010000018.1 coordinate 106,908, forward strand.
CACTAAAACTGGAACACCAGCTACTGGCGGTATTTGTTCCGTGTGCGGCACAAAAATGTTCCGGATGGGAAAAACAGAAGCCCACGAGGGTATGACCCCGCCGGAAAATACTGCCAGGAAAAATAAGGAACCTAAACCTCGTAAAGGGAAATTGGTGATCGTCGAATCACCTGCCAAAGCCCGCACTATTGGGCGTTACCTGGGAAAAGGATATAAAGTGATTGCTTCTTTTGGACATGTGCGTGATCTATTAAAGTCCAAATTATCAATTGATATTGAAAATAAATTTGAACCTACCTACCGCGTTCCAAATGATAAACGCGAGATTGTAAAAGAAATCAAAAAACTGGGAGCGGAAGCTGAAGAGATTTTCCTGGCAACAGATCTGGATCGGGAAGGAGAAGCTATCGCCTGGCACCTGATAGAAGCTGCAGAGCTTGATCCAGAACGAACTAAACGAGTTGTCTTCACAGAAATAACCCGAGGGGCAATTATCGAGGCATTCGAGAACCCCGAGATCCTTGATATGAATTTGGTTGACGCGCAGCAGGGCAGGAGGATCGTGGATCGCCTGGTGGGATTCCAGATCAGTCCGATCCTGTGGGAAAAAGTACGCGGTGGCTTAACAGCTGGACGGGTGCAGTCTGTTTCCCTGCGGTTGATCGTGGACCGGGAAAGGGAAATTGAAGCCTTTATACCTGATGAATACTGGTCGGTCGCAGCCGAGCTGCGACCTGAAGAAAACACAGATGGTGAAACCTATCAGGCAAACCTGACTCATGTCGACGGCAAAAAATTACACGTCAGTTCCAAACTTGATCTGGATCCGATCCTGAGCGATCTTGAAAAAGCGCACTACGAGGTGCGGAAGATCCGCCGTGGCAGCCGGGTACGGAATCCCTATCCGCCATTTATTACCAGTACTTTGCAGCAGGATGCATCCAGGCAGCTTGGTTTTTCAGCTAAAAAGACCATGGCAGTAGCCCAACAGCTATACCAGGGTATTGATGTTGGCAATGATGGTGAAACAGGCTTGATCAGTTATATGCGAACGGATTCAACCAATATTTCCCAATCAGCCCAACAAAGCGCCCGGGAATTCATTAAATTTAATTATGGTGATGATTATCTACCAGCAGAGGCCCCGCAATATGTCACCAAGAGCAAGAGAGCCCAGGAAGCCCACGAGGCGATTCGGCCTACTTCTGTTGGTCGGACCCCAAAATCAATCAAGGGCTATCTGAAGAATGACCAGTTCCGCTTGTACAAATTGATCTGGAAAAGGTTCGTAGGGTCCCAGATGTCTCCAGCAATGTATGACACCCTGAGTGTTATCGTTGGAGCTGAAGGGACAGAACATGCTTATGTATTCCGTGCCTCAGGTTCAAGGATTAAATTTCCGGGTTTCCTGCATGTGTATGACCGCAGCAACGGTAAGAACTCCCAGGCGGAAAAGGATCTGGAGAGCATCCCTGAAAATCTGGCACAAGGCCAGACTCAGAACTTGATTAAACTGCTTCCGGAACAGCATTTTACAATTCCCCCTGCCCGGTATTCCGAGGCATCCCTGGTCAGCACTCTGGAGGAAAATGGCATCGGCCGCCCTTCCACATATGCACCCATCATGGGAAAACTTGTGCAGAGGGGATACGTTGTCAGGGACGCGCGGCGCATGGTTCCGACCGAAACCGGATTTATTGTCAATGACCTGGTTTCTGAATATTTTTCCTCTATTGTTGATATTGGATTTACTGCAGAGATGGAAGATGAATTGGACAAGGTCGCATCCGGGGAAGAGCAGTGGCAGGACAGTGTGGAGGATTTTTACTCTCCCTTTTCTGAACAGCTGGACTATGCAAAAAAGGAAATGCCAAAAATAAAGCCTAAATATATCCCGGTTGGCAGGCAGTGTCCTGAATGCGACGGCGAGCTGGTTCAGCGGTTTGGACGATATGGCCTGTATATTGGCTGCAGCAATAAACCGGAATGTTCTTTTACAGAAAGATGGGTTGAGCGTATCGGTGTAACTTGCCCGGTTGACGGTGGCGAGCTGATTGAAAAGAAGACTAAAAAAGGTAGATTCTTTTACGGCTGCGAAAACTATCCGGATTGTGATTTTGCCTCCTGGAAAAAACCGCTCCCAATTCCATGTCCAGGTTGTGGAGGGTTATTAGTAGTCGCCAATAAAAAGCATGCTCAATGTTCAGTCTGTTCCCTGGAATTTGAAAAGAATGAATTGAAAGAAAAATCTAAATAAGAACTGGTCACTATTCCTGTATAATAAAAACGGTGGAGGTCCATTTCCGCCGTTTTCTATTTTAATGATCTAAAAATGGAAAAATCAGACATTTTTATTTTAGTTTTGATCTGGCATGGACCTTGCATCTATATGCATGAGGTTCCAGAGAATGAGGGAGCATTGCAGGAAAACCATCTCTCGTCTACAATTAGGGTTATCTGGCCTCCAGTTGCTTCAGATTTCATTATCTAATGGAGATTGATTATGGATACAGTACGCGACAATTTTAACAAAGCAATCAACAGTCCTCCCATCATGGCAGCAGTTGGTGTTGTTGTCGGACTCATCTTGGGACTGGTCTGGGCATATCTGATCAGCCCGGTGCAATTTGTCGATGGCAATATTGAACAACTCCGGGAAGACCTTAAAGTCGATTACCTGCGCATGGCGATCGATTCCTATGCCTTGAACCAGGATACCTCGCTGGCTGAATCACGTTATAACCAGCTGGGAGAAAAATCATCCACTTATCTTTCGGATATCGAATTTAATCCCGCTGACCAATTGATCAGTGATATTGATTCCTTCCGTGATGTAGTTGAGATGACTTCTCCTCTGGATCCAATGGAGGATTTCATCCCGACTGAGGAAAAATCATCGGGTAATAATTTGCTTAAATGGGCCTTGCTCATAACAGTAGTTTTGGCTGGAGCCCTTGTAGCCCGTTATTTTCTGGCCAAGCGGGCGAAAGGCGGAGGGGGCATAACACCAAAAACCGCTTCTAGTATGGCTCAGGAGATAACCGCAAAGATCGATTCCACTGATTACAGCGGCAAAGGCGAAGCGCCGCCCATGCATCAATTTGTCACTACCTATGTCCTGGGTGATAATTTGTTTGATGATTCCTTCAGCATTGAATCATCCGCTGGAGAATTCCTGGGTGAATGCGGCGTAGGTATATCGGAAGCCATTGGTGTTGGGGAGCCAAAACGCGTTACGGCTTTTGAAGTCTGGTTATTTGACCAGAATGATATCAAAACAGTAACCAAGGTCTTAATGAGCGGACATGCTTTTTACGACGATTCAATTCGCTCCGAACTGGAAAAGAAAGGTGAACCTGTCCTGGCTGATCCGGGTGTTGAATTTGTCCTCAATACAAACAATCTTCAAGTGATTGGACGGGTAATGGATATGGGATATGGCGAAGGTCCACTACCTGAAGAGAGCTTCTTTGAAAGGCTCTCGATCGAACTTTCCGTCTGGCCCAGTGAAGGTGCCAGCGAAACAGAACCATTTGATTTTGATGAGTTCTAACCTATAAAAAAACTAGCTCCCGAGTTTGAATAAAACCCGGGAGCTTTTTCTTTTAACTGATGATATTCGGTTTTGTTACTGGATATCCAATATCTTCAACGAATATTTTCCCCCAGGGGTTTTAATCTCAACAATATCACCCACTTCTTTATTCATCAGGGCGCTGCCGATGGGAGAGACGTGTGAGATCTTATTCTCGGTTGGATCCGCTTCCTGACTTCCAACCAGAAAATAGGTCTCTGAAGGTAAGTCCCCTTCTTGAACAGTAACATTACAGCCCACATTGACTTTATCTTGCCCTTTTCCGTTCTCTTCCACGACGGTGGCGAAGTAAAGGGTATGTTTGATCTCCAGGATTTTCCCTTCCAGGAACCCCTGATCTTCTTTGGCTTTATGATAGTCGGCGTTTTCTGACAGGTCACCCATCTCAATGGCTGATTTTAATCTGGAAGCTATCTCCGTTCGACGGGGACCTTCCAACTCTGCCAGTTCACTCTGTAGTTTTTCTTTCCCTTCTTTTGTTAAATAGATCTTTTCTTCGTCCTGCATATTTTATTCCTTCTACCTGATAATTAAGGCCTTTCAGTAGGGTTAAATAATTTCTGATGTTCGTCAATGGCAAACCTGTCAGTCATACCAGCAATATAATCGCAAATCGCTCGTTGAAGACCTTTTACCTCAATCCCGGCCTGGATGTGTGTTGGCATGATCAAGGGGTTTTTTTCATAGGCTGAGAATAAATCGCTGATGATTCCCTCAGCCTTGACCTGCATCCTGATGACCCTGTAGTTCTTATACAGGTTCTTAAAGAGGAAATCCTTTAATTCCCGATTCTTTTGATCGATTTCTTCGCTGAAACCGATAACATTAAAGGGAAGTTTTTGCAGTTCTAACACAGAGGTGACGGCGCTTTTTTTGATTCTTTTATCAGTGCTTTCAATCAGGTCCCTGACCTCAATGCCGATCATCCTGCGGATGATACGTTTCCGGTCCAGTTCATTCAGGTGATTCCCCTTCCATCCTACACTCTCAATGAGGATCTTCCATAATTCAAGGTCTTTTAATTGGTCCGTTGAAATTAGACCCGAATGTAATCCATCATCCAGATCATGCGCAGAATATGCCAGCTCATCCGCAGCGTTGGCAATCTGTGCTTCCAAGTGCCCCCGCAATTCTGGATCGAAGTCATTTGCATCCGAGATATCATATTCTGTTTCGTGTTTTACTATACCTTCCCGGGTTTCCCAGGTCAGATTGAGTCCGGGGAAATTCTCAAATCTGTTTTCCAGCTTAGTGACAATCCGCAAGGATTGTTTATTATGATCAAATCCACCCTGGTCTTTCATGAGCTGATTCAGGATATGCTCTCCGGAATGGCCGAAAGGGGAATGCCCCAGGTCGTGGGCCAGGCAGATAGCTTCTTCGAGGTCTTCGTTGGCACCCAGTGCCAGGGCTACTGTCCGGCCGATCTGGGCTACTTCCAGGGTATGGGTCAACCTTGTGCGGTAATAATCACCTTCGCTATTGAGGAAAACCTGGGTTTTGTACTCCAATCGGCGGAAAGCCGTGGTATGTAAAATCCTGTCCCTGTCGCGTTGAAAGGCAGTCCGATAGATCGGTTTATCGTCAGGGTATTTCCGTCCTTTGCTGTCCTTACTGCGGATGCCATAGGGCGCCAGACAATAATCTTCCAGTTCTTCACGCTTTTCTCTTTTAATGGACATATTATCCTCGCTTAGGGCGGGTTGATGAGCACAATCAGTTTAATTCAGGCTAAAAGGACTGTCAACATTCACTTAATCTGGGTTCTCGATCTCATTACTGAGTTGGATGATCTCGGTCAGATAGGTTTTTAAGCTCTCATGGGCCAGTTGATTCTTCTCGTTTTCAGATCTGATGAATCGGGTATAGGGTTTGATCGTATCTCTGATTTCCTGTAAACTGCGGTTGATCTCATGGCCAAAATGTTCTGTCAGGGATTTTGTGAGCTGATCCCTCATGCCTTTAACTTTCTGACGCATTTCTTTCTTGGCATTTCTACGCCGAGTAGGGATGATGAATAACCCCAGGGCGGCCATTGCACCGGCAAGCAGTATACCGGTTACATCAATTGCCATTGTAGAAGCCAGGACGGTAACCAGGGTTCCCAGTCCGACTGCGCCTGCACCGATCGCGGCGGTCGTGGCAACCGCATTCAGTGAGCGCTGGGCAATTTCGTCTGCTTCACGGGTCTTATCGTATGTATCTATCACACGGGTAGCTTCATCCCGGATGCTGGTGATCAATCGCTCCCGGTCATAGATGAAATTGCCGATATCCCCAACCATTCTATCTTTATGTTTCTGTCGGCCTTCCGCAATGTGGTTTGTAATTGCTTGCCACTGCCTCAGATTGGCATCCACCAACCAATCAATGATCGCAGTTACTTTGGCTTCTACCAATTCTGGAACGTCCGCAATGACCTGGTCCTCATAAATATGCTGGATCTTATCTTTTTTTATCAGATCAGCTATCCGCGCCAACCTGATATATTCAGAGAAAAAGTCCTCTCCCCTCTGTTCCATCTGAAGCAGGATCTTGATAATTTCCGAAATTCGTAAATCAAAACCTTCTAACATGTCCTTCTGAAATATATCCAGCTGGCTTTCCACATCTTTGATCAACCCCAGGTCATCATTTAACAACTTTAGCAAATCTTCAAAGTATTGAGCATACTGACTGGCCAGGCGTTTAGCAACGCCGAGAGGGTTCATTAATTTGAGTTTCAGGCGGCTTTCCTGATCCAGGGTCTCCAGGATGTATTTTTCCAGTGCCTCAAAACGGCTCCCGATCCACAAAGCAGGTTCGCCGGTTTTTGCTTGGAGTGCATGCTGGGCGCTGACAGGGAAGATTTCCGGATCAACTTTGAGGATCTTCTTGGCATTTTCTGCCACAAAAGACTGGATCTCTTCCAGCGCTTCCGGTGTTTTCAGGATGTCGATCTTGTTGATGATAAGGACGACTTTTTTCCCCCAGGATTGGATCTGTTCCAGGAAGATCCGCTCACTTTCGGTATAGGGGTGGTCAGCTGATGTGACAAACAAGATCAGATCAGAGCGGGGAACAAAGAGAGAGGTGATCTCTTCATGTTCCCGGACGATAGCGTTCGTCCCCGGAGTATCAACAATGCTGATTTCTTTCAGATATTCCGCATCCAAAGTGATGGTCTCTACGTTTTCGGAGAGGGCTTTTCGTTCCTTCTCTTTCCCATAACGCAGGATGTTGACCTTTGTTGTTGTCGGGGTTACGCCTTCTTTCAGTAATTTTTCTCCCATCAGGGCGTTGATAAAGGCGCTTTTCCCGGCATTAAACTCGCCAACCACGACCAATAAAAAGAAATCATCCAGCTGATGAATGGATTCCATCAGCGCTTTCTGATCCTTCTCGGCCACGCCATATTCCACCAGGGTGATTTGGACCTGGTTGAGCAGTTCACGCTCCCTGCTGAGAAGATCTTTTTGTTTTTTAGTTAAAATATCCATGCATCCTCATTCTATCTGGGTGTTTATCCATTATAACTGATAGGATATTGGGATTTATTTACTCAGGGGGAATTAATAAAAATACTACAGGGCGAGGAGAGTGCCAAGATTCTGGCCCAGAAGAGCATTTTTGACACTTCCCGGGTCTTCACCAGAGAAGATCGAGCAGTTTATTTCCGGGATTTCCTCGATCAACAACAACATTTGCTCTACTTTGTCTGCCATACCGCCTGTGACATCAGGTGCCTCGGACTGGCTGACAGATTGACCCAGGGAGAACCGGTCTGCGGGGGTGATCTTGTCAAAAAGCTTCCTGCAATCAGGAAAATCCTGCCACACGCCAGGGTCCTGCCCAGCTAAAAGGATTCGCCCCGGTCGAAGGTTCCTGGCCAGATGTACAAAAAGGTCTTCTGTTGACAGGATCGTGCCGCCCAGGATGGAATCAAATACCACATCGCCAAAAACAACTGGCAGAATGCCTTTTTCCAGTGCGGTTTGAATAGGGTTCAGGTCCCAGGATGTTATTTCCCGATTGGATGAGAAAACTGCTGCCGAAGGTGGGAATGATACTGGAAAAACACCTGCGTTCTGGAGTGCCTCTATCACCAGCTGGTTAAGCGATGCGGCGTCATACCAGACTTCCGCAAATCCCAGCCATTCTTCCTGGGTTGTAACACCATCCCTGGTGTTATATTTTTTAGCGGAGTAATGCCCAAAAGAACCTGAACCATGTCCAAGAAGGATCTGCAGGGCAGGATCTATCTCCTGAGCGGATTTGATTTCCTTCACAATACGCTGAATGACATCGATCCTGGCTGTTCTCGGCGTGTGTTTATTGGTGATCAGGGATCCGCCGAGTTTTAGAAAGACCAGCTTACTCCCAGTTGGTGAGATTTCAGGATTATCCATGATTTTATTGTAGTCAGGGCTTGGTTCAGGGTCAAGTGACAGAAAAACGGGCTGGGATTTCCCAGCCCTGTTTGGATTCTTATTTTGATCTTACCTGGAACGTATTTAAGCCCAGAAAGCGGGCCAGATCAGTTTTATTACTGTATCCAGGATCACAGCGATCAGGAATAGACCTCCGAAGCGCCGGGTGTGGTGAAAAGCAGCGGCAACGTAATAGTTTGGCCAGACATCAGGGAAACCTTCAGGTTTTTCATCTGGTTTGGGGTTGGAGAGGATCGGCCAGATTTCCACCAGGGTGGGAATTGCCAGCAGGGTAAGCAGCATGACTGGTGTGAAGAAGCGGGTCAGGATCAGGTAGATTACGATCAGGTAGGACAGGATCAACAGGACAGTCATTGTCCAGCGGGCCAGGGTTTCACCCAGGACGACCGGCAGGGTGTAGATCTTGAGGTCCTTGTCCTGTTTGAGCTTGTCGATGTGTTTACCGAATAACATTGAGGTAACCCCGACCCCGTGAGGTAAACTTGCCAGTGCAATGGTCCAGTCCCAGGGCAAACCAGTGATCACGTAATATCCACCGGCGACCATTAATGGACCCCAGACCAGGAAAACGGTCAATTCACCCATGGCAATATATTTCAGCGGGTAGGTATAAAAGAGCACAAAAAGCACGCCAATGCCCATCAGGAGCCAGGTTCCTTCGCCGCGCATGATCCCCAGAACGATACCGCAGGAAGCAGCGATCGCGCCGGTTACTGCCGCATAGGTCAGGAGTTCTTTTTTGGTCATTAACCCATGTAAAAGAGGTTGGGGACCGTACTGGGCCCGGTAGTAATTATCAACATCCACTCCTTTGACAAAATCGGTGTAATCATTCAGGAAGTTATTGGTCCCATGTGCCAGGTATAAACCAATCGTGACCAGGATCCAGCGCCAGAAATCAAATGCTCCGACTCGGAACGCAAAAATTCCTGCAAAAGCAGCCGAAAGGAATGTTGTCACCAGGACAGCTGCCCTGGTGGCAATCAACCAGCGGGAGATCAGATCCAACTCATCCCATTCTTCCTTGCTGATTTTGGGAATAATATTTAAGGCTTTTCGCCACATTGAAAAATTCATCTAAATTTCTATCTCCTTCAACTGATAATTTTCCCCAATATCATACCACAGGGCTGCATTGGGTTATCAGTCGGGAAAACAGCTGGAAAAGTGGGTAGATGCGGTGGATTATTTACTGCAATCCTGGTTTTGAATGGGATTGACCAGAATAGAAAATGCGCCTGCTTTTTCCAATTCTCTTCGGATTGGATCTTCATTTTCACCAACCAGCGCGATAAGATGGCCGCCCAGACCTCCCCCTGATAGTTTGGCTCCTAGCGCACCGCCTTTTTTCGCTGCCATAACCAGCTGGTTCAATTCAGGGGACGAGACCCCGATTTTACAAAGCAGTTCATGGTTCTCGTCCATTAAAGGCCCAAGCTGATCAGGATTTTCCTCTTCCATGATTCTTTTTGCCGATTGGGTTATCTTCCCAATTCTTGTGAATATCTGGTTATATTTTTCAGGTTCTGCTTGCCATCTCTCTCTTACTTCGCTCACTGCCTCCCGGGTATTGCCTGGTTTCCCGCTGTAAATGATCAGGATCGTAAATGCCTGCCCAATCGTGAGGAATTCAAGAGGATCTCCCTTTCGGTAGTAGACCGGTTTTTGATAGGAGATGACCGTGTTATCAATACCCGATGGGTTGCCGTGGTGGATCTTTTCCACCTCGAAGGTTAGATCTGAAACTTGTTCATCACTTAAGCGCTTCCCTAAAAAGGCTGAGAAGGCGCGGATGATAGCTGTAGAGATGGCAGCGCTGGAGCCCATACCTGATGAGGGGGGGATTTCTGAGGTGATCTGAATTTTGCAGGAGGGGACCTGATTAAGATCCCTATCACCGATAACAACCTGGATCGCAGTTCTTAGCGGGTGATCCACGTCAAGCTGGTCCAGCGGAGCGGACAGGGATATATCTGGCGCTTCGATCCAAATTTCTCCTGGTTTGCTCTGAACCCGTGCGCTGACAATGGCTTTGGCCTGCGTTGTTGTGACCGGAACAGCAATCGCCGGTTCCCCATAAACAACCGCATGTTCGCCAAAAAGAATGACTTTTCCCGGGGCTGAAGCTGAAAAAGAAGGCATATATCAGAAGAAATAAAAAACCAGCATGATCACCACAGACCAGAGCAAGATGGATGCTTGGAGAGGTCGATCAGAGAGTGCTATATCTTCAGGGGCACCTCCTTCGCCGGCTTGGATCAAGAATAGGTACCTGAAGATACCGTATAAAACAAATGGAATCGTCAACATCATGGCGTGGTTTTCAGGTAAATTGGGTGCAGAAAATGTGTACAAACTGTACGAGACAATTGTTGTCCCTGACACAATGTTAATCAACTGATCGAGCAGTTCGATGGAATACCCCTCAAGAGCGGGACGAACCTTCCCGCCGTGATCGTATTGTAATACCAGCTCGGCCCGCCGTTTTCCCAGGCCAATGAACAAAGCAAATAATGATGTGACCACGTATAACCAGGGTGAAAAACGCTTGACCTCGATCAGGGCGGGTCCGGCGATAACCCGGAGAAGATAAAATGACGCCAGCACGAGCACATCGATCAATGGAATATGTTTCAGCCTGGTGGAATAAAGCATATTAAGGACAAAATAGACCAGGCATACTGCCAGAAATGCGGGATCTAAAAGATATGCCAATGGGAGTGCGATCAATAAAAGCGTGATTGCTGCCGCCCAGGCAACTCCCAGGGAAAGTTTTCCGGACGCGATTGGACGGTTCTTTTTTGTGGGATGTTGTTTGTCGGATTCTCTATCAGCGATGTCGTTGAAGATATAAATTGAACTGGCGATCAGGCAAAAAATGGCTGCTCCAGCCAGGGTGACTAAAAAAGCTGAGACGTTCAGCAATTTCCGATCAAATACCAGGGCTGTAAAAACGAAGATATTCTTAGCCCATTGTTTTGGGCGCATGGTTTTGATTAAAGCTAATAACATAAAGAAATAATAGCATGAATCAATAGAGTGGGGGAGGCAATGCACCAGACAGGGAAGGTGATGTTAAAATATACATATGGGTACAAAGCAGCGAATTGACCAAGCCCTGGTCAGCAAGGGTATGGCCAGGGATATTGATGAAGCCAATAGACTGGTTATGGCCGGAAAGGTTCAGTACCTCGGTCAGATAGTTTTTCAGTCCTCACAACAGATCAGCACCGTGGAAGGGATCAGCATTATCCCTGATCAGAAATTCGTTTCCAGAGGTGGAGATAAACTTCAGGCAGCCTTTGATCGGTTTCCGATTGACGTACATGGCATGGTATGTGCTGATATCGGGGCCTCATCTGGGGGATTTACGGATTGCCTTCTTCAAAATGGCGCTGAGAAGGTCTACGCAATCGATGTGGGTTACGGCATCCTGGAGTGGAAGCTTCGGAACAACCCCAGAGTGGAGGTTATGGAGCGCACTAACGCCAGGAATCTGGAAAAACTGCCCTCAGCCGTCAAATTCTTCACTGCGGATGTCTCCTTTATTTCCTTAAAGAAGATCCTGGTGCCAGCTGCAGGATGGTTCTCAAAAGATGGCGGACAGGCTGTGATCTTGATCAAACCTCAATTCGAAGCCACGCGCGAAGAAGCCGCCAAGGGAGGGGGTGTAATTTCTAGCCCCGAAATACATCAACGAGTTATCAAGGAAATTCTGTGTTTTGCGGCAGATACTGGCTTTGCTGCTGCGGGTTTGATCCGCTCCCCATTAATAGGGCCGGCTGGCAATGTTGAGTTTATAGCCTGGTTGATCTATCCGGGGGACAGAGTTGAAAAAAATGAGATCCAAACACTGATCTCAAGTATATTTTAATCGGGGCCCCGGCTTATTATGAAAGATCAACCTTCAGCAATCATTAAAGACAGCATGTTTTACCGCTTTTCACTTTATGGATTCTTAAAGAACCTGAGGTTCTTTGATCCATTTATCCTGCTGATCTTTCGATCATACGGATTGTCATTTTTGCAGATCGGAATTCTTTATTCAATACGCGATGTCGCAACTAATTTCCTTGAACTCCCTACAGGGCTGCTGTCGGATTCCTTTGGCAGAAGAAGAGCAATGATATCTGCCTTCATCTCTTATATCGTGTCCTTTGTGATCCTGTACTCCTTACGCGATTTTGGATTTTTGGCGCTGGCCATGATATTTTTTGCTTTTGGAGATGCATTCCGGACCGGGACACACAAAGCCCTGATCCTGGAATATTTGAAGATCAATAACATCAGCGATTTAAAAGTAGCCTATTATGGACTGACACGCAGCGCTTCCCAGCTGGGTTCAGCCTTGAATGCATTGATCGCGGCAGGTCTGGTGTTCTATACTGGCAGCTACAGGATCATGTTCCTGGCCTCGACTGTTCCTTATGCCCTGGATTTGATTAACCTGGCCACTTATCCGAAAGAATTGGACGGAGAGATCACCCCGGTAAAAGGAAAGGAAATTTGGATCAGATTCAATTCGATCCTAAAAGGTTTTTTCCAGACAATGAGGGATGGGACTGCGCTAAAGGTAATCCTGAACAGTGCCAGTTTTACGGCTGTATTTAAATCAACCAAGGATTATTTGCAGCCCATGATATCTACTTTTGCCATGTCTTTGGTTCTTTTTACTGCTCTTGAAGATACGCGCCGGGAAGCAATCCTGATCGGTCTGGTTTATTTTGTGATTTATCTATTAACGAGTTTGGCCTCCAGGCGAGCATATTACCTGAGCAATAGATTCAGAAACTTATCCCGAGCGGTTAATATCACCTATCTGGCAGGGATAGGATTGTTGGTTGTCGCTGGACTGATGGCGGCAGTTGATCTGGAGCTGATCGCAGTGATATGTTTTGTTGGTATGTTCTTATTGAATAATGTCCGGCGGCCGATCAATGTTGGCATTATCAGCGACCAGATCTCATCTCGGGTCATGGCATCAGGTTTATCAACAGAAACATTATTAACAACCATTTTCTCTGCGCTTTTTGCCCCCCTGGTGGGGTTTTTAGTGGACAAAATAGGATTGGGATTTGGGATAGCTTTAATGGGTTTGGTGATGGTGCCTCTGTTTTTTGTGGTCCGGGTGGGGGAAAATAATAAACAGCTGCAAGTAAAATAAAAGCCCTCAAGATCATCACATCGGGTATACTAGCCCTTCTTATGGATATTAACAGGATACGTAACTTTTCGATCATAGCTCATATTGACCACGGGAAATCCACTCTTGCGGATCGCCTGCTGCAGATCACGGATACTGTCTCGGAGCGGGATATGGCGGACCAGGTTCTGGATAATATGGATCTGGAACGTGAAAAAGGGGTGACCATCAAAGCCTCTGCAGTTCAAATGAGTTATACAGCCCTCGATGGCCGGGAATATGAACTGAACCTGATCGATACACCCGGACATGTAGATTTTGGGTATGAAGTATCACGAGCGCTGGAAGCTTGTGAGGGTGCTCTATTGGTGGTGGATGCAGCCCAGGGTATGGAAGCACAAACGATCGCCAATATGTATGCTGCCCTGGAAGCAGATTTGGAAATCATTCCAATTATCAACAAGATCGATCTTCCGGCAGCCAGGCCGGATGAAATTGCCAGCGATATCAGTGCCTTATTGGGTACTCCTCCCGAAAACATCCTCCGTATTTCAGCCAAGGATGGGGAAAACATCCGGCCGGTTCTTGAGAAGATCATCCAGGATGTACCTGCCCCGACTCATACCCCGGATTCACCGCTCAAAGCCTTGATATTTGATTCCCATTACAATTCCTACAAAGGTGTGATCGCCTATATCCGGATTTTTGACGGCACGATCACCAAGAAGGACGTCCTGCGTTTGATGGCTGCGAAAAAAGATATCGAGCCTTTTGAAATTGGTGTATTTTCTCCGGCAATGATCCCAGTAGACGTACTTTATCCCGGTGAGGTTGGGTATATTGCAACAGGACTGAAATCAGTTCATGAATGCCGCGTAGGAGACACGATTACATTTGCCAGGAATCCTGCCCCTGAACCTTTGCCTGGATATAAACAGGCCAAACCGATGGTTTTTGCTGGTTTCTTCCCGGTAGATAATGAAGCTTATACCAGCTTAAGGGACGCGCTCGAAAAATTGCAATTGAATGATGCTTCTCTGGTCTTTGAACCCGAATCATCCCAAGCGCTGAACCTGGGTTTTCGGTGTGGATTCCTGGGCATGTTCCATATGGAGATTATCCAGGAAAGGCTGGAACGGGAATATAATCTAGATATCATAGCAACTGCGCCTTCAGTAAAATACCGGGTTGTGAAAAGGGATGGTTCAATCCTGGAAATCGATTCACCCGCCGATTTGCCCGATAAAAGCGAGTTTGAAGAGATCCAGGAACCCTGGATGGATTTACAAGTGTTTTTACCGCTGGAATATTTCGGCGCGGTGATGGAGTTGGTTACTATCAGACGTGGTACTTACGTCAGTCAACAATATCCATCTCCAACACGGGTCCAGCTGGATTTCCAAATTCCACTTTCGGAATTGATCGTGGATTTCTTTGATTATCTGAAATCTGTATCACGAGGTTATGCCTCCATGGATTATTCCTTCGCGGGATATCGGAGCGAGGACCTGGTTAAGCTTGACATCCTTGTCAATGGAGAGCCAGTTGATGGGATGGCTTCCATCGTCCATAAGGAAAAAGCCCTTCGCAAAGGGAAGATCCTGGTTGCCCGATTGAAAGAGCTAATTCCCCGCCAGCATTTCGCGGTGCCCATTCAAGCTTCGGCAGGTGGGAAGATCATCGCCCGCGCTGATGTAAAAGCACTCAGGAAAGATGTCACAGCTAAACTATATGGTGGTGATGTGACCCGAAAACGGAAGCTGCTAGAGAATCAGAAAGAGGGTCGAAAAAGGCTTAAGCGAGTAGGGAACGTTGATATCCCCCAGGATGCCTTTATGGCTGTTTTGAGATTGGAAGATGACTGAAGAAAATAGAACAGGTACAAAAATAAGATTCGCTCTAGGAATAGCAATAAGCTTGATTGCTTTGGCTGTCCTGATCGTTTTTGTAGACGAAAAACAGGTTCTAACTGCTTTAAGTCAGATCAATATCCTTGTAGTAGCTCCGTTGATGTCCTTGTTGGCGGTTGCTCTGTTGTCCAGGGCCTATGCCTGGCGGGTCATACTTAAGGAAAAAGTAACCCTGACGCAGTCGTACCTGATCATCAATGCTGGCTATTTTGTAAATACGATCCTGCCCTTCCGAATAGGGGAGTTAGCCAGGGTGTTTTTATTACTTCCGGCTGGATTTAGCTTCTGGAGTGCCATACCGACAATCGTAGTCGAACGGGTCTTTGATCTGGGATTTGCTTTCAGCCTGTTTTTTATTGGCCTGCCATTTGCCCTGGACTTTTCGCAGAATGTATTTTCTGTTTATTTACTGGCGGGATTGGTTGTGGTTGGGGTGGCGATCCTGGTCCTGCTGGTGAGGAACAGGGACAAAGTCATTCAATGGGTAGAAAACCAGACCATACTTGGAGAGCGTTTTCGGTCCAGGTTGATCAATCTTGGTAATTCAGTTTTCTCCGGCCTGGAAATTCTTTCTGACCCCCTGCAATTCACCAGAGTATTCATTGGAATGGCCTTCAGTTGGGGGCTTTCACTGATTTATCAATACCTTTTGCTGCGGGCTTTTATCCCTGATGCAAAATTCATCATGGCTGTATTCGCAATTGGTGCCGTGGCTATTGGCATTTCTATCCCATCTTCCCCGGGGAATATTGGTTTATATGAGGCAAGTATCACACTTGCTTTATCCGCTTTTGGCGTTGATCGTTCCGTAGCATTCAGCTACGCTTTAACAAGCCATGTATTAAACTTGATTGTGACAACGGTTTTTGGTTCATTTGGATTAGTGAAAGAAGGATACAGTTTACGGGATGTCTGGCAGTTCAGTAAACAACAAAGAAAGGAAGGTGATTGATGAACAAACCAACCCTTATCACAGGTGGAGCTGGATTTATTGGAACCAATTATGCTGCCCGATTGATCGAGAGAGGGGATCGGGTCACTATCTTTGATAATCTGTCCCGCGCCGGTACTCCGGGAAATATAAAATGGTTGAAGGACACCTTTGGAGAAAATTCGTTTAGATTGATCGAAGGTGATGTCAGGGATCCAGAAGCTGTTTCAGCGGCTATCCAGGGAAATGAGCTTGTTCTTCATTTAGCTGCCCAGGTTGCGGTGACAACATCTGTGATGGACCCCAGGACAGATTTTGAGATCAATGCACTCGGAACGTTGAATGTCCTGGAAGCAGCCCGTTTATCATCCCAAAAGCCGCCGGTGATCTATTCCTCTACCAATAAAGTCTATGGCGACCTGGAGGATGTGAAGGTCGCAGAAGGGGAAGAAAGCTATTATTTTCCTGAGAACCAAGATGGGATCACAGAATCCCAATTAATGGATTTTCACTCGCCATATGGATGCTCCAAAGGCGCTGGTGACCAATATGTCCGGGATTATCACCGCATATTCGGTCTGCCCACAGTCGTTTTCAGGCAAAGCTGTATCTATGGCCCGCACCAATTTGGCATAGAAGACCAGGGTTGGGTGGCCTGGTTTGTGATCGCAGCTGTGACAGGAAAACCCATTTCTATCTACGGTGACGGGAAACAGGTCAGGGACCTGTTATATGTGGATGATCTGTTGACCGCCTATGATCTGGCAGCCGCCAACATTGATAAGACTGCGGGACAAATATATAATATTGGAGGCGGTAAGCAGAATACTCTTTCCATCTGGAAGCAGTTTGGACCGTTGTTGGAAAAAGAACTTGGCCAGGAAATCCCGGTCACATGGGAACCCTGGCGGCCGGGGGATCAACGGATATTTGTCGCTGATATCCAAAAAGCTGCCCGCGATTTTGGCTGGAAGCCAGAGATCGATGTTGAAATTGGCATCCACAGGCTATTTGACTGGGTGCGAGCCAACCAGGATTTGTTTTAGGAATTCCCTTTGATGTTATTTACGTCTGTGGATTGGTTGTCATGAAGATATTGACTGTTCTGACTTATTACCGGCCCCATACCAGCGGGTTAACGATCTATGTGGAACGACTGGCAAGATCCCTGGTTAAGTTGGGACACGAGGTAACGGTTCTGACATCCCAGTATGATAAGAGCCTGCCACGAGAGGAATTCCAGGATGGTGTTCGGATCATCCGCGCACCAGTGTTATTTCGTGTCAGCAAAGGTGTGATCATGCCCACTTTCGGCTGGCTGGCCTGGAAGCTGGTTTTTAGCCACGATGTGATCCATTTGCATCTTCCTCAGTTTGATGCTGCAGGGATCGCTCTCCGGGGACGATTCCTCAATAAACCCACTCTGATCACGTATCACTGTGATTTGCTGCTGCCTAAAACCTTCTTTAACAAAATAATCAATGCCGTAGTGAATTTTATGAATTACCTGGCCGGGATGTTAGCAGACAGAATCGGCGCCTATACGGATGATTTTGCTTCCCATTCCCCTTTCTTGCTGCGATTTAAGGAAAAGGTCAATGTGATACTTCCGCCCGTGACCATGCCGCCAGCATCACCTGAAAGAATCAGGGAATATGTAAAAACAAATAATCCCCGGGGAAATTCGCCAGTAATTGGAATGGCTACCCGGTTTGCTACAGAAAAAGGGGTTGAAATTCTGATCAATGCCCTTCCGCAAGTGCTGAAATCATTCCCCTCAGCAATGGTCATGTACGCCGGTCAATACCAGGACGTGATGGGGGAAAGTGCTTATTATCAAAAGCTGCTGCCAAGCATTCAGGCCTATCAAGAAAAGGGACAATGGGAATTTCTGGGTGTACTAAATCCGGCAGATATGACACTCTTTTATAATTGCCTGGATGTTTTGGTTGTTCCCAGTCTCAATTCGACCGAGACTTTTGGCCTGGTTCAGATTGAAGCAATGCTCCAGGGTACACCTACTATCGCTTCAAATCTTCCTGGTGTAAGGGTTCCGCCCAGACTCACAGGGATGGGTGAGGTTGTACCAATCGGCGACGCTGGCGCCCTGGCTGAGGCGATCATTAAAATTGTTTCGCAACCGAAAAAATATCAGGGATCACCACAAGAAATTGCCGCCAGATTTGATCCGCTGGTTAATGCCTCCGCTTATGAAATGATCTATAAAGAATTGCTAGGGGATATCCCTTGAAAGATTACTTAACACCCCATTTAAAAGACCTGCCTTATTTCCGGGCCTTGCTACGAGCGGTGGAGGCTCGTTTTTATGAGGATATCTCCCTGCCTGGTCCAGTCCTGGACCTGGGTTGTGGGGATGGTCATTTTGCTAGCCTGACCTTCCAAGAACCGCTGGATATGGGTTTGGATCCCTGGTGGGGACCGATCTTTGAAGCCAGTACCAGATCATCCTATAAGGCTCTGGTATGTGCGGAAGGTGACAGGATGCCGTATGTTTCCGATTATTTTTCAAGCGCAGTCAGTAATTCTGTTCTGGAGCATATTCCGGACCTGGACCCAGTCCTTCAAGAAACTGCCCGGGTGCTGAAACCGGGAGCCCCATTTATATTTTGTGTGCCCAATCATCGTTTTCTTGATACTCTTTCTATCAGCAACTGGCTCGATAAGATCAAACTTGGGGGGCTGGCTGATCTTTACCGGGGCTTTTTCAACCGAATTTCACGGCATTATAATTGTGATTCTTACGGGACTTGGAAAGAAAGGCTGGAAAAATTCGGCTTCGTGATAGAGGACTGGTGGGATTATTTTCCTCCACCTGCGCTTCATGTCCTGGAGTGGGGACATTATTTTGGAGTGCCAGCTTGGGTATCAAAACTAATCTTTGATCGCTGGATCCTGGCGCCCACCAAATGGAATTTATTTTTGACTGAACGCCTGGTCAGACCACATTATGATCGTGATCCGAGGAGCCAGGATGGGGTATATTCATTTTATATAACAAGATGGATTGGATGATCTGATTTACGCTGAGAGTAGAAAATTATGGAAGAACCAAGTGTCCTTGATTACGTTTTAGAGAAACTGGCATTCTGGCGCAAGAGCGAAATGGTAATTCCTCCTGCAGAGGGTGATTCTGGACCAGATCAACCAGCAGAAACAAGTCCTGAATCCAGGATTGGTTCCTGGAAGATATATCTGATCTTTCTGCCATCACTGTTTGCGATCATTGCCCAGATCTTTGGTGAACCCGAGAATCGCTCCCCTGCTCTGATGATCTTCTTTTATGCTGCAGCCGGGATCGGTCTCTTGGCGCTGGTTTTATTCAGGAACTGGAAATTGGACTCTCTACTTCTTGATGAGGGAGAAGCGGGTGATTTTTCTGTCCGCTGGCCCCCCTTTATTGTCGGTTTGATTCTCTCCGGGTTGGCATTTTTCTTTTTCTCCTCCAACTTGTTTAACTTGATCAATATCAGTTTTTGGATAGTCGGTATAGGTTTGATCTGGTGGTCTCTCCGGATACCTGAAGACTGGTGGGGTAAGGTCAAATCAGCCTGGCAGAAATTTATTTCTGGTGGTTTTAAGATCACCTCCTGGATGATCCTGGTGGGTATTGTGTTCCTGCTGGCTGGATTTTACAGGTTATACCTGCTGAATCAGGTTCCACCGGAAATGTTCAGCGACCATGCTGAAAAATTGATTGATGTCACAAATGTCCTGCGAGGTGAACATTATATATTCTTCCCGCGTAACACGGGCAGGGAAGCTTTTCAGATGTACCTGACCGCGGCGATGGCGAAAATCTTTGGCACAGGAATTTCTTTTTTGAGTCTAAAACTGGGCACCTGTCTGATGGGCCTTTTTTCCCTTCCATTTATTTACCTTCTTGGAAAGGAGATCAAGAATAAGGAGGTTGGCCTGTTAGCGATGTTCTTTGCAGGTATCGCCTATTGGCCTAATGTGATCTCTCGGGTAGCTTTGCGTTTTGCTCTTTACCCGGCTTTTGTTGCGCCAACGATTTTTTTCCTGGTCCGTGGAATCAAAAGGAAACGCTGGAATGATTTCCTGTACGCTGGTCTTGCCCTTGGAATTGGCCTGCATGGCTACAGTCCATTCCGAATCGTGCCCTTTGCAGTCGTTTTGGTCCTGTTGATCTATTTTATCCATACAAAATCAAAGCAAAACCGCCGTTTGGCGGTGATTGCCCTGCTGCTGGTGGGCCTGATCTCCTTGTTGGTTTTTCTGCCCCTGGGCCGGTACGCGTCAATGAACTACTCCATGTTTTCCTACCGGATGCAAACCCGTATGACGGGTGTGGAAACTCCTTTGCAGGGATCTGCCCTGTCGATATTCCTGTCAAATCTCTGGCGAGCGTTGATCATGTTCCAATGGGATAATGGCCAGATCTGGGTCCATTCGGTCCCGAATAGGCCGGCCTTGGGTGTGATATCAGCAGCGATGTTAAGCCTGGGAGTTGTCCTGCTTATAATTCGATATATCAAGAAACGGCACTGGATGGATTTGACCCTGTTATTGTTGATCCCTGTATTAATGCTGCCTTCTATTCTTTCAATTGCTTTCCCTGATGAGAATCCATCTTTGAACCGCTCCGGCGGGGCAATTATTCCAGTTTTTATCATTATTGCCATCGCTGTTGAGAATCTCTTGGTTAATCTTAAATCCAAAATTCCCGGTAAGGCAGGGAAGTGGGCCTCAGCTGGAATAGTTCTGGTCCTGGCCGGTTTCAGCATGCAAGCCAATGCCAACCTGGTATTTGTGGATTACTACCAGCAGTTCAAGTCCAAGGCCTGGAATACTTCTGAAATAGGTGCGGTGATCGAGCAGTTTGCCGATACGATCGGTGATGAAGACCATGCCTGGGTGGTTCCTTATCCCCACTGGGTGGACACGCGCCTGGTCGGGATCCATGCCGTTGGACAGGTCAGGGATTTTGCCCTCTGGCAGTCGGACATCTATCACACAGAGATGGCATCAGTTCCCAAACTGTATATATATAAAGCCGGTGATGAAGAGACCTATCAAATTCTCCAGGATCTTTATCCAGATGGTATTATTGAGAGGTTTGATTCTGAGGTTGAAGGCCGTGATTTTATGCTGTATTATGTGCTGAAGTGAAGCATAGTCTATGGATACAAATACAAAATCTGACCTGAATCGATGGTTGACTGCCGGGCTGCTGATCGTTATCCTGGCAGCCGGAGCATACCTGCGTTTTGTCGGCCTCGATTGGGATGTGGAACAGCACCTTCATCCAGATGAACGATTCTTAACCATGGTGGAATCCAGTCTGATTCCCGTTGAGTCGGCTTCCGGCTATTTTGACACTTCCCAGTCCACTTTAAATCCTAATAACCAGGGACACAGCTTCTTTGTTTATGGCACCCTGCCCATATTTATGGTCAGGTATGCGGCGGAACTAGTTGACTCGACAGGATATGGAAATGTATATCTGGTAGGACGGGCCATGTCCGCGGCCATGGATTTGCTATCGGTAGTGTTGGTGTTCTTTATTGGAACCCGTTTATACAGCAGATGGGTAGGAATTCTTGGCGCTGCATTCTCCGCTTTTGCTGTCCTCCAGATCCAGCAATCCCATTTTTTCACAGTTGACACTTTTACAACATTTTTCACCCTGTTGGCAGTTTATTTTGCGGTGGAAGTGATCACCGCCAGGAATGGTCGGATCGATCTGATATCGTACTTGATGTTTGGAGCCGCTCTGGGTATGGCGGTTGCTTCCAAGATCAATGCGGCTCCGGTAGCTATCACCCTGCCGCTGGCTGCAGTGGTTTATTGGCTGGGATTGGATGATGAGAAAAAGGATCAGCAGGCGCCCAAGATCTTCCTCTTCCTTGTCCTGGCAGCAGTAACAAGCCTGTTGGCTTTCCGGATCTGCCAACCCTATGCTTTTAATGGTCCTGGTTTCTTCAATGTGGGCCTGAATGAAAACTGGGTTTCAGGATTGAGATCACTTCGGGCTCAAACCTCTGGTGATGTTGATTTCCCACCAGCCTTGCAGTGGGCCAGGCGTCCGATCTGGTTCTCCTTTCAAAATATGGTTGTCTGGGGACTGGGGATTCCTTTTGGTGTCTTGGCCTGGTCTGGTTTTGCCTGGATGGGATGGAAGATCTTTTCCAAGCGGGCCTGGAAACCCCACCTGGTAATTTGGGTCTGGACAGGGTTTTATTTCGCCTGGCAGACCACGCAGTGGAACAGCACCATGCGCTACCAGCTTCCTATTTATCCCCTGCTGGCAGTTTTTGCGGCCTGGACCCTGGTAGAAGCCTGGGACTCAGTCAAGGCCGGTATGGTCAGGATAGGGAATTGGAGACCATCCAGCCGACTTCTTTTGGTTCTGACCGCCTTTATTGGAACGATAGCTTTAGTATCCACCGCAGGTTGGGCTTATGCCTTTTCAGGTATATATACCAAACCCCAACCCCGGGTGGCTGCAACCCGCTGGATTTTTGAGAATATCCCAGGGGCTGCCACGATCAATATTGATTCCAGGGAACGAGATCAAGGAATAGTTCAGCAATTACTTCCTTATCCTGAGGGACTGATCATCCAGGGGAATACCACCTGGTTCACCAGTTTTGAATCCAAGTTCGGTGGAGAAATCACTTCTGTGTATTTCCCGCATCTCATCAATCAAAATCCATCCGTCTCTCCAATAACCTTAGAAATCAAATTTAACGATCAATCCGGTAATATGTTGGGGGAGGGAAGTGGTGGATTCGCTTTCGAAAAAGGTTCCTCTGACGGTACTGTTACCCTGGTTGACTCAGTAACTATAAACGCTGGAGAAATATATCAGCTCCAGGTAGCTGTCCAGGACCCGGCAGGCGCAGTCAGTATTCAAGGCACCGGGATCGCTAATGAGAGTTCCTGGGATGATGGGATCCCGCTCAGGATGGATGGTTATGATCCATTTGGAGGCATATATAAAGGTGGATTGAATTTCGAGTTGTATTGGGATGACAATCTGGAAAAACTGGATCGTTTTATTTCCACCATGGATCAGTCGGATTATATAATGATCACTTCCAGCCGGCAGTGGGCCACAACTACCCGTGTTCCGGAAAGATACCCACTGACAACGGAATTCTACCGCCAGCTGATGGGGTGCCCGATAGAGCTCAGCATTGAGAATTGTTTTAATCAGGCCCTTCCGGGTGATTATCAGGGCTCCCTTGGTTTTGAGCTAATTAAAACATTCCAAAATAATCCCAGGTTGGGAGCGATCGAGATCAATGACCAGCCCGCAGAGGAAGCGTTCACAGTCTATGATCACCCCAAGGTATTCATATTCCAAAAAACGGATGATTTTTCACTCAGCGAGGTAGGGGGGATCTTATCGGCTGTGGATCTAAGCAAAGTTATCCATATCACACCCAAACAAGCGGATAACCATCCGGGAAATTTGCTGCTGCCCCCCGATCGCCTGGCGGAGCAGCGAGCTGGCGGGACCTGGAGTGATTTCTTTGATTTCGACGCCTTCCAGAACAAATACCAGATCGCCGGAGTGGTTCTTTGGTATGCCGCCGTGTTCCTGGTGGGTTTGCTGGTTTACCCACTTATGCGTTTGATATTAACGGGATTGACAGATAAAGGATATCCCCTTGCCCGAACCTTTGGGCTTTTACTTCTCTCGTACCTGGTCTGGTTAGCTGGATCTGCCGGTATTCCCTTCTTACGAAGCACTATTCTGGGTGTTTTATTACTGCTGGCCTGTGCGGGCCTGTACGCCGGGTATCGTCAGAGAGATGATCTGCTGCAGGATTGGAAGGGAGCCAAACGTTATTATCTAACCATTGAAATCCTGGCCCTGGCCCTGTTTGTAACTGCGCTCTTGATCCGTTTTGGTAATCCGGACCTGTGGCATCCCTGGAAGGGTGGTGAGAGGCCGATGGATTTCTCTTACTTCAACGCAATTCTAAAAAGCACAACCTTCCCACCCTATGACCCCTGGTTTGCGGGAGGGTATATCAATTATTACTACTACGGTTTTGTTTTTGTGGGTGTCTTAACCAAGCTGCTGGGTATTGTGCCTTCATTTGCATATAACTTAATCCTGCCTACCTTGTTTATGACCCTGGGATTAGGAACATTTTCTATTGCCTGGAACCTGTTGAATGGGAAGATCTCGGAACATAAACTTAGAGACATGCCCTATTTGGCCGGAGGATCAGGTGTATTGGGTCTGGTTATTTTTGGGAACCTCGGTGTGATCCAAATGGTATTGCGGGGACTGCAAAAACTGGCATCCGGGGGAGTCAATGTGGTCGAAGGCAGCTTCTTCCAGCGTTTCAAATGGACCCTGATGGGGTTTGTGCAGCTCTTTAGAATTCCAACACTGGGTTACAGGCTGGATGAGTGGTACTGGAATCCCAGCCGGGTGATCAGCCCTGAACACGGCGGGGCGATCACTGAATTCCCATTTTTCACATTCCTTTATGGGGATCCACATGCTCACTTCATTTCTCTGCCGTTAACTGTTCTGGCATTTGCCTGGGTATTATCGATTATAAAATCAACCCGCCAGGGCGGAATCAGCCAGAAAGGTTTTGGGTATTTGGTAGGTTTAACACTGTTTGGTGGATTGGCCGTTGGTGTTCTGCGTCCAACAAATACCTGGGACTTTTACCCCTATCTGGCCCTCGGAGCGGCAGCATTGATCTACGCCTGGTGGCGGGAAAGCAAAGAGCCAGACTACAATTGGTTCCAGCCTGCACTGAGATTGTTTTTGTTCCTGTTTTTTGCCTTTATCACTTTCCAGCCTTATGCTAACTGGTATGGAGAAGGATATACCAGTGTTAAACCCTGGTTCGGGACCCACACACCCCTGCGTGAATATCTCACTCACTGGGGATTATTCCTGCTGGTCATTATCAGCTGGATGTTTGCTGAAACTGTGGATTGGATGGCAAAAACCCCGGTTTCTGCTCTCAGGAAGTTGAAAGACTACCGTGAACTTATCATCGCTGCATTTTTGATCTTGGTGGTTATTGTGGTCAGTATGGGGATCAACCTGGAGAATGAGGTGGCCCTGGGCGACTTTACTGTTTTAGGTGGTGGGGTCCATATCATCTGGTTTGTACTTCCAGTTATGGTCTGGGCTCTGGTTTTGATATTAAGACCAGGACAAGACCTGATGAAGGGTTTTGTCCTATTCCTGATTGGCACCGCCCTTGCGATCACATTGATGGTTGAGCTGGTATATGTGGAAGGGGATATTGGCCGGATGAACACGGTATTCAAGTTCTATCTGCAGGCCTGGACTTTTATGTCAATCAGCGCTGCAGCAGGGCTATGTTGGCTTTTCCCCCTCGTAAAAGACTGGAAATCCCCTCTAAAGATCTTTTGGAGAGTCCTGTTTGTGTTATTACTATCGGGCGCGGCTCTTTATCCGCTGCTGGGTGGTGTTGCTAAGATCAAAGACAGGATGACGATGGATGCGCCGCACACGCTGGATGGTATGGAATTTATACGGCATGCCACCTATTATGATTTGGATACAGCCCTGGATCTATCTCAGGATTATGATGCGATCCGCTGGATGCAGGATAATATTCAGGGGTCGCCAGTAATAGTGGAAGCCAATCAGGTTGAATACCATTGGGCCACAAGGTACACTGTATATACGGGACTGCCGGGTGTGGTGGGCTGGAATTGGCACCAGCGCCAGCAGCGGACTCTAACACCTCATGACTGGGTTTTCTCCAGGGTTGAGGATGTGAATGTCTTTTATGATACGGCAGACCTGAGTGCGGCCAGAGAATTTCTAGAAAACTACCAGGTCAGTTATATCGTTGTCGGCCAATTGGAACGGGCAAAATATCTTCCTGAGGGTATAGATAAGTTTGAAAATGGCCTTGGTACTCTCTGGAAGGTGGTTTACCAGAACCAGGAAACCACAATTTATCAGACGATCTCAATGGTTGATTAGGGAAGATTATGCTGGATTTAATTGCCTGGTATGTGCTTGTCACCGCCCTGGGATGGATAGTTTTTCCACTCTTATTCCGTACGCTCACGAATATCCCCGGCCGCGGTTTCACCTTTTCAAAAATATTTGGTCTGTTATTTTGGGGTTATTTGTTCTGGATCTTGGGACGGCTTGGATTTACAGCCAATAACCTGTCCGGCTTATTTTTTACATTGCTCCTGGTTGTAGGGTCGAGTTTATTTGTTCTGAGGAAGAACGGGTTATCGGATCTCAAGCAGTGGATCAATTCCCATTGGCGTTTGATTTTAACCACCGAGATCCTCTTCCTGGTAGCTTTTTCAGGTTGGGCTCTGATCCGGTCCCTGAATCCTGAGATCCTTGGCACTGAAAAACCAATGGAGCTGGCATTTATCAATTCCATCCTTAACTCCGAAACCTTTCCCCCCAACGATCCCTGGTTATCTGGCTACGCGATCTCCTATTATTATTTCGGATATGTGTTGATCGCCATGCTGGCCAAGTTCACGGGTACACTCGGCAGCGTTGCATTTAACCTGGGTGTATCCCTGACTTTTGCCCTGACAGCCTTGGGATCATTCGGGGTTTTATATAACCTCCTGGCATTACGGACGGGTGAAAAATCCTCCCAGCTTATGCCGGCCTTATTAGGTCCTTTCTTCACGTTGATACTCAGCAATTGGGAAGGATTCCTTCATTACCTGCACTCAAAAGGGTTGTTCTGGAGCGGTTTGCCTGACCAACCCAACTCGGCGTTCTGGAGCTGGCTGGATATCCAGAATCTGGTTGATCCGCCCGTGGGAGATTCGTTTGGCCATTGGTGGTGGTGGCGGGCATCACGTGTGATCCAGGATTATGATTTTTCCGGCTTTGGAAAAGAAGTGATCAGTGAGTTCCCGTTTTTCTCGTTTTTGCTTTCTGACCTCCATCCTCATGTACTCTCAATCCCTTATGTATATCTGATCCTTGGATTTGCCCTGGCACTATATTTGCGCCCAGGAGGAAAATCATTCCGGTGGATAACTTTGGTTCCGATCGAACTTTCGCCATTCTTCTTTTTGGTCCTGGCCTGGTTGGCAGGCGGAATGGCTTTTCTGAATACCTGGAACTTCCCCATGTATGTCGGCATCCTGGCTGGTGTATATGCCTTGCGAAATCAACGTGATCAGAAAAAATGGCTATCATCAGAACTCATTAAGGATTTCCTGTTTATGGGTGTAACCCTGGGAATAACTGGGGGAGTGATGTATCTTCCCTGGTATTTTGGTTTTGCCTCCCAGGCTGGGGGTATCATTCCCAATGTTTTATACGTTACCCGGGGAAATCAGTTCTGGGTCATGTTTGGACCTCTGCTGGTGCCCATTTTTATCTGGTTGATCACGGCCTGGAAGAAGAAAAAACCCGCTGGCAACCCCATTCCTGGACTTGCCCTGACCGGCATCCTGGTCGCGGGTTTATTGTCAGTAATGCTGTTGATGATCGGGTTGATGGCCTGGTTCCCTCTGAAGGCAGATGGTACGGAACTGCTGCCGCTGTTCCTTGGATCAGTGGGAGGAATTGAAATAAATAAGGTGTTGTTCGAAGGGCTCTGGCGCAGAATATATGTCCCGGGGACTTTGATAACTTTAATTGCACTCTCGATTTTGGGATGGGGTTTGATCTTTTACAAAAAACCCTTGGAAAAAGACACAATTCATCTGCCAGAGAAATCAGCCAATACTTATGTTCTGGTATTGATCATAGCCGGTATGGCGCTGGTTCTATTCCCGGAATTTCTATTTTTGAAGGACCTGTTTGGCTACAGGATCAACACTATTTTTAAGTTCTACTATCAAGCCTGGCTGTTGTGGAGCGTTGCGGCAGCATATGGTACGGTACGATTATTCCAATCCCTGAAAACATCCTGGCGGCACTTGATTTATGCTGGACTGGCATTATCGATCATGATGGGTTTGTTTTACCCGGTGCTCAGTCTGCAATCAAAAACCAATAACTTTACCAGGGATGCAGGTTTATCCTTGGATGGTGCTTATCTTTACCCGGCTTCAGATTATGAAGGAGTTTTATGGCTGAGGGATAACCCCAGAGGGGTTATTGCTGAGGCTGCCGGTGAGAGCTACTCATCTGCGCATTCACGGCTGGCTACGTATACAGGGAATGTGACTATCCTGGGATGGGATTTCCATGAGATCCAGTGGCGCGGAAATGCTGAACAGGTCAATCCCCGCAAAGAAGATCTGGCTACGCTATACTGTACTCATCAATGGGAGGTTGCCAAATTATTGCTGGAAAAATATGATGTGCTGTATTTGGCGATCGGTGATGTGGAATATGCTAAATATGCTGTTGGCACTGATAATTGCCCCAACGGTTTGAATGCAGATAAATTCTTTATGCATCTTCAGACCGGATTTCAAAATGAAAGGCTGACAATATTCCAGGTACCTCCATCTGCTGAGTAGATAACCTAAAAGGAAAACCAGAAACAGTCTTGACTGGATTGGATAGTATGAATAAAGAAACCAGGATTTCCAGAGAATTACTTATATACAGCCTGATCTTTTTGACTGCCCTGGTATTACGCATGGCACTTCTTGGCCGGGCGCCCCTTGTGGATTCAGAGGCAAACTGGGCATTCCAGGCCTGGCAAATCAATCAGGGAGCGGCAACCCCGGTTGGATCCCAAGTTGGTTATCTGTCAATCACAGAACTCCTGTTCACGCTGTTTGGCGGGAGTGATTTTCTGGCCCGTTTCTGGCCGGCCCTGACAGGTAGTTTGATGGTTTGGATTCCCTATATCTTGAGAAAACCCCTGGATAGGGTTCCTGCCCTGGTGCTGGCTATTGGCTTGACTTTTGATCCGGCATTGACAGCAGTATCCCGGATCGCAGCCGGCCCGATGCCAGCCCTTGTTTTTTTGCTTCTGGCGGCAGCAGCCTTCCATACTAACAAGTCGCGCTGGCTGGTGTTATTTTTTGGCTTGGGATTATTTTCCGGACCCGCCTTCTGGTTGGGATTTGTGCTTTTGGTACTTAGTGCAATGTTAAGTAATCTACTGGGTATTTTGGATCTCAGGCAATATGCTCAAAACCGCTTATCTTTCCTGCGGGACGAAAAAGATCCGCTGCCGGCTCTGATGGATATTTTCCTGATCCCGCTGCTGCTGTTATTGCTTGTAGGTTCATTCTTCTTAAGAAATATCCAGGGGTTGACTGCCTGGACCGGATCGCTGCCTGAATTTTTTACGGGCCTGATACAACCAGGAAGCTTTCTTCCCCTGCAAATATTGCTAAACCTGGCTGTTAGCAATCCATTTATCCTTGGTTTTGGGATTTCCGGTTTTGTTGTTTCCTGGCGGAAAAATGATCGGATCGGAAAGTTCACCTCGATCTGGTTTATGGTTTCCCTCCTGGCATTGCTCGTTATTCCCGGCCGGCAAACAGTTGATTTGATATGGATGGTTTTTCCGCTCTGGGTTGCATCCGCAAGGGAATTGATCCGGATTTTTCACCTGGCGAGAGATTCCTGGATTGTTTACGCCCTGGCTGGATTGGTTGGCGTGCTGATTGTTCTCAACTGGCTTACTTTTACGGGGATGGTATTCCAGATCGGGAATTCGCGGGCAGTTCTTCTGCAGTTGGGATTGATCGCAGCATCCTTGGCTCTGGTTATACTTTCCCTGACAATCTCAGCCTCGGAATTGGGCTGGCCAAGCTCATTCAAAGGATTAGGACTTGGTCTGGCCGCCATGCTGATGGTATATATGCTTTCTGCAATGACGCAAGGTGCGTATCTGCGCCAGGCAGACCCCAGATCATTGTGGTCTGACGAATCTGGAGCAGGGCAGATCGGACTGCTCCGGGATTCTATTTATGATGCCAGTATCACCCAAACCGGGCGCGGCGATGCCATCCAGGGAGTAGTTATCGGTACCTGGGATTCTCTGCACTGGGCATTGCGCGATCTGGATGGTATAAAATTCCAGGAGATGCTGGATCCAGAAAGTCTGCCCCCGCTGATCATTACAGCGGCGAGTGAATATTATCTTGTAAATGAGGAAGTCTACCGCGGTCAGGATTTCATCCTGGAAACCAAACCCGGCTGGACTGGTATTTTTCCCCCGGATTGGATCAGCTGGATTGTTTACCGATCTGGTCCAGTGGAAAATGAGGATATTATCCTCTGGATTCGGAATGATATATTCTCTGGTTATTAAGTCTCAGACCGGTCCGTATAGATTAGATGAGATCAGAATCGAGGTTTATGAAATACCCAAATATAATTGCCATTGACGGCCCTGCCGCTTCCGGAAAAACCACTATCGCCAATCAGTTGGCTGAAAGATGGGGATATTTGTTTTTTGACACTGGTGTGATGTATCGGGCAGTGACCTGGATGGCTCTTCATAAGGATATTTCAACCAAAGATGAGTCTGCGGTATCTGACCTGGCAGACAAGATCAAGATCGATGTTGCTCCCCCTTCCCTGGATGATGGCAGGGAATATGATGTCATCGCTGATGGAATCGATGTCACCTGGAAAATCCGGAAAAAGAAAGTTGATTCGCAGGTTTCCAGGGTTTCTGCGTATCCGGGAGTAAGAGCGGCACTTACCAGGCAGCAGCGCCGGATCGGGTTGGTTGGAAAAGTGATCATGGTTGGCAGGGATATTGGCACGGTTGTATTACCAGAAGCAGATTTGAAGATTTACCTGGATGCATCTGTTGAAGAACGGGCGAATCGAAGATTCAATCAGCGAGTGGAGCGGGGAGAAAATGTTGATCTGACCAGGATCCTTAGAAAGTTGGAAAAGCGGGATTGTATTGATTCCACCAGGGAATATGCCCCGTTACGCGCGGCTGATGACGCTGTTTTAATCAATACAGATGCCCTGACTATAGCAGAGGTTGTATCTCAAATCGAAAAGATTGCCCTGGATGTTGCGAAGGAATAATATGGAAGATCAATACCGTGTGCCTTTGAGGATCAAACTAAACCGGAGGTTTCTGCGGGTTTTTTTCCGCACATTTTTCCGGCTGTTGGGGAAAGTTGAAATATTTGGTTTGGAACACATTCCCGATCACAATAAATACGTCGCTGTCTTTAACCATGTCTCGCTTGTTGAGGTGCCGTTTATCGGTGCTTTTTGGCCGACTGTCATCGAGATCATTGGGGCAGCAGCAGTCTGGGAACGACCCGGCGTGTCCATTGTCGCCAAAATGTGGTCTGGTGTCCAGGTGAAAAGAACTGAAGTTGACAGGGATGTATTTAAGCAGGTCATGAGGGTTTTTGAAGCGGATCGTCCATTAATGATTTCCCCTGAAGGAACAAGGTCTCATACGCCTGGTTTGCGCCGCGGGAAAGCCGGGGTTGCATACATCATAGACCAGGTGGATGTTGTGGTGATTCCAGTGGCGGTGGTCGGTAATACAATGGATTTCCTCACTGATGGATTGAAAGGTAAACGACCCCCAATTCAAATGATCGTTGGAGAACCTTTTAAAATGCCTCCCCTGGAAGGAAAAGGGGAAGAACGCCGGTTGATGCGCCAGCAGAATACAGATTACATCATGGCCAGGTTGGCTGCTTTACTTCCTGAAAACTATCGGGGTGTGTATGCGGAATATAAAAAGATCCTGGCAGGGGAGCAGGTCGTTTTTCCAGAACCAGAGGGTTAAAAAAACAACTTTCCAGAAAACTTAGGGGGAAATTTGAGAGTTGAACCATGCTATAATCGAGTATGGATTTCAACCAGTTGCAATCGACACGATCCGGGATATGATGCCCTTCATTCTTACCCTATTTAATGCACCTGCTTATATGATCTGGCCCTCAACCAGGCTGGGTATAGCCGCATTAATTATCATGGCGGCTGGACTGGTTTACGGGAATTGGCATTGGCGTGAGTTCCAGCGGGAAATGAAGGAACAGCAGTGGTTCCTGCTCGGCATACTGTTGACTTTGGCTCCTATTACAGCCCTTTTCCTGGGGGTCCGTCTGCCGGAATGGGGGGCAATACCTCTCCCTACTATGTCTCTGGAACCTACCGGAGGCGGGTTGATGATCCTGGCTGCCTTACCGGTAATGATCGCAGGTTGGATCCTGGGTCCGATCAGCGCCTCAATGGTCGGATTGATCTCAGGCATCTGCCTGGCTTATTGGGATACCCATTCCCCCTTCACTGTCATTGAATTCACCTTTTTTGCGATGCTGGTATCGGTAGCGATCCGCCAGCGTTTTCGGACAGCTTTTTTCAGTATTTTACGGCGGCCCTTCCTGGCCAGTTTATTGATTGCTTTCCTCCATTCCTTGATCAATATCGCGGGCGCATTTTTCTGGGCATCAGGATCAATTGTGGAGAATCTGGATTTTGCAATCTCAAACGCCCGATCGGGAGTGGTGGCTGTAGCGGCCTGTTTTGCCATAGCCGGTTTGATAATGGAATTTGCGCTGATTGCTTTTCCCCGGGCAGATGGGATCAAAGCAAAACTGAAACCATCTCCTTCCGAAAGCAGTATTAAAATCCGATTCCTTCAATATGTCATCTCCCTGACCCTGGTGCTGGTTCTGGTCCTGCTGCTTGTCAATTGGTTTGTAGCTGGAAAATCCGCGGAGAAAATGGTTCAGGCTCAATTGGAAAATATTGCCCGGACAACGACAAATAAAATCCCCTTCTTCTTTAATACCGGGCAGAGTTTGATCAGTCAGTATGCAACCGATCTTGCGGTTGATTTTGCTGCCCCGGAGGATCTGGATGAAGTGTTAAAGAAGAACTTTCGGGCTATTCCATTCTTCTCCCAGTTCTATGTGTTTGACGCCAATAAAGAATTGATCAGCGCCTATCCCGATCAGATTACAGATAACCTGGCTTTTCCAGAAGAATTACAGGCCGGTCTGATTTCAGCCATTAACGGTGTTCCAGTGCAGGTGTATGTCTCACCGCCTCCTGGAATAGGAAATAAAACAATCATCACTTTTATGGGAAGTATTTCAGCACCGGAAGAAGGAACCTCTGGCGTATTGGTTGGATTGGTTGACCTTGAGTCAAATCCTTTTACACAGCCGATCCTCAGTGACCTTAAGGGAATTAACGAGCTGGGGGGTGTTGGGTATTTACTGGACGAACAGGGCCGGGTTCTCTATTCTTCAGAAGAGAGTCTCTTTGGCGTTTTCTTCCCGAGCTTCGATTTGCGCCATGAAGAGGTGTTTTCGAAACAAACCACTGCTGACGGAACTCGCCAGCTGGTTTATATCCGATCAGCGTTAGGGCGACCCTGGACAGTGATGCTTACCATGCCGGCAGTGAATGCCCAGCAACTGGCCCTGGACCTGGCTGCGCCATTATCCGGCGTGGTGCTGTTGATCGCCCTGATCACAATGGCTGTCATGTATTACGGGCTCAGTTCTGTAGCAGACTCACTTCATGTTCTGACAGAAGAAGCAGATCGAATCACCAAGGGTGAATTGGATCATCCATTACGCATGACTCCGCGCGTAGATGAGGTTGGACAGCTGCGGCGGGCATTTGAAAAAATGCGCCGGAGTTTAAAGAACCGCATGGTTGAGCTCAACCGCTTGCTCACGGTCAGCCAGGGTGTGGCATCTTCCCTGGAGATGGGAGATGCTGTGGACACAATCCTGTCTTCTGCTTTGGAGATTGGGGCTTGTTCCGCCAGGATCGTATTGGATGCGGATGTTCTTCCAGAAGGATTGGCGGAAGGTGCTGAAATGACCAGCATTGGCCAGGGAGAAGATACTGAGGCCTTTGCTTACCTGGATCCTCAGATCCTGGAATTAGCCCGGCAGAGATCCCCGGTTATGTTATCCAATCCGGCAAGGATGCCGCTGCTCGACCTGGGGGAGGACGATCCGGTACCGGGAGCGATCCTGATCGTGGCCCTGCAACATGAACAGGGATATTACGGGGCCATCTGGTTGGCATACCTGGAACCCCATACATTCATAGACAGTGAAGTTCGTTATATCGTCACCCTGGCTGGACAGGCAGCTTTAGCGGCCACGAACGCCTCACTTTTTAGTAAAGCTGAGATCGGTCGGAAAAGATTGGCTGCGATCCTGGCTTCCACTCCTGACCCCATCCTTGTGCTAGACCACCAGAACAAACTGCTCTTGACCAATCCGGTGGCAGCTAAGTTGCTGGGCATTGAGGACGATTTTGGGATTGGAGAATCGATTGAAGGAATAACTGATCAGCAGGAGCTGATTGAGCTGCTTGACGGCGCTTCGGGAGGGAGATCGTCCAAAGAAGTTAAACTCAAAGATGGCCGGGTATTCCTGGCGACCGCGTCCCCCGTAATCTCGGGTGAACATCAATTGGGTCGAGTTTGTGTGCTGAGAGATATTTCCCAGCTTAAGGAAATGGATGAGCTTAAATCCGATTTTGTTGCCACGGTCAGCCATGACCTCCGTTCCCCACTAACATTAATGCGGGGTTATGCCACCATGCTTGAGATGGTGGGCGAATTGAACGAACAACAGCAGAATTATGTTCATAAGATCATTACTGGCGTAGAGAGTATGTCCCATCTCGTTCAAAACCTGCTGGATCTGGGCAGGATAGAGGCGGAAGTTGGATTGAAGCTTGATATGATCTCAGCCCCGGATATTGTCTCTGAGGTAACGGATTCATTTAAGATCAGAGCTTCCCAGAAAAAGATCAAACTGCATGTTTCGCCACCCAATCAGACCATTCCTTTTATATCAGCTGACAAAGCCTTGCTTCAGCAAGCGTTGAGGAATCTGGTAGATAATGCGATCAACTTCAACCAACAGGGTGGTGATGTTTGGATCCGCTATACGATGGAAGATGGAAAGATCATCTTTGAGGTGAAAGATAACGGAATAGGTATATCCCCGGTGGACCAGCAACGCCTGTTTGAGAAGTTTTACAGGGTGGAGAACAGGGAAAAGGATAAACAAGGCGGGACCGGACTGGGATTGGCGATTGTTAAATCTATTGCCGAACGCCATGGTGGTGATGCCTGGATAATCAGCGAACTGGGTGCAGGCAGTACTTTTAACCTTGCCATTCCAATTCGCCGGCCGGAAAAGAGAACCAAGACAGGATAATGATGGAAAGAAGGCTTTTCTTGTGGTAGACTTTCCTTGCAGGTAAAAAAGTGGGGATACTCAGAGATGGTTGGGGTGTGTGGAATTGCCCAGAATGCGGGAATAACCTCTTGACTGAGCCCCATTCAACCTGTATAATAGTCAGTTGCATGTTAAATATCAATCCCCTCCCAAGATGCGAGCGCTAAAGAGCGTACTCTTTTGTGCTTGCTTTTGTGCGTGCTGGTACTAAAACATCTGTTCTGACTGGCGGTGCCGTTTTTTGGACACAAACAGACCTCACAATTGATTATCACGAAGGATTTAACTGACTGATCTCTCAGTGGAGTTATCAGGCAGGTATAAGTGTGATTATTGAGGAAAACAGGTAAGATGATTTGGCTCGTGAGGGATTATAGGGTTATGCGGTTGAGATCGCGATCATACAGGAGGCTTTCGAGTGAAAACTAAGGGGTTACAAAAACTTCGAATCGGGATAGCTTCACCAGAAATGATCCGCAGTTGGTCTTACGGGGAAGTCCTGGAACCAGAAACCATCAACTACCGGCGTTTACGCCCGGAAAAAGATGGTCTGTTCTGCGAGGCTATTTTTGGTCCTACCCGGGATTACCAATGTCATTGTGGAAAATACAAGAATATTCGTTATAAAGGCATCGTTTGTGATAAATGCGGTGTTGAAGTCACACGTTCCGCGGTCCGCAGGGAGCGCATGGGGCATATTGAGTTAGCAGCCCCGGTAGCGCACCTGTGGTTTTCCCGCCGAATCCCATCCATTCTTGGCCGCTTGCTCGATATGTCGCGTCGTGACCTGGATCGGGTTTTGTATTTTGCCCAGTATGTTGTCACCCATGTAGATGAAGAAGGACGTAAACGAGCTCTGGAACAGCTGGATACTCGCTTTACATCCGGAGAAGGAGAAGTGGGTGAGGATTTCAGTGAGGGCATTAAAGTTAAGGAAATCGAACGGGAAGACCGCCTGAAAGAACTGGAAACCCAACAGGCTGATGTCGATGCCCGTTATGATGAACAAATTGCAGCGGATCTGGAGCCAGTGATCAAACAGGGTCAGCGTCTGGAAAAGACTCTTCAAGATAGTGTCGATGAAGCTGCTAAAGATAATTTGATCTTCCCTGAGACGGATGTTGTTATCGTAAAAAAGGGTGAGAAGATCAGCACAGCCCACATAGCCAATATTCAGGATGTTGTCAAGCAGCGCCTGACTGAAATTGAAGATAGTCTCAAGGAAGCCAAGGAAAACGAGCTGGAACACATCAAACTGGATGTGGCCAGGGTACGGGCAGAAACTACTAAGGAAATCAGCCATCTCCGCGAAAATCTGGGCCTGGCGATTGACTCAGCCCAGTCTGAATACAAACGTTTAAGGGAGGAACTCCTTAACCTGCAACCCCTGACCTTCCTTGGTGAAGCGGAATATCGTGAACTGCGATCCCGCTGGGGGCAGATCTTCCAGGCAGAGATGGGAGCCGAAGCATTTTACGATATCCTCAAACGCCTAGATCTTGACGCTCTTTCCAAAGATCTCTGGAACGAGATCAGAACAACTGGAAGCAAACAAAAGAAGAAAAAAGCCATCAAACGTCTGAAGGTTGTGGATGCTTTCCAGAACACAGAAAACCAGCCCGAGTGGATGATCCTGACCGTGCTTCCGGTTATTCCTCCTGATCTGCGCCCGATGGTGCAGCTGGATGGTGGCCGTTTTGCCACATCGGACTTGAACGACTTATACCGCCGGGTGATCAACCGCAACAACCGCCTGAAACGCCTCCTGGAATTGGGCGCCCCGGATGTGATTGTGCGCAATGAAAAACGTATGCTCCAGGAAGCAGTAGACTCATTGATCGACAACTCTCAGCGCGGAAAAGCACTTTCGCGCCGGGGGCGCAGGGAATTAAAATCCCTCAGCGATATGCTGAAAGGGAAAAAGGGTCGTTTCCGAAGGAACCTGCTTGGTAAACGAGTTGATTATTCCGGCCGTTCTGTGATCGTGTCCGGTCCCAAGCTGGAAATGTCCCAATGTGGTTTGCCTAAGAAAATGGCTCTGGAACTTTTCAGGCCTTTTGTGATTGCTATTCTTGAAAAACGAGGATTCGCGACTAATGTTAAAGGTGCCAAGCGATTAATCGAACGTAACAGGCCGGAAGTATGGGAAGCCCTGGAGGAAGCTGTCAAAAGCCGCCCGGTTCTTCTCAATCGTGCTCCAACCCTGCACCGCCTTGGTATTCAGGCATTTGAACCGCAGTTGATCGAAGGAAGCGCAATCCAGTTACACCCCCTGGTAACCACCGCATTCAACGCTGACTTTGACGGCGACCAGATGGCGGTCCATGTGCCGCTCTCGCAGAAGGCAGTGAAAGAAGCCCGGGAGCTGATGCTCTCCACAAAAAACCTGCTTAAACCCGCCAACGGCGAACCTATTATCGCTCCCTCCAAAGATATGGTTCTGGGTGTGTATTTCCTAACCCGTGATGATGAACGACCTTATCCCGGTGATGGCCGGATATTCTCAACCATGATTGAAGTGGAAACGGCTTATCATCTCGATCAGGTAAAAGTCCCAACCAAGATCAAATTGCTGACGGAAACCTGGTATGACGAAGATGGGGAACGGATGGATGCCCCTGAGGAACGGGTTATTGAGACCACTGTTGGGCGCACCATCTTTAACCAGGCCCTTCCTTATGAAGTCCAGTTTGTGAACTGGTCCTTGGTGAAAGGTGATGTTAAGGACCTGATCAGTGAAATCTACGAATATTGTGATAATGACGCAACTACCCGGGCAGCTGACAAGATCAAAGACCTGGGGTTTGAATATGCAACCAAATCAGGTTATTCTATTGCCGTCGCGGACCTGCAAATTCCACCTGAAAAAGAAGCCATCGTAGCCGATGCCCTGGAAAGGGTTGGCGTTGTCGAACGCAGCTTCAGACGAGGATTATTGACATCTCAGGAACAGGATGACCGGGTGATCGATATCTGGCAGAAGACCACTTCTTTGGTTGGAGACGCAGTTAAAGCCAACATGGATCCCCACGGCAACATGGCCGTCATGGCTGTGTCGGGGGCCACAAAAGGTGGCTTTGGTCCAGTTTCCCAGCTGGCAGGTATGCGTGGATTGATGGCTGATCCTTCTGGTCAGATCATCCCTCTTCCCATTCGTTCTAGCTTCCGCGAAGGCTTGACTGCTTTGGAGTATTTCATCTCCAGCCATGGTGCCCGGAAAGGTCTGGCTGATACAGCTCTGCGAACCGCGGATGCCGGTTATCTGACCAGGCGTCTGGTCGATGTATCCCAGGATGCCATCGTCAATTCAGAGGACTGCGGTACTTTAGATTCAATATTACTGGAACGTTCGGACGATATTGCCGGACAGACCTTACAGGACCGCGTCTTCAGCCGCGTTTTGGCTGGTCATGTGGTAGATCTTGAGACTGGCGAAATTCTGGTCGAAAAGGATACACTGGTCACAAGAGAAATCGCCCGCAAGATCCAAAGATCCAATGTTGAAGCGGTGCGGGTATTCTCACCGCTGACCTGCTCACTTGAATATGGCATTTGCGGTAAATGTTATGGTCTTGACCTGGGTCGGGGAGCGCCGGTAGAGAAAGGTGCAACAGTTGGTATTGTTGCTGCTCAATCGATTGGTGAGCCTGGTACGCAGCTGACGCTGCGGACCTTCCATACCGGTGGTGTGGCAGCCGCTAGTGACATCACAACCGGTTTGCCCAGGGTTGAAGAGTTATTTGAAGCCCGTAAAGCACCTAAAGGTGAAGCTGTACTGACAGAGATCGCTGGTAGGGTCAGCATTGAAAAATCTGACCGCTACAGCGATATGCGCGTCGTGCGGGTCACTCACAGCGAAATGATCAGCGATACTTATGAGTTGGAAAAAAGCTGGCGAAAGCGCGTAAAAGATGAGGATAAAGTTGAAGAAGGTGATGTGATCGCCTCTCTGGATGCAGATAATCAACTCCTGGCAAAGAATAGTGGCCGAGTCCGGATTGAGAAGAGGAATATAATCGTTTCTTATGAGGTCAGGGAAGAAAAGTATTATGAGATTCCCAGCAATGCCCGCCTGGCAGTCGAGGAAGGCGAAATAGTCGAACCAGCCCAACGACTGACAGAAGGATCGTTGAATACCCATGATATCCTGCGCATCAGTGGGCGAGAAGCCTGCCAGAAATATATGCTTTCTGAAGTCCAGACAGTATATCGCTCCCAGGGCCAGAATATTCACGATAAACACTTTGAGATTGTGATCGCAAAGATGATGTCACGCGTGAATGTGACAGATTCCGGTGATTCCGATGTTCTGCCGAGGGAACTAACCAACCGGATCGGTGTGATGCAAGAAAATGAAGAGCTGCTAAAGGAAGGAAAACGCCCGCTGAAATACAGCGAAGTTCTCCTGGGTATTACCAAGGCAGCTTTGAATACGGATTCATTCCTGTCGGCTGCGTCCTTCCAGCATACTATCAAGATCCTTACCCAAGCTGCTGTCAATCGGGATGAAGATCCCCTGTTTGGTTTGAAGGAAAACGTGATCATCGGCAAACTGATTCCTGCCGGTACCGGATTCATACGCGGACCTTTTGCACCAGAAGATGAATTGGTCGAAGAAGAGGAAGAGGGCGTAGAAATGGAAACTGTCGAAACGGATCTCGATCTGGCTGAGATCAGTGAAGATACAGTGGTGGAAGATCTAGAAAACGAGGTTGTTAAAGAAAGTTAAGAGCTTGACCATCTATGAAATTAAGGATACGGTTTCATCTAAGGAAACCGTATCCTTTTTATTTAATGCACCTCCCCCTTTGGGGTAAGTCAAAAAAGCATCCCGCTAATTCATGTTATAATGCTCTTCGGCTAATTCCCTGAATATAATGAAAGTGGAAATAATGCGGAATACGAGACGTGGATATAACACTGGGTTCATCGTATTCCGTGTTGTGTTGTTGTTGGAGGAACTATGGATGTAGGTTTGGTTCGATCAATTGATATAGACGATGAGATGCAGCAGGCGTACCTGGATTACGCGATGAGCGTGATTGTATCCAGGGCTCTGCCGGATGCCAGGGATGGTTTAAAGCCAGTTCATCGCCGAATTCTGTATGCCATGCACGACATGAATATGGGGCCCGATTCTGCATATAAAAAATCAGCCCGAATTGTTGGTGAAGTGCTTGGTAAGTATCATCCCCATGGAGATATGGCTGTATATGAATCCATGGCCCGAATGGCCCAGGATTTTTCCATGCGATATCCTTTGATCGATGGTCAGGGTAACTACGGTTCCATTGATGGTGATTCTCCGGCGGCGATGCGCTATACGGAAGCGCGCATGGCTGCAACAGCAAACTTGATGCTCGATGATCTGGATAAGGAGACGGTAGAATTTCGGCAGAATTTTGACGGAACCCTTCAAGAGCCGGGTGTCTTGCCAGGTTCTTTCCCCAACCTGCTGGTTAATGGGGTCACCGGGATCGCAGTAGGTATGTCTACCAGTATTCCCCCGCATAACCTCGGGGAAGTCGTTGATGCCCTGGATTTTATGCTGAAGAATTGGAAGTCGTTGGATAAGATCACTGTCGAAGAACTGACGCAATTCATCCAGGGTCCGGATTTTCCCACTGGTGGTGTGATCATTGAAGATAAGCGCCGCAGCGGATTAAAGAGCGCTTATGGCTCTGGGCGGGGCAAAGTCCGTGTCCGCGCTAAAGCCGCTGTGGAAGAAATGTCTCGGGGCAGGAACAGGATTGTGATCACTGAGATCCCCTACATGACCAAGAAGGTTACCGTTCTTGAGAGGATCGCCAAGCTGGTTCGGGATGAGGAATTAGAGGGTATTTCAGACCTGAGGGATGAATCCGATCGGCAGGGCATGCGAATTGTGATCGAATTATCGAAATCAGCCCAACCGGAAGAGGTTCTTGAATCCCTATTCAAGCGCTCGACCCTCGAAAACACCTTCAGTATTATCATTCTGGCTCTTGTGAATGACGAACCAAAACTGCTGAATTTGAAAGGGGCTCTTCAAGTTTATCTAGAGCATAGACTCGATGTCATAAAACGCCGCAGCCGGTACGATCTTGAGAAAGCTCAGGACCGAGAACATATCCTGGTGGGTTTGACGACAGCGTTGGACAACTTGGATGCTGTGATAGATACCATCAGGAATTCCCGCTCAGCTCAGACTGCCAAAAATAACCTGATGCGTGAATTCTCGCTGACTGATATCCAGGCCCAGGCGATCCTGGATATGCCATTACGCCGCTTGGCAGGGTTGGAACGCAAGAAGATCGAAGATGAACTAAAAACAATCCAGAAGAAAATCAAGGAACTCACCACCTTATTAAAATCTCCTAAAATGATGCGGGAGGTTGTTTCCCTTTCACTCCAGGATATCAAAGAAAAATTCAACGATGCCCGCAGGACTCAGATAGCGATGGTGGAGGGCGGCCTGGAAGCAGCGCCGATGCAGCTTACTCATTTGACCCCATCCGAAAAAGTTTGGGTGATGATCAATCGGGACGGACTTATCTCCCGAACTCAAGGGGATGATCCCCCCCGTCCCAGTGGTTGGGATGTGCCTGACTGGTTGGTTAGGGTAAATACTCGTGATACTCTTTTCCTGGTATCCGAAGAAGGTGAAGCGGCTGCTATATCAGCACATTCAGTTCCTGAAGCGGTGAAACCCAGCCAGGGTACGCATTTTTCGATGCTGACACCATTTAGTAAAGATGTAAAATTGGGATCCGTGTTTGGATTACCACCTAAAGAGGATCGGGGGGAAAACTGGCACGTCGTCACGGTAACAGAGCAAAGTATGTTGAAGAAAAGTGAGATCGCTGAATTACCAGGACCATCAGCTCATCTTTTTACCCTGGTCAAAGTCCATGAAAATGACCGCCTTGTCTCAATCCGCCTCAGTGATGGCAGCAGGGATATTTTCCTGGCAACCAGTCAGGGTATGGCAATCCGGTTCCAGGATGATGATATTCGGTCCATGGGATTGGTGGCTGCGGGTGTAAATGGAATGAAACTTTCCGAGGGAGATCGGATCATCGGCATGGAAACACTGCCAAAGAAAGGGGAACTCTATTTCCTGACATCTTCAGGCAGGGCGAAACGGGTAAAAGTGGAGGATTTCCCAATCCAGGGAAGGTATGGAAAAGGAGTCATTGCCTGGAAAATCCCTGAGGATGAGAGCCTGGCTGGAATGACAGCAGGAAAAGGCACCATGCGAGTGACTGTGCACCTGGAGAAGTTCGCGCCTAAATCAACACGATTGGATGATGCTCCCCTGCAGACCAGGGTAGCTCAAAAAGGCAAAGAGGTTGTTGAAATGAAAGAAGATGACCGGGCCACTTTGTTAACGATTCCGTGGGAAATGATCCGCCCGATCTCTGAAGATTAATTGCTCTGGCAATCTGCCAGTATCTATTTGCTGACTGAAAATTCCGAGAAATGATAGGCGATCTTTCCGTCTATCAGGCCCAGGGTGTCACTGCCATTCTGTACGTTTCCCGCAGAGGAGTTGGCTGTCCAGTTGATCTGGCGGGTACTTCCTTCACCACTGTACCCGGCCAATGTGAAGGTCGCCCCGGGTAGAATCTCACTGAAAATCGTATTGAACCAGCTCTTTATAGCTACCTGACCCTGGACAGTTCTTTCGTTGGTGATATGTACAGCATCAGTTCTGTATAGTGTTTTCACTTTTTCTGCATCATGAGCGTTTAGCGCATCGATGAATAACTCGGCGATATCCTTGGGTGGGGTTGGCCCGCTATCCCATTCGAAATCCCTTATTGTCCGGTAATATTCCGCTGGCAGGTAATTGTGCAGGCTTCCCCATTCCCACATATTAAAACCAGCCATCTTCATATCTTTGGCCTTCCGCATGAATTCTCTAACTTCTGATAATGTTGGTGTCCAGCCGTATTCTGTGAATGCAGCTCCGGTAGGAAAAATCGGCGGGGTATATTTCATGTTCTGGAACTCTGTAACACTCTTTTTAAGCTGGGCACCTGGATTGGTACCAAACATCCAGTAAACCTGGGGCATATTAAGATCGACTTTTTTGAGGAACTCATTCCAGGGGAGCTGGGGATGGTAGGAAGGATATCGGTAAGAGCTAAGGGCGATTGGAATATCCGTGATGGATGCTGTCAGCTGGTTCATGAAAGTTGTTGCTGAGGTATATTTGCCTTTATAATGCCCCTCCGCGTCCAACACATACCCATCCACACCTAATTGACGAATACGGCTGATAGCTTTCTGCGCTTCCTGTCCTGGCTGATCACCAAAGAGATAATGCCAGCCCCAGACCTGGATCCCCTCGCTCTTAAGGGCAGCAGATAATGGTGGTACCAGGTCGATATTCTTTTCCCAATCGTAATTATAACTATAGATGCCGTTGGCGATTTTGATCAGA
The DNA here is from genome assembly GCA_963695575.1 of uncultured Chloroflexia bacterium. GTDB lineage: Bacteria > Chloroflexota > Anaerolineae > Anaerolineales > UBA11858 > B10-G9. Next base: position 150,458 of record CAVOGS010000018.1, read on the forward strand.
ACATGGCTGTAATTGGCTGCGACGGCTTTCCTGGTTATTTCGCTAACGCTGCCATTATGGCAGTTCTGGATCTTCCAGATGAACATTCCTTTTCCAGTTAACATAGAAGTTCCTCACTTATAAGTTATTCTGTTAGTACCGATTTGCAGTTATTTATACTTCTTGCCATGCTCCTAAACAGTATCCCATGGGGCATTCTAGGGAGCATTCAGCGCTTTAGTTAATATATTGCGGATCAACGGAAAATTAGGCAGCAATACCTGGGCACCCGCGGGAGTGATCCAGTTGGTGATGACAGACTCGGTGATGAAGTATTGGCTGATCCGGGACTTGTCTGTCAACTTCAATGCTGTTGGCGACAGGGAAAGAATTGTTGGGAGATCAAGATTTGTGGTGACGTTGTTCACATAAGTATTGTATAGCTGGGGGATTTTGGACACAGTATCCAATGAGATGAAACGGTCCAGCATGGCACTTAGTACCAGCTGCTGGCGATAATTGCGGTCAAAATCATTGGTTGTGACCCGAGAACGAACATACCAGAGCGCTTCCTGGCCATAAAAATGTTGCCTGCCAGGATAAACACAGTGTGATAATCCATGGCCCCATTTATCATCACAAATAGTCCGGGGTACATCGACAAAGATTCCACCAAGATCATTTACAAAATATTCAAAGGCCCACAGGTTGACCAAGAGATAATAATCTGGTTTAAAACCAAAATTATGCAGCATCGTTTCCTGCATGAGAGGGAAACCTCCATGAGCGAAGGCAGTGTTGATGCGCTGATTTGTCCAACGGGGAATATAGATGTACAGATCCCGGGGGAAGGAGGTAACATTCACAGTTCCTTCTTCAGTGTTGATCGTTAACAGGATGATGGTATCAGTTCTTCCGATCGAGCCTTTATATCTTTGATCAGAGCCCAGTAATAAGATATTGATCTGATGGTCCGGCTGAGATATCGGGTCTACCCCTCTGGTATTGCTGATGGGCACAACCTGAACCGGAGTAGGTGTAAGTGTGGGAGTAGGGGTGGGATAATCCGTTGGATAGTAGGTTGGCGTTGATTCCTGTGGTTGGAAAGCGGTTGGCGTTGGTGTGGATCCAAAAGGTACAATACCCTGGTTTGAAGCCCTTGAAGTTGGTAAACCGCCCAGAAGCTGCAGTCCAAGGATCACAAGCCCAAGGATGATAAAGCCAATAATGAAGATCAAGTATCGTTTATTCTTTAGCATAGTCTTTTTGATCGGGTTCCTTGAAGACTGGCCTTTTTATGTCAATAGATCATCAGTTAAATGACCAATCTGCCCTGTTATCTAATCTTGTCCAACTTCTCTCAGATATGGGTAGCGGATTCCTGCCCGATTCAACTAATATCATAGGTAGCAAGATTTGTACCATTTTGATCATTTCTGGGGGAAATTCCTAGAGGAATGCAAGCAGTAGACTTACAGTAGTGCCGGCGCCCGGTTTGCTCTCCACCCACATCCGACCCCCTTCGTTTTCAACGAGGTTCTTGGTGACATACAGATTAGTCATAACCTGGCTGAGTTTTTCTTGTTGGTCAGTTGTCAGGTGGTCATTTAACACATCAGCGACATCATCCGGATGGTAACCTTTGCCTTGGTCACTGATTTTAATGTGGGCAAAATGCTGGGTGGAGTCTTCTTTATAGACCTGGGTTCGGATCTGGATTTCACCACCTGATTTGTTATCTTCGATGGCGTTGGCCACCAGGAACGAGAAGATTTCTGTGAAAAGGGCATGGCTCATCTTTAGAAGGGGAGGATTTTCGGGAATCTCCAGATTTGTAACGAGGTTCTTTTCCTCGATCTCAGATTGCGCGGCATCAAGGCAGCTTTGAATGGCTTTGTTCAGAATTGCAGGTTGAATAGTGTTTGGATCCAGCTCCTCTGTTTCCATGCTTTTATCTACTTTCCGAATAGGAGCTTTTATTGCTTCTGAAGGTTTTTCCTCACCCATCAATTGCTGTAATTCTTTGTCAATAACACCAACATATTTTTTTAGGGACTCAGTAGAATCCTTCGCTGATAAGTCCACCAGCATGGCTAAATGGCGCTTGAGTGCATTTCCCCAACCAAGGACATGGTCGTATTTTGCCCTCATGCTATCAAAATCCATTAACAAGTTTTGGTGGTCCTTATTTAAAATTGCTTGATCTTCTTTCAGATTGCTTTTTTCCTGGGAAAGCAAAGTGAGTTTCGAAGATAGGTCCCGGATAGTGTTTTTCACGCTGTCAGATTCGCCATTCTGTGAAACTAAATGGTGGCTGAATGCTGATTCGAATAATTTACATAAGAGACTGATATATTCTTGATCATCTTTAGTCCAGGGGCGATTAGAAAACGGGGAAAAGAGCACAACACCAATGGTCTTGTTAGCTCCTGCCACATAGACAGGTGATGCCAATAAATGTCCCGGCCTGCTTAATTGAAGCATTTTTGACAGGTGGGAAAGGTCCCTTGAGGTGCTGCTGGCTGGAATGTGAAGCATTTTTCCGCGCTGGATGTAGTTTGACAGCAGGGGTATGCTTTTGCTTTCCAGAGTCAGGGCTTGCAGTGGTTCTTCCCGGATCAGGTCATAACCGGCGATTATGCGAATTTTGCCATGTTCATCCGGGGTATCAATAACCAAAGCTAGATCTGCCAGGATCAGGTAGGCGGTTGATTGGGCGATTTTGTAGAGTATGCCTACCGGGTCAGTATCATCAAATAGACGCTGAATTAATTCAAGGATGTTGTATTCTACACTAACCTGCTTGCGTACAAGATCATCTTCTTCCCTGGGTTCAACTACAGGTTCCCCTATTCGGAAACGATCAGCCAGCAGCAGCAATAAAGGATAGGCAACCAATTGGGTCAAATGCATCGACTCCAGGTTTCCAGTCAGCAGGCTCAGGACGGCACCAATTAAGAGGATCACACCCATGAAAAAACCATAGGACCACAAATTTGGTTTCCGGATCAAGATCAATCCCAGGCTGATCACCAGGGTGATAATTGACACTCCCTGCCAGAAGGATAAGGTACCTGTGAATCCTTCCATCAGTGACGGCATGATAAATTGCTGCCCCAGTACTATCGCGAGCACCAATGCGATTGAAAATAACACAACAGGATCAATTTCCCTGCTGGGTTCCGGGAAATTCCAAAGCCAGACAATCATGATAATCCCTAACAGAGACGCCGCCTGATCAAGGATCATGAGTGAAGCAGTAAATTGTTGGTTAATTTGGTATGAAAAATAGCTGAAAACAAAGAGAATAAGGCGTAGTAGAACCAAACCAAGAATGATCTGGATCATACGCCAACCCTGGGTAAACCTTCCTTTTTGCCAAGTACGGAATACTTTTACCAGGGTGGTTGCACAGATTAGAATAATCAGTAGTGAATAACCCAGGAAAGGGAGAGGTAAGTTAGCTGGATTGGTTCCTGTTTGAAATAGAGTCATATGGCACACCTTTATGAATTATAGCACGGGTTCCCTTTCGAGAGTACAATCACTCTCTTGTAGAAATCCAAAAAAAATACCCATTTTTTCAACGGGATCTGGAAGGTTGACAAACTGGTAACTCGGGGTAAAATTGCCCCTGCAAGGAAAAAATTGCCGAAGTGGCGGAACAGGCAGACGCGCTACGTTCAGGGCGTAGTGGGATTTACTCCCATGTGGGTTCGACTCCCACCTTCGGCACACATATTCATCAAACCGGTCCATTTTCAAAGGGATCGGTTTTTTCTGTTTTGACAGAGGTAATTTAATGATGATCAACTTCTTGACCATCGATACACTGGAATCCAATATTGAAAAGTATATAATGAGAGGATGAAATTAATTGAAAATCGGGTATTGATCCTATGAAAAAGAATTTTGAAAAATTTTATCGATCATCAAATATCAGCAGCATCGTGATTGCGCTCCTGATAGGTTTGAGCACGGGCGCTGGAGCAGTCATTTTCAGATATCTGATAGATTTTGTAGAGTTCATTGGGTATACATGGATGCCCAAGATAGCCCCGTCTCTGGGTAAATTGAATGTGGTTGTTGTGCCCGCGATTGGCGGTCTGATTGTTGGCCTGCTGATCTATAATTTCGCCCAGGAGGCCAAGGGGCATGGCGTTCCAGAAGTCATGGAAGCCGTGGCGCTCCGCGGCGGAAAGATCCGCCCTGTTGTGGCGTTGGTTAAATCGCTTGCCTCTGCCATATCCATCGGAAGTGGTGGATCAGTAGGGCGTGAGGGTCCAATTGTTCAAATAGGCAGTTCCATTGGATCAACCATCGGTCAAAGGTTACATATGTCCGATGACAAAGTTCGCATCCTGGTGGCTTGTGGCGCAGCTGGAGGTATTGCTGCGACATTTAATGCGCCCATCGCGGGTGTTATCTTTGCGCTTGAGGTCATTCTGGGAGAATTCAGTGTAAAACACTTCAGCCAGGTAGTGATCTCATCTGTAGCGGCCAGTGTTGTCGGCCAGGCAGTTTTTGGCGATATACCGGCATTTTTGATCCCTGTTGAATATGGTATTACCTCGTTGTGGGAGTTCGCATTTTACCCACTGTTAAGCATACTGGCTGCTTTGTTAGGTGTGTTATTTGTCCGATCATTATATTGGGCTGAGGACTTATTTGGTAACTGGAAAAGCATTCCAGAATGGTTAAAACCAATGATAGGGGGAATATTATTGGGGGGATTGGCCCTCTTGTATCCGAGCATTACCGGTGTAGAATGGGAAGGTTTGCCTCAGATTTTTAATGTTGGTTACGATGTGATCGAGAGTGCCCTGGCTGGAAAACTTGTATTGGGCGTGGCTCTTTCTCTCCTGTTCCTGAAACTTATCGCAACTATCCTGACCTTAGGTTCTGGAGGATCAGGTGGTGTATTTGCCCCCTCATTATTTATGGGGGCCATGCTGGGAACAGTCTTTGAGTTGGGAATCCGGATGATCTTCCCGACTATCATTGCCCCACCGGGAGCTTATGCGTTAATTGGCATGGCCGCAACCTTTACGGCAGCAGCTCATGCACCAATCACCGCCGTGATCATCCTTTTTGAGTTGACTGGTGACTACCGGATAATTCTTCCCCTGATGTTGACTGTTGTTATCACCACGATAATATCGCAACAGCTGCTGAAAGGAGAATCGATCTATACCCTGAAATTATCCAGGAGAGGTGTTCACCTTAACAGGGGCAGGGATGTTGATATTCTGGAAGGTGTTTTGGTCCAGGAAGTAATGAGCCATGATTTTACGATCATCTCTATGAATGACACCATAAGTAATTTGTCAATTTTGCTGAATAAAAGTTACAGCCATGGTGCCGTTGTTTTGGATGAAGAGGGTAAACTGTTCGGTATTATTACGGTTAGTGACCTGCGGAATGCCATTTCATCCAACCTCAACCTGGATAAAACTTTTGTCCGGGACCTCGCAACCAAGAGGGCTGACCTGTTATTCACATATGCGGACGAAACTATTGGACAGGCATTATACAGGATGGGATCACGCGGATTAGGCCGCCTTCCTGTTGTTTCCCGGGATGACCCCGGAAAAATCCTGGGCTTGGTTAGAAGACAAAATATCATCCGGGCTTATCATGTGGCGTTAACCCGGCGGTCAGAGATAACTCATCGGGTGAAACAACTTGAGATGGAAGACCACTTTGAAGTAATCCATCTGCTGGTAAATGACAAATCAGCTATTGCCGGAAAAAATGTCAGTGAAATTGCCGGCTTGCTGCCGGAGGACAGTTTACTGGTTTCAATTAAACAAGGTGGCAGGAGTGTGATCCCGCATGGGTCTACGTTGATCTCTCCCAATGATTTCTTGACGATCATTGTTAATAAGGATGATGTTGAAGAACTGAATAAGATCATCAAATAGGAGAATTAATCAGGGAGGAAGTCCTTTTTATGGACTTCTTACACGAAAATTCAACTGGCAACAAACTTGCAGCTATTCCTATATTGCGACTGATAGATTTGTGCGTTAAGATAAAGATATGGATCTCAAAAAGGGCAGGACAGTTTTACTGATAGGTTTTCTGGTGTTGATCGTGATCTGGATGATTGCCTTTGGCGCCCGGATTGCTGATTTAAACCGGCTGACTGACGAGTTTGAAAAATCCCAACTGACCAAATCTGCCCTGACTGCGACTACTGGTGCCCTGGCAACGGAGGTTGTGCGGGCTGGTTCTGACGCAGCTGTGGAAGAGTGGGCCTACAATCAACGCAAATGGATCCGTGAAGGGGATCACCGGGTGGCAATCGTGCCCTTAGAAGGCACTCCCGAAGCGCCTGTATTATTTTCCACGATAACACCGGAACCGGAAAATCTGTTCCGAATCTGGTGGGAGCTGTTTTTTTCCACCAAACCTTGACCGGAGATTTTGGGCGTGCTATAATCGCAATCCATCAATAACGCGGGGTAGAGCAGTGGCAGCTCGTCGGGCTCATAACCCGGAGGTCAGTGGTTCGAATCCACTCCCCGCTACTCAACAAAAAGACGCTCATATGAGCGTCTTTTTGTTATTTAGTTTGGTCTCGTCGATATAGAAAATATAAAGCGATCAAGAAAAACGGCAGCAGGATGTCCCAATAGAGGACAATGCCGGTATTGCTGGGAGAGAAGTTGTTTTCCTGAACCATATGGAGGATATGCGTAAAACCAGCTCCCCACATAAATGTGGTCTTGGCGATGATGAACGGCAGCCAGAAGGACCGGATCCAGAAGCCCAGGAAACCAACCAGCCCGATGCCAATGGCTGCAAAGGCAAGTTCCATTTGGAAACCACTGTTAAGCGGCCAGCCTATCCCGGCGGCGACCTGATCAGCATAAATGATGTGCCCAAACAAGCCGCTGATGATCGAGAACCAACCCGCTAAACCAAATGTATAAATGCTGATGATCTCTATCAGGGATTCCGAGCGAACTTTCTTCCTGGTAGCAATAAGATGGACAGCAATCGAAATAATGGTGACCCCAATTTGGAGGTATATATTCAATCCTGAAATTTCAAAGAATGCCCTCATCCAATCCTCACTTACTGTGATTTATTAACTAATCGGCCTGGGAAGTAAGCCAGCCTTTTCCACAATTTCTGCAACCAGCTCTTCCTGGCGGTAGGCCATAATGTGCACGCCGGCAATGCCTTCGATCTCCCGGATCTGTTCGATGAGTTCGATGCAGATCTGCTTTCCCTCTTGCTGTTGTTTTTCTCTAGGAGTCTTTTTTAATCGATCAACGATCTTGTCCGGAATGACAACACCGGGGACTTTCGTTCGCATGAATTCGGCTGCCCCGGCAGATTTCAGCGGCCCAACACCTGCCAGGATGAAGGCTTGTTTATCCAACCCCAAATCCCGAACCTGGATCATATATTCTTTGAAGCGGGCAAGATCAAAACAATACTGGGTCTGGATGAACTGAGCGCCAGCGGCGATCTTTTTTGCGAGCCGTTGTGGGCGCCATTCATAGGGAGGTACAAAAGGATTGGCTGCGGCACCCAGGAAAAAGCAAGGAGGGGTACTGATTTCCCGTCCGCTTAAGAATACTCCCTGATCGCGCATTGTCCGGGCTGTGCGCAAAAGCTGGATGGAATCAAAATCAAAGACCCTTTTGGCTTCGGGCTGATCTCCTGCGGTGATATCATCGCCTGTTAAGCAGAGCACATTCAAAACGCCCATTGCAGCAGCGCCCAGCATGTCTCCTTGAATTGCGATCCGGTTCCGGTCCCTGCAGGTCACTTGATAGACTGGTTCGTATCCAGCCCGGGTCAGAAGGGCACACATTGCCACACTGGAAATGTGGCAGTTTGCACCGGAGGCATCTACTGCATTGATCCCGTCACATACCTCTGCCAGCACACGGGCGGCTTTATAAACATCCTCTGGATCAGCGCTGTCCGGTGGGTTTAATTCCGAAGTAACCGCAAAATAACCTGCTCTGAGGATTTCTTCCAATTTACTGCAGGGAGATTTATTTTCTATCATCAAGATGATCCTCCTTGATGAAGTTTACGGGGACATCCAGGGTGGAAGTCCAGCCGGCTGGCAGATCAAGATCCAGACCATGGAACATGTTGATCCAGGAAGAGGTCCCTTTCAGCTGATTATTCATGGGGGGTTGAAGCGAGGCAAACTGGTGACCATAGAGGGGCATGTTAAGTGAGCGTCGATAAGCCTCCACCCAGACACAAACCATTTCTGGCTTGACTTCACAGTTTCCATTAATCCGCACCCCTCCGCATGGCCCGTTGCGCAGATGTTTAGGACAATTCATCGGGCAGGTCATACCGGTGCTGTGCAGAATACACTGACCGCACATTTTGCAGTTGAAGACTGCGCCTTTGCCTGCTTTTTCGACAGCGATCACTAGCGGCTCTGCCCTGCCGCCTGGCTTGAACCAGCGCTTGAGCGGGGTCAGGCCAACCTCAAATAAGTTATAGACAATCTCAAGAAAATGGGGAAAATTCTGCAGCCATCGCAACATGAGTTACCTCAACGAATAAAATTGATGAACCGTTATCAGGAAATTGGAACGGCGTCCATTAATGCTAATTACAAATATACCAGATGTTCAGTCCATCTCCGTGTCTGTAATTTTCAGTCCACAGATTATTTATATTTTTTTAATTTTCCATATACACTTTTTTTACATTATTTTCATATCCTATCCTTAAGTAAATATATTTAGATCTGAGAAGGAGGTACATGCTATGTATCGCAGATTTAGAATGCCAACTATATGGCGTGAAATGGATCAGCTCCAGAGGGAGATGAACAACCTCATGGGTTCAGCATTCGATTCGCGCCCTTTATCCCCACTTGGTTTTCCAGCAGTAAATATCTGGGCCAGTGAGGATCGTCAGATTGTGACCTCGGAACTGCCGGGACTGAAAGCAGAAGATATTGAGATCAATATTTCAGCTGATCAGCTTGTCCTTTCCGGGGAGCGCCATCTTGAAGAAACAGAAGGTGAAATCCAATTCCATCGCAAGGAGCGCAGCCATGGTAAGTTCACAAGAACAATCCAGCTTCCTTTTATGGTGGATACTTCAAAAGTAGAAGCGATCTTTAAGGATGGCATCCTGGAAATTTCCTTAACGAGAGCGGAAGCCGATAAACCTAAAAAGATAGCAGTCAAAACCACCTGAAAGAGGGATGCCAGATCTATGGAGGTAATACCATGAAAAAAAACGAACAGAAGACCATGCAAGTAACTGAACAAGAAATGGTCCAGACTGAAGACCTTGAACGCACCAGAGAGCGGCAGTGTTTTATCCCAAAAACAGATATTTATGAGAATGAGCAGGGGATTGTAATTGTGGCAGATCTCCCGGGAGTAAATCGGGATTCAATCGAAATTACACTCGATAAAAATATCCTTACCATTGAAGCCTTTGCGAACACGCCGGTCTATGAGGGGTTATCCGTCACCTATAGTGAATATATTCCAGGTGATTTCAGACGCCAATTCAGACTGACAAGAGAAATTAACCAGGATAAAATTGATGCCGTAGTTGCCGATGGTATTTTGAAATTGACTTTACCCAAGGCAGAGATTGCCAAAATCAAAAAGATCCCCATAAAAACCCGCTGAAAGTTTCAATTGGGCGCCCGGAGTGATCCGGGCGCTTATGATTCATATCCACAACTCATCCTGGTTTTCTCAACTTCTGCGCAAGAACCAGGCTCCTGAAAACGATCGCTATTACAGTTATCCCCGACAGCTTCAATAGAACTGGCATGAAGTCCACCGGCAGGTGTTAATAAGAACATCGTCGTGGATGGAGTTTACAGCTTAGCTGTAGGGGAAGAACCAGGTGATCCAGGTGACAGCATCCTGGTTGGCCCGGACCATTGACAGACCGCCGCCAATGAAAAAGAAGATCATTGCGCCCGGTACTGAGCCGATCACCCGAATTAATTCACAATTATTTCTCATGGTATCCCATGCCTCCAAAATGGGGGAAAAGAGCGACCCTGCTGACACCCACTTTTCAGCAATCGGCCGGTTGGCGATGCTGGCAACGCCTGTGCTGGCAGAGAGGTTTGAGGCCGTCTTGGTGATCTGCCCCCGGCTACCATTTGGTATTAAGTTTGTTTGTAGGTCTCATTAGCCCTGGTGAAAGATAGAAATTGCATAAATTATCTGGATATCGTATCGTCCGCCAATAGGAAAGTTTGGGATTTTGATCCTGATCGGATTTGCAGGGTTTCTATCACTTGTGTTCCATTTAAAGAGGGGATAGAATCAAAAAATACCAGGGCGATAGGATTAAGCCAGGAGAGAATTTTGAAGTCAAATAGGAAAGATCTCGGTCCAGCTGATAGATTTTGGGAAGACCCATCTGTATATGAAATCAATCGGCGTCCCATGACTGCCGAGGCCGTCCGCTACAGCAGCAGAAATGATGCTTTGGCAGAAAAGTCCTCCGACCGGTATATCTCATTAAATGGAGCCTGGAAATTCCACTGGACCTCTTCTACTCCTGAAAACCCGGGGGATTTTTATGGGTTGGAGTTTGATGACCGGGAATGGGATGAGATCGAAGTCCCGGGTACCTGGCAGATGCAGGGGTATGGCCATCCCCATTACCGGAATATTGGGCTCCCCCCCGGTATAGATGAAAAACAACCTCCCCGGATTGATTCGGAACGAAACAGCCTGGGAAGATACAGAAAAACTTTTACTCTCCCCCCGAATTGGTTGGGACAGCCAGTTTTCCTCCACTTTGGCGCAGTCCAATCAGCTTTACAAGTCTGGATCAACGGGAAAGAGATTGGCTACAGCCAGGATTCCAGGCTGCCAGCCGAGTTCGAAATTACTGACTTCCTGCTTCCTGGAGAGAACTTGATCTCAGCCCTGGTTTACCGATTCTGCGATGGCAGCTATCTGGAAGATCAGGATATGTGGTTCCTGAATGGCATCTTCCGTGATGTATACCTTTATACAACCCCATCCACACGGATAGAAGACTTTTATGTCAGGTGTGAATTTGACCCCGATTATCTAGATGCCAGATTGATGGCGGACGTGACACTCTTTTCGGTCGATCCTGCCGATCATGAATTTTGTCTGGTTGTGGAGCTGATCGATCCACAAGGGAATCTTGTTTTTTTACGTCGGGAAAAGATTGAAAGTTGGCCTGATTCCAGTAAAAAGATCAGCATCGTGGAACCTATAAAAAACCCTGCCAAATGGTCAGCAGAGGACCCCGTGTTATATACGGTTTTACTCAGCCTGGAAGACGGGAAAGGGAATTCCAAGGAAGTGATCCCGGCTGAATTTGGCTTTCGAGTAGTAGAGATTATCGATCGACAGATCCTGCTGAACGGCAGGCCCATTTTGATCAAAGGTGTCAACCGGCATGAGTTCGATCCCAGAACAGGTTATACACTCACCCGGGAATCCATGGAAGCTCAAGTGAAACTCTTGAAAGAGTTTAATATCAACGCGGTCCGGACTGCCCATTATCCTAACCACCCTTATTTTTATGAGCTGTGCGACCGTTACGGGCTTTATGTGATGGATGAAGCTAACCTCGAATCCCACCGTTTTGTAAAACACTTACCCCGGGGGAGAGAAGAATGGCGGGAGGCAGTGATCTCTCGTGGGACGAGAATGGTTCTGCGAGACCGCAATCATCCATCGATTCTCTTCTGGTCGCTTGGCAATGAAGCTGGAGGCGGGGAAAATTTCCATCATCTGCGGCAGGCCATGCTGGAGCTGGATCAAACCCGGCCGATCCACTATGAAGGAGAACATACCTCCCGGTATTCTGATGTGATCAGCTTGATGTACCCGTCTCCTGATTTCCTGGAAAAACTGGCCCAGGGAGATAAACCCAGGCGATTTTTTAAGGCAGGAGAGATGATAGGAAAGTGGGTCTGGCCTAAAGATTACGCCAATAAACCCATCCTGGTATGTGAATTCGCCCATGCCATGGGCAACAGCATCAGCTCGTTCCACAAATTCAGGGATATTTTTGAAAATCATCCCCACTGTGCAGGTGGATATATTTGGGACATGATCGACCAGAGTTTACTGCAGGAGCAGGAGGATGGTTCCCTGGTTTGGACTTATGGTGGAGACTGGGGAGATGAACCCAACGATGCCCATTTCTGCATTAACGGCCTTTTTCAGCCGGACCTGAAACCCAATCCCCATGCCTATGAGGTTCAAAAGGTATACCAACCACTGACAATCCTTTCCTGGGATCTGGATCAAGGAGAGATGATCCTGAAAAATAAACACAGTTTTGTATCCCTGGAAAATTTAGAACTGCGCTGGTCCTTGACCAGGGATGGCTGCCTGGATCAGTCTGGATTGATGCCAGTTCCTGCGGTTCCAGCAGGCGGCCAGGAAAAAATCAAGCTGCCGTATCAGCTGACCGAGCAGGCCAGGGATGTTTCTGAGTGCCATTTACTGCTTGAATTTGTATTAAGTGAGCATACTCCCTGGGCAAAAAAGGGTCACCGGGTGGGCTGGGAACAGATACCTTTCCCGACCAGAATTCCACAAACCAAGGTTTATTCCGGTGAGGGTTCTGAAACCACGCCGTTAATTATCCATCCCCGAGATAATCTGTTGGAAATTTTAATTCCAGGTACAAAATTGACCTTTGATACCGATACCGGTTTTATGCAGTCCCTGGAGGTAGATGGAGATCCGGTATTGACGGGAGGATTGAGTCCAAATTTCCTGAGAGCCCTGGATAATGATTTTATACTTGAAGATAATTTCCCGAAAATTGGTCGATTTATATCCTTGACCAGGAAATGGGGGAATGCCAGGGAAAAGATGAAATTGGAGGATTTCCAGGTTGAGAGAATCAACTCTGGCTGCGTATTGATCACGGCGCTTTTCAGGATCCCGCAGAGTTTTTCTCCATTAAAACTCACCACCCGGGTGGATCTGAAAGGGGGATTATATTTTAATTATCAATTAAAGCCCAGGTTTGAATTGCTCCGGTTTGGTTTACAGACAACCCTGGCGGGTTCCTTGACTGAAGTGGAATGGTTTGGTCGGGGCCCTCATGAAACCATGCCTGACCGCAAACTCAGCGGTCTTGTAGGAATACATCAGAAAAAAAGCGATCAGATCCACTTTCCTTATATTCATCCCCAGGAGAACGGGAACCGGGCGGATGTGCGTTGGGTTAAGTTCCTCGACAATGTTGGCAAGGGGATCGTTATCGAGCATCAGGACAACCAATTGCTGAATTTCAGTCTCTGGCCTTATACCCAGAATGACCTCGCACTTGCTGGTCATATTCATGAACTCCCAACCCGGGAGAACAATACCTTGAATATTGACCTCACGCAGCGCGGTGTAGGTGACCTGTTCAGCATGATCTATGGCAGAGATCCGGAAACTCGTTTGGTAAAAGGCAAAACATATCAATTTGGCTTTCGGATCAGGCCCATATCCGGGCAGTAATCAGAGCGATACGTCCAATAAAAACCAGATCTGGACCTGCGAATGGCCCACACCCTTACCTTTTTCCTCTCCATTTAAGTAAGATTTGGGTATCTCCCCCTGTCATTAATTACAGTTCTGTAACATGGACTAGACCGGTGTGTTACATATAATAAAATAAATGCAAACAAGGAAGTTCTATCGTGATACTGAGTAATGCCATAATTGTGATCCTGGGGGCGCTTATCCTGATAGCCGGATTGATTTACGCTCTCAGAATAGTTTTCCTGCTGAGGAATTTTGGATTGGCGCGGCCCTGGATCGTGCTTTCTATTCTGATCGGATTCTTTTTCCTGGGGTATGTCTTTATTGCCTTATTATTCCTTGATATTGCCATGGTGCCCGCAATTACCCTGGAAGGTTTGGTGACGGCGATCTTCTTTTTCGGCGCCGTATTTGTCACTGTTCTGGCGGTTCTGAACCTTAATCTCTTTGGGGATATTTTTGGCAAAGGCATCGATGATACCAAAGCCTTTGCATTATTTGCGGAGCATGTAGGCATGCCAGCCCGCAAGGTGATGGCAATGACCCGTCCTGAGTATTCGGTAGCTTGTGATATTTGTGGCGGCGATGTGCATTACTCAGTCCCTGAACTCGTTCGATCCCATCCCCGTATCGAGCGTGGTGTGGTGGTGGACAGGGCGATGGGCGGCACCAATTATCGGTTTTATGTACGACATTATTGTGATAAGGAGTTAAGGGAAATTCCCGTCCGCCATGACCAACAGTTTGAATATCGATCGCACAGACCTTCTCGTCCCGTATAATGATATTATGTCTGAAAAAGTTACTGGTTTTGTGATGTTGGTTGGGAATGGGGCAGTAGGGAAAACTACTGTTTCCAAGGTGCTGTCATTAACCAATAAGGGGGATATGCCTAATGAAGAGATCCTGTCTGGAATCCGAAAAACCAACAATCTGGAATACGAGTTTCTCACAACCCAGCAGCAGATCGGAAATAAAGAGTACTCTGTCTCGCTGCAGTTCCTGGTCCCGCCCGGACAAAAACAAGCTGATGGTGATCCATCAGGCCGTTCCTTTGAAGAGGTGATTGATATTTTCAGACCGACAATCCACCGCCTGGATGTAGTGCTGTTTACCTATGACATGACCAGCATGGCAAGTTTCCATGACCTGGTTTACTGGATCGATGGGGTTGGAGATTTGCTGAATGACGCTTCCCATTTCATCCTGCTCGGCACTCACCTTGATCGTGGAGCTGATCTGGAGATCACCAGGAATGATATTGATGAAGGCCTGGAATATCTGGCTGGAGAGATGCGCGCTATGCGGCCCAGCTGGAAAGGAAATTTCGCCAGGCTGGAAGTATCAAATTTGACGGGTGAGAACCTGGATTCTCTGCTATTTTACCTGGCCGGCAGCGTGATCAGCTCCAGGAATATGATCCCCTGATCAGTCTTTTGGTTGATCTTCTAAAAAAGCAATTTCTAAAGTAAATCCCGAACGCGATCAGTAAGGAAATATTGATTCACCCAGTCTAAGAGGATATTGTCCATCAGGAGAGATATTATGACTGGAATGAAATTATCTCGCCGCGGCTTACTGCGTTTGTTGGGAGTTGGCGGCGTGTCTTTAATGTTAAAGGGTTGTTTGCCCCAAAGCACAACAATTAACCGCGGATCCCCAACTGTAACTCCAGATGGCGAATCCCCGGATCTGGAAATCGTGTTAAGGGCGATTCCAGACCAAGTTCAGCTTTTTCCCGGAAAGAAAACCCTGGTTTGGCGTTATGCTGGTGAGGTATTAACTGGTCCACAAGAATCCATCCAGGAGCTTGAAAATTCTTATCTAGGACCGATTATCCATGTGGAAGTTGGAGACAGGGTCAGAATTCATTTTATAAATGAACTGCCTGAACCGTCGATCATCCACTGGCACGGCTTGCATGTTCCTCCGGCGGCTGATGGACATCCACGGCTTGTAATTGGGCAGGGAGAGACCTATATCTATGATTTTGTCGTTGCTGACAGGGCTGGAACTTACTGGTACCATCCCCATCCCCATGGCAGGACAGGGCCGCAGGTTTATGCTGGGTTGGCCGGGCTTCTTATTATCCATGACTCGCAAGAAGACCATCTGGATCTGCCTTCCGGGGAATTAGATATCCCGCTGGTTTTACAGGACCGGGATTTCAATTCAGAGAATCAACTTGTTTATGGCACAGGCCATATGATGGATCGGATGGTTGGTTTCCTGGGCAGCCAGATCTTGATCAATGGCCGGACAGACTTTAAGCTTTCTGTAAACCGAAGGCCTTACAGGTTGAGGATCTTAAACGGGTCAAACTCCCGGATATATAAATTGGCCTGGGATGATGGTAGCCCGATCAAGGTAGTAGCAACCGATGGTGGGCTGCTTGAGACAGCTGATGAGCGGGAATTCGTAGTAATTGCGCCGGCCCAGCGATTAGATATCTGGGCTGATTTCAGTCAGGATGACGCGGGAACAAAAAGGGAATTGATCAGTTTGCCCTTTGATAGTTATGGTGGTCAAGTTTCTTACTCCTTAGCACAAATAGATATTGGTGATGGGCTTCCCCTGGGGAGTGAGATCCAGGAGAAACTATCTGCCCTTAAACTCCATGATCAAAAAGATGCCATTAACCGATTATCCCCAAGGACTTTTTCACTCTCATTCGCGCCAGGAATGGTCTGGACCATAAATGGACGTACCTTTGAGATGGAGGGGATAGCCCGGGATGAGATTGTGAAACTTGGTGATCTGGAGGTCTGGGAATTTGAAAATCAGGAAGGTTCTGGCATGGGAATGATGGGATCGATGTCCCTACCGCATCCAATACATTTACATGGATTGCAGTTTCAAATCATTGAGCGAAAAATATCCTCTGAAAATGCAAACCGTTGGAAATCTCTTCGGGAGGGTGTTATTGATCAAGGCTGGCATGATACTGTATTGGTTTTTCCGGGTGAGAAGGTAAAGATCTTATTAAAATTTGAGGATTTTACAGGCCTATACCTCTATCACTGCCATAATCTGGAACATGAAGATATGGGTATGATGCGAAACTTCCAGGTCAGAGAATAGATATATTTATTAATAAGGGTCTTTGAAAGTAGAATATATGAATGAATTTGTATACTCTGTAAAGGAATGTGTATATGAGTGAGAATTGGACAGTAAATAAAATCCCTGATCTATCCGGAAAAATAATAGTTATTACAGGTGCAAACAGCGGCATAGGTTTTGAAACAGCCCGGGAAATCGCCAGAAAAGGCGCGGAAGTGATCGTTGCCAGTCGGAATCCAATCAAAGCTGAACGCGCAATCCATACTATTATGGATGAAA
This sequence comes from uncultured Chloroflexia bacterium, assembly GCA_963695575.1. Lineage (GTDB taxonomy): Bacteria > Chloroflexota > Anaerolineae > Anaerolineales > UBA11858 > B10-G9. Next base: position 167,287 of record CAVOGS010000018.1, read on the forward strand.
TACCAGGGGCAAAGCTGAAATATATTGAATTAGATCTTGCCAGCCTGGAATCCATCAAGGCATTTGCCCGACAATTCAATTCAACCTATGACAGATTGGATATTCTGCTGAATAACGCCGGAATCATGCTGGTCCCTTATGGAAAAACTGCAGATGGATTTGAACGCACCATGGGCACTAACCACCTGGGTCATTTTGCGTTGACTGGTCTTTTGCTGGACAAGCTTTCAAAAACTCCAGGGGCCAGAGTTGTTAACGTCGCAAGCAACGCTCATTATGCGGGAGAAATGGATTTTAACAATCTGCTCTTTGATAATGGGCAGGGATATTCACCGATGAAAGCCTACGGCCGGTCCAAACTGGCCAATTTGCTTTTCACCTATGAACTGCAGCGTCGATTTTTATCCAGCAGTACGGATGTGATTGCTCTGGCTGCCCATCCAGGGATCGCAGCAACAGAACTGGCGAATCATTTATTCTTCAATCTAATATCCTGGCTGATCCAGCCGATAATGAAATTGATCTTCCAGAGTTCTGCAATGGGGGCCTTGCCCAGTTTGAGAGCAGCGCTAGATCCTGAGGCCAAGGGCGGCCAGTATTATGGTCCAAATGGTAAGGGAGAAAAGTCAGGTTATCCGGTGTTGGTTGATTCCAATTCATCATCTAAAAATGAAAAAGACGCCCAAAAGCTGTGGGAGATCTCTGAGGAATTGACCGGTATCAAGTACTTGAATTGACCACTTCAATATGATTTACCAGTTGATTTGGAGACTGGTTAAATACCGAGCCATGTAGCGGCTGAATCAGATCAGCCTTTTATCCCATCAATGGCATCCCTGATGGCCTGCGCGCTTTGTCTCAGCTGGGTTTTATTTTCGTGATCGAGGGGGATTTGAAGGGAATTGATGATTCCGTTCCCTCCCACAAGGTGGGGGAGGGAGAGGGTCACATCTTTAATTCCCTCAATATCTTCCTGGGCTGCGCAAACAGTCAGGATCGCTCTTTGATCTCCGAGTATTACAGCAACAATTTTTGCGATAGCACTGCCAACGCCGTAATATGTCGCTCCCTTTCCCTGAATGATCTCGTAGGCTGCATTCCGCACCTGGCGGTCGATTTCCATCTGATCATTTTTATCAAGGCATATCCCCCATTGGGTGCAAAAATCTTCCAGGGGGATATTGCCAACAGTGACCGGAGAAAAAGGGATCACTTCTGAATCGCCATGTTCTCCCAGAACATAGGCATGGACATGGGTAGAATCTACGCCCAGGTGCTGTCCAAGCAGGCTGCGAAAACGGGCTGTATCCAGCGTTGTCCCTGTACCGAGCACTCTACTGGATGGTACATTAAAATCTCTGGCATACCAGGCTGATAGGTGGGTCATGATGTCAACCGGGTTTGTGGCAATCAGTAAGATCGCTTCTGGTGCAACTTCCAGGATCTTTGGAATAATGGTTTTAAATACTTTGGCATTGCGGAATAGCAATTCCATTCGAGTCTCAGCGGGTTTTTGACTGACCCCGGCTGAAATCACAACGATCTTTGCTCCTTTTAAATCCTCGTATCCGCCGTGGTGGACAAGCAAAGGGTGTGTAAATGGCACAGCATGGCGTAAATCGTTCGCCTCGGCTTGAGCCCGTTTTAGATCAAGGTCCACAAGCACGATTTCCCGTCCGATACCCTGGTTGATCAATGCATAAGCTGCTGTTGAACCGACCAGACCTGCTCCAATAATTCCCACTTTCATCAATGATTCCTTTCTGTATATCAAGAGACGCAATATACCGACCAAATCCTACTAAATTGGGTGAGTTGATTATTCCTTTTTCTTCTTTTTATCCCGGCTTTCAACCACGCTTTGGAAAATGATAAAGAAGACAAAACCTGCCAGGCTGAGATATCCAAGCCAATCGTTTCCAAGGCGGTTGTAGATTGATCTGTTGTCCGACAGGGTAATATCGGCTATCACCACATCGCTGCTGCCTTCATCGCTGCGGACATCCGCCAGGATCTTGCCGTGGGAATCTGTGATCATGGTATAGAAACCGCGATCTGCGTTCACTACCGGAATCTGATTTTCGGCTGCCCTCATGACAAAATGGGTCCAGTTCTGTTCTGAGATGCCCACAGTACTATCGAACGAAGGAATTCCCATTAATTGGGCTCCCCGACTCACCGTTCCTCTAGCTGAATCAGTAAAAACACCATCCATGCAGATGATCGATCCTAATTTCCCATAAGGTGTGTCATTGATCGGGAAGGCCCCCGCTGTAACAGTACGCGGTTCTCCAAATGCGTGCTGTTTTCCGTAAATGGGAGAAAATTCCCCTTCTGGACTGATCAAAACTGTTTCGTTATGCCAGCCCGAATCGTCATAGTATGCGTAAGTGAAATAAAGGTAAATATCTGTCTCGGCGACTAGATCCAGGATCTCAGAAGTGTGTTCTTTTTGGGGATCAAAACCAAAAGCCATTTCAGGCACATAAGCGACTTTTGCGCCCAGATCTGATGCTTCATGCAGCTGCTCGGCCAGCAGCTCCCGACGTTTGCCCAACTCGGCATCATCTGCTTGATGGCCTGGATCTCTTAGATCCATATGCAGTGCCGCTACACGAACGGTCTCTGTTCCTGCAGGTATTTGGTTAAAGATCACAAGGCTGATCACCACCCAAACAACCAGCGTGAGGGCTGTTCCAACAGACCACTTCCGAGTGGTTTTGATATCGACTGGAACGGTGTCTCCCCTGGGCCACTTCTTGTCCATCCAAACCATAATGACTTGGGCCAGCGTGAAATTCACCAGGATGATCAGCAAGTTTAACCCATAAACGCTGAAGATCGAAACCGGCTGGATTAGCCAGGCCTGGCTTGCCAGTGGATTGGCAGCAAATCCCATTGTGCCGAGGAAGGGAATGAAGCTGCGGATCATTTCAAAACCTACCCAGGCAGCCAATCCTTGCAGAATGAACCAACGGAAGCCGGTTAATTCGTGAAATTTCCTCTCTGAGCTAGTAAAAAAAGTGAAAACAGCTACTATCAACCCCATATGCTGCAGCCAAATGGGTGCGCCATCAATATTAAATATCCGGTACAGGAAAGGCCATAACCAAAGACCTGTGGCAATTGCTGGAGCGATAGCAGACCATTTTGGGGGAATTAATCGGTGTTGGGCTATTAGATAAGGGATGAGGACAATAAACATCAATGGCCAAATATTTAAGGGTGGGAAAGCGAGGAAGAAGAATATCCCGCTTATAACGGAAAGTATGATGCCAAGTACTATCCTGTTTTTAGTCATTATCTTCTCCTTTTGACCAAGCAAACCTAATAGATAAACTCAGCCCACAAAAAAAGATGCTTTCTGGATGGTGGCAGATTAAAAGTTATTGGATCTAGGGTTTGGAGCTGGCAGCTTTGTTCACTTGCGATAAATGACTTAAAAGTATGAACTGTTAAGAGAAAAATGTGTGAATTAACCACCTGCCTTCATGATACATTAATTTCCCGGTAGTGTAAAAAAATGGTTCCAAATCAACCTGAAGGGTTGTTCTATTCAATATGGATGAACAAGGATCCTGCCAGAGATCTCCCGACCCAGGGCAATCTCTTCGCCGCCAATTTCCACGGTAAAGGGACCATTATAAGGCGCCTCATCAACAATCTTTAAAATCGTGCCCGGCAGCAGGCCCCTTTCCTCCAGGTATTCACACAGGATCAGCTCGGGCTGTTCGATGCGCAGGATCTCCACTTCCACATCACAGCTGATCTGATTAAGTGGGAAGGCAGGCGGGATCACTACAGTGCCATCGGCATCTGGAATGGGATGTCCGTGAGGACAGATTGTGGGGTTTCCAAGGTATTCAGCCAGGGCTTCTGTCACAGTGGCGTCTGTGGCATGCTCCAGACGGCAGGATAGATCATATACCCGGGACCAGGGGATATTCAGGTGATCTGCCAGGAATCGCCCCCACAAACGCTGGCGCCGGACAACGGTCAATGCTCGTTGTCGGCCTGAATCAGTTAAAATAACTCCCTTGTATGGTGTGTGGATGATCAGGCGGGCTGTTTCCAACCGTTTGACCATTTCTGTCGCAGAAACAGGGGAAACTCCCATGCGTTTGGCAAGTAGGGATACAGCAACCGGTTCTTCTCCATCTGCTATTTCATAGATCGATTTTAAGTACATTTCCCTGCTTTCAGTTTCTGGCATCGATTATCCTGGTTTTATCGGTTTTTGTCAGCTTGATTATAATCCTGAAACGCCTGTTATTTATGGCCTGCCCATAAATTGATAAAGTAGTATCTTTAGAGCTGATTAATTGGTGATCCTAATAATGATGGTTTTTCTAACTTTCCGAGACTGCCAGTCTGGTATGATTTGAGTGTGGTTGAATGTTGAGTTCGGAAAAAAACATGAAAAAAGTCTCCCTTTCCCTGTTGATTTGCCTGTTTTTGGTGTTGTCCCTTCCGGCTTCAGCCCGGGCCCATCCAGCGGATATGTATTATCACACCCATACGATCAATATCACTCCTGGTGGCATCTCTATAAACTGGCAAATCGTGCCGGGTCCGATGATCGCCCAAAGCATCTGGTTTGATGTGGATAAAAACCAGGATGATCTGGTTTCTGAACTGGAAGCGGAAGACTGGGTGAATTCGATCCTGATGACTATGAGTGTTGAACTAGATCAGGAATCTGTTTCTCTGGAGCTAGAGGCAGTTGATTGGCCAATGTCTGTGGACACCCTTTTCAGTGGTGAGGAACCGATCATTATTGACCTTTATGCGGACTGGCCGAAAGAGATCCAGACAGATGCCCTGATCTCGGTAAACAACCGCTACAACCCAAAAAGCAGCCTGAGCTGGTTTGAGATTCAGTCCGAAGGCGGCCTGAGCTTTGATGTGCCAACCCAGAACAGTGGAAACCTGGACATCCTGGTTGGGTTTACATCCGGGAATGAGGATGTTTCCCGCCTGACCGGCTGGGAGAGTGGATCTCCTTCGATTCCCTGGGTGATAGAATCCATTGGCCTGGGGGAACTTGCTGAAGAGGCTGCTGCAGAATCCCAGATATCCCCCGCGGCCGGTTATGGACCGGCTTCGATCCTGGAAGGATTGATGAAAAAACAGGAAGGATCCCTTACATTCATTCTGGGAGCCTTATTGCTTTCTGCCTTATTAGGCGGGCTGCATGCCCTCAGCCCGGGACATGGGAAAACAATCGTCGCGGCATATCTGGTCGGCTCACAAGGTAAAACCTACCATGCCATAGCACTGGGTGGCATCGTCACCCTCACACATACGGGTTCAGTATTCCTGTTGGGTCTGTTGACTTTAACTGCATCCCGATATTTTCTGGCTGCGGATGTATTTCCTGTTCTGGAGTTGATCTCAGGCTTATTGATATTCATTCTTGGTTTTGGGTTGCTGCTTCCCCGAATTAAACTATGGTTACGCGACTATCTGCAGAAGCGTAAAGTGAAAGAAGTAAGATGGGGATCTGAAACTAGCCTGCCGGAGGGCGAAAAGCGCCTGAAAATTGACCAACCAATTGTAGAAATTGGCCCGGCTCACAGTCACGATCCCTCCGATTTGGGATCGGTTCCCAGGGGGCCATCACCTGGCAGTCCGCTGGGTAATATTCGCTGGCGGAATTTGATACCGCTGGCGATCAGTGGTGGCCTTGTACCTTGCCCGGATGCAATTGCTATTCTATTGGTAGCCGCAGCGATTAACCGGATCGGATTCGGATTGAGTTTGATCATTTCTTTCAGTTTCGGACTGGCGGTTATCTTGATTGCTATTGGTTTGTTGATCGTCCAGGGCAAAAAACTATTTCAGAGGCTGCGTTGGTTTAACAAGGCAGCTCTGATCATGCCGATCATCAGCGCCTTGATCGTTTTGATCGCTGGAGCCTGGTTATCCGTTGTCGCTCTAAAAAATATTTCGACTTCTTCTCTCACGACCCCGGCAGGAATCGATGTTCCCCAGTTTGATCTGAAAGAAGCCAGTGTTCTATATACTGCTCTGGATGAAAATGATCAAACCCAGCTATTGGCTGTACCAGCTGGCGGAGGGACCCCAACAACCCTTACTGAAGGAGTAAATATCTGGTACTTGACCGCTGCCCCGGATTATAGCAAGGTGATTTACGCGGCGGATGATGGCGCTAATGGATCCAAGTTATGGATATGGGATCCGGAAAGGTCCTTGCCTGAGCTGCTCCTCGAGTGTGCCAATGCCTATTGCTCTGAAATTGCCTGGTCACCTGATGGTCAGGGTATTCTTTACAGCCGATTAGAATTTGACGCCATAACCAATCCCGCCAATGTACAGTCAATTTGGTGGCTGGATCTCGAGACCCAGGAATCCGCGCCACTTTTTCAGGATGCTTTGACGCCGGGGTTCAGCGCTCGCTGGTCGCCGGATGGGAAATGGCTCAGTTATTCATCCATCAACCCACTGGAAATAAAAATCTACCAGATGGAGACAGGAGCAAGCCGGATCATGCCCAATGCTCTGGGTTATCCGGCAGTCTGGTCTCCAGATAGTAAAACTGTGATCCTGCAGGATCTGGTACTGGAAGAAACCGGTTATCTGAATAAACTCTTTTCATATTCGGTGGAGGATGACTGGTTAACCATGCTGGCCTATGACCAGATGTTTGACGAATCTTATCCAACCTGGTCTCCGAACGGGGAGTGGTTGGCTGTCGTTCGGCGTTTGTGGGTGGACGGCATTCCTGAAGAAGGAAACCAGCTCTGGGTGATGAGGCCTGATGGCACAGAAGCTACCAGATATACAGATGCTGAGAAACACACTTTTGGCCAACCTACCTGGTCTCCTGACAGCCGCTACCTGGTATTCGATTATCGGGCAGTGGTAGATGGGCAGATCAAATCCGGCATCAAGATCCTGGATCTGAAAACAAGCCGAATCACAGATCTGGTTGAGCCTGGCAGCAGGCCAGTCTGGTTGAAATGAAGAACGCAGGGACAAAACGCTTACTTAAAGCCTCGTCCCTTTCATAAGTGAAAATTGTGAAGTTTGGCACAGAAAAATATTTTATGGTATACCTTATAATAATTTATAAGACACCATTATAAGATTTTATTCAAAACTTAGCTGATGGATTTTATGCCCATTATTACATTAGACAAATTGGTCCCGGGAGAATCGGGCAGGATCACAAAAGTTCATGGCAAGGGGGCTATCCGGCGCCGGCTGGTTGATATGGGTTTGACGAGTGGAGTGGTTGTCGATATGGTTAAAATTTCTCCCCTCGGTGATCCGGTTGAGTATCGGCTGCGGGGATACCATCTTACCCTGCGGAAATCTGAAGCATCGACAATTGAAGTTGAATTAATGGGCGATTCAATTCCGGTAAGAGGTTGGAGGCATTCTTCCAGTTCCACACTGCCCCTGGGAAAATGTCAATCAGGACAGAGAGTTGAAATTACCACAACCAGGGGAGGGCGGCGATTCCATAAAAGGTTAAATGAAATGGGTTTAATGTCCGGCTCGTCTATCCAGGTTATTCAGAATGATTTCCCTGGTCCCATGATTATTTCTCTAAACGATGAAAAAAGACTGGTAATTGGTAAGGGTATGGCTATGCATGTCATTGTCAAGCCTGCCTGACCGAACCTGGAGATGACTTATCCCATGACTTATACCATCGCCCTGGCAGGCAATCCTAATGTTGGAAAAAGCACCCTGTTTAATGCCCTGACAGGTTCCCACCAGCATGTCGGTAATTGGCCTGGAAAAACCGTTGAGAAAAAAGATGGAAAACTGCAGATAGATGACCAGGAGATCCTGGTTGTAGATCTGCCTGGAACCTACAGTTTGACCGCCTATTCGATCGAAGAGATCATCACCCGCGATTTTATTGTCAATGAAAAACCCACAGCAGTTGTAGCGGTTGTAAATGCCGCTAACCTGGACCGAAATCTTTACCTGGTTACCCAGCTAATAGAACTGGGTATCCCGGTCATTGTTGCTTTGAATATGACTGACGTAGCTAAAAGGCGGGGTATAGCCATCTCGCTGCAAGGTTTATCAGAGCGTTTGGGAGGGATCCCGGTTGTTGAGACGATTGGAAACCGCAGCGAAGGTTTAGAGGATCTAAAAAATGCCATAAAAATGGTTGTTAAATTTCCTCATACCGGGAATATCAGGACCACCTTCAGCGGTATTCTCAAAGATGAAATTGAGAACCTGAGAGTTGAGATAGAAAACAAGGAATTCCTCCATCAGATTTATAGGCCCGGTTGGCTGGCAACCAAACTGCTGGAAAATGACCAGGTCGTAAGAAGTAAACTGGATTCTCTGGGAGCTGAGGATTTACTGGAGAAAGCTCAAAACGCCCGGGAACGAATTGAACAACACACTGGAGAAGACCCCGAGATCCTGATAGCCGATCAACGCTACCAGTTTGTAGACCGGGTTGTTGATTCTGCCGTGGAACGTCCCCGGGAAACGATTATTACCCGCTCTGAGAAAATTGATGATATTGTCACACACCGGATCTGGGGTTTACCGATCTTTTTGTTATTAATGTGGTTTGTATTCCAATTTACCTCCAATGTCAGCGTTCCTTTCCTTGATTGGGTGGATGTATTCATTAATGAGTTTATATATAAATGGGCTGCTAGAGCGCTGGAGCTGGCTGGATTGAGTGGTTCATGGATCAGCTCTCTGATCACCGATGGTGTGATCGCTGGCGTTGGGGGCGTGCTGGTTTTTATACCTGTTTTACTCTTTCTTTATCTGGCGCTGGGAATCATGGAAGATTCCGGTTATATGGCCCGGGCCGCTTTTGTGATGGACAGAGTGATGCGCTGGATGGGCTTACATGGGAAGAGTTTCCTGCCAATGATCATCGGATTTGGATGCACAGTTCCAGCAGTTTATGCCACCAGGACCTTGGAAAACGACAAGGACCGCAAACTTACTGCTTTCCTGGCTACATTCATGAGCTGCGGCGCTCGTCTCCCGGTTTATGTTGTATTTGGAGCGGCTTTTTTCGGCGCCTCTTCAGGCTCGTTGGTATTTGCCATGTATATATTGGGTATTATCGTGGCCCTGATCACTGGTTTTGTGATGAAAAATACCGTGTATCAAAGCCAGCCACCTGCGCCATTTGTGATGGAATTGCCGCCCTACAGGATCCCGAGACCAAAAGATGTTTGGCAGCAGATGTGGGAACGAACTCGAGGGTTTCTAGTGAAGTCTGGGACTGTGATCCTGGGAGTTTCAATTGCCCTGTGGTTGTTAATGGCTATTCCAGCTCATCAGGATAAAGGTCCTTTTAACGAGGTTCAAGCTGGTGACAGCCTATTTGGACGCATCAGTGGTTTGTTAGCCCCGGTGTTTGAACCGGCAGGATTTGGAACCTGGCAGACAACTGGATCGTTAATGACCGGCATACTTGCAAAAGAAGTAATTGTCAGCACCATGAGCCAGATTTATGCCGAAGAAAGCCCATCCCACCCTGGAAATGGAAGTTTCCTTCAAGGATGACTTGATCTCAGTAGGAAAGGGTTTCGCCCAGGCCGCTTTTTTAACAGTTCAAGAAACCATTAATATCTTTCCACGCACATTAAACCTGATCCCTTTAATTGATATCGGGGAGCTGGATTTCTTCCATTTGGAAGGTAACGAGCTCGATTACACCCGTTTGGAGGGGTCATTACGCAATGGATTTTCAAAATCTGCTGGATCTCCGGAAGCGGGAGCGATTGCTGCGGTAGCATTTAATGTCTTTGTTTTGCTTTATATTCCCTGTGTATCAGCGATTTCTGCGATGAACCAGGAATTTGGACAGCGCTGGATGTGGGCTCAGATTTCTTATACTCTTATCATTGCCTGGGCTAGGGGCAGTGACGGTATTTCAAGTGGGAAAGTTACTTTTCCTCTAATTGGATAAACCATGGCAACCAGTAAACTTAGCAGATTATTAGACCTATTTGAAGGTTCATCAGGGGCTTTATCTATGCGGGATATGGCAAGGGAATTGGATATATCTCGGGAACAGGTGCAAAGCATGATGGAATACTGGATCCAGAAGGGAAAGATCCGTGTTTCTGCCGCGCTAACTGATTGCGGCAGCTGCGGCTCTGGGGGTGATTGCCCATTTATACTTGAAATGCCAAAGACGTATGAGCTCGTAAAAGAAGGGGAAGTGATTGAGATCGTTCAACCAGCATGCAAATAAAGTCTGATTTACCTAAGAAGGCATCTCGGAGAGATGCCTTTTTTATATACTCTTGGTTTCTAAAAATTTTTATAACGCCCGAGTGTAGGCCCGATGGCTTTTGTACCACTGAATCCCCATAGATTCCATATCTGAGCGGCTCTGGAAATTGTCCTCACCCACCTGGATGACTTCCACGTGTTCAAAACCAAACTCCTCAACACTCTTTTTTATCTCTGTGTAGAGTATGGCGTTTACGCCCATCCCCTGGTATTCAGGTAAAACGCCCACCCCGTTGATATTCACCCACTTGGTCCTCTGACGTTCCAGCAGCAGGTACAGCCAGCCCAGCGGAAAAAGCCTGCCGCGGGCTTTCTGGATACCTGCGGTGATATCGTGGTAAGCGAAAATAAAACCGATCACGTTCCCATTTTTCTGGATCAGCTTAAGCAAGCGGGGGTCGGCGATGGTTGTAATATTATCAGCGGCGATATCAATTTCAGCCTGCGTGGGGGGGCAGTAATCGGGGGAGTTAGCAAATGCCTTCAGGAGCACATCCTGAACCCGGGGAATCCAGAGTAATTTATCATCCATTGATTCGAAGTGAATGATTTCGAACCCCCGCCTTTTTTTGATCTTTTCAGCTATGCGGATCAACCTTTCTGGCATTGCCTGATCTCCCCTGGCGTATCCGGAGAGATGGTCGGTGACCTTCTCAAACCCAGCCTCTTTGATCAGTTTGTCATAATAATCAAAATTATAGGGAAGCCCCATCGCGGCCCGATGTTCAAAACCATCAACGAGCACCCCCGTGTTATCTGTGCTGATCAGTCCCCTCGGACCGATGATCTTAGTCAAACCACGGGCACGAGACCACTCAAAAGCGGCTCTAAATAGCGCCTCTGAAACCTCAGGACTGTTGATGACATCATAAAAACCAAAAAAAGCAGTTTCCTCATTAAGGTACTTATTGTAGTAGTGGTTATTCAAAGCGGCGATGCGGCCTGCGGTTTTGCCATTCTCTTCGGCAAGGAAGAGCTGCAGTTCTCCAAGCTGGAAGAACGGATGTTTATCTGGATCAAAACCATTGATGGCATCCTGGACAAGGGGAGGAACCCATTGAGGGCAGTCTTTATAAAGCTGAAATGGGAAGTGGACGAATTTTCTGATTTCTTTGTGATTTGATAAGTCCACAGGGATGATATTGACCATAAGTTACCCTGAAGCCGTCTAAGTTCTCGATCAACAATCAATTGTATTCCCAATTTAATTATTGGACAAGAATTTGATTACAGCCCCTGGAGGGTAATTACCTTGTCAAATCACAAAGGGTTAGGGATTGGTTATAACATTACCTGATCGATAAATCTTCAGATGGCGATAATGTACCAGCTGGCGTTTTTGCTCATCCCAGAGCCGGAAAGTCAGAGTTTTAAAACTTGCCCAGAGATTTATGGGTTTGACCTGGAAGAGCGGGTTCTCCCGGTGGCATTTTTCAAGAAGGTAATTGGGGATCCGGGGACTGAGGTGGTGAATGTGATGGAATCCGATACTGCCCGAAAACCACTGCATGACCTTCGGTAATTTGTAAAAAGAACTGCCTTCCAACCCCGCCTTGACGAAGTCCCAATCCGGGGATCTCTCCCAGTATACTCCTTCAAATTGATGCTGGACATAAAACATCCATACCCCGACAGTGGAAGCTACCCAGATCACGGGAAGCTGAATAAGAAGGTAATTTTTGAAACCAATCGCCCAGCTCATGAGGGCAATTAGAACGGCCAGAGCCAGATTGGTCCAGTGAATGCTGTTTTGCTCCCGTTTTCGAAATGTTTTGTTGGGTAGTCGGCTTGTAATCAGGAATGTCAATAAGGGTCCCACCCCAAACATGATCAGGGGATTGCGGTAGACACGATAGGAGAGCCGTTTCCACCAGGATGCCTCCAGGAATTCTTCCACGGTCATGGTCCAGACATCACCCACACCGCGTTTATCCAGGTTGGCGGCTGTGGCGTGGTGTACGGCATGGCTTTGCCGCCATTGGAAAAATGGTGTGAAAACCAGCACACCCAGGATGGATCCCACCCAGTGGTTGGCTTTGGCGCTTTTGAAGAAAGACCAGTGGCCGCAATCGTGGAATATGATGAACAGCCGGACAACCAATCCGCCGGCCAGGATAGCGAGGGGCAAGACAAGCCAGTAGGAGATCTTGATGGCATAAATCATCAAGACCCAGAGCGCGATATAAGGCACCAGGGTGTTTACCAATTGCCAAACACTTTTTCTAATATCCGGGTTTTGATAGTTGTTAACAATTTTTCGCCAGGTTTTTGCTGCAGAACTGTCATTTGCTTGAAGAGTGTTCATAGAAGATCCTCCCATGTGGGGTAACACAAAAAAACTACTCAGCAATTGTGGGATTGCTGGTCCAGATAGGTTTTTAGATGGAATAATGCAGAAGAAAACCGGGGAATGATAATTTCAGTATAACTGTTCAATTATCCACCGTCCAGATAAGTGGTGACTGGAGTCATTTATTGAAGAAGGAAACTGACTTCTTGGCGGAGTATTGATTTGAGTTCTATCCCTTGACATTCCTTAATTCCTCTATATAATTAAGCAGACTTAAATATTAAGAGAGGTGAATTATGCCCCACGCGGATCCATTTATTTCAACTTTTCATGAATGGATGGAATTATTTATGCACCGATCTATGCGCGGGTATATGCTTTATGCCCGTGAAAAAGGCCTTTCCAGGTCAATGATCGGTACCCTGTTCCACCTCAGTCACCGGGATCATGCTGGTGTTACTGATCTGGGCGAACACCTGGGTGTCAGCAGCGCTGCCGCCAGTCAGATGCTGGAGCATCTGGTGGAAGAGGGGTTGATCGAGCGCACCGAAGATCCCGATGACCGCCGGATGAAAAAGATCACCCTCACTGATAAAGGTTCCCGTGTTATGAAGGAAAGTGTCAGTGCCCGCCTGGGTTGGCTGGAACAGCTTACAACGAATTTATCTAAAGACGAAAAAAGACAGATCACTTCAGCGATGGACCTGATTATTAAAAAAGCAGAAGAAATGAATTTCCCTGAGAAGGGAGATTGTTAATCAAAGGAGTTCCAATACTATGCGGCGATTACTAAAATACCTGAAACCTTATACCCTGCTGATTATATTTTCGGTTATTTTTCTTTTCATCCAGGCCAACGCAGATTTGGCCTTACCGGATTATCTATCCAGAATTGTAAATAATGGCATTCAGCAAAACGGTGTGGAAAATGCTGTTCCAGCGGCCATCCGCCAGACTGAAATGGAAAAACTGCTGATTTTTATGGATGACGAGGACGCAGGATTTGTCCTTGAAGCATACCAGCTGATATCCCCAGGAACAACCGATGCTGAAGTTTATCTGGAAGTTTACCCGGCGCTTGAGAATGAAGCGATATACGTTCTCAGCGATCTGGATCAATCTCAAATTGATACTCTCAATCCAGTTCTTGGGAAAGCGCTGGTTGCAGTTGCTGGCATCCAAAAAATAGTTGACGATCCTTCGGGGGCAGTGATGTTTGGCGAAGATTTTGAGTTTGATCCTTCCCGGATCCCGCCAGGCATGGATATCTTCCAGGCGTTGTCTATGATGCCTATGTCCCAGCGGACTGAATTTAACCGAAAAAATGAATGAAATGTTTTCGACCCTGGGCGATAGTATGGTGACCCAGATGGCTGTGGGAGCCGTAAAGACGGAGTATGAAGCCCTGGGTATGGATGCCACGGCGATCCAGCGGAATTATATTTTGCGAACCGGCGGCATCATGTTGATCATCTCTCTGATCGGGGGTGTGAGTACGATTATTACGGGTTATCTGGCTTCTAAAACTGCGGCTGGCGCTGCCCGGGATATCCGCAAGGACGTTTTTAAGAAAGTGGAGAGTTTTTCCAGCGCTGAGTTTAATAAATTTTCGACTGCTTCCTTGATCACTCGCTCAACCAATGATGTGACCCAGGTGCAAACAGTGATCTTTATGATGATCCGAATGGTCCTTTTTGCGCCGATTCTTGGAATTGGTGGAATCATCCGGGCTATCGATAAAAGCGCCAATATGTGGTGGTTGATAGCTGTGGCTGTGATCACGCTGATAGGGTTGATCATACTCGTTTTTATCATCGCTGTGCCTAAATTTAAAATCATGCAGGATTTGATCGACCGTTTGAACCTTGTCACGCGCGAAAATCTATCAGGCATGATGGTCATCCGGGCCTTTAATAAGCAGGATGATGAACTGGTTCGGTTTGATAAAGCCAATCGGGATCTGACAGATACCGGGCTTTTTGTTGCCCGGGTGATGGTGACCATGATGCCGTTGATGATGTTGATTATGAACGGGCTTTCCCTGGCAATCCTTTGGGTTGGCGCTCACCAGGTAGCTGAATCTACCATGCAGGTGGGTGATATGATGGCATTTATGCAGTATGCCATGCAGATCGTAATGGCTTTCCTGATGATGTCAATGATGTTTATCTTTTTACCAAGGGCCGCAGTCTCAGGCGCCCGAATTGCGGACGTGCTGGAAACTGATGTGGTTATCCAGGATCCGGAATCTCCAAAAGCAATTCCTGAACACGTCAGGGGAGAAATCGAATTCAAAGATGTGTCCTTCCGGTATGCAGATGCAGAGGATGATGTGATCCAGAATATCAGCTTCACAGCCCGGCCGGGTGAAACAACAGCCTTTATTGGATCCACCGGCTGCGGCAAGTCAACAGTGATTAATTTGATTCCCAGGTTTTTTGATGTCACCCAGGGCGGGATTCTTCTAGATGGGATCGATATCAGGGACCTAAAACAAAGTGATTTGAGGGATAAAATCGGTTTTGTACCTCAGAAAGGCACCCTATTCACAGGAACGATAGAGAGTAATCTGTTATATGCAGACCAGGATGCTACACCGGAAACTCTCAGGGAGGCCATTGAAATTGCCCAGGCCAGTGATTTTGTCTATTCAAACGAGGAGGGCCTGGAAGCGGAGATATCCCAGGGAGGCACGAACATATCCGGGGGCCAAAAACAACGGCTGGCTATCGCCAGAGCGCTGGTAAAGAAACCGCCCATCTACATTTTTGATGATAGTTTCTCAGCCCTGGATTTTAAAACAGATTCCTCGTTACGCAGGGAACTGAAAGAAAAGACAGGGGATAGCACGGTTTTGATCGTTACCCAAAGGGTGGCCACAGTTAAAAACGCTGACCAGATCATAGTCCTGGATAAAGGGCGAGTGGTCGGCAAGGGTACCCATCAGGAATTAATGAAATCCTGCGAAACCTATCAGGAGATTGCGTCTTCGCAGTTGAGCAAGGAGGAACTGGCATGAGTGAACATAAACGTAATTCGACACCAGCTCGCCCCTCTCGTGGTCCAATGCGTGGACCGCGTCCAGGCGGGGGTCCTCCCGGTCATATGGGGATGATGAAAGGGGATAAAGCCCGCGACTTTAAGGGCACAATAAGTAAGTTGCTGGATTATCTTGGGGCCTACAAAGTTGGGATCCTGATTGTAATGCTCTTTGCGATCGCGTCCACCATTTTTAGTATAGCTGGTCCAAAAATCCTTGGAAGGGCAACCACTACGTTATTTGAAGGCGTAATGGCCTTGATTGCGGGCGGCTCTGAAGGTATTGATTTTGATACGATCGGGCGAATTATCCTGATTACTATCGGGCTTTACCTGGCATCTACCCTGTTCAGCTACATCCAGGGCTGGATTATGTCCGGGATCTCGCTGGATATCACGTACCGTTTCCGGAAGGATATCTCAGAAAAGATCAACCGCATGCCATTTAAGTATTTTGATAATACCAGCCAGGGAGAGGTGCTTTCACGTATTACCAACGATGTTGATACTGTCAACCAAACGCTAAATCAGAGTTTGTCCCAAATGATCACCTCTGTTGTCACTGTTGTGGGTGTACTGATCATGATGTTGACCATTAGCTGGCAGATGACTTTGGTGGCACTGACAATCATCCCGATTTCTGGTGGAGTTGTCATGTTGATCGTTCGTCAGTCCCAGAAATATTTTGCCCAGCAGCAAGAATACCTGGGTCATGTCAACGGCCATGTGGAAGAGATGTTTGGCGGCCACGAGGTGATGAAAGCCTTTAATGGTGAAAAAGAAAGTGTGGAAAAATTTGAAGGATTTAACGATACACTCTTCAGTTCCGCCTGGAAATCCCAATTCCTCTCCGGGTTAATGATGCCCATTATGCGCTTTGTTGGTAACCTGGGATATGTTGGTATATCAATCCTTGGTGGATATCTGGCGATCCAAAATGCCATCACTGTGGGTGATATCCAGGCATTTATACAGTATGTAAATAACTTCACCCAGCCAATTACCCAGATAGCCAATATTTCCAATGTTTTGCAGCAGACTGCGGCCGCGGCGGAAAGGGTCTTTGAATTCCTGGAAGAGGCAGAGGAAGTCCCTGAGACTGGGGATCCAATCCAGCCAGATGAAATCAAGGGGCATGTGGAGTTTCAGAATGTTCAGTTCGGTTACGATCTAGATGAAGTTGTCATTAATAATTTTTCTGCTGACATCCAACCGGGACAGAAGATCGCTCTGGTAGGTCCAACAGGCGCAGGAAAAACCACCATGGTGAAATTGCTAATGCGTTTTTATGATGTCAATCAAGGCGCAATCCTGGTGGATGGGCATAACATCAAGGATTATAAACGTGAGGACCTGCGCTGTTTGTTTGGTATGGTGCTCCAGGATACCTGGTTGTACAACGATACCATTATGGAAAATATCCGCTACGGACGGCCCGGCGCTTCAGACGAAGAGGTCATTGAGGCCGCCAAGGCAGCCCATGTGGATCACTTCGTGCGTACACTACCGGAAGGTTATGACCTGGTATTGAATGAGGAAGCTACCAATATCTCACAGGGCCAGAAACAGCTCATGACAATCGCCCGGGCGTTTGTAACGGATCCGAGTATGTTGATCCTGGATGAAGCCACCAGCTCTGTGGATACCCGAACTGAAGTGTTGATCCAGAAAGCGATGGAGACCCTGATGGTAGGTCGAACTTCCTTCATTATTGCCCACCGCCTTTCCACTATTCGCAATGCGGATAGGATCCTGGTTATGAATGAGGGGGATATCGTGGAGCAGGGCAACCATGAGGAACTGCTGGCTAAAAAAGGCTTTTATGCCGAGCTGTATAACAGCCAGTTTGAAGTCGTGAGTTCAAACCAAAATTAATCCAGAAACTCAGTATAAACTACAAACAAAACCGCCCAATTATTCTGTTGGGCGGTTTTGTTTTTTAATTAGGTTGTTTATTTCTAAGTTCTCTCCAGGTCAGCGTGTATCGGAGGAAAGAGGATATTATTTTTGAATTTCATCATTTTAGGAAGTACTCGGGAGACTAGCATCCTGGAATAAATCGGCAATGCCTATTTATTTCCTTGTATGCAATCAGCTGGCAGCTGTTAGAAAAAGAAGGACCTCAAACCCTCAGGGATCTCAAGATTTTTCTGCTTTTCGTTTCGCTTTAATTGTATACATGGCTTTGTCGGCTTTTTTGTACCCCTCACGAAGGTCTTCCCCTTCTGTGATGACAGCGTAGCCGAGGGAGATTGAAATTGGGCGGTATAAACCATCATCAAGCTGACTGGCATTAAATTTTTCTATGCCAGTTTTAATGCGGTTCAGAATAGTTGGGGTTTTATTTAGGTCAACAGATGGGAGGATGACCACGAATTCGTCACCACCAATTCGGGCTACCACATCTTCTTTTCTGAAGGTGTGCAAGCCAAGGACTTTAGCGGCAGCTTTGATAGCCCGGTCTCCTGCTTCATGACCTAATTTGTCATTGATCTGTTTTAATTCGTCTAAATCGCAGGATATGATGCTCACTGGATATTGGCGGCCATTGCTCAACCGGTTCAGTTCCTCCTCGAAATAGGCCCTGTTATAAACTCCGGTCAACGCATCGTGAAAACTCATGAAGCGTAGTTTTTCTTCAGCTTCTTTACGTTCGGTAATATCAATGATCGAAATCTGGACTCTCTCCCAGGTATTTTCGGATCCCGGCAAGAGCGACAGCCGCAGCCAACCATAGATCAACTCTCCAGTCAGCTTTTTATTATAGATCTCGCATTCAAAAGAGGTTTCACCGTTTACCAGGGCGATTAACTCGTTTCTGAACTCCTCCAGAGATTCAATAACAGTAAATTCAGAAAGGTTTTGAAGTAAGATTTTCCTTGGTTTCTGCGTTGTAAAGATCGATGGTTGCCTGGTTTACGTTGAGGATTTTCACAGCCCGAAGACATTGGTTTGTAAGCAGATAATCCTGGTTCAAGCGATCAATAATTTGGTCTTTATCACCGATCTTTTCGAGGATCTTTTTGACTTCGGAAAAGTCTTCTTCCCAGAGGGAGATGGGTGATTCGTTGAACAAGCTTCTGAAGCGCTCTTCACTTTCTGTTAATGCTTTTTCAGTTCTTTTCCGCTCAGTGATGTCATGGTACAAACCCAGGATACCAATATTCTCTCCCCCTACGGATACTGGGATACCAACGACCTCGACATCCACCAGACGTCCATCTTTGGCATTTCGTTTACTGACCTTTCTTGCCAGGTTTCCCTTAGATACATTGTCTGAAATCTGTGAGGCCTCATCATGAAGTTCTCCAGAGGCAATCAGGTCATCCAGGTGGGCACCTATAATTTCATCGCATTTATAACCAAATAAGTCCTCAAAGGCTTTATTGCAGGTAATTACATGGTGGTCTGTATCGAGACGTACAATGGCGAAGGAGGTGCTGGATATCAAAGCTTCCAGGAAATACTGTTCATTCTCAATCTTGGTCGCTTCCAGGCTGATCCGTTGATTAAGTTCATTTGATGTTTCTTGATAGCGGCCGGCCTGGATCCCAATCAGCGCATATGAGGCGGATAATATGATTGGCGCGACATCAATCAGTAACATCAACGGCTGTGCAAGATGAATTGCCCTGATCGCTGAATAAGTGAGGTTTATGTCGAGGCGGATAATCTCGGTTAATGTGGCAATGAATGGGAAAAACATACCCAGGATAAAACCATACGCAGCATATGTGATAATTCTTCTACCTTTAAAATCCATATCTATGCCTTTACTAAATAAATATTCCTTTTCTGAGCAGGCCAGAGATTATTTTGACGTTATGATTTTGATCAACGCGTGCTGGGTAGCAGGGCATTATTTGGTGCCTCGATTAATAATATAAGTATAATCCAATTTTCTTGGGGCGATTAAACACTACGCAGGGCTGATATCCTGATCAGTTTTAATTCGAAATATACTATTGCCGATACCTGGCCAGATTCGCAGGAGACCGAATAATCCTCTGAGAGAGTTCCAGATTCCAATAATTACCCAAATCCAGGCCAGGGTGATGGGGATGGATTGCCCCAATAACCACAATCCAGCCAAGGCCAGCAGGGAAGCAATGACCATTGCATTGCGCAAATAGCGAAAGTCTCCTGTGCCCCAGTGCACTCCATCCGTTAGGAAGGCTATGGCGTTAATGGGCTGGCTTATTACAGAAACCAGCCAGGCACCCACAAAGATATCCACAGACTCGGCCGGTACCATCAATTTGATCACCCATTCCTGTCCAATCCACATCAGGCAGCCCAGGGCAACACCTGTGGCGATGCTCCAGACAAAGCCTATTCGAGAGACGTGTTTGGCCAGAGATACTGATCCCTGGCCGATAAAATAACCTACCAGGGATTGCACTGCGGCCGCAAATGCATCCAGGGCCAGTGCTGTGAAAACCCACATCTGACGGATGACCTGATGGGCTGCTCCGGCATCGGCTCCGAGATTGTTAGCGGTCCGGGTTGTATAGGCTAAAAATAAGTTAAGCAGTCCTGTGCGCACGAACATATCTCCGCCAACGGTCAACAACCTGCTGGTCTCGCGCAAGGTGATTTGCCGGGTCAAGCCAAATTTACCTGCCGCCAGAAGAATGCTGGCGCCGGCCCCCAACCATTGACTGATCGTGCTGGCAAGGGCCGATCCGGTCACACCCATTACGGGGAAAGGCCCCCGTCCAAAGATCATGAACCAGTCCAGGATCAGATTCAGGATATTCACTCCCAGTGCGACCCAAAGAGGGGACTTCATATCTTGCTGTCCCCTTAGAGCGCCAAAGCTTACCAGGGTCAGTAATACTGCCGGAGCGCCAAAGACGCGGATTTTCATATAGGAAGCGGCCTGGGATTGCACTGAGCCTGATGCGCCCAGTAGACCGGCCAACCAGGAGGCACCAGGACCAATTAAAATGATCAGCAGGATACCGAATAACAAGGCCAGCAGCAGGGCCGAGCTGAGGGTCTTTTTTACCCCTTTGGTTTCCCCTCGGCCGAATGCCTGGGCAATTTCTGTTTGGGTTCCTACTCCCAGGAAGTTAAACATCCAAAATAGACTGGATAAAGCTGTGGTCCCTACACCCAGGGCTGCCAGGGAAACCACACCCAGAGAGGAGATAAAGGCGGTATCCACCAGGGCGGTGATCGGTTCCGCGGTCAGGGAAAATAACACAGGTAGGGATAACCCTATCAGTGTTCTGTGAGGATGTTTTATAAATGGGTGGGAAGTGGTTTCCATAAAATGATCTAAATTAGAAGTAATAAAATATAGGCATGATGTAGATGAATCATATTCTACCGCTGTTCAGTGGCAATGGATTTTGAACATGGGTCGAACTATTTTTAACTCCCACTCCTGGAAGAGCATATCAGCCCATTCTTGTGGATGGTTTTGACCTAATTTCGCAGAATATCATCTATTTTATGGATGACAGGAATCTGATTATTGTCTATGCTATGACTATTGCTGTTCTTGAAGCTATTTCTATTGTCTTATTCATTAACAAAAAAGGACTCGGCGAATGGTTTTTAAATTCCCTCATGGCTTGTGGTTTTTGTTGATGGCGGCACTTTTTATTTCCGGATGCAGCTCTGCTAGCACATTTCCGGAACTGGTAAATGATAGGTCTTCCGAACCAGCGGTGAATGAAGTTGATATCCTGCCTCCAGAGATCTTGGTTGAAACTAATCCCAGGGAGGTGGATGGCATGGTTCAGATCCACATTCCCGGAAACACCTATTTAAGGGGTAGTACTATGGGGGGTGTTGAGGATGGTATAGACCTCTGCCAGCAGCGGTACCAGCCCTGTAATCGCTGGTATTATGAGCGGGAATACCCTCAACATGAAGTGTCATTATCGCCCTACCTGATCGATCAATCTGAAGTAACAAACCTGCAATACCAGCTATGTGTGGAAGCGGGTATCTGCAGTGAACCACTTGGGTGTAAAAAAGGCGAGCCCACATATCGGGACTCCCAAAAAAATGATCATCCGGTAGTTTGTGTGGATTGGGAAGAAGCCAGGAATTACTGTGAATGGGTTGGGGGCAGATTGCCAACTGAGGCAGAATGGGAGTATGCCTTCCGGGGAGGAGAATCCCTTATCTTTCCCTGGGGAGATGAATTTATTGGGACGAATCTGAATTACTGTGATGGAAAATGTGACCAGGGTCACGCTGATGATAGCATTGACGATGGATTTATAAAAACTGCCCCGGTAGGCAGTTTCCCGGTAGGAAATAGCTGGGCAGGTCTGGAAGATCTGGGTGGCAATGTCTCAGAATGGGTCAGTGATTGGTATGGTAAATATGACATTGTCCCGCTGGTGGATCCTACTGGTCCCGATTCGGGTACAGAAAAAATGATCAAAGGCTGCAGCTGGTATTCTCCTTCGGTTTACTGCCGGGGGGCAACAAGAGGATCGGTAGATCCCGACACCAGACTGGACTACCTGGGTTTTCGATGTGCGGCAAGCTCCTTACCTGTGATCGATGGTGCCCTCAGTCCTGGTGAATGGAACCGGGCTGAACTGATTATTTTGAGAATGGCAGTGAGTTATATCTTCTTCAATCTGGGGAATATCTCTATCTGGCTGTTCGCGCGATTCCTTCCCAGATGATCGCAGGCAATGTCTTCCTCTATGAAGGGGATCGGATCTTAATTCTCCATACCTCCGCAGCATTGGGCACAGCGATCTATCAAGAAGAAAATGATACCTGGCAGAAATTCAATGACTTTGACTGGTGCTGCCGTTCCAGGATCGAAACCGATACCGCAGCTGTAGCCCGGGAGGCCTTTTTTGATCGGGATGGTTGGTTGGGAATCAACTCCTTCCTGGGCAATGAAAATGAACTGGAATATCAGATCCGCCTTTCTGGATCTGTTCAATCCATCGCGGTCAACTTTATCTGGGCCGATAACCCGGACAGAAAAGAAGTCTGGCCTATCGGCCTGGCTGATGGTGTTGCGGCCCCAGCCGCTGGTGGTTTTCAAGATGTGATGGATTTTATTCCTGAAAACTGGTTTGTTATTGAGGAGCTTCCATGAACTGGAAAACTAGATTAAGATCTCACATAATATCAATAGTACTGCTCAGCCTGCTTTTGACGGGGTGCCTTGGGACTGAGGATCAAATTGCTCAAGAGCTATCACCAGCCAACCAATCTGCTGATGAAATTCAAGATCCTGTGACAGTGGGCATAAGTAAGATCCGGGAACAGGATGGGATGACAGTGTTCTTTGTGCCGTCCTCGGACTTTAACATGGGAGCATCAGATTTGGATCAGCAAGCGGGTGAGAACGAGCTGCCAGTCCATCAGGTTCACCTGGACGACTACTGGATCGATGAAACTGAAATAACAAACCGGCAATATAACATCTGTGTTGAGGCGGGGATTTGCGCCACTTCAAAATATTTCACCAATGAAATTTATAATGGAGAGCATTATCCAGTGGTGGGAGTCGCCTGGCAGGATGCTCTTGATTACTGTACCTGGACAGGCGGCCGCCTGCCAACTGAAGCTGAATGGGAATATGCGGCCAAGGGAATCGAAAACCTTATTTATCCCTGGGGAAATGAGTATGATGGAAATCTCTTGAATGCCTGTGATGAAAATTGCAGCGAATCCTGGGCGGATCAAGATCTAGATGATGGCTATGAAAAAAGCGCTCCGGTGGGTAGTTTTCCGGCCGGAGCCAGCTGGGTGGGTGCTCTGGATCTGGCAGGTAATGTGTGGGAATGGGTAGAGGATTGGTGCGGGGAGTATGAAGAAGGACCGCTGGATAATCCCGCTGGACCCGATGATGGGAATTGTAAGATCATCAGGGGAGGAGCCTGGGCCAGCCCGCCTGCGGGATTACGGACGACTTATCGGATAATCAATACCAGTGAGATCAATCCTGATATTCGCCATCCGAATATCGGTTTTCGTTGTGTTATTCCCAAATAAGAAAAGGATAATTATGAGTTATGAAGTTAGGAGAAGACTTTTATGGGTTTTGATTTTGAGCCCTTTGATAGTAGTCCTGGGAGGATGTCAACTCAACTCATCTATTCCTTCAGCCAGACATGGGGCAAAGATGATCTATGATCCTGTGGGAAAACAGGTCTTAATGTATGGCGGCAGAGGAGAAGGGAAAATTGTGGGGGATTTATTGAATGATATCTGGGCTTTTGATCTGGAAAAAGAAAATTGGCGTGAAATCAAGACATCGTCAGGGCCACCCGCAAGATTAAGCCCGGGTTTAGTTTATGATCCGACCCATCATCAAGTTATATTATTTGGAGGATACAGCAGCAAGGGCCGCCTGAATGATACCTGGCTGCTTGATCTGAATATCTATCAGTGGGAAGAAGTCAATTCTTCTCTCAGCCCACCCGCCAGAAGCGATATGGGAATGGCATATGATGGATCAAATCAGTATCGTTGTGTTATTTGGAGGATATTGCCTGGAAAATCAACGTGATCTTTGTGATGATACCTGGGTTTTTGATCCCGAGTCGAATCGCTGGATTGAAATGAATCCCGCATCATCACCCCCGGTGATGTATGGTCACTCGCTGAATTATGATCCGCTTAACGACCAGTTCCTCGTCTGGGGTGGGCACATGTCAGTAGTTGACCAGGGAAGAATGTCTTCCGCAGGATATAACGATTCAATCTGGTCCTATAGTTATTCTGAAAATCACTGGCAGCAGACCCCTCCTGGTACTCAAAGCCACCCATCGGCAAGATATTGGCATCAGGCAGTCTTTGATTCACGGGCTCGGGGATTAATTATTTTTGGAGGGGATGGGGGGCAAAGATATTTTAATGATACCTGGTTATTTTCTCCGGAGGACGGTAGTTGGACTCGGCAAATGCCAGAAATAAAGCCACCAGCCAGGATCGTTGGGTCATTGATATATAGTCCTGATTATGAAGAGGTTATTCTATTCGGCGGGTTGGATATGAGTTTTTCTAATCTAGAGGATACCTGGATTTTTTCTGATAGTTCTGGAGAATGGGAGATGGTTTCTCCCTAGAGTAGGGTATATTTAAATATACCTGGTATTTGAATATAATATCCACAATTATCAATAAAATTTCCCTATGGATAGAATAGTCGTCAAAGTTGGTTCTTCAACCCTGACTGCCGGTACAAACCAGTTATCCCTGCCCCAGATATTGGACCTGGTAGGCCAAATCGTTGCTTTAAAAGAACGAGGTTTCCAGCTGATCCTGGTTTCTTCAGGTGCAATGGCAGCTGGCTTGGAAACCCTGGGCTATCCTGAACTTCCCAAGTTTATTCCAGCAAAACAAATGCTGGCGGCAGTTGGTCAGCCGAGACTAATGGGCATCTATGCTGATCTGTTTGGACTCTACGGGATCGAGGTCGCGCAAATATTATTGACCAGGCTGGATTTGACCGATCGACGGCGATATCTGAACGCCCGCAATACATTGGAAGCACTGCTTGCTCAGGGTGTGATTCCAATCATCAATGAAAATGATACTGTTGCGACAGAAGAGATCAAGGTTGGAGATAATGACAATCTATCAGCCCTGGTCAGCAACCTAATTGAAGCGGATCTATTGATCATGTTAACTGATAAACAAGGAGTTTTTACTGCTGACCCCGATCAAGATCGGGACGCTGTTCTGATCACGGAGGTTGTGGGTGAGCAAATTCCAGACTCACTCTGGTCCGCGGCTGGTAATGCAAAAAATAAAATTGGCACCGGGGGAATGTTTACAAAAATCCAGGCCGCTGACCTTGCCCGCAAATCAGGCACAAAAGTAGTGATAACCAAAGGGTCCTTGCCGAATGTGCTGTCGAATGTGGTTGATGGACAATCACTGGGGACTCGTTTTGAACCACTGGTAACTAATCTGGAAAGCAGGAAACGTTTTATTCTGGCAGGACCAAAGTCCACCGGAGTAATAACTGTGGATCCGGGTGCGGAGAAGATCCTCAAGAAGGGAAAAAGCAGTTTGCTTCCGGTTGGTGTAGTAAAGGTGGAAGGAGATTTTGAACGGGGCGAGACAGTTATTATCAAAAATGAAGCTGGCCAAGAGATTGCCTATGGTCTGGTAAATTACAATCACGAAAATATTAACCGTATCAAGGGCCATCAATCAGCAGATATTGAGGAAGTTCTCGGATTCAGCTACGGAAACGAGCTGGTCCATCATGATAATCTGATAGTTGTATGATGGCATGTTTAAGGAGGAACTGGTGTTATTAGAAATGGCTGGGGCTGCAAAAACTGCAGCCAGGAAACTGGCATTTTTGGATGAGAATCAGAAAAACGCCCTTTTGGAATCTATTGCATATCAGTTGGTGAACAATATTCCTGGAATTTTAGATGCCAATAGTGCGGATGTAAAAGAGGCGAGAGCGGCAGAAATGCCAGAGCATATGATTGACCGACTGGTCTTAACGGAAGATCGGCTAATCACGATCGCTGCTGATTTGAGAAAAATCAGCGAGTTGTCAGATCCTGTAGGAGAGATCTTTGACGAATATTCGCCGCCCAACGGATTGATTGTTCATAAAGTCCGCGTCCCCCTGGGTGTGATTGCGGTTATTTATGAATTGAGACCCAATGTGACCCTGGACGTTGCAGGGTTGGCATTGAAAACTGGCAATGCAGTGATCCTAAGAGGGGGCAGTGAAACAATTCAAACTAACCGGCAATTGGTCCGGATCATTAAAACCTCCCTTGAGGAATTTGGTTTACCCGCAGCATCTGTGCAGCTGATCGATTCTCCTGACAGGAAATATGTCACGGAGTTACTAAAAATGCACCAATGGGTAGATATGTTAATTCCAAGAGGCGGGGCTGCCCTTCATCAGTATTGCAGGGAAAACAGCACCATACCCGTGATCACAGGCGGCATTGGAATCTGCCATCTATTTGTCGAGAAGAGCGCGGATTTGGACGCTGCTGTCAAAGTGATTTATAACGCCAAGGTCCAAAGACCTTCGGTTTGTAATGCTCTTGATACTATTCTGGTCCAACAGGAGATTGCAGAGGAGTTTCTGCCGTCGGTGGTAGAAAACCTGTCAGAAGCAGGTGTGAGTTTTCATGTTGACGAGAATTCCAGAAAAATATTAAAGGACTTTTCAGATCAAGTGGTCCAAATAGCAGGTCCGGATGAGTTTGACAAGGAATGGCTTTCGCTGGTATTGGGCATAAAAATAGTAAGTGACCTGGAAGAGGCAATTGAACACATAACTGAGCATGGAACTCAGCATTCTGATGGGATATTGACTGGAGATCAAGACCACGCCAGTCGTTTTATCAAAGCAGTGGATTCTGCGGCGGTTTATGTTAATGCCAGTACGCGATTCACAGATGGATCCCAATTGGGACTAGGAGCTGAAGTAGCTATTTCAACCCAGCGACTGCACGCCCGCGGTCCGATGGGGCTTCGTGAACTTACAACGTATAAATGGGTTATCCAGGGGGATAACCATATCAGGGAATAAGTTGTGGGGTCCTCGTCGCTTGTTGGTTTCCTTGATTATTGAGGGAAGTATTAAATAATTTTAGAGAAGACATGAAACCAAAATCCTTGTTATCCCAGATCCTGCGCATCTTTGTGGTCGTGGTATTAATTGTCTTGGTGACTGTAGCTGTCATCGCCGGGATAGGCTGGTGGGCCGGCTGGCAAACTGAGGAAAAATTCAAAACAGCCATCCAGATCGCAGGATTGGTTCTTGTTGGGATAGGATTTTTGGGTATTAAGGGGAACTGGGATATGACCCGCAGTTTTGAGTATCAATACAGTATGTCAGTCTCAAAGGACGAGAGCTGGAAAAGGACCCAGCAAAATATGCTGGATTTCGCCCAGGGGTATGCGTTTTTGCTGATCATGTTTGCGGCCGGGGGAATATGTATGGTCATTGGCTGGTTGATGTAATCCTTAAACACCTGGCATTAATTTTAATTATCCCGGATTGAAAAAACATCTTGTTGAGATGTTTTTTTTGCATTGGCTTTATTTTTGAGGGCAAATACATCACAATATTCGTAATATTAAGGTCTTGACAATACTGTATGATATACTGTATAATGCGAAACATGATGATAGATAACACTCAATCAGAACAGTATCTCAAGCTCACCCAGGAACTCCGCAGGGGTATTCTGGTCCTGGCCGCACTCAGTCAGTTGAAGGAGGAAAAATACGGCTATGCTCTCATTAATAGCCTGGCTGAAAAAGGTTTGGACATTGAACAGGGTACTCTTTACCCTCTCTTACGGAGATTGGAGTCCCAGGGTTTGCTGGAAAGCGAGTGGAATACCGAAGGCTCGCGCCCCAGACGTTATTATGTGATCAGCACCGAAGGAATCAATACCCTTCAAAACCTGACTGCAGAATGGCGTGAAATCACAACCGTGATGGAAAAATTATTGGCGGGTATCGCCAGTGAAGGAGAATCAAAATGAGTTTGCTAAATCGTTATATTCATGAAGTTGGGCGGTTTTTACCGCGAAATAATCGAGAAGATATAAAAGCAGAGTTGCGATCATCAGTGGTGGATACTCTGGAAGATCGTTTTGGACCGGACGCTGACCAGGATCAAGTAGAACAGGTCCTTATGGAGTTTGGTAAACCCCGTGATGTGGCAGCATCCTATCACCCCCAGAGTATGTATCTTGTTGGTCCCGGTCTATATCCTTTATTCCAGATGGTAGCCTGGATTGTGGTTGCTGCTGTGCTAGGAGCTCAATTACTGGCTTTTGGAGTGGCAGTATTTATCGCAGGAGAACCGTTTTCAGTGCTGGAAACCCTTGGCTCTCTGGTGAACAGTATCCCGGCTTCCCTGGGATGGGTATTGATCACCTTTATGATCTTGCAGTATTTTGATGCCAAACCATACCTGGAAGATGAGCCCTGGGATCCCAAAGCTTTACCTGAACTCAATCCAGAAGCAGGATCTCAAGAAAGGGGAAATCATTCTTGGGCTGATAGGTGGAATCCTGATCCTTGTCCTGGTGACTGTATTTCCGCAGTGGATTGGTTTCCTGACCACTCCTGGTGGGGAACTTTTACCCCAATCCAGTGATCCTGGATTACTTAGTCCTGATCCAGGTTTCTCTCCTGGCAACGATACTGTTGAATATTTACCTGCTTTGGAAGGGAAGCTGGAATTTCCTGACCAGGATCATCAAACTCGCACTGGATGCTTTTGGTGTTGTCATCCTGGCAATCCTGATCCAGGGTCACAATGTCTGGTTGGCTGCGAAGGAATCTTCCAGTTTTATGAGCTGGATATCGGTAATTGAGAGTAATAACTGGGAGCTGGTAGGCATGCATGCATACAGGATTGGGTTCACTGTTGCCTTTATCGTCTCGGTCATTGAGATCTTTACCACCATTTACCGCATGGTGAGATTAAAAATGGCGAGTGATGTTTCAGCCAAAGATTTTGTCCTGAAAGTTGAATAACTCCTACTGGAGAGTATCCAGGTACTATCAGGGACGAAGTCCATCCAACGGACTTCGTCCCTTTTTCTTATCTCTGGACTGGCGCGGACTCAAGACGGATGTTTATCCCGGAAGGATCCTTGATAAATAATCCCTGATCAGTCCTGTTTTGAATTAGTTTAGCAAGATTAACTCTATCCAGAACATCATTTAGAGCATCTTCGCCGGGGAGGATGATAGAAAAATATTTGATCCCCAGGGAGTTTTCTGGAGCCGGCCGGGCTGATTCCCCCTGCCAGGTATTAAATGCAATCACATGGGGACGGTCCAGGGCGACCTCGGCCATGCCGATTTTTTCACCCATTCCACCATCTCGGAACCCCATAATATCCCTGTAAAAGATCATCTGTCTGATGAGATCGCTGCCAAATAAATGGACATGGCCCATTATGGTAGTTTCAGGAAGGGGTTCATAAATGGAATCTTGTGGGGTTAATTCATTGAAAAGATTTTTAAGGTCAAGTGCTTCGCGCCCATTACTTGATCGTCCGTCTGCCCAGTGGGCGTTAAAGGTTCCATCCTCATAGGAAAAGCTCCCGTCTTCCAGAGAGTAGACATAGAGCTCGATAGTATTGCCATCAGGGTCATCGACGTAGGTCGTTTTGGATATGACATGATCTGTAGGGGAGTTCGGAATCTGAAGTTGGTACAGCCTGGCAATCACCCGGGCCAGTTCTTTTCGATCTGGCAGCAGCAGGGCAAAATGATACATGCCTGTCGAACGTGGAACACGGAGGGCACCTGGAATTTCACTTAAGACCAGCAGGTCTTCTCCACCCGTTCCCAGCCCGGCTTGGTGGTCATTTCTCCAGTGAAGCTTCAAACCAAGAATCTTGATATAAAAATCCAGCTGCCTATTCAGGTTAGCTGTATTATAGTGGACATGGCCCAGGGTGGTGGCTGGGTCAATTAGATAAGAAAAATCCATTATTTACCCTTTGAATGTATTAATCCATTCTTTGTCTTCTAGATGCCCTGGTGAAGTTTTTTATTACGCAGGCCTTGAAAAGGGGTGGGTTCGCAGGAGTTCAGAGGTCATTCAGTGCTCCTTCCGGTTATAATCCGGTAAGGAGGTGTTTATGTGTGATACCTTGATCGCTTCATCGAAGATTACTAAAAACCAATTTGCCCTATTTGCAAAAAACTCAGACCGCCCTCCCAATGAAGCTCAATTCCTAGACTGGGTCCCGGAAAAAGACTATCCTGAGGGAGAATCCCTGCGGTGTACCTACATCGAGATACCTCAGGTACAGCACACAAATGCTGTCTTGTTATCCAGGCCGTTCTGGATGTGGGGCGCGGAAATGGGCATCAACGAGCATGGTTTGGTGATTGGAAATGAAGCTGTCTTTTCCAAGCTTCCAGCCCAAAAAGAACCCGCCCTGCTGGGCATGGACCTGCTGCGCCTGGCTCTGGAACGGGCTCAAACAGCTTCCGAGGCGGTTGATGTGATTGTTTTATTGCTGGAGGAGTTCGGGCAGGGGGGGAACTGTGTTCAAGATGGACATCTTTATTACCATAATAGTTTCTTGATCGCCGATCCATCTGATAGCTGGGTCCTGGAAACGGTGGATAAACACTGGTTTGCGCGCCAGGTAAACCCTGTGTACAGCATCTCCAATCTTCTTTCTCTTGAGGATCACTGGGATCGTTCCTCAGCGGGTCTGGAAGAATTTATCCTGGAGAAAGGTTTTGCAAAGGATAAGGATCAGATCAACCTAACCGGGGACTTCTCTGACTTGATTTACACTACCTTCGCGGCTGGGAAGGGCCGCTGTGCCCGTTCCCGGGACCTGTTGGAGAGGGAAAAAGGAAATATCACAGCCCAGACAATGGCTGCCATTTTAAGGGATCATGGTGGAAAATCTGATCCCACACCGGGTCTTGCCGGGGCGGATATCTGTATGCATGCCAGTTTGGGACCGATCCGCGGTAGTCAGACAACTGGATCGATGATCGCCTCTCTGCAGGCAGGAAAACCATTAGTCTTCACTACAGGAACCGCGGCGCCCTGTACTGGGATATTCAAACCAGTCTGGGTAGATGCCAAACCGGATCTCGGGCCGGCGCCAAAGGGAAAATTTGAGAAGAATCTTTTCTGGGCTCATGAGGAACTGCATCGGGAAGTGCTTCTGAATTTTCCAATTAGAGCAGCGGTATTCCAGGAAGAGAGAAATAAACTCGAAGAGGAATTCATCGAGGGTGCATTAGAGCGAAATAATGCTTCTGTAGAAGAAAGAAGGTCATATTCTGAGAGCTGTTTCGAGCGCGCTGAAGCTGCTGAGCGGAAGTGGCTGGAGCAGGTCAGGAAAAAAACAAAAAAACAGAATTTCCTCCATTCCCTGGCCTGGAGAGGATTCAATAAAGCAGCAGGGATGTAGGTAATCAAGATCGCAGGATACTGTTTCCTTCAAGGAAACAGTATCTTTTTTATATTAATGCAACAATCCTCTGAATATCAACGTATTTAAGTATAGAAATATAACCATTCGGATAAGTCATGGCCTTACCAAATTTTTTACAGCAGATTAAATCTGCTATAGATCACGAGTATAAACGAAACCTTTACCGCAACCTGGTTTTTAAGGGCGGCGGTGTGCGGGGTATCGCCTATATGGGCGCCCTGGAAGTGCTGGATGAATACAGGATCGTTGAAAATATCGAGTGTGTGGCAGGGACTTCCGCAGGTGCCATCGCAGCGGCATTGGTAAGTTTTAGACTTACGATTCCTGAGACCAAGGCCCTGTTTAATACCCTTGATCTCACGAAAATCCCCCAGAGTGTAACCAAACCCAAACGCTGGAATCTACCCCGTTTTGCCGAAGAAGAAAACTACCGCCGTTTCATCACAAAATACGGCTGGTATTCCAGTGAGTATTTCTATAACTGGCTTGAAAGTGTCATTGCTGATCAGTGTGATGGAAACCGCCGGGCCAGTTTCGCTGATTTCCAGGAACGAGGTTTCCGGGATCTATACATCGTAGCAGCCAATATATCCCGTCAGCGGCCGGAAATATTTTCTACTACACATACACCTGATGTGGCTGTCGCTGATGCTGTCCGCATGTCAATGTCAATCCCACTTTTCTTTGAATCGCTGCAGTTTGATGGGAAATCATTTGGCAGTGGGGATTATTATGTAGACGGCGGTCTGTTTGATAATTTCCCGATGAGTATCTTTGACCAACCTGAACTTTCCGGAAGGACCTGGTCTTATCGGGATGGTGTAAATTGGGAGACGTTGGGATTATTTCTTTATCCAGACCGGTATTTACATCCTGCGGAGCCAGAGATCCCTGGTAATGTCTGGGAATATTTGATGCTTGCTTTTCGCAACTTATACCAATCCTATGAGCTGACATATTACGAAACCAGCGCAGTTAATCAATATAGGACAATTGAGATCAGTGACCGGGGTATTGCAACAACAGATTTTGAGATCAGCCTTGAGGGGGAAAAGTATAACCTGCTCTACGAATCAGGGAAACAAGCTGTCAGGGATTTCTTTTCATCTGCAGACTGATACACGCGGGGGTCTGACCAGTTTCCAGGTATTCTATTTTGGCACAAACCCGAACCAATTACCGTCCTTGGAGGTCGTTCAAAAAAATCAGTTTGTCTTCTGGATCTTTAATCTTTTCTCCCAGCTCAACAGACAGATCATAGTGTTTTTTTGCCTCAATAAGATCTCCAGCCAGGGCATACGCCCGGGCCAATCCTTCCTTGGCGAAAGCCAGGTCAAAATCTTCCATCTCAGCGTAATTATTATCCGTAATCTCCTGACATTTTGCAGCCCATTCCAGGGCACCATCTTCCCGATCCAGGGTTAGATAAACCCGGGAGATCATCCAATAACCCCGCTGGCAATGGACTGCTGTGCCGGCTATTTTCCAATGATATACAGATGCATAGGCTGCCAGGAGCATTTCCTCATCTTCAGCCCTGGAGCGTTCAGATCGTTCAAGCAGATCCCAGACCCTCTGATTGGTTTTTTTGGCAAAATGCAGATGTGTTTCTAAGAGGTTACCCTCAATATTTTCACTCATAGTTGTTCCTGTCCACTAAGAATCTGCCCGTCAGGCAGCGCTGGTGTCGCTTTGCATTACGCCAAAGACATTGCCCTCAGTATCCTTGATATATGCCATCCAACCGACTCCGGGAACAGCCATTCTGGGGCGGATGACCTGACCTCCGTGAGATTCCACATCAGCCAGGGAGGCATCCAGGTCCTTGACATCGATGGTATTTTCAACACCAGTGGCAGGATCTTCTCTGCGAGCCAATCCGCCGTCAATCCCGGGTTCATCCTCTGAGCCGGTCATGATCAGCCAGTATTCGATCGGTCCATCCCATTTTTCAATCTTCCAGTTAAAAACCTTCTTATAAAACTCGACAGCGCGTTCTGGATCATCGGCGGGGATTTCAAAATGCACTACGCGGGACATAATCAACTCCTTTTGACTACTTATAAAATAGCTGAAAGGTGGTAATTCTTTCAACTTAGATAACTTTATAATCTATATCCGAGTTTCTCTCAAGTAAGAATCCTGGTCTTAACCAAATCTAAGAAGATAGAAAGGAACTTATTAAAAAAAGAAGAAAATGAACAGGAAGATAAAAATGTTGATAGGCGGTCTAATCACAGGAGCAATCCTGATAGTATTTACTATCTGGGGCTGGAGCAGGATCTCGGTGCTTGAGAGCAGACTTGTTGTTCGTGAGCAGGGAGCTCATTTCCCACAAGTATCCGGCTCTAACCTGATGCGGGAGGAGTTTGAATTCCCGAAGGATTTTGAAGGAAAGTATAATCTTGTGATTATTCCCTTCCAGCAGTACCAGCAGCGTGATGTTAACACCTGGATTCCGGCTGCGCAGGAATTAGAAAGAAGATTCGATAACCTGGTGTACTACGAACTTCCAACCATCTATAAGCTGCCGACAATTTCCCGTACTTTTATCAATGAGGGGATGCGGGCTGGCATCCCTGATCAGACTTCGCGAGAAAGGACTGTAACCTTTTACTTGGATAAGGATGTATTTAAGCAAGCCCTTGAGATAGATTCTGAGGACTTTATTCATTTATTCCTCGTTGACCAGGAGGGAAGGATTTATTGGCGTGAGGTTGGGTTATTCAGTGATGGGAAAGCCCAATCACTGGTTGAAATCCTGGAAGAACTGCAATAGATCAGGAGAACCTAGGAATAACAAGCTGCCAGCATTTCTCTGGCAGCTTTTATTTTTAATATTACTCTTGACCTTAACGTAACGTTAAGGTGTAGAATGGGGCAGTTGAGGATATTTTGATATGTATACCATTAAAGAACTTGCTGACCTGGCAGGGGTTACGACCCGGACACTGCGCTACTACGACCAAATGGAGATCTTATCTCCTGCCGAGGTCGGATCCAATGGCTACAGGCTGTATGATCACGATAGTTTGTTACGCTTGCAGCAGATCCTTTTCTTCCGGGAACTGGATGTGCCGCTGAAAGAGATTCAATTTATGTTACATCGACCAGATTTTCAGCTCTTGCCAACCCTGGAAAATCATCAGGAAGCCATCAAGGAAAAGGTCAAACGATATCAGGAACTGCTGGGAACAATAGATAAAACCATCCGCAGTATCCGGGGAGAACAAATTATGTCTGAATCTGATTATTTTGAAGGTTTTGATGAAACTCAATATGAAGAGGAAAGCAGAGAACGCTGGGGAGATACCTCAAAATATAAAGAGTCACAACAAAAATGGTCCAGCTACAGCAAATATCAAAAAGAGGAGATCAAAAAAGAAGGGCATCAGATCACTGTCCGAATGGTCACTAAAAATCCTGACTCCAGCCCGGACGATGCCGACGTTCAAAAGGCTGTTGGGGATTATCAGGCCTACATCAACGAGTATTTTTACAGCTGTGATGTGGAGTCATTAAGGGGGTTGGCTGATATGTGGGTTCAGGATCCCCGTTTTGCGGTAAATTACGAACGAGTTCGCGAAGGTGGAGCTGCCTTTGTGAAAGAAGCGGTCTATATCTATTGCGATAGACAGCTGAAATAGGGTTTATAAACTCTCAGGGGAGATCTTAATTCACCTAATTGACTTTCTGGAGAAATACTGGATGCAGTATTAAAATCCTGTTAATAGTGTTTTCGTGGATATTCAAGGTAGGGGGTGATTGGTATAATGTCTCTGCTTCCCAAAACGGAGCAATTTTTTTGGTATACTGAAGAACATTGTGTGCCAGCTGTTTATTTTGCGGCACACTGGGCATCTGCCCTACGGAGGTTTTTGTGGATTCTGGATCAAATAATAGACAATCAATTGTATATATGCTGGTTTTTATTGGGATCATCATCCTGGTATTTTATGGTGTCCGCCAGCAGTCAGTCACCAGCGAGGATGTTTCGATCGGTGAGGTTGCTCAGCAGGTCATTAGCGGCAGATTAAATCGAGTTGTAGTAAATGAAGATGAACTTGATCTGATCTACGCAGATGGCTCGGAAGGTAAATCTCACAAGGAACCGGATGCGACCCTGGTAGAGCAGCTGACACAGCTAGGTGTCTCCATTGATGACCTCAACCCTGATAATGTCATCATCGAAGTCCAACCCCCAAGTGCCTGGTTTGGCGTGATTAATATCCTGGGATATATATTGCCATTTATCATGATCGCTGGGTTATTCTGGTTTGTATTCCGACAGGCGAGAGGTGGAGGAAACTCCGCAATGAATTTTGGCCAATCGAGGGCCAGGAAATTCACAGGCGATAATCCTACCGTGACCTTTGATGATGTGGCGGGCATTCCTGAGGCTAAAGAAGAGCTTTTTGAGGTAGTTGAATTTCTGCGAGAACCCGAAAAATTCATGTCCCTGGGCGCTCGAATTCCCAAAGGTCTACTGCTGATGGGTGCGCCTGGTACTGGTAAAACGCTGCTTGCTAAAGCCGTATCCGGCGAAGCAGGTGTGCCATTTTATTCCATTTCTGGTTCTGAGTTTGTGGAAATGTTTGTAGGTGTAGGCGCCAGTCGTGTGAGGGACCTATTTGATAAAGCTAAAAGTGACTCACCCTGTATCGTTTTTGTGGATGAAATTGACGCAGTTGGACGCCATCGAGGCGCTGGATTAGGCGGCAGTCACGATGAACGAGAGCAGACCTTGAACCAGATCCTGGTAGAAATGGACGGTTTTGATACGGATACTAATGTGATCATTATCGCCGCTACCAACCGCCCGGATGTGCTGGACCCAGCGCTGCTGCGCCCCGGTCGTTTCGACCGGCGGGTGATCCTTGACCGTCCAGATATGGTCGGCCGGGAAGCCATACTTGAAGTACACGCCCGCGGTAAACCACTGGCGCCAGATGTGGATCTGAAGATTTTGGCTAAAGGCACCCCCGGGTTTGTTGGCGCTGATCTGGAAAATATGATCAATGAGGCTGCCATCCTGGCTGCTCGCCGTGAAAAGAAAGCCATTGAACAGACTGATTTCCAGGAATCGATCGAAAGGGTTATTGCTGGACCAGAACGTAAGAGCCGTTTGATCAGCGATGTAGAAAAACAGATCATTGCTTATCATGAAGCCGGTCACGCGATCACAGCCCGCTCACTTCCTGAAGCGGATTCAGTTCATAAAATTTCCATCATCGCTCGCGGTCAAGCTGGCGGGTATACCCTGATCCTGCCTGATAACGATCGCACCCTGGTCTCCAGAAAGAAGATCCTGGCTGATATGATCAGTTTACTGGGCGGACGGGCTGCAGAAGAAATCGTTTTCAGCGACATAACCTCCGGGGCTTCAAATGACCTGGAACGGGTGACAAAATTGGCCCGGGAAATGGTCACCAGGTTGGGTATGAGCTCGGAACTGGGCCCGATGGTTTATGGACAAAAAGATGAAATGGTCTTCCTTGGTAAAGAATTTACTGAACAGCGTGATTACTCAGAATCTGTGGCCGAGAAGATCGATATTGAAGTCAAACAATTGGTCGTAGATGCTTATCAACGGGCCAAGGATATCCTGCTGAAACACCGCGATGTGCTGGATGTGCTGGCGGAAAAGCTGCTGGAGCAGGAAACCGTTGACGCTAAGGAACTGGAAGCGATCTTCCCGATTCCTGATACCGAAAAATGGTGGTATGCCTGTGATGAATAGTAAGTAAAGAATCTATCAACATTAAATTCGGATACGGTTTCCTTCAAGGAAACCGTATCCTTTTTATTTAACTGGGATGAGGGATCCCCTGGATGTGGCCAAACCTGATATGGGATGCTGGATATTATTTTTTCCAGGTTCTCAGGATTCTGGGCCCTTTTTCTTCATCCTTATCGCATCTACAGTACAATTAACCCCATGGACATTACTCTCTGGAAAGAACGTTTATCCAAACTGCCACTGGGAGAGATCTACCTGTATCCTGAACTTGGCTCTACAAACCAGGTAGCAGAGGAAAAGATCGTGGGTGATTGCCCGCCATTTTCGCTTGTTGTCGCTGATTCCCAAACTGAAGGCAAAGGCAGACTGGGTCGGCATTGGGTCACCAGGGCTGGAAAGGCTCTGGCTTTGAGCTGGATACTTTATCCAGAACCGGGACGGATTCAACCTGAGACCCTTGGAAGGGTAAGCGGGCTTGGCCCTGTAGCCGTCGCGGAAGTTCTAAGGGAAATTTATTCCCTTCCAGCAGAAATAAAATGGCCTAATGATGTGCTGGTCCATGGTAAAAAAACCGCTGGTGTGCTGGTTGATGTCCGTTGGAATGGATGCCAGCTTACGGATGTGGTTCTGGGTATTGGTATCAATGTTGCCCGGGATTCTGTTCCTCCCCAGGAGGAATTGAACTTTCCCGCCACATCCCTGGAAGATGCTGCAGGGACAGAGATCTCACGCCTGGATCTGCTAATTCAAATAATGGAAACTTTGATTAAATGGTACACCAGGTTGGCAGAGCCTTCATTCATTAAAGCCTGGGATTCAATGCTGGCCTATAAAGGGCAGCAGGTCAAACTTACTACTGAAAGGGGGCTGAGAGGGGAGGGGAAAATAGCTGGGATCAGCGAAGATGGCTCTCTGAGACTGTTTTCTGAGGCTGGAGAGGAAAACGAATACCACTCCGGTGAGATCCAGCTTCGGTTAGTTGACATATCCTGAAAATAAGCTACACTAGGAAAAGGATGGAAATTTCAAGGGAGAATTCCTATGTCCTTAGATGATATCCGTAATCAGTTTGATGACGATTTTGATTTTTCAGAAGATGATGTTTGGGGAGAACCTGTAGCGGCCCCTAAAAAGCAGTTCTTGGGAATGACCCCTGGACAACGATTTGTGCTGGCATTTTTATTATTTCTGGCAGCGACTATTCTGGCAGCTTTCTGCCTGCTGGTAACGGGGAAAATAGCATTGCCATTCTAGGATTTTTGATTATCTATAGAAAAAGGCTTCCGGAATGGAAGCCTTTTTTGTTTGTTCATGTTGGGATTCCGGATTCGCATTCAAATTAAGATTCTGTATCCTCGGGTTCATCCTCTGACTCGAGCTCATCCTCTGACTCGGGCTCATCCTCTGTCTCGGGTAATCCTCTGACTCGGGTCCATCTTCTGTCTCGAGTAATTCCTCTGATCTTGGGTATTTTTTCTTCTTCCTCAATATCAGAGGCGTCCATGTCCTGTTCCGCAAAACGGGCGATAGCAACAACTACATCGCCTTCCCTCATTTGCATGATGGAAACACCCCTGGCAACCCGGTTGTACTGAGAGATGGTTTCCGCTTTGGTGCGCATGACTGTGCCTTCAGCAGATATGACAGTGATCTGATCTCCTTCCGGCTGCACGACTCGGGCAGCAGTGATAGTGCCAATAACTCCCAGGGCTTTTTTATCGACTGTAAGGACACCCATAGTTGCCCGGCCGCGGCGTGGATATCCTTCCAGGGAAGTTCGTTTTCCATACCCTTTTTCTGTGATCACCAGTAGATCGCCACCTTTTTCGACGACGTCCATCCCCACGACCTGGTCATTTTCCCTCAGCCGGATGCCTATCACACCCATCGCTGGTCGATTCATGGGTCGAACCTCTTTTTCTTCAAAACGGAGGGCATAGCCATTCCGGGTGATCAGCATCAGGTCATCTTTCCCGCTGGTGAGCTGGACCCAACCCAGCCGATCATCTTCTTTCAGGTTCATGGCGATCAGGCCGGAAGGCCGGACAGATTCAAACTCTCTGAGATCAACACGTTTGATCAACCCGTTCTGGGTTACCATGCTGCAGTATTTGGCTTCTTTAAAATCATTTACCGGCACAATAGCGGTGATTTTCTCTTGCGGGTCTATATTTAACACGTTCACGATCGGTAATCCCCGGCTGGTGCGGCTGGCCTCAGGAATGCGGTAGGCCTTGGAGGAATACACTTTCCCGCGATCGGAGAAGAATAACACTGTGTTAAGTGTGCGGGCAGGTATGAGCGCCATTACCTCATCTTCCTCACGCATGGTATGGCCTTTCACACCAATGCCGCCCCGTTTCTGGGATTTGTAAGCGCCTGCCGTAACGCGTTTGATATAACCACGTTCTGTGATGCTGATCAGGATGGCCTGGTCCTGGACCAGATCCTCTTCATCAATATCCTGGGCTGCATCAGGTGCGATATCAGTGCGCCGTTTATCCCCATATTTTTCTACCAGATAAGCCAGATCATCTTTGATGATGGTCAGCTGCTGTTTTTGGCTGCGGAGAAGGCTCTTGAGTTCTTTGATCTTTGCTGCGAGTTCTTTGTGTTCATCCTCGATTTTCTGACGTTCCAGAGCGGCCAATCTCTTCAGCTGCATGTCCAGAATGGCCTGGGCCTGGAGTTCGGATAATTTAAAACGCGTCATTAGTTCGGTTCGAGCGATTTCAGTGTCCGCCGAGCCGCGAATTGTTGCAATTACCTCATCAATATCAGCCAGGGCGATTAACAATCCATCCAGGATATGTGCTCGAGCTTCGGCTTTATCGAGCTCGAATTTAGCTCTACGCTGGATGATTTCCAGGCGGTGATCGATATACAGCATTAAAGCCTGTTTGAGTGAAAGTAATACGGGTTCCTCATCTATCAGGGCCAGCATCTGGGCCCCGAAGGTGGTTTGCAGGGCCGAATATTTATAAAGCTGGAAGAGCACCTTGCGGGGCTGGGCAGAGCGTTTCAGCTCTATTACAATATGCATGCCTTCCCGGTCTGATTCATCCCGTAGATCTGAGATGGCCTTGATTTTCTCTTCGCGAACCAGGCTGGCAATACGTTCGATCAGGGTGGTCTTTTTGAGTTGATAAGGGATTTCTGTAATGACAATTCGGAAACGGCCGGAATCACCCATCTCTTCAATATGGGCTCGCCCGCGCAGGATGATCCTTCCCCTTCCGGTTACATAAGCCTGGCGAATGCCTTCATCACCGATGATGATGCCGCCGGTGGGGAAGTCAGGCCCAGGGATGATCTTGATCAGGTCTTCGATTGTAACTTTGTCAACCTCGTTGTAATTATCGATCAGGTGATTGATCCCTGCCACCAACTCATTTAAGTTGTGGGGTGGGATATTGGTTGCCATACCAACGGCGATACCAGCCGCCCCGTTCAGAAGCAGGTTTGGAAGACGGGCAGGAAGCACATCAGGCTCCTGGAGGGACCCATCAAAATTATCGACAAAATCCACAGTACCTTTATCAATATCTGCCAGCATTTCTTCAGAAATGGATGACATGCGGGCTTCTGTGTAGCGCATGGCAGCCGGAAAATCGCCGTCGATGGATCCGAAGTTACCCTGTCCGTCAACCATGGGGTAGCGCATCGAGAAAGTCTGTGCCATACGAACCATGGAGTCATACACAGCGCTGTCGCCGTGAGGGTGATATTTACCAAGTACTTCACCCACAATACGGGCTGATTTTTTATAGGAAGTTTTGGATCGAATGCCCATATCATACATGGCATAGAGAATTCTGCGGTGGACAGGTTTCAGTCCATCCCTGGCATCCGGAAGCGCCCTGGCGACGATTACACTCATGGCGTAATCAAGGTAGGAAGAGCGCATTTCTTGATCAATATTGATCGATTGAACGGTACCAATATCCATAATTCGACCCTTGTTTTTTCCAATACATATTAATGAAAACGAGTGCCGCTGAGAGAGAAGCACACTCGACTTTATTATACCACTGAGGGCCTCTGAATGCCCCTCTAAGAGCTCCCCCCAGGGGCCTCTGAGGGAAAGGTATAGAATAACAAAAAACACCGGATTTCCGGTGTTTTTTTGTTTATTTTAGAGGGATTTTAGAGGTTAGCCAGGTATTCGTTGATGGCTTTGGCGGCTACCCGGCCAGCGCCCATGGCTTTGATTACGGTAGCGGAGCCGGTAACGATGTCTCCACCGGCAAAAACGCCAGTTTTTGATGTCGCTCCGGTCTCTTCATCAACCAGGAAAGTGCCCCATTTGCTGGTTTTTAGATCAGGAGTGGTTTCGGCAATGAATTTACGGGGCGTGGTGCCCAGGGCAACAATTACAGTATCTGCTTCCACTATATGTTCCGACCCTTCAATCATAATTGGGCGCCTTCTGCCGGAGTCATCTGGTTCGCCAAGCTCCATTTTTACACACTCGACCTGAACCACATTCATTTTGTCGTCGCCGATAAAGCGGATAGGGTTGGTCAGCAGGTTAAAGATGATGCCTTCCTCTTCGGCATGGTGGAGTTCTTCCGCGCGAGCTGGCATTTGATCCCGGGCCCGGCGGTAAATAATGCTGACTTCCGTATCATCACCACCAACTCGTTTAGCAGATCGGGCTGCGTCCATGGCAACGTTGCCGGCGCCGATCACAGCCACATGTTTTCCCACTTTGATCGGGGTTGTATATTCTTCACGGTAGGCTTTCATGAGGTTAACCCGGGTTAGGAACTCATTGGCTGAGCTGACGCCGTTAAGGTTCTCTCCAGGTAAATTCAGGAACATTGGAAGTCCGGCGCCTGTGCCGATGAAAACAGCGTCAAAACCATCATCGTCCAATAATTGATCAATGGTGCGGGTCTTACCGATTAACATGTTGAGTTTGATTTCTGCGCCAAGTTTCTTGATGGTATCAATTTCCGCTGCAACGATTGCCTTGGGAAGACGGAATTCAGGGATGCCGTAGACCAAAACACCGCCCAGTTCGTGCAAGGCTTCAAATATGGTCACCTGGTGTCCAGCCAGCAGCATTTCATAGGATACGGTAATCCCTGCCGGACCAGAACCCACTACAGCCACTTTTTTGCCGGTTTTAGGTTGGAGTTTGGGCATTTCAACTGCGCCCTGTTCCCGTTCGTAATCGGCCACAAAACGTTCCAGGCGTCCGATAGCAACCGGTTTATCAATCTTGCCAACTACGCAGACCTGCTCACATTGTTCTTCCTGGGGGCATACTCGCCCGCAGACAGCCGGGAGCAAGTTGGTTTCCTTAATTTTCTGGGCTGCGCCAATAAAATCACCTTCCGTTACCAGGTGTATAAATCCAGTAATGTCCACAGATACCGGGCAGCCGTCCACGCAGGGCTGTTTGGGACATTGTAAACAGCGCTTGGCTTCGATCAGGGCCAGTTCTTTTGTAAAACCAGTGGCAACTTCGTTGAAATCCTGAACCCGCACTTCCGGGGGGCGGACAGGCATAGCCTGGCGGGGGACGCGTTCTGGTTTTTTACGGGGGGGCCTTGTGCGTTTTTCTTCGGCCATTAGGCTCTCTCCTGTTCCGCTTTATCTATCATTTCATCCATCTGGCAGGCTTGTTCTTTATCGTAATAATGATGTTTGGCGATCTGTTCCTCAAAATCGACCAGATGAGCGTCAAACTCCGGTCCATCAACACAGGCGAATTTCACTTCATCACCTACGGTTACTCTGCAGCCGCCGCACATGCCAGTGCCGTCGATCATGATGGCATTCAGGCTGGCGATGGTGTGGATCTTATAGGGCCGGGTCACTTCAGCGACCGCTTTCATCATCATGGTTGGCCCGATGGCTACCACAAGATCGATCTTTCTTTTTTCATCGATCAAACCCTGCAGTACGGTAGATCCAAAACCTTTGATTCCATAACTGCCGTCATCCGTGGTTATGATCAGTTCATCACTGACAGCCCCCAGCTCCTCTTCCAGGATAAGAAGTTCCTTATTGCGGGCGCCGTTTATGGTGATGACCTTGTTGCCGGCTTCTTTTAACCCCTTGACAATAGGATACAAAACAGCTGTACCTACACCACCGCCGACACAGACGACCGTGCCGAATTTTTCCATATCGGTTGGTCTTCCAAGGGGGCCGAGCACATCCAGGAACCCATCGCCAACCTCGAAACAAACCAGGCAGGTAGTACTGAAACCTGCCTTTTGGATGATCAGGTCGATGGTCCCTTTTTCTGGATCGGAATCAACGATCGTCAGGGGAACGCGTTCGCTGGTTTCATCAGCGCGAATGACCACAAATTGCCCTGGTTTTCTTGAGCGGGCTACTTCTGGCGCTTCGACACTGAATCTCGTGATATTGGGTGCGAGGTCCTGTTTTTTCACGATTTTATACATAGATTACTCCTGAATGTCATTCAGAGTTAATTATTCTGGTTTTGACTCTCTATGATTATAACTTTTATCCCTATCTGTAAGTCATAATTTTTTATGTAACTTGTCATGAGTTGCCAATGATCTATTTTGGGTAATAGAAATCGGAGCAGGTACTCTAGATTGACTTAATATGCAAATCTTACAGGTTTCCCTGGTCATTTGCCTGTCAGTGACACCGGTTCCTGATATCATATAGCAGTACTGATAGATAGTATATTTGAGGAGTATGATGGCCGAACCTTTCACAGATCAGACCCGCCCTGAAACAAAACATAGGTTCAGCAGGCGTTATTATGACCGCTGGTCCAATTTCTGGAGCGATCTGAGATACATTTTCTCAAACAGGGATCAGGTCAAGGCAGCCATGTCCTCCCCTAAAGTAGATCCGGCGTTTCGAGAGCGATTGATGCTGGCTGTCACAGAAGTAAATCTCTGCCGCTACTGTAGAGCCTTCCACGTTGGACAGGCCAAAGAGGCGGGTATACCTATGGATGAAATAACTGAATATCTCAAAGGGATAATTCCGGACGAAGTGCCTGAGGAACAGAAACTGGCTGTCTGTTATGCCCAGCACTGGGCTGAGACGGATGCCAATCCTGACCCGGACTATATTGAGCAGGTCAGGGAGGTTTATGGAGAGGATGGATCCCAGGCTATCAATATGGTCTTAAAGATGATCAGGATGGGGAATTTACTGGGCAATACCTGGGA
This sequence comes from uncultured Chloroflexia bacterium, assembly GCA_963695575.1. Taxonomy (GTDB): domain Bacteria; phylum Chloroflexota; class Anaerolineae; order Anaerolineales; family UBA11858; genus B10-G9. The sequence continues at coordinate 211,714 of CAVOGS010000018.1, forward strand.
TTATTTTCTATTTAGATTATCATTTGGAAGCTGGGGTCAATGAAGGTTTAGCTGGTTTCAGCCCCTGAAGTCGTGGTATTATAATTTGGTATGAAAGATGTGTAAATTTTCGAACAGAGCTGGTATAAATCCCTTTCAAATAAGATGTGATAGGGGTTTTTGATGCCTGTTAATCATTATTCATCTAAACACCTCAATATTACCTGTTCAATTTGAGGCACTGAGAGGAAATATGCAGGAAAAACTAGATCAATTAAAATCAATTTTGGCTATCGTATCAGATTTACATGGCGCAACAGCCCTCTTAGGTTGGGACCAGCAGTGTTATATGCCGCCCGGAGGAGTCATTGCCCGCGGAAACCAGATTGGTACATTGAGCAGCCTGGCGCATTCAAAATTCGTGTCCGATGAGGTAGGCTCCCTGCTGGAAGAGTTAAAACCTTACGCTGAATCCCTTGACCCCGAAAGTGACGATGCTTGTTTGATCGAAGTTACCGAACGCGATTTTCGGAAATCAACCAAAGTTCCCAATGAGTACGTAGCGGAATGGTCCAGGGTGACTACAGTTGCCCATGGCGCCTGGGAAGAAGCAAGATCCAAGGATGACTTTTCACATTTCCAACCTCATCTTGAGAAGATCGTTGATATGAGGCGCCAATATGCTGAATTTTTTAAACCCTATACCCATGTATATGACCCACTACTGGATGATTTTGAGCCGGGCATGACCACTGCGGAAGTGCAGCAGATCTTTACCGGGATGCGCCCCAAACAGGTGGAGTTGATCAAGGCTATCAGTGAAAAACCCCAGGTAGATGACAGCTTCCTGCATTTGCACTATGCAGACCAGGATCAATGGGCCTTTGGTGAAGAGGCCATCACTAAATATGGTTATGACTGGAACCGCGGCCGGCAGGATAAAGCCGCCCATCCATTTACGACTGGTTTCGGACTGGGTGATGTTCGCATCACCACCCGTGTTGACGAGAATTTCCTCAACACAGCTTTGTTCGGCACCCTGCATGAAGCTGGCCATGCCATTTACGAACAGGGTGTTGCCGAGGAGCTGGACCGCACATCTTTGGCCAGCGGCGCTTCCCTGGCCATTCATGAATCCCAATCCAGGATGTATGAAAACCTCCTGGGTCGGTCCTATGATTTCTGGGTTTATTTTTACCCCTCGCTGCAGGAGAGGTTCAAAACCCAATTAGGGAATGTCGATCTTGATACATTCTATAAGGGCGTTAATAAAGTTGAACCGTCCCTTGTCAGGGTCGAAGCTGATGAGGCAACCTATAACCTGCATATCATGCTGCGGTTGGAGCTGGAAATCGCTCTGATGGAAGGTAAACTGAAAGTGGCTGATCTGCCCGAAGCCTGGAATGACCGCATGAAGGATTACCTTGGTGTGGTTCCACCCAATGATGCAGATGGTGTTTTACAGGACGTGCATTGGTCCGCCGGCATTTTCGGTTATTTCCCGACCTATGCCCTGGGCAATTTGGTTTCCAATCAGCTGTGGGAAAAGATCAACCAGGATATACCTGAATTATCCACCCAGATCCAGAATGGCAACTTCGCTGAGCTGCTGGCCTGGCTGCGAGAGAATGTGCACCGTCACGGAGCCAAATTCAAACCGCAATACCTGGTAAAGAAGATTGTTGGATCCAAAATCTCACCTGAACCGTACTTGAAATATCTGAACGAAAAATTTGGAGCCATTTACGAGTTGTAGTTGATTGTTCTGTTTCTTTTCAGACAAACACCGGGGTCTCTAAGGAGAGGCAATGGGACAGATTCTTTTTATAGATGATGATACTGATTCTTTAGCAATGTATGTCAAGGCGGTATCGCTTGCCAATCATCAAGCGGATATCGCCTCCAGTGTTATGGAAGGTTGGGATCTGATTCTGGAAAAGACCTATGATCTGATCTTTGTGGACTTGAATATTCCCGGCGTGTCTGGATATGAGCTGCTGCATAAGATCAAAAAAGAAGGCAAAACAAAAAAGATACCAGTGATCGTGATTTCCGCTATGCCTGAGAATAGCCTGGTAGATGATGTATTAAAGGCCGGGGCCGATCTTTTTCTTGAAAAGCCTGTTGCCCTGGATGAACTATATTCTGTTATCGAGAAATTTGAAGGGAAATAAATCCCTTCTTCCTAATCTGAACTCCTGGTCTCCCGCATGTCACATCACCGATTTCTGATTTTATTAGCGTTCCTTTTATTATTTGTTGCGGGATGTGGAATTTTACCTGGCAATTCTGTCCCCACCTATATACCCGAAGAATATATCCCTACTTTGATCGAGTTGACCGCTCAGGCATTGGTTGATGAAGGCCTTGTGACACCACCTTCACCTGACCCTGCAGCGATCACACCCACACCTGCGATCACAGACACACCTACGATCACACTCCATCCATCGGTTACGCCGACCCCAACGTTAGATGTGGTACTTGGTACTCCAGAACCATTAACGCTGCCGGATCCGCTTCCTCAAGCGGAAATTCAAATTATCAATCCGGGTAGGTTATCCAGAGTCATTTCCCCATTCAATTTGCATGTCTATCTGGCTCCTCCCAGGAATGAAAGGGAAGAAAATTCAACCTACCAGATCTCTTTATTTGGCGATAATGGACAGGTCCTGGAAAGAGAGACTATCACCCGGGAAAAAGAAGAAAGCGGAAATTCTCATTTATTGCTGGATCTAGACTTTAATATCAGTGGTGAGGCTGAAACAGCCCGGCTGGAAGTCAGCGCGATTGACCCATATAACAGAATATCTGCACTGGATAGTACTGATGTGGTTTTGTTGTCTGCTGGTGATCCAGAAATTAAATCAATCCTTGACCTATACGCCAGTCTGATCATCCAGCAGCCGATTCCAAGTACCTTGATCCAGGGGGATGTGCTGAACGTCCAGGGGGTAACTCGCTTTGCGCCGGATGATGAACTGCTGGTGGAATTGATCAACCGAGATGGCAATCAGGTTGGATCTGCTATTTTGCCGGTAGGGGAAGATGATCTGGGGAATGGTTTTCGATCTTTCAGTGGAGAGATTCCCTACCAGGTAAGTTCCTCGTCCTGGATCCGTGTCCAGGTAATTGCCAGAGATGGGAAATTCTCCGGCATTCAGCACCTTGTCAGTGTTGAGGTTCTGGTCAGTCCTTGACAGCAGCGGGGATCTTATCAGCTCAGCCGGGATCGAACAGCCTGATATAGTTGTTTTAATTCCCTTGTTTTTAATACGCCCAGCGTAACCGTGTAGATAACCCCACCTATCAGTATTCCCCCCAGCCCCCAAAGCCAGATCGAGTAGCTGCTTGTCAGGGCAATCCAACCCAGAATAGCCCCGATCATTACGGCTCCAGCGATCAAAGCTTTTCCCAATCCTGATCCAATTTGTTTTCCATTCAATCCATTGAGCCGTTTCCTCATGATCAGTACCAGGCCAACCATTTCCAATCCTGTTGCCAGCGTATTTGCCAATGCCAGACCGCCATGCGGCATCCAACCTCTCTGAATAAAGAAATAGGAAAAAGCATAACTGAATATGACGTTAAGGGACATGGCAGCGATGCCGATTAAAACCGGTGTTTTTGTGTCATGAAGGGCATAAAAGGCCCGGGCCAATATTTCCACCATGGCATGGCCAACCAGGCCGATCGCGTACCATAATAAAGCCCAGGCGACCAATTTTGTTGAATAAGCGCTGAATTCACCGCGTTGATAAATCAAGGTGACAATTGGAATCCGCAGCAGTATCAATCCCAGGCTGGCAGGTATTGAAAGCAGTAAAATGCCCCGTAATGTAGCCGAAAGGGAATCCCGCATTTCGCCCAGTTTATTTTTCGCCACCTGGGCGGAGAACGTGGGCAAAGAGGCTGTGGCAATTGATTGAGCAATGGCTGCCTGGGGCATTAACATCAGTGTAAATGCGAACTGAATAGCTGTGACACTGCCTTCCGGCATGCCTGATGCCAGGCGAACATTGATCCAGAAATTTAGCTGTACAATTGCTACTCCCAGCAGACGGGGTCCCATCAACCTGGCAACTTCCCGCACTTCGGCTGACTCCAGGCTCAATGAAGGGGTATAAACTGCTTTTTGTTTGAATAATAGGGGAAGTTGAAGAATTAGATGGAAAGCAGCGCCGATCAATACACCCCAGGCCAATCCAAAAATGCCCATACTGGGTGATAAAACTACGACACCAAAAATCATTCCGATCTGATACATGGCAGGTGTTAATGCCGGGATAAAGAATTTTTGATGGGAGTTCAGGACACCCATCACCAGGCCGCTAAGGCCGAATAATACCGCAGATGGCAGCATCAATCGTGTAAGGGCAATGGCCAGAGCTTCCTTGGCTGGATCGGCCGCAAATCCTGGAGCGATCACGTAGCGAATCACCTGGGGGGCGAATATTGCCGCCAGGGCTGCCAGCGCTGTGAGAACGATCAGGATGATATTAAAAATTGACGAAGCCAGCTTCCAGGCTTGCTGGCGTTTTTCCTTAGCCAGCAGACTTGTGAAGGTTGGGATGAAGGCAGATCCGAGTGCGCCGCCGGCAACCAGGTTAAATAATGTTTCAGAGATCCGGTTGGCTGCATTAAATGCTTCCATGGGCGCTGAAGTGCCAAAGGCATTTGCAACCAGAATTTGGCGGATTAATCCTGCTATATTGCTGAGCACAAAAGCGGCCGTTACAAGGCTGGCTGCGCGGGCTATTTGGCGATTGGCTGAGGGCTGTTCAGGAGTTTCGGAAAGGTTCTTCACAATCACCGATTATATCATCTCCCGGGCTCCCTTTTTTAGGCGGCTCTCCGGTTTTCTTCTTAGATATTGTATATACCCTTATGCTATAATCGCTCCTGAACTGGCAGAATTCTATCTGTTTTAATATTCTACAAGGTGAGCTGATGTTAGGTAAAATTGTCCGGTTGGTGGGCGGTAATCCCCACCAGAAGATTATAGAAGGCCTCGCAATTGAAGTTGAGGCAATTAATGCGCTTGAGCCTGAATACGAAGGGTTAAGCGAAGAAGAACTGAAGGGGAAAACAGATCAGTTTCGGACCCGTCTGGCCAAGGGGGAAACGCTGGACGATATTCTTCCTGAAGCATTCGCCGTAGTCCGGGAGACCAGCAAGCGCATGATCGGACAGCGTCACTATGATGTCCAGATGATCGGCGGGATCGCCATGCATCGCTGTTTTGTGGCAGAAATGCGCACAGGTGAGGGAAAAACTCTTGGCGCCACCTTGCCTCTCTACTTGAACGCTCTTAACCTTTCTCCGGAATGGATGAAAAAGGCCCGGAAAGTCTGGGGAGATGATCCTGATTCCTGGAAATTCATCCCCCTGGATGGTATGCAGGTAGGGCGGGGTGTACACCTGGTAACTGTAAATGATTATCTAGCCCGCCGTGATGCTCGCTGGATGGCTCCGATCTATAACTTCCTGGGTTTGAAAGTTGGTGTGCTGCAAATGGCTGCCAGAACGGAACATGGTAAAAAAGCATTCCTGGTTAACCTTGAGAATAAATCCCCCCAGGAAGATCGCAATCAGCTGGATATGGTGCTGCGGAAGGAGACCTATCAGGCTGATATTGTATACGGCACCAATAATGAATTTGGTTTTGATTACCTGCGCGATAATATGGCAATGATCATGGAAGGTAGAGTGCAGCGCGGCCATCATTATGCCATTATCGACGAAGTGGATAATGTGTTGATCGATGAAGCCCGTACACCGCTGATCATTTCAGGACCATCCCATGATGATCCTGAGTGGTACCGCCGTATGTCTACAGTGGTTAAGAGGCTTAAACCTGAAGACTACGAGATCAGCATTCGCGACCGCAACATTACCTTGACGCCGGTTGGTGAAATGCATGTAGAAGAACTTCTGGGACAGCCGCTGGGAGACCCGGATAGGCCGGAGGATATCACCCAGGAGCAGGCTCGATTATTGGGCTACCTGGAACAAGCCTTGAGGGCAGAATTCATCTTCAAAAAGAACAAGGATTATCTTGTCCAGGCTGGCAAGGTGGTGATCGTTGATGATTTTACTGGAAGGTTGATGCCGGGGCGGCGCTGGTCAGATGGTCTGCATCAGGCAGTGGAAGCCAAAGAAAATGTCAAGGTTCAAGGCGAAAACGTCACGTATGCCACCATCACGATCCAGAATTATTTCCGTATGTATGAAAAACTCTCAGGCATGACAGGCACAGCTGTAACTGAATCGGAAGAGTTTAATGAGATTTACAGCCTGGATCCAATAGCTATACCCACAAATCTGGATTTTGTGGCTGCTCAGCAGGATACTTCTCTGGTGACCTTAAAAGGGAAAGAGCCGGAAAGCGGTTTTGAGTATACCTATTATGCCGATAAAGATGATCCGGAACAAACACAGCTATTTTGGAAACGAAAGGATTATTCAGATCTGATCTATATCAGCGAAGAAGCCAAGCTGCGGGCTATTGCAGAGGAAATTTTGACTTTTCATGTGGTAGGCCGTCCTTTGTTGGTAGGCACTACTTCGGTTGAGAACTCCGAAACCTTGTCAAATCGTCTGGATGGTCCATCTATCCGGAATCTGGCCTTTACCCTGATGATACGTGAAAGTTGGATGCGGAAACATGACCGGTTCCCCGACGGCAGAAGGATTCCAGAATTACAGGCCTTGAATGTTCCTCTTAATACTTTGAAATTAGGCAATCTTAGAAATCTGATCAAAGAACTGGACCTGGATCTGGATCTGAATGTCAATAGTCCAGAGAATATGCAGCTGCTTCTGGATATCCTGGAGCTGGATCAATCTCATACAGAACGACTGGCTCAGGTTCTGAAGCGGGGAGTGGATCATGATGTGTTGAATGCCCGGAAACATACCGAGGAGAGCCAAATCATCGCCGGTGCCGGTGCATTCGGGGCTGTGATGATCGCAACCAGTATGGCCGGCCGTGGTGTGGATATCAAACTGGGCGGCGAGCTGGCAGAGGAGATCACTGCAGATGTGGTCCGGGTTTTAACCAGGGCTGGCTATGAAGATCCTTTTGAACTTTCGCTAAAAGAACAGGAAAGCCTGATTAAGGGCTTGGATAAGGAAGCCTTCGGCATTTATGAAGCCGAGATCAACTTCTTCCTGCAGCACATGCGTGATCAAGAGCAGGTTAAAAAACTGGGTGGATTGCATGTGATTGGTTCAGAACGCCATGAAGCCCGCCGAATTGATAATCAGCTGCGCGGACGCGCGGCCCGCCAGGGTGATCCGGGGTCGTCCCGATTTTACCTGTCCATGGAAGATGATTTGATGGCCCGTTTTGGCGGTCAACAAATGGAAGCTCTCATGACCCGCCTTCAGGTGGATGAATCCTTGCCGATAGCAAACCCCCTCGTAGACCGGGTTGTAGAACAATCCCAGACCCGGGTGGAAGGGGCTAACTTTGACGTCCGTAAACATTTGCTGGAATATGACGATGTTCTGAACACACAGCGTGGGAAGATCTACGGGCAGCGAGACCTCGTTTTCCTGAAACCTGATCTTTCGGAAGACATCCTGGAAATGCTTAATACAGAAATTCAACACAGAGTAGATAATACGATCTGGGAAGAGCAAGGTGATGGTGACCAGGGAAGCGCCTGGCGGTTATTGGCCTGGCTATCTCAAACACAGCCAACGCTGACATTCCAGAATCAGCAGGTCCCATCATTTACCATGCGACTGTTCCTGGATATGATCCGTGAAAAGAGCCCTGAATTAAAGAAAGCGGACCTCGTGCCAGTGCTGGTGGATCTGGGTAAAGATGTCCTGGCCGCCGAAGAGAAATATATTTTTGGTGCGGTGGATCGCATTCTGGTTGAGCGCCAGTTCCGTTATGAGGATCAGTTGGTAAGCCGAATGGAAATCCTGGATACCTTCCTGGAAGGGTTGAGTCTGGGAAGCGAGGAGCCTTTAAATCCCCAGGCTGTATTCAACGAATTAAGAGATTTGGTCCGGATCCGTTTTGAATTGGATCCCAATCAGATCAAGGAATTGGTGGAAGGCCCTGGTGAGGAATTAGGAGAAAACCTCAGAACCCAGGTTGAATCCCAGTTAAAGGATCTGGAGTTTAAGCGGCTGATTGGTGGTGTGGAACGTTTGCTGGGTGCACCACTGGAAGGTGACCAGATCGAAACAGAAGGAGCGGATTGGAACTCGATCACAGAATTGATCATTAAGCAGGTCGAAGGGCATTTTGAGAACCGCCGCTTAGCATATTTTGAGGATCCTGAGGAAGCCCTGATCACTAACAGCATTGAAGCAGCTCTAAAGGAGATTCAGAACGATGAGCTTTCTGATGCGGATCTGGTGAAGACTCTTGGATTAATGGCAGAAGGCCGAAGAGCGGCTTTTGATAAAAAGAGCCATCAACGCATCTGGCTTCGAACCCAGCGCTTGCGGTATACATTTTTTGCAGGAGACCTTTTGCTGCGAAGGGACCAGGAAACTGCCCGGGGTGAGATCCTCGATCATCTTGAAGATGCCCGACAAAAGGTTCTGGGAGCCTGGGGATCCAACGAGATCAACCGCTTAAAAGAAGTCCAGTTATCCCAATTGGAGGAAAAGCTCCAGGAGATCATCCAGGAAGAGTTGGGAGAAGAGGCCTATCAGCAAAACTCCCATCAATCCATGGGAAACCTGCCGGAAGATCTCAAAAAGAAAATTAGCAAAATATTAGGCCGCTCCGTTGTAAATAATATCTATCGTGATCTCTTCCTGCGTGTGATTTCTGAGCTTTGGGTGGAATATCTGACTGAAATGGAAGCCCTTCGTGTCGCAATCGGGTTGGAAGCCTATGCCCAGAGGGATCCACTGGTACAGTATAAAAACCGCGGGTTTGAGATGTTCCAGCGTCTAATGGATGATATGAGAGTCGGTGTGGTAAACCGAATGTTCACTTTCCAACCCCGCAACCTGGATCGAATCCAGGCTGCCCTGGAAGAATCCCTGCAGCACTAAAAGACGAGCAGTAGATTAATCTTATTGTCATTGCCCCAGACTGCCCTTCTCCGGGCGGTCTGGTTTCATTTTGGGGTTGTTTTATCAGGTACAATAAATGAAATCATTCTCTGGCACATGGAAAAAACGCCAATGACTGAAATCTTGGTTCCGGAAGTCGCTGATTTTTACAAGAAACTGCCCAAGGTAGAGCTTCACCGCCATTTGGAAGGATCTTTGCGCGTTAAAACCATGATGGAAATTGTCCGGGCTCATGAGATGGATGTAAAGAATACTGGTTATTTGCGGCCATTGGTTCAAGTGGAACATGAGGACCCGTATACATTCGAGAATTTCCTGGGCAAATTCGGAACTCTGCGACTTTTTTATAAATCACCCGAGATTATTAAACGCATAACCTGGGAAGCAGTGGAAGACGCCGCACTGGATAATATCCGCTACCTGGAGCTGCGTTTTACGCCGGTTGCCCTGAGCAGGGCAGAAAGATTTCCCATGACTCAGGTAGTGGACTGGGTGATAGAGAGTGTCCAGGAAGCATCAGCTCACTTTGATATCCTGGTCCGTCTGATAGTCAGCATGAATCGCCACGAAAGTGTGGCCCAGGCCCAGAAAGTGATTGAGATCGCCCTGGATAAAAAAGATCAAGGGATTGTGGGGGTTGACCTTGCTGGAAATGAAGCAGAATTTTCTGGAGTACCATTTCAGGAGTTATTTAAAATCGTCCGGCAAAACGGACTAAGAGTCTCGATCCACGCCGGTGAATGGGGGGGAGCAGAAAATGTGAAAGAGGCCATCGAAGTTCTGGGAGCTGAGCGGATTGGCCACGGAATCCGGGTTCTGGAAGACCCTGATACTGTTGCATTGGCCAGAGAGCGGGGAACGCTCTTTGAAGTCTGCGTGACCAGCAATCATCATTCAGGTGTGGTTGAGAATTTGATAGACCATCCCATCCGGAAAATGATCCAGGAAGGATTAAATGTAACCATCAACACAGATGATCCAAGCATATCAAAGATCACTCTGTCCAGCGAATACCAAACTGTTAATCAAGTGTTGGGGCTTTCTATGCAAATGGTAGGCGAAAGGGTAACCGCTGCTGCCCAGGGAGCGTTTTTACCCGATGATATCCGCGGTAAATTGGGTGCGTTTGTTAACAGAGAATTCTCTGAAATGATCAAGCAGCAGGGATGATCTTATTCCCGGCTTTTTTCCCATTCCCTTACTGATTCATCAATGATCTGTCGGACTTCCGGGTCCGGGATTTCTTCCACGTCGTTATAGGAATTTAAGCCCACCCAGAAGCGAATCTCTTTGTTATGATTCTCCATCAGGTGGATGCCTTTGCCTGCCAGTGGGGATCCATGGAGTTTCTTCTGAAGGATCTCATTCACCTCGTCGATCACACTGAGCATTTTGACCTTGGGTTCCACTTCTTCCCCTGGTTCAGGTTCAGGGGGGACTGGAGCCGTTTCAACTGTGCGGCTGACAGGTGTCCGCGTTTCAGTTTCGGGAGGAGCTTTTTCTTGAACTGTAATGATGTTCAAAACATCCCTTGGTAATTGCTCTTTTTCAACATAGGTGCCATTGAGTTCATATACTGGAGGTTGATCCTCCACTTTCCATATTCGCATCAATAATTGTGCGTTGGGGCTGGGTTTTTTGATCTGGGAAACTGATTCCCCTATCCCTGCAGGAACGACGCCATTTGATGCGGGTAAATCGTCTTCGGATGCCAGAGCGTCTTTTTGGAAGAGTTTCTTGAGCAAGGGCGAATCCAGAGACAACAGGAACAATCCCAAGAAAAATCCAATAGCCAATGCGAAAACAACGATAAATACTAGCAGGGCAGTTTGCATAGGAACTCCTTCTCACTCAGGAAGCGTTTGGCAGAGGGGGCAGAAATAAGTACTGCGCTGTGCTATTTTGATCCGCTTAATATGTGTTTTACAACGTTTGCACGGTTTTCCTTCTAAATTATACACCGAGAGATATTTCTGGTAATCCCCTCCCTGGTACATCCAGTCGATGCTGGATCCATGATTTTGGATGCCTTCTTGAAGAACTTCTCGAATGCTCTTCCAGAGCTGGTGGGCTTCAGAGGAGTTAATGGTATTGGTTTTCCTGGCCGGATGCAGTTTCGCGCGGAAGAGGGCCTCATCGGTATAAATATTGCCCATTCCTGCGATCATTTTCTGGTCCAGTAAAAAGTATTTCAACTGCCTGCTGCGGCTTTGGAGGATCTGCTGGAGTATTTCCGGCGTAAATTCATCTCCCAATGGCTCGGGGCCCAGATTTCCAATCACTAAATCAGGATCCTCGCTAAGCCAGATCCGGCCAAATTTACGGATGTTATTAAACGCCATGCGGTATTTATCCGCAAAGTTAAGGACCAATCGGTAATGTTTCCCTTGGGGGTTGGTCTTCTCTTCTACTATCAGTTCCCCGCTCATACGTAAATGGATGATCAAAGTGTCGCGGGAGAGGCGAATGAGCAGATTCTTTCCGCGACGACCAATTCCAGTGATATATTGCCCTTTGATCCGTTCCTTAAATTCCTTCGGCGTCGGTGAGGCCAAAGTCCTGTCCCAGAGCAGCTCAGCGTCCCTGATCTTTTTTCCAAGGATTGACGGTGATCCGGGCTTTCCCTGGAGAAGGTATCTGCGGAAGGTTTCGACCTCAGGAAGCTCAGGCATGGTATTTATTCGTCGAACATCTCGCCGACGCTGCGTCCCTCATGAGCTCGCCGGATGACTTCACCCAGCAGCGGAGCGATATCAAGGATATCCACCTCGCGTTTTTTTCTGAGTGTTTTTACTCCTTCAGGTGTTATGGGGATCGTGTTGGTTGTAATCAGATGAGTGATAGGAGATGTAGCTAATTTCTCTATCGCCGGACCGGAGAAGACAGGATGCACAAATACGGAAATTATTTTCCGGGCCCCATTCTTTTCTGCCACCATTGCAGCTTCAGCCATGGATCCCCCGGTATCGACTTCATCATCCACTATTATGACATCCCGATCTTTTGTATCGCCGATCAAGGATAAAGCCTGGGCGGCATTGGTTTTCGTTTGGCGGCGTTTTTCAATAAAGGCAATGGGTATGCCCAATTCAACAGCCAGATTCCGGCCTTTTTTGGCGAATCCGAGATCAACTGTCAGGACAACCGGATCTTTCAATGTTGGCAATATCTGGAATAGGCGATCCTTCAAAAGGTGATAGGCGGTCAGAACATCCCCGGGGATGGAGAAAAATCCCTGGATCTGGCCGGCATGCATATCCATGGTCATGTAGCGGTCTGCACCGGCAATTTCGATCATGTCAGCGATCAATCGGGCCGTGATCGGCACCCTGGGTTTATCTTTTTTATCCGATCGTGTATAACTCAAGTAGGGAATAACAGCGGTGACCCGTCCAGCAGAATCCAGCCGCAGCGTTTGCAGCGTGATTAATAGTTCCATCAAATTGCGGTGCACCGGCCTTGAGGTATTCTGTACCAGGTACACATCCTGCCCCCGGACACTGTTGTGCAGCCGGACCCAGATATTCTCATTGGGATAATTGATGATATCCCTGCCACTGATGGGGACGTGAAGGTAATCAGCGATGCCCTGGGCAACCTCTGGAATTGCGGTTCCCGCGAATAGTTTGATATCACCATACATGCCTGAATTTTGGGTAATTACATGCGCCATATCGGATTCCTTTATTTGTGATCCTGCCATTCTGTTTTCAGCACACTCATTATCATAACATCTACATATTTTCCATCGATGAACTGGGCCTGGCGAAACTTACCTTCCTCTTTGAAGCCAGCTTTTTCATAAGAACGGACAGCTCTCAGATTGGTTTCAAAAACCCGCAGCCAGAGTCGGTGCAGATTGAGGTTTTCAAAGCCGTGTTTCAGGATCAATAACATGGCCTTGGTTCCGAACCCTTGATTCCAGTATCCTTTTTCACCGATATGGATGCCTATCTCGGCGAACCGGTTTTGCCAATCTATGCCGAATAAACCGCAGTTTCCTACAAAGATCCACTCATCCACCTGAGAATCGGGCTGGATCTCAATAGCCAGCGGTCTTTCAAATGGAGATCTCTTTAATAACCCTTCGAACCAATCTTCTTCTTCTGCCTGGGATAGAGGCATGATCATGGATAGCCCCCGCCGGACTTCAGGATCATTTAACCATTTGACAAAATATGGCAAATCCTCTTTTTCTATCGAACGAAAACGTATCTGGTCGCCAATTATCATAACCCGGCTCCTTGGATTAATTCTTCAACCGCCCGCCAGGGAGAAAGTTCTCGATTGATAACTTGAGCGAGGGTGACTTGATAAATATCGGGGGAGATCCTGTTTTCCCAGCGTGAACGCAGAGCTGCTCCCAGCAGGGTCTCCAGCTGGTTCTTAAGCCGGGCCTCTTCCCGGACTTGCCACATTCCACTGGATTTAAGATAATCAAGATGGTCGTTCAGTTTGTTAATCAAATCAGGGATTCCCTCCCCGCTGGTAGCGGTTGTGGGAAGTACAGCAGGAATCCAGCCGTCAGCGGATCGATCTGCGCTGGAGTCTAGATCCATTATTTCTCCATGATGCATCATATTATCCGCTTCCGGATGGGCCAGGGATAACATATTTCTGAGTCCCCGCAGCGTATTTTCTGCACCGGGTTTATCGGATTTATTTACAACCAGGATATCGGCAATTTCCAGGATACCGGCTTTGATAGTCTGGATCTCATCTCCCAATCCTGGCGCTTCGATGACTATAGTGGAATGTGCCAGACGGGCGATATTCACCTCAGCCTGCCCGGCGCCGACAGTTTCAATAATAATGATCTCAAAACCAGCAGCATCAAAGACTTGCACAAGTCCAGCAGTAGCAGCTGCCAGACCGCCAAGGGATCCCCTTGATGCCATGGAGCGGATGAATATTCCAGGATCACCAGCCAGATCTTGCATGCGTACACGATCTCCTAAAAGGGCACCTCCGCTGAAAGGACTGGTGGGATCAACGGCCACGATAGCAATTCGGGGAGGTTTATTTCCATCTATTGGCTGCCGATATGCCAGGGCGAGCTGATTTACCAGGGTAGATTTTCCAGTCCCTGGCGCGCCAGTCACACCGATCAGATGCGCCTTTCCTGTATGAGGGAAGAGCGCTTCCAGGAGTTCTAATCCTTCTACGGTGTTATTTTCAATTTGGGTCAGGGCGCGGGTCAAAGGCAGCCGCTCCCCGTTCAGGATGGCTTTCGCGCGTATTACTGGCATGCCTTTTGGATGTCATCTATGATGGTCTGGGTGGAGGTGCCAGGACCATAAATCCCGTCAACACCCAGCTTTGTTAATTCTGATTTGTCTTCATCCGGGATGATGCCGCCCAGGAAGAGCTTGGTATCATCAAGTCCTTCTTCCTTGAGTAGTTTTAGAATTTTGGGGACCAAAGTCATATGAGCCCCGGATAGAATGGATAAACCGACCACGTGGACATCTTCCTGAAGTGCGGCTTCGGTGATCATCTCAGGCGTTTGGCGCAAACCTGTATAGATCACTTCCATACCGGCGTCGCGTAAAGCTCGGGCGACGACTTTTGCCCCCCGATCATGGCCGTCAAGGCCGGCTTTTGCAATTAATACTCTGATCTTGCTGTGCGTGTTTCCCATTCTGCCTCCAGAGTACATTTGTCATTAAAAAATTATACCCTAAAGGAAGGGTAGGATTTTACTCCAGATCCACCAGCAGGCTGACTGGACAGTGATCCGATCCCATGACCTGGTCGTGAATGATCACATCCTCAACTTGATCAACCAGTGCTTCTGAGATCAGGAAATAATCCAGCCGCCAGCCTACATTTCGCTCCCTGGCACCGCCCCTGTAAGTCCACCAGGTGTATTGTTCCTTTTCGGGGTACAGGTTCCTGAAGATATCTACAAATCCATGTTCGAGGTAAATGTCGATCCATTCCCTTTCCTCAGGCAGGAAGCCAGTATTTCCTTCATTGGCTTTGGGATTTTTAAGATCGATGTACTGGTGGCAGGTATTAAAATCGCCCCCGATGATTATCTTCTCACCCTTGGCATGCAGGTTATCGCAAATTTCCAGTAGTTCCTGGTAAAAATCCAGCTTATATCCCACCCGGCTAAGATCCCGACCGCCATTTGGGAAATAGATATTGAAGATCCTCGCTCCTGGCACGAGAGTTTGGATGACCCTGCCTTCTGAGTCAAAGCGGGGGATGCCAAGTCCAATTTCCGTTGCTGAAGGTTCGGTTTTAGCAAAAGTGGCAACGCCGCTGTAGCCGGGACGTTCGGCTGGATTCCAGGCCGGATTTCTTTTTTCCAACCCTTCCCGCTGAGGGGCGGTGAGCTGATCGGGACGGGCCCGGACTTCCTGCAGGCACAGCAAATCGGGGTCGAATTTTTCCCACCAGTCATCGCCTTTATTCTTAAAAACGGCCCTTAATCCATTGACATTCCAGGTTGTTATAGTGAACATTTTATGATTGTAACCTATTAACGAAACTGTTTCCTCCGGGGATACAGTTTTATGCCCAAAGTCGTAAGATTCTCCAATCTTGTTCCATCTAGAACTTGTGAATAGAAGGTTATTTCTCCTCCTGTTTCTCTCCTCCTTAGTAGCGGCGTGTGGGCGGGTTGGCTTTCACGCCGCCGCTTTTACTGAGCGGAAACTGTATCGCTTACAGCCTGGAGAACTCCTGCTGGCAGCAACTGAAGAGGATATACCATCCATAAAAGCGAATAATAGCAATTTTGTGTCATCTGAGAAGGCGGATCTGGAAGATGAGGACCTGGTCGTTGGCCTCTTTATTGGTGTTGAAGCCAGGGCCTATCCAGTCCGCCTTCTCAGTTTGCATGAAGTTGTCAATGACCAGGTTGGGGATAAAATGATCGCTGTTACCTGGTGTCCGCTGTGTTATTCGGCGGTAGTCTATAATCGCTTTGTTGATGGGCAGGAATTATCTTTCCGAGCCTCTGGATATTTACTCCATGATAATCTGGTATTGATCGACCATCCCACAGAAACTCTCTGGAGCCAGCTCTTGGGCCAGGGCATCAAAGGAGCCTTGAAGGGGTCAGTTCTTGAAGTAATTCCATCCACGATCACAAGTTGGGGTATTTGGCGGGACACCTATCCGGAGACCAGAATATTGTCTGCCAAGACACTGGGTTTTGATGGGATTCTTCCGGATCCTTATGGGGGTTATTTCAGCAGCGCTGCCCCGGGAATGGGAAGTGATGGTGAGATCGATCCCCGCCTTCCTGCCAAGTCCTTGGTAATTGGTGTGGCTCTGGGGGAAAATATCAAAGCTTATCCGTTGGATTTAATCCGGGATGAAAAGATCATCCTTGATAAATTGGGTGATAGGACGATCACCGTTGTGTGGGATGAAGATCTACACGCCGGAGAGGTGTTTTGGGGGGATTTATCGGGGAAATTACAAAAAAATGCCGACCCTCATCCAACAGCGCTGGTCCTTGTTCCGTCTCAACTGGTATACTGGTTTGCCTGGGCGGGGTTTCTATCCTGAATCTGCTATATACCAATCCCGATGAAGGGCGATGACAATAATTCATGTTCATAATTGAATGGAAAAAAATCACAGGAAGTTTTTAAATAAAATGAAGAAAAGATCTAGCATTACAACAGGAACAGAGAATATAAATCGATCTCGGGTGTTAAAGATCCCGGGAGTCAGAAATCTCCGGGACCTGGGTGGATATAAAACCCTCGATGGCAGGACGGTTAAGTGGGGACGACTTTTTAGATCGGGACGGTTGAGCGATCTGCCATCCCGTGGATTGGATATTCTTTCCGAGATTGATTTTTATGCCATCATTGACTTCAGGTCAACTTATGAAGTGCAGCGGCAGCCTGATCGGGTACCGGATGGGCCAGCATTTATCCATTTACCGGTGATGGATGAAGCCAACAGGGAGATGTCCCGGGAGATCAGGAGGCGAATTCAAGATAGCCACTTTGATGGATTTGACCCGAGCAGTTTGATCCTGAAGGCATACCAGCAGTTTCCTACAGAATTTACTCCAGCCTATAAGACATTTATGGAGAATGTCCGCGATTCCGGGGGTGCTCCCGTCCTGTGGCACTGTACAGCCGGGAAAGATAGAACGGGTTATGCGGCAGCTATCCTGCTGCGTTTGTTCGGGGTCGATCAATCTACGATCGATGAGGATTATCTTCTGAGCAACCAGCATGTCAAACTGATCAATAAACGAGTACTCGCTGCGATAATGGCCGGGGGGTTTAAAGCTTATCGGATGATCAAACCATTACTGGGCGTCCAGATTCAATGGCTCAAGGCCTCATTTGAAACCATCGATAAAGAATGGGGGAGTTTTGAGATCTACACCAGAGAAGGCCTAGGCCTGACCGATTCTGATATAAATCGCATCAAAGACATTTATTTGGAATAACGTACTTTGATCAAATGGGTGATGTTACAATAATTCCCTGGAGAGTTTTATCCGGGGATTTTTTATGACTAAACACCTTGAAATTTCCAAACAAACTGCCCGCCGCACGATCCTCTCCGCCCAGGGGCTGTATCCGCCCCGATCCTGGACTGGAAAACGGGGTGCAAAAACCTTCTTAAAAAAAGTGCGCTCAATCCAATTCGATCCAATTAATGTGGTTGGCCGCAATCCTGATCTGGTTCTTCAATCCCGGGTGAAGGATTTTCGGCCAGTACTCCTGGATGAACTGCTCTATAAAGATCGGACGCTGGTGGATAACTGGGATAAAATGGCCAGCCTCAGCCTGACTGAGGATTGGCCCTATTTTTCACATCATCGCTCGCGTATGGAAGATATCTTTGGTGTGCCTACCGAAGTGGTTATGCGTTTGGCGCCAACCATGCTGGATCAAATCAAGCAAGCAGGCCCTCAATGTTCCCTGGATTATAAGTTAGATGAGAAAACTGATTGGTCTTGGGCTCCCACAAGGGTTTCCCGGGCCAGTTTGGAAGGATTGTTTAAGATCGGAAAACTGGGTGTCCACCACAGGGTCAATAATCGGCGTTATTTCGACCTGATCGAAAATCTGCTGCCAGCTGAAGTGCTGGAAACATCTGATCC
This sequence comes from uncultured Chloroflexia bacterium, assembly GCA_963695575.1. Lineage (GTDB taxonomy): Bacteria > Chloroflexota > Anaerolineae > Anaerolineales > UBA11858 > B10-G9. Next base: position 229,835 of record CAVOGS010000018.1, read on the forward strand.
CAACCAAACCCTCGAGCAATATCAACACTGGCATGTAAAACGGCGGATCAACGCCCTTGGTTTGGCCCATCCCAATGCCGGGGAACAATGGGGAGGTATGATCGGCCTGAAAACACCCCAACGTAGAAAGATCCTTCATGAACTGGTGGAAAAGGGCGAACTGCTGGAAGTTAGGGTTGAAGAATTACCCGGGGAGATATTTTATCTGAGCCCGGACGACCAAAAGCTGATCAATCGGGTAAAAAAGGAAGGACCTGGCTGGGAAGCTGCTTTGATTGCCCCGCTGGACAACCTGCTTTGGGATCGAAAAACCATTAACCGGTTGTTTGATTTCAGCTATATGTGGGAAGTATATAAACCTGTCGAGAAGAGGGAATACGGCTATTATGTGCTCCCGGTTTTATACGGGGATCAATTTATTGCCCGCCTGGATCCGGGATTTGATAAAAAATCCAGGGTCTTGACGATCAATGATTGGTGGTGGGAAGAGGGTGTTCTGCCAGATCAGGTGATGATAGAAGCGCTTAAACGCTGCCTGGGGGATTTTATGGTTTACCTGGATGCTGAGAGGTTGAAGTATGCTAAGGGGCTGCTGAAGAAAGGGGATCTGGAATGGCTGGAGGAGGTAAATTCGTAACAGATTCCAAGAAAGTCTGTTCTGAAAATTGGGCTGATCAATCGCTCCTGCCCTGAACAAAACCAAAAGCCCACCACGGGCTTTTTTCTTATCTGGATTAATCCTGAAATAAACAAAAACCAAAATGGATACTTTTATAAAATAATCCCAACGTCACATATTGGGGATAAGTCCAGAGGCCGAAATCCCGATAAACGCACATATATTGTACAAATATTGTCTATATTTACCCTTGACAAACCCTTAATTCTTTGGCATAATATGGACAATAAGTATACAAAAAGTATACATAAAAAATATTTAGGAGGATTTCATGAAGTTCAAACCGTTTTTACTAGTTTCTTTAGTTGTTGTTTTATTGCTCGCTGCTTGTGCCCCAGCTGCAGTTGAAGTTGTTGCCACAGAAGCACCCAAACCAACTGCTACACCGATCCCAGAACCCACTGAAGAACCAATGGCCGATATGGACATTGTAGATACAGCAGTGGCAGATGGCCGATTTACCACCCTGGTAGCAGCCGTTCAGGCCGCTGGTTTGGTGGATGCTCTCAAAGCTGATGGTCCGTTGACTGTCTTCGCTCCCACCGATGATGCTTTTGCTGCCCTGCCGGAAGGCACTGTTGATGCATTATTGGCTGATATCCCAACCTTGACCAATATCCTGCTCTACCATGTTGTGGATGGCAAAGTAATGGCATCCGCTGTGGTTGAACTCAGTCAGGCACTCACCCTTCAGGGTCAGTATGTTGATATCCAGGTCATGGACGGGAAAGTTATGATCGACAATGCCCAGGTGATCATCACCGACATCGAAACCTCAAATGGTGTCATCCATGTCATTGATGCAGTTATCCTTCCTGAGGCTCGCGACATCGTAGATATCGCTGTTGAAGATGGCCGTTTCACCACCCTGGTAGCAGCCCTTCAGGCCGCTGGTTTGGTGGATGCTCTCAAAGCTGATGGTCCGCTGACTGTCTTTGCTCCCACCGATGATGCTTTTGCCGCACTGCCGGCAGGCACCGTTGAGGCTTTATTAGCTGATATCCCAACCTTGACCAATATCCTGCTTTACCATGTTGTTGATGGCAAAGTGATGGCAGCTGATGTGGTTGAATTGAGCTCCGCTACAACCTTGCTGGGTCAGGACCTGAATATCTCTTTGATGGATGGGAAAGTGATGTTGAACGAATCCCAGGTTATTATCACCGATCTGGAAACATCCAATGGTGTTATCCACGTGATTGACGCCGTCTTATTACCCCAATAGGTTCTTCTCCTTAGTTGAAGTAGAGAAAGCGGAGCATTTAGCTCCGCTTTTTCGATTCAGGCCCGCGTATGATTGACTTTCAAGGAATATGCAGGAGCAGATCTTTTTTGCCAAAGGTTTTTCCATTCACCTGGGGTTGAAAGGTCTGGATTCCCGGGTAATATTTCCGGGTGGTGATGGGTTTTAGGGTGTGTTTCCTGGTGATCCTGATCCGCTCACCGGGTTGAATTGTTTTTTGACTGAGTTTAAACACCTTGGGTGATTTTGTTCCGTTGGCTTTCATAAAATGGATCAGGTAATCCACCATCAGGGGCTGTTCTTTTTTTGCGGTGGATAGGATCTCAAAACTAAATATCACATCCTCACCCAAAGTGATCTCGTCTGGTTCCAGGTTGATTTTCTGAATAATGATCTCTGGCTTGCTGGAATACCCCAGCAGGTGTAGAGCGCCAGGATGGCCGGCTTTCAGGAGAGTGCGCAAAGCATGTTTGATCAACCGGCTCCGGTCTACATTTCCATGATCCTGCCATTTTTTCAGTAGCTCCACAACCAGGTCCGGATGGTCTTTGGATATATCATTCAGGTTATTAGCCACGCTGCGGCGGATCTCCTCCCGGGGATCATCTTTTAATTTCTCCAGAATGGGGAGGATCGGGCCAGGATCCAGGACCAGATCCTGCAGGCGCAGGCCCCAGGGAAGGCGGGGTCGGCAGCCTTCGCTGGCCAGGCGCCTGACGCCGGGATGGGGGTGATCTGTCCAGGCCAGCATCTGCTTAAGGGTCTTTTCTGGGTAGCGAGCGATGAAAGGCCGGATGGCAAATTCAGCGGACATATGTTGGGTGAAGAACTCCAGGGCAGGGATGGAGGTGTCCCAATCATCCAGGCCGTAGACTTCCACAAAATCCGGGAAGACCATCTTCTCGAAACCTTGCTCCTTCCAGCTGGGGCAGGGCGATCTTGAGGATCTCAAGTGCGGTGTGATAGTCCTCTGGCAGTGTTTTTCCCAGGTTAAGCGAGATCTGACGCATGCGCTGCTTGAGTGTTAATCCCTCCCAACTTTCATCAAAAATACCATTTATGAATTTGTCAGTGGGAAAACTGGGATGAACATTTAAAATCGCCCCAGCCAATACCCCGACACTATCCTTGCTGAACATATCTTTGAGGAGGAATTTCTCATCCATCAGCTTAGATCCTTCATGATATCTTCCAGAGAACTCATGCCTTCCAGTTCTGCTTTTTTGGCAGCCTGAAGATGCACAGCGGCTTTTTCGCTCCTGGGGTTTTTACCGACGGGTTCTTCGCGGTTATTTTCGAAGAAGGGATAGAGCTCAGAGACCCCTTGTAGCTGTTTCGCAACCTCGGTGTAGGATTGGATGGCGCTAAAAAAGGCTTTGTCGGCAATGCCAGGGATGCGTTTTTTGGCCTCCTTAAGGAAGGCTGTGGCGTTCTGGCGGCATTCTCCCCAGACAGCTGCGTTATAGGCATGGCCCATTAATGTGGCTTTCCCTGAACTGACTGCATCAATCCAGGCCTGGTAGGCATCCTGACCAGCCAGGTAATCTGGCAGGACCCACTTTTTTGACCCCTGATTGAATGTTAAGGCAAATGAAAGGGCATCTTTGATAATTACTTTATCTTCTGCTGGCGGGGCGGGTTTGATACTGTAGATTTCCAGCAATCCGATTCCTGTCTTACCAAGTTTTCTCCATGGTTTGGGACTGGGCCCCATGTCCGCCCCCGGTCCGTTATAGTAATAACCAACATCGTCATAACCTTCAACGACATACCATTCAGGTATGGCCAGTTCCCAACCAATTACGGGAATATCCTGATCCAGGGCAGATTTCGCAATCTCCCAGGCCTTGATTTGTTTTTCCTTAAACCCCGGCTGGCGTTTATCACCAAATACGCCGTCGATCTTGCAACCAAGATTCATTCCAAGATCATAAAAGCGGGTTGTTTTCCAGGCAGTGGGGCCGCTGGGGCAGGAACCGTCCTTGGACATGTTGATGATAAACCCGTGTCCTGAACCACCAAATAACCAGGGGAGGCTGGGTGCGATATCAAGATACTTCAAACAGCCGTGAATGCAGCCTACTAAAGATGTCCAGGCTGGACTCCAGGAAAGATCGGAGAGTTTTTTCATGATGCCTCCTGTGCGGGGTACCAATAATAGTGATCGAATTTGGGATACTTTAACAATACTAGAAAACAGTCCTCCGTCAATGCTTTTTTATATAATCATCCATCGGGTGATGTGCGATGGGATTAAGTTTGTTATACTTTTTTTATAAACATCGAAAAGGATACCCAATGATCACCAAAGATAGAGCGCTAGAGATCTTACATGAGAATATCCAGAACAAGAACTTGAGGAAGCACCATTATGGTGTGGCAGCAGCCATGAAGGGATTGGCGGTCGAACTTGATGGAGATCCCGAGAAGTGGGAGATCGTCGGTTTGCTTCATGATGCAGATTACGAAAAAACCAAAGACCAGATGGATCAACATACCATCTTGCTGGCAGAGATTTTATCTGGAGAGGATCTGGAAGATGAGATTATTCGATGCATTCAGTCCCATGCATCGGAATATACAGGTATTGAACCCAGTACAGTGATGGATTATGCCCTGCTGAGCTGCGATGACCTGACCGGCCTAATTGTGGCAGTGGCCCTGGTGCATCCAGAGAAACTGGCTGCGGTAAGCGTGGAATCGGTCCTGAAAAAATTTGCTACCAAGGCTTTCGCTGCCAGCGTTAACCGTGACAAGATCAGTAAATGCGAAAAACATCTTAACATACCCCTGGACAAGTTTGTCGGATTAGTGCTGAAAGCCATGCAAGCAGAGTCTGACCTGTTGGGATTATGAGGGGATTTTAATTTATATGCAGCTCGCAGATCTTGTTAAAGTGATAACCGTAGATTGTCATGGTTACCGCAGTGGCAAACATGGCGGGTCGGGTTTTCAGTGTCCAGAACAACAGATCCCAATAATGTCGGCGTTCACGGTTGAAAATCCCTAAATGGTAGATGGATCGGAAGAAAGCCAGGAATTTTTGCCACGATAAAGGGGTTTTTATTCTTGGGGGTTGATATTCTTCCAGGAAAGTTTTTACGCGTTGATAAAAATGGGTGGGCGAGTAGATTTCCGACATCAAATACTGGTACCCCGATCTCAATTTATCAATCCCCATCTGTGGAATAATATTGGTGCTGCCATCCACGTTGTCTCCGGACATATCCCCCAAAAGCCTGTTCTCTTTTTTTAATCGGTCATACAGTTTGGTTCCTGGAGGAGCCTGGAGCAAACCAACCATTGCAGTGACGATTCCGCTTTTTTGTATAAAATCGATTTGCCGTTGGAAAATCGTCTGGGTATCAGAATCAAAACCAACTATAAATCCGCCTTGTACTTCCAAACCAGAACGTTGAAGATGTTTTACATCCTTGACAAGATCACGGTCGATATTTTGGCCTTTATTACATTCTTCCAGGCCCAGGTTATCAGGAGTTTCGATGCCAATGAAAACCTTGTTAAAACCTGCTTTAACCATTAATTGAATCAGCTCGTTGTCATCCGCCAGATCAATGGAAGCTTCAGTATTAAAGGAAAAACCCGTTTTTCCTTTGCGCCAGCGTGCCAGGGCTGGTAGTAATTCTTCCTTCAGATAGCGGCGATTTCCGATGAAATTATCATCTACAAAGAAGATTGAACTTCGCCATCCTAAATTATAAAGACCATCAAGCTCAGTCAGGATTTGCTCAGCGCTCTTGGTTCGCGGTTTATGGCCTAATAATGCTGTTACATTGCAGAAATCACAATTAAAGGGACAGCCGCGGGAAAACTGCAGCGGCATGGAATCGTATTGATTGAGATTTACCAGAGACCAGCGGGGCGGAGGTGAAATGCGTATATCGGGAAACTTGTCAGTGGTGTAGATCTGGCGTGTCTGGTTCCTTTCAAGGTCGGCCAGGAATTCGGGCAGGGTGATCTCGGCTTCGTTGAGCACCAGGTGATCCACTTCACTGAACTGATCAGCTTCCATAGTGAATAAGGGACCTCCCGCTACAACTGGGATGCCAGCTTTCTTGCAGCGCTCAATCACACGTTTGGCAGGATCCCTTTGCACTGTCATGGCACTGATGAATACCATGTCAGCCCACGCCAGGTCTTTATTGGATAAAGACTTGACATTGAGATCGATCAGGCGCTGTTTCCAATGGTTGGGCAGCATTGAACTTATGGTGAGTAATCCCAGAGGGGGGGCGGAGGATTTCTTGCGGATAAACTTGAGGGCGTGTTTGAAACTCCAGAACGTATCAGGAAATTCGGGGTAGACCAAAAGCACTTTCACTGAATTTCTCCTTCTTAGAACAAAAATAATAAGAACTTACTGTTTCAGGAGATTCAGTTTTGGATCTAAAAATAAATTATACCAGTGAATTTTCAGTACTAGTTATAACCAGGCAGGGTTCAAGTCGTTTTTGTGAAAGGTCAATTTGATATCCAAATTTTTCTCCGATTGATAATATCAATCATGAGTTCTCATTTCAGTTATACTAGAGGCGGAGAATCACTTTGATCAAGTTGTGGTTTGGATTTATTGGATGGAGGATGCCATGTCTGTAAAAGAACTTCATACACGAAGATTAGGAAAAAGCGGTTTCCAGGTGACTGAAATCGGGATTGGATTATGGGCCATTGGCGGCAGCGAATGGGGGCCCGTGGATGACCAGAAATCCCTGGACACTATTGAGGCTGCCCTGGAGGCAGGAATCACCTTCTTCGATACCGCGGATGTTTACGGGATGGGCCATAGTGAACGGCTTTTAGGACAGTCAATGAAAGGCCGCCGGGATGATTTTTTTGTGGCCACAAAAATCGGCTGGATTGGTTTTGATGATGATACCTTTGTCTCAGCTTATAGCAGCACTGAAAAACTAATTGAGGGTGTTGAACAGAATCTACAGAGGCTGGATACGGATTATATAGATTTATTGCAATGCCATATTCACCTGCCTGAACCTAATCTGGAATTTTTCCTGGATGGATTTCAAAAACTACAGCGCTCCGGGAAAATTAGATCATACGGTGTCAGTTCTTCCCATATTGATTTTATAAAACAATTTAACGCCGACGGCGGTACAGCTGCCTTGCAGATCGATTACAGCATCCTGAATCGGACCGCGGAGAAAGAGATCTTTCCCTACTGCCTGGAAAATGATATTGGTGTGATCGTCCGCGGCCCGTTGGCTATGGGGATCCTGACCGGTAAATTCAATCAGGATTCTCGATTCCCTGAGGGAGATTTTCGCAGGAACTGGCATGAAAATCCTGAGGAAAATCAGATATTTCTGGATGATTTGGAAAAAGTTGATCAGCTCAGAGATGTTGTTGGAGAGCAGAGCATGGCTCAGCTGGCTTTGCAGTTTGTATTGGCTCATCCGGCAGTGACCACAGTGATACCGGGCGCTAAAACTGTTCGGCAGCTGGAGCAGAATGTGGCTGTGGGCCAGATGACCCCGCTTAGTAAAGAAATTCTGGCTTCGATTGATGAGATTGTGCCCCCAGGTGGCGGCCGCAAGATCTGGCCGGCTTAAGCGAAAATCGGGAGTCAATCAAGCTCCCGATTTTTTATTTAACATCCCGGAGATGCCGATCAAAAGAAAACTCAACAACAAACCCCAGTCTATCAGGGAAAAAAGCCGGCTCTGTTTGGAGGTTCCCCTGAAAAAACGTGTTGTTACTGTGCTGACCCATTTCCAGTGGAGCAGCAGATGGTAGAGGGTGATTGAACCAACAATAATCCCAAGCCACTGATGCCAGGCCAGGCCCGTGAAATCCAGGAAAAAAGTCACTAAAAAACCAATAAATAGAACTCCGTCTAGCTCCCAGTTTTGTTTGTTTTTTGCCAGGCGAAAATAATCCTTGTGTTCCCAGGAGATTATGTGTGACAAGGATTAGTGCCCTTTTATTATGATTTTGTTTAGAGAATATGAAGAAAATTAGGGGAAATTTTTACCATCCCAAATACCCGATGAGTAGAATAAATAGGATCAGGTAGGAGAGCTTTTGACAATTACCGGGGGGGAAACTTCGGAACCCAGATCAAAAATAGTTCAACGGAATAATGTCTCCAGAAAAATTCCGAAGGTTGTTATCCCATCATTGCGTAAAACATCTCTGTAAAATGGTTGGCCATCTCCAGATGGAAGGATTCCTCACTGAGTCATTAACTCAACCGGAGACGATATCTATCTAGAAGGGGAATGAGGAGGTCTGGTTAGCGGGAGAATCTTTCCTGGAAGCTGGTGCGAATATTCCATACTAGATTGCGCACAAAACGGTTGATAGCCCGATTAATTTCAACAGCCTTGTCCACTAATTTGTAGACTGCCTGTTCAGGTTTCCGGACATCAATCCCAGTAAAAGCAAAGAAGATGATGATCAGGAGCAAAACAAAGATAATGATCAAGATTGCTTTGGATACGTTCATAGGGTTTCCAATGAGATTATAGTGTTGATATTATAAAGCAGTTGGGGATAAATTGTAAGTAATAAACAGACCTCCGGGGTATTACGATCTCGGAGGTCTGTTTTTCAGCGCAACCTCTTGACAAACACTTTGGGATAGTATAAAATGTGGTAAATAACTTTGTGGTACAAACATAAATGTAACACAAACATAAGTTCTGGGCAGAACAAAGGAGCTAAATATGTCCGAAAATATAGATCTCAAAAAAGTCCGCCAACAGGTGTATCTGTTCTACTCTGAAGATGGCCTGGCAGATCTTGCAATAGGCCTGATGATCCTTGGATTTGGGGTCTTCCTGCTGGTGGATCTGCCGGCTCTGGTTGGTCTTCTGGGATTGCTTCCATTCCTGGTATGGTACCTGGGAAAACTAAGCCTGGTTGTTCCACGGGTGGGATCCATCCAACCAGACAAGGAGATGAAAAAGAGTTTTAGAGGATTTTTCATCAACCTGTGTTTAATTGGTTTAGGAGTTTTTACCTTATACCTGCTTAATCGGAGAACAGGTGAATCCTTCTTAACCAAGCATCCCCTGACGCTGTTCGGTTTTGTGCTGGCATTAGCTATCAGCTCCCTGGGAATGATTCTAAAAACAAACAGGTTTTACCTTTATGGACTGCTGGTTTTTGCAGCAATGGCAGTTGGTGAATTACTTGGCAGCTCGATCACAGCCGTGGACCCTTTCCTGCTTTCTGTGATTAGCGCGGGAGGGATCATCCTCCTGGCTGGTTTTTTCGTCCTGGCCAGGTTCCTGAATAAATACCCGGTTGTTTCTTTGGAAGGCTGATCATGACAGAACAAGAACAACCCAACCTGAATATTGATCTAGAGATCGACCGCCTGATTCACGAGCCGGTCCGATTGAAGATCCTGGCCTATTTATCGATGGTCGAAAGTGCAGATTTTGTCTTCCTGGTCAGCCGTCTAGGATTGACGATGGGGAATTTATCAGCCCATATCAGTAAACTGCAGGAAGCTGGTTTTATCAAGGTAGACAAGTCCTTCAAAGAGAATCGTCCCCACACCATGCTCTCTCTTACTGAAACAGGGACAACTGCTTTTATAAACTATCGAGATGGCATGCTGCGGCTGCTGCAGGAATGACAAAAAAACCTCCGGGGTCATAACGACCCCGGAGGTCTTAGATTTCAGCTCCAGATGAAATAAATAAGCGTAAGAAGTTCCAACGCCGGGTTGTCAGTAAGGCAGAATGTTTATTATGTGCCCTTGCGAAATGACCGGGTGTTTTTTATTTTATAGGTAAGGATTCTTTTATGAGTCAATCCCAATTGAACACTGACCGACCGTTTGAGCTTGGCCTTTATTCATTTGTTGATAATGGTTATAACGGGGTGACGGGGACTTCCAAAGAACCAGGTCAAGTGATGGAGAATTTCCTGGAAACGATCGAATTAGCAGACCAAACCGGATTGGATGTGATTGCTCTGGGAGAACATCACCGGGAGGAATATTTGGCATCAGCCCCAGCGGTTGTTCTTGCCGCGATAGCTGCCAGAACAAAAAATATCCGACTTTCCTCGGCAGTTACGGTGTTAAGTTCAGAGGACCCCGTTCGGGTATTCCAACAATTCTCTACAATAGATTTGATTTCGGGTGGCAGGGCGGAAATTATGGCTGGACGGGGGTCGTTCATCGAATCCTTTTCTTTGTTCGGTTATGACCTGAATGATTATGGCCCCCTTTTTGAAGAAAAACTGAGGTTATTGACCCAGATCACTGATAATCAGTCGGTCACCTGGTCTGGAAAATTCCGCTCGGCACTTAAAAACCAGGTGATTTACCCCAGGCCGATTCAAAACAAGATTCCTCTCTGGGTGGCAGTCGGGGGTTCACCGGATTCCTCAAAACGGGCGGCTTCTATGGGGCTGCCGATGGCCTTTGCGATCATAGGTGGATTACCGGAGAGATTTGCCCCATTTTTTGAATTATATCGGAATACATCGCGGGAATTTGGTTTTGACCCTGACCGTATCCCGCTCAGTGTCAATTCCCATGGATTTATCGCCGATAAATCTCAGGATGCTGTGGACGTTTATTATCCTCACGCCCAGATCATGTTTAATAAGATCGGTCAGGAAAGGGGCTGGGGACCTACCAGCCGCGAACAGCTTGAATCTCAAAGAACCCTGCGGGGATCTGATTTTGTCGGCTCGCCGGATGAGATCATCGAGAAGATCCTTTTCCAGCATGAGATCTTCCAGCACCAGCGGTTCTTGATCTATATGGGAAATAATGCCATTGAACATAAAAAGATGATGCGGGCAATTGAGTTATTCGGCACGAAGGTGGCGCCGGAAGTCCGGAAGGAAATCGCCCGCAGAAATAAATCCTGAATCAGAAGCAAATTTTGGTTGTGAGAAGGACCTGCCTGGAGGCAGGTCTTTTTATTTTTCGCAAGAAATTCCTTTTTTCTAAACCAAAATATGCACTCAGGGCTATAATAGCATGGTAATTGAGCTGTAACTCAGCTGGAGGATCGTATGGGCAGAGAAGAATCAAAATTAAGATTGTATATTGACAGTGCTGACCCAGTTGATTGGGACACATATCTGGCGACAGGCATGTTTTATGGTGTGACCACAAATCCTAACTTGATTGCCAAAGCAGGCCTGAAATTTAATGTCGAATCATATCAAGATTTGGCAAAAACAGCTTTTGGTCTTGGAGCGAAAGAGATCCATCTGCAGGTTTGGGGGAATGAACCGGAGGAAATGCTGAAAGTTGGCCGGGAACTGGCTGCCATTGACCCTCGCGTGATGGTGAAAGTGCCCATTAACATCACCGGGATCCTGCTGGCCAATCAATTGATCGCCGGGGGCGCCAATGTAACCTTGACCGCATTGCATTTCGCTCAGCAGGTGGTCACGGCCGTAGCCATGGGTGCCAAATATGCCGCGCCGTACCTGGGACGAATGACTGACAGCGGCCTGGATGGATTAAGAGAAGTGAGGACAATGGAACAGATCATCAGCAGGACGAAGAGCCCACTCCGGCTTCTGGTTGCAAGCATCCGCCAGAGCGAAGACCTGGTCACCCTGGCTTCCAGGGGGTTGAATACTTTTACACTATTACCGAAAATCATCCACGAAATTTTTGAAAACAGCCTGACAGACAAGGCTGTGGCATCCTTTGAAGCTGCTGTGAAGCAGTCTGGGGGTTAAATCCCATTACCCCTTAATTCCAATCATATGATCCTAAGTTGTGGCGAAGCGCTAATTGATTTTTCTCCCAGTCATCAACCCCTCCTGGATCAACGTAAATCCAATTAATTGGATAGATGTGGTGAGTTAAATAATTAAAGGCGAAGACTTCAATTCCCTTTTGCCCATTTGTTCTGTGTTTTTATCCGAATTGGGTAATCAGCTGGTCCATTCGATCGGACAGATCTTGATCCACGATTTGGGCCTGAGGATTTTCTTTATACCAGGATACTGTTTCCTGACATCCTTCACGATAGGGGATATCGGCTTGAAAGTCCGGCACAAGAGTTTTGATCTTCGTATTATCAAAGATAACGGAATGAGACTTATCACCCACTAACCCAGCACCCCATTTTTGGTCAAAACGGGCAATGATTGATGAAGGGATATAAACGGGATTAAGCGTTGCGCCTGCTGCATCAGCAATGGATTGGTAAATTCCATTCCAGGTCAGCAGCTCATCCGAGGTGATGTGGTAGGCTTCCCCGATTGCCTTTTCATTCCCCAGCAATCCAACAAAACCAACCGCAAAATCCTTGTGATGGGTTAAGACCCATAAAGAAGTGCCATCTCCGTGAATGATAACCGGCTTGCCCTTGATAATCCGGTCCAGGGTTGTATAACCCCCACGGAGCGGTAACAGGGTTTTGTCATAAGTATGGGAGGGGCGAACAATGGTTACCGGGAAATTATTGTTTTTATACGCTTTGAATAGAACCTCTTCACCGGCCTGTTTTGCCCGGGAATAGGCCCAAAAGGGATTCCCCAGAGGTGTCTCTTCTGTGATTGGCAGCTGAATGATGGGTTTCTGGTACGCAGAAGCTGAACTGATGAAGATATATTGACCAACTTTCCCGTCGAAAATTTGAATATCACGCTGAACTTCTTCGGGTTGATAGGCGATCCAGTTCACCACCACATCAAAGTGATATTTGTCTGCTATAACTTCAACGGCAGCCCGATCATTGATATCGCCTTGAATAACTTTCGCACCGGTTGGCACGGGCCGTATCGAAGTGCCCCTTGTGAATAGATAGAGATCCAGGCCCTTCTCCAGGGCGAGCTCACTACAGGCTGAGCTGATAACTCCTGTGCCGCCAATAAATAGGATTTTTCCTGTCATCCCTTCTCCAGATCCTGGGAAGAATTATTTTGGATAGCGTTCAAAACTGGTCCCATTTGCCGCGGAGGAAGCATATATTTTTGGATCCAATCTTGTTGTTCCTCTGTAGATTTGGAGGACCACATCTGTGAACGATTCCAGTTCTTTATTATCGACTAATGCAACAGCGCAGCCGCCAAATCCGCCCCCGGTCATGCGAGCGCCGTAACAACCTGGCTGTTTTTGGGCGATGGCTACCATCTGGTCCATCTCCTCCCGTGAAATTTCAAAATCATCCCGCATGCTGGTATGGCTTTCATTCATGAGCCTGCCAAGGGTTTTGGCATCTCCGTTCTTCATCGCATCCACCGCATCCAAAACGCGCTGATTGTCAGAGACCACATGCCGGGCCCGGCGGTAAAGAAGCATATTCAACTGCCCGACCTTAGCATCAAGCTGATCAAGGGTTATATCTCGCAGGGCTTTGACATCAAAATGGCAGGCCACTGCTTCACACTGCTGCCTGCGTTCATTGTAGGCCGAATCGACCAATCCTCTCCGGGTGGCGGTATCCAGGATCACAAAGCTGGTATTTTTGGGAAGTGGGACCAGTTCAGTAGCCAGGCTCCTGCAGTCGATCATCAGGGCAGAGTTTTCTTTTCCGCTGGCGGATATCATCTGGTCCATGATGCCGGAATTAATACCGACCCATTGGTTTTCGGCCTTCTGGCACAGCAGGGCCATTTGAGCTGGATCCCAATCCAACTCGGACACGAGGGAAAATGCTCTGGCAAGAGCTAGTTCTAAAGCGGCAGAGGATGATAGTCCGGCTCCAAGGGGCACATCTCCGGAAAATACACCCTCCCATCCTTTTAACGTATAACCTGCATCCTGGAGGGACCAGGCTACGCCGGTTATGTACTCTCGCCAGCCGCCTGCACCTTTTTCAAAGTTATTCAGATCGAACTCCAGTTTTTCACCTTTGTCGAGGGCGGTAACAATTACCTTTTGATCATCTCTTGGCCGCAGGGCGACCCAGGTGGCATAGTTGATGGCCATCGGCAGAACGTAGCCGTCGTTGTAGTCTGTATGTTCACCGATGATATTTACTCTGCCAGGTGAGCGAGTGATCAAGACCGGATCAGCTCCAAATTCCTGTCTGAAAGCCTGGATGACATTATCTCGGATATTCATCATTGTGACCATTCCGTGGGAGTACGGTCCCAACGGTGTTGTTTGAGTTGGGTATGCAGATCATCTGGCAGGGGGCCGTGATCACTGGCTGCGATATTCATCCGGACATGATTGGCTTTGCGCATACCGGGGATGATTGTCTGCACCCGGTTTTCATTGAGGATGAACCGTAATGCCATTTCCGGCATGGTCATGTCTTCGGGCACCAGGTCACGAAGAGGGTCAACATGTTCCACACTGGATCTGAGATTTTCCGGAACAAAATAGCTGCTGCGCCAGTCATCATCCGGCCAAGTGCTTTCCAGGGTAATATTCCCTGTCAGGGTTCCTTCATCAAAGGGAACCCGGGCGATAACAGCTACATCATGTTCCTTGCAGGCTGGCAGCAGTTCATCTTCCGGGTTCTGATCAAAGATATTGTAGATCACCTGGACCGCGTCAATTAAACCGCTTTTCACAGTCCTGACAGCATTCCAGGGCTCCCAGCGGTTGATGCTGATGCCAATTGCATGGAATAATCCCTGTTCTTTTAAATCAGCCACTTTTTTGATCCAGCTCTCATCCTCAATGAAATGGTCTTCCCAGACGTGAAACTGCATTAGATCGAAGTGGTCCAATCCGCTATTTTCCAGGCTGCTGGCCACATATTCCTCAATGTGATCGGGTGGGAAGCAATCATTTAACGAGAACTCCCGGCGAGAAGGCCAGATCAAGTTCTTGGGTGGGATCTTGGTTGCGGTATAGAGTTTTTTATCAGGGTTGGCTCGAATGATCTGACCCAGGAGAGACTCGCTGTGGCCCTCGCCGTAGCCCCAGGCGGTGTCAAAAAAAGTGCAGCCCAGGTCTATCGCCAGCTGCAGTGATGCCAGGGATTGCTGATCGTCGGATCCAGTCCAGCCGCCCATGCCCCACATGCCATAGCCAATTTCACTGACCTGCCAACCTGTGCGCCCAAACCTTCTGTATTTCATCTTGGAACTCCTGTAACTAGAATAATTGATGCCCTAAGAAATCTTGAATATAAAAGTTAGTTATTCCGCATTTTCCTATCTATTTATTGTACTCTTTTAAGGTCGACTTTCTCGGATCAACCACCCCGCACTTCCCCAGACCCAGGGTGCGTAGAGAGCAAAACTGATTATCAGGGGAGCTGTTGACAGCTCCGGAGCAATAACAAGCAGCACAGTTGCCAGGATCGAGATACCCCATTCGGCTATTCCCAACCAGGCCAGCCAGCGAGGAAAGTTTTCAGTTCTGAAAACTGCTGGCAGAATTAATATCCCTGCCAGGGAATAGAGGCCGTACCCTCCCAGGTTAGTCAGGTTATTGGCTAGCTTTTCAAGACTCTGGAAGACAACTTGAAGTGTTGGATCAGGGTTGGAATAGGTCGCTGCCAGGGCGCCTGCCAGTTCCGGCAGGGCGATCATGTTGACCAGAACGCCCACAATATCGACTGCTGCGGCAATCAATGCGACCCCGATCGCCAGGTCCCGCCATTTACGGGATGAATCCAAATGGCGCCCCAGGGCAAAATAGCTCCAGGAAAAGGTCAGGGTCGGAGCGAACCAGAATAACCAAGCACTCTTCCATAATGGGGTATGTTCTGCAATCCAGAGAGCACGAAGCATCAGTTCCGGCTGGCTGGAGGTAGTGCCAGGTCCATGGATGAATACCGCCACAGCAAGCGCCAGAAAGGTATTGTTCAAACCCGCCAGAACCAGACCCAGAACATCCAGACGGATTGATTTCTCTAATTTTCTTAAACATGTTCTGATCCAATTTGATTTTTTCTGTATCCCAGGATGACAATAGAAAAAGTCAGCCCAATCAATCCTGAAATCAGGAAATAGATCGTCAGAGCAGTTTCCAGGATTCGGATTGAGGTCGCTATAATGGGTCAGTGGTAAAAGGATAAAGAATAAGGCTGTCAGGGGTGCCTGCCAGAATATCGGGCGAACCCTCAACCAGTCGCCGTCCCAGATCGCCCAGGCATAAGCTGCTGCATGGGTCAGGAATAGAACACCGATCAATCCGCCCACAAGGGGGGGCAGATTCCAGGGCCAATATTGATTCACCAGGGCAATCTTAAAGATCAACCCCAATCCGATAACCAGACTCATTAAAGAAGATAAACCAGTCACAAGTTTGGTAGGTATGTTCAGAGGGACCTGAATAGGAAGTTTTCCGCCGAACTTCTGTTCATGAGTATAAAAGACAAAAGGCGCGGCAATGAACAGAATCAGGTACATCGTCAGCCAGAAGGCCAGGTGATACCAGGGATGGGCCAGGAAGGGTTTCAGGAAGAAAAAAGTGAGAATAGTGGCAAATATCGAGAAGAGTGTAATCACCACCATAGTAATACGAAGGTTCTTCCATTCAGTTTGAAATGCGCTAAATCCGACCAGGAGCAATGCATTCCCATACATAACACCAATCAGCCTGGCGTTTATCGCGGGATTGATTGTCCAGACAAAAAGAACCTCAGTCATTCTGGGGAGTGTCATCAGGATGATGAATGCCGGTAAACCATTCACAAGCAGAGCTAAAAGAACTATTTTTACACCAACCGATAGATCGTTGGACCACCATTCTTTAAGAATTTGCATTTTCCCTCCAAACCAATAAAAAACCAGTAATTAAGTAAGAAAGTTATACCATACGCAAAATACGGTTTGCAAAATAATTCACTTTACTCTCCACTCATGGTGGATAACAAAACAACGCTCCAGATCCCGGAGCGTTGTTTTGAAGTTATGGATATTTGTTATTTACTCATCCTTATCGACGTACGTTCCGAATTGTTCTATCGATCCGTTTTCGATCCTCAGTTCATAGATCTCTGTGGCCCGATACAGTTTCTGCTGGAGCTGGAAGAACCCATGCCAGTGAGCCCAGTCAGGCGCTCCCATCATGGCGCCCTGGCGAGCCCGGCGGCCTTCATGATGCCAGATGTAATAATGCAGGATCATGAATTCATCTTCCCAGGGATTCTCTTTCAGCAGCCCGGCTTCTTCCAGATCTAAGCGCATGGATTCGATTGGAATCCAATAGGCTTCGTTATAGAGCTTGACCGCCTTGTCGCCACTTTCAAAATATCCGGCGGTATGGGAGCTGCTGTGGCACGCGGAGCAAACTTGCATCATCTCCGCCCGTCCGGCTTCCCCGTCACCCAATAAGGGTGACATCACATCATCACTGTTCCTGACCTTGCTTTCCGGTTCCCAGAGATTCCAATAAAGCCGCTGGCTGATATTGTGGGTTGGTTTCAGGTCGCCGATGCCGCTCATATGGCAGGTGGCACAGGTGGGTGCCCGGAAATCGCCCGGTTCCCATTCCCCGTAAGGACGATCCCAAACCCAGTCCGCTCCTTCGGTGTCGTAGATCTGACCGTGTTTGGTGTTCTCATAGATCTCGATATCGGGGTGATCGGGGCCCAGGTGGCAGCTGGCACAGGCTTGAGGTTTGCGGGCTTCAGCCTTTTCAAAAGCATGCCGGGTATGGCAAACGACACAGTTTCCGATCTCGCCGTTGGGATAGACATTGCCAATCCCCTGGCTGGGATAGGTTTCAGCAGTAGGGTGGCCTGTTTCATCCACTTTCAGATCGGTGCCGTGGCATAACATACACCCGGTTTCATCCGAGGCAGTTTTAAATTCAGGGTGGTTCTGGCCTTCATGAACCTCGACCAGGGCTGTCAGACCTGCTTTGGGTATACGTTGGATATGAGCCCGGTAATGGCCGCTGGCGTTGAACTCGGCTACCTGGTCCTCGTGACATTCCCCGCAGACCGAGGGCGGGATCAACATCGAGACAAAAACCTCCAGATCCTCGTGACCTTCGACGCCTTTGAGGGCCATGCTTGAGTCTGCCTCGACAGCATGACAGTCGATGCAGGATATACCTTCCTCGGCGTGGCGGCTGTTGTCCCAATCTGCCACGATGCCGTGAGTTTCTGTGGCGTGACATTCGATGCATTCTCTGGCCGCATCCGTGAGTTCGTATTCACTTTCATCAGCTGCTGCTGGCTGGTCCGCGCAGGATACCAGGACCAGGCTGATCAATAAAATGGAAATTAAGAACATCAGGGGCTTTATAGATCTCATATTTCACCTATCCCTATTCTAATGACGGATGTGTTCATCAAATTTGTATTTGTATTTGGTTTCGAGCAGGTACATATTAAGATTGGCGTGGCCGACCCCGTCGTGGCAGGTGGCGCACTGAGAATCTGTGGTTTTGTCAAAATACCTATCATGGAAGCCGTTATCGGCTGTGGCTTCTTCGAGGTTTTGATGACAGGTCAGGCAGCCCGAATCGTAGACATATTCTTCACGCTGTTCTCTTAACGCCTGCCAATCGAGGTTGCCTTCTTTCCTGGTCAATGTGACCCAGGCGTCGTGGGTTCCTGATTGGGCTTTGCCGAGGAAGTGGGCAAAGACATTTTCGTGCGAGACATGGCAGTCTGTGCAAGCGGACATGATCCCGCGGTCGTTGTTGCCGCCGTGAGTTGAGTCCAGGTAGGACTTGACCATGGGTTCCATGGCGTGGCAGGTACCGCAGAAGTCCGCCCGGGATGTGACCTCGATACCTGTTTCGATCACCATCCAGGCAAAAACACCCAGGATCAGGACTGCCCCAACACCAGCGAGCCAGTAAAGCGCTTTTTTCCCTTTATTCATTTTTTCTCTTTGGTTAAGATGTAGAGGGATAGTTTTTTTCAAGATTTGTAACAAAGAATAATTTTTTTTGTTACATTATTATTCTAAACCATATTTATGAAGAATGAAGCAGATTTAAAGTTTCCGAAAAAGTTTTGTGGGAATGGATACTCTTGGCTGAGACTAAAGACCTTCTTTAGATTGGCCTAAGTTTAACTTTTTACACAAACAAAACACCGCTCATTCGAGCGGTGTTTTGTTTGTGACCCGCCAAGGAATCGAACCTTGAACCTATTGATTAAGAGTCAATTGCTCTGCCAATTGAGCTAGCGGGCCGTGGCTTATAAAGCAGGAAGATTGTATCTTTTGAGAGGGAATATGTCAAGAAAATCGATCTCTAATGACCAAATATTTGATATTTCCCTCTTGCCTGCTAAGCAATCATTTCGATACTTAACGCCACAGCTTCTCCTCCACCAAGGCAAAGGGAGGCGATCCCGGTTTTAAGTCCCCGCTGTTTGAGAGCATAGATCAGCGTGACCAAAACCCGGGCGCCGGAGCAGCCGATCGGATGACCCAGGGCAATGGCGCCGCCGTTCACATTGACCTTCTCCCAATCCCAGCCGTCGTCAACCAGGATTTTCCCATCTCCCAGGCACTGGGCAGCAAAAGCTTCGTTGAGTTCGATCAGGTCATAATCGTCCAGGGTTGTTTTTGATTTTTCCAGGAGAGCCCGCATGGTGTAAGCGGGAGCGCTGAAGATCTCCAGCGGAGCAACACCCGTGTTGGCATATTCCGTGATGCGGGCCAAGGGTTTGATGCCTAATTGATCTGCTTTGGCTTCGCTCATGACCACAACCGCAGCGGCGCCGTCAGAAATAGCAGACGCATTACCTGCGGTCACAGATCCATCCTTTTGAAAAACCGGTCTTAATCGACCCAATTTTTCTAGGGAAGTATCTTCGCGGGGGATCTCGTCTGTATCAAAGATCAGGGGATCACCTTTGCGCTGCGGCATTTCAACAGGGGTGATTTCTTCCTTGAAATGTCCGGCCTTGATCGCTGCAACAGCTTTCTGGTGGCTTTTGAGGGCAAATTGATCCTGTTCCTCGCGAGTTACTTTATACTCGGCAGCAATCCATTCCGCTGAGAGCCCCATATGTTTATTTTCAAATGCGCACCACAGACCATCATGGACAGTAGCGTCTAATACTTCGCCGTGACCCAAGCGGTATCCTGTCCGTCCCTGCTGCAGCAAATAGGGTGCTTTGTTCATATTTTCCATGCCGCCAGCCACGAAGATCTCACCATCGCCAGCCTTGATCATACCGGCGGCTAACATAACTGCCTTAAGGCCTGATCCGCAAACTTTGTTGATGGTTACTGCGCCAATTTTGTCAGGAATGCCGGCTTTGATAGCAGCCTGGCGGGCAGGTGCCTGTCCTAATCCTGCCGGCACAACACAACCCATGATAACCTCATTTACGGAGGCCGGGTCGATCACCGCTCGTTCAATGGCCGCGCGGATTGCGACAGCGCCCAGATCCGGGGCCGATATATTCGATAATGTACCTCCAAAACCACCTATGGCTGTTCTGGCGGCGCTAACTATGACTGGTGTTCGATCTTTTGACATTGTTACTCCCTTTAAATTTTCCGAAAAAGGATCAATTCCGCTGGCAAACTACCAACTAGTCTGGACCTATATTACATTGAATCATTTACCTCTCAGATTGGGACTGCAGTAAAGTAAGCTGCACCCGCGTGGATGTTCTGTAAGGCTTGTTATTTCGCCTGGCTATTCAATCAGCTGGCGAGTGTGTTCCACTGCTGGGATCAAATAGGTCCTGGAAAAGCAGAGCTGGTGGGGATAAACCTGTATTTTGTCTGCCTGGAGGACTTGTTAAAATTATATTGTATTTTTATGAATGGAGCTGCCGGGCTTAATGAGATGGCCTGGATAAAAAGGACCCGGATTGGATACTATCCATGAAAAACTAAAGGAAAGCGTGAGGGAGAAAGAATCTTATCAGAGGGGATATATCAAGACCTGCAGCCCCGACTCACTGCAGCTGGCTTATCATATTGATCAAGCTGGAACCGACTGCCATCGCAATACACCCGCCGATTGCGCTTAAAATGATGGGGGGGACGATGATGGCGCCAATTACCTGGCCAGTTGACAGATCGTGAACTGCTTTTACAGCCCGGACGGTGAGGACAAGGGCGTAGATCGATAAGACAAAACCCGCCAACCCTGCCACAAATCCAATGATGGGCACCAACGCTGTCAGGGAAACTACCCCACCCAGGATAACTACCGGGACCTGGATCAAAGCCAACAAATAGGCATGGGTTTTGAATTTACCTTTCCCGCCAAATATTCGCGCCCCCAGAAACTGCAATCCGACAGACATGTAAAAAGAAATCGGGGTGAAGATCACCGTGCCAATCAGCAAATAGAAGAAGATCATACCCAAATTCAGGTCGAAGCTTACCATTTCATCCTGTAAGGCCTGGGTGATCGCTGGATCCTGAAGAAAATTTGTGATCAGCTGGAATTGGAAAAACCCATTGATCAGGAATATCAATACGGAGGCAATGGTAAAGACCAGGATCGACACAAAGGTATCTTCCTTGTTAGCCTTTCCCAGCTCCTTTTTGAAAAAATCTTCCGTCATCCCGAAGAAGCTCAGCCAGGACTGGATCAGTGTGGATCGGGTCTGGCCGTCCTGGATCTGATCTTGTTCTTGATCATGATCTTGATTTATGTTCCGTTCCTGTTCCTCTTCCTGTTCCTGGATCGAAGATAGAGAAATCGATTCCAGATTGGTCTCTTCTTTTTTGTCCTCGTCAGCAGCCTGGAAATCTTTTAGGCCAGCGGGATCTTTCAACATCAGCAGGGCTTGATCAGGTGATAAGCCTGTAATTTCTGCGGCTACGCTTCTTGTAAAAGGATCACTTTCAATTTTGGGATTCAGTTTTAACGCCTGGACGAATATTTTCACAGCTCTTTTGCTATCCCCTCTAAAATGAAGAGAGAAAGCGCGCTGGACTTTACCTTCAGCTGCTTCTCTGTCAGACTTGGAGATTGTCTGATCAGTATTTTCAACGCGGGAATTTGCAGCGGCCGCCATTTTTTGCAGGTCCGCATGGGTTGGAGGAGTATATTCTGGGGCTGGTTTAGGCGGAGATCCATACAGGTGACGGGCTGCTTTTCTGGCATAATCCTGAACCCGCGGATCGGGATCGTTTTCGACGATCTCCTTCAGGTACTGTAAATTGTCCTGATCACCGGACAGGGCGATTTCTTTAATTGCCTCAGCCCGTTCCTTGGGGTCAGCACTATTCAGTTGTTCTCTCCAATCCTGTGCCATGATCTCCTCCTGGAGAATCATCGATTATTTGCCGCGTTATAGCAGTTGTAACCTGAAATGCATTATAGCCAATAATCGCTTAAAGGCCCAATAAATTAGTTAACAGTCTTGAGAAGTGGGAGGGGTTCACGCAGATAAAAAGCCTATTCAACTAGCGGCCAGGATCGCCATCGGTCTCAGCGCTGGGTTTGGTTTGATAGGTATTATGTCTCATTTGATTTGGTCTTTTTACTCCGTTATTTTATTCCGGTCTCCTTCTTCATCACTTCGCCACGACATATATTCTGGCCGACCAGATACCAAATGCTCCCCCGCAGGTGACCAGTGTGACGCGTTCATCAGTTGTTGGACCAAGATAATTGAGGTGTTTGTTCAGCTCAGCGGCTGTTTTATATACGTATGGCACCTCAACAACCTTTTTGACATAATATTCGAATTTGCCGCCATTTTCTGTATGTAAAACGATCTTGTCTCCCTGTTTTAATTTCCCCAGGTTGACAAATACACCTTCCCAGGCATACCAGCCCCGGTTGTAATTATGTCCCACCAGAACGATATTGCTTCCTCCTCCTGGATCGACTGAGGTGAGTGTCTGGCCTACCAGATCCAGGCGGCTGTTAGTGGCAAATATTGAGTTTGTGTCATACTGGACAACCCCATTGTTATCCCGATACTGCCTGAGGGGGACCACAGCTCTGTCTACGCTTATGCTTGGTATAACCAGCCGGATCACAGGACCAGCGGGAATGGGTGTGGGCGTAGGGGTTGGCGTAGGAGTGGGAGTTGGTGTGTACGGGTTGTGGACCAGGGAGAAGAAGACATCCTCTGGTGTTGCTTCAGGAGTGCGAATGGATGATAACTGGGGTAGAGGAAGGCTGACTCTATTTGATGTTAGTAGATAATTCCCTGAGTTTAGCTGGGAGGATGCCAGAAAGGGTTTAACCGTGGCAAGCGCTGCCCACAGTAACAATAAACCACCAATGACAAATAGCAGATTGGGCAGCCAACGGCGCCAGGGAATTCTAGACAAAGGAGTCCTTAAATCACAATCGCTGGTTGGGCTGCATGAAAAGAATTAGGCAGCCAGCCAGACCGATCATAACTTGGCAAAAAAATGGACCGCCTGCACCGATCTGTTTGCAGGGCGCAGGCGGTGATATGTTTATTAGGCTGTTACCTGATTCCGGCGGCGGATGAGAACATATCCCGCGCCAATCAATCCAACCCCGAGGAGTGCAGCGCCACCAACGATATATGGTGTCGGCACATCAACTCCGGTGGATGGGGGGTAGCCAGCATAGTCATAGGTAGCGGTGACTCTGCAGTCAGTAGCACTGTACCAGGTTACGACATGGTAGCGGTAGGAGCTGGGGAAGAGCTGGTAAAGATCTCCACCGCTGTATAGATCGCAGATCTGGTCACTGATCACGGCGTCCAGCTGGGTAGCATCACTGCAAGCCCATGGATCTGTCAATGTTCCTGTGCCACCTGTAGTGACGGTTGTGCTGCAGTAAAAGGTGCCTGCAGCATTGACCGCTGAGGGAACCATACCTACAACCATAACTGCAAAAATAGCAATAAGTAGGATATTTCGTAACTTTTTCATCCTGCACTCTCCTTGTGGTTCATCATAATGCATTATATCCATATTTTCATAAAAAAACACTAAACATTGGTGTAAGGTTTATAAATACCGGCAATTGTGGGGTTAGCCTATTCGAGGACTACTTCCAGGAGGGTATCCGCCAGGCTGATTAACTCTGGATCAGATCCTTTTTCAATCACGTATCTATACTCAGAAACCGCATCTGCGGGCCTGTCGAGTGCTTCCAGGGCCAGACCAATATATAAATGCATGGCGATATCATCTGGATTCAGATACCGGGCTGCATCAAAGTAGAGCATTGCCAGGATTGGGTCCTGCTCCAGTAGGCTAACCACGCCCAATCCTTGCAGAGCCAGCGGATGCCTCGGATCAGAAAGCAGCACATCCTCCCAGACCAAACGGGCTTCAACTAATCGCCTTTCATTGAGGACCAATCCCGCCCAGGCCGCCTTCGTTTCCAACAAGGTGAAGTCCAGCTCGAGGGCTTTCTGATAGGCGTCGGCAGCCAGGTCCCATTTTTCAAGGGCGTAATAAGCATTTCCTAGATTTCTATAACCGGCGGTATTGAGAGGATCTAGTTCTATGGCTGCCTGAAATTCTTCGACTGCCAGTTTACTTTGATTTCCTTCCAGCAACAGAACGCCCAGGTTATTATGGATCCAGGGCAGATATTCATCCCGTGTTAGAGCGTCTTCATAGGCCTCGATCGCTTCTTGCCCTTTTCCCTGCAAGGCCAGAATATCCCCCAGATTTCCATACAGTTGGGCTGAATCAGGCTGCAGGCGCACAGCAAAAAGCAAATAATCCTCAGCCAGCTCAATTCTGTCATTTTCCACAAGCCAATTAGGGAGCGTGGCATTGGCTCTCGCAAATAGGGTTGGACCCAGCGTGAAAGCTGCTACAGCCAACGACAGGGTGACGATCAAAGTGATCCAAACTGCTTTGCTCACCTGGAGCAGTTCAGGGATAGCGCGCAGGGAAGATTTGGCTGGACTGGGAGCCTGCCAATCTGAGCGGTTCAGGATCCAGATTGCCGTATCAGTATTGGCTGTGATAGTGAAATCACTTGGTTTTCCTTCCAGGAGCATCTCAGTCCCGAATATTTGCCCTGAACTCACACTCAGGGGATCTTCAGCGCCATTTTTCAGTCTAATCTCACCACTTTCGATAATGCCCAGGAACTTTCCTGACCGGCCGGCGCGGATGATCTGCTCTCCAGCTGAAAATTCCTGCCGTTTCAGTTGAGACGCCAAAAACTCCCGCCTTTTTCTTGGCAGTTCAATGAAAAATCTGATCTTATTCAGATCCGGGAGCGATTTTTGATTATTCATATACCCATATAATAGTATCGATCTGGTTAACTGATAATAATACACCAGATTATCTTGAGTTGATTGTAACAAGAAGAATGATAGTTTTCTGTATCTTTAAGAAGGGCTGACAAAACTGAGAAGGGCAGTTTTAATCAGCATTCTCGGGTATAAATTTCACTTTATGATCCATTTTAATAATTCAGGGAGACAGGTTTGATGATCCGCATATCTAACTCATGGATCTGATCGGGTCCCAGTTTGCGTAGTGCCATTTCCACTTGATGGGCGTCTGCCCTGAGTGATTTGATATCCACTCCTAGCAGCGAGTCTCCCAGGGGAATTAGGTTCCGCTGACCTCTTTTGAACATTTTGATCGCACCCCGGAAATTGTCCTGTGTGATCTGGTAATATGCCAGCCCGATCTGCAGGATGCCCTGGTACAGATCCCTCTCCGGGGAATCGGTTCTCATCCAGGCCAGCTCAAGCGCCTCATGGGCATCGTGGTATTCCCCTTGATTAAATAGCCCGATCCCTTTTCTGGCTTCCGGATGCAGGAGGTCAGCTTTCGATGGTGAATTCACTGGTAAAGGTCAGTCCTGGTTTGAGGGTTGCCAATACTGAACAATATTTATCTTCCGATAGCTGCATGGCCCGCTGGATCTTCTCTGCCGGAACATCCCCTTTGACCCGGTAGTTGAAATGGAGTGAAACATAGGGGAACGGGTTTTCCTGGCTTTGTTCGGCGGTTACATCAACTTTCAGGTCCTCGAGTGGCTGTTTGCCCTTTTCCAGGATCTGGACCACGTCATAGGCCGAGCAGGAGGCTGCTGACAGAAGCAGCATGTCAGAGGGATTGATGCCCTGTGCGAAAGGTTCTTCCTCTCGCTGATATCCGATCGCGATCGAATTTCCCAGGTGATCGGTGCCCACAAACATGCGCGACCGCAGCCATTCCAGTTTGACTTCCTTGGTATTGGTTTTCATAAATCTTCCTTTGAATTAAGATGGCAAATCTAAACTTTATTATATCCTGTGGAATTGAGGGATAAATATGAGGATTATATTAATTTTAGATCTGTACTGACAGCCTGCAAGACGGATTTCAATTCTGGTCACATAAAATAAGGGTATACTTTTTAATACAACTATGTCAGAGAAAAAACAGCACAAGAAATGGCAGGAGGAAGTACTGGAACCGTCCCTGGAAAAATTCCCGGAACGGAAATCAGAATTTACCACTGGTTCCGGTATCCCGCTGCCGCGTGTGTCCCTTCCAAAAGAGGATCCTTCTTATCTGGAGAGTCAGGGTTTCCCGGGTGAAAAACCCTTCACCAGAGGGGTCTATCCCACCATGCACCGGGGCCGGTTGTGGACCATGCGCCAGTATGCCGGTTTTGCCAGCGCCGAGGAGTCCAACCAGCGCTACCGCTATTTGCTTGATCAGGGACAAACAGGACTTTCGGTGGCCTTTGATCTGCCGACCCAGATCGGGTATGACTCCGACCACCCCCTGGCAGCTGGTGAGGTTGGCAAGGTGGGTGTGCCGATCTCTTCTTTGCGGGACATGGAAACCCTCTTTAAGGACATTCCCCTCGATAAAGTATCCACGAGCATGACTATTAATGCCCCGGCTGCGATTTTATTGGCAATGTATATCGCCGTGGCTAAAAAGGGTGGTGTGGATCCCAAATCCCTGCGCGGCACGATCCAGAATGACATCCTCAAGGAATATATCGCCCGCGGGACCTATATATTCCCGCCAAAACCTTCCATGCGGTTGATAACTGATACTTTTCAGTACTGCCAGGCGGAAGTTCCTAAATGGAATACCATCAGCATCTCCGGTTATCATATCCGCGAAGCAGGCTCTACGGCAGTCCAGGAAGTGGCTTTTACCCTGGCAAATGGGATCGCTTATGTGGAAGCAGCTCTGCAAGCAGGGCTGGATGTGGATGGCTTTGGCCGCCGGCTGTCATTTTTCTTTAACGCCCATAATGATTTCCTGGAGGAGATCGCCAAATTTCGGGCTGCCCGGCGTTTATGGGCCTCGATCATGGAAGAACGTTTTGGGGCCACTCATCCAGATGCATTAAAATTGCGATTCCATACCCAAACAGCTGGATCAACTCTTACTGCTCAGCAGCCCCATAATAATGTGGTGCGGGTTGCCCTGCAGGCACTGGCAGCAGTTTTGGGCGGCACACAATCTCTGCATACCAACAGCATGGATGAAGCTCTCAGTTTGCCAACCCAGGAAGCGGTTCAGATCGCCCTGCGAACCCAGCAGATCCTGGCCGAAGAATCCGGTGTGGCAAATTCCATTGATCCTATGGGCGGATCCTACCTGGTGGAGGAGCTGACAGATGAGATCGAGTCTCGAGTCCGAAATTATCTGGAAGAGATCGACCGCCAGGGTGGGGCGCTGCCGGCAATTGAAAGTGGCTACATCCAGGGTGAGATCCTGGATGCCGCGTATCGCCAGCTCCGGGATCTGGAAAGTGGAGAGTCCCATCAGGTTGGTGTGAATATCTATCAGATGGACGAGCAGCTGTCTTTGGATCTGCTCTCTGTGGACCCGGCGCTGGAAAAAGCCCAGAAAGAACGATTGGCGGAGTTACGCCAAAACAGGGATCAGAAAAATGTGGATCAACTCATCATCCGTTTGAAATCGACCGCGAACAGCACAGATAATCTGATGCCTCTGCTGATTGAATGTGTGGAGGGTGACCTGACCCTGGGAGAGATCACCGACGCCCTGCGGGAAGTTTGGGGGGAATACCGCCCGGCGGGATGGTTTTAAATTAACACATAACTTCCGAAGTCTTATAGCGGTCATCTTCTTCTGATCTACCGCCTGAGGACTTCGGAAGTTTTTTGAGCAAGCAATTTCTACAAACCGGTCTGATTATCCCCGTCTTACGTCCCCGTTCATTCTAATATCTCCCATACTCCCTGGCAGTTCTGTACATGGCAGCCACATTCTCAGGTGGGACATCAGGTTGAATAAAGTGGCTCGGCCCCAGGATCAATCCGCCGCCTTTTCCGAGAGCATCGATACAATATTTGGTTTCACGTTCGACTTCCTCAACGGTGCCGCGAGGCAGGTAATACTGCGTATCAACACTGCCGTGGAATACCAGCCGATCTCCAAAGTCCTTTTTTAATCCTTCCAGCTCCATGCCCGGACAGACCTTTTGAATTGGATCCAGCACATCAACGCCGGCTGTGATGATATCCGGAATAAAGGGTCGGAAAGCGCCGTCAGAATGCAGCATCAGTTTTGACATGAGATGCGTCGTATTTGTCCAATGCTCTCCGGGCTGCCTGCCAGCGCCTGGCAAGGACGGGATAGATGATCTCTTCCCAGACCTGATAGGAGAATAAGGTGCTGGTCTGGGTGCCGAGGTCTTCACCGCTGAGTTTAAAGACGGATAGATATTTGCCAGCAGCCTTGATACCGGCTTCATCCAGGGCGATTTGAATGTCTGCAATGCGGTTGAGCATATCCCGGGTGAATTCCGGGTACAAAAGCAGATCCATCAGCCAGCCTTCAAAACCGCGCAGGTAGGTGCCCATTTCCATCACCGGGCCGCCGAATCGGCCCATAAGGGCCAGATCGGTTTCTTGATACAGTTTTCTAGCTTCTTCTTCCAGACCTTCAGTGAATCCCGGATCATAGGGGTCTGGCCAGGGGTAGTCATCCAGATCAATGTCTGATGGGTCAAGACCTTCCAGCGGACAGTAGGAAACCTCATTGAGGTAGCTGCCGCCGGGAAGTTCGATCAGTTTGCGGCCGATTCCCCAGGCATCCAGCACACTGCCATCCTCTAGCGGAGGTGGAGGTGTCCAGCTTTTGGATCCTCGCAGGCGCACAAATGTCATATCCACGCCAAGAGCTTCCAGCAGGTCATGGCTGGGACGGACTTCAAAAAAGCGGTCTGCAGACACGTTTTTTTCTTCAGGAAGGCCTAGATATTCCCGCAATTCAATATAGGCGTTAAGGGTGATAGATAGGTCAAGAGGAACCCGGTCGGCTTCCTGATGGTTCAGAGCAGCCTCGACACGTTTTCGTGATGTCCATTCACCAGGCATAATGATCTCCAAAATTAAAAAAAAGACCTCCGGGGTTTCGTTCAACCCGGAGGTCCCAGATTTTTATTCGACCAGTTTTTTGGCCAAACTTGCAGCCTGGCTGGCGTCAACGCCGAATCCATCGGCCCCGATCTCATCAGCGTACTCCTGGGTTACAGGGGCTCCGCCGATCATGACTTTCACACTATCCTTGGTCCCGGCTTCGTTCATCATGGAGATGGCGGTTTTCATATTTCCCATGGTGGTTGTGAGCAGGGCAGACATGGCCACAATATCGGGTTTGTGTTCATTGATGGCTTCGATAAGCTCTTCCGGTTTAACATCCACGCCCAGATCGATCACATCAAATCCGGCTCCTTCCATCATCATTCCAACCAGGTTCTTTCCGATATCATGCAGATCGCCCTGAACAGTCCCGATGATCACCCGACCAAGTGGCTGAACGTCAGCAGCTATCAGGTGAGGCCGCAGTAGTTCCAAACCGAATTTCATTGATTTGGCAGAGATTAACATCTCTGGCACATACACTTCCCCGGCTTCGAATTTCTTGCCGATTTCGCCCATGGGGGCGATCAGACCTTCTTTGAGGATCAGATCTGCTTCATACCCGGCGTCAATGGCTTCCTGCACCAGGTCGCTGGTGGCTGCCATGGCGCCAGTGATTACTGCTTCGATACACTGCTTGAATTTTCTCTTCCATGATTTATTATCCTATTCTACTAGTCTATGATTTATCTTCATCTGCCAGGCGCAGAATCTCACGAGCGGTCAGATGATCGGTAACTAAAAAATTGATATACTTGCCGCGTAGTGCACCAAGAATTGCTTTAATTTTACCTGATCCACCTGCGATGCCAATCCTGGTAGGGATCTTCAGTAGATCCCTTTTACTGATGGTTATTGAGCGCTGTTGAAAATCTTTGGCAGTGGATTCTCCATCGATGTTGAAAAACAACCCGCATACATTACCAACCGCGCCATGGACTGTCAAGCCCTGCATCTCATCCAATACAAGATAACCGGCATTGAAGAAGGTAGAATAGTCCAATTCCAGACTGCCTATCCCAAAAAGACCGATATGACATTCCTTCATCATTTCCATGGTTTCACAAACACCCTGAACGCTTAATAGAGCTTCTACAGTTTCCTGGCTGTCCACGATATACGGTGCATTGAGATAATATCCCTCACCACCAAGTTTATTCACCAGGTAATGAACAAGCTCATGACCATCGATATCAAGACTGCGTTCGCCCAGAGCGCCAACCAGCTGTACTATCTTTATTCCTGGAAGTTTCTGTTCCACCTCGAGGGCCCTAAAAGTTGCATTCAATGTTGTCCCCCAGGCAGTACCCAGAACTATGTCGTTATCTAAATAGGGTTTTACTGCCAGAGCCCCAACTGCGCCAAGGTGGGATAGATAAAGCGCATATGCTTCCGGTTGTCCAATATAAATCACTGCATTCAGTAGACCGAATTTTTCGATGAGTTCTTTTTGCAATCTATGATCAAAAACGAATTTGCGCTCTATTTTGATCTTAACTATGCCTTGATCCCGGGCCTCGGTTAACATCCTGGATACCATTGATCGGGTGACATCCACTTTCTTGGCGATTTCAGCCTGGGTCAAGCCTTCCAGAAAATACATTTCTGCCACATCAGCCAATTTATTAATCCGGTTTTTGTCTGGTTTCCTGGCCATATTTTCCTTAATCTAATTTTGCCCGCTTGACGATTTCAGGCAGAATTTGCAGCAGCTGTTCAATTTCAGCAGCTGTGGTTGGCTCACCCAATGATATTCGCAGCGTCCCATGAATTTCTGAGGGAGACAGTCCCATAGCTGTTAAGACGTGGGATGGCTCCATATCTTCTGAAGTGCAAGCTGATCCCAGGGAGACTGCCACACCTTTTTGACTGAGGTGAAAAAGTGCTAATTCACCATCCACCTCGGGAATAGTGACTGAGATAATGTGGGGAGCTACCTGGTCTGTCGGGCCATTGATCTTGGATTCAGGAATAATTTCCTGCAGACCATTGATCAATAATCTCCTGAGGTGAGATAGATGATCCTGGCGCTCAGTCAAATTTTCAGCTCTCAGGGCCATCGCTGCACCTAGACCCAGAATACCGGGCATATTCTCTGTTCCCGGACGTAGTTTCTTCTCCTGGGCGCCGCCAAAGAAGAGAGGTTTTATCTCGGTTCCAGATTTGATATATAGGGCCCCAATTCCTTTTGGGCCGTACATTTTATGAGCAGAGAGGGAGAGAAAATCAACTCCCAGCATTCTAACATCAACTTCCAGGATAGGAACAGCCTGAACGGCATCGGTATGAAACAGGATCCCATTTTGCCTGGTGATCTCTGCCAATCTGGAGATATCCTGCACCGTACCAACCTCGTTATTGACCATCATGATCGATACCAGGGCAGTTTCTGGACGAAGGTTGTTTTCCAGTTCATGCGGAGAGATAAAACCATCACGGTTTACAGGAAGAATTGTGATTTGATAACCAGAGGATTCCAGGGCTTCAGCGGTGTGCAGCACTGCATGATGTTCGATGGCGCTGATGATCAGGTGGTTCTTTTCTGGAGCAACCCCCTTCAGGGTACCGATCAGCGCCAAATTATTGGCTTCTGTTGCTCCGCTGGTGAAGAAGATCTCATCCGGGGAGGCGTTGATTCCTGCAGCAACCTGCTCCCGGGCAGTTTCGATTGCTGCCCGGGCTTTTCTGCCATAAACATGCATGCTGGAAGGATTGCCAAAATTATTCTCCAAGGCAGGTAATATGGCTTCCCGCACCTGTGGATGGAGCGGCGTTGTGGCGCAATAATCAAAATAAAGACCGGATTCCATGACTTACCCCGCTTGGGCAGCTACCGATTTGGATGGATCGCTGGTTTTCGGATAATATGAGGCAACTGCTTCAAAGACCCGTTCAAGGGTTTCCTGATGATCGAGTTCTGTTAGGAAGGGATGTACCAATAAGGAAGGAGGTTTAATTCGTCAGGGCTGAAAGCTGGCATAAGCTGGAGTACCAGGTCAGCGTGCTGAGGAGGAGCGTAACTCTCCCAAACGCTTTGCTGGTCAATTTTAACATCATATCCCCGCTCGGTCAGAAGACTGTCCAAGTTTTGCTGAACCATGACCATGCGATTCCCGCACCAACCGCCTACCAGCCTGATGTGGAATTTTCCCATTATTAATCCTGAAAAACAGTATAAATGATAGCGGTTGTACCCCTGCGCGGGAGCTTCTCCCGGCAGGGGTACATCTATAACTTAGAGGGAGAATCCAAACAGCTTGAAGACGTTGAGAATGATGAATCCCAGAGGATCACCACCCATATCCCAGCTTGCCAGCTGCAAACCGGAATCGATCTCTGCTGTGAACTGACCCATTTTGGCGAAGGCAGCAGTGTGTACATCGGCGGTCAGGGTTGCGAAGTACATGACGGGGATCAAGAAGATCAGCAGGACGATCACAGTCTTGATAACATTGCCCTTGGTGTAGGGAACCACAGCGCCAGCCATGAAGGGAACTACTGCTAGGGAAGCGATCGGAAGCATCTGAACGCCAGGTAGAACAGCGGCCAGTAAAATGCTGAGCGGGAACATGATCACGGAGGAGGCCATCACGGCCGGGTGACCGAGCAGAACTGCGCAGTCCACGGCAACGTTGATTTCCCGGTCCGGGAAGCGTTCGCGCATGAATTCAATGATCGACATGGTGATGGGCACCAGGCCTTCAGAGATGATGGAAACCATGCGGGGCAGGACCAGCATCATAGTAGCAACCTGCATACCCAAACCCAGGAGTCCCTGAACGTTGTATCCGGCAGCAAGACCAATGATCATACCGAGAACCAGGCCGAGGATGGCGGGTTCCCCGATCAGACCAAAGCGTTTGCGGATACCTTCGGGGGATGCATCCCAGTCCTTAAGGCCAGGAATTCTGTCAATCAGCCAAACGATGGGCATGGCTGCGATGGATGCCTGCACGGTGGGTCCGCAGGGGACGCCGATGCCAGGCATGTCGTTGAAGTCCTGGTATTCCTTGGCAGTGATGTCGCTCAGCAAAGATCCGATTGCCAGATAAACTACACCACCTACTACACCCCAGACCACACTGCCGGTCAGAGCCCAGACAAATCCTGCCAGGGCGGAACCGTGCCAGTAGGACCAGACATCGGTCCAGAGGGTCTTGGTAATGCGTAAAAAGACCATGATCAAGTTGACAACAATGATTGTCAGCACCAGAGCGGCAACACCAGGCCAACCCCAGGCGATGCCGGCATCAGCCCAGTTGACATCAACCAGGGCCAGCTGCAAACCCAGGCGGGTTGCCAGGGCGGCTACTGCGGGCTGCAGGGCAGCAATGATCAGGTCAACAACCAGGAACAGACCGGCAAGACCAACGCCGACTGTCACACCGCCGCGGACAGCTTTCTGCCATCCAACGCGGAAGATAAGTCCCAAGCAGGATCAAAACTATCGGGACAATGACGGTGGATCCTAAACCCAGGAACCACGCAACTGCAGTTTGAATAAATGCCATGTTATCTCTCCTTAGATAAGTAAATTGACATTAAAGACGAAATACGAGCAGAGGATGTGATTGATCAATCCTTAATCAACTCAACAATTTCGTCCAACAACACTTTCTTTTCAGCTTTGGTGCCGATCAGGAAAGGCATACCCTTCAATTGCGGCACGTCAAACTCGCGGTAGATCTTCATCATGCAGACGACGATATCCATTCGTCCGATATATTTGTCAATATCGGCGATCAGGACCCGCTTGACATCGACATCCAGTCCTTCAGCTTCCATCCGCTCTTTGATCATATCCTCAGCAATAGTTGAGGTATTTATTCCTGCACCACAAGCCACGACAATTAATTTACCCATATACATCTCCTAAAACAAAATAAGTCAAACAAGGTTACTGCGCTTGGTGGTCTTTATAAGATATAAATTTCCTTGTGGCCTCCTTTTCACGGCTTGGGTGTGGTTTGTTTATTCTTAAAGAGCTAATTCTTGTTTCAGCCAATCAACAATGCTCCGGGCTTTTTTAATATTCTTTAGTTCTGTAAGTTTATCGGGTTCGCCAAATAATTCGGCCAGGCTGCGAAGAGTATTGATCTGCTCTTCCGGGCTTTTATTGGCCAGCATAATGACGATCTCAACTTCCAGCTCTTCTTCAGGGTCAGCCATATTCTTGAATTTGACTGGATTTTTCAGGGAGGCAACGGCCAGGGCTGATTGGTTCACTCCCTCGGCATCTGCATGGGGGAAAGCTATCGGGAATGGACGAGTCGGTAAACCAGTCGGGTGCTCCATCTCTCGTAAAATAGTGGCCTTCCCGTAATTTTCACTTACCAGCCCGGCTTCATGGAGGCAGCCAGCAAGTTCGTTAATGACCTGATCTGAATCTGCTGCCTCTAAACCTGCAATGACAAATGATTCCTCAAACTGAAGCACAATTTACTCCTTTAGCTGTCCGTAGCGGTTGTGATAATAATCATAAGATCGCTGGGCCTGGTCATCCGTGAATACTAATGGTTCTCCAAGGTCCCGGGCAATTGCAAAAGTCTTCGCAGCTTCTTCCAGGGTGACGGCCCGTTCCAGGGCGTGATGGAGGTTTTTGCCAACAGTAATGAGACCGTGTTGGCCCAACATGACGGCAAAGCCATCGCCAAGAGCTTCAACCGGCGCCGTAACAAAATGATCGTCTTCCAGGTGGGCGTAGGGCGCAATCTGGATTGGTTGGCCGAACCAATTCGCCATGGTCTCAGTGACGATCGGGATGGGTTGATTAATCACAGAAAAAGCTGTGGCGTAGGGAGAGTGGCTGTGAACTACAGCGTGCATCTCAGGGCGCTGTCGCAGGATGGCGGTCCAGAGGTTGGTGGCCACAGATGGCCGGTACTTTCCCTCGATGACATTGAGGTCCAGATCTACTACGATCATATCGGCAGGGCTGAGGTCTTCATACGCAAGGCCGCTGGGAGTGACCACAACATGCCCACTTTCCGGATCGCGGGCGCAGACTGTCCCGCCAGCCATCCAGACCAGACCGTATTTTTTCAAAGCGAGGGCGGTGTCCAGAACATTCGCGCGTAAGTCAGTTAACAGCATGGATAATTTCCTTAAAATAGCGGATATATGCCAAGTTCCTGGCCGGCTTCAAAGAAAGCCAGCATGTTTTCGAGAGGGATATCGTTGCTGAAGTTATGTGCTGGCGCCAGCACGTATCCTCCGCCAACGGCCATTTGCTCGATGCGTAAACGGACTTCCTGTCTGACATCCTCGATGGTGCCGTGATTGAGAACATTTTTTACATCCACGCCACCCTGGAAGACCATATCCTTGCCAAAATCCTTTTTCAGATTAACTGGATCCATGCCGGGGAGGTGTCCTTCGATGGGATTGAGGATATCAAATCCTGCGTCGATCAGATCTGGCATGAATTTTCGTATGGCGCCGTCGCAATGCAGCATGACTTTGGCACCAGGTGCCAGTTTTTTATACATTTCGATTGATTTTTTATGGCGGGGTTTGATGATCTTGGCGTAGACAGAAGGGTCGAACATCGGACCGGAATTAGTGCCTAGATCTTCTGCTACTTCGATCACATCCACATATGGACCAACCACTTTCAGGAAGACATCGTAAAAGCCATCCAGGACTTCGGCCAGTTTACCGATCAGGTAATCAAAGAGATCCAGGTCCAGGATGGTCATCATCAAGGCGTTTTCCATACCGACCATCAGGCGGGCAAATTCCCACAGGTTGCCATAAACTGGACGGTGAGCGACGATGGAATAATCCGTGTTGTGGTAGAGATCTTCCACCTCTTCCTTTACACCTTGCATCCGTACCGGGTCATATGGATCCGGCCAGGGGAAATTATCGATCTTTTCCCGGGTCAGATCCTCCCCAAGGGGTGCGCCGTGCATATCATAATAACCGCCCATAATGCGGTGAGTTAGCCCCCACTCATCCGTGAATTGTTTAAATTCACCGATCAAGCTGTTTGATATGTAATTGGCTGGTGGCCGGATGTGGATATAGCGGAAATCAGTTCCCAATTTTTCCAGAACAGGATTGTAATCCGGGGTGGTATAAAAACCCACCAGGGTCCGACGCGGAATACGCTCCGTGCCAAAATGCTCTTCTAATAATTCAAAACGCTGTTCTGTGAGATGGTTTGCAGATCCTCCCAGAGCAACCGGAACGCGGTCCGGTTCCTGGTGATTGAG
This sequence comes from uncultured Chloroflexia bacterium, assembly GCA_963695575.1. Taxonomy (GTDB): domain Bacteria; phylum Chloroflexota; class Anaerolineae; order Anaerolineales; family UBA11858; genus B10-G9. Next base: position 266,102 of record CAVOGS010000018.1, read on the forward strand.
CGCAGTTCGCACTCGGTCTCGTGGAGTCATGGCTTTAGACATGGAATAATTCCTATTAATTCACATTTGTGCCAAATAACATCACCTATGTGAATAAATATAGCATAGAAAAAAATCTATGTCAACCTAAATTTCGGCTTTTTTTTGTCCGAAAATTTCCGCATTTCGGGCGATATCGGTGCTATTGATGACCTCCCCCGGGCGATCATTCTCTGGATGCCTACTTTTCCTCGGATCCTGAGAGGATCTGAAATTCTATCCGTCCGCTGACTGTACGGATTTTTAGTACTCCGCTGCCATCTCCAGTTGATCCTTCACAACCGGTGATGGTTCTTTTTATATTTCCACCGCTGCACACGGTCTCCCCACTGGCCGAATCGATAAGAACTTGATAATTAGTGTTTTCTGGTAATATTGCCTTGACTGGCCCGTGATCAACCTCCAGGAGTACATCTCCTTGACTATTTTCAGCACCCTCAAATCGAATGTGCCCCATGATGGTCGTCATGGATACGGGACCTGAGAATTGGGACACATGCAAAGTTCCATGTTCTCCGATAATTACTGCCTTACCTTCACCACCGTTTACCTCGATATTCCCGCGGCCAGCCCACAGGTTGGCCTCTCCATAAAAATCATCCAATACCAGGTCTCCGGCTGTGTTGCGAATGGTGATATTCCCCTCCAGGCCGATCAACCACATATTTACATCAAACGCCTCAATTTCAAGATTAAGATCAATTGGTAAATCGATCTCCAGCATGTCTGAGCTAGCAGATCCCTCAGAATTGACAACAAGCTGATTATCAACCACGGTGAAGGACGGTACCAGATCCTGTTTGATATGACCGGTGATCTGGATTTGATCCCCAGGAGATCCATTCACTATGATCTCACCTTTGCCCATCAGTATCCGGACAGAAGATAAGTCCTCAGCGGAGAAGGTTTCATTATATATCAAGGATTTGCCTTGTTTCAGGCTGCAGCCGCTGAGCAGGAAGATTATCAATAACAAGAATGATCGAAGTTTCATTATTAATCATTGTAATCTATCATAGACTTTGGAGGTCTCACGGATCATCGTTTATAATTAATATATGACCAATCTCAAACGCCTCGACCATGTTGCTGTCCTGGTTCCCGATCTGGATCAGTCCCTGGAATTCTGGCAGGATCAGCTGGGTTTATCACTTGACCATGTGGAAGTAATTTCCAGCATGGCAGTGAAGATCGCCTTTTTGCCTCTTGGAGAGAGTGAAATTGAGCTGGTTCAGCCCCTCACGGAAGACTCGGGCCTGGCAAAATACCTGGCAAATAAAGGCCCTGGTTTGCATCATATCTGTATCGAGGTGGATGATATCAGCGCCAAGCTGGCTGAATTGAAGGGTAAAGGTGTCAGATTGATCGACGAGGAACCTGTCCTGATGGATGACGGCCGCCAGCTGGCATTTATCCACCCTAAAAGCACAGGGGGTGTGCTGCTGGAATTATACGAACTGCCGTAATTAATTTTCCTCCGGTTGAAACCGGTATTTTCTTTGGACAAACCTCCTTAAATGGAGATTTCTTTTTAATCCATCTGAAATTGAATCGATTTACTACTTACTATATACTTTCGATGTATACTCTCCCAGCGCCTGTACTAACAAATCCAGATCCTCCTGGGTGTTATATCCCTGCACTGAAGGGCGGATCAACCATCTCTCTTCCCATTGGATAACAGGTATTTCGATCCTGTGATTTTCATATAACCAGGCTTGCAGTTTTTCAGGTTTCCAATCCGCAGGCCATTCTGCAGCGCCGATCTGGATAAATTTATCTTTGTTTTCCCCATAGATCGAAGGTAAGGCAGTCAGCGACTCGATTTTATCGACTGCCCCGGCTAGTAATGCCTGGCAATCCAGCCGAACCTGATCCCAGTTATGATCCCTCTGAAATGTGATCGCTGCCGGCGTACTGAAATAGGCTGCCGGATCCTTGGTCCCCCACCACTCCAGGATGGCTTGCAGCCTGCTATCGCTTTCATAGGGAGAGTTTTCTCCCCAACCCCAGCTGACAACCAGCGGCTCGATCAGCTCCTGGTGTTCAGGCCGAATATACAAAAACCCTGATCCCTTGGGTGACAGCAACCATTTATGGCAGTTCCCGGTATAAAAATCTGCTTCCATATCCCCAAGGTTTAGGTCCAGCTGACCAGGAGCATGGGCTCCATCCACCAGAGTCAGAATGCCCGCTTCCCTGGCGCGCTGGCAAATTTCCTCAACCGGCAGCCTGACAGCGGTAGGGGAAGTAATCTGGCTCAGGAAGATCAGGCGGGTGTTTTCAGAGACACCTGACCAGAACAGATCGATGATTTCCTCTGTTGAGGGCAGGGGTAGCGGAATATCCTGGCGAATGACCCTCAAACCCTTTTTCTGGCCCAGGAAATCCCAGATATTATCACAGGCGCCATACTCATGGTTGCTGGTGAGCAGCTCATCTCCCGGTTTGAAATCCAATGACCTGGCAATTACATTGACTCCAAATGTGGCATTTGGAATATATACAAGATTTTCCGGATCAGCTCCCATGAAGGAAGCCAGCTTTTGCCGGGCTGTCCGGAAGAGTTCCCGGCTTTCCCGGACCAGGAATAACACCGGCTGATGTTCCAGGCGGCGCTGATAATCCTGATATGCTTGCATAACAGGACGGGGAGTAGCGCCAAATGACCCATGGTTTAGAAAAGTAACCTCTGGATCAAGCAAAAATTGGGATTTTAATGAGTTTATCATAGGCCTTCTACTAGTCTTGGATTGGGTAATAAATTACGGTATAATTATAAAGTCTAGTTGAATCAATGGATAGCAGGGTTTGCCCTTGCTATTTTTTTTGAACCTGACAATCAGGAAGTGCGCTGCAGAAATCAGTGGGCACTTCCGATTTTTTATTAGTGGGTTAGAACAATCCCTGGAAAAGGAAGTATTGTATGGCTGTAAAAGTATCAAATAAACTAAATAACGCCTTTGAAGGCGCCCTGGCCGGCGGCGGTGATCCCGCTACCTCGCCTTTATATGTATTTGGGCCCTTTCTGAAACTGATTGTCGTAGCTGGTGTGGCCAAAGTCACTTTTGGCGCCTCTCTCTGGCTGGTGATCATTACTATTATGGTGGTTTCCGCCATGTACCGCCTGGTGATGCGCTGGGTTACAGACGGCAGCGGCGGCAGCGGGTTAAGCGAAGAGGAATTTGGCAGTTGGGCAGTGAAGGTCAATGCAGCGATCACTTTTGTGGAATACACCTTGACATTCCTGGTCAGCATGGCGGCCATGGTTACCTTTATCGCTGATAGATTGCCGATCCTGAACCAGGATATCTTCGGCATCCAATACCGCACATTTGTAGCCATTGCCCTCAGCATTCTCACGGGCTGGCTGGTCAACCGGGGTCCCAAAATGGCTGCCCGCACCTTTGGTCCGGCTACTGCCGGTGTCCTCGTACTTTTGTGGGTCATGATCGGCGCCACCCTCTGGCAGCGGGGATTCCATTTGCCAGATTTTAACTTAGATGCATTCAGTGGTGAATATTTCCATTTCACCCTGGCAGGATATGTACGAATCCTGGCGGTAATGACAGGTATCGAAGTATTCGCTAATCTAGTAGCTGCCTATGAAGGCACAGATGAGATTCGCAGCAAGCGGGCGTTTAACAGTTTGTTGATCATCATGGGAACCACTGCGGCAACCATGTTAATTGTTGGTCCAGCCATTCTGGAGATCTCCGATCCGACAAACGTGCATGTGTCTGTTTTCACTCAGACAATGGATGCGCTTCTTCCATCTCCCCTGCCTATACTGGGGACGATCGTGGGAATTGCGGTGTTAATGTCTGCTTCGGCAGCCAGTGCCCAGGGATTACAGAATCTGGCCCTGGGGTTGAAAAAACGTAATTACATCCCGCCCACCCTTGGCCAGCAGAATGAATTCGATGTGGCTGATAAACCTGTCTGGCTGGAGGTCGCAATTGTCTGCCTCGCTTTCCTGTTTGTTGGCACCAATGAAGAGACCTATCTGGCGATTTACGCGGCCGGTGTCTTCATTCTATTGAGCATGACCGGGTGGGCAGTGACCAAACGCCTGATCCGTCAGGCCAGGGAAAATTTCAGCTGGGGCAAAGCGCTGCTGATACCAGGCACTACTATCGCGGCAATCCTGACCACCGGAGCAACCGCAATTATCTTCGAAGAACGATTTACAGAAGGTGCCTGGACCTATTTGTTATTCATACCGATACTTTTTATCGGCTTCAGCTTCTCACGTTCCAAACTGGGAGAACCAGATCCAGTTTTGGATTACCTCGGTGGTCTGGATACAGCGCTACTGGCAGGTTTTGGTTTTGGACAGATGGCTCCGGCTGCTGTTACAGTGGGTTCAAGTGGACCCGCACCAGAAATAACCTGGGATCCTGAACCCATTGAACAAAGCCATTGGCGCAAAGATCATAGAAAGATCAATAAGATCGCTGTTTTACTGGATGGGTCGGTTTACGCTGCCCAGGCGCTGCCGGCGGCAAAGAGGATTTGCCAGGCTACGGGTGCATCCATGACACTGCTCTCCGGAGTGAAGTCCTATTCACATGGTCCTCAGGAACAATTTAACGCTGACCTTGCCGCCCGGGAGAGATATCTCGACAGCCTGATCGAACAGTTGAAAGCGGACGGTTTTAAGGTTGAAAAAGCTGTCAGACGGGGTTCAATAGCGGAAGTGACCCAGGCTTTTGTCGAAGCAGCTGGTATTGACCTGGTTGTTACCACTACCCGCGGTAAATCTGGAGAAAAACATTGGATGAGCGGGGGAGTATCATCCAAGTTGATGATGAAGTTGGATATCCCGGTTTATCTTGTTCAGGGAGAACAACCCAAAGATCTGGGAAGAAAACCAGAAAAGATGCTTGTGGCGCTTGACGGGTCTATCAAGGCAGAAAAAGTTCTGCCCTATGCCCGGGCTATGGCTCAGGTTTACGGCAGCGAGCTGACTTTGATCTCTGTTCCCCAGATTCCTGAAACTGATAACTACCGTGCCCCGGCCGACGTAGTTGAAAACCTGCGCGCTGAGGCTGAAGCAAAAATGACCAACTTCCTCGAAGCAGTCGCTCGCGACCTGGAGAAAGATGGTATCAAGGTGGATGTCATAGTCAAAGGATCCCGCCCTGCTACGACGATCGTGGAAACCGCCGAGGAAGGGGATTATGGATTGATCCTTCTGACATCAAACGGCAGGGGTACCTTTGATCGGATGATTATGGGCGCTGACTCTGAGCGTATTGTTGGCAGCACAAACCGCTGTGTGTTAATGATGCCGTCAAGATCTGAGTGAGTAGTGAATAGGGACTGAGTCCTTTCAAAGGACTCAGTCCCTATCTCTAATAAAAGAAACGGTTTCCTCTAAGGAAACCGTTTCCTGTTTAAGGTAACTTGACTAGTTTTATCCCGCCAAATACTCTTTCAATGCTTCTGTCAGCGGGGGTAGGATGGCATGCATATCTCCAACCAAACCAAATCGGGCGAAGTTGAAGATCGGTGCGTCGGGGTCTTTGTTAATGGCCACGATCACCTTGCTGTTGCGCATCCCTGCCAGGTGCTGGATCGCGCCGGAGACACCGCAAGCGATATACAGATCTGGTGATACCACCTTGCCAGTTTGACCGACCTGATGATCATAGTCTATATATTTCGCATCGACTGCGGCCCGGCTGGCGCCAACTGCAGCACCAAGCACATCTGCCAGCGACTGAACAAGCGCGAAACCCTGTTCCGCTTTCCAGATCTCTGCTGCTTCTTCATCAAGATCAGCAGGTGGTTCCAGGGCTGGGTTAAGCGCAACACCCCGTCCGCCAGAGACGATCACGCTGGCATCACTCAGGCTTACACCGCCTTCTTTTTCATGATGAGAGGAAATTGAAGTTTTTACTCCGGCTGGATCAACCCCAACATCCAGCGCAGTGACAGTACCGGATCGGGAAGTGTCTGGTTCCGGTTTATCATATGCTCTCGTCCTTAGCGTAAGGATCTGCGGGGTTGTGCTGCAGGTAAGTGTAGCCAGTAATTTTCCGGCATAGATTGGCCGGGTAGCGGTAATATTCCCGCCTGCCCAATCCAGTTTGACCACATCCGCCATCACACCAGTATCCAGGTCCACCGCAGCCATTCCTGCCAGGGTTCTGCCCCGGGATGTGGTTGGAAATATGATCAGGTCTGGCTGATATTCTCTGGCAGCCTGGACGACTACATCTGTCAGGGGCTCCGGCCGGAAATCCTTCAGAATGGGATTGTCCGCCAGGAGAACCTGGTCGGCGCCGTAGTGAAATGCAGCATCTGCCAGATCCTTTACACCATCTCCCAGGATCAGGGCTGCGGCTTCACCGCCCAGATCGGCGGCCATTGAAGCTGCCAGCCCAAGGCCTTCCCAGGAGGAGAGTTGAGCTTTCCCATGAAAATGATCTATGTAGGCAAGTATTTTTTTTGTCATTAGAGCACCTTCTCGGCGATAAGTTTTTCAACCAGGGTTTTGGCTTTCTCTTCCGGTGTGTCACCTTCAATGATCTCAGTGACAATATCCTTTTGAACCGGCTCGGATACCTCAGGCCAGGCAATGGAGGAATTTGGTGCTTCGATGCCCAGGTCAGCCAGGGACCAGATGGGATACTCAGCTTTGGAGGCTTTGCGGATTCCCATGAACGATGGGTAGCGCGGTTCACCGTAATCTTTGGTCACGCTTGCCACGGCCGGAAGGGCGCTGTCCACAACCTGGCCGCCCTCTTCCATTGAGCGGGTTACCTGGACCTTGCTGTCGTTGGGAGCGACGGATTCAAATTTCGAGACCAGTGACAGAGAGGGCCATTTCAGCAGTCTGGCAACCTGAACAGGGATTAAACCGGTATCAGTATCCACCGATTGCTGCCCGAACAAGACCAGATCAGCCTCACCAATTTTCAGGATAGCTGCAGCCAGCACTCTGGATACAGCCACATTATCGGCTCCTTTCAACGCTGGATCAGAAACCATCACAGCGCTATCTGCGCCCATAGCCAGGGCATGTTTGATGGCTTCGGTTTCCCCTTCCTTGCCGAGACAGAGAGCAATAACCTCTCCTCCCTGCTCTTTGGACAGGTTCAGGGCGGCTTCCACGGCAAACTCATCCCAGGGGTTGATAATTAGCGGCGCATCTCCCCAGCTGATGGCTCCATTATCAACGGTCATGGTGGCTGCTGTGTCTGGGACCTGCTTAACGCAGACAATAATTTTCACACTGTTACCCTCCTTGTCATAAACAAGTTGATCATAAAATAACCCTGGATCTCAGGTCCAGGTTTGTTGGTCATAAGCGGGAAGCTCCCGACGGATCTTTTTATCTCTCCGTTTGTCCAGGGCGTAATCGGCCTGAATGAGGGATTGGATCTCATTGCTTCCTTCATAGATCATGGCGCCCTTGGCATTGCGCAGATAGCGCTCAACTGGATATTCATCGCTGAACCCGTAGGCGCCGTGGATCTGAACCGCTTCAGAGGCAGCCCGAAACGAAGCATCTGTGGCAAACCATTTGGCGGCTGAGGTTTCTCGGGTATTTCGAATGCCCTGGTTTTTCATCCAACCTGCTTTGAGATATAACAAGCGGGAGGCCTGGTAATCCAGGGCCATATGAGCAATCTTGGCCTGAATGAGCTGGAAATCGCTGATCTTTCCACCAAACGCAGTACGTTCTTCTGCATAGGATTTGCTGGCTTCCAGGGCTGCCCGGATCAGTCCCGTTGCACCGGCTGCCACTGTATACCGTCCACTGTCAAAAGCGGACATGGTCACTTTAAATCCTTCCCCCTCTTCTCCAAGCATGTTTTCGGCTGGAACACGGACATCCTGAAAATTAATCCATCCTGTTGATCCAGCCCGGACCCCCAGCTTGCCGTGAATATCATTGCGAGTTATACCCGGTGAATCAAGGTCCACCAGGAAGGTTGATAACCCCTGGTAAGCTGGTTTGGTTTTACCCTCAGTTCGGACAGTGACAATAGCAAAATCGGCCACCGTGGCCAGAGAGATCCACATCTTCTCACCATTGAGAATGTAGTCCTGACCGTCTTTTTTGCCAGTTGTTTGAATGTGGGCGAAATCTGAACCCGCGCCGGGTTCGGTGAAGGCGCCGCAGCCGATTTTCTTTCCCTTTGCCAATGGCACCAGATATTTTTCTTTTTGTTCTTCGGATCCCCACTGTAGAAGGGTTAAACAGGTCAATCCATTATGGACTGAAATCAACACCCGCAAAGAAGTATCAATGGCCTCCAGTTCTTCACTGACCAACCCCAGAGAGATATAATCCATACCCTGGCCGCCATATTTTACCGGGATTGAAATGCCCAGTATTCCCAAATCGGCCATGCGAGGTATAACGAATGGCGCCATACCGCCGGTTCGATCCTGCTCTTGAATAGTAGGTAGGACTTCCTTGGCTGCAAAATCCCGGACCATCCGCTGCACCATTTGATGCTCTTCTGATAATCCAAAATCCAATTTGGCTCCTTATCATCAAGAAATTATTGGGATTTATTTGATTATACCTTTTTCACTGACACCTGTTCCCGCTGTTTCATTTCAGAAACAAATACAATATAATCTCAGGTATGAATGATGGCCTGAAAATCGCACTTCGGTTTGTAATATTGATCTTGATTGGTTCTCTGATCGGCTTCTCGCCGTCTGCTATTAGTGTAACCGAAAACACTCGAAAAGTTCGTCTGGCCTTGGCAGCAGAAGACTATGCTGCAGGGGCAGATCTCCTGACCGATCTGGCTGAAGAAAATCCCTGGTGGACATCTCTGTGGGAAAGTGCTGGTTATGCCGCCTATAACAGTGAAGATTATGAAATGGCAAAAAGCGCTTTCGAAAAGGCGCTCCAGATCAATGATCTTTCCATTGAAGGACAGATTAAACTGGGACAGGCGTACCTGCAGGTTGGAGAACCGGAAAAAGCGGCTCAGATCTGGCAAGGGCTGGGGGATACTGCCCGGGCCCTGGAACTATTGGCTGTCCTTCATGAAGAAAATGGTGAAATCACCCAGGCGATCGAGGTCTGGCACCAATATCTGACTCAAGCAGAGCAGGGCGGCACACCAGAACAAATCTTCCATTTTGGTTTGCTGATCGCGGCGGATACACCGCCCAAGGCACTACCTTACCTGGATCAGGCAGGAGCAGATTTCCCTGAAGCGATTGGTATCACAGAAGCGATCAGGCGTGCCGTAGCAGAGGAACCTGCCTATCAACATGTCACTGCCGGGCAGGCACTGGCAGCCATCAATCAATGGAATTTAGCAGCCTATGCCTTCGAAAAGGCGGTATCCCTTCGTCAGGATTACCAGGAAGCCTGGTTATATCTCGGTGAAGCACTTCAGCACCTGGAAGAACCCCGGGAAGATATCCAGGAAACTCTTGAAACTGGATTGGCCTTGAATGAGGACTCTCCCCTGGCAAATCTCTTCCTGGGATTGTACTGGCAGCGGCAGGGTTCTCACCTCACGGCTCTGGCGTATTTTCAGACGGCGGAAGAATTATGGCCCGAAAATCCTGATATCAAAGTTGAGGCTGGAAAATCACTGGCTGCTGATGGTGAATTGGATCTGGCGCTTGAGAAATATCAGCAGGCGGTAGACCTTGATCCATTGAATGGAACTTATTACAATCAGCTGGTTGAATTCTGTGTGCTCTATGACTACCAGGTAAAGGAGATCGCTTTGCCTGCAAGCCGCATAGCTGTGCAATTGGATCCCTCCGATGCGCCAAGCCTGGATCTGCTGGGCCAGGTGCTGTTGGCCCTGGATGACAATTTGAACGCCGTAAAGTTGTTCCAGCAGGCATTAGAAACCAACCCATTTTATGCGCCAGCCCATTTTCATCTTGGGATCTATTATTCAACATTCGATGATATTGACCGGGCTGTCTATTACCTGCAGCAGGCGCTGCTGTATACAGAAAACCCAGCCTTATATGATCAGGCTGAACGGCTGCTGTCTAATTATCAGTAAAGAGGTTCGGGAGAATTTATGAAAAGAAGGTCTTGGCTGTTGTTTGCTTTCATCATTTTGATATTAACTTCCCTGGCCTGCAGTATCTCCGATATATCCAGGATATTCGGAGAGTATCCTACAAATCAGGGAGGATTGTTGTTTCAAGATGGATTTTCAGACCCTTCCAGCGGTTGGGACAGGATCAGGACTGACGAGGGCTTGACCGACTATGAAAACGATAGATACAGGATCCTGGTAAATGCCACCAATGCAGACTATTGGTCTAATCCCGGCCTATATTTTATGAATGTTTATATTGAAGTGGATGCTGGTAAGAGTAGTGGACCGGATGATAATGATTATGGTGTGTTATGCCGCTATCAGGATACAGAGAATTTCTACTTCCTGATCATCAGTAGTGATGGCTTTTACGGGATAGGAATTGTTGAGGGTGGAGAACAAAAACTACTCCATCCACCCCAGATGTATCAATCAGATTTTATTCATATCGGGGAAAGCGCCAACCATATTCAGGCTATCTGTGACGGTCCCAGATTGGCGCTTGCCGTCAACGGTGAGTTTATTGGTGAGGTCTATGACAGCACCTTCATTGATGGAGATATTGGCCTGATTGTGGGGTCCTTCGACGTCCCTGGTGTTGATATCTGGTTTGATAATTTAATGGTGACTAATCCCTGATTAGGTCTAGGGTTTGATCCAGCATGGTTTCCAAAAATGAATATTTACCTTGATATGATAGGCTGCCGCTTGAATCAAAGTGAGATCGAGATTCTGGCCAGACAATTCTCTGCGGCTGGCCACAACCTGGTTGCAGATCCGGCCGAAGCAGATATGGCTGTGGTCAACACCTGCACGGTGACATCTGCCGCCGCCGCGGACTCGCGCAAGAAAATACGCCGCATCGCTCGCAGTGGTGTGAAGAATATTGTCTCTACTGGCTGTTGGAGCGAAATCTATCCCGATCAAGCCCTGGAACTGCCTGGTGTTACCAGTGTGGTTTCCAATTTAGAGAAAGATCAACTTGTTTCAAATTTATTAACCTTGAACCAGGGTTATTTCGAGCAGGAACCTCTTCAACGGATCACAATTCCTGGCAGCCGCCAGCGGACCCGGGCTTTTATCAAGGCTCAGGATGGCTGCCGTCATCAGTGTACTTTCTGCATCACGACTATTGCCCGGGGAGATTCCCGGAGTGAATCAGCGGATACTGTAATCAAGGAAATCAACGCCGCTGTTCGGGCCGGGTTTAAGGAAGTTGTGCTAACGGGTGTTCAACTGGGATCATGGGGGAAGGATAGTCGTCCTGGTCTGGAATTACACGATCTGGTGGGGCAGATATTGGCAGGTACGGATATTCCCAGGTTGCGGTTATCCTCAATAGAACCCTGGGATGTTCATTCCCCATTGATCGAGCTTCTTAAGGATGAGAGAGTCGCCCGTCATCTGCATCTGCCCCTGCAGTCAGGTTCAATTGATACATTAAAAAGGATGGCCCGGGCGATCAACCCCTCCAAATTTGCCAGCCTGGTGGAGAATATCCGTTCTGTTGTGCCTGAAATTGCCCTGACAACAGATATCCTGGTGGGATTTCCCGGCGAAACAGAGCAGGAATTTCAGGATAGTTTGGAATTTATCCGCCAAATGGAGTTTGCGGACGGGCATGTTTTTAGTTACTCTTCCCGAGAAGGAACCCCCGCGGCTGATTATCCAAATCAAATTCCCCATCCCCTTCGAAAAAAACGGAGTGTTTTGGTCAGGGATATTCTGAACCGCTCATCAGATCGCTACCGCCGAGGTTTTATAGGATCGGAACTGGACGTTCTCTGGGAAGATGTGGATGATAAAAAACAACAAGCTGTCGGTTTGACCGATAATTACTTGCGGGTTGAAGCCCAAGCTTGCCAGGAGGTTTGGAATACTTTCAGCAGGGTAAAAATTACCGGAATGGCACAAAATGGAGTCCAGGGGGAGATCCAGTCTCAAGAATAGGAGCATAATATGACTGATTGTTTGTTCTGCAAGATCATCCAAAGGGAAATTCCGAGTGAGATCGTGTATCAGGATGAGAGTATTACAGTGTTTAAAGATATCAATCCTGCTGCCCCGGTGCATTTGTTGGTGATTCCCAATAAACATATCCCTTCTGTGCCTGAAATGGATCAAGATGATGAGATCATCCTGGGAAAACTATTCTCAGGGGCAAAGGCAGCTGCCGAAAAAGCAGGCATTGACGGCACAGGCTACAGATTAATTATCAATAGCGGACCGGATGCCCATCAGGAAATATTCCATATCCACATGCATCTGCTGGGTGGGGGAAAAATGAAGCATCTTATGGGTTAATAGGGTGAAAAGGGTATAATTTAGTATATGAGTATAAAAACCCAATTACGAGATGCCTTAACTGAGGCACTGAAGGCTGGCGAAACACAGCGAAAAACCACCCTGCGCATGGCCCTGGCGTCTATTAAGAACGCTGAAGTGGAAGCCCGCGGAGAGCTTGATGAGGATCTGGTTTTGAATTTAATTCAAAAAGAAGTAAAAGCCCGCCATGAAACCATCGAGGGTGCCAAAAAGGCGAACAGGCCGGATCTGATAGAAAAAGCAGAAACAGAGATAGAAATTCTCAGTGATTTCCTTCCCCAACAATTAAGCGCTGATGAGTTAAAAGTCCTGGTACAGGAAGCCATTGAAGAATCTGGCGCCAGTTCTATGTCTGAAATCGGCAAGATCATGGGCGTTCTAATGCCTAAGATCCGTGGTAAAGCAGATGGGAAGCAAGCCAATCAGATCGTCCGGGAACTGTTGGGTACGGAGTAGATCGAGGACCCGGATAAGTGTCTGTGACAAACAAGCGTAGTGGATGATAGCCTGCCTAAATTTATGAACGATAAAACTCTCAAACCATCCCTGATCAGAGTTGTCGTGTTAACTCTGATCCTAATACTTTGTATGGGTGGGATCTGGTGGTTAATCAATTGGTCCTTGACCGGTGCCCTGTCCACTGTGCTCGTGTCGGAAGGCAATGTTGCCTCCCAGGATGTGATGTCACCCTTTGCGGTGACTTATCAGAGCCAGGTTTTAACTGAAAAAGCCCAGCAAGAAGCGGCTCAGGAGGTAGAGCCGATCTATACTCGGCAGGATTCGGCTATTGCCCGACAGCAGCTCAATCACCTAAAAGATGCCCTGGCATTCATCGATTCGGTCAGAAAAGACCAGTTTGCCAGCCAGGAACAGAAATATACCGATCTGGCAGCCCTGGATGGTATTTATATTTCCCAGGATACTGCTGACCAGATCCTGGCGCTAAGTGATGTTCGCTGGCAAACTGTACGGCAGGAATCGGTTGTCATTCTTGAACAAGTGATGCGCACAGCTATCCGGGAAGTTGACCTGGAAGAAGCGCGCCAGCAGCTGCCTTCGCTGGTAAGTCTTTCCCTTTCAGAGGACCAGGTCAATCTGGTAGTGGTCTTGGCCTCCGCATTTGTATCGCCAAACAGTGTTTTCAGCGAGGAAGCCACACAAGCAGCTCGCCAGGTAGCAATTCAGGGTGTTTCGCCGGTGACTCGATCCATTATTGCCGGAGAGACTATCATCCGCCGGGGTGAAATTGTTCAAACGGAAGATATTGAGGCCTTGCAGGAAGTAGGTTTATTGACCACTTTCTCAGGGTGGCAGAATCAAGCCGGCACACTGGCAGTAGTTGTTTTATGTGCAGTCTTGATCATCTTGTATTTCCTGTCTCACGCGCATATTCTGAGAAATACGAAAAAATTAATTGTACTGCTGGTGCTGTTCCTGATTTTCCTGGGATTATCCCGCTATGTTTCTCCCGGTCATTTGGTGATCCCTTATCTATTCCCCATGGCGGCTTATTCACTGCTGGTGGCTGCCCTGATTGACCGCCGGACAGCGCTGTTCACTACTATCCCCCTGGCAATCCTGGCTGCCTACGGTATGCCTCATGCGCTGGATCTAACCCTGTATTACAGCATGGGCGGCTTGATGGGGTTATTGATCCTCAGGCGTCCGCAGAGATTATCAGCTTATGTATCTGTAGCTGGCATTATTTCCGTCACGGGCGCGGTGATCCTGGTCGCTTACCGGATCATTGATCCGGCGACCGATGTAATAGGTCTGGCAACTTTGATAGGCGCTTCCGTTTTTTATGGTATTGCTTCAGCCGGATTGACTATCCTGCTGGAATATGCCCTGGCTCCGCTGCTGGATCTAACGACCACCTTACAGCTGGTGGAGTTATCCCGCCCGGACCATCCTCTGCTCCAGCGATTACTGCGTGAGATTCCTGGCACCTATCAGCATACTCTCCAGGTTGCCAATTTGGCTGAACAGGCGGCAGAGCGCATTCAAGCCAACAGCATGCTGGCCAGGGTTGGTGCCCTTTACCATGATATTGGCAAGATGAAAAATCCCCTATTTTATATTGAAAATCAGGGTCCCCACCAATTAAACACCCATGACGATATGGCACCTGAAGACAGCGCCGAGATCATAATTGACCATGTCCATCATGGGCTTGAACTGGCAAAGAAATACCGCTTACCCAGCCGCATCCGCGATTTCATTCCCGAACATCACGGCACTTTGATCACCCGCTACCAATATGGGAAGGCCCTTGAGTTGGCGAATGGGGATGAAAGCCAGATCGATAAATCTAAATACCGCTATCCCGGGCCGCGCCCTCAATCTGTTGAAACTGCCCTGGTAATGCTGGCAGATGGATGTGAGGCATATGTTCGATCACAGAATCCGGAGACAGATGATGTTTTGCGGGGACTGATAAAGGATATGGTCGACAGGCGTGTTTCCCTGGGTCAGTTGAATAATACCGAACTGACCTTGAGAGATTTAAAAGTGATCATTGATTCCTTCACGGCAACATTAAAAGGTAGCTATCATGCCCGGGTGGATTATCCTGACCAGGAGGAATCGCCAGTCGACGATCAAAAACCATCCCCTGATGACCCCACCCTGGTTCAATTACGGGAGTGAAAAAAAATCTCAGTGATTCTTATCACAGTGCAGGAAAAATTCAGGAAACTAATTGCTGACCAAATTATATACTCGGCCGCAGAGGCAGTACTTCTGGAGGCTGAAGTACCGGATTCTCCCTCCCTGTTGATCAGGATCACGGATGATGAAGAGCTCCAGGAGCTGAACGTATCATACAGGGGTATTGATAAACCCACAGATGTGCTTTCATTTCCAGCCGATTTTATAGATCCAGACCTGGAAG
Organism: uncultured Chloroflexia bacterium; assembly: GCA_963695575.1. Taxonomy (GTDB): domain Bacteria; phylum Chloroflexota; class Anaerolineae; order Anaerolineales; family UBA11858; genus B10-G9. The sequence continues at coordinate 281,411 of CAVOGS010000018.1, forward strand.
GCCGATACCTGGGTGACGTGGTGATTTCCCTCTCCCGGGCGGAGGAGCAAGCCCAAAACAGAGGACATAAAGTTGAGGCTGAATTACAGTTGTTAACTGTCCACGGTGTGCTTCATTTGCTCGGTTATGATCACGGGGATAAAAAAGAGAAAGAGGAAATGTGGTCGCTCCAGTCATGTATCCTGGAAAGACTTGGTTTAGATATTGAAGTAGAGGAAGATTAAAAAAATTGAGTATCAAAGATTTTATCCGTTCCAGGTCCAAAGCCATTAAAATTGCCCTGGAAGGTATCACGTATGTCCTGAAAACCCAGCTAAACGCCAGGATCCATGCAGCTTTTACACTGGCGGTTTTTTTATTGGCGGGAATTCTGAAACTCTCCAGATTGGAATGGATGATCTTGTTATTAACAGTGGGCCTGGTTTGGGCTGCTGAAATATTCAACACAGCGATTGAGGTTGGTGTGGACGTTGCCAGCCCGGATTATGATCCAAAAGCAAAAATTATCAAAGATATCAGCGCGGGAGCAGTATTGGTCAGTGTAATTATCTCCATCCTGGTTGGTCTACTGCTATTTGGCCTACCTCTCTGGAATTGGATACAGCAGATTTTCTAATAACCGCACTCCAGAAGCGTGATAGGTAGTTTCAGTGTTTGAATCCCAATAAAAATATTTCAAAGAACAGATCTATTTATGGTGAATGTAGACGGAAATTTAATGGCTTTGCATCAATCTATGAAAAAGTGCCGCGCCTGCCTGGAGGAAGGATTCGAGATTTATCCCCCGGCAGTCATTTCTGGATCAGGTTCAGCAAAATTCATGACCATTGGCCAGGCTCCCGGTATCACAGAACAGGAAGCAGGCCGTCCATTTAATGCTGGAAGTGGTAAACGCCTTTTTGATTGGCTGGGACGAGCCGGGATCGAGGAAGACTGGTTCAGATCCACTCAATACATGACCTCAGTAACCAAATGTTATCCCGGCAGACAGCCTTCGGGCAGCGGCGACCGTGTCCCGGGCCGGAGAGAATTGGAATTATGTCGCCCATTTCTGGATCAGGAAATCGAACTTGTGAATCCCCGGGTCATTATCCCGATTGGCCGGTTGGCAATTAACTTGTTTTATCCGAAAAAGTTGAAACTGCAGGAAATCATCGGCACCCAAGTGGAAGTTTCAGGCCATTGGATAATTCCTTTGCCTCATTCCTCCGGCGCCAGCCGCTGGCACCAGATCGAGGAAAATCGGCGGTTAATTGACCAGGCGATCATTTTGATTCGGGAGCACCGGGAACGTGTGTTTCCCATATAAAAAATAAAAAAGGGCGACCTGATCAGGTCGCCCTTTTGATTATTCTCTTTAATGGACTGGCTTATTCCCCGGTTTGCACAAAATTGATCATCACCAGATTTGAATCACAGCTATCAAAAGTCTGGAAATAGATCTTATCTGTCAGAGGTAAATTAGCCTGGTCCAGCAGCTGGATCCAGACAGCATTTTCTGAAGCCAACGGCGTGTCATGAAGGGTGATCTCATAACCTCCCTCACCATAATTTGGTGCCATACCAGAGAGGGTCAGCCCTGAAACATCTATCTCTGCCAGCGAACCGCCAGCTTCGATTAATATACCGGGAACTGCAGCGCCATCCCTGTCAAATACCTGGCCTGCCACACCCAGCCAGTTGCATCCGGAATCCGGATGATTGGAGTTCACCTCGTAGCTGGGGAAGCCGTCCTCCATTCTGAAAGTGGTTCCACTTTCCAGATCTGCAGTGGGTACAGGTGTTTCTGTCGGCGCCGGTGTATCTGTTGGGATTGGCGTCTCTGTTGGCTCTGGTGTGGGTGAGTTGGTGGGAGTCCAGGTGGGAGGTAGTACAGGACGGGGAGTTGGTGAGGGTGTGTTGGTGTGGACCACGGCGGGTAATGTTGTTGGCGGAAGCGGATTGATCATCGTTTGGGGATTGATGAAGATGATGGCGAATATCAACCCGACCACCAATGTGCCCGTCACCAGTATGCCTGATAACAGGTTCAACAAACACCCGAAGGGTTTGATTTTTTTCCCGCGTGGTTTTGAAGCGGGCTCTTCTACTGGATCTGGTTCGTCCAGCAGGTCTTCAAATGAATCTTCAAAAGCATCTGACATAAATTTACTCCACAGAGCAACTTATGATGGTAAGGATATCTCTATTGTACTCAGTTTCCAGCGGCGTTCAAGCCAATCATCCAGGGCTTTTTCTTTTAGCAGTTGCCGAATGGCAGGATCAAGAGGTCGGCTGGGGTCTTTTTCAAGAACTGTGATGATATGATAACCGATTTCTGTTTCAATAATATCACTGGTTTCCCCGATCTCAAGTTCGAAAAGGATCGGATCCAGCTCCGGGAGGACCAAAAAACCTTCAGGAAACCAGCCCAGATCACCTCTGGTTTGGGGATCATGAGCGTTGGCAAGCTCAGAAAAATCCTTTCCATTATTTAATGTATCCAGTGTGATCTCAGCGGAAGTCAGGTCATAAAAGAGCATCTGCTGGGCATGGATCTGTTCCATTTCCAGAGGCACATCATTAATGATCTGATCTCTCATCCAGGCAGCGTCAATGGACCGTTTTAGGTAAACCCGGAAACTCTCTTCAGTAAAACCGGTGGCTGCCAACCAATCTGCCAGGGGTTGATCATCGGTATCCAGGCTGCTTATTCGCTCATCCAGCTCCAGGTCAGAGATCTGAAAACCCTCTGAAAATGCTGCCTGCGCCAGGAGAGTCATATTGATCAGGTCATTAATAACAATTATTTGATCTTCCGGCGTCAGTTCGCGATTTACAGCCGCTTTGTACCTGGCTAATTCCTCCTGGAATTCCGACATGGTGATCAAATCCCCGTTCACAACCGCTGCCGTTGGTATTGGAGTAGGTGAAGGAGGAAATGGTGTCCTGGTAGACAGGATAGGTGTGGCAGATGGAGCGGGAGATCCGCCTTTGCCACATCCACTGATCAGGATGATTGAAATTATCAGTAAGATAAAAATCTTGTTGAATTTGTGGTCAACTTTCATATGTGTAGATTATAAACGCTTCCACACCGAGGATTGAAGGAAATCTCAATTTTCATAAAACCGCATTATAATGAGGAAAAGTTGATAGTCAACTAAAAATTTTTACCAGCAGGTAGGAAATGCGGAAGGAGTTTTTCCTATGGTGGATCCTCAATTATTACGATCCCTGAAAGACGAAAATACTGATCTGAAACGCGAAAACGGGGATTTGAAAGATCAAAACAGCCGGCTCTGGAAGGTCATCCGGTCTTTGAATGACCTGCAGGGCAATCCTCAGGCAATTTCATCCCACTCTGATCTGCTTGATATGGTGATGAATATTCTTGTCATTGCCCTGGATGCTGTGGAGTCGGGAAATGGATCCATTCTGCTGCTGGATGAAGAGAATGACGAATTGGTATTCGTGGCGGTTGTTGGTGATCGGTCAGAGGAACTGACGGATTTTCGGATCCCGGCCGGATCAGGCATCGCAGGCTGGGTAAATTTGCACAAAAAAGCAGCCCTGGTAAGTGATGTCAAGAAAGATGACCGCTGGATCTCTGCAGTGGATCAATCTATCGGATTTCACACCCAGAGTTTAATGGCTGTCCCTTTAATCCTTGAAGATAAGGTGTTGGGCGTAATGGAAGTGGTGAATTCAAGGTCAGAAGATCATTTTAACGACAAAGACCTGGATCTCCTGCAGCTGGTTGCCCGGTTGGCATCCTATGTCTTTGGGTCAGCTGATGAGAGTACTGAAAAAACCGGGAATCAAATCACAGGTACGAGCCTGAACTGAAACCATGATCCTGAAAGGTCTTGACAGATCGGGTTTTTTATTCATAATAAGAAGGTAATTGAGAAAGAAAATTAAATAAATAAATCGCTGACGGAGAAAAGTAATCTGGAAGCCGCTGACAGGGAATTTGGGGCAGAGACTGAGACCCCATAACAGATCGTCAACCAGGTGAAGTTCACTCCCGAGAGCTCAAGGGAAAGGGAAATCCGAGTAGTTTGAGCCGCAGCCCCGACGTTATCAGGGGAACCAATCGCAGGATCAGTTTATTCTGCCGTTGGATCAAGTGAGCCGAGAACCGGCTAAATTGGGTGGTACCACGGGCAAACCCCGTCCCTTTGAGGGGCGGTGTTTTTAATTAAGGGGCAGGTAAATCATCCGGCGAGCAAGACTGGCAGTACTGGAGGACATATGCAGGAAAAATTGGAACAAATTAAAGGTGAAGCTCTGGATGCGCTGGAGGGTATCGATGAGATCAGCGCCCTGGAAGCCTGGCAGGTGAAATACCTGGGACGCAGTTCTGCGCTCATGGATGTATTTAAGAGTTTAGGAACATTGTCAAAAGATGAAAAACCGCTGGTCGGTAAAGCTGCCAACCTGGTGAAGGTCGCCCTGGAAAAAGCTTCCGGGGAAAAAGAAAACCTGCTGAAACAGCAGGGCATTAACCAATCTCTGGCAGTAGAGAAGATCGATGTTACTCTGCCTGGCAGGCGGACCGTCAGCGGTGGACTGCATCCCACAACCCAGACTTTGAGAGAGATCTACCGGATATTCGGGGATATGGGTTTTCAAATCTATCGCTCCCAGGAAGTGGAAACAGATCAATTTAATTTCCAGCAGCTTGAACTTCCCGCCTTATCACCCCGCTCGAGACATGCAGGACACCTTCTTTGTGAAGAGCGCGGAGGATAGGGGAGATGATCCGTTAATGCTGCGGACGCATACCTCTCCGGGGCAGATCCATGCCATGCAGGAACATACCGGCAAATATCCCGCTGATCCTCCCCCTATCAGGATCATTCTGCCCGGTATGTGCTACCGCTATGAGCAGATCACTGCCCGCTCAGAGATCCAGTTCAACCAGGTGGAAGGCCTGGCAGTGGGGAAGGGGATCACTTTTGGCGATTTGAAAGGCACTTTGAGCAATTTTGCCCGCAGGATGTTCGGACAGGACGCCAAAACGCGCTTCCGGGCTTCTCATTTCCCATTCACGGAACCCAGCGCGGAAATGGATGTGGAATGTTTTCTATGTAAAGGTGAGGGTTGTTCGGTATGCAAGGGAGCTGGCTGGCTGGAGATCCTTGGCTGCGGTATGGTCCACCCCAATGTTCTGGAAAATGGCGGATTCGATCCAGAAATCTATTCCGGTTTTGCATTTGGTATGGGGCCCGAACGCATTACCATGATGCGCCATCATATTGAGGATATTAGAAATTTCTGGGCCAATGACCTGCGTTTCCTGGATCAATTTTAATTCAGGCCAAGTCATTCAGCAGCAAGAATATTAAAAGGAATTTATTATGAAAGTACCCATATCCTGGTTGAAGGAATACGTAGAGATTTCCCTGCCAATAGAAGAATTGGCATATAAATTAACCCTGGCCGGCCTGGAAGTTGAAGAAATCCGCTATGTCGGCCTGCCGCTGCCGGAAGGCAAAACTCATGAAACGAAAATCAGCGGAAATTCCTGGGGTCAGGAAGAGATTGTTGTTGGAGCGGTCAGTGAAGTGCTGCCCCATCCTGATGCTGACAGGCTGGTTTTGTGCAAATTGGATGACGGGAAAGAGCAGCATACTGTGTTGACTGGTGCGCAGAATCTGTTTCCGTATAAAGGAAAGGGTCCTCTGGATCCTCCCCTGAAAGTTGTTTATGCCCGGGAAGGCGCCACGATCATTGATGCCTACAATGAAAGTGATCCGACCGCGACTACTATCCTAAAGCGGAAAAAGATCCGTGGCGTGGAGTCCTATTCGATGGCTTGTTCGGAAAAGGAACTAGGCATTTCAGATGAACATGAAGGTATTATCCTGCTTGATGAGGACGCTCCCACAGGAGTGGCTTTGGCGGAATACCTTGGTGACGCTGTTTTGGATATCGCCATCACGCCTAATATCGCGCGGGCGGCAAATATCCTGGGTGTGGCCCGGGAAGTTGCTGCCATAACAGGGGCGCAATTAAAATATCCCGAAGTAGAACCCCTCATGGAAGGAGAGCCCATCGCGGGCAGGGTTTCAATTGAGATCACAGATCCGGATGATAACCCCCGCTTTGTTCTGGGGTTGATCGAAAATGTGGAGATCAAGCCCAGTCCTTACTGGGTCCAGCTGCGTCTGAAACTTTCCGGTGTGCGGCCCATCGATGCCCTTGTTGATGCGACCAACTACACCATGCTCGAGATCGGTGAACCGCTGCACGCCTTTGATTATGATGTCCTGGTCGATCGGGCCAAGGGCAAGCCCCCCGTGATCATCACCCGCAGGGCAAAAGACGGTGAGCTGTTAAAGACCCTTGATGATGTGGAAAGAAAACTGAATGATTTCACCGTCCTGGTTACTGATACTGCTGGCCCTCTTTCTCTGGCAGGTGTGATGGGAGGCGCTGAATCTGAGGTAACTTCCAGGACAAAAAATATCCTGCTGGAAGGGGCATCCTGGAATTATGTCAATACCCGCCGAACGGTGTCTGCCCATGGCCTGCCTTCCGAGGCTGCTTACCGGTTTGAGCGCGGAGTTCATCCGGAGATCGCCCCTCTCGGTGTCAAACGCTGCCTGGAATGGATGAGGAAATGGACCGGTGGGACAGTGGCCAAAGGCCTGGTGGATGAATATCCCCAGCCGCAGGTGGATACCATTGTTTCTCTGGATCCAGCCGATGTTCAACGCTGGCTGGGCATTTCATTGTCCGCGAAGGAGATCGCTGAACTGCTTTCACGGCTTGAATTTGAGGTCACGATCAAGGGTGAGCAGCTGGAAGTGAAAACACCTCCCCATCGTCTGGATATCGGGGAAGGCATGATCGGTAAAGCGGATCTGATGGAAGAGATCGCCCGGGTTTACGGGTATGACAAAATCCCGGAATCCAATCTTACCGATGGTTTGCCGCCTCAAGTCGGAAATCGGGATCTGGAACTGGAAGAGAAGGTCCGGGATATTCTGGTCGGATTGGGTATGCAGGAAATCGTGACTTATCGGATCACTTCCCCCGAAGCAGATCGAAAAGGCACTCCGCCAGGGGCAGGAGAAGATAGGGAATATCTGGAACTGGTCAATCCCATCAGCGCGGATAGAACTGTGATGCGCCAGGATCTGCTGGCAAGCATGTTTGAAGTTGTTGAGAAAAATTACCGCAGCAGGGATCGAATCGCTCTGTTTGAGATTGGCCCTGAATTTCTGCCTGAAGACCCGGAGCTGAATATCGCTGAAAGCCCCAAGCTGGCTTTAGGTATGTATGGTGCCCGTGCTCACCCCTCCTGGCAGGGAAACAAGAAAGATTTGATGGATTATTATGACCTGAAGGGGATCATTGAGGAACTGCTGGCTGACCTGCATATCGATGGTGTGAAATTCCTGCCTGAAGCGGTAGCAAGTTTTCATCCTGGAAAATCCGCCCGGATTGACCTGAATGGAAAAGCGCTCGGCTATCTGGGTGAAGTTCATCCCCAGGTAAAAAGCAACTATAAATTACCGGATCAGCCCTTGCCTGCAGCAATTCTGGACATTAAAGCGCTGCTTAACGAAGTGGATGATCTCTACCAAGTGCAATCGGTCCCGGCTCATCCGCCGGTCCTGGAGGATCTGGCCCTGGTAGTGGATGATGATGTGCCCGCCCAGGACGTGCAGGCCTTAATCCAGCAGACCGGAGGTGATACACTGCGGGATATACGCTTGTTTGATGTTTACCGGGGTGAGCAGCTGGGAGAGGGCAAAAAGAGCCTGGCCTACAGCCTGGTTTATCAGCATCCGGAAAAAACGCTGACTGACAAAGAAGTCCTGGCGATCAGGAATAAGATTGTTAAACGGTTGGAAAAAGAACTGGGCGCCCAGCTGAGAAGCTGGTAATTGATTTCTAAAAAATCTAATCTGCATTGAAGTACAAGAACCGCCGGAGAACAACCTCGAGCGGTTCTTGTCAATTAGTGGTCTTTGATAATCCCTTACATCTGGTTGGTTAATTGGATGTTGATCCTCTCATTCACGATTGGGATAATTTAGTATTTGAAATCTGAACCATGATTTCCTTCAATTCGGATGGGACTCCCTCGACCAGCTGCTTGTCCATAATTGCTGTCTCGCTGAGCCCGGCGTAATGTTTATTCCAGAGAAGCTGATACTTTTCTTTAAGATCAGTTGTAGATCCCCCTGAAGAAATATCATGATTTACTTGATTTATTGGCAGTTCCCGGGCGGTTTCTAAACGAGCCTCTTTGATGTCATCTATCTTGGTGAGCAAGTTCTGCCCCAGAGAAACCCCGGTTTTTTGTTCCACAAAAGATTTGAAATAAGAAGCGGGTTGGTCAAGAGCTGAAAACTGATTGATCTTAGAAATCATCATGGAGAGAGGAGCAGGCACAACGGGCGAGATAAGGAAACCAAATACTCGTCCTACTTGTGAAAAAGCCAGATAGTGAGGAGAGGTAGCTCTCTGTGGATTGGACTCTGTATAAACTGAAAGAAATCCATCCCAAAAACCAACCCGTTCCGGATGAGATTCCACCTGATTGGCAAGCCGTTCATTAAAGACGACCATCCTGCTCACCATTTCCTGCTTAATCTTGTCAATCCCTTCAGCTGCAAAGGTGTAGACAACCGCAGCGATTGACGCCAGGATTGGATCTCCGCTGATCTTGTCCAACACTCCATCCATTCCAAATTCGTTTAAGGTCTGAGAGATTCCTGAAAAGTCCAGGATAAAACGGGATGCATCAATATCCCAATTTTCGAGTTTGCCTTCTAGCTGTTCCTTAGCCTGCTCTCCGACACTCTTCGCTTTTTCTGCCAGATTCTTTCCTAAGTTTTTAAAAGCCATAAGCCTCCGTTTTTTTATCGGTTTTCTTCCAAGTCTTTCATTTTTCCTTCCAGCCAGGAATTAATCTGGTCCGGAGCCGGAAGGGTTTGTGCGTTATAGATTTCTTGATCTAAATATTGTTTTGTTATATCTTTCTCGAGAATAACATCAGGAGCTGCCTTATCTATCTGATCCCGGTTCTTGATGCAATAGTCAGCGATATCCTCCCACCCGGGAATCTGCTGAAATATATTTCCTTGGAGGGAAGAAATTACATGATTAAGCGACCAGGTCTGGTATTCTGATGATTTCGGATCATTGGTCGGAGGGGTTTTAGTTTTGTAATCCCAGGCGGTATAAAACACCTGGCATACAGTATCAACCTGCCCGTTGTCAATTAAAAACTGATAATACTCGCGGCACAGCTCCATATATTCTTGCAGGATTGGAATTGTGGGATCCGCAATTGGGCCTCCGGCTAGATTTCGTTTCATAATCTCCGGGTCCCAGTGCCAGGGATATACCAGAGTCATATCAGAACGGTTGAAAAGTGAAGGGGAGGGGTTTTCAGCGGAGGATATAATACCCAGCATTTGAATGGTATATTCCTGACTCTTTTTTTCGAAATTTAACCGGAATGATTTATCTTCGATCGTGGAATTATTTGAAGTAGCTATAGAATTTTCATCAATCGTCGCTGGAATTTCTATATAAGGCTCTCGATTAAGTTCCCGATTTAATGAAAATCCTAAGATATCTTTTTCAACAGGGTGCAAAGTAAAATTAAAAATTGGGAAATACCTCTCCCCGGTTGATTTATTTTCAATTTCAACCTCCAGGACAACTTCTGCTTTCCAGCGAGTTAAAAAAGGGTAAGCGTAAAACTCGAAAGATATGAGCGAATCTGATATATCTTTCTTATTGAATCCCATGGATAAATCCCCCAATTCATCCCAAGTCGCGAAATTCGTTTTTAATGAAAAATCTATAAATTTAAAGAATTCATCGTAGGTTTTCCCTTCCACGGCAAAATCAAGGACGGCTCGTATTTCTAAAACTGATTGATCAGGAATGGAATCCTCTATATTTCCATCCATCAATTGGCTCGTACCCGGTTTGATTCTTCTAATTTTAAATATAATACGGCCAACTTTCGAATTCTCCATGAGTGGATTCTCCTTGGAAATGAGTTCAATATATAAATATAATATGAACTTTCATTATTGCGTATCAGAATTTCATTGAATATGAAGATCCTTGAAGAGTATTACTTCAATACCGTCCACAAAATTGAACTCGAACCTTATTAGTTATTAAATGAGTGTGAATCTTTGTTGAGGAAGTTCCGGCATATGTGGAGGATGGGTGACCTTTGATCATCACCGGAAAACCTGGAAATGTAGACCGAAGAGGTTTTGCCTCCGACCGGATAGATCATTATCAGATTCCTGAAAATTTTGATAACAGCGGCAGTGGCCTTTTAAGCCATTGGTTTGGTGTTAACCAATTCGAGTCGCTCCAGGCCTGGCTGTTTGATCTTATTCTCTCCCGGTCATGTGCCCTGGGAATCAGTCCGGATGTTATCCGGGCGGTAAGCTATGCTGATCCTGCCGTATTTGGCAACCAGACCTTCGCCTACCGGGCTGGACACTGTGTCTACAGGTTCCGCACCGGCTAAGATTTGGTCAGCGCAGTGGACATATTCATCCATCCAGCTGTGGTCCAGTGGCAGCTCGTGATGGCCTGGCCATATAGTATCGAACCTGTCCGAGGCAGCTTTCAACCGCAGGATGCTCGCTTTGAAGGTCTCGACCGAACTAGAACTATCCAGCATAAGCAGGACGCCCTCGGCGCAAACTGTATCTCCCGCGAACAACTCCCGGCGCTCGATGTCAATCAGGCAGACAGATCCCGGGGAATGCCCAGGTGTGGAAATAATCTCAATCGTCCGGCCGCCCAGACCAAGCTGCATGCCGTCAGATAGCGGCTTGCGGTTGTTTACTTGGGGGAGGGAGCAGATTTTTTTGACCTGCGCGCGCAGGATCGGTAACTTAAGCACCCAGGCAGGCAGGTTCGCTTCAGCCACCAAACCTTCCACGAGCTTGTGCCGGTAATCATTCGCGCTGTGCTGGATGAATACCCCTTCATCGGAGGGATGCAGGTAGGCTGTTTCATACTGGTGGTTGCAGCTGATATGATCCAGATGTCCGTGTGTATTGACGACATCAACAGGCAGGGGAGTCAGCTCATCAGTGATGCGCTTCAAATCCAGCAGTCCCAAGCCGGTATCAATCAGGATGGCTCTGGTGCTCCCGCACAGCAGGTAGGAGTAGACCGTCCCACTGCCGAAACCCTCGGTGATGCGCCAGGTCTGGTCGTCGATGCGGGCAAGGCTTTTTTCTCTTTATTGTTCATCTTGATTCACCTCCGGTCTCATGGAAAATAACTGCTGAAGTTGAGGGAAGGTAATCCCCTGCGGCTCGGCTTCGTCGTATCTGAGACATTGGATACCGCGTTCGTCACAGAGTTGTTCCAGACGGCCGGAGAGCAATACTCGGTATTCGACATCGGCACCATAACCATCAAACGCTCTACCAGGGTGCCGGTATTCCCACGCTCTGTGATATCGATCCCGGGGCACATTGCTGCCACTGCTTTGATGGGGATGCGATCGGCTTCCCGCAGTTCAGGAGGCAGGGGAATTCCGTTTTTGCAGCCTGCTTGCAGCACAAGATTGCCTCCCGCAGAGGTGCCCCACAGGAACAGGTTATCGGTATCAAGATTTTTATCTGCGCCATTCTCATGCAGCCAGAGCAGGGCGCGTTTAAGGTCAAAATAGTGTTCTGGATATTGAACTGCTGGAGAAAGGCGGTAATTCACCGCTGCTACTGCAAAGCCCTGCTCCAATGCAAACAAGGTTGGATATAGATGAAAATCATGTTTATCACAGACAGAAAATCCGCCACCGTGAACGTTAACTATGACAGGAAAGGGACCAGCGCCTTGCTCCGGAAGATAAATATCCAGCTGCTGAAGCTGGGAGGCTCCGTAGGGGAGGTCCCGATATTGGCGGGTTATGTGATCAGTTTTGGCCTGAGGTACTCGGGGGGACAAGTCGATCCAGTCGGGATTCAATCCTTTAAGTCTGGCCATGTTATCCTCATTTTCCTTGATCTGTGTTTATTATGCCTTGTCATGAGATCTCGTTTTAGTCCATTGGTTTGCAATTCGTTTCACTCCGCGGACGATCTTCTGTTTTTTAGATCTTCTGCAATGCGCGGGTAAACTTTATCCACATCATAGAAATAGACCACAACCGCGAGGAGGATCAGGGCGATTAATATTGCCCAGGCAAAATTAAACCGGATGGCTGCCAGGGACGAGGCAACCTGGGGGACGTTGGGGACATATGCACCCAGAGCCATCATACCGGCGCCCAGGGCACCGCCAAAACCCTGTCCCATCTTGATCCCGATACTGCTGGCAGAGTAGATCAATCCGGTGGAGCGCACTTTGGATTTCCATTCCACATAATCGACCGTATCTGCAAACATGGCTCCCAACAAGCCAGCTGGAATGCCCAACCCCAAATAATTGAGAATGGTGCCCACAAAAAGGAGCGGAATGCTTGTGTTTGAGATAACTACCAGGATACTCCCGAGCAGGGAAACGCTTATTCCCAGCAAACTTGCGTTCCTTTTACCCATGCGTTTTGAAATCATGGGTGAGAGAACAACGCTGAGCAGTAGGAATAGGTTTGGAACCGTGAGCAGGGTCGGAGTGAGGTCTGGGCGGTTCAAGTTATACTGCATGTAAAAGATGGTCGACTGGTTTTTGATTGTTATGCTAAGATTGACAATGACCACAACCGCCATCAACAGGTACCAGGGCAAGGTATTCAGGGATTTTAAACCATCTTTGATTGCCACTGGCTTTTCCTCAACCGGCTGGACGCGCTCGCGGGTGCGGGCCCAGGCATTCAGGAACAGGATCACCGCAATCGACGAAAACAAGACCGCGGTCAGTAAATAGCCTTTCTGTTCATCCGCTTCCCCAAAGGCACTCACCAGAGGAATCGTTAGGGGAAAGATCGGGAGACTAAAGAGGACTGCAGTAGATTGATCGGAGGACGAAGTTATTTAAAAGGGCTTGTCTCTTTTGTGCAAAAGGAATGGAATTTTTAATTCCTGAAATCGTAGATCCCATCCACAAGGGGATAGGTTTTACTGCAGGAAGGGCAAACCAGCGCCTCTGCTCCTGGATCAGCATCCGGAAGGGGCGTATGGCAGGCGGGGCACTGGAAGAATCCACCCTCGATCTGCTTCTGGTGGGTTTTTTCTGTAAGGCTGCGGGTGAACACACTGGGGGATAACTGCCACCAAGCTCCGGTATATTGAAATACCGAATCCAGGGCTGCCAGGATCTTGGCCGGGATCAGTTTTTTGAGAAAATTGACCCGGAAATGGGAGACTGTCAGCTGACGTTCCAGTTTAAAACCGGTTTCCGCCAGGTGTTTCTTAATGCTTTTGGGATGGAAATCAAAGTTCAATTTCTCGAACTCGATCGCTTCCAGGGTGAATGGGCTCCATTCCTGCTTTCCCAGCCAGTAACGCAAAATCGCTTTTAAATTCTGTTTGTTGGCATATTCGAGCAGAAAGGGGGAGCTGTCCTGTAATATGCGGTTGATCTGCCCCAGGGCTGCCAGGGGATCCTGCATGTGGTGCAGAACGCGGATCATGGTGGCGCCGTCAAATAGATTATCGACAAAAGGAAGCCGGTAGACATCCCCGGCCACATAGATATACTTGTCGCTTGTGCCCAGGTAGGCCTGGGCCTGCTGCACCTGGGTCAGTGAATAATCGATTAATACAACTCTTTTATAACCCTTATAGCGGGGTGTGTTGCGGCCTGCTCCAGCCCCGATTTCAAGTAATAATTCGCCTTTATCAGGTAATAATCTTTGGAGAGCGATCTGCTCGCAGCGATCTTCATATTCACGGCCGCCTTCTTTCCAGAAGCTGGTCTGATAATCAGAACCTTCGTAATCGATCACCGGGGGATGAGTTTTATTTTCCATTACTGCCTGTTAACCACCGTTGTATCCCCGCCCCACACCTCTGTATTTGAAACCATATTCAATCATTTTCTTGGGATCGTATATATTGCGGCCATCAAAGAGGTTGGGAGATCTCATAGCTTTTTTAATACGCTTAAGATCAAGCTGCCGGAATTCATTCCACTCAGTGGTGACCATCAACAGATCACAACCCTCGGCCAGGGTATAGGCGCTTTCTGCCATCTCAACATCAGGCATCAATTTGGCGGCTTCTTCCATGGCGATAGGATCAAAGGCTTTTACGGTGGCGCCGGCTTTTTTCAATAATCTGGCGATAGTAACTGAAGGAGCATCGCGCATATCATCTGTATTGGGTTTAAAAGAAAGGCCCAGCAAGCCTATGACCTTGCCGGTAAGATCTTCAGATTCCAGTAGTGATTTGATCTGTTCCACAGCCATCAGGCGCCGGTCATAGTTAATTTCCATTACGGAGTGTAAAAGTTGGGGGTCACGGCCGCTCTGTTCAGCCATGTAGGCCAGGGCTTTTACGTCTTTCGGGAAGCAGGATCCGCCGTAGCCGATCCCGGCATTCAGGAATGCTGGACCGATCCGGGAATCAAACCCCATGCCATTGGAGACTTCCATAATGTCAGCGCCCAGCGCTTCACAGACATTGGCGATCTCATTAATAAAGGAGATCTTGGTTGCCAGGAAAGCATTGGAAGCATATTTGATCATTTCAGCAGTCCGCAGATCTGTTACCACGATCGGAGCCCTCAAGGGCAGGTGCAGCTGGGCGACTTTATCTGCGGCTTCTTCGTCAAGAGAACCAACAACGATCCGGTGGGGGTTCATGAAATCACTAATTGCCGACCCTTCCCGCAGGAACTCAGGGCAGGAGACCACAGAGAAATTTTCCACATCGGGATTTTGCTCCCGAACGATATCTGAAACCCAATCCCCGGTGCCAACTGGCACGGTGGACTTATTAATAATGATCAATCCTTCCTTGATATGATCTGCAATCGAGCGGGCAGAAGCGGCTACATACTGGAGATCGGCCTCTCCATCCACGCCGGAAGGTGTTCCGACGGCGATGAATACAAATTCTGCATCCTTTAACCCTTCCTCATAAGAACTGGTGAATCGGATCCGGTCCGCTATAACATTCCGGTCAACAAGCTCTTTTAAGCCGGATTCGTAAATGGGCATCTTGCCCTCTTTTAATCCGGCAATTTTATTTTCATCAATGTCCAGGGCAACCACATTATTCCCGAGGTCGGCAAAACAAGCTGCAGTGATGATCCCAACATAACCAACGCCGACTACACAGATGTTTTTCATAATTCATCCTTTGATATGTTTTGTGAAATCTTTCATCCATCAGCCCAAATATTACCATACCAGGCCTGTTTTTGAAGGGTAGCGGAGGATTGAAAGCTCCTTGAAAGCTGCCATTCTGGTGCGGTAACAGGCAATATGAACCTGACCCAATCCAATCAAAATCCATCCTGGAAACACTTGTTATATAATATGAATGGCGCTGTTAAGCGCATTCATAGTTAAGGAGAGATCCATGTCCGGCCCCCGAGAAGTCCGTGCACCACGCGGAAATACATTAACCTGTAAAAACTGGCAGATCGAAGCTGCCTACCGCATGATCCAGAATAACCTGGATCCCGAAGTAGCAGGCGATCCGGATAATCTGATCGTTTATGGCGGCAGCGGTAGAGCTGCCCGGAGTTGGGATGCCTTTGATGCTATCCTGGATAGTTTAAGGAACCTGGAAGAAGACGAAACTTTACTGGTCCAGTCTGGAAAACCGGTGGCTGTATTCAAATCACATCTAGATGCACCAAGAGTGTTGATCGCTAATTCCAACCTGGTCCCTTTCTGGGCAACCCAAGAGCATTTTGACAAACTCGTGGCCCAGGGCTTGATGATGTACGGCCAGATGACGGCCGGTTCCTGGATCTATATCGGCACTCAGGGAATTTTACAGGGAACCTACGAAACATTGGGATCTCTGGCTGAACAGCAGGGTTGGCCTTCCCTGAAAGGAAAATTCGTCCTGACCGGGGGTTTAGGTGAGATGAGCGGCGCTCAGCCGCTGGCGATTACCATGAATGAAGGGGTGGGGCTGATCGTGGAAGTGGATCCCGCTCACGCCCAAAGAAAACTGGAGATTGGTTATGTAGATAAGGTGCTTGAGGACCTGGATCAAGCACTCGAACTTGTTGAGGAATGTGTAAACAGCGGCAGGGCGTTATCCATAGGGCTGGTTGGCAATACGGCTGAAGTGCTCCCGGAGCTGGTCCGGCGGGGTGTGATCCCGGATGTAGTCACAGATCAGACATCTGCCCATGACCCGCTGGATTATGTGCCCCTGGGACTGAATATCCTGGAAGCGAAAGAATTGCGGGCTTCTGATCCTGATGAATACCGAAAAAGATCGCTTGATTCCATGGTCGAACATGTCAAAGCCATGCTTGATATGCAGAAAAAAGGCGCCGTTGTCTTTGATTATGGCAACAATATACGACAACAGGCCTTCAATCAGGGATTAAAGAACGCCTTTGATTTTCCGGGTTTTGTACCGGCATATATTCGTCCCCTGTTCTGTGAGGGCAAAGGACCTTTCCGATGGGTGGCTCTGTCCGGGGACCCTGAGGATATCTATCGCACCGATGAAATGATCCTGGAGATGTTCCCGGAGGACCAGCACCTCAAACGCTGGATCAAAATGGCCAAGGACCGCATCCCATTCCAGGGATTACCTTCCAGGATCTGCTGGCTTGGCTACGGAGAACGCGCGAAAGCAGGTTTGGGATTTAATCAGCTCGTAAAGGACGGGATTGTTTCAGCGCCGATTGTGATCGGTCGGGATCATCTTGATTCCGGTTCGGTTGCATCTCCCAACCGTGAAACTGAAGGCATGCGCGACGGAACAGATGCGGTCAGTGATTGGCCGATCCTGAATGCCATGATCAATGCGGTAGGTGGTGCGACCTGGGTTTCCTTCCACCATGGAGGCGGTGTGGGTATTGGCTACAGCCAGCACGCGGGTCAGGTGATTGTTGCTGACGGCACCAAAGAGGCAGCCCGCCGGTTGGAAAGAGTGTTAACCACAGATCCAGGAATGGGGATCGCCCGTCATGCCGATGCAGGATATCCAGAAGCGATTGCAGCCGCAAAAAGGCACGGTATTAAGATTCCCATGCTTGATTAATTAGGTTCGAATCATTAGTATTATTTTTGATAGAGGAACTACTATATGAACAAAATTGGCATACTGACCAGCGGCGGAGATGCACCGGGCATGAACGCTGCCTTAAGATCATCAGTCCGAGTGGCACTGGATCTGGGGATTGGAATTTACGGTATCTACGAAGGATACCGGGGCATGGTCGAGGGTGGAGATATGATCCGCGAACTGGACTGGGATTCTGTGGGTGGAATTCTACAGCGTGGAGGCACAGTTATTGGGACCGCCCGCTGTGATGAGTTCCGAACCAGAGAGGGCAGGAAAAAAGCCGCCAAAAACCTGGTTGAGCACGGGATTGACGGATTGATCATTATTGGCGGAGATGGCAGTTTAACTGGCGGTTCAATATTCCGGACGGAATGGCCGGAGTTGATCGCTGAACTGGTCAAATCAAAAGATCTGCCCAAGGGGAGCGTTGAAAAACACCCCAATTTGTTATTTGTCGGATTACCCGGTTCAATCGATAACGACATGATTGGGACGGATATGACCATCGGCGCCGATACGGCATTACACCGCATCACAGAAGCGATCGATATCATCACCAGTACAGCTTCCAGCCACCAGCGGAGCTTCGTGGTGGAGGTGATGGGAAGAAATTGCGGCTACCTGGCCATGATGGGCGCCCTGGCAGCTGGCGCAGATTGGCTGTTCATTCCAGAAGTGCCTCCGGATCCTGATGTCTGGCAGAGTGAGATGTGCGCGGCACTTAAAGCTGGCCGACTGGCAGGCAGGAGGGATTCCATCGTGGTGGTGGCTGAAGGTGCCCTTGACACAAAAGGTAATCGAATCACCAGCCAGAAAATTAAAGAGACTCTGGAAGAAAGGATCGGCGAGGATACCCGGATCACAGTCCTGGGCCATTATCAACGGGGAGGTTCCCCCACTGCTTTCGACCGCAACCTGGGAACTCTCCTGGGACATGCGGCGGTTCATAAACTCCAGGAAGCCAAACCAGAGGAGCCGCCCCAGTTGATCGGCATGCGCGGCAACCGGGTAGAAAGCTCTCATTTGATGGAGTGTGTCGACCTCACCAGACAGATCGCTGATTATGCATCTAAAAATCAATATGACAAAGTCCTGGAGCTGAGGGGTAGTGGATTCCAATCCGCCTACAAGATCCTGCAAACAATGTTCCAATCAGGACCCAAGCCCAGGAATGAAGAGCATAAGAGTTACAGGATCGCAATTATGCACTCGGGCGGCCCAGCCCCGGGAATGAACACGATTCTCCGGACAGCAGTACGCTGGGGAGCTGACAAGGGACAGACCATGTTGGGTGTCTATAATGGATTCCCCGGCCTGGTTAAGGGAGATATTAAGGAACTGAGCTGGATGGATGTGCGGGGGTTAGTCGGCCAGGGTGGAGCAGAGATCGGTACCAACCGGACTGTGCCTGCTGATGGGGATTATTATTCCATAGCCAGGACCATTGAAGAACATAACATCGATGCCTTGCTGATGATCGGCGGTGAGGCCGGATATGATAGCGTAAATGAGATGTTCAATCATCAGAAAGAATTCCCCAAATTCAGGATCCCGATCGTGTGCCTGCCTGCTACGATCGATAACGATCGCCCAGGATCAGAACTGAGCATTGGAGCTGACACTGCTCTCAACAGCATCATCCAGGCAGTGGACCAGATCAAACAGTCTGCTGTGGCATCCCGACGCTGTTTTGTTGTAGAAACTATGGGCAACTACTGCGGCTACCTGGCCTTAATGAGCGGATTGGCCACCGGAGCGGAGCGGGTCTATATCCATGAAGAAGGTATAACTCTCCAGGATCTCCAGGATGATGTCGATCATCTGGTGACCGGATTTAACCAGGGCAAACGCCTGGGGTTGATGATCCGCAATGAGAGCGCCCATCCAGTCTACACAACAGATTTTATGGTGCGCTTGTTTGAAGTTGAAGGGAAAGAACTCTTTGATGTCCGTCAGGCTATTCTGGGACACCAGCAGCAAGGTGGAAATCCCTCACCCTTTGACCGTATCCAGGGTGTACGCCTGGCTGTCCAGAGTATCGATTTCTTATTAAATGAGATTGGAGAAAAGGATCCCCGCCACGTATTTATCGGATTGGAAGGGGGCAAGATCAAGTTCACAGGCATGGAAGACTACCAAAGGCTGGAGGATTGGGACTATGGCCGGCCTAAAAAACAGTGGTGGTTGGATCTGAGACCGATCGCTCGTGTGCTGGCTCAGCCCGGCCCCGGGCAATGGAAGTAGGATGAAAGTCTTCGAAAGATAAAGATAATCTGGCTATCGCATAGCGTCCCCGAATGGGGACGCTTTTTTCTTTACAAACCCAAAAATTTGTCATTCTGACCTTGAACGAAGTGAAAGGGAAGAATCCACCCTCAGATTAAGATGAGTAAAGACCTTGTTTATTATTGATGAATGAAAAAACTGATCTCATTATGGATCCTTCGCTGGTGCTCAGGATGACAGTCTATAATCATCTCTGTTTTTATCTAATAAAATGAATGTCCTTTCCATTTGTCATTCTGACCTTGAACGAAGTGAAAGGGAAGAATCCATACTCACGTAAAGATGAGTGAAGAACGAACTTATTAATGGCGAATAATAAAAAACTGATCTCATAATGGATCCTTCACTAACGCTCAGGATGACAGTCTAGATTGCCGTCATCATACCAATTTTCTGCCAAATCTAACCATGTTGGATTCATGGTTTCTATTAGTGATATTTTTTTGGATCTTTTCCACCCTTTAATCTCTTTCTCCCGTGAGATTGCAGTTTTTATGCATGCCGATACTTCGTAATATACTAAACGAGTAACGTTATATTTCTGAGTGAAACCAGGTTGGCGTTTTTGTTTATGGGTTAGTACTCGATTAAATATGTTGTTTGTGACACCAGTGTAAAGGGTTCCTCCAAGACTCGACATTATGTAAGTGAAGTACAGTTTCATATAACCCCCATATACCTTCATTATAAATAGCGCAAGATGTGATATCTGCACCCTCCTTTATAATTCTGACCTTAAACAAAGGGACGAATTTATATTCAGATTCATATTTAGGACCTGGCCTGTGAAAGGCGAGGGGAATGTTCTGAGAAGACCATATGGATCCTTCGCTGGCGCTCAGGATGACACCAATTAATCATATGTGTTTTTATCTAATAAAATGAATGTCCCTTTCATTTGTCATTCTGACCCTGAACATAGTGAAGGGGAAGAATCCATGTTCAGATAGAGAATAGATGAGAAGAATTATTAAAGATCTGGGATAAAAAAACGCCGACCTGTGTCGACGTTTTATTTCAGGAGGCAAAAGTTTAATCGCGGGAAGTATAACTACAACAAATATTTCTCTACCTGTACATTCTCCCGGCCAAGCATGTCCCTGAGCTGGTTGATCAGGTTCTTGCTGATCTTTGTTGAAGCATTGGGGAATTCCAGCAGATGAGCCCGGTCCTTTTCGATGATCTGGAATGCAAACCGGTCGTTTCCCGGATAACTGATCAATGTGCCGTAAACCTGGCGCAGCCTGAGTTTATCCCGCATCAGATCTCCCCGGTTCTTCAGGATAACCGTGATCAGGTAAGTTGAATCCTCGTCGAGAGTGATTGACCCGACTCGCTCCGGCAGGGGGACAACCGGCTCCGGTTCTTCAACAGGTATCTCTTCCGGAATATCTGCCGATTGACTTTTTTGCCGATCAATTGTGGCAGCACTCGGTGATGATTCCCCATAGTCCGGTGGAGGGAAATCCGGCATGGGAGGAAACTCCGCTTCTGGAACAGATTCATAGATCAAGGTGTCGTCAACTGGAGGCCCTTCTGCCGGCGGTGGTGATTGAGTTTCAACTGGCGCTGATCTGGTTTCTTGGGGAGCTTTGTTAATACTAGGTGCCCGGGTGGGAAGTGGTGGTTCAGCAAGGGGCTCGACCTGGGTGATATGGGTCGATACCTGGTCAACCAACACCTTCGTACCACCACTGTTGGCATCCGCTTTTCCCCTTACATAGATGATCTCGTCAAAACGGATCAGGTCACTGTATTTCTGCCAGGTATTGGGGAAGACCACTAGATCGATCATACCCTGAACGTCCTCAATAGTCGCGAAGGCCATTGCTTTGCCGTTTTTGGTTTGATGCTGCCGGATCTTGGTGACAATGCCAGCGACGCTGACCCTTTCCTGGTCTTTGGCTTCGTTGAGATCCTGGGCAAAGTGTGTCACATGCTGCTCGAGGCTGTCCATGACAGTGCTGAGCGGGTGATCAGAGACATAAAGGCCGATCAACTCCCGTTCCCAATCCAACTGGGCCCGACGATTGATGGCTGTTTTTGCTTCTGGAAGGACAATGGCTTCTGCCAGGCCTGTGCCATCCCCGAACATGGAGATCTGGCCGGCATCCGCTGCCTGGAAATTGGATGAGCTGATGGCCAGGATCCTGTCCATGGACTCAAGCAGGGCAGGGCGGCCGCCAAGATCATCCAGCGCGCCCACCTGGATCAAGGATTCCAGGGCTCTTTTTCCAACTTTCCTCAGATCCACCCGCCGCAGGAAATCGTTAATGTCCTTAAATTTTTGCTCGCCCCTGCCGTGAATGATCTCTTCAACAGGACCTTCACCGACGTTCTTAATCGCACCCAGCCCAAACCTGATGCAGCTGTCATTTGAAGGGTTGTCTTCAATTGTGAACCCCCAGCAGCTGAAATTGACATTGGGAGCAAGTATTTCAAGGCCCATATTTCTGGACTCAGAGGCGTAGAGCGTGACCTTGTCAGTATTGTTCTGGTATACAGTCAGGAGGGCGGTCATATACTCAACCGGGTAGTGGGCTTTCAGGTAGCCAGTCTGGACCGAGATCAATCCATAATCTGCGGCATGGGCTTTGTTGAACCCATAGCGGGCAAAATTCTCCCAATCAGTGAAAATATCTTCAGCTGTACCCTGTTCAACGCCCCGCTCAACGGCACCGCTGATGAATTTTTTCCTGTGTTTCTTAATATCCTCAACTTTTTTCTTGGCCACTGCTTTGCGCAGGCTGTCTGATTCTGAAGGTGTATAACCTGCGATGGCCACCGCGCTGAGCATGATCTGTTCCTGGTATACAGGGATGCCAAAGGTTTCTTCGTAGATGGGGATCAAGCCCTCATGGCGGTAGCTGATCTCCTGGCGATTGTGCATGCGGTCGATATAATCGGGAATGAAGTCCATCGGACCGGGTCGATAAAGCGCCACCATGGCGATCATATGCTCCAGTCGGCTGGGTTTCATCTCTTTTAGATAGCGGCGCATACCGGAACTTTCAACCTGGAAAAGACCGATTGTTTCTCCCCGGCCGATCAGCTCATACGTTTCAGGATCGTCATAAGGAATGTTATTTAATGTAAGCTTCACGCCGTGCCGTTCTTCGATCAGTTTACAGGCCTGGGCCATGATGGTCAGGGTAGAAAGACCCAGGAAATCGATCTTTAACAATCCCAGTTTATCAACCACTGACATTTCGTATTGAGTGACTGTATTGATCGGGCTGTCGCCGATATTGCCGGTTGGTCGATGCAGGGGAGCGTATTCTTCCACCGGTCGGTCAGTGACAACCACACCAGCGGCATGGGTGCCGGCATTGCGGACTGTCCCTTCCACACCCTTGGCGGTATCGATCAGGGTGTGCAGATAAGGGGCATCTTTATAGAGCTGTCTAAAATCAGGAGAATTATCGAGTGCTTCCTGGATGCTCATGGGCGGCATATTAGGGATGGCTTTAGCGACGCGATCAACTTCCTGGAGGGGGATGTCCATGACCCGTCCAACATCGCGGATGGCAGCCCTGGCCTTCATGGTACCAAAAGTGATGATCTGAGCCACTTTATCATGGCCGTACTTTTCAGCACAGTAGTGCATCATCTCGGCCCGCCGGTCATCAGGGAAATCCAGATCGATATCCGGCATGGAAACCCGATCGGGATTCAGGAATCGTTCGAAGATCAGATTGTGTTCAAGGGGGTTGATTGGTGTGATTTCCAGGCAGTAGGATACGATTGAACCGGCGGCTGAGCCCCGGGCGTTGTACCAGATATCGTTCTTCTTGGCGTATTCGATTAAATCCCAGACGATCAGGAAATAGGCGTCAAATCCCATTGAATTGATGATACCGAGTTCATAATTCAGACGTTCGACAATTTCTGGGTCACTTGAGTGACTTTGATAGCGTTTTTGTAAACCTTTCTCACACAGCTCTCGAAGGTAGCCATCCGCTGTTTTTCCATCCGGGACTGGGAAGTTGGGCAGGTGATACTCCTTGAATCCCAGATCCACGTTGCAGCGTTCAGCTATCAAGAGGGTATTTTCAATGGCACCTGGCACCCCGGCGAATATGGACTGCATCTCCGTGGGTGTTTTTAAGTAATAGGACTCATCGGTCATGCGCATGCGCTTTGGATCGCTGAGGATCTTTCCGGTTTGGATAGCCAATAGGACATCCTGGAGAACGGAATCTGCCGGGTTGATGTAGTGGACATCATTGGTGGCGATGAACTTTGCGTTGTAGTGCGGACCCATTTCTACCAGGGCCTTATTTATCTTTTCAAGTTCAGGGATATCATGTGACTGAAGTTCCAGGAAGAAGTTATCCGGACCAAAAACTTCGTAATACCAGCCCAGCTTGCTCTTGGCGTCATCCAGCCGTCCCTGGTTGATGGCTCTGGGGATCTCAGCGGCCATACAGCCCGAGGTGGCTATGAGTCCTTCCGCGTGAGAAGCCAAATAATCATGGTCAATACGAGGGAAATAATAAAAACCTTCCATCTGGGCTGCAGAGGCTATCTTTAGCAGGTTCTTGTATCCCACTTGATTTTCGGCCAGCAAAAGCAGATGAGAAGAGCGTTTGTCAAATTGGGGGTCGCGGTCTTCCATGCCCCTGGCCGCCATATAACCTTCCAGGCCAATGATGGGTTTGATCCCGACATTGATGGCCGCGTGGTAAAAATCCACCACGCCAAACATTGTTCCGTGATCAGTGATTGCCAGGGCTGGCATATCCAGATCTTTGGCCCTTTGAACCAGGGCTTTAATGTTGGAAAAACCATCCAGGATAGAATATTCGGTATGAACGTGGAGGTGAGCAAAAGACATAGGCTTTACGTATAAAGTGACTTGCTATTTGGATAACACTATTATACGCTTGATTACTCTGATTTCCGCTGCGAGGGGAGGAATTTGGAAGGTTTAACCTTAAAAATTTGGTTTACCCCGACCAAAGTAGTGGGGCTGGCTTCACCTGGCGATGCTCTGAAGGAATACTGGAGAGATGTCACTCTGATTGGAGTGAAGAATCCCTAGTCAATTGTAGATTTTGAGGCCTAATCTTTTCAAGCTGAAGAGGTTAGAATGAGGAGAGGATATGGATCCTTCCCCTTCACTATCTGCGGGGTCAGGGAAACAATCGCTAGTTTTTGTGGAAATTCTATGGATTTCAAACTGGAGAACAAACAAATCACTCCCCTTAAAAAACGGAGAGCCGGGTGCGCCATACCCGACTCTCTCTAAGGAGGAGAAGAAGAGAAATTTTCTTTCTCATAATAGTTTAGCATTTTGGAATCCTCTCTGCTTGACTGTTACCTGACGCTTTCCCTACGCTTACCATACGATTTCTGGCTCTTTTGAGGGTGGTATACTGATTGAGAATATGTTTCTAAGGCCTGGAGGTATTTTTATGATCACTCCAATTTATCTGAATGTGCTGCATACCAATATGCTGGGTTTAGTCGGGGTGGCTGTATCCCCGCAGGGATTAAAGCGTCTGCGCATGTTCCAGAAGAATAAAGAAGCTTTTTTATCCTTGAACCAGGCTTATGGCGAGGGAAATTATCAATATTCCGAACCGGAAACAGAGAAATACATCGCGCAGATCAAATCCTATCTTGTTGGTGAACTTCAAGACTTCAATCTGCCGATCGACTGGAACGGATACACCGGTTTTCAGAAAGCAGTCTTGATGGAAACACTGGCTATACCCTACGGTGAAACCCGTTCTTATGGGCAGGTTGCGGCAGCTATTGGCCGGCCAAAAGCCTCCCGGGCTGTGGGCCAGGCGGAGAAACGCAATGATGTGCCATTGGTGGTTCCTTGCCACCGGGTGATCGGGTCAGATGGCAGCTTAACCGGGTACGGGGGAAAGGATAATACTGATATCAAAAAACAGCTGCTTGATTTTGAAAGAATGGGATTAAGATAAGGGCCGATCAGTCAATCCAGACGACAGCTTGATTCTCTAAAACCCCCCACGATTTTAAGAATTCTTTGTTATACCGGGTATACGTTTTTGCCCCATCCAGGATTGTGATCTTGTTTTTTGTATAACCAATCACGATCACTGTATGCTCGAATTTTGCCACAATACTGACATCACCTTCTGAGTCAATATACTCTACAGGTGTCCCGAGTCCCACATGACCAACAACCCAGATCATGACTGGCCTACCTGCGGCAATTTCCGATTTTAACTCATCCAGGCTCATATCAAATACATATTTGGCATTTAATCCGTATTCCCGGAGCCTTTGAGCGACGGGTTTCGCGTGTACACCATATGCTTTGGGAGGAGTTTGGCCCCAGCTGCCGTAAACACTGCCAACAAAACCCTTATTTGGATTGTCATGGACGGGGAGACCATTATGAAATGCATATTCATCAATGGTCTCACCAAAGAACGCTGCCCAGTCAACTGCTGAGCGAGATTCGCAGCTGAGCGGCATGGATTGGCGATGGCCAGAAATGCCGTAAACTCTTGCCTCTTCCGGTAGGGCGAGAGTGGGGGCCGGCGTGCTGGTGGGAACAGGAGTGGCTGTTGGTGTTGAAGTTGGTACCAGGTACAAAAACGGGGTCCTGGAAGGTTCGGGTGTGGAGGTAGTGGTCTTCCTGATGGTCAGGGCGGAAGAGGTGTGCGGCACTGCGGCCAGTACTGGGCTTGGTCCTGGCTGAAAGGTAAGCATTAAATATGAAATAAATCCACCCAGGATCAAACTATTCAGGCTGATCAAAAAAGGCACACTGAAGAATATCGATCTTATTTTGGGAGAGTGTGCTGCATATTTCTCTCCCGGAGGTCCATTAAGAGTGGACGCTGAGCGCATAACTCGTTCCAGCAGGATGATTTGATGGATGGCTTGGATAGAAAAGTATTCTCATTATACTCAAACACCACTCAGAAATAACTGTTAACCAAGGAATATTACAGCCCTGTAAGGTAAGTCTTCTTCCGGGCCAGGAATTGCCCTGCTACCGGGGGACCATCTTTTGAAATCGACATCCAGGGAATGTATAATAAAAAGGACAGTAAGGAAATATTTATTATGGCAACCTGGAAACATATCTATTCCGGAATATTTATGTTTGCCCTGCTCCTATTAACTTCCTGCGGTTCCCCCCTGTTTAAAGCTGAGAATCCTCTCACAAAAGTGAACACTAATATTCCAGCCCCTGAAGTAATACCTTCGGCCATGCCTCCAGCATTGTTTCCAACCGAAACTCTCACTGGAACAGGAGGGGAGCAAAAAGCCACGGAAACCCAACAAACCGGGAGTCAGGATATGATCAGAATTACCCTTGTATTTGATAATTATCCTTATAAAGCCGGGATGGAAACAGCCTGGGGTTTTTCTGCTTTGGTTACCTATGGAGATCAGAATCTGCTGTTTGATACCGGTGGGGATGGAAATATGCTGCTCAGGAATATGGCTGACCTTGATATCAAGCCTGCCCAGATCCAGCATGTGGTCCTATCCCATGAACATAATGACCATACTGGCGGCCTGCAAGCTCTGGTATCGGCTGGAGCGGATCCGGTAGTTTATCTGCCGCCATCATTCTCCACTTCGTTTAAGACTTATTTCAGCCGCCAGGTAAAGATCGTGGAGGTCTCTCCGGGTATGCAGATCATAAAACGCATCTATACAATCGGAGAGATGCAGGGTCCACCTCCGGAACAGGCGCTGGTGATCGATACCACAAAAGGGCTTGTTGTGATCACCGGCTGTGCCCACCCCGGTATCGCCGAGATCCTGCTACAACGCGAAGCGGGATTTCAAGGAAGAGATCTACCTGGTTGTGGGTGGATTCCATCTGGGCAATACCAGTGATTACCAGGTCAGCAAGATCATTCAGGAGTTCAATCGTCTTGGTGTAAAATACGCCGCTCCCTGCCACTGCACGGGGGACCAAGCTATCGCCAAGTTCAAGGAGGCTTTTGGAGAGGATTTCATCCAAGTCGGTGTTGGCAAGGTGATTGTAATAGAGAATGACCCACAATAAGAGGTCCGCGCCAGCCTGGCGGGACCATCAAGGGGATAAATAAACAGAGCCCTGGTTCACCCCAGGGCGTTAAGTAGGTCGGCCAGGATCCCGTAGGCAGTGGTCCGGGGGGAGGGATTCTCTTCGATCAGGGATAGTTTTCCCAGCACATCGCTGGAGATCTCCAGAATAGCTGAAGTGCCAGATACATTATATAAATGAGAGTCGGGTGAGATCAATTTGGGCTCAACGGCGGCCTCAATACCGGAGGGGGCGCCCGGGCTACGCCGGACATCACAGACCAATTTCCACCGTTTCCCGTTCTGCTTGGCTTCCTGGATCAGATCGGGGGTTAAGCCGCGGATGCCTGTGCGCCGGACCTGTTCCGGGGTGAAAGGAATGTCCATTAATACTGTCACCAGGGCGGCAACTTTTACCGCTGCGTCCCAGCCGTCCACATCCCCGCTGGGATCGGATTCCGCGATGCCAATCGACTGGGCATAATTGATGGCCTCCTCCTGGGTCTCTCCTTCTTCCATCCGGCACAGGATCAGGTTGGTTGTGGAATTTAAAATTCCTGAAAACCCGCTCACCCTCGCGCCCGGCAGCCCGCTGCGGGCAATGCTGAAAACCGGAGCGCCATCCATCACGGCAGACTCGAACAGGAAGGAAACCCGATTTCTCTTCGCCAGTTTATCCAATTCGCGATATCCATGCACTACGGGACCTTTATTGGCAGTGATGGCATGTTTCCCCATCTCCAGGGCCTGGCGCAGATAACCCAGGGCGGGTTCTCCGGTTTTATAGTTCACAGGAGTCGTTTCGATCAGGGCATCTGCCCCGCATTGTTGAATAAACGAAGCGCTGTCTGAAACGGGGATGGATGAATATTTGTCCAGCGATGTGCCGCCCCGATAGGTTTCGAGCAGGTCCCTGGAGCGGTAAACCCCGGGGATCGATCGCAAAGCCATGGGTTCCGATCCTATTCCCACCACCCGGAATCCTATTCCGGGTTTATCGATCAGATCATCTTTTTTCTCCAACAGCAGTTCAACCAGGGCCTGGCCGACATTGCCAAATCCCAGCAGGGCGATCTTATATTCAGGATAGGGAGGGGGAGTGGGGGACATAATATCAGCCTTTTTTATGGCGGGTTTTAACGGATTGGATCTCGTTTTCAGTCAGTTCAGGAATTTCCTCTGTGGATTTGATATCGAGGGCCTTCCGCTGCGCTTCACGCCAGAGAGATAATCGGTCCTGAACTTCAGGTTCATATCCCTGGGTAGATGGTATGTAGAAATAGGTACCCAGCAGGGAGTCTGGAAGGTACTGCTGGGGCAAAAAATGGTCAGGGTGGGCATGGGGGTATTTATACCCTTGTCCGTGGCCGAGGGCTTTGCCGTCCCGGCTGGCATCCTTGAGATGATCGGGCACTCCCGTCCTTCCGGATTTTTCGATCACGTCATAGGCTTTAAAATAAGCTCCAGCCGAGTTGGATTTTGGCGCGGTGGCCAAGTACAGGACTGCTTCCACGATGGGATAGATGCCTTCTGGCAGGCCAATATAGTCGAAGGCCTGGGCAGCGGCATTGACAACAACCAACCCCAGGGGATCGGCAAGGCCGATATCCTCCCCGGCGGATATGATCAGGCGCCGGAGGATAAAACGCGGATCCTCACCGGCATAGAGCATCTTGGCCAGCCAATATAATGCGGCGTCAGGGTCAGAGCCGCGGATGGATTTGATGAAGGCAGAGATGGTGTCATAATGCGCGTCGCCATCCTTGTCATATAATACCGCCCGGCGCTGGATCGAATCCTGGGCCACTTCGAGGGTGATCTGGATGACACCTTTTTCATCCGGCAGAGTGGATTCCACGGCCAGTTCCAGGGCATTCAGGGCATTTCGCCCATCACCGCCGGCGACCCGTACCAGGTGAGCTTCGGCGTCTTCTGCCAGGTCTGATTCTTAAGTTCGCCATATCCACGTTCGTTATCTTCCAGGGCGCGCTGAATCAATGTCCGGATATTATCGTCAGTGAGGGCTTTCATCTGGAAGATCCGCGATCTGGATACCAGGGCCCGATTGACTTCAAAGTAGGGGTTTTCGGTGGTGGCGCCGATCAGGGTGATGGTGCCGTTTTCCACGTAGGGCAAAAGCCCGTCCTGCTGGGCTTTGTTCCAGCGGTGGACTTCGTCTACGAACAGGATGGTCTGTTCCTGGTACATTTTTCGCCGGTCACATGCCTGGGCGATGACCTGGCGCAGGTCGGCTTTGCCGGCCATGACTGCTGAGAGGCTGGTGAAATGGGATTTTGTATGGTTGGCGATCACCATGGCCAGCGTGGTCTTGCCGGTCCCGGGAGGGCCCCAGAAGATCAGGGAAGAGAATAACCGGTCGGCCAAGATGGCCCGGTAGAGCAGTTTGCCCTCACCGACGATCTCTTCCTGGCCGACAAACTCGTCCAGGGTGCGGGGCCGCAGGCGGGCCGCCAGGGGGGCTTTTTTCCTGAGATCCTCTTCCATGGCGTGGTCAAATAGGTCCATTCAGCTATTTTATCATGTAAAGTCCGAGGCCCTGCGTACACCCGAGCAGTTCGAGGCTTTTATGCGCCTGGATGAAGTGGTAGCGGAGCCAGGATCGATACTTATGTTGAGATCTCGCTAGAAAAGGAATTCCTGAAAGATGGTGTGATCTATTATGCCAATGCTCTCAGTTTTGGGTTTGTTAATGATGAACTCAGGTATATCGAAGCCCTGGGGCTTATCAATGAATAGGACCTATTTCCCAGAGGAATCATGCGATGAAGACTAAATCATTTGTTTTGTTGATGGTATTTATCACCAGTTTAATACCATTTTATCCCGGACAGGCTGAAAATTCTGATCATCGAACCCTGGAAGACGCTGCCGCATTAATGTATCTTAGTGATGCTTTGCTGCTGGAAGAATTGGAGCTGGATTTTGCTGCTTCTCCTGGCGGATTGTTCGCTTTAGACAATAATCGATCTCCTGCGACAGCAGCTGAAAACATCATAAACCGTATGATCCATGCTTCCAAAATGGAACGCAATGATCTGGACGCCAACTGCCGCCTTCTGGTTTCTCGCTATACCGCGGAGGGTGATGATTGTGAAGTGAAAAGAATTCAGTCACACTGCGAGCAGGTGAGGACAAAGCTTACCAACCGCATCTCCCTGTTGCGGAAACTCCGGGGGGACAGGCGTAAACCCCTGACAAAAATGTGGCATTCCATTAAAGAGATCCGCAAACTTTTGGCACCGGATAGGTCCTCTGGGCGCAACTTCTTAAGGCAGGTAGGTCCGGAGAATTTCAAAAATTGTTATCAGTGGTGGTTCACTGAGTGGGGGAGTATTAAAGAATCTCATCAAACAGGTAGCAAAATCAGTCGGCCGGCAGCATCTCAAACAGGTTGTATATCAGGGCGTGGAACGAATGCTGATGGGGCAGATCCAAATTGCCCAGGCTGCCGGTGGACCTCTGCGCAGAAGAATTCCCGGAAGGTCCCACTACCAAAGGGGATAATAAAGGGAGGAAGATTGTTCTGCAGATACCGGCTGGGTCAATGCCTATTGGGATGAGGTTGTTTTTGCCAGCCTGGTGGAAGAGAATCGGAATTGTCAAATAAGAGCAGCAAATATTTATAGAAGCTGCCGGGAGGACAGGCGATAAATGGCGTCTGCCAGAAGATGCCGTAGATGCCTTTGATCAAGCATACCAATCGATCCCTAAAAATGACGCTGGTGGATCAGGTTCTTTATCACCAGACGTGGTCCATGGGGACGCGGAGTCGGTTTCAACCTCGCTGACCTATCCAAGCGCGGGGGGCGCGGTGAGCGGCGAGTTCTTTTACATACTGAAAGATGATACCCAGAAATGCACAATAACGATCAGGAGCACGATCAGCAGCGGCAATTATAATCCGGTGACCTGTTCCATGAGCGGCACCGCCTCGCTGACCTCGATTTACGAAGGCATTGCCTGCCCCGGCGTATGCGGTCCTTCTACGGGCGACTGCCCAAAAACTATCCAGGGCAATGTGCCCTGGGAGGCAGGCCTGGAAAATAACGTACTCAGCGGCGCAATGGGCTGCAATGCCGGTGATCCCGGGTGTATTGGCTTTATCACGGGTGCAGTAAGGACTCCTTCTCGGGTTATAATTTGAGTGTCGCCCAAATGTCGTTAACACGACATGGTAATTCTGGCTGGATTTTATAGAATGGGGGAAAATCTAGTTAGAAGGAGCACAACATGAAACAACCAGATCTTGGACAAAAAGTATCAGAATTACGTAATGAGAAAGGCTTCACCCAGGAGCAGCTGGCGGAATTCTGCCAGGTAACCCCGCGCACGATCCAGCGCATCGAAAGCGGTGAAGTTGAACCGCGGGCTTTCACCCGCAACAGTTTGAGCAATGTGCTGGAATTCGACCTGGGAAAAAATGACCTGGAAAATGAGCGCCTCTGGGTGGCGGCTCTGCACCTGAGCAGCATGTTTTGCATTGTTTTGGTCCCGCTGTTGATGTGGACCTGGCTGAAAAACCGCAGCTATCAGGCCGATTCCCATGGGCGCCAGGTGCTGAATTTCCAGATCAGCGTTACGCTGGCTCTGTTCACAGGCGTATTATGCCTGGTCGTTGGACTGCCAGCAGCCCTGATCCTGCTTGAGCAGGGAACCGGAAATGTGGCCTTGATGAGTACCCTGGCCCTGGTCAGTGTTTTACCCATGATCCTGATCGGCTTTTTTGTCTTTTATCAAGGAGCTGCCAATACTATCCGCTACCTGAATGATCAGGAGACCCACTATCCGTTCAGTATCAAATTCATCAAGTAAAAACGGATTTCGAACAAAATTATCCTCTCCGTCAGTAACGGAGGGGATTTTTTTTGCAACTTTTACGGGGTTTTTCCGTATAGTAATATGGTCAACTTATCGGATATGCAGTTCATGGGAATATGAACAAAAATGATCCTGGCTCTCCTGGTGTAACTCCCACTGCACCTGGAATCCCATCCTCCCTATTCTCCATTACAATATCCCTAGCAGGTATTGACGCAGCCTGTCAAAAATAAGCCTGACCTGAACTTTTACTAAGAAGGTTCATATAGAAAGGAGAAATTCATGTCTATCCTCAAAAATCCCGTCCAGGCCTTCATCAGGAATTTTATCCGCCTGCTGGTGTTGGTTCCGCTGTGGCTGATCTTTGCCCTGGGCTTTTTTGTCCGCGCTGTAAGAGGAGGAAATCCCAGCCAGTTTATCTACGGGGGGATCATCTCTTTGGTATTGCTGTGGCTGGCAAATATCATCGCCGGGATGTTTTACATCCTGCCGCAGTGGGAACGATTGGTGCTGTTGCGCCTGGGTAAATCTGTAGGCACCAGGGGTCCGGGCCTGTTCATCATCCCGCCCTTTATTTACTCTGTGGCACGCATCCTGGATGTCCGCATCCAGACCTATGAAGTGAAAGCCACCAAAACCCTGACCAAGGATAATATTCCCATCGACGTCACGGCAGCGATCGAGCTTGAAGTTGAGAATCCTGAGAAAGCAGCTATTGCGGTCCAGGATTACTGGAAAACCACCGAATGGGCCTCGATGGAAGCGCTCAAAAGCACCATCGGCGGCAATGATCTGCGCCCGCTGCTGAGTGAAACTGAACGGATCGCAACTGATCTGAAAAAGATCATTGATGCTGCCGCCTCTGATTACGGTATTAACGTTCGCGCTGTGCGCATCACCGATGTGGGCACCCCGCCAAGCCTGATAGAAGAGCTGGCCGTGATCGCCCGGGCGGAGCGTTCCGCCAAAGCCAAACAGATCCAGGCTAATGCCGAACTTAAGGTCGCCACATCCCTGGCGCAAGCCTCCAATATATTATCTGGAGAGGAAGGATCCATGCAGCTGCGGCAGCTCCAGGCCCTGCTGGAAATCTCCAAGGAAGAAAGTTCCATGGTGATCGTCTACCCGATGGACAGCGTGATGGGCGGCCAGATCGCTGCTGCCTCGGCTGGAACCCAGACTCAGAAACGCTCTCTTGATATGACCTAGTTCAGATAGTCAAATAAAAGAAACGGTTTCCTTTAAGGAAACCGTTTCTTGTTTTAAGGATACTAGATGATCTTGTCATCTTTTCCGGCCGCCTGGCGCAGGATCTCGGTTTGGCCCACATGATAGGAATCGTGGAAGTATAAAAAGACCAGCCAGTAGGCAATTTCCCTCTCAGGCCTGTCGCGGTAAGGAGCCAGGCGCTGGAGGGATTCTTCGGTTTCCTTTTCAAGGGCCGCCGCCAGGCGGGTCTGGGACTCTTCCAGGTGCATGAGCAGTTTCTCGAGGGGCAGTACACCTTCACCTTCACCCAGGATTGGATCGGATTCCCTCTCATAATGATCAAGATCAACTTGAGGCCGCAGATCATCTGCGCCCAGCAGGGCCAGGATATTGCAGCGGTTGGCCACCAAATGGCCGACCACCCAGTTGAGGCAGTTGCTCCGGAATGGCAGCTGGATCAGGCTTTCTCAGGTGGGTCAGCCCTTCTGCCTGCATTTTAATGATCTCTACATTGCGGGCATAGAAATCTGACAGGTTCTGAATGCTGATCATAGAATATTCCCTATAATAAGTGAAAATATCAGTCTCTTTTTGGCCTTGCGGGCGGAGAGGCCTTTGGTGCGTTCGATAAATTCCTCCATCGAGATGGCTCCAACACTTTCGCCGATCAGATCCAGGGGCAGATCCTCCAATTTCCGGAAGCGGACACAGGATTTGCCTACATCATAGCGTTTCCCGGTTTCCCGGTATTTTTTCTCAAATCCCTGGTACAGTTTTTCATCCATGTAGATCCCGGTCAGGTAAACAGCCATGTGGTTCTTCTGGTTGGCCAGGGCGGCATACATAAGCGGTTTTTTGTTGTAGGTGTCCGGATAAACCGCCAGAGGCACCTGGTAGGTGATCATGCCGTAGTTGAGGGCTTCTTCGTAGCCTTCAGGCAGGTTTGCCAGAATGGTTAACCGGACTTTTTCGATCGCTTCCCGGCGTTCTGCGGGCATTTCTGCCAGGTAATGCTTGAATGGTTGTTTCTGATTTCATGATTGTTATCCTTTCTACATATAAAATGGGCTGATCGAACTTGATCAGCAGGTGATATGGAAGAGGCCAATCAATTTATCCGGGCTATCATTCCAGGCTTTGACCGCCCTGGGAGTGGGCAGAATGGTGACCGGCAAGCCTTTTTCCTCAAAAAAAGCCGCCGCTTCGGGGGAGAGCCGCACCCGGCCAAACTGACCACCGCCGATCAATAGGCCAGCTGCCCCTTCCTGGTAGATATATTCCGCCTCAGGCAGGGAAAGGTTGTGGGATGTGCCGTAAATATCCTTGGTAAGTTTCTTTTTTCGTTTGTTAACCTCGCCATCGAGGCGGATGAGGATATCATGGCTGATCCGTTCTTCACCAACCTCTATCCAGCCAAATCCGGTTCCTTTCAGATTAGGTTTCATCGATCCACCTCCTACAGGTTATAACCTTAGTAGAAGCGTTAGGGTTCACTTCTAGCGGTAATCATCCCGGCAGGGATGAAAAACATCCAATAATTGGCAGGCGGTGATGGCTTTCCCGCTGTGGGGCACATCCGAAGGGATAACTGCCACCTGGCCTGGTACCAGGACACGGCTTTCCCCATCTACTGTCAGCTCAAATTGGCCTTCCAGCACATTGGCGATCTGCTCGTGGGGATGGCTGTGCTCAGGCAGTGCGGCCCCGGGATCGACATCCCAGTAGGCTATGGTCATATGATCTGAATGAAGGAACCTGGCCCTGTAGCCGGGCACGATCTCTCGTTCCTGGATGTCTTCTAGGTTAAGAAAGCCCATATCAACTCCTACGTACTATCTGTTTTCTTTGAATATGTGATCAACAACTAGATTCCCCCCGCAGTGGATTTTTTCAAAGCAAGTGGATTTTTCATAGCTGCAGCTTACTGTTCAAATTTGGGAAACAGCCGTCCGGTATGTTCCATATAATCTCTGTATTCATCCCCGAATCTCTCAAGCATCATCTTTTCTTCTGCCTCGACCCGCAGCAGGTACTGAGGCAAAAGGATCAATAGATAGGAGAAGCCGGCAATCCAATTATGCAGCAGCAAGGCCTGGGCAACTGCCCAGAGCAGCT
This sequence comes from uncultured Chloroflexia bacterium, assembly GCA_963695575.1. GTDB lineage: Bacteria > Chloroflexota > Anaerolineae > Anaerolineales > UBA11858 > B10-G9. Next base: position 317,011 of record CAVOGS010000018.1, read on the forward strand.
GGGCAGCATAGATGGGATGGCGGATGTGCTGGAAAATCCCGCTGGTGATCAGTTTGTGGTTTGGCCTGAAAGCCAGGCCAGGGATCCAATGGCGACCCAGGTCCCGGTGAGATTTCCATAATAACAGACCGGCTCCGGCAAAGATCAACGCACCTAACCAGCCGGTCCAGGCAGGAAGGAAATAATCGGCGTAGTCCAGAACTGAGGAAAAGATGTAAATAAGAGGCAGCGTCCATCCTATTCCAGCTAAAAAAGCCAGTATCGTATCCGCAACTGTGGAATGGTTCTCAGCTATGGATAATCTGTGAAATTTTCGGGTGGAGCGGCTGCGCATGAAACTGATCAGGACCAGTTCAATGAAGTAGACCAGTTTAAAGATTGCCTCAGCCATGGAATCCTCTTTTTGTGCTGTATTGTCCGTTTTATGATCCTGAGAAGATTTTCAACCGATCCACCCCGCCAGACTTCCTGCAGCCGTATATAAAAAATATAAACCCAACCCGGTTAAAAGTAAAGCTGAGATCAGATTTATTCCTTTCCTTGTGTTTGGACCCAGAAGTATTGCCCGGCCCATCAGGTAGATCATCACCATCGAGGTGCTGATCATGGTGATATAAAAAGCCAGCAGCAGAGCCAGGGCCATGCCCGGCCCATCTGCCCAGGCAGCTAGAACTGCAGGCCCCATTACCAGGCTCCAGCCCAGGTAAGGGTGGGGGTTGAGCAAGTTGATCAGAGCGGCCTGGAGGACAGTCTTGGGTGTTGATCCGGGAGGGGCACTTTCTGGTTCTTCCCCACTACGCCAGATTCTGAAAAGAACCCCAAGCAAAAAACAAGAGCAGTATGCCACCGGCCAGCTGCAGCAGATCCCTGAATGAGGCCGGCAGTCGATTCAAAAGCAGGATCGATACCAGGGCAATGGGACCATCACTGATCAGGGGTGCAAAAGCAGCTGGCAGGGTCCGGCGCCAGCCGTTCTCCGCTACCTTGGACAGGAAAAAGGCTTGCAGGGGCCCTGGCTGCAGCCCTGCACTGAGGGCGTAGCTGATGCCGATTAGCAGAGTGCCAAACATGTTTTGTATGTGGTTACCATTGGGATAGGTGTTTGGTTCATTTATCTAATCATTGTATCTGATATTAAGGACCCGGGATCCGCTGGGGATATACCAATCATGTTTCCCTTGGTGTTTTTCAGTTCCACTAGTTATCAGGACCCCGTATGCTCCTTCTGAGTCAGTAACGGATTTTTGGATTAATAAAATAGGCGACCCATTGGGTCGCCCCTTATTTAAGGATTAATTTTCAGCAATGACCTTTATTCGACTTACTACTTACTATTTACAGTTTTTATACCCTTCGCACAAGCTCCGTTCCCAGCTCCGGTTTCAGCAGCATTCGGATACTGATGGCAAGGGCAATGATGATCAGGATCCCACCTACCAGCGTCACACCGCCGGTTCCCAGGCTCTGAAGCAAGCTGATCACCGCGGGCGACTGGACGCTGCCGGTAGCGGCGGCCCGCCCGGAGACAACTTCCTGATAAGCCCAGTAACCAGCCACGGTTGCTCCAACCGCTCCAAAGACCAGGATGGCGGAGGTCAACAGGGTTAACCCGGTCCTGACCGGTTTGATCTGCAGCAAATAATCGGGACCAAGGCGCTTGCCCAATACATCCAATATGCGTTCAGCCATGGCTGAATTGTCAAGTGCCACACGAATGGATTGTTCTGACTCCCCCACGTGGTATTGGAACTGCAGGACCGTTTTGAGCAGTTTGATGGACTTGATCTTTGCCAGGGGGATTGTTTTGATCCCGCTTAGATATTGATCCGGGATCAACCCCTTTTTCAGGGCATCACGAACGCGGGGGATCCATTTGGTCTCGGTTTGGGCCTGGATCAAGCGTATGTCTCCCAGGATGATCAGATATACAGTAGACCCTTTGGTATAGTGCCAGGTCTTATATTCACCAACCCGTTCTGTTTTCCCGGTGGGCTTTTTACCAGGATAGGGTTTTGGAAGCTCCCGGGGCGGTTTGGTTTCTGTGATGGGGGAAGCTTCCTTAAGTTCGTTAAGGGCGTCGCGCGCGAATTGGTTGCTGGGGTTGATGAGCAGAACCTGCTCCAGGCAGGTGGCTCTTTCCGCCCGCTGAACCAGGCCGGACATGATCCACCAGGCCCTTTCACTTTCAGGATTTTCGACCAGGATCTGACGCAGGATCTCAAATCCTGTTTTTGTATCACCGGCTTTAATGGCATTCTCAGCTTGTTTGATGACTTCGGACATGGCTGGCCTCTTTGTGATCTGGAGTAACTCGTGACTAATAAGTGACCTGTTCTAATTATATATGGAAATGTGTCTCAATAGAACCGGGAAGAATGACCCATTTGTTCAGCTGGGTTGGGAAACGGAACAAATAAAGAACCACGGTCCCTCACTGGAATTTATGCTGAGAGTAGCGAAGTGCCCCGGACCGGGATCGCCCCTGTAATTAATAGGCTTTCTTTTTAGATTCTTTTCACAAGCTCAGTCCTCAGTGCTGGCTTAAGAAACATGCGGACGCTGATAATAAAAGCCAGGATGACCAGGATCCCGCCGATGATGGTCACACCGCTGATCCCGAGCAGGTTCATTAAATCTATCAGAAAGGGTGACTGGATCCTGCCGGAGAGCACTTCCTGGGCAGCCCAATAACCTGCCAAAGTCAATCCAGTTGCTCCGAAGACCAATATGGCTGATAAAGTCAGGCTCAATCCGGTCCTAACCGGTATGGTCTGGAGTATATAATCGGGACCCAGCCGGCCAACCAGTTCATGGAAAATTCGCTCTGACATGGTTGTGTCGTCCATAACCAGGCGGGCGGAGCGCTCCATTCCTTCGTTCATGTAATGGAACTGCAGGGCTGTTTTGAGCAATTTGATCTTGGAGATCGTGATCAGGGGTATGGATTTGATCTCGCTCAGATATTGGGTTGTGACCTCTCCTTTCTCGAGGGCATCGCGTACCCGGGGGATCAATCTCTTCTCGGTTTGAGCCCGGATCAGTTGTCTGTTTCCCAGGATGGTCAGGTAGACTATGGATCCCCTGCTGTAATGCCAGGTTTTGAATTGGCCGATCGGTTCTGTTTTTCCAGTAGGTATTTTACCTGTTGCGGGTTTTGGGATCTCCCGGCGCGGTTTGGTCTCAGTGATGGGAGGTGAAGCCCGCAACTTATTCAGAGCGTCCAGGGCAAATTGATTCCGGGGGTTGATGCGCAGGACCTGTTCCAGGCAGGTTGCCCTCTCATCCCGCTGGACCAGACCAGACATGATCCACCAGGCCTTTTCGCTTTCAGGATCCTCCACCAGAACCTGGCGCAGGATCTCGAACCCAGTCTTGGTATCGCCAGCCTGGATAGCATTTTCGGCTTGTAGAATGTCTTCGGACATGGGCGGCCTCCCTTATTACTCAGCGGAAGTTATGGAATGTCATCTGTGCCTGTATTCATTATATATGGAAAATGACCGGGTTGGAAAGACCGGGGACGGGAGACGGTGTAGATTTGGTAGGTGAAAAGAGTAAAGGATAGGGTGATGTTTACCTCTCCCCGTCTACGATCCTGAGGGAAATTCAGGAGAAAATAAACTCCAAATCATCGAGCGGAATGAAGCCCTGTGCGAAGTCGAAAGCCGAAATGCAGACGAGAAGCTCTTCGACTGCGGTCCTTTGACATGGCTCAGGACCTCCGCTCAGAGAGTTGTTTATTACCTACTCAATCAGGAGTGCCGCCTGGCAATAAGGCAAAAGTCCTACCATGCTGTGGCCTTTGCCGGGGATGGCCTCAAAAGCGATCCGGCTTTCCACCCCGTGCTCCGCGGCAAATTCCCCCATAGATTCGACCCAGTTCTGGCCGATGGCCAAACGGACCCGGCCTCCCTGCCCCGGTCGCTGGAGCTGGGGCTCAAGGTCATTTAATCCAACAATCACCCGGGTTTGAACCTGGGCTGCCGCCAGCCATTTTTCCAGGTCGGGAATGATCTCCACCTGGGCAGTTGTGCCGTCCTCCCAGACAATCTCCGAAGAAAGAGGGCCCATGCCGTAGGGCCAGCTCAACGCGGGGTCGGGCTGGGGATAGGTGACGGCGGCGCTGATCACAGCTCTGCTCACAAGTTCGGGGTGTGTGACCAGGAAGCGCCCCACAAACTGCCCGCCTGCTGAATGGCCATAGATCAGGATAGGCGCTTCCGGCAGATCCAGGGCCTGCCTCCCCAGCCCGAGCAGCCGGATGACCCAATCGTCCGCCGGGATCTGGCGCCCAAACAGGCCCCTGTAGCCGGTCAGGGCATCCCTGATCTCGCCCTTCCGGCTGCTGAAATCCGCCTGGTTAAAGGCGGGAACCAGCAATAACCAGCCCGTTTTCTTCAGCGAAAGGGGCCCAGTTTTCTGCATAGTAGAAGGCGGTTTCCCCCGCGCTTTGGTCCACCGCAGGAGTGCCGTGGATCACAACCAGGGTTTGAGGGGGATCAGAGAAATGAGTAGGGCGGTAAAGGAAATAGGTACCAAAGGCATCCTGGAAGCCTAAAACCTGTCCGGAAATATCATCCGCGCTGGGTGGTGAGGAGTTGAGAGGGATGGGCAGTTCAGATACGATTGTTGGGGAAGCCGCTACTATTTGGGATTCTTCTGGGGCAGGAGAAGCCCATGTCGGTTCGATTGTGTCTTTGGAGGGTGATCTGCGATCTTCTACAAGGCTGCGGCAGCTTATCAGACTGGCCAGGATCAAGACCAGAACCAATCTTCTTGTGCTGGAATTTTTGTAAGATTGGTAATTTCCACCCTCACCGATATGGATCATACTTTTCTTAGTTATCAGGGCATACGTCTGAACTTTTAGAGATCCACTCTTCGGAAAGTAATTTATTTACTGACTGCCATTCTTCCCAGAGAGCGGCCTGTTCAGAATCTGAACAATTTGGATCTTTTTGGCAAATTTTTGTGGCCTCCAATATAGTATCCCTGCGTACTTTTAGTTGGTGTTGCCTCAGCTGGATACAATCTTCACCTTTGGCCACAGATTCCAGTAAAATGTCATCAGATCGGGAGAAGGCGGTCTGAGCGGCTGCTGCGTTTCCATGGGCAAGCCAAACCGCCGCATCTTTTTCCTGCAGGGTCCAATCATGAGGCCGGATTGAGACAGCAGAGGACATTTTAGCCGTATCCAGGTTGACCATAGCTTCATCTGCAAGCTGATCCGCTTTTTCAATATCGCGGATCACATCCAACCCATCAAGTTGGATAAACGGCTCGTCATTGGTAAAATCACGGATGGTATCCTCTGCCACTTTTTGGACGATCGGGATTGGAGAAATTTTGCCATCTTTAATGAGCCCGTTATGTTCCGCCCAGGATTCAACAACAATTTCCAGTATTTCCTCATCTACATCCCAGCATCCACTGAGAAAGAGGGCAGGAAGACAAATCATTAATATCAGTATTAACTTTTGATTTTTCATTCTTGGATTTCCTCCAGCAAGTCTTCGATGCCAAGATATTCCAGGGTGCCCAAAAGATCAATCTCAATCCGGGCAAAAAACTCTTTCTGCGTGATCAAACCAGCGGCATACTCCTCGACCAGTTCCTGGTCTACGGTGAAAGCGGTGGCAGTTTCTCCAAATTCATCCCGGAAATCCACCGTAACATGGGCCAGGCGCAGATTCTCAGTCCGGTTGCGGCGGGTGATATCCTGGAAAATGAGCAGCAGCATATCATCCTTTTCGTTCAGGGGATCCAAGCCCTGGTAGCCGGCGCTGCCGTCCAGGATGATAAAGGCGCCCTGGGTGGGTTCCCCCTTGATGGGGATCACATAGACCCGCACACCGGGGATGCCCAGTTCGGAAAATGTATCTGTCAGGGATTGGCTGGCCGCCAGATCGGGGGCAGCTTCGTATACTTCTTTGGCTTCTGGTCCAAAGATCCCCAGCCAGCCTGCCAGGGGAGGTCCGAGAAAATAAACACTTACCAGGCAGAGGATGCTGACCAGGGGAACGATGATACAGCTGGCGCAGCACCAGCCTCTTTTCTTTTTAGGAGGGGAGGGGTTTGGAGGGGTTTCGCTCATTGTTGGCCTCCTTGCAGGGAGAATATTGATCGAGGTTGAATAGTAAAGAGATATATTGATTATAAAGGTTTTTATTCAAGTTTATCAAGTGTTCATCGATGTAATCAAAAGATAAAATCACATTCATATTTAGAATAATCTCAGCCAGGGTAGGCACCAGGCTGTTTAAGTAAAAAGTAAGTAGTTCTTAGAACTAGATCCCCTAGCTCCGGTCTGCCGCATTGGTCTAAGAGGGACGAAATCCTTTGGAAGGACTTCGTCCCTGGTCATGTTGAAATGTGTCTATAGTTCGTTTAGAATGAATAACATCAAGTTTCTATCAACCCCATCCTGGAGGTTTTATATGAAACTGATATTCTTCCTCTTGCTATTTGGTTTCCGTAATAGTCATATAGAATTACATAAGGATTTCAAAGATGCATAAAAAAGGAATAACGCTCTTCACGATGTTTCTGATCATTGCAGCCTATATTCTTGGCTTCCTGCGGTTGCCCCAGAAGGCCGCCCCGGCCGAGGAGGATCGCTGTCCCCTATGGAAGAAGCGTTCTCAGGCTGAAGAGCAAGGTGAGATGAACACCACCGGGGTTGAATTTCAGGAACAGGAGCTGCCAGCCGACTTCCCGGAGGAATTCCCCATTCCAGAAGAAGCCAAGGTCGGTTCCACGGTGCCTATGCCGGGAGAGAACAGCTACCGGGTATTTTTTGCCCTTGTGGAATACACATTGGAAGAAACCCTGGTCTTCTACAATCAAGAGCTGGAGGCTCGAGGCTGGACCGTGGACGCCGAAGGTCCTGATGTTTTTGGTTACGGGATGTGGATCACCCACCCCGAATATGAGGCCAAATTGAGTTTCATCGAGGATGAATATGGTGTGGTGTTAGACCTCACCATCGCGCCCCTGGGGGAATTAGAAGAGCTCCCTGGCAGTGGTGAGACCTCTGGTGAAAGCGAAGGCCTGGGTGAAAGCGAGAGAGACTTCCCGTCTGACTTCCCGGTGCCGTCCCGCTTCACAGCTATAGACCTGCCCTCCAAGCTGGCCGAAGAGGGTTATGTGCTGGCCTTCACTTTCCCGGATATGGCGGAGCTGGCCATCATCGAACTTTCAACTGCTCTGATGAGTGGGAGCTGGGCGATCGGAGAATTTGAGATCGAAGCTATGACCGGATCCTACATGGTGCCCTTTTCAGGGCCAGGAGGATTCCAGGGTTATGCCCTGATCACCTCCAAAGGGGATGTGGCGGGGTTGCCTCCGATCAGTGGGGCAGTGATCGCCCTGCACGCGGGACCGCTCGAGTAGGGGACTTTTTAATAGAAATAAGTAAGAACAAAACGATCTGCTTACATCTGGAAGCAGATCGTTTTAGTAAAAAATAATCAGTCCCCCGGTCTTCGGTCGGAGCGGAGCGACATCCGGTCAGCGCAGCGCCGGTCCTTGATTTATTCTTGTTTGATTCCCCACCTCAAAAATATCGCCGGTAAAAGGGCCAGGGCGGTGACGGCAGCGGCGATCCAGAAGTTATCTGTGATCACTCTTTCGGCCACCTCGATACCCACCCGGCCGATATCGGCCATGCTGGCGTCCGGGGGCATAAGCTGTTTGCTGAGGATCTGCATGCGCCGCAAACCAATCGTGGTAATGCCGGAGACGCCCACGGTCATGCCCACCAGGCGGAAGATGATCACCAGGGCTGAGCTGGTGCCGCGGTGCTGTTCCGGGGAGGCGTTGATCACGGCCGCAGCGATGGGGGCCATGGTCAAACCCAGGCCAATGCCCGTGAAGGCCAGGTGGATGGCCATGGTCAGGTAAGTGACCTCTCTGGTCCAGTTGGTCATCAGAACAAAACCAAACACGGCCATAAACAGGCCCAGGATGGCAGGCAGGCGGTAGCCCCGTTTATCGGAGATCCAGCCGCCAGGCACGGCCGCCAGGGCCATGGGTACGGTCAGGCCGGATAACATCCAGCCGCTTTCCCAGGCGCCCTGTTCGGCATTGGAGGCGATCAGGGAATTGATAAAAAGCGGCACGTTGGCGATGGCGACAAAGAGCGCCACGCCGATCAGGAAGTTGGCCACGCTGGCCGGCAGATAGTTGTTTTCCTTAAAGAGGGAGAGCTCGATCAGGGGATCTTTGGCTTTAGCCTGGCGCCAGATGAACAACAGCAGGAATAGGAAAGCCAATCCGAGGGCAGGAACCACAGCGGTTGGCAGGCTGGTAAGCTCTTCCAGGCTGGCTGTGCTGGAGGTCTCACCACCTGATCCGAGGGCGATATTCAATATCGAAAGGCTGATGGCGATCAGGATCGCGCCCAGCCAGTCCATGGATCCCCGGTCCTCGGTCAGGTTTGCTTTCCTGGAGCAGGAAGCGGATTAAGATCCAGGCCACTAAAACAATGGGCAGATTAAGCCAGAAAATGGTCTGCCAGCTCCAGAAGCGCACGATGATGCCGCCGTAGAGATGTCCCACCACCCAGCCGGCTGTGTCCACGGCAGCAATCACACCCAGGGGGCGGGCCCGTTTCCCTTCAGGATAAAGATCGCCCACCATGGCCATGCCGACTGGCACCATGGTGCCGGCCCCAAAGGCCTGGATCATGCGGGCCCCGATCAGGATGTAAAGGGAAAGGAAATTGATATCAGGACGGCCGCTGGCTACCAGGTAGTAGGCCCGCAAAGCCAGGCGGGTGGGCCAGAGGTGGGCTACCGCGGCCAGGTAGGAGCCAATGCCAAAGATCACCAGGGCGGCCAGGTACACTTTGCGTCGGCCGTGAATATCGGATAAACGCCCCATAAAGGTCATCGAGACACTGTAGGCCAGCAGGTAGCCGGTCACGATCCAGGCCGCGTTATCCATCCCGGACTGGAAAGGGATCTCCAGGTCAATTAACACATGGGGTAAAACCGCTGATACAACGGTCAGGTCCAGAGCGCCGATAAAGATCGGGAATGCGATTAATAAAACTTTAAATGCCGCTGAGGAGGTCCATTTTTTCATAGCTGGCCTCAGGGAGCGCTGATTTCGATGATTGCGCCGAAGTTCCAGAAGTCAAAGGTCCAGATCGAGGCCTCAGTCCCGTCACCCGGTGTCTGGTCGGTGAGCACAACCCGGTGGACCTCGTTGGAAGCAGTATCCAGCCATAGTTCAGCCGCCATGGATTCGATATCGATCAAACCCTTGCTGATCTCGAAGATGATCTCGCCGGGAATGGTGCCGCTGAGATGGGTGAGGGGCAGGCCGGGCATTTCTTCCAGCTCTTCTTCGCCTTCCAGGACCACATCAAGCGTTCCGCTCCCCAGGCTGGGGAAGAAACCCGATGTGGGGTCAAGGTACTGGGTTGGTTTAAAGAGGTAGGTATCAGGCAGTTCCTGGAATACGCCGGAGAGGGGATTGCTGGCCCACTGGATATCCGGCAAACTTATGACCGTGATCTCCGTTAACATGCCCAGGGCCGTGATAGTAACCGTGGTCAGGGCCTGGTCAGGGGCGACATAATGACCCACCGCGCCATTGAACTGCACGATCTCATCGGCATCCAGGAAGATAGGGGGTCCTGCCTGGGTGATCGAAAATGAAAAACCATCCAGGCCGGCCATATGGGCCACGCCGTCAGCCAGGATCATTTCCGGGGTGATGATAACTTCAGGTTCCCCGCCGCAGCCGGCGGCCAGGATGGCGATCAGGGATAAGATCAGAATAAAGGGGATCAAGCGCTTCATGGTTCTCTCCTTTGAATGGGTGCTGCTCTCTAGTAGTATAGCAAAGAAATAAAGCCCCCTTGGGTAATAATTTAAACACAGAATTGGCAGGGGAGGTATGCTAAAAAAACAGTAAACAGCATGCTTCATATCGAAGCATGCTGTTTGAGTAAGTAGTAAGTTGATGGGCGAAATCCTTAAAAAGGACTTCGTCCCTGGGTTGGGATCAAAGTCTGCTCCAGTCTATTCATCCAGCCAGAAGGTCCAGTCCATTCCGCCTCCCATAGAGTTGATCGAAGTCCATTGATATCCCTTATCAAAATATCTCAGGCTCTGTTTGGTGCCGTTGTCAAGAATTAGCTCATAGTAATTTTCGGAAATACGCTTATAGTAGGCTTCCGGTGCTGAACCCAGGTAATGATAATTAACCCCGTTATTATCGAACCAATGGGAGGACTGGCAGTTACCGGTGATCTGCCCTTCAGAGGTGGTGTTGGTGGTGCCTTCAATGCGGTATGTGTGCAGGCCCTGATGAATGCTTTCCTCTGGACTGAGTTCCGGTTTGGGTGTGGGTGTCTCGTAATCCTTGGGCTCTTCAGTCTGCACCAGATCGGGAGCCACCAGTCCAGCCTCATAGCCAAATCTGGTATTGGCTTGTCCAGTCAAAGTGCACGCCAGGGAGGTGATTAACAGGATGGGGATGATCAAAACCAGGATCTTATTCATCATTAAGTTCTCCGTTGAAATCCAGGTGGAGGAAAAATATATTGGATAGATTATCAACTTCAAAGAGAAATATTTCCAGTACTTTTGTCCTAATTAATATATCTTTTGATAGGGAATGAAGTCCTTAAAAACAGGAAGCGGGATCCTTCAAGGATCCCGCTTCCTCAAGTGAGCGTCTGCCTATTGAACCGGGGTCAAGAAAAAGTAAATCAAACCACCCAGGCTTAAGATCAAAAACACGGCTGCGGCGATAATTACCCACCATGGAGGTGGAATCGTGTTGGCCTATTTGTTGGGTCCCATTTTCTTCTACCATTTGAACCTCCATTTCTAATCAAAATCTATTTCAACCCGTCGGCTGCGTAGCAGCCACCGGTCTTCCGTCCTCGGTCCGCTGGTAAGCGGCTTTAATCGCTGACCAATAAAGCCTTGGCAAATTTGCCGTGGATCTTGCCCACCCAGCGGGCGACGTGCATGTATGAAGTGAGAATAACCACACCCAGGGCGGCTAAACCCAGCGAAAGACCCATCGCCTGAGCATCTGAAAGGTACCAGATCAGGTCTCCGCTTTGAAGGATTTCAAAAGGAATCCCAAGATTGATCATCACCAGGGAACCGGCCGGGGCAGCGATAAATCCTAAGGCCAGCGCGATCAGAGTCACCGTCACTGAAAAATAGATCAGGCCCAGCGGCAGCATCAGGATCATGTAAATGATCGAGAGCCAGGTGGCTTTGCCTGTCAGCAGGATCTTCAGGCGTTCTTTCCAGGGCAGGGAGCTGTCGGTGAAGCTGGCCCGCCTGGGCATACGTTCCCCTAACAGGGCCTCCACCAGCCGCCCTTCCAAAAAGGCAATGCCCCGGAAGGAAAGCAGGAACAGGATCGCGATCGGGATGCCGATGATCAGGATCATGATCCCGATCGAAGTGGAAAGTCCGGTCACGGCCCAGGAGAAGTACAAAGTACCGGTCACCAGCGAGATCAGCATATAAACCAGCCCGCCCCAGGCCCGGGGATCGGCAAAAACCCCGAAAAAGCCGGGATAGGATTTGGCGCTGGAGCTGCTCTGGACCCGTCGGGCAGCTGGGGTGGCGGCCAGGGCGGGGGGTAGATTGACCTCCCAGTTCTTGTAAGCCTGGGCGATCTCATCGGCCTCGCCGTACTCTTTGATGATCGCCTGGGCTGCCTCAGCTTCCGCTTCAGCATCAGCTTCAGCGCTCTCAAGAGCGGTGCGCAGGTGCTCCTCGGCATCAGCCAGGGCGTCCTGCACGGTGGCCCGGTCGGCGCCTTTGAGGGCGTTTTTCAGGTCGGATAAATAGGTTTTAATGAGTGCGTCTGCAGTTTTCACTGGTAATCACCTCCCAGTACATTGTCAACAAAAGTTTTGGTTTCAGTCCAGATCTCGGTCCAGGCTTTGAGGGCTTCCTGCCCAACTTCCGTGGCCTGGTAGTATTTGCGGGGCGGTCCGGAATCGGACATTTCCCGTTCGCTGCTGAGCAGGCCCTGGCTTTCCAGGGAGCGTAAAACGGGGTAGATGGCGCCCTGCTTAACCATCACACCTGCGGCGTCATCGTCTCCTGCGCCCACCAATTTACCGATCTGGTAGCCGTAAAGCGGCTCCTTGCTCTGGGCCAGGATGCTCAGCAGGGCCAGGCTGACCGTGCCCGAGCTGAGTTCTTTCTGGAATTTCTTATGGGTTTCCTGTAGTTCTACCAACTTGTGCCTCCTTTTTCAAAATGAGGATGCGTAATCCTCAACTACCGAGTTTTTTTGTACTGAACTGATATCAATTATTTTTCTGATATCAGGATCACGCATCCTGTTCGTATTACTATCAACTCGAAGATATCTTGCACTTAGTACTAGTATGCAGTTAATACTACAATAAAGTTGAGAGTATGTCAAGAGGGAATATTAAGCAAGATAGGAAGCGGGATCCTGCCAGGATCCCGCTTCCTTCTTTAAATTTGACTGCACCGCTCATGGTATTGACTTGAAGGAGATCTTTTTTTATAGTGATATTGAGGGGGAAATCAGAACTTGTCCAGGAAAGAATATCCAACCACTACACCAGATTGGCAGGCAGCAGTCAAACGCCGGACACGTTTTTACGTGTTAATGGCTGTTCTTTTAGCGATCCTGTTTGGAATCCTGGTATTCCAATTCTTCTCTAACCAACAGCAGAATAGCTCCCGGGGTTTTAACATCAGCAGTATTCGCCTCCCAGGATATTGAAGCGGGTTTCTTGCTTACTGAGGAAATGTTAGTTGTGCGTGATGTATCTTTCACGGCTGTCCCAGAATCACATCTGAGCCACAAAGAAGAGGCAATAGGGAAAATAGTTCTTTATCCATTGGTAGAGGGAGAGGTAGTCCTGCCGGAAAAACTGGCTGGGGATCAGGGAAGTGCTCTAGCCCAACGCTGTCCGACTGGTAATTGGTGTGTCAGCATACCGATATCCTGGTTTATTGCCTCCCCACCGGATCTGTCTAAAGGTGACCGGGTTGAGATAGCGTCCGCTTTACCTGGCCAAAACCTGGAGGAGACAGGTTTTATCGCTACAAATGTGCAGGTAGTAATGATGCCAGGATTGGATGATTTTCCTGCCTATATATTTGCTCTGGATGATCAGGAGGCATTATCCCTGCTCTATGCTCGTGTTAATGAATTCCAATTATTGGTTTTACTTCGGCCGGCAGGGGAATGAAAAATGGGGACAGTCATCGGGATCTTTTCCATCAAAGGCGGTGTAGGCAAAACCCTTTTGGCAACCAATCTTGCAGTTGCTTTTGGTGTAGGCTACCGCAGGAAAACTATTCTCATCGATCTGAACAAGGGGAACGGTACGACCGATTTATTGCTAGATTTAACACCTGATAGATCCTGGGCAGATTTGGCAGCTGTTTTTAAGGAGTTAACTTCCCAGCATATCAATCTCGCTATCACGGAGTATCGTCCAGGGCTGGATTTATTGGCTGCTCCTCCGGAAATGGTCCTGTCCGAAGCAATTAATGCAGAAGATCTCTCTTTACTGCTGGTTTTATTAAGAAAGGAATATGATTTGATTGTATTGGATACGCCTCCTTATATTACTCCCTCAAATATTGGATTTATTTCTTTGCCAGATATCCGGTTATTGCTGCTTACTCCTGATATGCCATCCTTGCGGTCAACATCCCGTTTCAGAGATGCTTTGCTGGATACAGAAATGAAAAACGGATTGGTTATCAATCAATTTTCCCCGGGCTCGGCAATTCAGCCCGATGAGATCACAGCTCATTTGGGACTACCCATATTTGGTGTACATCCAATAGATCAAGCTGGGGTCTGGGCCAATATCAGTTATGGTGAACCCTGTGTGCTTCGAAAATCCAGTAAACTGGGAAAGTCCATCCGGGAGTTATCCGCTAAACTTCTTCACATGATCGATCAGGGAGTTATCCCGGGGACCAATGAAAAGCAAATCTGATCAAATGGAGATTCAAAGTGCGATTGGAGGATAGAGTAGTTCTATATTCTTTCGGGATCCTCTTTTATATTGGCCTAATAACCATTGGATGGTTTTTCCGGGAGTTTATATTAGTTTCCATAATCAAATTTGAGCCTGCTGTTCTTTGTTTTTTGGCAGGATGTTTCCTTCTCATAGTGATATCACCTGTCGTTGAGATCATGTGGGTAAGAGAGATTCGCCTTGCCTGGCGCAGGCGACTTGAGGACAGAGAAGGTATTCCTACCCGGCCTCGGGCATTGGGGCAAACTAGAAAAACTCTTCTGGGGAAATTCAATAATTTACTCTATCCAATTGTCCACAAGGGTCCTGGCCGGATTCTTTATTTTTGGTGGCAGGATGCGGGATTTGGCACTCAACCTCTTCCATTATTGTGTTTGCTGATCGGGATCGTCAGTATCAGCAGCATAACAGCATACTTTGCCATCGGGAGTATGTTATTAAGCGGGTATTTTTCTGTCTTGCTGCTGGTTGGTTTTTTAACTTTTCTCTATGTCCGCGCAAAAGCCCATCGCCAATTATTCCAGGATCAGTTTCCGGATGTATTGGGACGCCTGGCAGACTCTCTTCAAGCCGGGTTTTCGCTGCTTCAGGCCCTAGAATTCATAACCCCGAATTTACCAGAACCAAGTGCTTCAGATCTGGCCAGGGTATTCACCCAGATCCAGATAGGATATTCAGTTGAGCAAGCGTTTACATCCCTCTATCAGCGACACCCCAATGCTGATACCCGGCTGCTGGTGGAAGGGTTAATCCTCCAGCGGCAAACAGGGGGGGATATGATTGAAATGAGCAGAGAGATCGCGGTGCTGGTAAGACAACGTATTGAACTGGACAAAGAGATTCGGACACTGACCTCCCAGGGTCGACTCTCCGCGATTGTGATTGCTCTGTTAGTGCCGGTATCGCTGGGAATACTTTCCGTTTTCCCAGGGTATACCGATGTGTTATTTGAAACTACGATTGGCAACCTGATTTTGATTAGTGCTGGAGTTCTTGAGGTGATCGGTGCGTTCATTGTGAGTCGTTTGATAAGAATTGAGGTTTAGATTTGATGATCCTTTATCTTTTTTCTTTTGTCTTTGGCTTGATAATCTTTCTCAGCTTGATGACTTTGTTCTCGATTGATGACCACAAGGCAAAGATCCGTTATAAACTGATTAATTTTCGGGAGATATCTCCATCCCTCCATACTTTGAAAGACCGGTTCTATGGTTTCCTTGACGAAATCTATGTGCCAAACCAAATTAGCAAGCAGGTGGATGAACGGGATATAGCCTGGTCAGGGATCCAGATGACTAGCCATCAATTTCTTTCAGGCTGGTGGTTGTCGATCCAGACCGTGATATTTCTGGTTATCTTGACAATGATTTTTTATGGTCGGAAACCAGCCTGGATTCTCGTGTTATTGAGTCTGGTTCTGCTGGTTATTCTTGCTCCAAATCTCTATCTTAAACATAAAATTCGAGTTCGTATAAGAAGCATTGAAAAATCTTTACCTGATTTTTTAGATATTTTGACTCTTGTGATTGAAGCGGGATTAGGTTTTATCCCCGCACTGAAGAGGATAAGCGGATCTATTACGGGCGTGTTAAGGAGTGAGATCGAAGGAGTATTGATGCGGATGGATCTTGGTTTTTCCAGGCAGGAAGCATTGAGGGAGATGACTGATCGAATACCTTACTCCAATCTTGACCAGTTTGTGGAAGCGATCATATTATCTGAACGGTTAGGAACCTCACTGGCAAAGACATTGAGGGTACAGGCCAAAATGCTTCGTACCGGGCGTCGGCAGAGGGCGGAGACTAGAGCCCAAACCGCGCCTATTCGGATTATCCCCGCTCTGGTTTTCTTCTTTTTACCAAGTTTGCTTTTGATATTTCTGGCTCCACCGATCCTTAATCTTCTCCTGCGGCGGTGAATATGAGGGCTATTTCAACATGACCATAAAAGAACGACCGAAATCTGCAACCCCCGGACAATCCCTGGTTGAATTTGCTTTTGTTTTGCCGATCCTGCTTTTGTTAATGGTCACGATCATCGATTTTGGGATTCTTTATTATTCTCAGATGGCGGTTACGAATGCGGCCTGGGAAGGCGCCCGGGCAGGGGCGACAATCATTGATCCATCCCAGGGAGATCTGGAGATCATCGGCGCTGTCCATCAGGCAGCTTTTGGCCTGGATCACACCCAATTGGTGATCGATATCGATCCGTCTCAGGACGAACCCCCCAGGAACCTGGCCTTTCCTGCTCCTCGCGGGGAGGTCCTCACGATCACGATCCACTGTAATGTAGAGCTGTCTTTTCCTCGGATCTCAGTACCCGTCTACGGGCGGGCAGTGACCCGGATGGAGTATCAGAACCCGTGAGAAAGAATAAATCAGGACAGGTGATCATAATTGTGGCAGTCCTCCTGCTTGGGGTTCTGATCGTCCTGGCGTTGATCATTGATGGGTCGCGGATCATGATTGAGCAACAGGAATTGAATCGGTCCGCGGACGCAGCGGGCAAGGCAGGGTTGATCATTGTAGGCGACCAGATGTTGACCCAGGTGGTTAGCGCCCAAACTGCAGCTGCCAGCATTACGCTGACAGCTGCTCCGGTAGGCAGCCCTCTGGGCCCATCATTAACACCAACGCCGCTGCCTGGGGAATTTTTCTCCTGGATAAACGAGGATCACAGGAAGACGCTGGTTGCCCCACCAATGCAAACCCTGGTGGCTACTCATGTCCTGGGCAGCGCAGAAGAAAATGGTTTTGGGTTGAATAACCCGGCTATGACGGGATTGGAGATATCTTATCCAGACGGATACCATCCCGGGGATCTGTCTATCCGGATCAGTGTGCGGATGGATCGGCTTGTAGTTGTGATGTTTGGTAACTTATTGAACTTGAATGAAGGAGTACTCTCTGGCAAGACAAAACAAAGCATTCCTTAGGGAATATGAGGCCTTATTGGTTATGTTGGTCCAGGTGGCACCTCTTCTTGGCCTGGGAACGCTGGCCTCTATCCTTGGATACCAGCATGTTTACTTGATTCCAGATGATTCTGGGACATTTTTCCAAGCTGCCTTTCTGGCACTGTTATTTGGCATGATCGTCCTGGCCACAGAACCGGTTTGGAATATGGTTTTATACCTCACTTTTGGACTGGCAGCTGGAATGATGATTAATCGATTAGGGGTAGACATCTCACAGTTCAGGACCTGGGTTTTGTTTTCGATTGTGGTGTTTATCTTGATAGCTGGGGGTTTCTTTTTTAAGAAAGGTATTGGATCTTTGGCGGGAATTTTGTTTTTTTGCACGTTCCTGTATATGATTGGCTGGTTCCTATACCTATTATCCATGCTGCCAGAGATCTGGAATACGATTTGGATTATTCTGGGATTGGTTCTTTTTACGCTGGTCGCTATAGCAGTGATCAGCCGGGGTAAATCTCAAAAGGCTGAAAGAATGCCAATTGCCCTTTCCATTCAGCTCTTTATGGTTCTATTTAATCTATTTTGGCTGTCAAGTTTGTTATAGATTGTGGGCTAGGTTTTGAACTTTTTATCAGATAAGAGAATTATTACTGACACGGCCCCATTCTCATGCTCCAGATCAGCTGTTGATCCATCAACTTAGAAATAGTCATCTCCAACCTGGAGTAAAAATAACTGAAATGGACCTGGAATTAATCCCCCTATCCATTCAGCTCTATTTGGTTCTATTAAATATTTGCTGGTTATCAGATATGTTTTTCAAGATGATCCAATAACTAAAATGAAACTAAAATGATCTAATTTTCTTGCAATCTGCCTTCCCTTAATATAGAATGAAACCGTAGCTCTCGATCGATCTGGAAACCAGGGAGGTTCACCGTGAACACGTCTGCCAGATTCCCCGTTATCCTAAACCTGATTTTATGTATCACCCTGGTGCTCTCGCTCGGCGCCTGTGCCTCAGCGCCAAATGGCGAGGATCTCTCCGCTTCATCCTCTGAAGATGATCAGACTGCACAGTACCATTACCCCCGCCTGCTGGGTTTTGTGATCGATCCGGACGGTTCGAACCGATCGCCTTCGCCGAAGTGGGCGGGGAGGATATCGCCACAGAAGACGGCGTGGCCAGCGGGGATTTCCTGGACTACGAGGGCGGCTGGATCCCGGTCACCGCCCTGGGTTATGCCAGCGGCTACGCCAAAGATTCTTCGAAAGACCTGGATTTCCCCTTTTTTGTGGCCCGCTTAACGCCTTACCAATCCTTGCAGGGGGTTAAAGCTGATCATCCTCTTACCCTGTATGGTTATTCACCGGATGAGATCTATTTATCTGCAGAGATCTCTCAGGATCTCTTCCTGGATCCGTCCCCGGTGGTAGGACTGGCTGTGATCGATCGCTACAGCGTGGGCCCACTTTTGGCTTCCTATCCTGAGGGGGAGGGGTTGTGGCTCACAAGCGCCTTTGCTCTGGAAGCTTTTGATGAAGACTGGAACCCAACGCAGCTCAAGTCCGGCGCGGCTGTCGAGCTGACCTTAGAGCTGCCTGCAGCACTCACTGACCAGGCGGCTTTTGCCCGATTTGATTTGGCAGCCGGAGAGTGGCAGACCATCGATCTTGGCTGCCAAAAAGGGGAAGGTAATTCCTATCTCTGCCAGCTGGATAAGCTCGATCCCCTGATCGGGATCTTTGATCAACCGGGAACTTTCGCTGCTGGGGTAGCGCACTCTCCCCGCGGAGGTGCAGTTTCATTGCGTACTGGAAACTCCCCTGAAGAAGATTATCAAAATGCCTTAAATGCCCTGACCGACTGGATTGATGCCCATCAGGATGACCCCGGCGGCATTAATCCAGATCATCCCGAATTGATCAAGTTAATAGCTGATCTGAAAAAAGCGGCCCTGGATCACGCTAAAAATAACCGCACTGAAGACGGAAAGAAAAAACTGATTGAAGCTGCTGGAAAAGCGCAGATGACCGGATTGGAAGCTGTCGGAAGTGAATTAAACGCGGAAGCGGCCAAAATTTCCGATGAATTGGGAAAAGAAGCCCTCAAAGAAAGTTACTGTGGTGAATATAAAAAAATGCTGAATGCCGCGGGACAGATCCAGCTGACCGGAGGTGATCAGAACCTGGCTCAGCAGATCATAGATAAAGTGAAAGGGATGGTCAAAGACTGTGATGTCTGGACGGGAACCATTACCGTGGCCTTGACAATTCCCAGAAGCCATCCATCTAATATAGATTTGACAGGCGGGGGAGGGATCTGGTGGGAATTTCATACGGTAAAGATGACCACCAATGTGAAAACGCATGCCATGTACGGAGAAAGTAATCTTAGAATCGCGTTCCCGCAGGTCACCTACCAGAGAAACAATCCCTGCCCAAAGGTGATTGAAATATCCGGCTCCGGTGGAGATGCCAGGGTGGTATTTAAAGGTCTCTATGATGGCTACAAATTTACAATTCACGAATTAGGTCCTGAAGGAGGGGGCGGCAGCATCCATCACTACTGGCGCACAGAGGCCAAAGTGGATGGTGAGTGTCAGCTCGTCGACAGAAATGCAGAAATCAACGTCTCATTTCCGAATTTTTACAGTTTGATCGTGCACGGTGTGTCCTCAGACAGCCCGCCAATCAGCTATTATGAGATCCTGGATACCGGGACTGTTTCTGAAGACAGTATGGGTTCGGAACATTTTTCCGGACAGGAATTTATTACTAATCCGGACCCCGATATGGGTATCTATCCTTTCCAAGAAGGACAGGTAAACTGGAAATTCTGGCATATGGTGAAGGTGCTGCCGCTTAAGAACGAATAATGTAGGGATTGAGTCCTTCGATAAGGACTCAATCCCTAGTTGAACCATTTTTATGGATCTAGCAACCAGGGAGGTTCATCGTGATGTCATCTGCCAAAGTCCAATCCTTTTTCTACAGGCTGTTATTGATCATCCTGGTCTTCTCCATCTCCGGCTGCGGAGGGGAAGGGCCTGCAGGTGATGCATCTCAGGGTGATTTGACCGACGGCGCCCTACCTCGTCTGCTGGGATTTGTTACCGATCCGGATGGCCAGGGGGTGGCTTTAGCTGAAGTTGGTGGGGAGGATTTCACCACCTGGGATGGCGTGACCACAGGAAATTTTTTGGACTACCAGGGAGGTTGGATCCCGGTACATGCCTTGGGGTATGCCAGCAGTTTTGGCAAAGCTCATGCCGAGGAACAGGGTTCCTCTTTCTTCAATGCGACCCTTACTCCATACCAAGATTTCGTAGCCCTTCAAGCAGGGGAAGAAGCCTTGCTTTCTGCAAGTTATGGCGATATAACCTGGGCGGCTGCTGTCTCGTCAAATCAATTTGGGTCCCCGGATGTTATGGTCGGCCTCGCTGTACTTGATCCGCATTATGTCGAACCCCGCAGGGTGCTTTTCGACGCTGACCCTGATCTGCGCTTGAGGACAGCCCTGGCTTTGGAGGCATTCACGAGCGATCTCAGCTATGAATCACTTGCAGCTGGAGAGATTATCGAGTTGACCTTTTCTCTGCCCTCGCCTTTATCTGACTCGGCCGCGTTTGCCCGCTTTGATCCTGAATCCGGAAGCTGGCGGCCGGTGGACCTGGGCTGTACACCTGGAGAGGAGAACCAGT
Organism: uncultured Chloroflexia bacterium; assembly: GCA_963695575.1. Classification (GTDB taxonomy): domain Bacteria; phylum Chloroflexota; class Anaerolineae; order Anaerolineales; family UBA11858; genus B10-G9. The sequence continues at coordinate 337,658 of CAVOGS010000018.1, forward strand.
ACACCTGTCAATTGAACTTCCTGGATCCGCTGATTGGTCTTTTCGACCTGCCAGATGCGTTTGTTAAGAGAAGTGGTGCCCCCCTGGCTTCCCGCAGCCTGGATGCCGCCTCGGATTTTGACGATGCCTATAACGATTATGTGGATTATTTATTGGAGCAGGAAGCATCAGGCGGAGGTGGGGGCGGGGGAGGTGGGGGAGGATCGGACGGCTCAACCTTAGACCAGCTGATCGAAAATCTGGGGAATTCTGCCAGCAACTATGCTAAGTCCAACAGGACAGAAGGGGCTAAATCTAAACTTGGCAAGGCTATCCAGGCTGCCCTGGAAAATGGGCAGGATGGGATCGCTGATCAGCTGATCGATGAAATGGGTGAGATCTCTGACGAACTGGGCGAAGAAGCCCTCAAGGAATCGGATTGTGGTGAGTTTGAAAAGCTTCTCAAAGCTTCTGCGCAGATCATGCGGACTTCCGGAAATCAAACTCTGGCAGACCAGCTTACTAAAAAAGCCGGCGAAATGACTGTGGACTGTGACGTCTGGGATGGCACGATCAAGGTCTGGATGCCGGCTGTGTCCACACACCCGGGCGGTTTGCCCATGCAGGGCAGTGGTGGCAGCTGGCAAGAGCAGCATGCGGTAAAGATCTGGACCAATGTGGATGACCATGTCATGCATGGCTACGGTACGATCTCTCTTTCCTTCCCAACGGTTACGTACGTTAAAGAAAAACCCTGCAAGCAGGAAATCAAAATGTCAGGATCCGGAGGTGGGCACAAGGCTGTCTTTGAGGGTTTCTTTGACGGTATGGCTTTTCAGGTGAACACCCTGGGGACCGAGGGCAGTGGTGGCTCGATCCAGCAATCCTGGCGCTTCCAGAGCAAGGAAAATGATGAGTGCGAGATGAAATATTCCCAGGATTTTTCCTTGAACCCGTACTACAGTGCCATTTTGCATGGTTTGAACGCGGAGAGCCCGGTGATCAGCTACCAGGAGATCCTGGATTCAGCCGCAGAAAAAGCGACCGACAAAGGCATCAGGGCCTTTAGCGGGAGTGAAACTTTTGCTAATCCAGATCCTGAAATGGGTATATATCCTTATACCCAGATCCATGTGGTGTGGCGATTTGCCCATATCCAGTGGAAACTTCCCATCGAAGGTGAGTTTTAGAGAAGGATTTATCCTGCACCAGGTATGCGGTAAGGGCATTTTTTCTTTTCCAGAAGGGTTTTATCACCTGGAATTTAATGCACCGCCAGAAGAAACTGCTATTGGAAGAGAATTAATTTGGAATGAAGTTTTGATCGAGATGGGAGTTATTGACACGGCCCCATTCTCATGCTACAAATAAGCTACTTATTTACGTCGGAAAGACAGTTGATCCTGCATCGGGTATCAGGAGGAAAGAGTAGAGCTGCACGTTCACCCGGTCCCGGAAAAACGGTCTGCGAGGTGGGTTTTCTGGAATGACCGAGGTGTATGCGCTGCCCACCAAAAACAGCACCTCACCACGCTGCCTGGTGTCCCGACGCACCAACAGAAACCTGAGACTCTGGTCTCAGGTTTTTTTGTTAATCAAAAACAGGATGCGGGATCCTTGCAGGACCCCGCATCCTGGTGCATGTCTCAGGTGTTGTTTCTTAGATATCTAAGATCAGGCGACTTTCTTTTTGGACTTGCTTGCGGGAGCTTTTTCCGGAGTGACTTCTTCGTCACCTTCACCGGAACACGCAGGGCAGTGGCATCTGTGATGGCGATAATGTCCGGGGTGATAACCTCGTCCGCCGGGACCCCAGCCCATTGGGCCGTAACGATACATTCCCATTCCGCCAAATCCAAAGATCAGCTTTACTAAAAAGAAGAACCCCAGGATACCAAAGAGCAGATGGAAAAAGCCGGTCGCAAAACCGCTCCCGGAATGATAGCTCATTGGGCTGGCATATCCAGAATAATGACCCATCTGGCCGGCATATCCAGAATAATGACCCATTGGGCCTGCAGTTCCAGAAAATGGCCTGGCTGTGCCTGGATGGTGGAAGAACATTTCCCCTGATTTCCCATAATTATCCATATGGCCATCCTGGAAATCCATCATGTCGTCATCCCCGGAGAAGGCCATAAAACCAGGAGCCATATTCCCTGCACCTGCAGCAACTCCCCGGTAAAAAGCAGCCCGGGTGACCCAGGCCATACCAGCGATCAATAACAGGACCAAACCTATCCGGAGGGCAATGCCCCAACCGGGTTTATCGTGAAAATACATCAAAACCTCCTGCACTAATAAATCAATACTGTGAGCCCAATTATCTCCCATTAATCTGGAGAAATACTGAAGAACATCTGGAATATATATAAAATATATTCTTTGAATTCTGGGTCGGTAGAAGGGTAGGGGATATATCTTGTCCCCCTGTGCTGCCTCAAGGATTGCTTAAGTTGACAGAAAAGGAAGCGGGATGCTTTAAAGCATCCCGCTTCCTGATACTACTTATTTTGGCCGGTATTCAAAAGCCAGCTTCACCAGGCTGATGGCGCTCTCTTCCAGGCCGTCGCTCACAAAGGCGCCGATCACCATCTCATCTGCTGCCAGGGCCTTGATGTTGATCTCGTCGCTGGAATAGACTCCTTTCCAGGCCCCGTCCAGCAGACCGGATACCTCAACGGCCTCGTTCAGGGTCAGTTCTGCAAAACCCCAATCTCCCAGGGGATAGTAGGTTACGTAGTACCACTGTCCGTCCTGGCCGACATACTTGCAGCTCACCTCGCCCGCCAGGCTGCTCTCAACTTCGATCTCGTCCTCCCGCAGGGCGCCCACGATATTGACGATCTCCCCCAGCGGGATCAACTCACAGACATTGACCCCTTCCAGACTGGTGCCGATGTAGTAATAATCATCCGCACCAGCCGGTACCGGCACTGCTTCTTCAAGATCAAGATCGTCAGAACCTGAGATCTGATCCAGAACCGTCACATCCGGCTCAGCAGCTCCGCCCCCGCAGGCGCTCAATACAAGGGCCAGGATCAGGATCAGACCTGCTGCCTGCTGGATTTTGATAGATTCTTTTTTCATTGGATTCTCCTTGAAATAGCGTTGTTAATTTCGTTTCAGGGCAGAATCTTCCAGCCCATAAAGCGGTGCACCCTGGGGTTTTCAGGCAGATATTTGATCATGACCTGGAACTTTCCATCCTTGATTGCCTGGCTGATCTCCGGAAGCTGGCCCCGGATCGGACTGCTTCTTTTTTGGCCGCGGTAGGTACCGGCATAATGGTATTCCAGCTGGGGATGAATGGGATGGCCGCCTTCGATGCTGATCATCATCAGTTCAGTCAGGTTATTCTCTTCTACGATCCCCAGGCGTGAGAACTGCCAGGAATCCCGCACCCGCCGGCCCGCTAACATGAGAGACCAGCCTCCCAGTCCCAGGATCACAAATCCAGGGATATTACCCCATCCTACTGCGGCGAGAAGCCAGATGATTGCTGTGGCGCTGCTGCCTGTCAGCAGGAGAAAGGCCAATCCCACCCGCCACAGGGGAGGGGCCTGGTCCTGGTTTTGTTCCTTCTGATACAGCGTAAACAGGGTATAGATGGTGACTATGAATCCCAACAAACCGGGGATGAGGGCATTTTCAATGGCTTCCACCCGCGTGCTGTAATAGCAAAAACCACACGGCAGGGCTAAACCCAGGACAGCGATCAGGGTTAAGACCCGCCGGAGATTAAACTGTGCTTCCGGATCTGGCTGGACTTCACCTGGATCTTCAAACAGGGGCTGTTTTGGATTCATTCTTCTTTGATGTTGAGGTCGACTGTTTCCGGGAGGGTAATTGCGATCTGGCACACATCACCTCCGGTCATTACACTTTCCAGGATTTCCACTTCGACTGGCTCATCAAGGATCTTTTCCCAGATACCTTGATAAAATCCGGCCCCACAGTAGCAGTAGGTCTGGGGCAGCTGGGGGTCCTCACCTACGGCGTCCCGAACTCTGGGACAGTGGCAGTAGAGTTTCCTTTTTTCATAGGGGTCCTGGGCCCGGAAATAATCCTCCAGGTAGCCGCTTTTAGGGATCTTGGTAGCGATGATCCGCTTGCCTTCCCGGACACCGGCCAATCCCCAGCCCCGTTCGATGATCTCGACAACGAGTTTTTCATCCAGCTCCAAACCTTCCCGCAGAAATTCCTCGAATTTAGCCTGCAGCAGGTCGATCACCTGATCCACATCGCCAGTTTCCAGGAAAACCCCCCGGGCATCATCCAGATCGGACCTGGGATAGTGGCAGGCGCAGCTGGTCAGGATCTCCTGGCGGGTGCCTTGATCTGCAACCTCATCCAGGCGGTTGAACATAGCGCAGGTCCAGACGACCCTTTCCATTGGTGAGCTTTCCATTGTCAGATCCTCAGCCCCGCTCAGGATCCGGTCCCGCGCTGCAGGATCCAGATGTTGATCCAGGCCAGAGGCTAGTTTTTTCTGCCAGGATTGCTCAAAATCAAGGGAAGGTGTTGTATTGCTCATTGAATTAATTGTACTTTGGTTTTTGGAGGAACGGGTATAATACCTCAGAATTATTTTAGTGGTGCAGACAGCATTAGTAGACGAGTTGAGATGATGCAGGGAGGAATTCCTTATGAGTGATATCAAAACCAACCGCCAGTTCATGAAATCCATTTTCGCTGAATCCGTTCATGAGCAATCTGACCAGGCCAAAAAAGTGCCTTATCCAGCCCTTCAAAAACCCTTGCCGGCGGGTGATGTGATAGTGATCGATCTGCCTGATCCGGATTCTGACCGGCTGATTAAGCCGGGTTTTCACCGGCTCCTGCTGGAGCGCCAGAGCCGGCGCAAGTTCACCAAGGAAGCGCTTTCCCTGGCGGAATTGTCCTATTTATTATGGTCCACCCAGGGTGTGATTGCGGAGCTGGGCCAGGGATATGCCAGCCGGCGGCCGGTGCCTTCGGCCGGCGCCCGCCATCCTTTTGAGACCAACCTGGGGATCAACCGCGTGGAAGATCTTGAACCCGGGGTCTACCGCTACCTGCCCTTCAGCCATCAGCTCTTTTTCCAGGAAGCTGCCCAAAACCTGCCGGCATTGTTAACAGAAGCCAATCTGGGCCAGAAGTTTGTAGGCAATGCCGCAGTCTGTTTTGCCTGGAGCTGCATTCCTTACCGGGCAGAGTGGCGTTATATACATCACGCGCACAAGAATATGCTGCTTGATGCCGGTCATATCTGCCAGAATCTGTACCTGGCTGTGGAAGCCCTGGGCCTGGGAACCTGCGCAGTAGGCGCGTATGATCAGGCCGCTATGGATGCTATTTTTGAACTGGACGGCCAGGATGAATATGTGATCTACCTGGCACCGGTAGGTAAGATATAGGCACTCATCCCATCTGAAAAGATAGCTGGCAGATTTTATGCCGGAAGGAAATCTATCTGGAGGAGAGTTGATGAGTAAATTTGTACTGGCACATATTGGATTTGAACAGCCCACTGACGAGATCATGGACAAGTGGATGAAATGGTTTGAGGATATTGCGGATGTCACTGTTGAAAACGTGGGGCTCAATCCAGGGAAAGAGGTCACTTCAGAAGGGGTCAAAGACATCCCTTTTGACCATCAGGTTACAACCGGCTTTACAATTATAGAAGTTGAAAACCTGGGGGAGGCCGTGAAGATCGCCAAGGCCTGTCCCGCTATCACCAGCATCAAGGTGCAGGAAGTCAGATCCCGCTGATCATGATACTCTCCCGGAGCTCACATAAGCTCCGGGAGGTTTCCTTAATGGAAAGAAAAGAGGCTTCTTAGGAGCCTCTTTTTTGTTATCTAAAGGGAAATATCCTAGTACAAAGGAGAAGAGCATGAAACTCATCAACAAGATCCGCTTCTGGCATTTAATGGTGGGCACAGGTTTTGCCTTATTGATCATTGGCCTGGTGATGATCTTTTTGCCTCCCGGGGTGGGGGACAGTGAACCTTTTGTGATCGAGTTCTTTGAAGCCAGCATCGAAGGCAGCGAAATGGGATTGGCCTTGATCGTTCTGGGCCTGTCATGTTTCCTGATCGGCCGCAAGGATCTGGCGGATCTGAGGACCACCCGCGGAATCCAGGAGGAGCTGGGGAAAACCAGCACCCTGGCAGCCAGATTGGTGGCGGATAAAGTGGAAAAGGCCTTTCTGGATCTTCCGGCCCGTCCCAGGCAATTGGTTTCCCTGCCAGATCTGGACCTTGATCAAACCCGCAGGGAGCTTAAGACCCTCAAGAATGGAGGCAATCGGGAAGGCGGCTCTGCCCGGGCCATCCAGCAGGCCGAACAGGGCCTGGAGATGCTTCAAGCGTTAGAAAAAGAAGGTTATTCGATCTAGTCAGTACTCTGGTATCCCTCCTGCAGGAGGATTTCTCATTATGTAGAAACCCCTCATTATATAATGAAAGAAATACTCGATTTTACTCAGCCCTTGGTCCTGAATTAATTCTTGCTGCCCGATGTTCTTCCTAATCAGAGGAGAAAATTATGGATGACAAAAGTTTTCTGACTATCAAGATCATCCTGACAGGCTGTCTGATCTGGTTCATCTCCGCCTGTGCCGCTCCGGAACCGACCTCGTCTGCGCCCACCCTGGAACCAGCAGCCACATTTACTCCTGAAACCAAACTCAGCGGGGTGGAACTCGGGATCCAGGAATTGGGGGCTCACTATTCCCAAGAAACTCTTATCGGCTATATTGAGGATTTGACAGCAATCCAGCCTTTTTCTGGATGGCGCAACTCAGCCTCGGAGGGAGAGGTTGAGGCCCTGGATTATATTACCGGAACCCTGGATGAATTCTCCTATCTGAAGAGCCTTGGCCTGGAACTCGAACGCCAAAAATTTTCGGTCTTTCTGGCGACCGAGATCTGGGAAAGCCGGTTGTTCCTCACCCTTGGGGATCTGGAAATTGAAGTTCCCGTCAATGCCATAAGCGCTCACCGGGAGAAGATAGGGGAAGCACTCCGTTTTGACTCTGATGGGACCCTCAATGATAAAAACCGCGATCCGCTTGAGGTTTCTGGTTCATCCCTGCTGATCCGATCAGGTGATGATATTGTCAACCTGCCAGGGGAAGATATCCAAGGAAAGACGATCTTCATTGATTTCCGGGTTGTTGAACCTAGATCGAGGGAAGATAACCCGGGCCCAGAGATTATCTCAGCCCTGATCGAAAAAGGAGCCGCTGCCATTGTGCTGGTGACCGAAAGTCCGGGCGGAAAATATGCCGGGGCCGGCACCAAACTGGAAGGCATCAAGGGGGATGCCCGGATCCCGATGATCTACCTCCGGATAGAGGACCTAAAGCCAGCGGGAATCGATTCCTGGGATGGATTGGCCCTGGTTGAAGGCGCTCGCCTGATCTGGGATGTGGATGTTTTCTCACCTGGAACTTCCGGCAACCTGGCCGCCAGGATACCCGGAAAGGATACCTCTCGGGCAGTGATCCTGGGTGCACATATTGACAGCGCCAACACACCCGGCGCCACTGACAATGCGCTGAACGCAGCCGTCCTGTTAGAGATGGCCAGGGTTCTGAATGAGGCGGCTTTCCAGCCGCCTGCCGATATCTACCTGGTCTGGTTCGGCAGCGAGGAATTAGGTTTTTTTGGATCACAGCATTTTGTCAACACCCACCAGGAACTGTTAGACCGGGCGCTGGCTGCCTTTTTGATGGATGGATTTACGGCCGATGAGGACGGTCCCGCAATCCTGGCCATGCAGGAATGTTCATTTGCACGCCTGGGTGATACCCGGATCCCATTTGCAGAATACCTGGAAGAGAAAGGCGCTCTTTTCCAGATAATGTTTGAATTTGTGGTCGATTCCCCAGTCTTTGCGTCTGACGATGGTCCTTTTTACGGGTTTGTACCACAGGTCCGTTTTGCCTTTGGCAGCAGCCGAATGGGAATGGCATTCCACGGTCCATACGATACGATCGATTTGCTGGATGACGAAGCTGAAGTAATGGAAAATAGCCTGGTAATGAGCCTGATCGCTGCTATCGCCACCCCTCAGGACGCCCCTGATATGCGGGTCGCTCCTGATCCGGGTGGACGGGCCTTGATTCTTGCCACCCATACAGAAGCCCTGCACATGACTCCTCCCATGATGTTAAACCTTGTCCAAGCACTCACCTGGCAGGGCTTTGATGTGGATGTGATGCCCTACGGACAGATGCCTACTCCTGAAGATCTCGCAGGGGCTGATCTGGTACTGGCCCTGCCGGTGTTCGATTATGCAGCGGCTGATAATTACCTGGCCCAATCAGACGAAGGTTGGCTAGAGGATGAGATCGATATGCTGGAGGATTATGTCGGCAGGGGAGGTTTCCTGGTCCTGACCAACAGCGCCAACCGCCTGTTCATGAGGAGTATTCTGGATCCCAATGAGGATTGGGAGAAGGTCAATGCCCTGGCTGGTCGTTTTGGAGTTCACTACGAGGGTGATCCCTTCCCGATCACTGCCATCCCAATCGTGGGCAGCCATCCCATTACTGATTTCCGGGGTGGTTTGGAGGTCCTTCCCAAAAATGGGATTCCTTTCAGCATTCAAGAGGGAGAATTATTAGCTGTATGGCAGGATAAAGCTGGGCTGGCCCTGGTTGAAGTGGGGGAAGAAGGAGGGCAGGTCCTGGTTTTAGCAGACCTGGGATCGTTTGATCTGTATAACTTTGATGATGAGAATGACATCAACCAGGCTTTTCTGCGCAATCTGGCCGTATATACGTGGGAAAGATGATCACCGGCTGAGGATCTTGATCTGACCAGCCCCTGCGAACGCTTAATACCCACCCGCAGGGAGGGAGCGGTTATGGTTGACGGAGCGGACCATCCAGTAAATTCCGGATAGTAAAAGGGCTTCGATCTCTTTTGGCACTTTGATGGGCGTCACCCAGATTTTCGGGGGGAGAGCCCTTTTCATCTGTCTGAAATTCAAGCTAATAAAATCTAACAAGGGTCTTGACAAACCGGGTTTTTTATTGTAGAGTACTCTATATAGCAGAGTTATCTATAATAGATAGTACTCTACAGGAGATAAAATATGGACATTTCACCTCATGATGCGCAGCAGGCCCTGGATGCCATCCAGGCCATGGTTCAAAAAACACGCCGCTCGATTGCCAACAGCGGGGCTTATATCTTCCTGATCATCTGGGGTTTTGTCTGGCTGGTCGGTTTTTCCGCTAACCACTTTTTCAGCGGCCAAACCGTAGGTTTGATCTGGATGGTCCTTGATATCCTCGGCGGAGGCCTCTCGGTTCTGATGGGTATCCGGCTCGGGCGCAAGTTCCGCAGCAACGCCGGCAATAACACTGGAAAACGCATCGGCTGGTTCTGGCTGCTGCTGGCGGTTTACTGTTTGTTGCTGCTGCTGGTCGCCTCCCCAGCGGATATGAAACAGGGTGCCATGATCATTGTCATTTTTGTCATGATTGGCTGGGTGGCGATGGGACTGCTGCTGTCGGTTGCCTCGGTCTGGTGGGGCCTGGGCATCACTGCCCTGGCACTGATCGGGTATTATCTGCTGCCGGATTTCTTCTATCTCTGGATGGCGGTGCTCGGCGGCGGGGGAATGGTGGCCCTGGGATTTTTTATTCGGAGCAGGTGGTGAGCTATGACTGAGTTGAATGAAATCATCCACCAGCCGATCCGCCTTCGTATTATGGCTGCTCTGGTGACCCTCAAAACCGATGACGCAGTGGATTTCACCTACCTGCGGGATTTGCTGGAAGTGACCGACGGCAACCTGGGCGCCCACCTGCGCAAGCTGGAGGAAGCTGACTACATCGCCATCAATAAAGAGTTTGTCGACCGCAAACCGCGTTCCTTCATCTCTGCCACCCCAGGGGGGAGGAAGGTTTTCCAGGAGCATGTCAGCGCCCTGGAAGAGATCTTGAAGAAAAAGTGAGGAAAAAATGAACACAGTGATCAGCGTTAAGGATCTGTATAAAACCTACCGAGAGACCAAAGCCGTGAACGGGATATCCTTCCAGGTGCAGGAAGGGAGAGATCTTCGGCATGGTCGGCCCCAACGGGGCAGGCAAAACCACAACCATTGAGTGCGTGGAAGGTCTGCGGGAAGGTGATAGGGGAGAGATCCGGATCCTGGATCTGGATCCCATCCGCCAGGAGCGCCAGCTGCGCCCCCTGCTGGGCATCCAGCTGCAGCAGGCCCACCTGCCGGATAACCTTAAGGTCTGGGAAGCCCTGGATATGTATGCCTCCTTTTATGAACATACAGTGGATTGGGAAGAGCTCCTGGAGGAATTGGGTTTGATGGAAAAAAGGAACACCGCTTTCCGCAAGCTTTCAGGAGGGCAAAAACAGCGCCTGTTCATCGCTCTGGCGCTGCTGAACGATCCCAGTTTGATCTTCCTGGATGAGCTGACCACCGGCCTGGATCCGCATGCCCGCCATGCCATCTGGGATCTTGTGCGGGGTGTGCAGCGGCGCGGAAAAACAGTCTTCCTCACGACCCACTACATGGAAGAAGCTGAGAGCCTGTGTGATCGGGTGGCTATCATGGACCGGGGGCAGATCGTGGCTCTGGATACCCCGTCCAATTTGATCCGGGACCTTGAAATCAGTGAACGGGTCATTTTTAAGGCCAAAGACAAAGACACCGCGGGAATATTGGAAGGTTTGCCAGGTATTTTGAAGGTGGAAAACCAGGGCGGGAAGACGATTGTATATGGAACGGCCAGCGGCTCCCCGGATACGTCCTCGATCGTGACCGGGATTGTAAATCGGCTGTCGGAAAAAGGAGTGGTGTTCAGCGATCTGCGCACAGAACTGCCTGACCTCGAGGATGTTTTCCTGACCTTGACCGGCCGCCCGATGGGGGAAGAAAGGAGTGTTTGAGATGCGCGCTTTTTTGAAATATACCTGGACCGAGATTAAATTATACCTGCGGGAGCCGATGGGGGCATTTTTCACCCTGCTTTTCCCGCTGATGATGCTTTTCCTGTTCGGGTCAATTTACGGCAACGAGCCTTCGCCCCTATTTAATGGCTATGGGTCCGTGGATGTCTCCATACCCGCTTATACGGCGATGATCATCGGTACAACCGGGTTGATGGGCATGAATATCACAATGGCAACCTACCGGGAAAAAGGCATCCTGCGCCGGCTGCGCATCACGCCCCTGCGCCCCCATGTGATCCTGGCCGGCCAGGTGGTGGTGCTCTTCCTGATGACGGTAGCCGGCATGCTGCTGCTGATCCTGGCCGGCAACCTGGTCTACAATCTACGCTTCGACGGCAGAGCCCTGGACGTGATCCTGGCTTTCATACTCGGCAGCCTGAGCTTTTTCTCTCTGGGATTTGTGCTGGCATCCGTCATGCCCACTGCCCGAACCGCCCAAGTGGTGGGTATGGTGATCTTTTACCCCATGTTATTCCTGTCTGGTGCGGGTATACCACTGGAGATCCTGCCCGCCGGGGTGCGGAATTTCTCCAAATTCCTGCCCCTGACCCATGTGGTCACCCTGTTACGGGGTTTATGGATCGGAGAGATCTGGAGCCAGCACATGACTGAGGTCTGGGTGCTGCTGGGGGTGCTGGCCGCGGGTGTGCTGGTCTCCTCACTAACCTTTCGCTGGGAGTAACGGACCCGAGTTTCAAGACATCAATTGGCTTTGAGCCCGGTCAGTTTTTCGCTGATCTCCCATAGCTGGCGAGCCAGAGCTGGATCAGACGAAAGCGGAGAAGAGGGGGCGGGTTCATACTTGATAAAATATTTCCCGCTGATCCCTGTAACCTCCGGAGAACTGGCAAGGTAGATGCTGTTTTCCGCACCTTCTTCGGGTGTCAGTGAAAAGAATCCCATGATCCGCTTCAACGCTGGTCCTATCAAGCCAAAATTTGTTTTCCAGATATCGGTGGCGATGTGGCCGGGGTGCAGGGAGTTCACTGTCACTCCGGTTCCTTCCAGGCGGCGGGCCAGTTCATAGCCAAAAAGGATGTTGCCCAGTTTGGATCGGGCGTAGGCTTTGATACCGAAATATCCCTTTTTAAAATCCAGGTCCTCAAAATTCATCCTGTCCTGGCGGTGGGCCTCGGAGGAAACATTGATGATCCGGGAGGGGGCGCTTTCTTTCAGTGTGTCCAACAGTAAATTGGTCAGTAAAAATGGAGCCAGGTGGTTGACCAGGAAGGTCATTTCTACACCGTAAGAAGTAAGGGTCCTTTTGTTAAAAAACCCCCCCGCATTATTCAGAAGCAGGTGCAAGTGCTGAAAACGGTCCTGAAAGTTTTTCGCCAGATCCCGGACCTGATCCAGATCTGAAAAATCAGCCAGCAGATAGCTGATTTGTTGGTTTCCCGTTGCTGCTTTGATTTCCTGAACGGTCTCTTCTGCCTTGGCCTTGCTCCTGCCATGCACCACCAGCTCTGCTCCCTGTCCTGCCAGGGCTGCTGCGGTGATTTTGCCAATTCCGGCTGTGGCTCCGGTTACCAGGCAGACTTTTCCTGTCAGCGTATTTTCTGAAGTAGAGGTCATTTTCGGTCCTTCCTCCAAACTGGGTCATCCTTGAAATTGGCCTGGCTGAAGATTGTTCTGAGGATATTTGGGATTCGGTGGGGAAAAAGCGCCCGAAGCAAGAGGATCAGACGGGCATCCAATCCAATGATGGCCCGGTTTTTCTTTCTCTGAACCGCTTTGAGGATCCTGGAAACTGTCTTTTCCGGGGTCAGGAAAGATAAATCGGTGAAGTTTTTATGGGCTTTTTCTTGAAGGCTGTTTTCCAGGTTGGGGGCGTTTTTGATCAGGTTGGTCTTAACACCGCCGGGATGGACCAATAGAAGATGAACCTGGGTGCCCGTCAACTCAGCTTGCAGGGCTTCGGAAAAGCCGCGCAGGGCGGATTTGCTCATACTGTAGGCAGCATGTCCGTATAACCCAACCAGACCCGCCAGGCTGGAAATATTCACAATGCTGGCTTCCGGCCGGGTTTTTAGCTGAGGTAAAAAAGCCCGGATCCCATAAAAAGGACCCCACATATTGACCTCAATCACTTTCTTGAACTGCTCATCTGCAGTATCTTCAAAAGTCTGCGGAATCAAACAGATCCCGGCATTGTTGATCAGCATGTCCGCCGGACCCAGCTGGGATTCTACATCCCGCGCAAATTGCTCCACGGCGTTTTGATGGGAGACATCAACTTGAAAGAGCTTGACCCGCTCCCCCGGATCACCACTGATCTGGAGCGTTTCTTCCAGGCCGCCCTGGTCCAGATCGCCTAGGGCCAGCCGGGCGCCGGATCGATAGAGCTGAAGGGCGAATTCCCGTCCCAGACCAGATCCCCCTCCGGTGATGACGATGACCTTATCCCTGAAATCTTGCATATTGCTGCCTCAAGGTGAAATAGTCTTTAGCAGATCCAATGTACCCTGGATGGTCAGATCCTGCTGGTCTACCCTGGAAATGGTGGGCAGGGGATCATTTGAATCGTCCTGATAATCCCCGAACTGATGATGGTTGCCGCCTGCAATGCGAATATAGGTGGTTGAATCCGGCAGCAAGACCTTTTTCTCCTCGATCACGGGATCATTTGATCCGGTATCCAGGCTGCCGTAGATCAGCAGAACCTGGATATCTCCTCCGGTTAGATCTGAATTATCTACCGGATAGGAACCCCACATAATCAAACCCTGGATCTTTTCGGGGTTGTTTGAGGCATATTGGGAGGCCATCGAGCCGCCCAGCGAGTGCCCTCCGATGGCCCAGGTGTCGATTCCGGGATAAGCCTCAATGATCTGATCGGCAATATCGGCATTAAGGACTGCCAGGTCAAGAGGCATCTCGGGAAGAACCACCAGGTAGCCATCGGCCGCGATTGCCCTTAATATCACGGCGTAAGCCCGGGCGTCCACCCGGCCGCCGGGGTAAAAGATCAATCCGGTGGTGGGTTTGCTGGAAGGCTTGAAAGTGATCCAGGGGTCGAAAGTGACTTCCACCAGTTCGTCGCTCTTGAGAGCCTGAAGGGCTGCTGGAAGTGCCGGCCTGGGGGAGGCCAGCCATAGGGTTCCAGCAACCAGGGCGGCCACGATAATTACCAATCCAATCAGCAGGATCTTGCGTTTTTTATTCATTATCTGTCCTATTTTATTTTTATTGAAATCAAGTAGACATGGAGGCGGTTAAACCCCCCGGGTGATACCTGGTGGGGATTTGTCCTGAGTATACCAAAAACAAGAGCATGGATATTTTGATCTTTATAGAACAGTCCCAGGAATACACCGGAATCATTGGAAATATAATACCGATTATACTAAGGGCAGATTGATAATCAGTTGATTGATCCCTAAGGATTTGCAGGCATCGGATTTTTTTTAAACTTGTCCAGGCTCTTATAATTGCTGAACCATGAAACGAAACTTTAATCCAACCCATATCTATCTTTTCATTGAAATAGCCGCCTCGATCTTTTTCCCGATGATCTTTGTGGCATTTTCTTTGTACCAGGTCACGGATGCGGGTTTATCGCCCCTTCAGCTTGTCCTCATCGGGACTGCCCTGGAAGTGTCCGCATTTGTATTTGAGGTCCCCACGGGCATCATTGCTGATGTCTATTCCCGCAAATTGTCAATCATTATCGGTTATATATTGATGGGCCTGGGATTTATCCTGATGGGGTTCTTTCCGGCTTTTTTCCCTATCCTGATCGCCCAGGTGATCTGGGGACTAGGGTATACATTCACCAGTGGTGCGGAAGAAGCCTGGATCAGCGATGAGATCGGCGAAGAAAAAGCCAATCAACTTTTTCTGCGCGCCACGCGAATCGGCCTTTATGCCTCTCTGGCCGGTATAGGGTTGGCTGTCCTTGTCGGTGGAGAGAACGTGGCTTTTCCCATTCGCTGGGGTGGATTGGGTTTGGTGCTGATGGGGATCGTCTTGATCTTCACCATGCCCGAAACCGGTTTTAAACCAACTCCCCGGGAAGACCGCAATACCTGGGACCAGATGGTTTTTACCTTTAAAGAAGGGATCAGCGCCGTACGTTCCCGCCCCCGCTTGATTTCGGTCCTTGGCATAGGACTCTTTTTTGGTCTATACAGTGAAGGGTTTGACCGCCTTTGGGTCAAACATCTCATCGACAACTTTGAAATTTCCGGGATATTTGCCGGATCCCAGGTCGCCTTTTTTGCTGCTTTGCGGGCAGTCAGCACGGTGGCATCGATTTTGGCCATACGTTTTATGGAAAAACGCCTTGATACCAGCCAGCCCCTGGCTATTGGCAGGGCGATGCTCCTGGTCACGGGGGCGATCTCTGTAGGTCTGATCGGTTTCGCCGTCTCACCCTACTTGGGGCTTACCCTGGCCATATACCTCCTGATCTCGGTCTTAAGGACGCTCACTGAACCCATGTATACCGCCTGGGTGAACCAGAACCTGGACTCCGAGACCCGGGCCACGGTGTTATCGATCTCTGGACAGGTGGATGCCATTGGCCAGATTGCTGGAGGGCCAGGCGTGGGTTTGATCGCCAAACTGGTCTCGGTGGTGGCAGCGATCTCCACATCAGGCCTGCTGCTTACCCCCGCCCTATTCCTGATCGGTCGTGCCAATACTCAATCGGATGACGTTGCGAGTAATAATTTGGTAAAGTAAATCATAAAGGACAGTGTGAGTTTCAGATATGGAGTGGGATATGGATATATATAAAGAAGTCAGGATCCTGAAACGTGATTGCGTCTTCTCACGAGTTGGATCACCATGCTGGATTTTGTTTATTCTGATCTTGATCACATTGGGTGGCTGCGCTCCCCTGGATCTGTTTGCCGCCTCACCTTCAAACACGCCTGCGCCAACCAGGACCAAGGTCGTTTTTCCTCCTACATGGACTGAGATCCCGCCTACTGCCGCAGCGACATTCAGCATCACACCCTCACCAACCACCAGCCCCACGATCACGCCTACGCATACCGCGACATTTACTGCGACCGGGTCGATTGAACCCACGCCAGTTTCTCTTGCTGCCAGTCCAACTACCGATTGGAACACAGCCAGCCTTCCGGATTGCAACTTAACCGCTGCTGAAACGGGAGTCAGGATCTACACGGCGCCTTTTATTGATCCATACCATGTGTTGCCAACCATGGAGCCGGGGAAATCATACCCGGCTGTGATCACCAAACCGACCTTTACCTTGCTTCTTGAAAATAATCAGCCCCTGGGTTGGGTGGATTACCGGCAGATAGCGCTCACTAGCGTGGGTAACGACTGCCTGACCAAATATGATGAACGTGAAGTGTGGGATTTCCCGCTGTGTTTTTTCACCCCTTTGAATGAGATCAACGGGTATGCTGATTTTGAGTTCATGGAAACATTACATACCCTGACTCCATCGTCCACCCTTGTCGTCCTCTATCAAAGTGAAAGTGGTTATTTCACTTCTTTTGGTTCCTCCGGGCCCAGTTTTCATGTAAAAAAGGGAGAGGTGTCTACGCACGGGAATTGTGAGAATATCCCTACCGTGGCCAAGGCCACTACAGAAACATCACTATATAGCGATCTTCCAGACCGAGGCGGAAGTGTAGTCTATACCCTGGCAGTCGACGAATCAGTATATACCCAATCCCAACGCAAGAATGGTGCACCCCCTCCCGGAGCGAGTGGGAGCGGGTATTGGATCCTGGCCAGAAGGCATAGCTGGACCGAAGATATTAACGGCTGGGTCTGGTCTGGACACATCGAAAATAAATAAATCAAAACCATACATGATTATTAGGTTTTTTGGAATAAAAAGGATTGGGAGATCCGGATAGTCGGGCGTAAAAAAGGTCAGGAAAAAAGCACTAGGCAAGTATATGAAAACAAAAAACCACCTTTTTTAGGTGGTTTTTTTCTCTATGAGACGGGTGGGACTCGAGCTAAAAAAGCTGAATGAAGGGTTTAAAAGGACGCTGTTATTTATTGTTAGATCCAGGCTTGATCCCGAAATTAATTACCTTCAGCCGCTGTTTTGGCCTGTTCTGCTTTCCAGAGATTCTGAGAAGCATAGACATATTCGATCAAGAGATTCTTATAGCGCTCCATGAGCTTGTTTAGATGCTGGTAATGTTCAATTCCTCTGGTCGGGAGATCATAGGTGTAGCGGGGAATATCACCGGATGTCATTTCCCAATCATAGTCATTCTCAACCTCTATGAAGCCATATTTGATCAGCAAAGCGCCAACCAGGCCGATTAATTCCCTGATAGCCAGGTTGATATATTTTTTTGATCTTTTTTCCAGGTAGTAGGAATAGGAAAGGTCTGTCAGTTCAAATTGAGGTATCTCTATCCGGTGAAGCCAGATCTGAGGGTCATTAAGGCGCTTATTTGCGGCTTCTGGCAATGATGCGAGAATCCCTTTGAATTCCTTTTTCATATCCTGTGACTTTTGGGGACCAAGATTTTTAATGATCTCCGGTTTGGCTGTCCAATGGGCTTTCATGAGTTCAATGGACCAATCGTTGATGTACAACGCTATGATTTCTTTAAATTCAGGAATGATATTTTCACAATGCTCTTGGATTGAAGCAAGGACTTTCTTTTCCTGGGCGATCACTCGATCATAATCCTGTCCGCTCATTTTTTTCCATTTACCAGTCTGTTAGTTTGAGTACAAATTTGATAGATCTTTATATATTATATGCTGATCAAACCTCAAAACACAAATCTCCAATCCCCAGTGTACATAACATAGCTGCCAGTGTCAAGCAGCCTCCGGTTCCCCGCTGCTTGATCTGCTTTGCCTCCAAACCTGAATAGAAGGAAATCCAGTATTCAAATTGAAATCCCACATATCCTTGAGGGTTTTTTCTCTGTGAGATGGGGGGGACTCGAATATCTTGCTTATTAGAGTTCTAAATAAGCTAAACCAAAGGCAGTGAAGTTATGTGGTAAATATTCGAGTTAACAATTCCAGATCACTTGCAGGTGCATTCTGCTCCGGTCTTCCGTCCCCCGTCCCCGGTCGCAGGCCCAGTCTGCCCGGATTTGCACCGCAATAACACGAAGAATGGATATATAAAAAGCATATACCAGGGGATAAGCAACAATTGATTCTCAACGTTATTGTAAGATATCCCCCGCCAGTGCCAGAAGCAATCATGATCCCCCCCAATTCTACAACCTCGCTGCCTCAAAGAGTGGTACAAATAATGCGGGCAGGTTAAGAACGTCTACCAAATTGAAAATTGACGATATTTGCCATCCAGCGCTGCCTGTCATCGAAGGAGAAATGGCATGACAACAACAAAAAAACGGTTAGTGATTGTCATTATTGGAATCGCAATTTTGGTATTACTGGTTTTTGCTGCCTATTATGGATTCCGGCAGATTCCATCCATGGATGAACAATTGCCACCTGGTTCAACGCCTATCCAGGTGCGTATTACCCATCCCGATCATAATACAGTCTGGCCGCTCAATGTTGCCATTCCAATTCAAATCGCCCTCAAAGGTGTTGAGCCAGTCGCCAACGTTGAATTATTTGTCAATGGTACGTTGTACGGTACCCAACAAATCGAAGACAATCCGACAAATCAGCAGTATCTCACCCTCTGGGAGTGGCAGCCGGGACTCCCTGGTACATTCATCCTGGTGGCGCGGGCCATGGATGCGTCTGGTAATACAGGAATATCCCAGGCGGTATTAATAGAAGCAGGTCCCCCCTTCAAAAACGGTTCACCACGTTTTCCAGTTGATGAGGGGAATACCTGGGAAAATATCTCTCAGGAAACTGGTCTTTCGCTGGATGAAATCCAGCAAGCCAACCCTGAACTTGATCCACAGCTGGCACTTGTACCCGGCAGCCAAATCATCATTCCTAATCCAGCTGACCCTATTACCAATCTAAATATCATTCCCGGCTTTGGACTCCCAAGGTGATAGCCGGCTGAAATAGAAACTCTTCCTGTCGAAGATTTGGAATCAAAAAATCCTCCCAAATGGAATTTCATCAATGACATAAAATTTTTCATAAAGAATTCCAGCTTAAATGATTCTATTGGTTCTGCTGATCCTGACGAGGGATTAACCCAGGCAGAACCCGAACAAGCAAGTCCATCACCATCTCCTGGCGAAGAGGGTTATATATCGGCACCTCCCGATATCGTCGGCCATGTTAACGGCTGTACAGTAGAATTATCTCTTCCACTATTTGAGAAATCTGGTCAAGTAGATGGATTTTTCATTTATCGTTCTCGGGAAGGTGGTGATTTCGAGAGGATCGTAACCCTTCCGCCATTTAGTGGTGATCTATGAAGATGATGAAAGCTGGGCATTTGAGGATACTGATCAATATGGAGTCGTTAGTTATTACCTTTCCGCCTTCAATGTTTACGGTGAAAAGGCTGGTCCTCCAAAAACATTACTATTAGATCAAACCCAATGTACAAGTGATCGTTTTAGCTTGGCTACAAATCCAAAGATCGATGAGCTGGGTGATTTGGTATTGCCCATTAATCTCGATACCGCCTATCTATATGTTCAGATCAACGATTCTCAAGCTATTCGGGTACCTGAAGGTGATCGCATGTTTCTGCCCGGCTCCGGTGTTAAATTCAATCTGAACACCTACCTTGATAATCTGGTGGAAATTAGGCATCTTACTGATTTGAAAGTCCACCTGGAGATTTGGGGTTGGCAAGGTAGCGAGAACTGATTCATGTGGGAGACCTGGATCGCTACGTACACCGCACGGTATTAACAGTCTGTTCTGTTGAAGGCGAAGGTGGCTGCACGGATGGAGGCGTTGGAGATTGGGTGCATGAGATGACCATTTTGGGAGATTTTATAATCCCTTTAGACCAGCAGAAATATGAAATTCGCTGGCAAACAAGCTCGCTTTCCGAAACTAAAAAAATCTGCCTGGCTATGGCCACAGGATTTTTACGGCCCAGGCCTTAGAGATTCAAACCCAACCCTGTTGAAAATGTGTTACACCTCAACGGTAAAAGAGGGAATCGTCGGAGGAAATGAGGGTACCTTACTGCTTGATTTTGGAAGGATACTGTATCACGATGGAGACCCAATTTATCCTAACTACTCAGGACCAGGAAAAAATTACCAAGACTCCGATTTCGCTCTAGATTACCCGCAGGGTGAACCGTTCAGTTTATCTGTCCGCGTTTTGGCCTTGATGGATGAGAGCGGATTCAATGATATTTCCAATACGGTGAATATGTATCATCTGACCCAATATGGAGACTCTGATGCGCCACCATTGGCATCCAATGTTCCCAGCATGTATGATATTGAAATACTTGAGGATACCTATCTACCTCCTGCCTATGAAATTCGCACCAAGTGGGCTTGTGTGATTATTGATGAAGACCCCAGTGGACATTATTCGCCAGGCAAGAAGTTTGCCCGCTCACGTATGTTGAATGTGGCGAAAATACGAACTGCGAAGATTCCGGATTTTTGGCGATGGTGGGAGCAGGCTGGGATGTGATCGTTGACGGATACCATGACGGCAAACAAAAAGTCGCCGATGGCATTGCAAAGGCAATTCCTTTCTGTGATGGTAGCGATACATGCAAGGATGCTGTCAAGAAAGGGGTCGATTATGCCGTTACTTACTATACTGGCATACCGGCTAACTTGCCAAACTCTGACGAAGCGGCTGCGCGTGGTGCCACGATGGTGTTGACGAGCCAATTATCTTCTGTCAGTGATCTGGAACGCATCGAAGACGTGTGCGGGGATTACTGCGAGGATCAGATCGGTGCCCTGCTTAAAGAAAACTTTGCCAGGGAGGAAGCCTATAAATACGGTCAGCCCGGCTGTTATGATCTTGCCGATCATTACGGTTATTTTCCGATCTGTTTTGCGCCGCCTACTATTGTCCATGCCTCACCAGGTTCGGGAAATTTCCCCGGATTTGTAATGGTACGGGTGACCCGCAAAGACATCATCGGGCGTTGTCGTGGCACTTGTCGGTGCGTAGGCGGTGAACCAGGCGTGTGGCGCGCCATGGGGTCAGGAACCTGTGCTGTGCCGGTTTTGCCCGCTGAAGAAAAGGGGAAACCACGAAATGCTTCGGCAGCTGTGCCTTGACGACCATCGGTCACATCGTTCATGCCTTGTTGCACAGACGCGATCTGTTCGGCCGAAAGTGGCACCGTTCCCTTGACAACCGGCTGGACGATTTCTTCCGGGACACCGCCGCCGCCTTCAATGCGGTCGATCAAATTAGGCTGATAAATCGTGCCACCGTTGGCAATTGACGCTGTCACCATCGCCATTTGTAACGGCGTGGCGAGCATGAAACCCTGTCCAATAGCCATATTCACGGCGTCGCCCGGTGACCAACCTTCGCCCAGCGCATTGAACTTCCAATCAGGATCAGGCACAGTGCCTGATTCTTCCGGGATGCCTTGAATGCCGGTTGGCTGACCCAGCCCAAACGCTTTGGCTGTCGCGGGAAACAGGAATGGATCAACGGAATCGAGGTCGTAGCCGACGTGGTAAAAATAGGGGTTGCACGAACGGGTCAGCGCTTGCTGCAACGACAGCGTGCCGTGTCCGGAGAGCAACCAGTCATATTTGGTCAATTCGGGGCCGAGTTCTGTCCAGACGCCGGTGCAGTTGTAGAGTGTGTCGGGTGTAAACAGCCCGTGTTGCAGACCGCTGGACATGGTGACGATTTTCATCGTCGAGCCGGGTGGATAGTTGCCTTGCGCCGCACGATTGAGTAGCGGTCGTGTGGGATCGTTGAGCACGGCGCTGAGATCGTTGGTATTCGGCCGAATCTCGTTAAACAGCGTCGGATCGTAGGTCGGATAGGTCGCCATGGCGTGAATGTCGCCTGTGTTGGCATTCATCACGACAATTGCGCCCCGTTCGGCCAACGGATGGGAGGCAATCGCTTCTTCCAGTGCGGCCTGAACCGCCATCTGGAACTCTGATTCAAATGTCGCGTGGACATTGCGTGCTGGTCGTGCTTCAACTTCCTGCAAGATACCCAAATCGGTGCCAGCGGGCGACACGAGGCGTAAAATACCGACCCGACGTCCCGCGCAGATAATTCTCGGCCCACGCTTCGATGCCGGTCAAGCCGATGCGATCATCTGGTTGGTAGCCCTGCAACAGATATGATTCAACTTGTGCGCCGGGGACTGGCCCTGTGTAGCCGATCAAATGCGGTGCAATCGGAATCGTCGTGTCGTCAGCGCCCTGTTCGACGAGATAGGTGCGTCCGTTGCCGCCCGGCACTTCGAGTCCAAAGCCAAAGTAAGGCGATAGGCTCTGGAAATTGGTTTCGATGGTTGATTTGGGCACGACGCCCAGCGTTGTGCGCCATTCGGGTGGGTTGTTGGCGTAAATCGCCCGGACTTCGGCCTGACTCTTGCCCAGAAGTGGGCTGACAGCGGCTAGAAATCCCGCTTCGTCCTGTAACTGGGCCGGGATCACTTCGACGCGAATGATGTCTCGTTGCGTTGCCAACAGCCGGTCGTTTTTGTCATAGATCGCCGCCCGTTCTACCGGGTAGAATTCCATTTGCAGACGATTGCCACCGGCCAATTCAGGTAAAATCAATCCTTCAAACCAGTTGATACCCCAGCGTCCGTTTTCGTAGACGAGATTCATGGCGTTGTCGCGATTGATCGTGCCGACGACGGACGATTCGAGCAGGGTGCGGAATGCAATTTCGGCCGAATTGCCTGTCTGACTCGCCGCCAATGGTTGTGCACGCAACGTCACCACACGTGCCTCGTTCAACGTACTCGTATACGCATCGACAAACGTGTCGAAATCGACCAGCGCTTGACTGCGATTGGTCAGTTGCGCGTACATCGTGGCGTAATCACCTTGTTCCCAGGTACGTAGGAAGGTGACGCCCACCGTTTCCGAGCCAGACGGCGCTGAAAGGGCTGTTGCTGTCGGCATGGCTGTCCGGGTGGGCGGCACAGCTTGCGCCGAATCTTGAATCGACAGGTCATCGCAGGCGACGATGCCAAATGTGAGTATAAGAATGAGAACCAACAAGTTATGTTTCATAGCTTGTCCAGATTATAACGATGCAGTTCACAGCGGCGCAACACGGCTTGTTCATGTTCGCCATCTACTCACGTGGGCGGCGTGATCGGACAATCGTCGTTACAATTCGCTGTATGAGCACTGATTACCGCACCCTTGTCCAGACCCAGATCGCCTCAACCGGCTTTGTCGAAGCTGTATTCAAAGGCCAGCGCAGAGGTGACCCACCCATTTGGCGTGAGGTGACGATTCGGCCGATTCAGATCAAGGATCAACGCCAGCTCCAGTTTTCCTATTTCGATGCGCAACAAAACATCGTCAAGAATTTTGCTGTAGGTGAACTAGCAGAACCGCTGGATGCATTACTGGATCAAGCGTTCAAGAGTATTGTCCTCAAGTTTGAGGATGGCGACATTGCCGTTCAGTTTACGAAAAAAGGCAGAGCAATCGTCCATCGTCATCGCAAAACCGAAGCGCCACGCGTGGTTGATTTGAGTCATGACCGCAGTAAAGATCGTCCGCTGACTGATGATCAATCGGCCGAATTTCTAAAAGCGGTCGGAATTATGACGGCGGAGGGCAAGATTCGGCCGAAGCTGTACAGCAAATACAAGCAAATCAACGAATTTGTGCGCTTGCTGGCCGAAAGCGATGCGCTCGATCAATGGGGCGATGCTCCGCTCAATGTGGTCGATCTGGGTTGCGGAAGTGCTTACCTGACGTTTGCGGCCTACCATTATTTGCGCGATGTGCGCGGGCTGAATGCGACATTGACCGGTGTCGATTTGAAAAGCGACTTAATGGCGCGTCACGCTGCAAAGCTGGACGCATTGGGCTGGCATGAGATGCAGTTTGTCAATGCGCGCATCATCGACTACAAGCCTGACACGCCGCCCGATGTCGTGATTGCGCTACATGCCTGCGACACGGCGACCGATGAGGCGTTGGCGCAGGGTATCGGCTGGGGTAGCAAGCTGATTTTGGCAGCACCGTGTTGTCATCACAATTTGCAGGCGCAGTTGGCGCAGAATGAGGTTGTAGCTCCGTTTTGGCCGATTCAGCGGCATGGCATCTTGCAGGAAGAACTGGGCACGATCCTGACTGATGCGTTCCGTGCGCTGATTTTACGCATCATGGGCTACCGGACAGAGGTGATCGAGTTCGTTTCGGCCGAACACACGCCCAAGAACAACCTGATCCGGGCTGTTAAAACGACTGCCCCCGGCGATCCGCAGTTTGTGCGTGAATATGAGGCGTTAAAACAATTCTGGGGTGTGATACCGTATCTCGAAACAGTTGGCGCTTTACACGACTTGTAAGCTGTTGAGCCTTGTGTTGCAGTAGCGCTGCAAAAACGCCGCAAAAGTAATCGATACGTATTCAAAACAACGCTTCGGTAAAAGATGTTGTTTTTGGAATTGTGGGTCTTTTGGCTACAACTGTATCAACTTGGGTATCGGGGCAGTACAATACACTAGAAAACGCATGGATTCGGTGGTATGTTAGGCACGACCCACGCTAATTATTTGGAGTTCTGACTGGAAATGTGGATAATTGTCCGTGAAGTGTTCGCGATAGTTGCGTGAATGCCGTATGTTGGTGCTTGCAATCTTTCAAAACTATTGGTAAGATGCATTTGCAACAAATAAAAGTTTTATTGCGAGGGAATCATATGAGTAAAAATAACATGAACCTGGTTTCGGCCGAACAGCCAGTGACCAACGGCTATGCAGCCCCAGAAATCACGACGTATACACTTGCTACGCTATGGCAACGACTCGGCCCGGCCACTGCTAATACAGGAACAAATTCATTTCCTGGTGGATCCACTGATAGCATCAGCGATCCTGCGGCTGGTCTATTCGACTAACTCGAATTTGATTTGGACAAATAGTGTTAGCTGTACAGTGTTAGCTGTATTGATCTGAATTTAGTCGTAAACTAAAATACAAACTATTTAAGGGCTTGTGCAAGCAAGCCCTTTTTTGCGTTGTGTACCGACCCCAATATTTCGAGCGTGTTTGTTCTGGTTGTATAATGCGTGCCTACTA